>JBBQWP010000005.1:0-210367 GCA_038210455.1 Pyrinomonadales bacterium | reverse complement strand
ATTCGCCGATTGGAATCTTCGCTCAGGACTTTTTTCGAGACAGTGCCAGACTACGCGCTCCAGCGCCGGGGTCAGGTTGCGATTCGTGGCCGAAAATTCCTTCGGCTCTTCTTTCAAGATCGCATTGAGCGTTTCCACCGCGGAGTCGCCGCGGAAAGCCCGTAGGCCCGTGACCATCTCGTAGAGCACCGCACCGAACGAGAAAATGTCCGAGCGGGGATCGGCCGAGCCGCCTCGCGCCTGTTCCGGAGACATGTAACCGACGGTTCCCATCACGGTCCCGGGATCGGTGTGAACCTTGCGCGTAGGCACATCGGTTTGCGCCTTATCTCCAGCGAGTGACTCGACCAGCTTTGCCAGCCCAAAGTCGAGAATCTTCACGCGGTCGTCTTTGGTGATGAAGAGATTGTCGGGCTTTACATCACGATGGACGATGCCTCTTTCGTGCGCGGCGGCCAGACCGCGGGCGACCTGGATGGCATAGTCAATCGCTTTGCGTTGCGCTATGGGCGCGCTTAGCAGCCGGTCGCGAAGCGATTCGCCTTCGAGCAATTCCGAAACGACGTAGGGAGCGCCGTCATGCGTGGCCACGTCATAGACCGACAGAATGTTTGGATGATTCAACGCGCCGGCAGCCTGAGCTTCCTGCTCGAAGCGATGCAGCCGTTCAACGTCATCTGAGAAAGCGGCAGGCAAGACCTTGATCGCGATATCGCGGTTCAGTTTCTCGTCCCGCGCACGATAGACCACGCCCATCCCGCCCTCGCCAATCTTTGCGCGGACTTCGTAGCGGCCAAGTTTTGTACCAGTTGCAATCGTCATCGCTTTGAGTCGGCGGTCCAGTTGAGCACAACGGTGACGGGTGAAGACGTTGCCGTCTTCCATCAAGTTGTTGATGAGAAACCTTTGTCCGTCGCCAGCCTAACGGCGCAGCAGAATCAATACGCCTGCCGCGATGCCAAGGACGGCCAAACCAGTAGTTACCGTGGGAGAGAGTTTCATGTTAAGCAGTGGCAGCAGTCCAGTGAGAATCAACCACAGACCAAGCAAGATCATTCCCAGATTCCTGCCTGCCAACGTATTTGTTAACGCCATCTTTTGCTCCTCTTCACTTAGTTAGTCATATTCGTCATTCGCTTGTCTGCGAACCTTGTATGAACGGCTGATCTAACAATAACACTTAGTTCACGCCCTACCCGCAACCTCGCCCGTCTGAGTGTTCACGCGCACGACTTCGCCTTCTTTGATAAAGAGCGGCACGCGCACGGCCAGTCCGGTTTCGAGCGTCGCTTGTTTGCTGGCTCCTCCCGCGGCAGTGTCGCCGCGCATACCCAGTTCAGTTGACGACACAGCCAGCTCGACATACTGCGGAAGTTGCAGCGAAACCGGCGCGCCGTTGTATTTCAAAACCTGCAGGGAGACCCCTTCTTTCAGATAACCACGATCCGGCTCAACATCATCGGCGCTAAAGGTGAACTGTTCGTAACTCTTCTCGTCCATGAAATGAAAGCCGTGGGCGTCGCTATAAAGAAAAGACGCGGGCACCAACTCAACGTCCGGCTCTTCAAACTTCTCGGTGGCGCGGAAACTCTTTTCCAAGACCGCGCCCGTCAGCAGGTGCCGCAACTTTGTGCGGACCATCGTGGCCGCACCCCGCGCCGTCGGCGACGCAAAGAAAACTTCCAGGACTACGAAGGGCTGGCCTTCAACGCCGATCAATAGTTTTCGTTTTAGTTCGTTGGCCGTTATCAGCGCCATTTAGAATTCATTCCTTCCAATCAAATTAAGCGACTGAGCTTAATAGCATAACCGCAACGCGATGTGCTACTGCCGATGGTGACACGGGCATCTTGCGCGTGATTCAAGGGCGGGCCGCCCGCGCCACTCGGGTCGGCAACTCCGACGCACCGCGGTAAACCTCTGCAATTCTTCTTGCTACTGCGTTGCGTATTCTAGTAGGATGCGCGCGCTGCAAAGACATTCACTAGGCCAGCGTAGTCGCGTGGCTTGAATCAATACCACTAAACTAATCAGCAGGAGAGCAAACTCATGAGACTTGTCAATGAAACTGGACAAGAGGTTTTTTACGACATCTCGTATCCAGGCTCAGGCGATTGTGGGACTATCCCGGTCGACGGTTTTGTAGACTGGCCGGCATATGACAACCAGCAAAACGTTACGGTCAATTTCGTGCCCGTAGCGCCGGCGGAGTCTTTTGCCGTCACTATCGAGAACACCAAGCCGGGCATGCAGGTTGAGATGGCCGTCAAGGCCGAATAGCCTTCTATTTGCCTGCCTGGTAACCCAGTAGGCCTACTCAAACGGAGAGAGAACAATGAACTTATTCAACAACACCGCCGTTGAAGCCTTCTATTCGATCGCCAGCTCGGATTCGGGTGATTGCGGTAACATCGACCCGCAGGGAACCGCAGACCTGCCTTACTATGATAATCAGCCGAGCGTCACGGTGAGCTTTGCACCTGCCCAGGAGAACGGGGCCTTCAGCGTCACTATTCCCGAAACAAACACGGGTATGGCTGTAACGGTTGGACTCTATTCAGAATAATCCGGCGCTTTGCCTGGTTAGAGGATTTCTTCGAAAAGGCGCCGCCACTGTCCGGCTATTGAATTCCAGTTAAGTTCAGTCCTGGTTGCGTTGCGGTAAGCGGCAGCGGCCAGGGTCTCTCTGTGTTCGCGGTCGGCGTAAAGTTTTTGCAACGCGGCGGCCACGCCATCCGCAGTGACCATGTGGGCTTCGGTGAGATTGCCGGGATAAGTGAGTGTCATCACCGGCTCAACAAATTCTGCTGCCCCGGCCCAGAGATCCGCGAGCGACGTGTGGCGCGGAACGATCTGCGCAGCCATCGTGGCCGCGTGCTCAAAACTGACCATTCCCCATCCTTCACCCGTCGTGGTTGTCAGTCCGACATCGCAAGCGTTATAGAGCAGATTGAGTTGCTCATCGGAAAACTCGGGCTGGGCATTGTCCGCCTTGCTCATAATCAGCCGGTCGAAAATTCCGTATCGCTTGGCGAGGATTCCTACATTCCAGCCCGTGTCCGCAGTTGCCATGTGCAGGTAGAGTTTCACATTGGCGGGTTTATCGCGCGCGAACTGGGCAAAGCCCTGTATGGTGAGGTCGATTCGCTTGCGCGGCATATTTCGGTTAGCGTTGAGCACGATGAAAGCGTGCAGGTGATCAGGATCGTCGAAACCCAACTTTCTTCTCGCAATCAACCTGCGCGTGGGAATCGCTTCAACGCCGGCGTCGTCACCATTGAGCGGATAGAAACGATCTCTGTCGACGCCGTGCGGGATAACTTCGAGCGCGGGAAATTGAAAGCCCGGATCATCTTGTCGAACAAATTGAAGCGAAGATTCGATTTCACGCCGGCCATACTCGGTGAACAAAACGTACCGCGTTACTCCCTGAAGCCGAAGCGTCAACTCGGGAGCGATCGGCCCTGACTCAACCGGCGAGTACATGACGATCTTCAGATTGGGTGACGCCTCACGCAGTCTTTCCAGATACACAGGCTGAAACGGAATATCGTAAAGCAGGAAAACAATTGCCGGTTGAATTCGTTCAATCAGCGGCAAGATTTGATCATAGCCGTAGACACTCTCGCCCTTGCTCGCCGGATATAACTGCCACGGATAATCGTGTGGACGGCCATCGTAGCGCGTGGCCAGCTGATGCAGCTCGAAGTCCTTGTGCAGTGGCTCAAAAATGCTGCGGATCACGCGCGCAAAACCCGTGGGAGCAACTGCGTCACCAATAATTAGGATTTTCTGCATGCTCTACGCGATCAGATTGCGAACCCTTCACAAGCATCCCTGTCAGCGCCTTTTACCATTCGATGATTGAGGCCGTGATCGACCGATCTACACAAGAAGCCGCTACGCGTTCATCACCCGCGAAACCTATTGCGGCAAACCGATGCGAAGCAAGAGATCCGCAAACCGGCGATCGGAGTGCAGGCTGTCCAGTCGCGGATCGCCATTTATCCAAATGACCAGAAAATATCGTTCGTCGAAAGCCTTATCCAGATATTGAAAAGCCTTATCGTTGTCGCCCAGTCCCGCGTACACCACGGCGAACCAATACGACGAGATATAACGTTGCTTTGAAATCGACTGCAATTTTTCCAGCGTATCTTGCGCCGCGAGACGATTTCCCATCGCCGCGTATATGTGGCCGAGCGTGGCTAAAGCCTGCTCGCCATCTGGATTCCCCTTCAACCACTGCTGGCAATCAGCAATCGCTGCCGCATACATTTTTTTCTGTTCGTAGGCGCGGGCGCGCACATGATAAGCAAAGCCTACGAGGTTGGGATCCATTTGCAATGTCCTGGTGATTTGGTCAATCGCTTCATCGTACCGGCGTGCATGGTAATAGGCTTCTCCCAACTCCATATTGGCGAACGCTGAAAGCGGATCCAGCGCCTGCCCACGTTTCGCCTCGGCAATCTCTTCGTCATAGCGGCGCATTGCTTTCAGGTGTCCGCTATATCCCGAATACGCTTCGGCATAATTCGGGTTGAGTTCGAGCGCCCGTTTGTATTCTCTGGCGGCAGCGGGAAAGTCAAAAGCGTAGAAGAGCTTGATCTCCGCCAGGGCCGCGTGTCCTTCGGCGAGCCTATCATCGAGCGCCAGCGCTTTGTTCGCAGCCAGTTCCGCTTTCGGATATGCTTCCTTTGGTGAGGCTCCAAAGTTTGATTCGACGCCGTAGATCTCTGATAGTCCCGCATAAGCCAACGCATAGGATTGATCAATAGCAATCGCCTGGTTGTAGTAAGCGGCGGCCCTTTGAAATCCTTCGGGTGTAAATCTATTAAGCTCGAATCGACCCTTCAGGTAGAGCTGATAAGCTTCGACGTTGTCGGTGTAACGCCTGGTCAGGTACTTCTCAGCTTCGCCCGAGAGTTTTAGACGCAATTTGGCCGAGATTTCCCGGGCGATATCTTCCTGCACAGCCAAAATGTCTGCCACCTTGCGGTTGTACTGCTCGCCCCAGATGTGTCGACTGTCGAGCGCGTCATCGAGAGAAACACTGATCACGATCTGGTCGCCAAGCTGTTTGACGCTCCCGGTCACGACGGCGCGCACGTTCAAATCCTTGCCCACCTTTGGCGCAGTCTGATCCTTGCCCTTGTACTGAAAGGCTGTATTACGCGACATCACTTTCAAGTTCGGCAACTGCGAAAGATTGTTGGTCAAGCTCTCGGCTATGCCGTCCGAAAGGTATTCAGCGTTCGGATCGTTGCCAGTGTTCACAAAAGGCAGCACGACAATCGACTCGATGGCTGCGCCGGTGTCCTGCCTCTGAAAGTAATACCAGATGCCCAGCGTCGTGACGGCGAGTAACAGCATCGCGACCAGGGCCGTAACCCGGTAACGGATCGATCCCTCACCGGCCTGAGGGTCGCTTGAAGTCGGGCGCGTTTCGGCGAGGCTCGTCGCGGCCGCTGGCGCCTCAGAGAGACTCCGAGTAGCAGAGAGTATGGTCAGCGGCGCTCGCTTTGTTTCACTGGTAGATCCGCCTGGTAGCTCCTCACCGGCGGCCAGACCAATGCGCCTCATCAGACCAGCGTATCGACGATCAGAGCGCAGGCTGTCAAATTCCGGATCGCTTCCCAGGCACAGCAACCAAAAGGATCGCGCCGTTAGAGCCTTTTCCAGCCACTCAAAGGCGTTGTCACTATCGCCAACCCCCGTGTAAACCGTGGCCATAAAGAACGGGGAAACATAAGTTCTTGTTGCCGAGTCCTTCAATTCCCGCAAGATTTTTTTGGCTTCCCGCAGGTTGCCCGCAACGGCGTGGGTGTAGCCAATGAATGCCACTACGGCTGGATCGTCATCGAGTTCTCTGGCTCGCTTGAACGCAGCCAGCGCTTTAGGATACTCGCCCTTTTGCGCGTACTCGCGGCCGAGGTCCGCATGGGCGGTATAGAAGCTCGGATCCAGCTCAATTGCTCTTTGCGACGCCTGGATCGCTTCGTCATACTTGCGGGCGGCGAAAAAGATCAAGCCGCGGTTGGCGTTGATGATCAGAGACAGCGGATCAAGTTCCAGCGCTCGTTTATTTTCTGCCTCTGCCTCCTCAAACCGCCCCAGGTTGGTCAAGTACATTGCATACCAATGGTGAGCAGTTGCGTAATTCGGATTCAGCTCGATCGCTCGTTTGAACTCCGCTTCAGCCGCCGCCCAATCCCAATCATAACTGTGCAAAATCAAAGCGAGCGAAGTGTGGGCTTCAGCAAGCATTGGATCGAAGGTTAGCGAGGTAGTGGCCGCCATTTTGGCCTGCGGGTAGGAATCGCTCTCGGGCAACACTCCATAAGCCCCCAGCATGGCGTATGAATCAGCCAGTCCAGCGTAAGCTAATGCGTAATTGGGATCCAGATCGATTGCGGCCTTAAATGATTCCAGAGCTTTCTGAAACCCTTCAGAATTGCGCTTATTCCAAAAGAAACGCCCGCGCAGATAGGTTTGATATGCATCAGTGTTCGCGGTATAGCGCTTTAAGATCGTAGCTTTTTCTTCCCCCAGCAACTTCATCTTCAGCGCGCCGACAACTGCGAGTGCGATTTCGTCCTGCACGTCGAAGATATCTTGCATCGCGCGATCGTAACGCTCAGACCAAACTTGATAGCCACTGGCTGCATCAATAAGTTGCACGTTGATACGGAGCCGATCGCCGGACTTTCTGACGCTGCCTTCGAGCACGGTCTTCACGTTCAGAGCGCGAGCAATCTCGCTAACCTCAGCATTTTTTCCCTTGAACGAAAACGCCGACGTGCGGGCTGCCACTTTCAAGTCTTCGATCTTCGCCATCGCGTTCAGGATCTCTTCTGCCAGCCCATCGCAAAAGTATTCGTTCTCCGGATCGTTGCTCATATTCGCAAACGCCAGAATGGCGATCGAATTGGTGTGCGCGGTTGGGCTTGCCGTGATGCCTGCCTTGATGGCGGCGCCTTCGCTCAAATTGTGCGAGCCCGCCTGAGCAGATCGTCGTAGCTCTGATTGGACATCCAAATCCCGGCGCAGATTCTTCAGATCGATCATCAAGTCGCGCGCAGTCTGATAGCGACTGTCGCGATCCTTGGTCAGGGCTTTGCGGACGATGCGTTGTAGTTCGGCAGGCGTGTCCGGCGCGAGTGTCGTGAGCGGCGGCGGCTCGGTTTCCAGAATTGAAACTACGGTGTGGCTCTTTGTCTCACCGCGAAACGGCGCGCGACCGGCAGCCATCTCGTAGAGCACGACACCCAAACTCCAGATGTCGGTGCGCGCGTCGAGATCGAAACCGCGCGCCTGCTCAGGCGACATGTATGCCGGAGTGCCAAGTACCCTGCCGGGATCAGTCAAAACCAGCGCGCGGGTGTCGGCTTCATGATCAATCGTCTCGCGCGGACGGTCTTCCAGCAGTTTAGCCAAACCGAAATCGAGCACCTTCACGATCCCGTCACGCCGCACCATGATGTTTTCCGGCTTGATGTCGCGATGCACGATGCCGGCTTCGTGGGCCGCGGTCAAAGCGAACGCCGTCTGCTGGCCCACGTCCAGGACGTCATCGATCTTCATGCCGCCGTGCTTAATTTGCGCGCGCAAGGTTTCGCCGTCGATATATTCGGCCGCGATAAAGTGCGCGCCACCCTCGGCCCCGATTTCGTGAATGGTCAGAAGATTCGGATGATTGAGAGCCGAGGCCGCGCGGGCTTCCTGTTGAAAGCGGCGCAGCCTTTCCTTGTCATTAGTGAATTCCGCCGGCAAGGTTTTGAGCGCGACTTTGCGGCCCAGCTTCGTGTCCTCTGCCAAATAAACCTCGCCCATCCCACCGACGCCGAGAAAAGAAATGATTGTGTAACGTTCAGGCAGATCGCTGCGCTGCAAATTCGGCTTTATCGGATCGCTTGATTCTGAGATCTGAGTCATCGCCGAGGTTTCTTCAGTGCCGAGAAACTGCCGCACCTCTTTGACGAACGCCCCCCACGACGGATCGCCTTCGAGCAACAAATGGTTGCGGCCCTTAAGCGGCACAAACCGCGCGCCCGGAATTGACGAAGCGATCAAACGCCCTTCTTCAACCGGAACTCCCGCTTCATCGCGGCAGTGCAGCACCAGCGTGGGCACCTTAACCTGCGCCAGCAAATCCACCACGTCGATGTTGCCCATCACGCTCAGGAGCGTGACCGCATTTTCCGGCGAGGTCGAAACGCGCTGCAGATCGTTGAAGGATTGCGCCTGCTCCGGCGACGCGTCGGGCGCATAAAGCGTAGTCCAAAGTTGCCGGAACGCGGGATTGTCCTTGCCCCAGCCGAGCCGGACCAGCGTCAGCGCTGCCTGCCTCTGCTCGATCTCTTCGGCTGATTCCCGTTTGGCCCAACCGCGAGCGTAAGCGCCGTAAAGAATCAGATGGGAAACTTTTTCGGGATGACGAACGGCATAGGCGATCGCTACCGCGCCGCCCTGTGAAATTCCCAACAGTGGAAAATGATCCAGGCCGGCAGCTTCGACGACTGAGTCGAGGTCTTCGACCCAGGCGTCGAATGAGAGATCGGCGACGTTCCAATCAGACAGGCCATTACCGCGCTCGTCATAGCGGATGAAGGTATGATCGCGCGCAAACTCGGCCAACAGATGACGCCAGACAGGACTGCGCCAATCGAATTCCAGATGGCTGAGCCAGTTCGCGGCCTTCAGCAACGGCGGCCCTTGGCCGACGGTGGCGTAAGCGATGCGCACGCCATCGTCAGTGGTGCAAAACTGGATCTGCTGTTCCATGTCGAGGAGTTAACGAACTTCAATCATAGGCTTAGTCGCGCATTCTATCTGAGTTGGGGAGGTGAGGCTAGGGTTAGCTGATTCCGAATCGTAATTTAGGAGCCTGAGTCGACGAGTTGGCGAAGCCAACAAAATATTGATAGCCCACAGCGCAAGCTGTGGGTGATGATGCGACGACTGAACCAAAGCCCCAGAGGGGCGACACATACAGTTTCGCGACCGACGATTTCCGATTATGCGATCGCGATCGCGAGCTGGGTATCAGTTGGGAACGTGTACCCACAGCTCGCGCTGTGGGCTATTGATAGGCCGCCCGCATTGCGGGCTTCTAGAACCAAGGCACCGCGACAAAGCGACGGTGCGCATGAGAAGATATCTACGCCGCTTCGTCGATCTCTTTCACCGCCCGGAGGCCCGACCACAACGCGCCCTGCATCCACGATGACCACGATGAAAGATGTTCCCCCGCAAAATGAATGCGGCCCTCGAGCGCCGTGATGCGGACGAAATCTCTCGGGTTGACGAAAGACCACGCGCCGCGCGACCACTCATCTTCCATCCAAACCTTTGACGTACCGCCTTCGAAGTTTTCGCGCAGCCCGGGAAAGATTCCGTCGAGTTGGGTCAACGTCGAGCTAATGCGATCTGCTTCCTTCAGACCCGCGATGCGCTCAGCCTCGCCGGGTCGCGCATAGGTCATCAGGATCCCGCGCGGTCCCGGCTGGTTCCAGGTTGGTTGCCAGATTTCCACCGCTTCATTGGTAAACGCGAACCCGCTCATTCCCTTCTCTTCCCAGAATCGCTTTTTCGCTTGCAGATAGACGCGAGACACGGCGTCATATCTCTGATTACTGATTATGTCTCGCTTAACCTGAGACAGACTCGCGGGCAGTTCAACCTGACGCAGCACCGAAAACGGAATCGTGCACAGTAGGCGATCGGCGGTAATAGTTTGCGGAGTACTGCCGTGGAGGAAAACTGCGCGGACGCTGTTGGCATCCTGCTCGATGCGCACGACCGGCGAGCCGTAATAGATCTTGTCGGCCAGCCGCTGGGCAAAGGCTTTCGGAAACAGATCAGTGCCGCCTTTGATCTTGGACCAGCGAGCAGGATTGCCGCCTAACTCACTCCCAAAGTTTTTTCCGAGCGCTTCGGTGAAACCCTCCGGGCCGGCCAGCCGCTTTGGCCCACCATCCAAACGGACCGCGGAGAGCTTGGTCGGGTACATCGGCTCGAGCGGCACGTCAAACAGTTTGATGTATTTCAGCGTTAAATCATGGTCGTCGGGAATGCGCGCCGCGCCTGCTTCCGCATACAGCCCGTCACAGAAAGGTTCGCGCAAAGTATGCACCCGGCCACCCGGGCGCATGCGGGCCTCGAGTATCGTTACGTTGTGTCCAAGTTGCGATAGTTCGTATCCAGCAACCATTCCGGCCAGGCCCGCGCCCAGAATCAGCACTCGCTTTGGCGGCCCGCCAACGTGAAGTAGTGCGCTCCCGATCGAATTATTTGGCAACCGAGAGGCGCCCGCGGCGGCTAGGGCGCTGCGTTGCAGAAACTGCCGCCGGTTGAGACCGGTCACCTTTTTTGATTTGATCTGAGACATAGATTTCCTTTAGCGATGGACAGTGCTATTTCGGAATTCCCGCATTGGCAGCTGGCGGCGCCTATTTTTGCCTGCATCTTAGCGGACATTTTTCACGTGCACCAGACTGTACGCTCGGGCTGCTTTCGGCGTTTCAGATAGTCTCCCGTCAAAAATTTCGTCCACCAGCATCCGTGCCGCGTCTAAACGCGTGGTAAGGGGTTCGCCGCGAAAGATGACGCGGATTTCGACAAGCATCGTCGAGTCAGTGTTGTCTCTCCTCCTGCCTCTTCGGAGGCGGACTCGGAGGCTTGCGGATGTTGCGCAAGCCGAGGACCGAATAAACTTCAGGAGGAATGGAAAGATGAAAATATTAATATTTCGTCGTTTGTTGTTGTCGCTTACGATCGCCACGTTATGCGGAGTTGCCGGCGCGGCCGGACCGAAAGGCAGAGTCGCGCGTCGCGACCGCCGAGACATCAGGACCGACACGCGCGATATTCGTCACGACCGTCGGGACGTTCGCAAGGATGAACGGGAGCGCCGGGCTGATGTTCGTAACCTCCGCGACGATAAGAAAGAGGGCGCGTCGAAACAGGAGTTGCGCGCGGATCGCAGAGACATCGCCGGTGACACTCGCGACATTCGGAAAGACGAGCGGGACGTGAAAAAGGATCGTCGTGATCGGAGAACGGATGTCCGCGACCGCCGGGAAGACAAGCGGGAACCGCCCGAGTAAGAGCGGCTTAAAGAACGCGGGGCAGTAGCCCGACCGTAAGGAAGGGCTCAGAAAAGCGGCGACAAGTCGCCGCCCTCCAAAGATCAGCGTGGCTAAAGTTTCAACCCGGAGGGGCTGAAATCCGGATAACCTATTGGTCATGCTGCCAAGGGACGAGTGTTGAGGCACGCTCGTTCCTTTTTATTGCTGCCCGGAGCCCGGGCATCCTGCCCGCCTGAGCGCGTAGCGCGAACCGGCTTCACCGAACTAATCCGTACCCAGGCATGATGAGCGTGCTGCGCACGCTGGCGGACAAGGATGTCCGCGCTCCTTCCAATACACGCTTCGCAACTTCCTCGTCTAGCTGCTAAACTATTTTCACCGACGGAGGTAATCAAAAGAGTGGCACTGGTTATTTATACGAAACCTGGCTGTCCTTACTGCCAGCAAGCGCGTGATTACTACAATTCAAAGGGCATGACATTCATTGATCATGACGCCCAAACCAATAAAGATCTGCGCAAAGAAATGCTCAAGTTTTCCGGGGGTGATCCGACGGTTCCCTGCATCGTCAAGGATGGAAAGTATGTGCAATCAGGATGGGGCGATCCGCTGCGCGGTTGAACCGTCCACGACTGACGAGCCGTGCGTTCGTCAAGCATAATTAGTGGCACAGACTTCAGTCTGTGGTCGCGACAAACGAAATCACAGACTGAAGTCTGTGCCACATAGTCTCGCCGGGAGATTCGCATGAAACTAAACAAATACCTGCTGTTCCTTTTGCTCTTTTCGATCTCGATCATTGCGTTCATGAAAGTCTCGGCCCAGGATGGAAATTCATCGATGATGCTGCAACCCCCGCCTACCGAAAAGAAACCGAAGATTACTGAGATTAACGGCGACCGTCTGGTCGATAATTATTTCTGGCTGCGCGAAAAGACGAACCCGGCAGTCATCGCACATCTGGAAGCAGAGAACACTTACACCGACGCGGTGATGAAACCGACGGCGGCGTTGCAGGACAAGCTCTACAAAGAAATTCTCAGTCACATCAAACAGACGGACACGAACGTTCCCTATCGCTGGGGAAACTTTTACTACTACACGCGCACCGAAGAAGGAAAACAGTATCCGATCTATTGCCGCACTGCGGCCGGTAACACAAAAGCAACGGAGGAAGTGCTGCTCGATCTGAACGAGATGGCCAAAGGTCAGAAGTTCATGTCCGTCGGCAGCTTTGCGCCCAGTGACGATGGCATGCTGCTGGCCTATTCAACCGACAACACCGGTTATCGACAGTACACTTTGCAGGTTAAGAACCTGGTTACCGGTGAACTGCTGCCCGAGAAAATCGAACGCGTTGATGACATGGCGTGGGCCACCGACAACAAAACGTTTTTCTATGTGACCGAAGATGCCGTCACCAAGCGCAACGACAAAATGTTTCGTCACGTGCTGGGCACGGACAAGTACGAAATGATTTATGAAGAGAAGGACGAACTCTTTGACATCGGAGTTAATCGAAGCCGCGACAAAGCCGTGATCGGGATGGGAGCGTTCAGCAAGACTTCCACCGAATTTCGCTACATTCCGGCCAACAATCCCAACGCCGAATGGAAAATCATTGTCCCGCGCCAGCCCGATCACGAGTACGACGTCGAGCATCGCGGCGATCTTTTCTATATTCGCACCAACAAAGGCGCCAAGAACTTTCGCGTGGTTACCGCGCCCGTCTCAGATCCTTCTGAGAAGAACTGGAAAGAGTTTGTAGCTCACCGCCCACTCGTAAAGATAGACGGAGTCGATTTGTTCAAGGACCACGCCGTCCTGTCTGAATGGGAAAATGGCTTGCAGCAAATCGAGATCGTCAATTTCAAAACGAACAAACACCACCGCATACAGTTTCCGGAACCTGTCTATGCTGCCGGCCTGAGCGTCAACCATGAATTCGAAGCGAACGTGCTGCGTTACAACTATCAGTCGCTGGTCACGCCGAGTTCGGTCTTTGATTACAACATGGACAACCGCGAAGCCGCCTTGCAGAAACAGGTCGAAGTTCCCGGTGGTTTCGACAAAGCGAACTACAAATCCGAACGCGTGTTCGCCACCGCGTCGGATGGAACGAAGATTCCAATGTCGGTAGTCTACAAGAATGGTTTGAAGTTGGACGGATCAGCGCCCATGCTGCTTTATGCTTACGGATCGTACGGTATTCCGATGTCACCGACGTTTTCCGCCGGGCGTCTGGCTTTGCTCGATCGCGGCGTCATCTATGTCATCGCGCACATCCGCGGTGGCGGTGAGTTGGGCGAGCCGTGGCGCGAAGCCGGCCGCATGATGCAGAAGATGAACACCTTCACGGACTTCATCGCCTGCGCCGAACACATGGTTAAGCAGAAGTACACCTCGAGCGATCGGCTGGTGATTCAAGGCGGCAGCGCCGGCGGTTTGCTAATGGGCGCGGTTACCAACATGCGGCCCGATCTGTTCAAAGCTGTCGTGGCCCAGGTGCCGTTCGTCGATGTCCTGAACACGATGCTGGATGCATCGCTACCTTTGACCACCAGCGAATACATCGAGTGGGGGAATCCGAACGAGAAGCCGGCCTACGATTACATGAAGAAGTACTCGCCCTATGACAACGTCCACGCGGCGAACTATCCGGCGATGCTAGTGAAAGTTTCGCTCAACGACAGTCAGGTGCCCTACTGGGAAGGCGCAAAGTTCGTCGCCAAAATCCGCGAACTGAAAACCGATCACAATCCGCTCATGCTGAAGGTAAACATGGGCGCGGGTCACGGGGGCGCCTCAGGCCGCTACGACGCGATTCACGAGACCGCGTTTGATTATGCGTTCATGCTGTGGCAGATGGGCCTGGCGAAGTAATTTGGAGTGCGGCGACTTGTCAGCGCTTTGGTAAGCGACGACTTGTCGCCCCAGCGAGTGGGCCGCGACAAGTCGCGACCTTAAAAAGCGGTAACAAGTTACCGCACTCCATAAAACGTATGCACAAGATCAATCTCGCGCAGAAGCTCTCGCTCATCAACGATCACTGGAATCCGCGCATCGCCGGCGAACTCAACGGCCAACTGCTGAAGCTAGTAAAATTCCAGGGGCCTTTCACCTGGCATCATCACGAGAATGAAGATGAACTGTTCCTGGTAGTAAAGGGACGGTTCCGCATGGACTATCGCGAAGACGGCCGCGAACGCGAAGAATGGATCGAGGCCGGCGAGCTGATCATTGTCCCGCGAGGCGTCGAGCACCGGCCGTTTGCCGAAGAAGAATGCGAAGTGATGCTCTTCGAACCCGCCTCAACGCTGAACACCGGGGATGTCGAAGATGAATTTACCCGCAAAGAACTCGAGCAGGTATAAAGCGGCAACGTATCGGAGCGCGGACATCCTGTCCGCCTGAGCGCGCAGCGCGAACGATATTTTCAAATTGGATCTTTGGCGACGCCAATCTCACGGACAGTTGAGTCTGGCCGGCGATTACCTTGATCGTTTTCAAAACGGCGGCCGGATCGATGCGCTGATCGAATTCGGCGAACATCAGCGTGTCGCGCCTTTCCGTCACATTACCCGCGGGATATTTCCTCTTCACAGTCGGCGCCGGAGTTGTGAAGGACCAGGTCTTCGGTTGCATCAGGCTGCCGCCATTTGCCGAGCGTGTTCCAGCGCTCACGCTGACGGAGTACTTGGTGGCCATCGGAAACCGAACCGGCATCAAGACCACGTCTGATCTGATAAGCGTAGAACGCGAAATGCGAAAAATCACCCTGGCTCATCTCATGAATCACCGCCGGCAGCAGGCTGATGATGGTCGGGTTATAGAGCACTTCCCGAACCATGTCGGCAAAGGCTTCGCGCGACATGGTTACCTGTTCCTTTCGTCGCAAAGCGTAATTGAGAGCGTCAAAAGTCACGGGTCCTTTGCTTAAATTTGCCACGACCGTCGCCCAGTCTTTACGCAGATCCGGAAAGGCCGCCTTGCATTTGTCGTCCGCGGCACAATCGTCAAACAATCGGTTGAGCGCGTGCTCGACGCCTTTCGCGAACGCCAGCGGTAACGGACCGTCCGGCGGCGCGATGCCTGAAATCGTGACTGTGCGAACGCGCTGTGGATAGAAGTTCAAATAACTGAGCGCGGTAGTTGACCCATACGATCCACCGTAAACATTCACCTTGTCGTAACCGAGCGCGGCGCGCACGTCGTCCAGATCCGCCATCGCCAGGGTCGTTGTATAAAGTCGCAGGTCAGCAATCTTCTCGAGCTCGGCGCGACACGTACGCACGGATTCAGTTGTCAGCGCCTCTACAAAATGTCCGGGCATTTCGTTTGGATCGCCGCGCAGGTTGCACCGCAGAGGATTCGACTTGCCGGTCCCGCGCTGATCCAACAGCACCACGTCGCGCGTGCGATTGAGCCGCGGCATGAACCAGGCGCCGGCGACGGAGGTGGCTGCTCCGCCGGGGCCGCCCTGAAGATAAGAGATCGGGTCAGGCGCGGGCTTCTCGACCAGCGCCGGCAGAACCATGACGTACAACTGGATCTTGCGCCCGGTGTTCTTTACTCGATCTTCGTAGACTTCGTAATGTCCGCACAGAGCATCTTTCGTGACTCCTGGCACACCGCAAGGCTTGAGTTCAAGCTTGCGGCCCTGACTCGACAGAATAGCGGGCTTAGCCGGATTCGCATCCGGCTTGAAGTCCGTGTGCGTCAGATTCATCGGCAGGGGTTGTCCACCCTGAACCAGACTGCCTGCGATCTCTGTGCCGTCGCGACTGACCGCGCCTTCATAGTGCGACGGTGCGCCGATATTAACGTCAAAACTTAAAACGCGATCAGCATAGGTTAAGTGGGCCAACGGCAAATTGTTTGCGCCCGCGTCTGGTAGATCGCGAGCCGGTAAGCTGGCCCGCGGCAGGCTCAGTAATTCTGATCACGGCCGCAAACTTCTGTCCCGGTATGGTGAGCGTACCCTGCCATTTTCCCGCGACCGGCGATGTCTGGGCCGCGACAGATATACTCCCAGCCCACACGAATGCCGTGGCGAAGAATAGGCGCGCAATGGATTTCATGAAGACGCTCCGTGATTAGAAACGAATAGTGGTGGACGTGCTGATAACCACCGGCACGCCAGTGCGATAATACGCTTAGGGGAAGGAAAAGTTTTGGATGCGAGCAGATCTATTCGTCTGGGCTTTTCATGGGCAGTCCCATCTGCGCCTCTTCCGGATTCTTCAGCACCGCAATGAATGGCAGGTTGCGATAGCGCTCGGCGAAATCCAATCCATAGCCGACCACGAACTTGTCGGGTATCTTGAAGCCCAGATAGTCGATCGCGACTTCCTTCTCTCGCCGTTCGTACTTATCCAGCAGCGCCGCAAGTTTCACGCTCTCAGCGCCGCGCGACTTCAAGTTCGCCAGCAGATACGAAAGCGTCAGGCCGGTATCGACAATATCTTCGACGACCAGAATGTGCCGGCCTTCGATGGCCACGTCGAGATCTTTCAGAATGCGAACTTCGCCAGAGGTGCGCATCTCTGCGCCATAGCTGGAAATCGCGATGAATTCTACGTTGAGGGGAATGTCCGCCGCCCGCATCAAATCGCTCAGAAAGAGGCACGCGCCTTTAAGCACGCCGATCAGCAATGGATTGCGGCCGGCATAGTCGCGGGCTATCTCTGCGCCCAACTCGCTAATCCTCTCTCTAATCTTTTCGGTTGGGATCAGGACTTCCAGATTCGGGTTGCTGAATTCTGACATGATGCTTCTTGCTGCTGATGTGGACAAGACGTATTTTCCCTTCAATCGGACTTCAATTTTCTCTCAGCGCCCACTGCTCGTCAAAGCCGGTGCAGAACCGGGAGCGGTAGCGACCGGGTCATGCACTCAACCTGCGATAGAAATTGTCGCTGGCAGAAACTGAAATTCACCTTGAGTCTTAGACCCGGTCGCTACCGCTCCCGGTTCTGTAATGGTCGTTTGCACCACCGCCGATGCTGCGAGATACTATTGAACCTCTCGCTGTCGGTCAATTCGCAAAGGCTCATTGGCCTGTTATATTTGCTTTCACCAAGTCTCAGTCAGGAATCGAATATGAAGAAATCTGCTCGAAAGATGCTTGCCGGCCTGTCTATCCCGCTGCTGTCGCTGCTCGTGTGGGTGGCGAACGCACCCCGTGCGCTCTCGCAACAGCCCGCACCTAAAACATCGCCGGCGACGGGCGTGGACGTTCGCGCCAAAGCGACTGAGACTGCGGTGGATGCTTCGATCCCCGGCGACCAGTCGGTTGACAAGATGCTGGCGGTCTACAGTCCAAAGGTGCGCGAGCTGGAAGTCGTGCTGGGAACACTGAAAGGCGAGTTGAGAAAGGGGGGCGTGGGCGCAGGCTCTTTGGGTAACTTTATTACTGACGGCCTGCGCGCCCAGGCAAGTTTGAAGATTGGCAAACCCGTCGTCCTGGCAATCATGAACGGCGGCGGCATACGCCGCCAAACGATCGGCGAAGGTGAACTGAAGGCCCGCGATATCTTCGAACTGCTGCCGTTTGAAAACGCTCTGATTACAGTCGAGGTCACTGGAGAGCAGTTGACGAAACTCCTCCAGCTGGTCCTTGCCGGCCAGGCTCAATCCGGCGCGCGGATCACCTACCGAACCACAGCGGACAACAAATCTGAACTGGTGAGTGCGCAGCTCCGCGACGCAACCGGTGAGAAAGACATCGATCCGAAAGCGACTTATACGATAACAACGATTGATTATATCTACCGGGTCGGGGGGAATCAGATCAGCGTGATTCTGCACGAGGGCAAGAACATGAAAGAGTTGGGCATCACTCTCCGCGACGCTGTCATGAATTACGTGAAATCCGAAACCGCCGCGGGCCGGCCCATCAAGTCAACCCTCGATGGCCGTTTTGCTTTGGAGAAGGCCGCTTCGCCAGTTCCCGAGGAGGTGCGCCAATAATGACGACTCGCAGAGACTTCTTAGGCGCTTCAATCGCTGCCGGCTTATCGCTTTCTTTTCCGAAAGGCTTACGCTCGCTTTATATGCCTGCTCGCGCGGCGGTCTGGGCCCCCTTGCTCGAACCCCAAAAAAGCGAGACGTTAATCACGATTCTGCACACGAATGACACCCACTCGCAGATCGATCCGATTCTTGAAAACGACAAGACTTATGCGGGTAAGGGCGGCGTCGCGCGTCGTGCGACCCTGGTAAAACGCGTGCGTAAGGAGAATCCGAATACATTGATGATCGACGCCGGCGACGTTTGTCAGGGCACGCCGTACTTCAATTTTTACAAAGGTGAGGTTGAGTACAAGGCGATGTCTCTGATCGGCTATGACGCCGGCACGATCGGCAATCATGAGTTTGATAATGGGGTTGAGTCACTGGCCAAAGCTTACTCGTTTGCTAACTTCGACATCGTCTCGACCAATTACGACGTTCGCGGCAGCGCGCTGGAGAGTAAAGTCAAACCTTATGTGGTGAAGCAAATCGGTGGTCTGCGCGTTGGATTGTTCGGCATGGGCATACGGCCTGAAGGGCTGATCACGCCCGACAATTTCAAGCCGCTAAAGTATCTCGATCCGGTGAGCACGGTGCGTGGGGCGGTAAAACTGCTCCGCGAACAAGAGCGGTGCACTCTGGTGCTGGGCATGTCGCATCTCGGTTACTATCCCACTCCGCGAGGGGACGAAGTTGGGGACACGCAAGTCGCCGCCCAGGTCGAGGGCATCGACTTTATCGCCAGCGGCCACACGCACACTTTCATGCCGGCGCCCGTGCTGCAAAAAAATCCCGCGGGCAAAGACACCGTCATCTTTCAGGTCGGGCGCAGCGGTATCTATGTCGGGCGTGTTGATTTCACTGTCAGTAACGGCAAGGTGACGGCGTACGCGGGACGGCTATTGGATCTGCGCGACGAGTCGCTGGCTTAGTGGCATAGACTTCAGTCTGTGTTTGCCGGCTTGAAATCACAGACTGAAGTCTGTGCCACAAAATAATGGCGGATGATGCAACCAGAGATCGTGTTCGCGCGCTGGTGCGCGACGTTTTGAGTAAGGCGGCGCCCGCCGAATTTGAGCCGTCAACCTCAGCGCCACCCGCAAACACATCCTCGTCGGCCACACCTTCGGCATCACCGTCCGGCACCACCGTCACGCGCGACGAATCAGCGAAAATGGTAATCACAGAGGACGACGTGCGCGGTCTCGAGCGCGGCGCTGTCTTGCGCATTGCCGAGGCGGCCCGGCTGACTCCACTGGCCGCGGACATAATCAATGAACGTGGTATCGAGATCGTTCGTCGCGTTCCGCGCGCTGGCTCAAGACAGAGTAAGACAGTTGCACTTGGCGCCGACCACGGTGGGTTTCCCATGAAGGAAGAACTCAAAACCTTTCTTGCTGAGTTGGGTCATCGCGTTCATGATTTTGGCACCAACTCGGAAAGCGCGGTTGACTATCCCGACTTTGCTCACGCAGTCGCGCGCGCTGTCGCCGAAGGCACTGTCGATGTCGGCATCATGATTGACGGCGCCGGCGTGGGCTCAGCGATGACCGCCAACAAAGTTCCAGGCGTCCGCGCAGCCGCGTGTTATTCGGCCGAAGTGGCGCGCAACTCACGCGAACACAACGGCGCCAACGTCCTCACGCTCGGCAGCAAGACGATTTCCAGCGCCGAGATGCGCGACATCGTGCGCGCCTGGTTGGGCACCGAACTCACCGAAGATCGCCATCGCAAGCGGGTCGGCAAGATCGATGCGGTCGAGCGGCAGTATAGCCGTTAGACGCTACTCAAGCTTGAACTCTCAACTGATTGGCCGAACTCTCCGCGTTGGCGTAAAATGGTTTTCGGCAACGCAGTATATGCTCGCAGAGGATCTACATGGCGCAAGAAATCAAAACACAACCTTCCCCATCGCCCGTCACTCCGACTTCAGTGCCTCGCATGACTTACGAAGAGTTTCTCGAGTGGGGGGACGGCATTAATGCGGAGTGGGTTGATGGCGAGGTAATTCTGATGAGTCCCCCATCCTTGACACACCAGCAAGTTCTCAGCTTTTTGGCAGCGTTGCTTCAGTTTTTCGTCGAAGCAAACGATTCAGGGGAGGTCTTGTTTGCTCCATTTCAAATGAGGCTTAGAACGCGTCCCTCCGGTCGCGAGCCAGATCTACTCTTCGTCACCCGCGATCGACTCGACAAGTTGCACGATGCCTATCTCGATGGTCCAGCGGATCTGGCAGTCGAAATCATCAGTCCCGATAGTCGCGCCCGCGACCGGGTTGATAAGTACCACGAATATGAGCAAGCCGGCGTGATGGAGTATTGGCTGATCGATCCGGTCCGCGAGCTCGCTGACTTTTATCAGCCCAACGCCGACGGAGTCTATTCCCAGGTCACCATCCCGGAGGATGGGATCTATCGCAGCAAGGTCATGGAAGGTTTATGGCTCCGCGTTGATTGGCTGTGGCAGGATCCGCTGCCAACGTTGATGTCCGTGCTGAAAGAGTGGGGACTGATAAGCTAAGAGTAGATAGATGCCTTATTCAAACAACGGCGATTTTGAGCAACTGGTCGAGCAGATCACTGATGTGATTTATGCGCGCCTGAATGGCGAGAGTCTCGATCAGGCGAAGATGTGCGGCTGCACCTCGGAGTGTTTCCATCGCTGCCCCGAGCGGATGCACCGGGTTGTCGATGCGGGTGCCGCACGCATCGGTCTGGTCCTGGGCCAGACTGCTTCCGCGCGCGACTGGGCCAGTTTGATCGATCACACTCTGTTGAAACCCGACGCCACTGAAACTGAAATCAGGCGGCTGTGCGAAGAAGCCGCGCAGTATCACTTCGCTTCCGTTTGCGTAAATCCCACCTGGGTGCGCGTGTCGGCCTGTAATCTTCAAGGCAGCGGCGTTCCCGTCTGCACGGTAATCGGATTTCCGCTGGGCGCGACCCTGCCTGATGTGAAAGCTTACGAAGCGCGCCGCGCGATCATGGACGGCGCGCGCGAAGTTGACATGGTCATCAACGTCGGCGCCCTGAAGAGCGGCGACGACTGCCTGGTAGAACATGACATTCGATCCGTGGCCGAGGTCGCGCACGAATACGATGTGACCTGCAAAGTGATTATCGAGACTGCCCTGTTGACCGACGATGAAAAGGTTCGCGCCTGTCAGGCGGCAAAACGCGCGGGCGCCGACTTTGTCAAAACGTCGACGGGATTCTCAAAAGGCGGGGCCACGGTGGCGGACATCGCGCTGATGCGCCGCGTCGTGGGTCCTGAACTTGGCGTGAAAGCTTCCGGCGGCGTCAAGAACATCGACGATGCGCGCGCCATGGTCGAAGCCGGCGCCACCCGCATTGGCGCCAGCGTCGGAGTGAAGATCGCGCAGGAAGCAGCCGGCGCAAAAGCCAACGGACGCGCACCGGCGGGATATTAAGTGGGTTAAGTCCGCATAGCGGACGATCTGAAAATCGGTTACAGAACCGGGAGCGGTAGCGACCGGGTGATTTATCGCTTGAAGAGACTTTTTGGGATTGCGTTACCCGCTCGCTACCGCGAGCGGTTCCGTACCCTACTGGTGACGTTCGGCCTGATGGGTACGCTGCTGACCAGCGCGGCTCAAACTCCCCCCAGCCAGGACATCGACGTCATTCGCACCGAAACTGATCTTACCAGTCTGCTCTTCACTGCCACCGACAAAAACAATCGCTATCTGACGACGCTACAGCAAGCCGACATTCGAGTGCTCGAAGACGGAGTGCCTCAGACGCTTTTCACGTTTCAACGTGAGACTGATCGCCCGCTGTCCATCGCTTTCTTAATCGATGTCAGCGGTTCAGAGGAACGCACACTGCCGGACGAGAAAGCGGCCGCCCGCACTTTTGTCGAAAACGTGATTCGATCCAGCAAGGACCAGGCGGCGATCATTCCGTTCGAAGGCTATGCGCATCTGGAACAACCTTTGACGCGCGACGTGCTTAGCATCTACCACGCGCTGGAAAGCGTAGAGGTGGCATTTCCGTCATACCTGGGCGGCGCGCCCCCGATTGGCGGCATTTCCTCAGGCCCGGGCACCATCGCTCCGCCGCAGGAAGGCTCGACGGCAATTTGGGATTCCGTCGCGGTGACGTGCAAAGAAGTTCTGGCGCGCAGCGTGGGCCAGCGGCGGCGCGCGATCATTCTCTTAACCGACGGAATTGACACCAGCAGCCGCCTGCTGCGGAGCGAAGCGGTCGATCGAGCGATCCTGTTTGAGACTGTGGTCTACGCGATTGGGATCGGCGACAAATCAGAGGAAGGCATCAAGAAAGGCGTGCTTAAGGATCTCGCCGAGCGCACCGGCGGCCGCGCGTTCTTTCCCAGGAAGCAGGAGGATTTGACTGCAGCTTTCAAGGAGATCGAACAGGAACTCCGTTCGCAATACCTGCTGGCTTATTCGTCGACTAATAAGAAGCGAGATGGATCATTTCGCAAGATGGCCATTGAAATTACTAATCCCGACCTCCGCAAACAGCAGTTGAGGCTCCGCTACCGGCCGGGATATTTCGCTAAACGCAGATCCTGATCTTCTCTTCTACTTGCGCGCAGCGGAATCAAAGTTGATATTCATAGATTCCGCGTCCATGGGTCGACGCCCGGAGCAGACGCCGCGTCGGATGAATCTGTACATCAAAAACCGGCGCGTCAGGCAAGCCATTGGGCAGCGGTTCCCAATTGGCGCCGCGATCAGGAGAATGCCACACACCAATGTCTGCGCCGACATAAACGTTGTCCGGCGCGGCGCGATCCACGCAGATCGCGTTGTGCTCGACATCGAGCAGGCCCGTGCTGCCGGCCGTACCGCTGCGCGGCTCCCAGCGTGAACCGTCAAAGTGCCAGACACGCCTCCTGTCTCCCGCTCCTCCGAAGGTAAGGTAAATTGAGGCCATCGACGGATCAGCCCAATCCACCGCTACGTCTGAGACCAGGCCATGTAACCCGAGTGGACCACCGGCAACGTTATCCAACCGGCTGACGTTCCAGTTACTCGTCGTTCGGTCGAGGCGGAAAACCTGGCCCTGCGAGGTGCCCACGAAGAGCCGTGACGCGGAAGCAAACCTCATCGCGAAGATGGTGCCGCTCGTCGGAATCGGAACAATATTCGCGGCCGGCCAGGTAGAGCCGAAATCATTTGAAACGTAGATATTGGTGCCGGAGCCGAGGGCCAGGAGATTGGCATCAGCCGGGCGAGTTGGGTTGAAAGGTGGAGTTACAATCGGCTCAGTCATCGATGACCAGGGAAAATCCGTGCCGTTGAAGGATCCGTGATCCAGACCACCGTCTGTAGCTTTGTAAACAGTGCCGTTGGCGAAGACGATTACCAGTTTGGGATTCGCCCAATTGATCACACAATAACCGCCGTCACCGCCGTTGACGTGCCGCCAGATTGGGCCTCCGTTGGTCCGCGCTGTGCCGTTATCCTGAAGACCACAAAAGATAATGCTGGGATCGGTCGGGTGCTGTGCAAAGTAATTCGGGCACAGACAGGACAGGCCATCGTTTCTGCTGGCAAAGTTGTCCGACGCGCGTGGATCGCGATTTACAAAGACGCCTCCGTCGCAGCCTAACCACAAAGTATTTGGATCGCCCGGCGCATGCACCAGAACATGGACGTCGGCATGAGCCCGCGCGCCGATAGAATCGCCGGCAGCCATCTTGAAACCCGTACCGCTCGCCTGAACCCGGCAACGCCAAACCGAAGCGGGCCAAAACTGAGGATCGTTAAAGTAACTGCCTCCCAGATAGATCAGATTTGCGTCCGCCGGATCCACGGCAATCGCCAGATCATAATCGCCCTGGCTTGAACCATTATCGGCCGGAAGTACATCGGGAGCATTTGAGATTTTCTTCCAGACACCAGAAGCATTGCGGCGATAGACGCCTCGCAGCGTGCCGGTCTTTGTCGTCACCATTGCGTAAAGCGCATTCGGATTATTTGGTTGCACCCCTAACTCTATGCGACCAACGTTGCCCGTCGGAAAGCTTGTACCCAATGCTGTCCAGGTAGAGCCGTTTGAGGATTGGACTACGCCTTTTCCCCACTCGGCCGCGAAAAATTTTGTCGCGCCGCTGGCGGACGCAACGACACTGGAATGGATACCGTTGCGACGCTTGATCCATTCCGCGCCGCCGCCTGCCTTAGGCACGCGCTGATAGATTCCATCATTCGTGGCCCCGACAACATTCTCTCGATTGGCCGGATCAACTGCGAGTGCAAAAAATGCCTTTCCAGCCAACGATGGCGAACCCGCGCCGGTCGACTCCAAACTCCAGGTGTTCCCGCCGTCGTCACTGCGCACGGGTCCGACCCCGCGATATGCCGGCAGGGAATTTACAATGCGCGAGCTGAACATAGCGTTGGTGTTGCCCTCGCCCGTACCCACGTACACTCTATTCGGATCATTTCCGTCAATGGCGATGGCCCCGCAAGCGAGAGTTGTAGTAGCCAAATTCGTCGGGTCAAGATCGAAAGCATCCATCAGCGAACGCCAGGTCATCCCTCCATCATCCGTGCGAAACACGCCGCCGTTGGCCGAAGCCGCATATACCAGCTTTCCGCCGGGCGCCACGGCAATACCCGCGATGCGGCCCGCAACCGAAGGAAGGCCTTGCGCTTGTCCGTGGATCACAACCGATGGTCCCAGCGACGTCCAGTTCTTTTGCCCGGGAACAGCGGCCCCCGGTACGCCGCCGGCCATGGCTGTCAGCGTCGCATGCCGCGCGGCCTTGCGGTGCTTAAACTCTCCCAGGAGATCAAGCCAGAACGTTTGCGGAGTGTCGGCCAGCACATCTTCGCCCTTACCGGGCTGTAACCTGCTCTTGTAAGCGCCCCGAGTGCCGCGCGCCGGTCTAGCCGCTTTCCGGACAACGGATTTTCCCTCCGTGCCAGCCTCTGCGCGCGGTACGAGCTTGGTATAAGCCGCTTCCAAATCCGGATATAACCACTTGCGCGGCCCGTGCTCGCGCTCGATGCCCTTTTTCTTGGCGCGTCGTCTGGGTTTGAGAGCTGCGCCCTTAGGAACCGTCGCCACGGACGAACGCTTTGGCGAGGCGGCTGTTTTTAATCGCTTGGCTGCCTTCGTCGTACTTTTGGATTTGCTTGACGCTTTACGCTTTGCAGATTTCGATGTGCTTCTTGTGCTCATGAGGTTTCCTCTTTTTTTCCAGACCTTAGCTGCGACCGCTAAGGTGAGAGTTAGGCGAACGGCAGAGTCTGTCACTACCTAGTCGATGATGCAAGGTTTTTTGTACGAGCAACCGGGCGAGGGTCGAACGAGTACCAATCGGTTCCTCAATGCGCGATTGTTTTCTCAATCCGGTGATCCGGAACCAGCCACATCACCGCCACCAGGACATAGAGCGCGCAGGCCAGCCACGATCTGACAAACGCAAGTGCAATCGCCAAAAGATAGATCACCATAGAGATCTTGCCCTTGAAATCCGCGCCCAGCGCCGTGGCCAGGACTGAATCCGGCGGGTGGATTGAGAGCAGCGAGCGGGCCAGAATGAAATATGCGATCGCAGCAAACAACAGCACCACGCCGTACATGGCCGCGGGCACGGCGGCAAATCTGTTTTCACCCATCCACCCGGTAACAAACGGCGTCAATGATAACCAGAAGAGCAGATGCAGATTCGCCCACAGTACTTTCCCGTTAATGTGTTGGACGACCTGCAACAGGTGATGATGATTGCTCCAGTAGATGCCGATGAAGACAAAGCTCAGCACATAGGTGAGAAACACGGGGCCTACCGGCGCCAGCGCCTGCCAACTGGCGTCATGCGGCACCTTCAATTCCAAGACCATGATGGTGATGATGACCGCAATCACCCCATCGCTGAACGCTTCAAGTCGACCTTTAGTCATCTTTCACCGCAGTTCATCTATTTCAGATCGACCGTCGATTTGATTCCGAATGTGCAATGATAGATGACAAATCGAAAATGGAAAATGGATTTTGGTGGTTCGCTGGTAAGCTCCGTTTAGAGTTCAACCTTTAGCTTGCGCTTCAATCAATAAACTCAAGTCCTGAATTAGTTCTTGCTCCGGCTGGGCACCGGCTCCAGCGTTCGCGTGGTGTGGTCAGTAACGCTTTGCGCGGGTTCGCGAAGCGAGTGCGTCTGTGCCGCGCCGAGTTCCCGGGTAAGCTCGGCCTTGAGTTCGACCAGGCCAGATGATTTCTTTTGGCCGCGCCTCGAACTCAACAGGAGCCCGGCGAACAATGCGTCGACTAAGAGGATGAGAAGAAAGGCCGCCGTTGCGAACCCGCTAATCAGTCCGAGGTTGGCTTCCAGAAACACTCTCATCACGGCCATCAGCATCATGACCGCGAAGAGTCCGAAGATAGTGACGACTACGATGCTCCGGACGAGGGCGTCAGGAGAGAGTCCCGACCGGCGGGCGACTTCAGGGTCCTTCGCGCGCAAATCGACGCCACACCGGTTGCAGTAACTCAAACCGGCCGGCACTGCTGAACCACATGACGAACAGTACATGTTGGCGACCTCCGTTGAGTGATACAGACTTCAGTCTGTGATTTCAATCATCATGACGATTTCATTGAATAGAATCACAGACTGAAGTCTGTGCCACTCTGGCATACGATGTCGCGAAGTCGCAGGTTCAATCGGGCTGCCTCTTCACGATAGTTCTTTTCTCATGGGCACTAATCCAATCGTCACGCCCGCGCCGACTTCGAGTTCAACTCGATCCTCTCCTTCATAACCACACTGCCGATAGAGTTTGATTCCAGGCAGCGTAGACATCAGTTCGAGAGACTTAAAACCGCAGGCTTTGGCTTCGCTCTCACACACGTCAAGAATCGCTCGCGCAATTCCCTGGCGCGCATGTTCAGGGTGAATAAAGAACGCGCGAATCTTGGCTGCGTCGGTTTTCGGATCGAGCTCACTCGCATCACGCGTGTCCCACTGGTCACCGCCAAACAAGGTCTTGCGCTTACTCCAGCCGCCGCAGCCAATCAATTCTCCAGCGCGCTCAGCCACGAAATAAGTCCCATCAACAATCAGATTAGTATCGACGCCAAACACCGTGGCAATCGCGCCTTCGATTTGCTCGTCGGAATAATCTGCACGACTCAGGCTGCGGGCTGAGTCTTGAATGAGTTGGGCGATGTCGGCGCGGTCAGCGAGCGTGGCTTTTCGAATTGGGTAGTCCATGCGAGATGATGATAACGCGTCGCCGGGGCAGTAGCCCGACCGTGAGGGAGGGCTCATCAGCCGTTACGAAGATGGACGGACTTCGATCTTGAGTGATCGAACCTGGGGAGCAATCGTCGCAACTGGCGGCGTGAAGTGAAGCTCAAGTGCATCTCGAAGGTTTTCGAGCGCCTCATCTTCTGTATGGCCCTGGCTCGCAACGTCAACCTCGACGCATTGCGCTACGAACCATTCATCCTCTTGCCAAATACTGGCTGTGAATTTTTGCTGCATCCTGTGAATATCTCCCGATCCCGAATGATACCTCTTTTCACTTTTCAATCAAGCTCTTGAATAATCGCTCCCTTTCCCTATATCCTTCGCCCCAACGCTTATGGCTTCAAGAAAGAACTTACTGGCAGTAATTCTCGGTGGTGGAGCGGGCAGTCGTCTGCATCCCTTGACTCGGGATCGATCGAAGCCGGCGGTGCCGCTAGGTGGCAAGTATCGCCTGGTCGATGTGCCCATTTCGAATTGCATCAACTCTGATGTGATTCGCATGTTCGTGCTGACGCAGTACAACTCTGCGTCTTTGAACAAGCACATTGCCACGACTTATCGCTTCTCGCCTTTTGCCGACGGGTTTGTGGAAATTCTCGCGGCTGAGCAAACGCCCGAAAGCGGTCAGTGGTTTCAGGGCACTGCCGACGCGGTGCGACAGGTGTTGCCGCACATACGCGACTGGCGCATCGACACGCTTTTGATTCTGTCCGGCGATCATCTGTATCGCATGGACTATCGCAAGTTTCTCAAGCGGCATGAAGAGAGCAACGCCGACATCACGATTGCGGTCATCCCAATCGTGCCTGACTCAGCCAGCGAATTTGGTTTGCTGAAGACTGACAGCCAAGGCAAGGTCATCGAGTTTCGCGAAAAGCCAAAGGGTGAAGACCTAGAGGCAATGCGCGTCGATACCACCACCCTTGGTCTGAGCGCGGAGGAAGCGCTGGCGCGGCCCTATCTCGCTTCAATGGGGATTTATGTTTTCAAGTATGACCGGCTCGAGGAGGTCCTGGCCGAAGACAAATCGCGTCTCGATTTTGGCAGGGAAGTAATTCCGGGCAGCATCCACAAGTACAACGTGCAGGCTTATCTCTTCGACGGGTACTGGGAAGATATCGGGACGATTGGTGCTTTTTATAAAGCCAATCTCGACATGACGACGGCAATTCCGCCGTTCAACCTGTTCGATGCCGAAGCACCTTTGTTTACGCGCTCTCGCTATCTGCCGCCATCGAAGATTGATAACTGCGAGATTCGCCATTCAATTATCAGTGAGGGCTGCATCATCAACGGCGCAAACATCAACAACTCGCTCATCGGTTTGCGCAGCCGCCTCGGCAACGGTTCGCAGATCGAAGCTTCTTACATGATGGGCGCCGATTACTACCAGACTCTGGAAGACATGCAAGCTGATCTGGCGGCCGGCCGGCCGTGGATCGGAGTCGGCGAAGGCTCAATTGTCCGCCGCGCGATCATCGACAAGAACGCGCGCATTGGCGCGGGCGTGCGTTTATTGAATGAAGCGGGAGTAGAAGAAGCAGACGGACCAAACGGGAACTACTACATTCGCGACCGCATCATCATCGTGCCGAAGAATGGGTTGATTCCCGATGGGACAGTAGTGTGATTTCTGGTTCCCTCTCCCGCTGGGAGAGGGTTAGGGTGAGGGCCTGAGCCCAAACCTACTTTGAATTGAGAGTTGACCTGGGTAACACGATGAGTGATTAGAAATTTCTCGCCGTCAGCTTCGCACCCCGGCCCTCTCCCAACGGGAGAGAGAGAAGAAGACCCTAAAACGTTCCGGAAAAATCCTTCTTCAGCACCGGCGGTCTTGATTGGTTGTTTCCGCTCTGGGCCGTCGCGTTTGAGCCCGGTTGGAAAACGTAACTGTCGCGAGTACGCACTACCAACTCATTCCGGTTGACGCGCACTTTGACGTTACGTCGCTCGCCCGGACGCGGCGCGTTCTTCGGATAATAGCCAAGGCTGTACTGCCGCCGCAGTTCTTCGGCCACCGAACGAAAAGCAACATCAAGATTCTGTTGCTCGGCGTTGTAAAGACGCGCGCCACTCACGCGGGCCAGGTCGTGCAGATATTGATCGGCACGCTCGTACTCATTCCGGCTGTTACCGGAACCGCCGCCTCCCGGCCAACCACCGCCCCCGCCGCCGCGAGGATAGCCGCCACCATTGCCGCCGCCGCGTCGTGAAGGATAGCCGCCGCCATTGCCGCCGCCGCTGGAATTTCCGCCCCCGAGGATGGCGCCTAAAATGTCGATGATGACACTGCCGCTTGGTCCGCCGCCGCCCGGCGCCAGGATCCCCATGTCGGTAAAGGTGTCGTATTCGACCGGATAAATCAGCGCATCCAGTTCTTCGGCGTCGCGCACGGTGCTTTCATAAGTTGCACGCTTGCTGGTCGTGTCGACTCCGTCAGTGAACAGCACGATCGCCTTGCGTCCTTCGACGCGATTTAAAGATTCATTAATGATCTGATCAACCGCGTCATAGAGACGAGTCCCGGACCCTGGTTCCGTCTGCCGAATCGCATTTCGTAGCGTGTTGCGATCGCTGGTTGGCTGAGCCAGGGTACGAATCTTATCGCTGAACGAAACTACCATCACGCGATCGTCGGCGCGCAGTTGTTCGACAAAGGCAATCGCCGCATCCTGAATCTCTCCGAGTTTGAAACGGGTCGAGCCGCTGGTGTCGATCAACAGGGCCACGGTGAACGGCTTCTCAGTCGAAGCGAAATACGCGACTTTCTGCTCCACGCCATCTTCCCACACGCGAAAGTCGTCTTTGGTCAAATTGGGAATGTACTTGCCGTCGCGATCCATCACGCTGACGGGAATGCTAATCAGCGTCGTTTCCACCCGCACGACATCACCTTCGCCAACTTCCTCGGGCCCGGCGTCTTTCTGCTTAGTCGTGTCCGGCTTTTGTTCGTTGGGATCGCGGGTCGCTCCTCCCAGCACCGGTGGGCGGGCCGGCCGCGCAGTCTGCGAAGCGTCGTCCGGTTGGGGCTGCGTCTGAGGTTGCTGCTGCTGAGACGGCGGTGAGGAAGAACCAACCCGGCGTGGGCGCGTCTGCGCACTCGCAGTCTGGATCAGCGCTCCCGCAAAAGAACACAGCAGCACAAAGGTGACGATTCTCTTCATAATGATTAAGACTCCTGTCTCGGAACTCGACCGGGCGGCTTTGCCAGCGACTGCAAGCGAAGACACTGCGCCACGCGCCTGCTTCCCTTAAAACACCGACTTCTTTTTGATGCGGTGTTCGCTATAGGGATGCTTGTGTGGCGCAAGTTGTTAACTTGCGCGCACAAGCCAGCTAAGCCACGCGCAAGATAACATCTTGCGCTACCCTAATTTTTCTGGGGAGAGAAATGGGGAGAGATTTCGGATCTGACTGAATGAAGATAGCACTCTGAGTCAGGCCCGGCAAGGCTTGAGCCGGTCATCATCAGCTTTGCCTACTTCGCCAGATTTATCGCATTCCAAATGAAGGGAAACGTGCCCCAGGTCTGACCGCGATGCTGCGGACGAAACGCAAATAGAACAATCCGACCTTTGCCAATTTGGATTTCGGCCAGCGCAATCTTGTCCTTAATCCGATCCTCACCTCGTAGCCAGCCCGAGCGCAACACATCCTCTCTCGCATATCGAGCGATGACCTGAGGATCTTTGGCTCCAGCACCCATTTTGAAAGGCGTCGGTCCTGAGGCAGAGGCAATTTCGAAAGCCGAGCTGTTGATAAAGTAAGCGTTTTCGTCTTTGGACATCGTGAGGGCCAGCGGATTCGAAGTGTCGACGTTCAGGCCCAGAATCGAGCCGGGGCAATAGAAGTCAGTCGAACGCACTCCTTCGAGAACGTTGCGCAGGGGTAACTTCCATTGTTTGATGAATGGCCCACAGGACCCATCAAAGCAAATCACCGTACCGCCATCTTCGACAAAGCGCGCCAGGTGCGCGACGCCGTTGCTATTGAAACCGTTCGCCGTGTCTGCTGATTCAGGATCGGCGGGTTCACGCGTCCGGTCAGAGGGTAAAACAATTGCGTCAAAACGCGCCCGTAGATTCTCGGCGGTCAGATCGGTCAACGACTGATAAGGGGCATTGAAGGTATCGAATACGTAGCGCGTCCAGCCTTCGTCCATATTGCCGCTGCGCGAGTTTTGGTAAATGCCGACGCGAATTCCGGGTTTGATTGGATTCGCGACCGGAGATTTGTCAGAGGTCCAAAGAGCCAGGCCGAGATCACGCCGTACCTCGTTCTCGTTCTTAATCAGGGTCAGCTTTCTTTCACTAGCCGGTTCACTAATCGAAATCACCGCCCGGCTCTCTAGTCCCATCTGCATAGGTAAAGTCCAACCGGCGACATCATAGGGCCGCTCAGCGTCTCCCGTAGCAGTGGTGCGGTCGGGATAAGCTTGTGGTTCGAACAGCGCGAGCACGTTCTGGCGATACGGTTGATTTAGAAAGATGATGTAGCTGCCGGCAGGAACTTCCGGGATCTGCCCCGCTACAATCGCCAGTGTGCGAAGTTCGTGTGTTGTTGGGCCCCGGTCAGAGGTTCGAGGTAATGTCGCCAAGTCTTGCGCTGCTGATACCGCATGAAGCTCGTGATCCAATCGATAAACTTCCACGCCCTGCTCAATGAGCGCACCGATCATCTTAGCGACATTTTCATCGCGACCCTGGCCTGCGGGAATCAAGTAAGCTATCGGCTGGGCGGGTGCTATCGATCCAAGACCTGCTTTCCCAAGCTCATAAAAATTCCGCAGGTAATCCGAGCGATAGTTTGCGGCCAGGGACAAAACTGAATGGCACGCGATCAGTTCCATCTGCATAATGTCGCGCGGGTGCCAGGCCCCGCCCGGCCAGGGCTCGGGAAAATTTGTCGAGACGTCCAAAGCCGTGCGCATCCCACGCGTACCGCCGCGCGCAAGTTGATCTCGAGTGACGTTGGCGGGCGACATGATCCGCGCGCTGGCGGCTTCAGTAAGAATGCCGACCGAGTTGTGAAAGTAAGGCGCGGTGCGAAAGCCGCCGTGCCACCAGGTGTCGTAAAGCGCGTTAGTCAGCACGCCGCGGAAGCCTGCGGCCGTCACGTCGGCGGCCATCTTGAGGCCAATTAATCCAACTTGCCTGAGTAATAGAGGCGCGATATGCGGGTTCGGCGGATCGTAAAAAGGCGGGACAAAGAAACGCGAGCCGTTCGAACCCTGCTGATGAATGTCATAGACGATTTCCGGAAACCATTCTTTCCAGAACAGACGCGTGACGGCTTTGGTTTCTTTCAGATCGAGCATGAACCAATCGCGATTGTCGTCGTGCCCGGCATAGTGATGATAAAGCTCAGGCGGCTCGCGCCCTTCGCTCGCCGTGCCCAGCGTCTGACGATAGTAATTGGCGACGATGTCGACGCCGTCCGGATTAGGCGATGGAATCAGAATCAAGATTGTGTTGCGCAGGATCGACAGAGTGTCTTCGTCATTCGCGCTCGCCAGATTGTATGCGAGTTGGGTGGACATCTGTGATGCGACAATCTCAGTCGAATGAATCGAGCAGGAGATGGCCACGACGGTTTTCCCGTCTCTGATTAGTTGATCGCGATCGGCGTCGCTGCTCAGCTTACGTGGATCTGCCAGACGCGCTTGAGCGGCTTTATACTTCTCAAGATTACGTATATTCTCGGGCGCGCTGATGAAGGCGGCAATCATCGGCCGGCCCAGCGTTGATTGACCGAAGGTCTGCAGTTGAACGCGATCACTGGCCTTGTCCAGGCGCGCAAAGTAATCGGTAATCTGTTTCCAATCGACGATAGTGCGGTCGTCTCCGGGAGAGAAGCCGAAAACAGAGCGCGGTGAAGGAATAGAGTTCAGAGGCTCGGCCCGTTTGCGTTGGGCCTGGGCCGTGAGGGAAAGCGCGACGAATAAGAAAACAATGTGACCGATTCGACCTATAGGACCTACGCGACCTATATGACTTTGCAGCAGATACATCCTGAAATTCCTTCTCCAGAGTTGATTGGGCGGACCGGAACTGACGCGCCGCAGTCTAGCATAAGACGCGGGCCGCGAATCATCGGCCAACTGCGGTTCTGGTGGTCATGGTTTGTGGCCGGCGCGCTGCTCTTGATCCTCGGACCACCCATCCTGCTAATCGCGCGTCTGGCCAACAAGCCGGACTGGGTTTATCCGTTTGCCGACTTCGGAGCGCGCGCCTGGCTGCGTCTGAGCGGAGTGAAGGTCGACGTGAAGGGGCTCGAACTGCTCGATCCGAGCCAGCCTTACATTTTCATTGCCAATCATTGGTCCTACCTTGATGGAGCTCCATTGTTCGCTCACACCGGTCGCCGCATGGGCTTGGTCGCCAAGAAGGAACTGCTGAAGGCCCCGATTCTCGGTTACGGAATGGGCTTTGTGAATGTCATCGCCATCGATAGATCGAACCGGGAACGCGCGGTGGAGACGATTCGGATCGCGACAGAGCGCGTCCGCTCAGGAATTTCGTTTGGCGTGTGCGCGGAAGGCACCCGCGCTCAACCCGGTGAAATGCTGCCGTTCAAAAAGGGAGCATTTCACATGGCCGTCAAGGTCGGCGTGCCCATCGTTCCGATTGCTTTCAAGAACAGCGATCAGTTGATGGGCAGAGGCACCGGCGAAGCATGGCCGGGAACGATTGACATGGTAATGCTCTCCCCGGTTGATACTGCCTGGGTTTCCAGCGATGAAGACTTGCAGAGACTGGTCGATCAAGTTCAGGGAATGATCATGAAAGAATTGGGAGTTAAGAAGCTGACCCCGCGACGGCCGAAATAGATCGGATCATGTGCACCCGAGTCTCACGCGCATTTCCGTTTTCCTTTTGCGGTTCTGTGAAAAACGAAACTCGGTCGATCGGCGTCGTAATGAGCATCTACCGCATAAACTTCCTCACTAAGCCACTTGGTTGGCCTGAACTCAATGTGGTACCAGTTTCCACGAACATTTCCTTTCCAGTGGAACCCGCCCAAATCAAAAGGCAACGTGGGACGGTGACTCCTAAAATTAAGATTAACGAATTCGGCAAATCCCAGTCCGAGCATCACCCTCCTCATTTTTTGAATGGTAAGGTCATGAGGAAGATGGAACTGCCAATCGTAACTAGTTGCTCCGGCAGCATCCGTGAACTCATTAAAGGTTCCACCGAATTCTGTAGCGATGTTATGAAAGACAGCTGTCATCTCTTCATCGCATGGCGCGTCAAGTCCGTCCTTGCTTCGCAGCGGAGCAATTTGAGTCGCGACTTCCACAACAGTCTACAGTTGTTACTGCGCTGCAAAATCATACGTAAGAATTCCCGAAACCTTCACGGCCTTGCCGTCTACGATAACCGGTTTGAATCGTGCCAGCTTAGCTGCTGCAACCGCGGCCGCTCGCAATGATTCAGGGCCGAACGTAGCTTCGGCCGAAATCACTTTACCGGTTTCGTCCACCAAAACCTGCACCTGCACTTCACCAGAATCGCGGTTCTTTTTCGCTTCCTCAGAATACTTCGGCGCTGGTAGCTGGATCGCCTTACTGTTGAGTATGCCGCCTTCAGCCGGCGCGCCCTCTTCGGGCTTCTCACTGGTTTCTGGCTGCGGCTGTGCGGGACGCTTTGGGGGCGTTGATTGAGGCGATTGATTTTTCGGCGATTCCGTTTTCGGCGCGTCAGGCTTTAACATGTCCGGTTTCTTTGATTCGGTCGGAGCGTCGCCGATCTCTGTGATCGTGACCTTGCCGTGCCCAACAATGAAGTCGGAATATTTGACCAACATACGCAGGCGTACGACATCGCCGCTGGGAAACGTCAATTCATCATCCGCATAAGTGTAAGTCGGAAACCAATACTTGCCGTCGATCTGTTCACGGTAGGTCTCGAAGGTCGGGTACCTGCTGCTCTTATCTTCCGGGACTCCCTTGCCGCGCGCTTTCACAATCTGTAAGTCTTGCTGATCAACCCAGATGCGCCCCTGGAAAAATCGATCCTTAGTCTTCTTGGGATCGGGAGCGATCCTCGGACCAACATCGAAGACGTACAGATCCAACTCATCGATCTTCTCTTTGCCGACATACTTGAAACCGTATTGGCTGAGTTTTGCGGCTTCGAGAGCGAAAGGATTGACGCCGCCGAGATCTTCCAGGTCCTGCGCCGTAATGGTAATCTCGGTTAGCGTCGGCATCGGAAAAAAATTAATCTTTTCAAACCGAGTGCCCTGATCGTCGAAGGTGAAGTAAGACACCCGATGATACTCGCCGGTCACCTGTCCACCCATCCCAATTGTCTGCACCAGCGCATCGCGCTTGAAAGCATAGGTGTTCAGGGCCTGACGAAAGTGGGTTTCTTTGGCGGTGAAGGCGCGCACGATTTGGTCAACCTGGGCCTGAGACAGCGTGCTCGGGATGATGTTCGTGGCTGTCGCCGGCCCTCGGGTATCCGCGCTGGTTTGCTGCGCCCGCGCTATTTGCGTGGCCGTAAACATGATGAGCGCCGCAAAAAGCGCGACGGCGAAACCAGCGTCGACCAAACGGCGAGAAGTTCTAAAGATTGAGTTCATCGTATTTTCCCTAAGCAAAACGGTTATGAGTGTCACAGACTTCAGTCTGTGAATTTCTCTTGCGCGGCCGGAACCACAGACTGAAGTCGGTGCCACTAAAAGAACAACGAGAACAGGATTATAGCAACGGAACTGAGTCGGGTCACACCAGCCAGTCAGATGAGCGAAAAGGCAGGCTTGTTGCCAAGCAATTGCTCCTAAAGTCCAGGAGTTTAGAGTACCAACTTCAGTTGGTCTTTTTCAGGGAACTAAATACCCGACTGAAGTCGGTACTCTGAACTACGCTCCTTCCTTCGCTTTGCCCCGCCATTCGAGTTAAGATGTGTGGTTTGCGAGGGCGCTCAATTTCTCCTCTGTGCGGTCTGGCAAGCATTAATCATGACCCAGGAAGCCATCGAAGTTCGGGGCGCACGCGTCAACAATCTCAAGAACATCTCGTTCTCGATCCCGATCAACCTGATGACGGTCGTCACCGGCGTCAGCGGGTCGGGCAAGTCTTCGCTGGCGTTCGACACGATCTATGCCGAAGGCCAGCGTCGCTATGTCGAATCGCTGTCGGCCTATGCTCGCCAATTCCTCGAGCGCATGGACAAGCCGGACGTCGACGAAGTGCGCGGCATTGCGCCGGCCATAGCCATCCGGCAAAAGAACTCGACGCGAAACCCGCGCTCGACCGTAGCGACGCAAACCGAAATCTACGACTACCTGCGACTGCTGTACGCCCGCGTGGGAACGACGATCTGTCGCGTCTGCGGCCGAGAGGTCCAGCGTGATTCGCCGGAATCAGCGGCGGATGAAGTTCTCAAACAACTCACCGAAGGCGAGCGCTTTTTTGTTCTCTTTCCCGCGGAGGCCGGACTCCAAATTGAACTCAATGGAGCTAACGGCGATATTGCGAAAGCTTCGAAGGCCGCCGCGCGAAAGAGCAAACCTCAGGAAGCCGCGAAGCTAAACCGGCAAATGATCACGGCCCATTTGATGAGCTTGATGCAGCGCGGCTTCACTCGGTTAGTATTCGAAGGACAGCAAATCGATCTTGCTTCGCCGGATGATTACCGGCGAGATGACTTTCACAACGTCTATGTCCTCGTCGATCGTTTGACGGCGCGGGAAGACGTTCGTCAACGCCTGGTGGATTCGCTGGAAAGCTGCTTTCGCGAAGGACACGGCCGGGCAGTAATTGAGACTGCAGCCGCCGAGCCTATGAGTCTCCGTTTTTCCGAAGGCTTCGAATGTAAGTACGACGGCACCATCTACGCTACTCCTGAGCCGCGTCTGTTCAGCTTCAACAATCCTTACGGTGCGTGTCCAACGTGTCAGGGTTTCGGCAACACCATAGGTCTGGATCTTGATCTCGTAATACCGAATCCGGGATTGACGCTCAGCGACGGTGCAATCGAACCGTGGACTAAGCCCCAGTACGATTGGGCAAAAACGGAGCTGCGCTCGTTCTGCAAGTCGGAACGGATTCCCATCAACGTTCCTTTCAATCAACTGACCCGCCCGCAACAACGCGCGATCGTCAACGGCAAGGGTGAATGGAGCGGCGTGCGCGGCTTCTTTGACTGGCTGGACACGAAAAAATACAAGCTGCACGTGCGCGTGTTTATGTCCAAGTACCGCGGTTACACGCTCTGTCCCGACTGTGAAGGCGGGCGGCTGCGGCAGGAAGCGCGGGATGTGCGCGTCGGCGGCAAGACTTTGCCGGAAGTATCAGCTCTGTCGATCAAGGATGCGGCGATTTTCTTTGACTCGCTCGAGTTGCTGCCCGAACAGTCGGCCATCGCCGATCGCGTGCTGTTCGAAGTCCGCCGGCGGCTGCGCTTCATGGTTGATGTCGGGTTGGATTACCTGACTCTGAGTCGTCTGGCTTCGACTTTGTCGGGCGGCGAAGCGCAGCGGATCCAGTTGGCGACCAATCTGGGATCGTCTCTGGTCGGCGCGCTGTATGTGCTCGACGAACCTTCGATTGGTTTGCATCCGCGCGACAACGATCGTTTGATTCGGCTGCTGCACAACCTGCGCGATATCGGCAACACGGTGCTGGTGGTTGAGCACGACGCCGACATGATGCGCGCCGCGGATCACATTCTGGATATTGGGCCGGCCGCGGGCGAGCTCGGCGGAAAGTTGATGTATGAAGGCGACTTTCCAGGGTTGCTCAAGCATTCCCAATCATTGACCGGCCGTTACCTGCGCGGTGAGTCTGAAATCAGAGAGCCGAAGCATCGCCGGCCTTTGCAGCTCAAGCGGCTCAAAGTGCGCGGCGCCGGCGAGCACAATCTGAAAAACATCAACGTCGATATCCCGCTCGACATGCTGGTGTGCGTCACCGGGGTCAGCGGCTCAGGCAAATCGACGCTGATTCATGATTGCATCTATGCCGGTTTGAAGAAGGAGAGCGGCGATTGGCAGGGACCCGTCGGCGCCTTTCAAAAAATCGAAGGCGCGAACCACATCGACGAAGTAATCCTGGTGGACCAATCACCGATTGGCCGCACCCCACGTTCGAATCCGGTGACCTACATCAAGGTCTACGACGGGATTCGCGAAACCTTTGCGAACACGCGCGAGGCCCAGGCGCACGGCTTCGATCCCTCGCATTTTTCGTTCAATGTGCCCGGCGGCCGCTGCGAAGTTTGCCAGGGCGACGGCACTGTAACAGTCGAGATGCAGTTTCTCGCCGACGTCGAGCTGGTTTGTGAAGAGTGCAAAGGCACGCGCTTCAAACAGCAGGTCCTGGACGTGCGCTATCGCGGCAAGAACATTCATGATGTCCTGAACATGACCATCCGCGAAGCGATCACCTTCTTTCGCGACATCACAAAAATCGTGAACAAGCTGCGCGTGCTGGATGAAGTTGGTTTAGGCTATCTGCGTCTCGGCCAATCCGCAACAACGCTATCAGGTGGCGAAGCCCAGCGAGTGAAACTGGCCGCCCACCTGGCCAAACGCGCCGGTGCCAGATCGCTTTATATCTTCGACGAACCGACGACGGGCTTGCACTTTGACGACATCAACAAACTGTTGGCCGCCTTCCGCGCCTTGATCGATGCCGGCGGATCGCTGCTAGTGATCGAACACAACCTCGACGTAATCAAGACCGCCGACTACATCATCGACTTGGGACCAGAAGGCGGCGACGCGGGTGGGTATGTAGTAGCAACCGGGACTCCGGAAGAGATTATGAAGGTGAAAGCGTCACACACGGGAAGGTATCTGCGCGAGTATCTGGCGCGATCAAACGGCAAAGCTAGGTTACCGGCTCCGTGAGAGGCCGGTCGCTGATCTTAGCATTCAGTACCAAAGCGGGATAACGTCCGAATTGACGCAGGTGAAACCCTTGGGCGCGAGTCCGAAAATAGTTCTGAGGTATTAGACTAATTTTACCTTGCGTCCTGTACGTTGAGTTGCGCGCCGATATTTGAAATACGCTTACCTGTCCAGCTTCCGGCGTCGGATGTCCCCTTCATTGTGTTTCCGGTGACGATGCCTTTATAACACACTGTCTCACTCTGATTTAAGCAAAACGTGATTTTGTCATTCTTAATTTTCCCGTCAACTACACGCATCCAATGTGTAGGACCACCATCCTCCGGTTTAACAAGTAATTGATTTACTAAGAGTACTTCTCCCTTTTGGCTGAATCTGATCTTTTCATCACCATACGAGATGTACCAGGTACCTGTGACATCGATGAGCGGTGTTGGAGAAACACTAGCATTAGCGGAGTTATTAGAGTTCATAGACATATTTGCGGTTGTTGGTGTATTAGACGAATTAACTTGGCTATTTGCCTTGTTTGATTGATTGCTCGATTGGGTATTCGCCATTGAGTCCTGAGGAGAAGTTCCGCGGGGTAACCAAAGGATCAACGCCCCTGCGAAAACTATCGCTACTACTCCCGCGGCGAGGAGGACTCTTTGCTTTAATCTTTGAGAAGGAGGCGACTGAGATTGATGGTTCTGATTTACCGCCCCTGAAAGCTGATCGAAAGAAACTCTTTCAGACGCTGGGGCGCGCAACGTTTCCATCGCAGGTTGCGACGGCGCGCTTTTCGCTGGCGGCTCTTGCGCTTCTGCGCGCAAGCGTTCTTCTGCGACCTTGCGATTGTTTTCTTCTTTCGCAGAATGTTCAGCCGCAACTTGTTGCTCACGCTCTCGCTCCGCTTCTCGGCGGCGAGCTTCCTCTAGCTTACGGGTTTCCGATTCCTCTCGCTGATGATCTTCTTCTTCCGCCTGGGCCGTGCTGAGGCGCGCCTCCTCCCGCTTGGCCAGAACTCGTTCCAGAACGGTGATGAGTTGGTCAACGTCGGTCTGCCAGCGAAGGTCGCTAAGCTCAACGGCGTTCCGGCGGGTAAATTTTGCCACGTCGTCAGGCAGATCCTGCTGTTTCGGCATGCTCGCCCGTTGTACTAAGACCGGAACCACCCGGATGTCACGTCTAAGCGCCGTAGCAATCTCCAGGCGAACAAAATCATTTGGGTTATCCAAACGTCCCGTGGTTCCGCCCGTGCCCGAGAGCCAATTCCTACCGATGATTGCAATTAGAATCTCGCATGAGCCGACGGCATTTTCGATGACCGTAACAAAGTCTTCACCGGGCTCGATCGTGTCGATGTCCATGAAGATTCGATCCTTGCCGAAGTGCTTGACCAGGTTGTCAGACAGGCGGCCGGCGTGGCCCGAGCTATCGTCGCGGCGGTAGCTAACGAAGATTCCGGAGAATTGTTTGGCGGCGGACTGAGGCATACCTGAATTACTTTGCTAACTATTTGGCGCCTGTCGTGTTTGAGAGCGCCCGCGTGAAAGATGGCGAGGCCATATTAGCCGAGTTTCGGTGAGTACGCCAGAAAGATAGGGAGCGCGTCTTATTGCCCACTATTTGCAACGAGCAACCTCAATCGCCGTCGAGCAAATAGATCGTCTGGATGTACGGGCATCCAGTGCGAAGGCCGTAGGTGATCTTTTTCAGGTACAGGGTGTTGTGAACAATGCCGCCGTCAAAATTGTAGGTGCAAATCCCATTCGTGCAGCGTTTGAGGGGTTTCGTCGCCCTGCCGGGCATCTCTTCATGCTCGCGGCTTTTCAACCAGCTTTCGGCTTTGGCGAGAGACGTGAACGATCTGATCACGAATCTGTCTTTGGCGTTATCGTCGGCCAGGGAATGCTCAATGACGATTCGCACTCTGCCCACGTAAGGTTTCTGCGCATCGAGAGTGCCGAGGGTCTTACCCTCATAGGCCCCGGCGATCGCCTTCGCCAAATCCTGGATCGGCTGCTTCTTACAAGGGGATTGAGCGCGGACGGTTAGCGCCAGACTGAACAGGATCAGCGCCAGGCCGATCACCAACGTTTTTGTTTTATTCATGCTAATAATGCGAACCAAAGCTGCGGAACGTTTGAGAAGGCCGCACGGGCATCCTGCCCCGTGAATCACGCGCAAGATGGGCGTGCCACGCTCGAGCACTTCAGTAATCAACGGCCTGCATCTTAGTGAAGTTTGCCGAGATGCGCTACAGTGTCGTTCTCTGAAATCCGTGCGCAGCGAGACAAAAGATGAGTCTGAAAGAACAAATTGTCGGCGACATGACCACCGCGATGAAAGCGAGGGATGCCGCGCGCACCTCGACCCTTCGCATGTTGAAAGCGGCGATCATGAATCGTGAGATCGATAAGGGTGGCGAGCTGGATGAAGAGGAGTTGTCAAAGCTGCTCCGCTCGCAGGTGAAACAGCGCCGCGATTCTGTCGAGCAGTACCAGAAGGGCGGCCGGCAGGAACTGGCTGACAAGGAGCTGTCGGAGATCATTATCATCGAGGGTTACCTGCCCCAGGCTGCCTCAGTTGAAGAGATTGAACAGGCCGTCGCGGCAGCGATTGCGGAAACCGGCGCCACCTCCATAAAAGAGATGGGCGCAGTGATGAAGGCCACAATGGTCCTCCTGGCGGGCAAGAATCCCGACGGCCGCACCGTCAGTGAAACGGTCAAAAAGAAGTTAGCTTCCTCCTAATCGAAAAACAGCAATAAAGAATTTCGGTCAGGTTTGGATTACGTTCAGGCTTTACCTCAATCTTCTCTCCCGTCCTTTCATCTTGTGAATCTTGTGAATCCTGTCCGTCCGGTTTCCCGGTAGTTAACAGATTTCTGTCACCTCCGCCCGAGCCTCTTCCAAAGCCGACCCTTCTGTGATAGAAGTGTGAGCCATCCTGGAGGCGTCAGCCTCCGCGGCCAAGCCTTCCAGCACACGGCCTGGCAACGGACCGACGACGCAGCCGAATCAGCGACAAACCGAACCTGGCCGGGAATCCCCTTCGTGGTGCAGGATTTCATTCCCGATCAGTGATGCTCGACCCCGTAGTGGTGTGAGTTGTAATCGCTTCGATAACGGGCGACCCTTCGTTTTCTTACAAGGAGGCTTGAATGAAAAGACAGCTTTGCAGTCTGGTATTTGCAGCACTGACCCTCTGTTTGATCGCGGTCCAGGGGTTGGGAAAGGACTCTTCAGAACTGGTCAAGCGGCACGAACGCAATACCGTCTCGCTGGATCTTGAGTTCGCCAAGAAGAATCCCAATGCTCTGCAACGCGTGATTTCATTTCTGAACTGGGGTCCCAATGGATTCGCCACCGGCTTCGTGGTTGGTGACCATCTGGTGATGACGGCGTATCACGTCGTGTCCGGAGACCTGGATGAGTCCAAGAAGTTGGCCCTTGGCTTTTCGCGCACCGACGAACTCGAAGCGCGGGTTTTCACCAACGGGTGCCAGGCGAAAGTCTTGGGAGTCGACGTTAACGCCGACCTGGCCCTGCTGGAGGTTTGCGGCACTCCGAAACAAACTGTCGCTCCTTCCTTTCAGCTGACTCTGAACAAGGATGAAAAGCTCATGCTGATTGCCCGCCCGCACGGCGACCGGGTGATCAGCCGCGGGACCTTCTATGGCGCGTATAGCTTAAAGGGTGTCGACTATTGGTCGGTCAAGATTAACGCCCGTGACGGCTTTTCCGGCAGTCCGGTCTACAACGAAAAGGGCGAGGTTGTTGGTGTCTTTAGCGGCTATGACTGGGCCCAAAGACTGGCGGTGATTAGCCCGGGGCTTAGAGCGCAGAAGCTGCTCGCGGACTTTGCTCCCAGCGCCAAGCCCTAATCTGGCTCCATTTCTCTGGCGGACTTCGTCGTTTGTATAGCCGACGGTCAGAGTACCAACTTCATCCGGGTTTTGTTCGAGAAAGAACCCAACTAAGGTTGGTACTCTGAACTTGACCGCCGCTTGCTTCCGCCCAATCCTTCTCGTATAATCCACAGCTTGCTCGGATCGTCGGATACGCTGTCCGGTGGGTTTTGGCCCACTTTTTCTTTTGGGCGACAGTACACGGACTTTTGATCTGTGTGGCCCGACAGTCTGTGCCATCATCATGGACTCAAGGTCGGTTGCAGAGCGCGTGCGCGAGATTGCCGAGCAGGCGGCCGTCGACCACGGAGTTGAGCTGGTTCACGCCGAAGTCGCCGGCCCTGAAGGCAGTCCCATAGTACGTTTGTTCATTGATAAGCCCGGAGGCGTAACCCACGACGATTGCTCGAAGGTCAGTCACCAACTGAGCACCGTCCTGGACGTCGAAGATTTTATTCACTCGGCTTTCGTCCTGGAAGTTTCGTCACCCGGACTTGAGCGCGGGCTTTATAAAGGGGCCGATTACGAGCGATTCGCCGGCAGCGTAGCGAAGATCAAGGCACGCTCGCCCATTAACGGCCAGCGAAATTTTCGGGGGCGCATCCTGGGCTTCACGGATGACAAAGTGATTGTCGAAGATCGCACCAGTGGCCAAGTGGAGATTCCTTTCGAAACGATAGTGAAAGCCAACCTGGAAGCTGACGTGGAAAGCGAGCTGCGGGCAACCGGGAAGAAAAATTGACTGAGAACAGCGCTCGTTTTGAAGCGAGCTGAAAAGAAGTTTAATGAGCACTAGCATTGCGCAAAATATCGAAGCCCTCTGTCAGGAGCAAGGCATTGATCGCGAGTTGGTAGTCGAAGCGATCAAGGAAGCCGTGCGCGCCGCCGCCAAGAAACAGTTCAAGGGCGGCGAAGACATTCAGGTGGATTGGAGCCCCGAAAGCGGCCTCGAACTTTCGGCTTCGAAAGTCGTGGTCGAAGCGGTGGCGGATCCTTCGATTGAGTTGTCGATCGAGGAAGCGCGCGAACTTGGCGGTGACGAAGTTGAGGTCGGTGACGCGTTGCTGCTCCCCATGCCGATGGAAGAACTGGGTCGCATCGCGGCGCAAACGGCTAAACAGATTCTGTTTCAGAAGGTCCGCGATGCCGTGCGGTCCAACGTCTATGAACAATACATCGACCGCGTCGGCGAACTGGTCAATGGTTTCGTGAAGCGTTTTGAGCGCGGCAACATGATCGTTGACCTGGGAAATCTCGAAGCCATCCTGCCCCGGGGCCAGCAGTCGCGCGGCGAGCAGTGGAACCAGGGCGAGCGCATCCGCGTCGTCATCACCAACGTTTCCAAGGAATCAAAAGGCCCGCAAATCGAAGTATCGCGCACCTCGCCGGAACTGCTCGAGCGCTTGTTCGAGATGGAAGTACCCGAGATTTACGACGGCACCGTCGTGATCAAATCGTGTGTGCGCGAGCCGGGCGAGCGCGCCAAGATCGCCGTCGTTTCCAACGAGCGTGACGTCGATCCGGTCGGCGCTTGCGTCGGCATGAAAGGATCGCGCGTCCAGGCAATCATCCGCGAGCTGCGCGGCGAGAAGATCGACATTATTGAATGGTCTGAAGAGCCTTCGGTGTTCGCCGCGAACTCCCTGTCACCCGCAAAGGTGAATCAGGTGCGCATCACGGACATCGAAAACCGCCAGATGGAAGTGATCGTCAACGAAGATCAGCTCAGCCTGGCGATCGGCAAGCGCGGCCAGAATGTGCGGCTAGCGACCAAGCTGGTGGGTTGGAACATCGACATTCGCAGTGAAGAAGAATTGAAGAAGGAAGTTGCCGAGCAGATGGGCGCCATGATTGCCTCAGGAGCGCCAGTGCCTTTGGCCGCAATCCAGGTGGTCACGGCGCCACAGGCCGAAACGCTCGGTGAACACGGTGTGACGGACATTGACGGGCTGGTCAACACCAGCGTCGATGATCTGGTCGAGTTTCTCGATGTCAGTCTCGATGAAGCTGAGAAAATCCTGGCTGCTGCGCGCTCAGTAATCGAGATTCGCGAACGCAGCCTGCAAGCGGCGACTGCCGCAGACGAATCAGAAGGCGCGTCAGAAGCCGCGGCGCCCGCGGAGGACGAAGCAGACGCCACTTCCGCCGAAGCAGTCGCAGAAGTTGCCGCCGGCGATTCTGAATCGTCAACCGATCCAACGGATCTTGAAGCCGCCGATGAAAAAGAAGTTGCCGCATCAGTGGACAGTGACGAACGCGTCGGCGAGTCCCCGGCATCCGAAACAAGTTCCGCTCTCGAATCGTCATCCGACGACCAGGCCGCTGCGGACGAGAGCTTGAAGGACGAGAAGCAATGAGATGCTTCCGATGACGCGGCCAAACAATAGTAGCGTGCGTGCATGGGTACGCGCGCCTCGCCTCCGACACCTGCTCTAGCAGGGCGCTCTTAAAGTGCTCCTGCGGAAGGTGGACGAAGGCAGTCACTTTTCGCAGAGCAGCAAGGAGCGCATGTCAGCAGTCACTTCCAAAGTTCGCATCTACGATCTCGCCAAAGATCTAAAAATCGACACCAAGCGCTTGATTGAAGAGGTGCGGCGCGAAGGTGTCGATGTCAGTGTGCCTTCAAACTCGATCTCAAAAGAGCTAGCCGAAAAAATTCGCGACAAGTACTTCCCCAAAAAAGACGCTGCCGTAAAACGAACTATCAAGATCGTTAAGAAGGCTGCGCGTCCGGTCGTTGAAGAAGCGCCACCACCAGAGAGCGAGCCGGTCGAAGCCCCGATCGAGGCCGCTCCGCCCGAGACTTTCGAAGTCGAAGCACCGGCGACGATTACTCAGGCTCCACCGGTCCGGCTAGTTCGCAAACTGTCACCGGCCCTGCGCGCTGAAAAGCCGGCCGAGCCCGAGGTTGTCACTGCCGCTCCCGAAATGTTTGAGCCTGAATCTGCTCTGGAAGTTTCGAACGGTGAGCCCGTTGCCGCGACACCGGTAACCCAGGCGCCGGTGCCCTTGCCTCCTTCGCGTCAGGTGCGCGTGTTGCGCCCGACCGCAGCCGCTCTGAATGCCGGCATCCGCCACGGAGAGCGCGCCCCAGCACCGCCGCCGGCCGCTGTGCCCGCTGCCCCAGCCACAGCCGTGCGCGAGCGTGGCCGCGAGCGATCGCCGCGCGGACGAGTTGAGTACGCCGGCACACCCGGTGAGACCGCCACGCCGCAGACAACCTACATTCCGCCACCCGACGCAGGCCGGCGCCGATCACGACGCGGTTCGACGCGCGGCGGCAAGCGACCGGGTGAAGGAAAGGGCGGCAGGTTCGATCGGGATGTCATTCCGCCGCCGCAGGCGCTCACGCTGGAACAGCGTATCGCCGGCCGCATGGATAGTAGCGGAGGCGAAGGAGAATTAAAGCTGGTGCGTTTGGTCGAGGGCTCGACGGTGAAAGAGCTGGCCGAGAAGCTGGGCATCAAACCCAAGGACATTGTGGCCCTGCTGCTGCAGCGTGGAGTGTTCGCAACCATCAACCAGGCGCTGGAAGACGAAGTGGCGGTCGAACTCGGCCAGCGATTTGGTTACGAAGTCAGCTTCGTACCTTTCGAAGAGATGATCGCCGAAGAGGAATTTGAAGAACTGATCGCCACCGATGCCGACGATGTCGAAGTACCGCGGGCACCCGTCGTCACCGTCATGGGCCACGTCGATCACGGCAAGACTTCGCTGCTCGACGCGATTCGCACCACGAACGTGGCCGGCGGTGAAGCCGGCGGCATTACTCAGCACATCGGCGCCTACAGCGTGCAGGTTCCCAACCCCGACAACCCGGCTGAAAAAAGACGCGTGGTATTCCTCGACACGCCCGGCCACGAAGCGTTTACGCTGATGCGTGCCCGTGGCGCAAAAGCGACCGACGTAGTCGTGCTGGTAGTCGCTGCCGATGACGGCGTCATGCCGCAAACAATTGAAGCCATCGAGCACTCGCGCGCGGCCGGCGTGCCCATCATCGTCGCGATTAATAAAATCGACAAGCCCGACGCGAACCCCGACCGGGTCCGGCAGGAACTCTCTCAGCAAGGCCTTAACGCGGTTGAGTGGGGCGGCGAGACCGAGATGGTCCTGGTCTCTGCCAAGAAACAGGAGAACATCGATCATCTGCTCGAGACTATTCTGCTGACTTCCGACATTCTGAATCTGCGCGCCTCGACGACGCGTCTGGCATCCGGTGTAGTGCTGGAAGCAAAGTTGGATCGCGGTCGTGGTTCGGTCGCCACTGCGCTGGTCCAACAAGGCACTCTGCACGTCGGCGATCCGTTTATCGTCGGCCAGATCTTCGGCAAGGTGCGCGCGATGTTCAATGACCGCGGCGAAGCGGTAACCGAAGCAGGTCCCGCGACTCCGGTTGAAGTACTGGGATTACAGGGCGTGCCGCAGGCCGGCGAAAGTTTCCAGGTGGTGGCGGACGTCACCCGGGCTCAGCAGATATCCGGTCACCGGCAAGCCGCCGAACGGCAACGCACGCTGATCAAGAGCACCAAGCGCGGCATCGAAGCGCTCGGCGAAACCGAAGTTAAGGAACTGCTCGTAGTGCTGAAGGCCGACGTGCAGGGCTCAGTCGAAGTACTCAAGTCGACGCTGCAAAAAATGTCCAGCGAACGCGTGAAAGTGAAAGTTGTGCGCTCAGGAGTCGGCGCGATCACCGAATCCGACGTGCTGCTGGCTTCGGCAACTCAAGCTGGATCCGCATCAACCGCCGTCGTCATCATCGGCTTTAACGTGCGGCCCGAATCGCGCACCGGCGATCTGGCGAAACAGGAAAGCGTGGACATCCGGCTGCACTCGATCATCTACAAGGTCGAAGAGGAAATAAAGGCCGCGATGATCGGCATGCTCGACAAAATCGAACGTGAGAAAATCCTGGGCAAGGCCGCCGTCCGCGAAATTTTCCGCGTGCCCAAGATTGGGGTCGTCGCCGGCTGCATGGTCATCGATGGCATCATGAAGCGCAACGCGCGCGCCCGTTTGATTCGCGACAGCGTGGTTTCGTGGGAAGGCAACATCATTTCCCTGCGTCGCTTTAAGGACGACGCCTCGGAAGTGCGCGAAGGCTTTGAATGCGGCATCGGGCTGGAAAACTTCAACGATATTAAAGTTGGCGATCAGATCGAGGCTTACGTGATCGAGAAGGTGGCCGCGACAGAGCTTTAGGAAAGGATGTAGGAGCAGGCGGCAGGATTTCTGCTCACTGCTCACTGCCACCTGCTCACTGTTTTGTCATGCATCGTCCAGAGCGCATCGCTGAAACTTTGCGCGAAGAGATTGCGCAAATCGTGGGTTACGAATTGGAAGACCCGCGCCTGACTCTGGTCACGGTGACCGAAGTTCGCGTGGCCGACGACCTTCGCGACGCCAGCGTTTACGTTACGGTCTCCGGCGACGAGAAAGAGCATCTGGCGGCCCTGCGCGCGCTGCAACACGCGGCGCCGTACGTCCGAAAGCAACTCGGCTTTGCGCTGAATTTGCGGCACACGCCAGCGCTCCACTTTGTCCGCGACACGGTGGAAGAGAAAGCGGAACGCGTCAGTGCCATTCTCGAAAAGATCGAACCCGTTAGTGAAAGGACAAAGGATGAAGGATGAGAATTTGGGATTTCGAATTGCGAATTGAATTTCGCTTTTCAATCCGAAATCCGCAATTCGCAATCCGCAATCTGCTAATGCTTAGTCAAGTAGTTGAACTTATTGAAAACAAGGATCGCTTCGCGATCACTTCCCACGTTCGCCCCGACGGCGACAGTCTCGGTTCCTCACTGGGTCTCTTCTGGCTCCTGCGCGCGCTCGACAAAGACGTCGAAGTCATCATGCGCGATCCGGCACCGCATTCGTACCAAAAACTTCCTGGCGCCGACACCATCCGGGTGACGCCCGCGGTGGACCGCGCTTACGACGGTGTGTTCGTAATCGAATGCTCAGACGTTGACCGTCCCGGCTTGGTCGACCTGGAAAAACAGTTCGTCGTCAACATCGACCATCATTCGACGACCGAACTTTTCGGCACCGTCAATTGGATCGACTCGACCGCGTCGGCCGTCGGCGAGATGGTCTATAACCTCTGCAAAGCTACCGGCGTCCGGGTGACGAAAGAGATCGCTGAATGCGTCTATACCGCGCTCTTGACCGACACGGGCTCGTTTCATTATTCGAACACGACTGAGCGGACTTTCAAGATTGCCTCTGAACTCGTGCGCATCGGCGTCAAGCCGGCGAAGAGTGCGGAAGCGATCTTCGGCAGTTATCACTGGGCCAAGATCGAACTGCTGAGCCAGGTGCTGGCCACTGCCCGGCGGGACGAGACAGGCCACGTCGCCTGGATGCGGCAGACTCTGGAAATGCAGGAGCGCACCACGGCTTCCGACGAGGACGCAGACGGTTTCGTCAATTATCCCCTGGCGGTGGGCGACGTCGAAGCAACTGCGCTGTTCAAAGAATCCGCGCCCGGTGTCTATCGCACCAGCCTGCGCTCGAAAGGCGACGTCAACGTCGCAAAAATCGCCGAGCAGTTTGGCGGCGGCGGCCATCGCAACGCCGCCGGCTGCACGCTGAGAGGCGACTGGGACGAGATCGAACGGCAGATCGTCCCGCTGCTGCGCGACGCTGTCGAGCGCGCTAATGGTTCGAAGGACATGACAGAGGACCCTCTCATCAGCAGCGATTAGTTTAGGGCGGGCTACTGCCCGCCTAACTGCGACCTCGGCGACACGGGGCAGTAGCCCGACTGTCAGGGAGGGCTCCATCGACAAGCGATCACTAAACGCAAAGGACGCAAAGGCCTTCGCAAAGTAACGCAAAGAGTTTTCCTCTGCGTCCCTCTGCGAAACCTCTGCGTCCTCAGCGTTTTAAAACCCTTTATCTAACATGTCGACCAAAGAAAAAAAATACAAGTGGCGTCGCGAAGATTACCAGGAGCAAACGCGCGGCCTCCTCATGGTTCACACCGGTAACGGCAAGGGCAAGACGACGTGTGCGCTGGGCCTGATGATGCGCGCCGCCGGTCAGGGCCTCAACTGCTGCATGATTCAGTTCATGAAGTCCCGCGACGACCGCTATGGCGAACACGTCTCTGCCGAAAAGCTGGGCATCGAAGTCCACACGATGGGCGACGGCTTCACCTGGGACACCAAAGACCCCGAGCAGGATCGCCAAACCGCACGCGCGACGTGGGAACTCTGCCGTGAAAAACTTCGCAGCGGTGATTATGACATGCTCGTCTTTGACGAACTGGTTTACGTGCTGAGTTACGACATGCTGCCAGTCGCGGAAGTCCTCGAAGAAATCCGCGCCACCCGCGAACGGCAACCCTCAATTCACATCGTCGTCACCGGCCGCGATGCCCCTCCAGAACTGATCGAAGCTGCCGACCTCGTCACCGAGATGACTGAAGTGAAGCATCCGTTTCAAGCGGGGATTCGGGCGCAAAAAGGGGTCGAGTTTTAGGGACAGTGCAGTTCAGTTCTATCTGACAAACTGAGTCCGCCCAGCGGACGACGGAAAATAGCCCAGCGATTCATCGCTGGGATCGAGTCTCCCATTCCACAAACAAGTCCGTGAAGCGGACGGCTGAAGGGTACAGAACCCCGAGCGGTAGCGAGGCGATGCTAAGCTCAACCCGCGATGCCTCGACGACGGGCTCAGCAGATGCTGCTTAGGTGAGTGGTAGCATCCGGTCGCTACCGCTCTCGGTTCTGTACCTGTCGCCCGTTTCACGGGCTGTGAATCTCCTACTTGCATCGCTTACCCAGCAGTGAACTGCTGGGCTATTTCGATTGTCCGCTTCGCGGACTCGAACCCGGTCGCTACCGCTCCCGGTTCTGGCAGGACGCCCTCCTTAACGGTCGGGCTACTGCCCCACACCCTTTTTGTGCTACCCTTTTTCCCATCAACTCTAAACTATGAGTTCTTAAGGATAAGTTAGGTGCTGACCTCTGACTTCTGATCTCTGATTTCTATATATGCCCTGGTTTCGCAAAAAGAAAGGCAAGATCGAGCCGGTGCGCGACTCTGAGCGCGTCGTCAGGACTGAGAATGTCTTTGTGCGCTGCGAAGACTGCGGAGCACACCTTTACAAGAAGGAGCTGGAGGAGGCGCTGCAGGTGTGCGTCCACTGCGGTTATCATTTTCGCCTCGGAGCTTACGATCGGCTGGAGAAGCTTTTTGACGATGGTTACTGCGAAGAGTTGGACTCCGACGTAGTTTCAATAGATCCGCTGGAATTTGTCGACAGCAAACCCTACACGAACCGCATAGCGCAGGCGCAGCGCGCCACTGGCCTGCCCGAAGCAGTGATCACGGCGCGCGGAAAAGTCGGCGGCCACCGCGTCTATGGCGGGGCGATGGACATGAATTTCATCGGCGGCTCGATGGGCTCGGCGGTAGGCGAGAAACTGACGCGATTGATCGAGCATGCTATCAAAGACCGCGGCGCCGTGATCATTGTGGCCGCGTCAGGCGGCGCGCGAATGCAGGAAGGCACCCTGTCGCTGATGCAGATGGCGAAGATCTCGGCAGCACTGGCGGCGCTCGAAGAGCGGCATCTGCCTTTCATCTCTGTGCTCACCGATCCCACGACTGGCGGAGTGACGGCGAGTTTTGCCATGCTCGGCGACTTGATCATCGCGGAGCCGAAGGCGCTGGTGGGCTTTGCCGGCCCGCGGGTGATTGAACAGACGATTCGGCAGAAACTGCCGAAGGACTTTCAAAGATCCGAATTTCTTTTGAGTCACGGGATGATCGACGAGATCGTCGACCGGCGCGAGATGCGCCCGTACATCATCAAGGCGCTGAACTTCATGATGAATCCCGACATCACCACCGAGAGCACGGCTCAGCTTTCCGGGCTGAAGTTTCAGGTTTCACCTACCTAAGCGAACCGCTTCTGATCTCACTTCTCCCTTTGGGAGAAGTGCCGGGGATGAGGGTGCGAAGCTTAGGACGCAGTATTTTTATTAGACTTGTTGGTGTGGCCCAGGATAGCCTGACGAGAAAAAGTGGCGTCACCTTAAGCCCTCACCCAGACCCTCTCCCAAAAGGGAGAGGGAGAAGATTGAAAACCCTACGTCACAAATTGTTTTCTCAATTTGTCGATCGGGCGCGAGCCAAATCACGTTACCAAAATAAACAGCACGTAAACCGAGAAGACTCCGAATGGATTTCGCTCAATCCCTTTCCTATCTACTGAGTCTCGGACACGAGACGCTCACTATCAAACTCGGGCTCCGCAACACCGAAACACTTCTCAGCGCGCTCGGAAATCCAGAGCGAGAATTTCCCGCAGTGCAAATTGCCGGCACCAACGGCAAAGGTTCGACGGCGGTCACGCTGGACTCGATCTGCCGCGCCGCGGGCATTCGCACCGGACTCTTCACTTCACCGCATTTGATTTCAATTGCTGAGCGCATCAAGATCGCCGGCGAGCAAATTTCCGAAGCGGACTTCGCCAGGCTTACTCTGCAAGTCAAAGAGATTGCAGCACGATTAGTGCAGCCGGGTCGCCTCGAAACCCTGCCGACCTTTTTCGAACACGTGACCGCGATTGCTTTACTTGCTTTCCGCGAAGCGAAAGTTGAACTGGCGATTCTGGAGACCGGGCTCGGTGGACGGCTTGATTCAACCACTGCCGCGGGTGCGGATATCGTAGCGATAACTCCGATCGCGCTGGATCATGAAGAGTATCTGGGAAACACTCTGGCTGAAATCGCCGCCGAGAAAGCGGCGATCATCCGCCCCGGCGTGACGGTGATCGTTGCGCCCCAGAGTAAAGAAGCGATGGATACGATTATTCGACAATGCGAAAGCACTGGAGTCGAACCAAGATTAATCAAACAGATTCTTCCCGACTCGTATGCAAACATCCACATTGGCTTGCGCGGGCGGCACCAGATCGTAAACGTGTCGACGGCTATTGCACTGGCTGAAGCTCTGCGCGAACGCGGTTTTGAAATCAGTCGTGAAGCAATCATTCGCGGGGTTGAGACGGCGACCCATCCGGGCCGCCTGGAACTATGGGAAGGTCCGCCGCAAATTCTCTTTGACGGCGCCCACAATCCCGCAGCCGCGCGGGCGCTGCGCGATTACCTCGACGAGTTCGTCACCCAACCAATCACGATGATCTTCGGGGCGATGCGGGACAAAGCTCTAACCGAAATGGCTGCGACGCTGTTCCCAAAAGCCAGGGAACTTATCCTTACTAAACTCGATAACCCTCGGGCCGCCACAGTCCACGAATTGATGTCAGCGGCGCCTGTCAACTTTGACAAGACAAGAACGCGGCTGGCCGGCGGCGTTGGCAAAGCCATCGAAATCGCAAGAAGCGTCACACCTCCGGATGGCCTGGTGTGCGTTACTGGTTCGCTGTATCTGATTGGTGCGGTACAGGAGATTTTGACTCAACCTTCGATCGTTGCTCACGGACGTTCAGCACACTAGACTGGAATGGTTACGAGAGTTAAGAATGCAAGTTAACAACTTGCGCTACAAACCATGGCTGAATCACCAACACCAGAGTCTCTGGATTCCAAGAAGGTCTTTTCGGGACGCGTCTTTGAGGTCACGGTCGACACGGTGCGCGAAGGCGACAAGACCTACGTGCGTGACGTCGTTCATCATCCAGGCAGCGCGGTAATCCTGCCGGCTTTCGACGATGGCACGATCGCTTTGGTGCGTCAGTACCGGCACCCGGCTGTTCGTTATCTGCTCGAACTCCCGGCCGGCACCTTGAACGAAAAGGAGAGTCCCGAAGCAGGCGCCGCCCGCGAACTGGAAGAAGAGCTGGGTTTGATCGCCGGAAGAATGGAGAAGCTCTCTGAGTTTTTTGTTTCGCCCGGCTTTTGCGAAGAAAAGATGTGGCTGTATCTCGCCACCGATCTCACCGCCACGGCGCAGCGTCTGGAAGAAGATGAACTGATCGAAGTCGTTCGTCTACCGCTCGAACGCGCTTTAGAAATGATCACCGATGGCGAGATTGAAGATGCGAAGACGATTATTGGCTTGATGCTCGCCGCGCCGCGGATTGGACTCTCGGCTTTTGCGCCCGATTATCCGGCGGTGTAGTCCGGGATCTAAACGCACCCGTAAGCATGAAGTCAGTACCACCTGCGTGAGCAGGCGGGTTAAGGACTCAATGCTGGGATTGACCAATAGGCCCACCCGCTGACGCAGGTGGTACTGACCCCACTTGTCGGGGAATGACGAGTGGAGTATCTTGCTCACACAGTTCACCACTTCAACCCAGGAACATCAATGAAGAAACTGACTTATCTGGCTCTCCTTTGCGTCATTCTCGTCGCCACACCGGCGATAGCTCAACAGTCAATCGACAGTCTGCTGGATCGCGATATGGCGCAGCTCGTCACAACGTACAAGATGCTGCACGCGGCGCCCGAACTTTCACATCACGAAGAAAAAACCGCGGCCTTCCTGGCGACGCAGTTGCGTGGCCTCGGCTACACAGTAACGGAACGCGTCGGCAAGTATGCTCAGCCGGAGTGGACCAGTTACGGCGTGGTGGCGGTGATGAAGAACGGTGAAGGCCCGACGGTCCTGGTGCGCACGGAACTCGACGCGTTGCCGGTCGAAGAGAAGACCGGTCTGCCCTACGCCAGCGTGGTGAAATCCAAAGACGATGCCGGAAAGGAAGTCAGCGTGATGCATGCCTGTGGTCACGATATTCACATCACGTCTTTTCTGGGTACAGCGAAGATGCTCGCGGCGCTGAAGGATCAATGGCACGGTACGCTGGTGATGATCGGACAGCCTGCGGAAGAGACTGTGAACGGCGCCCGCGCGATGCTCGCCGACGGTTTGTATACGCGTTTTCCCAAGCCGGACTTTGCGCTGGCGCTGCATGACAGCGCGGACGTTGAAGCCGGCAAAATCACTTACTTCCCCGGTTATGCGATGGCCAGTGCGACTTCCGTGGATCTTGTGATTCGTGGTTTGGGCGGCCACGGCGCCCGACCAGAGGCGACGAAGGATCCCGTGGTGCTTGCCTCGCAAATAATCCTGGCGCTGCAAACCATCGTCAGTCGCGAAAAGTCCGCCCTCGACCCGGCGGTGATCACGGTCGGCTCGATTCATGGCGGAACGAAACGAAATATCATTCCCGACGAGGTGACGCTGCAAATCACAATTCGCACGTACAAGGAAGAAGTTCGCCAGCAGATTCTGGCTTCGATTGAACGCATCGCGAAGGGACTGGCCATCGCCGCCGGAGTTCCGGAAGATCGCGCGCCCGTCCTCAAGGTGATCGAAAGCGAGAACTCGCCCGCGACTTACAACGACCCGGAGCTAAGCGAGCGAATCGCTGGGGCGATCGCCAGGACGCTTGGAAAGGACAACGTGGTTAAGGCCCTGCCGCTAATGGTAAGTGAAGACTTTGGCTATTTCAGTCTCGATCACAAGATACCGGCTTTCATGTTCTGGTTGGGCGCGGTGGAACCGTCGAGAGTCGAAGCCGCCAGAAAATCCGGCAAGCCTCTGGCTTCGTTGCACTCGAGTCTGTTCGAACCGCTGCCGGAACCAACTCTGCGCAATGGCATCAAGGCCATGACTTCGGCCGTGCTTGAGTTGATGAAAAAATAGCGTGGCACAGACTTCAGTCTGTGATTGAGTTCTCCGGCTCCGAAGGAGCCAAATGTTAATAGCACCGGCTGGTGACTTGTTCGCGCGCTCCGTATGAGCGCAACCAATGAAACGTTCCGCTCCTACGGAGCGGGCAATAAACGTCGATCGGGGCTACAGACATTTCGCCTCTTCGAGGCGAGGAACGTCCCAGGACTTAGTTAACCCAAAAGGTAAGGAGCAACGTTTATGGGCAAAGGTGATCAGCGTTCACGGCGCGGCAAGATCCATCGCGGGACTTTTGGGCGTCGGCGGCCTAAACGAAGTAAGAGCGCGGCAAAGCCGATCGCGGCGGTAGAGACCGCTCCGAAAAAGACCACGCGAAAAGAAACCGCCGCCGCGGAATAGAGTCAGAACTTGCGACTGCTTTTCACGCGCGAATCCGGACAGGACGCGGCCGCGCCGGCCCCGCATTTTAAGTTGGGCCGTCGCGGTGAAGCGCTGGGCATCGAACATCTCGAGCGCGCCGGATATCGAATCGTAGCGGCAAACTTCAGCGTGCCGATCGGGCGCGATCGGCGGGACGCCCTGGTCAACGCTGAAATTGACGTGGTGGCTTACGATGGGCCGACTCTCTGTTTCATCGAAGTGAAGACACGCGCCTCGGATGAATTTGCCGCACCACAGGCCAATGTCGACCTGCGCAAGCGCAGGCAGATTGCGCGAGCGGCACGCAGCTATCGCCGCATGCTCGGTTTGATGAGCGCGCCTTATCGTTACGACGTCGTGACCGTGTTATTGCCCACGGAAACTGAAGAGGGATCGCAGGTAGAACTGTTTAAGAAATTCTGGACTGATGAAAAGTTACGCAAGAGAAACTGGCACGAAGCCCGTTGGGATTGATTAAGGATCGATTAAGGAGCGCGGACATCCTTGTCCGCCAGCGTGCGCAGCACGCTCAGCCGCGTACACAGAATGGAAAGCCGCGACCGTTACCTCGGTCAAACTCTTGATGAAAAGTACCGGCTCGAGCGTCTGCTCGGCCAGGGCGGCATGGGCGCAGTCTATCTGGCCACGCATCTGGGCACCGAACGTTACGTCGCGCTCAAACTAATCACCCCACAGTTCATGCGCAACGAAGAGTTTGTCGAACGCTTCAAGCGCGAAGCGCGGGCCGCGGGCCGCCTCAGGCATCCGAACGTAGTTGATGTCACCGACTTTGGCTTTGCGCGGGTGGGCAAAGAGAGCGTGGCCTATCTGGTCATGGAATACCTTGACGGTTGCACGCTCAGCGACGTGCTGGCTGAAGAGGAGCGGCTGCCGCTCTACTGGGTAGTAGATATTCTCGAACAGGTTTGTTCAGCGGTGCACGAAGCACATCAGCAGGGCGTCGTGCACCGGGATTTGAAGCCCGACAACATCTGGCTCGAACCAAACGGCCTCGGCGGTTATCGGGTGAAGGTGCTCGACTTTGGGATCGCCAAACTTGGTGACGTAGCCAATGCCGCCGCGCCGGAACTAGCGCCCGTGGCACAGACCGTCGATGAAACGCCCACCATTCACCTGTCTCAGTCACCGCTGGCGGCAACGGCTGCCGCCGGCGCTGCAGAGTTGGAAATGACCCGCGCAGCGCTCGCCTCTCCAAGTAATCTGGAATCCGAAACCTTGATTCGGCCGGCGGCGGAGTTTGCAGAGGACGCAAACGCAACGCGCTTCATCGAAGACGACGGCCGGTCGACCCGTTTGGCCCAACACGATGCTCGCGCGACCCAGGCAGTCTACAATGGCGACCAGACGCGCATGCTTGGCGGAGCCGCACAACTCACCGCGATGGCCGGGGAAGCGGGACCTCGAATTACTGATGCGGGCTCGACGGCGGCGACCTCGGGTTTGACCCGGGTCGGTGCAATTCTGGGAACGCCGTTGTACATGTCGCCGGAACAATGTCGCGGTGAAAGCCTGGACGCGCGCTCGGATATTTATAGCCTGGGAATCATTGCCTATCAGATGCTTTCCGGAAGTCCGCCATTCACCGGACAAACAACCACAGTCATTCGCGCGCATAACGAAAGTCAGCCGAAACCATTACGGGAACACAACGGGAAGCTGCCAAAGCGAGTGTCGCGTTTGATCATGTCCGCGCTGGAAAAAGATCCCGCCGCGCGGCCACAAACCGCAATCGCCTTTGCGAATGCGATGCGGGCAAACGCCGATGGCTTGGGGACGCTTTACCGGCGCGCGCTGGCTCTCTACAGCGAATATTTTCCCAAATTCTTCCGTCTCTCGCTCATCGCGCACATTCCCGTCATTGCACTTACGCTGATGATGATTGTGCTGGAACTGGCTCAGCCGCGCCTTGGCAAACTGGTGTTCGGCATCACTGCGGGTGTGATTTCCTTGTTGCAGATTCCGGCAACTCTTTTCGCGGCCTGGATCATCTCCAGCGTCACGGCAATCATCGTGACGCAACTGGCCGTTGCGCCGCTCAAGCCGGTGGAACTGCGCGTCGCGTTCGACGTGTTGCGCCGGCGCTGGCCGCAATTCTGGCGTACCGGTGTGCGTATCTTCATTCGCATCATCGTGGGTTGGATACTATTCGTCGTGCCCGGCTTTGTGATGACGATCCGTTATATGCTTTGGTCGCCGGTGGTCTTGATGGAAGGACTGACTGGAAAGGCGGCGCTGAAGCGAGCCCGCGCGTTGGCCTCGCGTTCGTGGCGCATAATCATCATCTCGTCCCTGATACAGTTAATGATGCCGTCGATTGCTAATCTGATCATCGCTCGTCTAATGGGCCTCTCACACGGCGTGAACGTCACCCCCCGAATCAAAGTGACTGCCCAGTTTTCATCGTTGACGACCATCTTCGTCATGCCCCTGATGTCGATTGTGACGGCGCTGCTTTACTTGAAGATGAGGCAGTTGGGCGGCGAGACGCTCAACGAGGTGATGGCCCAGATCGAGGAAGTTGAAGGCGCGCGGAGCAAGTGGCAACAGCGAATGCGGACGAGATTGAGCAGTGTGAACACGCCGCACAGCCGGACTTAGCCAAAACGTTTGGAGTGCGGTGGCAGAGCGGAGCGGCGACACCGCTTTTGATCAAACTCGCAATCGAAAATCCAAAGCGCCGTCGCCGCTTCGCTCTGCCGGCGCACTCCACATTTCAATTCGCCGCCGTCTCTTGCTTCGTCCGCGGCGGCGCGTTCTTCACATACTTATCGAACCAGTTAATCCGTTCCGCCAGGATGTGCAGCAACGTTTCGCGACCGGCATAGCCGTGTGCTTCAAACGGCAGCGTCACGTAACGAACGGTCGCGCCCTGGCCCTTGAGCGCCATATAGAAGCGCTCTGACTGGATCGGAAAAGTTCCCGAGTTGTCATCCGCTTCGCCATGCATCAGCAGGATCGGATCCTTGACGTTCTGGGCGTACCAGAACGGCGACATCTTCGCGTAGAGATCGGGCACTTCCCAGAAAGTTCGCAGCTCGCTCTGAAAACCAAACGGCGTCAGCGAACGATTGTAAGCGCCGCTCTCAGAAAAGCCGGCCCGGAACAAACGCGAGTGGGCCAGCAGGTTCGCGGTCATGAACGCTCCGTAGCTGTGACCGCCGACGCCGATCCGTTCGCGATCACCCACACCCATCTCAACCACTTTGTCGATCGCCGCTTCGGCGCTGGCCACTAGTTGCTCGACGTAATGATCGTTGGCCGTTTCGCCCGGGCCCACTATCGGCATCGTCGGATTATCAAGCACCGCATAACCACTCAGCAGCAGGAATAGATGCGAGTAACCGCTGACGATCGTGAAGCGATTGGGCGAGCCGGTAATCTGACTGGCCGAATCAGGGTCGCCGAATTCACGTGGGTAAGCCCACATAACCACCGGCAACCGCTGGCCTGGTTTGTAGCCGGGCGGAAGATACAACGTTCCTGATAGTTTTACTCCGTCCTTGCGCTGGTAGGTAATGAACTGATGAGTGGCGCCGCGCAATTGTGGCTGCGGATCCTTGAATTCGGTTACCGCGCGCTTCGAATTACCGCCGAGATCGCGAATGTAGTAATTCGGCGGATCGACAGGCGTCTCGTAGCGCGTGAGCAGTGTCTTCGCGTCATCACTCAGTGGCGCGACGATTGTTTCGTAGGCCTTCGCGTCACTGCGGAACAAACGCTCAGTTGCGAGCGTCTTCAAGTTCAGGCGATCAATAAATGGGCGATCACCTTCCGGAGACGAACCCTGCCCGGTGAGGTAGATGGAGTCTCCGGTCTGCATGATCACGGTCCCACCGCCTCCGCCACCAAAGCCCCCCGCGCCACTATCTCGGCGCATGACCGGACTGCCCGGATTTTCATAAGCAGCGTCCTGGCGACGGTCCCACAGTTTGCGCGGCTCAGCGCCTGGCTCAAGGATCCAGGTGCGCGTGCGTCGCGTTGTGCGGTCGGATTCGCTCAAGAGCGCAATTCCCTTTTCGGTAAACGACATGCCGCTGTAACGCCATTCCGTTTTAGCGACCTCAGCCGGCGCGCCGCTGAATGGCGCGGCGAACGCGACCACCTTGTCGCGGAAGGGAACTTTGTTCTTCTGATCGCCGCCGTCGAGGGCTTCAGTCCACATCGCCGTGGCCGGTTGGTCCGGCCGCCAGCGATATCCGCGCGGACCGACCTGGACTCCCCTAAGCGACACACCTTCGCGCGAAGGTACATCGGCGATCTTGCGCGCGACTTCCCCGCGACGACTCCAGATCTCAACGTCTTCCGGAAATCCGTTCATCGGAATCAAGTGCGAGAACGGGCGCTTGATTTTGGCGACCAGGAGATATTCGCCACTGGGCGAGGGTGTAACGCTGTCAAAGATTGCCGGGCGGCCGATGAGTGTCTTGCCCCCCGAGGCGATATTAATCGCCGCGAGTTGGCTGGTGAAATAATATTCGAACAGAGATTCATCGTGCGCCGTCTTGATCATGTCTTCATAGGTCGCGGCCGGCGCGGCCTTGCCGCTGCTCTCCTGAACATTCGGCCCCGTCGGCACAGTTGCCTCTTGCGGCGCCGGACCGCGGCCAGCGGGCACCAGCTCACAAATCAAAGTCGCATTGTCATGCAGCCAGTCGCAGGGATCGCCGATAGTAGCGTTCAGTCGATCGGTCCCACTTAGCAGCTTCGCTCGGCCGGTCGCCACGTCGGCTACCCACAACTCGATCCGATCGTCTTTGCGGTTCTGAAACGAAAGGTGAGAGCCATCGGGCGAGAAGCGCACGTTGAGCAGGTTCGCCTGCGGTGGCAGCATTACCTTAACTTCGCTGCCATCCGCGATCTTCTTGATCGTGATCGCATAGATTTCGGTGGCGCGATGTGGGCCGTTGTTGCGCGGATTGACGCGCGCCCCGGCGAGCCGCAGCATCGGCTGCGAGAGTTCGGCGATTGTCGGCTGGGCCTTGCGCCAGGTCAGCGCCATCACTTGCTTCGAAGGGCTCAGGATGGCTTGCGGCAAAGTTGGCGCGTCGAATGCGTCGACGATCTCTTTCGGCGGCATCAGGTAGCGTGAGCCGTCAGGAGTTTGTCCGAATCCTACCGCCGCAGTAGCGGTAATAATCAGCAGAGTGGCAAATGCAAAGTTTGTCTTTCGCACGTTGGAGCCTCCCGAAATTTTCAGGCTGGTGGTTTGAAGAAGGCGGATTCTATCAGAACGGCGGAGTGTCCGACAAACTTCAGTTTGTCGTGTCGAGTGCACAAGGTGGAAGCGACAAGCTAAAGCTTGTCGGACATCTGCTAGCCTTTCACGAATTCATACGTTATATGCAACGTCAACGCCGACGGAGTTATTTCCGGCCGGATTTCCCTGGCCCGCAATTTCAACGCGCCCTTCGCCGGTTGAATATTAACGCTGGTCGACAGTTGATCGAGGGTAAAAAGATCCACGGGATTGTAACGCCGGTCGATTGCCGTCTGGACCAGGTTTAGCAAAGGTCCATTCGCGATGGCCGGCACGTCGTTAAGGTGGATTTCGCGCAAGTGAAAGCGAGCTGCCAGGGCGTGGCGCTCGCTGTTGAATTCGAGATTGACCTCTGCATCAGCCCAGCCGGAAAACTCTATGCACCCCAGATAGGTTTGATTGTATGCGCCGGCAAAAGCCAATGGACCAGTGATGCGGCCATTGTTGAAATGGACCGCGGTGCGGACGCCGGCAACTTCGCGCTTCAGACGGATCTCGCTGGCACACTGCGCGTTGGGTGCCCCGCCGCCGATAGTCAAAGGCATCGCAGGCTCTTGCAGGTTGTCGAAAATGGCGGTGAGAAAAGAATTCAGAAACTGCTCGTTGACGGTTACCGTCGCTTCCGCTGCCGGAGCATTGGCAACGCGGCGGCCGCGAGTGGCGTTGGACTCCTGGGCCGCCACACTGTATGAGACAAAGAGAATGATAAGGGTCAATACTTTACGATTCATTAGTAAACTCCATCACTTCAGTGTTCCGCGACGTTATTTAAAACGCAAAGGTCGCAAAGCTTTGCGCAAAGTACCGCAAAGGGTTTTTCCTTCGCGTACCTTTGCGTCTTCCTTTGCGCCCTTTGCGTTAAAGCTCTGCTCACAGCCCGCTGCGCACGATGTCATGCAAACGAATGAGCCCCACACATAATCCGTCTCCATCGACGACCGGCAGCACATTGATTTGCGAAGGCCGATCTTCCATCAAACGTAACGCATCAAAGGCCAGCATTTCCGGAAAAGCAACGATTGGGTGACGCGTCATCAAATTGTCACACTTGATGTTCGCGAACGAGAGGTCACTACTGCTGAGTCGCTGTAGCGAACGTCGTAAATCACCATCCGTGATGATGCCCGCCAGATGCCCTTCGCCGTCGATAACGTTCACTGCGCCCAAACCGAAATGCGTGATCGTCGTAATGATCTCCATCCAGGCCGCGTCACCTGCGATCGTCGGATTCTGTGAACCGCTATGCATCAAATCCGCGACCCGTAGCGTGAGGCGCTTCCCCAACTGTCCTGCCGGATGATTGTGCGCAAAATCGTCTTCCGTAAGTCCCTTCGCGCTCATCAGCGCCATTGCCAGGGCGTCACCGATAGCCAGGGCCACGGTAGTGCTGGTGGTCGGCGCCAGGTTGAGCGGACAAGCTTCCTGATCAACTGAAGCATCGAGAACTGCGTCTGCGCGCTGCGCAATGGTTGATTTCAAATTGCCGACAATCGCAACCAAAGGGACCTCGCGACGTTTGAGATACGGCAATAGTTGCAATAGCTCGTCGGTCTCGCCGCTGTTACTCAACATCAGCACCACATCGTCCGCGGTGACCATGCCCAGGCCGCCGTGCAAAGCGTCCGAAGGGTGCAGATTAACTGCTGCCGTACCGCTGCTGGTCATTGTGGCCGCAATCTTTTGGGCAATGATCCCGGACTTGCCCACGCCAAGCAGAATGATCTTCCCTTTGCAGTTCGTCAGCAGCGCCATGACCCGGTCGACCTCTTCCACTCGCAAACGTGAAGCAGCCTTGGCAATCGCATCGGACTCTACGCGCAGTAAATCCACCACTTGTGTGTAATCTGATCGGTCAGTCATGCAGACACTTGATATACGAGTAATGAAGTAATTTGCAAGTTCGGTCGGACTCCCTTCTTCCTCGGGGAGAGGAAATAAGAAATACAAAGCGTAGACATATCACAGGTCATCCGATAATATTGCCTCTCTCAGGTCAAGTCCGGCTGTCGAGAATTCAAGGGGAAAATCGCAGGAGTCCGCACATGTTTGCCAAGCTGCTACCGCGTGAAGAACAGTATTTTTCGCTCTTCGCGCAAATGACTTCGTACATCAATGATGCCGCCACCACTCTGGTCGAGATGCTTTCGCAACCAGACGGTGACTACCAGCAATACGTGCAGCGCATCAAGGGCATCGAGCATGCCTGCGACGACCTAACGCACAACGTCGCGACGCGTCTGAATCAATCATTTATCACGCCCTTCGACCGCGAAGACATTTACATGATGTCCAAGGCCCTGGACGACGTCGTCGATCTGATCGATGGCGCGGCGCGGGCCATCGTAATGTACGACATTCACGAAACGACCGAACCAGCGAAGCAGCTGGCCGTCCTGATCCAACGCATGGCCCTGCAACTGCATGAAGTAGTATCCATGCTGCAAAAACCCAAAGGCGTGACCGAACGATTGGTTGAGCTGCATCGCCTGGAACACGAAGGCGACGATATTTATCAACGCGCCGTCGGCGCGCTGTTCCACGAAACTCGTGACCCGCTCACGGTGATTAAGTGGAAAGATGTCTATGAGAAGCTGGAAGCCGCAATCGATCGTTGTGAAAACGTCGCCAATATTATTGAAGGCGTGATTATCAAACACTCCTGATGAAGGTTTAGAGTACCGACTTCAGTCGGGCTTTTTCTCCAGGCTCGGAACCCAACAGAAGTTGGTACTCTAAACATCCCCTATGCTATCGTTTCACCCCATGCCCGCGTAGCTCAGTGGATTAGAGCGTTCGCCTCCGGAGCGAAAGGTCGCAGGTTCGACCCCTGCCGCGGGTACCAAATCTCTCCGAGTTTTCCGCTTCTCCACAGCATTTTCATAGCCTAGTCCTGCCTTCCCCGAACCGGTCACCGGCCAAAAAAGGCCGAACAAATAAAAGAGTTAGAAAGTCTAGCAAAAATCCATTGACTAAATCGGCTAATCGGAATATTTTCTCAGAGCTTTTCTAAGCGCCGAACCCATTAAGCTGACTTTGAATAGGCTCTTGATGCTCCCCTCGCAGAAAGTGTCCTCGAAATGTCTACACTACAGTTTCAACTCTTCGGGAAGTTCACGGCCCACCTGGATAATCATGCGCTGAAAGGTCTTGACGCAAGCAAAGATCAGGAGTTGCTTAGCTATCTCCTGATCCACTGTAACCGGCACCATTCGCGAGAGGCGCTGGCGGCTTTGCTCTGGGGCGATTCTTCGACAGACAAGTCAAAAAAATATTTGCGCCAGGCCGTTTGGCATTTGCATGCGATGCTCGATTCAACCCGCTCCGACAATTCGCCTGTCTTGCTGGTCGAACACGATTGGCTGCGGCTCAACCCACACAGCGATCTATGGTCCGATGTGAGCGAGTTTGAGCGAGCCTTTGCGGGAGCGGAAGGGATGACCGGAGCCCGGCTTGATTCGTCAACAGCTCAGGCCTTGAAGCACGCGGTTGGGATTTATCAGGGTGACTTGCTGGCCGGCTGGTATCAGGATTGGATCCTCTTCGAGCGAGAGCGCTTTCAGAACATGTACCTGCTGATGCTCGACAAGCTGATCGGTTATGCGGAACAGCATCACCAGTACGATGTTGCGTACGGTTATGGCGCGATGATCCTGAGATACGATCCAGCACGCGAGCGCACTCACCGGCAGTTAATGCGCCTGCACTATCTCGCGGGAGACCGCACCTCTGCCCTGCGTCAATATGAGCGTTGTGTGTCGGCGCTCAAACAAGAGTTGGGAGTCAGCCCGGAAAGACGCACCGTCACTCTGTACGAGCGCATAAGATACGATCAGTTTAGTCCAAACGAGCTCTCCGAAAGCGAGCTGTTACCATCGCAAAAGCCGGTTTCGTCTGACATTGTCGACCGATTGAAGCAACTCCAGACAATTCTTTCCGCGGTGCAGCGGCGCATTCAGAGAGACATAAAAGCAGTTGAAGGCGTGCGCCAACCTGAGAAAGACTAGCTCTAGTTCTGCCGGTGAACTTCCGCAAAGAATAACCCACGTCGCTCTCCTGTTAAGACCCGCCGGAGTTAGTTTAAGTCCTATCGGACGCTGCCACAGACGCGCGCCAGACGCTTCGTCGGCGCGCCATCTGCTATAGACTCCAACGTGATTGCTTAGTGAGTCAGCTTCGTCCTAAGAATTCCGTGGTGAATCGGCCGAGAGAATGGACTTAACAGAGTCCACAGTGCATTCATTCATCGTCAAGCTTTGGCTTGACCATGACGGCGAAACCAATCAAGTCACATGGCACGGCCAGATTACTCATGTGCCGAGTGGCGCACGGCGTTACTTGAGAACATTGAACGACGCCACTGACTTTATCCAGGAATACGTTAGCGGCCGAGATATTCGTCCCGGGTTCAAGTCGCGGGTCAGGGGTTGGCTCAAGAGATTGACCGGACGAGATGACGCCAGAGCCGCGTGAGCACGAGTGAAGTGGTCCCCCTCGTGGAGGAACGAAAAGGTTGGCGAGTTTCCAGGCCATTGCGGCGACCGGACAAGCCATGTTGGGGCTGCTTGCGGATGCTTGTCCAAAGCCTGAGTTTGCCGCGGCCCAGTTTGAGCTTTACCAGTTGAGCAATTTCCAATCTCCAATGGAAGAAGGCGTTTCGCTATATCTCTATCGGATTGCGGTAAACGGCGCGCGACGAAATCTGCCGCCGACGGTTGGTCCCGATGGCCATCGTTATCGCCCGCCAATTCCGCTCGACCTGCACTTCATCGCCAGTGCCTGGGCGCGGACCGCGGTCAAACAACAACGCCTGCTTGGCTGGGCCCTGCGAATGTTTGAAGACGTGCCGATTCTGCCGACTGGTTTGCTGAATCACTATGGACCAGAGCCGGAAATCTTTCAGCCGGGCGAGACGGTGGAAGTGCTGCTGGAATCGCTCACGCTACAGGACTGGAACAATCTTTGGAGCACCACCAAAAGCAGTCCGCCTCTCTCAGTCGGTTACGTGGCGCGAATGATCGGCATCGCGTCGACCATGGCCCTGACCGATGCGGCGCCGGTGCAGACCCGAGAATTTAAGTCCGGAAGGTCGATCGATCGATGACCCTTCAGTTCATTCAACTTGATCGCCTCACGATGGTCGCGCCCCTGGGGTTGCGCTTTCACGACACGATGTCCGGCAACCTGGTGGGCGCCGGCCTCAGCGTCTGGGCGTATCCGGTCGGAAGGCCGGCCGCGCGACTACCAGCGTTGACTAATCGCACGGGCGTTTATGTCCTGCCGCACGCCGCCGGAATGCGAGACATCGAGAACCAGGACGGTTCCCAGGAGTTTTGGGATCAGCCTTTGCCGAAGACGAGTTTTGTGATCGAAGTGAGCGACGATCAGCGTCGCTTCCAACCATTTCAGTTCACCGAAAGCCTGCCGGTCAAGGGAATCTACAAGTGGAACGGATCGGTGGTGGCCTCGCCGCCTTCGCCAATGTCGAGCATCCCACTCTACTCGTCGCCGGTCAGGACTGCTCCCGCGGGAATGGCGGTGATTCGGGCCGATCTGTGGGATCCGACCAGCGGCGTCGACGGAACTCCCGCGGCCTGGGCTGCGATGGAAATCTACGATGACGGCAAACTCGTGGCGCGTGGAATCGCCGACGAACTGGGGCGCATCGCGCTGATCTTTCCGTATCCGTCCCCAAAAGCATTCGCGCTCGGATCGCCGCCGGGATCACCTCTGAGTTCTCCGCCCGTGGCCACTGGCCCGCCGCTCACTGAGCAGGTTTGGCCGCTCCAGGTCAAGGCCCTCTACAAGCCGGTTCCGCCTCTTTCATCACCGCCGGACACGGCGCAAGCAAATCAAGCTCTACCCGATTTGCGATTCATGTTGTCGCAGCCGGAAGCAAACGTCTGGGCTGATGCAGCCCGCACCGAAAATTTACTGGAAGTGGCCCTGCAATACGGCCGCGAACTTGTTTTGAAATCCAGACCATCACCGGCTTCGCCGCCAGGAAAATCCGGCGAGTCGGTGCTGTTCATTACGCCGGCGGTTTCGCCGCCATAAGGAGGAGTCATGCCTGAATACCTTGCTCCTGGAGTTTACGTTGAGGAGACATCTTTTCGCTCAAAGTCCATCGAAGGCGTTAGCACGACCACGACTGGATTCGTGGGCCCGGCCCGATACGGACCGATAGATCTGGAACCCGACATTCTTACCAGCCTGGCGGATTTTGAACGCGTGTACGGCGATCGGAAGACGCTGGTGTTCGACGGCGGGATGAACCTTAACAATTTTCTCTGGCACGCGGTCCGAGCGTTCTTTGAGGAAGGTGGTAAGCGGCTTTACGTCGGCCGTGTCTTTCGCCAACTCGGAGTTACGCCTGGGCCTTATGAGCGCCCCAGTTCAGATATCACCGCCGACAATCCGACGGTTACGAGTGGCTTGAACAACGACGGGCACGCCCGGGCATGGCTGACCGCCGATCCAGGCGCTGGTGCGCGGGACGGATCGATTCTGATTCGGTCACGATTTCCCGGTGCGGCCGGCAACTGGCGCATCACGATTACCGTCAATTTGGGACAGAACATGCTGTCCGGAACGAAGGGCAGTTTGAGCGCCGGATCCTTGCGCGATCGAGACACGGTTTGGATCGGCGACATCACCAGTCCCATCAGCAGTCCTATTGGGCCAGGCGGTTATAGCGTCGCCCATTTTGATATTGATGAGCAGACCTGGTACTTCAATGGCGGTGGCGCTAAGACAAATTCAGACTTGCGTCTCAATGTGCCGGCCGCCTCTGCATTGCCTTCTCTCGATCCGGCCGAAGGTCACCAGGTGCGATTAGTCACCATCTCTGTCCAGATCAATTCGGCGGCCGGTGACACGCTACCCATGGTCTGGAGCGGGATAGCTCCCGATCCAAATCACCGAAACCCATTTGGCGCTCCGGATTCGCTGACTAAGTTGTTCGAGCAGAATCCAAGCAGCATGTCACAAGCTCGCTCGCTGCCAATCGTAATTCTGGCCGGAGGCAGTATGGACACGGGCCCTGAGGTGCTGAATGCGATCGCCGACTATGGGACGCGAACAAGTACGAATCTTACGCTCAACCAACGCGTCGACGATTTTGCTTCGGACGACCCCGCGGTCGCGGAACTGGCTACGGGTTCCGCTCGCTCCATAACGCTGATCCTGACCGGCGGCAACGATGGGGCACGCCCGAGCGCGGCCGACTATGAAGGCAATGTCAATCCACAGACCAATGACAAGAGCGGATTGATGTCTTTTGAGGATGTCGAGGATATTTCCATCGTCGCCGCGCCGGGCGCAACGTTCGGGTACAGAAACGATCCCGCCACGGCGAACGCTACCATCGGCGCCTTGATCTCGCATGCATCTCGCATGCGCTATCGCATCGCGGTGCTCGACAGCGGAGACAATCAATCAATTTCAGAAGTCAGGGACATGCGCGCGAAACTGGATTCGACCTACGCCGCGCTTTACTACCCGTGGATTCGCATTCTCGATCCGCTTACCAACACCGAGATCAATGTGCCGCCCAGCGGCTTCGTCGCCGGCATCTACGCCCGCAACGACATCAATCGCGCGGTGTATAAAGCGCCGGCCAACGAAGTGGTTAACGGCGCCATCGGTTTCGAGACCTTATTGAACAAGGCGCAGCAGGAGGTGCTGAACCCTGAGGGCATCAACTGCTTCCGCTTCTTCGAAGGCCGCGGCTTCCGCCTTTGGGGAGCGCGAACTATCAGTTCCGATCCCGAATGGAAGTACGTGAACCTGCGACGCTACTTCGCCTATCTCGAGCACTCGATCGACAAAGGAACGCAGTGGGCCGTGTTTGAGCCAAACGGCGAACAGCTTTGGGGTAACGTCCGCCGCACCATCGAAGATTTTCTGCTGAATGAATGGCAGATGGGCGCGCTGCTGGGCGACAAGCCTGAGAAGGCTTACTTCGTCAAATGCGACCGGTCGACCATGAACCAAAACGATCTCGACAACGGCCGGCTCGTCTGCCTGATCGGCGTGGCGCCGCTGCGTCCTGCTGAATTCGTGATCTTTCGCATCGGCCAATGGACCGCGGACCGCAAGGTTTAGCGCGGGTCCAGCCTTCGCGATTGTCAGGTGCCGGACTCTTGGTCACCTGTCACTCATGACTTGTTACTGCTCCTAAGGAGGATTCTATGGCTGTATTACGCGATCGCCCGTACGTTCAATTCAATTTTCTGGTCGACCTGGGCACCGGCACCACTGACGGGGTGGAAGCCGGCTTTCAGGAAATGAGCAACATCGGAATGGAAGTAACTGTTTCCGAGTATCGCACCGGCAACTCGAAAGAAAACAGCGTGCGCAAAATCACGGGCTTGAATAAGGCCACCGACGTAACGCTAAAGCGCGGCGTGATTGGTTCGCTGAATCTCTATCAGTGGCTGAATGATATTCGAAATGGTAACCAGTTGGCTGAACGGACCATCACGATCTCGCTGCAAAACGAAGATCACACCGCTGTGGTGCAGACGTGGAAGCTTTTGCGCGCGCGCATCATTAAGCACATCAGCGGGCCGTTCAATGCCAAGGGAACCGACGTAGCGATGGAAGAACTCACTCTGGCCTATGAGCGTCTGGAAATGGAGTAGGTCAATGAGTGCCTCGCGAGCGCCTCGCAGATTGCCTGGGTTTCGCTTTGAAACCCAGGCCCCGACCTTGCCGGAAGTTCTGCCGCGCATGGATGTAACTGTGTTCGTCGGCTTCGCCGCTTCCGGTCCATTGCAAACGCCGGTGGCCGTCGAGTCCGAGGCACAGTTCACGGCCATCTTCGGCCAGGACGCACCGCTCGCCGCGGATGTGGAAAGAAGCGAACAGGTGTACGCGCATCTGGCGCCCGCCGTGCGCGCTTTTTTTCGCAACAACGGCCGGCGTTGCTGGGTGATCCGCGTCGCCCGCCAGAGAGCACCCGCCGGAACAGCGCAAAAGGATCTCAACTATGCGCGTTATAACTATTTCCCGATTCCCGCTCTGGCGCGCGCTGAGTTCGCCAACGGAAAACTCAAGCGCATCACTCCCGCCTTTGCCCGCGCGCGATCCGAGGGCAGCTGGTCAGATGCGCTGCGCGTCGCCTCGGCGCTGTTGACGCGCTCGCTTCAGGTCAGCAGCGTCACGCTGCCTCATTCTGAGTCCCCTCTGAATGATTCAGAAGACTATCTGATCAAAGTTGATCGGTTGACCGCGCAAAACCTAGCGGCGGGTGATCTCCTGAAAATGACTTTTCAGGACGATCAGAAAACGGACCGCTTCGTTTTGTTCCTGGTGGCCGCAAAGGCTGACCCTGCGAGTAGCGCCACTCCCGATGCCACCATCGATATCATCGGGCGCAAGGCCGTTTGGTTTGAGATTGTTTCGCCGATTTCTCTGCCGCCACCCGGCACTAAGGTAAAGGCTGCGGCGTTCACGCGGGAAGCTGATTCCAAATCAAGCAAAGAGGATGACATCATCGACGGTTTCGAACAGCGGCCACCCTGGACCGCGATCCTGAATCCGCAGCTAACCAGTCCGGCGACCGAAACTGCGCCCACCACTCAGCAGAGCGACGATCAGACCGTCATGCTCCAACTGTCGGATTGCCCGGTGGCCGATGTGCCGCCAGCCGGCTCAATAATCAGGATCGATCTGGCCGCTGGAACTCTGTGGATGACAGTAGCCGGGCTGGCCTTTAGCTCCGGCGAAGCAGGCACGGCTTTTGTTTGGGGCCAGGCCTTCAAAGAGATGCAGGCCCCTTCAACGCTGCCGTCGCTGCGAACGTGCGATTGCCTCTCGTTCGAGATTTGGGTGCGCAAGGGTGAAGAGTACTCGGTAAGTTTGAGCGATCTTGGTTTTGAAGCCGCGCATGATCGTTATTGGGCGTCGCTTCCCAGCGATAAAGATGTTTACAGCGAACCCGATCCAACCTCGGCAGAGACTCCGGCGACCGTTCTTTGGCGCCAGATAGGTGATCTTTTTCGCTTTCCGCTCGCCGGAATTCACCAGCCCGACGAGGTCTACTTTCCGTTGTCCATGCCGCCCGTGGCGGAAAACTTTCTCGGTCCGGTCGTGCTTGAAGGCGATCCACTCGAGCGCGACGGTCTGGCCAAATTCGACGTCAGTCTTTTCATCGACCGCGATCTCTTCGATACCCAGACTATTGATCTCTCAGGCCAGGCTGATTATCTGAGGTACCTCTCGCCGCGACCGCGCCGCCTGACGGGAATGCACGCGGCCTTCTCGCTGGAAGAGGCGACGATCATTTCCGTGCCTGATGCTGTGCATCGGAGTTGGTCGCCACGGCCGCTTAAGGAACTGCCCGAGCCGGCAGCGTCATCTCCACCACTGCGACCAGAGTGGTGGACCTTTCTTGACTGTCAGCCAAGAGCAAAAGAGACGGCCCCCAGCCTCAGTGATTGCGATCCCAAACCGGCTGAGTCTTCGCCAATTAAGCCGGTTCACGAACCCGAGTGGGGCAATTTTCTGAGTTGCTCAATTCAGATCATCAATCCGCCCACGCTTTCGATCTCTACGAAAATCAGCGGTGATGGCAACGTTGGGCTCTCGTGGATTGAGTCGCCGCCTGCCGCCGCGATCTACCTTCTGCAAGAGTCCGGCAGCCCAAATTTCACCGATGCGGAGACAATCTATTCGGGGCCGCTGACCAGCTACACGCTCTATGGTCGCAAGCCCGGAGATTATTACTACCGCGTACAGGCGATCGAAAAGGGAAACACCAGCGATTGGTCGAATGGCGTCAGCGTGCGCGTGGGCGACAACGTTCGTTGGGAGCTCGATCAGCGGAAAGATTATTCGCCGAACGTGCTGCTCGCTGTCCAGCGCTCACTCTTGCGGATGTGCGCGGCGCGCGGCGATCTGTTCTGCGTGTTGTCTCTGCCCGAAGACTATCGCGACGACAAAGCCATCGAACACGTGACGCTGCTCAAGGCCACGCCGAACATCGCTCCACCCACCGAGCGCGTTTCGCCGTTAGGCGTTGGCGAGGTCAACGATTTTAGCTACGGCGCAGTCTTTCATCCCTGGCTGATCGAACGCGAAGACGGCCGGCCAAACGACTTGACGCGCATGCCTCCGTGCGGCGCGGTCAGCGGACTGATCGCCGATCGTGCATTGCGACGCGGCGCCTGGCTGGCGCCGGCCAACCAAATACTGCGCGGAGTGGTGGCGCTTGAGCCGGCCTTGAATCCGGCGCGCCGCCTGGATTTACAAGACGCGCACATCAATTTAGTCAGACAAGAGCCACGCGGTTTTCTCGTGCTCGACTCGGACACGTTGGCTGACGACGATTTGCGGCCCATCAATGTTCGCCGGCTGCTGATTCTTTTGCGGCGCCAAGCCTTGAAGCTCGGCGCGACGTACGTGTTCGAGCCGAACAGTCCTGCCTTTCGGCGCATGGTGGATCGTGGCTTCACCGAGATGCTCGACGGATTGTTTGAGCGCGGGGCCTTTGCCGGCGCGACTCCGGCTTCGTCATACCAGGTTGTAACCGATGGGTCTTTGAATACGGAAGAGAGCGTCGATCAGGGACGTTTCATTGTCGAACTGCGCGTCGCGCCGTCGCTGCCGATGACCTTTCTTACGATTCGTCTGGTGCAAACCAGCGATCTCAGCGTAGCCACGGAGGTGCGCTAGCCATGGCCAACCCCGCCGACGAGCACGTCGCTTATCCCTTCACGGCTTTTAACTTTGGCGTGGAGATCAGAGTTGATGGCGTAGCGATGCAGATATGCGACGCGGCGTTTCAGGAGTGCGACGGTTTAGAAATGACGATGGACGTCAAGACAATTCGCGAAGGCGGCAACAACGGCAAAGAGATTCGTCTGACCGGCCCGCTCAAGTTTGGACAGGTAACGATGAAGCGCGGGATGACCCCGACTTTCGATCTCTGGGACTGGTTCAATCTGATGTTGACCAATCAATCGCTGCGGGCCGACGCCGAAGTAGTGATCTTTGCCGCGGACGGCAAGACCGAACGCGCGCGGTTTTTGTTGTCGCGTTGCGTGCCGGTGAAATTGAAGTCGCCGCCGCTGAATGCCAAGGACGGCGCCGTCGCCATCGAAGAATTTCAACTGGCTTATGAATCACTGACCCTGAAAAAGCCACAAGGCTAAGGAGCTTGGATGCCTGACTCGCAAAATCTTGAAAAAGCCGAGCTGCGCGAGCTCGATGCTGATTTCAAGAACGAGATCAACCCGGACAAGAAGTGCCAGGTGCAGTTCAATCCTGATTCGCTCAAGGTCAGCTTTGCGAACCAGGTTGCGACGCCGTCAGGCGCGGGCGATCAGAAAGGAACTCCGGCGCGCCAGTTCGTCGGCGCCGGCACGACGAAACTAAGTTTGCAGCTTTGGTTTGACGTGACCGCGCCGATGCCGCCGGGCCAGACAGCAGAGACGGACGTACGAAAGTTGACCGCCAAAGTCGCTTACTTCATCACGCCCAAACAAGAAGGCAGCAAGTTCGTGCCGCCCGCGATTCGGTTTATCTGGGGCTCGTTCCAGTTCGAGGGGATCATGGAATCGCTCGAAGAGTCGCTTGAGTTCTTCTCCAGCGACGGCCGCCCGCTGCGAGCGAGCATGACGATGAACCTGACGCAGCAGAAGATCACCGAATTTGTTTTTCGGCCGACCAGCGGACCGGGCGCGGCGGACACTCCGGGTACTCGGCCGTTGACGCAAGCGCCGGCGGGGTCGAGTGTGCAAGGTCTCGCCGACAGTCAGGGAAAGGGCGACGACTGGCAAGACATCGCCGCGGCCAACAATATCGAAAATCCGCGCATGCTGCAGCCCGGCCAACTGCTGGACATGAACGCCAGCGCCGGAGTTTCGATCGGCGGTGGCGGAGTTTCGCTGGGCGCATCGATCTCAGTCGGGGCGAGCGCGCAAGCCGGTAGTTTATTGGAAACGGACGCCGCCATAGGAGCAGGACTTTCGGTATCAGGAGGAACATCCGGTGGCGTGTCAGGCGGAATATCCGGTGGAGTTTCCTTCGGCGGATAGTGAACAAACGGGGCAGTAGCCCGACCGTAAGGGGGGGCTCATCCATCTGGCGGCGTAAAAACTGAGCCCTCCCTTACGGTCGGGCTACTGCCCCGCTAGACAGGAGAGCGAAACGAAATGGCTGTAGTCGTTAATGAATTCGAAGTGATGCCGGCGGCGCAACCGGCACAAACGCGCGGCTCTGATTCCGACAAAGGTGGCGGAGAGGAAAAGTCGCCGCCGTCGGAACACGAGATTGAGCGCCTGGTCGAACAGCAGATGAGCCGCAGCGAACGCGTCTGGGCCTATTAGGAGCTTATGTCGGATAGCGAGACAACCGGCCTGAAGGAATCGCGACCGAAGATTTTTATCGGCGGCGAAGAGAACGCGCCGTTGGGCGGCGGCTTGATGAGTCTGTTGATTGCTGAGAGCACAAGTGGCCTCTATCGCTGCGAAGCAAAATTCGGCAACTGGGGAACCATCAACAGCAGCACGGACTTTCTCTACTTTGATCGGCGCACGCTGGATTTTGGCAAAGATTTTCAGATCAAGCTTGGTTCCGATTCGATCTTTCAGGGAAAAATCATGGGATTGGAAGCACGATTTCCAGAAGGCCAATCACCCGAGATTAGCGTGCTGGCCGAAGATCGCTTTCAGGATTTGCGCATGACCCGCCGCACCAGAACCTTCAGCGACGCGAGCGACTCTGACGTGATCAATCAAATCGCCAACGACCACGGTCTGAGCCCGAGCATCGATATCAGCGGACCAACCTACGCGGTGCTGGCTCAGGTCAATCAAAGCGATCTCGCGTTTGTGCGCGACCGCGCCCGGGCCATCGACGCCGAAGTGTGGATGGATGGCAGCACGCTCAACGCGAAATCGCACACCGGCCGCGCCGGCGAAAGTTTGCAGATGACTTACGGCAATCAGTTGCGGGAATTTACCGTGCTGGCCGATCTCGCGATGCAGCGAACCAGCGTGGCGGTGAACGGCTGGAACGTTTCGAGCAAGTCAGCTCTGCAATACGAAGCGACTGATTCAGTGATCAGCAGCGAACTGAACGGAGATACGAGCGGCGTCAGCATTCTTCAGTCAGCCCTCGGCGCGCGGAAGGAAGCTCTCGCGCATACCGTGCCCTTGAACGATCAAGAAGCGCAATACGAAGCCGAGACTTTCTTCAAAATGAGCGCCCGCCGTTTCGTAGTCGGCCGGGGCGTGGCTGAGACGAAAGCGACTTTGCGCGTGGGGGCCAAGCTCGACCTGCAGGGGCTAGGTCCACTTTTCAATGGCAAGTACTACGTCGCGGAAGTAAAACACATTTTCGACAGCGCGAAAGGCCTGCGCACCGAATTTCGTTCTGAACGGCTGGGGATTGGGAGTTGAGAACAAATGTATGGAGTGCGCTGACTAGTCAGCGCTTTGGAAAGCGGCGACTAGTCGCCGCACTCCAAAATCAGATTTGAGATATCGGAGCAGTTGAGTTTCAGCGCATGCACGACAAACCACCTTTTGAAATGATCCTGGATGTCCGGCTGCCGAGCGGTTTGGGTGGCCGCTGGTACGGCGCCTTCCCGGCTCTGGTGACCGACATCAAGGATCCCGACGGCCAGGGTCGGGTGAAGATTTCGCTGCCATGGTCGGCCGACACCGCCGGCGGGAGCTACGAGACCTGGGCGCGGCTGGCGACTTTCATGGCCGGTAACAACCGCGGCAGTTGGTTTATTCCCGATGTGAACGATGAAGTGCTGATCGTTTTCGAGGGCGGCGATCCGCGCCGGCCTTATGTGATCGGCGCACTCTGGAATGGTTCGGACTCGCCGCCTGAATCGATGGACGGCAGCGGCAACAACTACAAAAAAGTTCTGCGTTCGCGCAACGGAGTCAAGATCACTCTGGATGACAACGACGGCCAGGAACAGATGATCCTGGAAACTCCTGGCGGCCAGAAGATGACGATGAAAGATGGTCCGGGATCCGTCGAGATCGTCGACAGCAATGGTAATTCAATAAAGCTCGAGACCAGTGGGATCACGATCAACGCTTCGGCCAAGGTGACGATCAACGCTTCGCAAGTCTCAGTCTCAGCCGGCATGGTAACGGTCGACGCGGGCATGTCGAAATTCAGCGGCGTGGTGCAGTGCGACACCCTGATCAGCAACACCGTCATCAGCACCACCTACACGCCGGGCGCGGGAAACATTTGGTGAGCGATGGCTAAGGAACAGATACAGTGGGCATCCCCGTCGCCGCTCTGGCCGCAAGCCGCCGGCGCGACCGATATTAACTTGCGTCGCAACGTCCTGCGTCAACCGGCGATCCTGCGCTTTGCCGCCGACACCTTCATGGACGATTTCGTCAACTTGCTCGACACTGATCCGGCGCGGCTGCCTGAGTTGATCGCTAATCCCGAAACCTGGCGCGGGCCCACCGTTGGGCCCGAACCGATCAAACCGGTGCCGGCCTTTGCGCGCACGCTCAATCGACTCGGTCTCGCCGCCGCGCGTCAAAACAACGCCGCTCTCGTTGCCGGTGGCAAGGGCGTGTCGTCGCTTGTCCCAGCTGGAACGACGCCACAGCCAGCCAGGCTCAAGCTCTATCAACCCGCTCATCAGCGTCACTATCTGGTGACTTCGTCACTGGTATGCGGCCGGGCCGGCCTTCCCGATCATGCGATCAATCCGGGCCGCCAGGAACGTGCGACGTTCGTTATCCGGCGCATGTTTCCGTCCGGCAAATTGGACATAAGTATTCCGTTGCCCGAATTCGACGCCGCTTCCTGGGAGGAATATGCGTTCACAACTACCGCGGGCGGCAACTCTTGGAAACGGATTCCGCTGAACAAACAGAAAGATGGTGGTGTGGCAATCGAAGGTGAAGAGCGACTGCCACTCTTCCCGATGAACTTCACCGAAGACGATGGCCGCAAGCGGCGCGTGCTTACCGGTTTGATTCCAGTGGGAAAACGCGAGGCTTACATGGCCGCAGCCTTTCAGCAACAACCCGGCGATCAAGACCCGGTAGTCAAACGCGATCCGCCACCCGATCCACGCATGCACCTCTTCTGGTCGCAGGTCACCGAGCCTTGGAAAAAGTTGCTCGAGCAGGCGACGGTAGCCGGACGGATGAAGACGGGCAGTCCAGTACCGACGGATCCGACCAAGCCACCTCCGGCGCCCGTCAACCTCAACCCTGACAACCTCACGGCCACCGTCAATACGACGCGCGAACAGATGCAATCCGGGTCGTGGTACATCGTTCTTGATTTCGCAAACTTATTGCAGCAGCAAACACCGAGAGTCTGGCGCCTGTTAAATGGTCAACCGCCGATAGCTTCAGACGTGCCGTTCAACTCAGCCGAGACAGCGTTAGTCAATTCGATTTCGAATACGACGTTCGCCACGAGCCAGAGAGCGGCTCTCGTTCTTGGCACGTCCTACAACGCGACCCAGGTCAAGAATTCGCTCAAGGATGCGCTGCTTGCCGTGAAGACGGGCGCAGTCGAAAGCAATCTTGAAAAGATCAAGAAATCCTACAACCGAGTTACGCCCGATCCCTTGTGGCCGACCTTTCTGTTTCCACTCGCAGATCCGGTGCTGACAGCGCCACTGACTGAGACCCAGGTGAGTAACTTGGCGACACTGATTACAGCAGCGCTTCCCAAGATTCCCGCTGCTGCGGTGCCGGCCAATCCGCTGATTGCCCAGCAGCCAATGGACATGCGTGAAGGATGGTTTGTGATTCGCTGCGTCTTCGAAAGACCAGAATGCGGCCCCATAGATCCACCTTTGCTGAGCGCGCCCTCCAGGGCATTTCAAATGGCCGGATTTTTTGATCCTGACGCCCCCGCGCGCCCGATCCGCATCGCTTTGCCGCTCGACACGTCTCCGGCCGGATTGCGCAAATTCGACAAGAACACGGCCTTCATGATCTCGGACATGCTGTGCGGCCAGATAGATCGTTTGAAGGGCATGACCCTGGGCGACCTGGTTCTTTCAGTGCTGCCCTGGCCTTTTCACAAGGATCTGTCGGTGCCGGACGGCGGGCCTTGCACGGATGGCGGGATTGAAGTGGGAATGATCTGCTCGCTCTCGATTCCGATCATTACGATCTGCGCGCTGCTCCTGCTCATGATTATCGTCTTCCTGCTCGACATAATCTTTCGTTGGGCGCCGTTTTTCTTGTTTTGTTTTCCGTTGCCGAAGTTCAAGGCAAAGACGGAGAGTTAGTTAACGCGATGCCATTGTGGCACGCGCATCTTGCGCGTGATTCACGGGCGAGACACCCGTGCCACTCCTGAGTTGAAGTGATCGCTGGACGCGAAACCGATGAACGCTGGACAAATTTTTGGACGCGGAATCAGTTTTCCGCCGCGGGTTGGCCCCGATGGCCGGGTCGCCTGGTCTGAAGGCGAGGTCAACGTGCGGGAATCAATCCGCGTGATTTTAATGACTGAACAACCCGAACGTTTGCGATCGCCAACTTTTGGCGGCAGCCTGACGCGCTTTCTATTCGAACCGAACACAGTCAGCACGCGCCGTTCGATTCAGGATCGCATCACCAAAGAGTTGGCCCAGTGGGAGCCGCGGATTCGTGTTGAGTCGGTCAACGTCGATGCCGATCCGGCTGACAGCCAGGCTGCGGTGGCAACGATTACTTACAAGCTGGTGGCGACTCAGGCGATCGAGCGCGTCAGTGTGAACGTGACCCTGGGAGGCTAGTTACCGAGGAGCCGAACTGTATGCCTTTACAAATTCCCTCACTCGACAATCGTCGTTATCAGGACCTGCTGAACGAAGCGCTGGCCCGCATACCGGTGCACAATCCTGAGTGGACGAATTTCAACAAGAGCGATCCGGGGGTTACGCTGATCGAGCTCTTTGCTTTTCTGACAGAGAACCTGCTCTACCGATCCAATCAGATCCCGGAACGCAACCGGCGCAAGTTTCTGCAACTGCTCGGCGTGCCGCTGCAACCTGCTTCTTCCGCGATTGGCCTGGTTAATTTTACCAACGATCGCGGGCCGCTGCAGACGATTACTCTGAACGGCGGGCTGGAAGTCCGCGCTGGCCAGATCCCGTTTCGCACCGATCAGGGTTTGGATGTCCTGCCGATCGAAGCGCAGGTCTATTACAAGAAAATCGCGAATGCAGATCCGGCTGTCCAGGATTATTACAAGCTGCTCTACGCGTCCTACACGGGACAGAACGCTGAGAACGAGGTCCAACTCTATCAAACTGTTCCCGTCGATGGGCGAGACGGAAACGAAGTGGCGATCGGGCAGGACACCACTGACCGATCGTTGTGGATCGCATTGCTGGTGCGGGCGGGTGACAAGCCCGTCGACAAGACTGAGAAGGCCCTCGAAGATCTCAGAAACCGGGCGCGCGACGCCGTCGCCGGCAAGACGATCACTCTGGGAGTGATTCCGGCCGTTGACCAGGCAACGCAACAGCTTTTACCAGCAGGCACTGCCAATTCTGAAGGCGATCCGCTGCTGCAATACTTCATTCCGAATGTGCCGAGCGACGGCAAACTGCCCACCGATCCAACGCTCCGTGATCCCAAGTACAAGGCGCTCGTGCCCGTGACCCAAAGCAACGTGCTCGAGGCCCCGGGAGTCGTTCAGATAACTCTGCCGACGGCTGCGGAGCTAAAGCTCTGGACCAACCTGGATCCGCTCGAACAAGGGGTAGAGAATTTCCCGCCGTCGCTCGAAGACAGCCGCTTGAACGATCGCGTGATCACCTGGTTGCGCATTCAGGCCTCTGCCGCAGTGCGCACCAAGATACTTTGGGTCGGCATCAACGCTGTCCCGATCACTCAGCGCGCACACATCAACAACGAACTGCTGCCGGACGGCACCGGCGCGCCCGATCAAGGCGTCGTCCTTTCGCGCAAACCGATCGTGCCCGGATCTGTCCGGCTCGTCGTGAGCACTCCGTCGGGCGAAACCACTCTGTGGCAGGAAATCGACGACCTGCTGAGCGCCGGGCCTGAGGTCCAGGTAACCGATCCCAAACTCGCCCCCGGAGCTACCAGTGTTACGAATCTGCCCGTCGAGGTCTTTGTCGTCGATGCCGAAGCCGGCCAAATCAAATTTGGCGATGGACTGCGCGGCAAGCGTCCACCGAGCGGCGCGAAGATGCGCGTCAGTTACGATTACGGAGTTGGCTCAGCCGGCAACGTCGGTCCCAATTCGATCAATAGCAGTCCCGCTTTGCCGGCCGGCATCAAGGTCAGCAACCCGGTGCGCACCTGGAACGGAACTGAAGCCGAAAAGGTCAGCGAGGGCGAGAAACAGATCGCGCGCTATCTGCAACATCGCGATCGCCTGGTTAACGCGACCGACTTCGAAACCATAACCTTGCGCACGCCGGGCGTGGACATCGGGCGCGTCGAAGTTATTCCGGCTTTCAATCCCAACCTGACACCGAATGAACCTGGCGATGCTCCGGGCGCGGTCACTTTGATGGTGATTCCGCGAAATGATCTGAAACAGCCTGACGCGCCGAACGCCGATGCGATCTTTCTTAACACCATCTGCCGTTATCTCGATCCGCGCCGGCTGGTGACCACTGAGCTGTTTCTGCGCGGACCAGTCTACAAACAAATCTGGATCTCGACGGGGATTAACGTCGTCGCCGGCGTCGCGATTGCCGAAGTGCGCGAGGCAGTCAAACGGGCCTTGCTCGATTTTCTTGCGCCGCTGAAAAAGTCCTCCGGAGTCAGCGACAGTCTGACTTCCCTGACGACGCCAGGATATGCCGCAACGCAGAAGGGTTGGCCGCTCTGCAAAGCGGTAACTGCGCGCGAGTTGCTAGCAGTCGCGAGCCGCGTGACAGGAGTGTTGTTGGTCAACGACGTACTGATCGCCGAAGGGACTAAACCGACTGCCGATCAGATTCCGATGAGCGGTTTGGAACTGCCGCGAGTCATGGGAATCACGGTGGGCATCGGCGACCCGATAGACCTCGATCAATTGCGCGGTCAAGCGGCCGCGCCGGCGACCACTACCGCGGGATCGAAGATTGTTCCCGTTCCGGTAATTCCCGAAGAGTGCTAACAGCATGGACGCAAACGGAACTCGATTTCATCTCTTGTTAGGGCGCGACGATTGGGCCGGCTGCTCGGTAGCGATTTCGTCCGGCAAGAAGTTGCCGCTTGCCGTCTGGAAAGTGAAGCCTTCGCGAGCGGAAGGCGGCTTGAGTTGGAACGACGAACGCAAAGAGGTGACGTTGCAACCGCGCCTCTTCAACTTTACGTCAAGAGACACGCTGCCGTTACTCGACAATCGCAGAGGCGCCGGCCGTGATCGTTACGGCAATTGGTATTGGATAGATGAAACCAGTCGCAAGGTTCGCGTGTTGTCGACGGGCTCGGGCGAAACCTCCTACTTTTGGCCCGTGCCAGAGGATTGCGCTTGCCGGGAAGAATCCCATGGTGATTTTCAGCCCCGCGACAAAGAACAACCCGCTGCCCCGCTGAGCCTCTGCGGTCTGGCTGTCACTGAAGATCATTATCTGGTGGTCGGTGTGCTCGAACCGGCGGGCCTCCTGATATTTGATCTGCACACCGGAGGCGAGCCGCGGCAACTGTTCTGGCCGGCGAGCCTACCCTTCGTTCCCTTTGACATGGCGCCCAGGCCCGGCGGCGGCGTGTGGATTTTGGATCGGACGAATCGCCGTTACTGGGCGCTTGATCGACACTTTAATCCGATCGGGCCAGAGGGTGGCGACGCGTTGCTGGCTGACGCTCAGGCGGATGATTTTCAACCGATTGAGCAGAGCAGTTCGCACGGGAATGCCCGGCGTTTGTTCCCCGGAAGCTTTTCGTTGTTGCAATCTCCGCTATCGCCGAGCGATCCCATTTCGATTGAGGCCCTGCCGGACGGGACGGTTTTGATCCTCGATTACGATCCAACCCAGAGCTTCTCGCGCATCTACCGCTATCGGTTTGGCGAACAACTACCGGACAAACTGTCCACTGAAGCAATCCTGAGCTTGATTGAGGAAGAACGGCAGAGTGACTTCACTTTGACTGGATATGACATCGCTTTCGTCCCAGAGCACGACGAGACCGGCCAGCGAGTTCAGGACCGTTTGTATGTCGTCGCGGCGGATGGCAATCAGAGTTATGCATTTCGTTTGTGCTTGCGCGATCAAAAGATCGAACTGCAACCGATTGCCGAGTATCTGCCGATGCGTCTCTTCGGCGGCAAGGCGATCGTCGCCGCGGGCTCAGGGGCTTACTATGACTTTGCTGAGAACTGGATTCCGCTGGTCCAACAACGCCGGCCACGATACGTATCGGAAGCAACGTTGACTACTCCGGTCTTCGACGGACGCGACCCCGATTGTGTCTGGCATCGCTTAATGCTCGACGCGCGCATTCCGCCAGAGACCATCGTAGAGATTTGGAGCCGCGCCGCCAACGATGAAAGCGATCTGCCCTTAACGCAATGGCAGCGCGAGCCTCAGCCTTATCTTCGTGGCGACGGGACTGAGATTCCCTTTCTCCGCTGGTCGCAATCTATTACCTGCGGCGCGTCCGGTAACGCAACACTGGGCGATGGGACGTGGGAGTTATTATTTCAGCGCGCGCGGGGCCGCTACCTGCAACTGCGGATTCGCCTCAGTGGCGATGAGCGTTCTACTCCGCGGCTGCGCGCGTTGCGCGCCTATTACCCGCGTTTTTCTTATCTCGCCAATTACCTGCCCGGCGTCTATCGTGAAGATGAGCAGTCGGCCTCGTTCCTCGATCGCTTTCTCGCCAACGTCGAAGGTCTCTACACCACTTTGGAAGACAAGATCGCCGCCGTGCAGGTTTTGCTGGATGTGCGCAGCGCGCCGAAAGAAGTTTTGGATTGGCTGGCGGGTTGGTTCGGCGTTGCGCTCGATCCAAGTTGGGACGAGCCAAAGCAAAGAATGTTTATCGCGCACGCGATGGACTTCTTTCAATATCGCGGCACGATTCGCGGCGTAACGATGGCGTTGCATCTGGCGCTGGATGCCTGTGCGGACGAGACAATCTTCTCAGTGGCTTCGGCGCGGCGGCCGAACGAAGAAATCCGAATCGTTGAGAAGTATCTGACCCGGCAAATGCCGGCCGTGGTGCTCGGCGATCCAACTGAGTTGAGTGGATTACGCGCAGTCACCCCGGACCCTTCATGGCAGCCGGCCCAGGGCCGCGCCAGCCTGAGTCAGCGCTATGCGGCGTTTATTGGAGACGCCGCGAATCCCGAGTCGCTTCAATACCCGCTAGTCCCTCCGGCTGATCCCGATACCGCCGCACAATGGACGCAATTCTCTCAAACGACTGTGGGATTTGTACCGTCCACGGCGGCGACTGAACGGATCACCTGGCAAAGTATTCTCACCGGCCGCTATGCCCATATCGAATCGCTGAACGCTGCGCACCACACTAACTATCAGAAGTTCGACGATATCTTTGTGCCGCGCGATCTGCCCACGGTCGAAGCCGCGCAGCAGGATTGGACTGACTTTGTCCTGGATCCGAAACCGGTGCGAACGCCGGTTGCTCGTCTTCTCTGGCAGGACTTTCTGGCCCGGCGTTATCGCCGCATTAAGGCGCTCAACCAAGTTTACGGAACCACGTGGACAAGTTTCGAGATGGTCGCGCTGCCGGATGAACTGCCAAACGATGGCGCCCCACTACAGGATTGGTTCCAATTCGAAGCCGTCGTGATGGCCATGCAGCGCACGGCGCATCGTTTCACTGTGTTGCTGCCGGTGCCTGCGTCATTGGCCTTTGATCCCAACGAGCATCAACGCCGGCTGGATCTTTCGCGGCGAATCATCGATCTCGAGAAGCCTGCGCATACGGTCTTTGATGTGAAGTTTTATTGGGCGATGTTTCGCGTCGGTGAGGCGCGGCTGCAACTCGACACCATCATCGATCAGGGCAGCCGCGCGCCACAACTGATGCCCCAGCTCATTCTGGGACAGGGATTCGTCGGTGAAAGTTATCTGGCGCCGCCTGTACCTGAGGACGCAAACGACCGCTACATCCTAGGACGCGATCCGTTCGTCCCGACGCCTAACTAAGGAGACAAAACCATGAGTTGTTTCTCATCAAATTCGACCGGCGCAACAGTCGCTCAGCCCGACCCGACCAAACACGTTAACTATGCCCTCGGGATGGTTTTGGGTGTCGACGATTTCAACCAGGAGTTCGCGTACCTGTCCGGGCGCGACCAATGGATGGCGCGCGATCTGATTGGTTATGGCACCGTGCGCGGCCTGCAAGTCGCAATCGATGACAGTCCGGGCGCCAATCCGCGAATTCGGGTAGAGCCGGGCGTGGCTGTCAGTCCGCGCGGCCAGATGATCTGTGTGCCGTCGCCCCAGTGCGCTTTCTTGGGCGAGTGGCTTAATTCTCATGCGAAGGACCTGTCGGCCCAGATCAGCTCGCCGCTCTCCGGTGACCTCAGTCTTTATGTCGTCCTCTGTTATCGCGATTGTCCTACCGACGAAGTGCCGATCGCCGGCGAACCCTGTCGCAGCGAAGATCAGTTAAAGGCAGCGTCCCGGATCACGGATGATTTTTGCCTGGAGTTGCGCACCACGAAACCGAATCAACGTGAAGAGAACGCGGTCCGCGATTTCGTCAAATGGCTAAGCCAGGTTGAGATTGGCACCAGTGGGTCGATCCCGCTGGATCAGTTTCTTCAGGCGATTCGTGATGCGGCGTTTTCGTGGCTCACTTCTCCACCGTCTTCTCCACCGTCATCGCCGCCGACTGATTTTATGTTCGGCTCGCCACCTGCCTGGTTGCATATCGATGTTACTGACGCCGCTGAATACATGCGGGCGGCATTTCGCGTCTGGGTAACTGAACTGCGGCCCAAGTGGATTGCCCGTTGGCATGGTTGCGCACCGGCAAACTTTGCGAGCGACGACGCGGCCGAAGAGGACTGCGTTCTGTTGGCGGAGTTAAAGGTGCCGATGCTGCTGACCTCGCCAGTCACGGTTACGCTGGACGACCAGGCCACAGTCCTAAAAAATGAAGACGAACGACCATACGTCGTTCATCTGCGCATGTTGCAGGAGTGGCTGTTGGAAAGCATCCGAGCGGACGTTCCCGTAACCCTCATTGGTGACGCGGTCGGGCCGGTGGCGAGTAACGTCGTGCAAGGCCTGCAAAAATTTCCGATCGATCCGAAAGCGCCGAAGGACAAACAGCTATTGGCATTCTCTGGCGGAAAGTGGACCCCTACTGATCCACCGCCGCCACCACCACCGCCACCGCCTATTCCTAATCTGAGCGGCGACGTGGTGAACCCGCTCACGAGTAACATCGTACAAGGCCTGCAAAAATTTCCGATCGATCCAAAGCCGCCGAAGGACAAACAGCTATTGGCATTCTCTGGCGGAAAGTGGACTCCAACAGATCCGGCAGCGCAAGCGATTCCTAATCTGGGTGGGGATGTTGTTAACACTTTGGCCAACAACAAGGTGCAAAAGCTCCAAAGCGTTCCACTTGATGTGTCGGGAGCCGTGATTGATGGTCAGGTCCTCACCGCACGAAGCGGCAAGCTGCACCTGGAAGCGCTGCCGGCGCCTCCGGTTGTGTCCGGCAGTTTCGTCGAGCATCCGCAAGGTCTGCCGAAATACGAGATCGTCGCGGCGGGCATCGTGAAAGCAGGAAGCGCCCGAGGTCCTGTTTACAACGGTCTCAAGGTGGTCAAGGTAATTCCTAAGACGGGAGACATCCAGCTAACCTTCGACCACTTCAAGACGCCGGACGATTCGACTTTCGAGTACATCGTCAAAGTGCTCGTAGTGTTACCGAAGGCCGGGTTTATCCCAATCATCTCTTTCAGGAATTTCCTGCCAAAGAACGCCGGCTTTGTAATCAATGTTCTAAACGCCGGTCAGGCGGATCCAACAATGCTGGACACGCTTGAGTTAATGGTTGAAGTCAGCCGCTATGAAGGAATTATCCGTGGGACCTGAGTTCCTAGCGGGGAGGAACGCGCATGAGTGCTGTTGAACTGCAAAATCCAATTCTTGATGGCGGCATCCGTTCAGTGAATTTTTTCAACGGCCGCCTATTGACTGCCCGCGATTTGAGTCGTGAGCAGGACGCAAACCGCGAAGCGACCAATCGTCTGGGCCAGGCTGTGGGTGACGGCGTGGCGTACGGACTGGAAGTGTCAAAGTCGCAGTCACCTGACAACAAGAAGGATGCGCCGATTCTCACGATCGAAGCGGGGCTGGCGATCAATCGGCAGGGGCTGGCCCTGCGACTTACTAATAAGACCGACATCAGTTTGGTGCAACAGGCCAGCACCAGCGCGGTAGTGTCAAAGACTTTCGGTGAATGTTCGGGATTGCAATTCGGGACCTCACTCACCGGTGACGGCTTGTTTCTGCTAACGCTGGCGCCCGCTACAAAGAGTGAAGGCAAAGCGACGGTTAGCGGTCTGGATGCCCTCGGCTCATCCTGTAATACAGACGCCGTCGTCTCGGCTGTCCAGTTTCGTTTGATTCCGCTGCCCGACACGCTCGTGGCAGAGTCGCCGGACAAGACCAAACTCCGCAATCATCTGGCTTATCGATTCTTCGGCGAGCCCGAAACAGCATCATTTGCGCGCAATCCGTTTGGAACTTCGTTAGGTAAGTACGGCCTGCTCGACGCTTTGCGGGACAATCCACTGACCGACTGCGACGTGCCGTTGGCAGTTCTCTATTGGACGCTTTCAGGTGGGATCAAATTCATCGATTTGTGGTCGGTGCGGCGGCGGGTCACTCGGAAGAGCGTCTATTCACATTGGGAACCGTCGGCGAGCGACCGGCGGCAAAGTGAGGGTGAAGCCGCGTTTCTGCAGTTCCAGAATCAACTCGATTCGATCATCCAGGAAGAGAGCGCAACGCTCTCCGGCCTCCGGGCGGATCAGCGGTTTGAGTTTCTGCCGGCCGCGGGTTACCTACCGGTTACTGCCGGCGGCATCGACTTGGCGACATTTCTGGGACCGTTCGCAGCCAGACAGATCTCGGTCGACGAAGGCATCCTGCGCGAGATCCTCCATCGCTCGTTCTTCATAGAGCCGATCAAGGTTGGTTCATTTGCCGATGGCCGCCAGTCAAAAATAGCGCCGCCTGTTCCAGTCGATGTCTTTACGGTACCGGGCCAGGACAACTTTGTTTTGTTTGCGCGCTCGACCAACAGTCGTATTCGCGTTTTCCTCAAGCCGATGCCCGCGACGACTGCGGGGCTAATAATTGAAGCTTCCACAGATTCAAGTTCTGAAACCAACTACGCGGCTCAGTCATCTGACGGCCCGTGGTTTGGGATGCAGGCGCCGCCAGAAAACTATACGGTGGATGTCACGCTGCCGGGCTATGAGAAACCAGGTCCGACCGCAGTCGCAGGAATCGGCGGACGCACGTCGGACATCGAGATCTCACTTACACCGTTGCCGCGCGGCTCGATCTCGATCACAGTCCAGGACAATCAGACCCAAGCCTTCATCAATGACAAGGTTCAAGCCATCGCCGCGAAAGACTCTGATGGACTCGCGACCGATGCTAAACCGGCGGCCCAGAGCTGGCTGATATCAAATCTACTTCCGGATACTTATGACATCAGCGTCCTGGCCACCGGCTATAGTCCTGGCAGCGCCTCAAATATAGAGGTCAAGCCAAATCAGGTGGCGAATGTTTCGATCTTCCTGACCGCGAAGGCGCCGGAAAAGAGCCAGCCGAAGAATTGCGTCGACACGACGGCCCAAATAAACAAGAAGGGCTTCGACTTGAGGCTCTGCATGAAGCTCCCGAACATTGCTTTCAAGGGAACCCGAACGACCGGTTTGATTGCGGTGACTCTCGACTCAGCTGGGCAGAAGTGGGTCAACCAGTGGCAGGACTGGCTGGACCGGACCTACGACAACCTCGGGATAGCGGAGAGTGAGCCGAGGGTTTATCTGGACTCAACGGCCGTGCTCGGTGGCAGGAAGTCGCTGGTGATTGAGCAAACGCCGAAAAAACCGAAAGCGGGTATGAACACTATCAACCAGGAAATGATGGTCACCGATAAAGGGTTAAGTGTCTTTGATACGCAGCGAGCCGCTGGCCCTGACGGCCTCGTGGTCTTCGGCAAAGTCTCAGTCCCCCTCATCGTGACGGGCGCTGTCGCGTGAGAGGGTTGAGGCATTTTGCTTTCAGAGTCTCGCGTGCAATTCAATTTGGATGATTGAAGGTGTTAGTCGAAAACCGAACATCGATCGGGAAACTTCGCGTTGCCAGCAATGACCGCGACACCTTGCGCGTTGAACTGGAACTCGGGCACTTGCTTTCGTCAGGCGATCTGCATCCCCGCGGCCTGCCGGCCAGCGCCATCGTTTGTGTGAAAAAGTTTTCTGCTCCGCAGCCGGCCTCGTCTTACAACGAGCTGCGCACTTCAAACTGGCAACAGGCCGTACGCGCTGCGCTGGGCTCAATCGCGGCTGCCGCGGTGCGGCCGATCGAAGCTGTGCCCTCAGCCGGCGCGAACGCTGTTATCTTCGCCGACGTCGCAGAAATGCTCGCCTGTCTCGCGCGCGACTGGTGCGATGGCAGTGTCCACGCGTATTGGTGGTGGCGCGTCTTACTAAAGGACCAGAGTTCCCTTTGGAAGATCTGGAGTCACGAACCTGAATTCATTCCGACGGCGCTGGCCCACCTGGCGAAAAGAGGCCAGCTGGTCGAGTTCGTTACTGCCCTGCGCGAGGACGAAGCTCGCGATCTTACTCACCGAGTGGTTCAGGCTTTTGGACTCAGGGAACTTTTACCGGTCATTGATCAGCCGATTGTGCGCGGACCATCTGCCTTTGAGAAAGGAACCGAGCCTTCGTCCTGGACTCCATCAGCCGATCGCGGAACTCAAATTACTTCGCTCCCAGTGGCTGCACCATGGCGCCATTTCGTGCCAGAAACCCAGGAAAAACAGCTAAACTCCGCGGCAGAGCGTTTCCTCGGGATTGCGTTGATAATCCAGCGCGCGCCTGCGCGGGCACGGTCAACGCGTTTTGCGCGCGCGGTTCAGCGCTGGCAGCAACAACTCGCTGAGCCTTCCGCGATTGAGCCCAACTCATCGGCCGTACCTGAGATCGGCGGAGCCCCGCCGGCAAGTCAACCATCCAGCACGCGCCGTCAGCTCCACCCGCAACGTCCCGCACCGCCCGCCGAACAGTTCGTCATGGACTGTGAAGATGCTTCCAAACGAAGCGAACAATTGCAGAGTTCGACCTCGACGCTGGTGGCCACGGACAAGCCGCCTGTGGAACATGATTCCGAATTTGTCGAATCAGAAACCAAGCCAAAGCCGGTTGCGACCTCTGGTGCTGAAGAGACGCCGCGTCAACGCGACCACACGAACATCGATGTTTTCGAGAGCGATTTGCAGATCGCCGCGGACTCGGTCGCTGATCAAATCGAGCGCGAGCTAGACGTTCTCTCTGAGCCAAGCGTGAGCGCACCCCACGCCGAGGTCGCACCCGAACCCGAGTTCGTTCCCGAAGCGTTCGCGGCCGATGTGCCGGAGTGGATCGAACCATCCGCAGCCAGAGAAAGCGACGAGTTTTTGGACGCGATCGAAATTGAAACGGGGCTCGGCGGACTTTTCTATCTCGTCAATCTGGCCCTTTATCTCAATCTGTATTCCGACTTTACAAATCCCACTGGGACTGGAATCGAACTGAGCATTTGGGATTTCATCGCGCTGATTGGGACCGAACTGACCGGCGATCCCGCCCAAGATGATCCTATTTGGTCGTTGTTAACTGAGCTGGCCGGCCGCGATCAGGGGGACTACGCGGGGATTGACTTCGCTCCATCAGATGAATGGCGCATCCCCGCCGAGTGGTTGTCGGCTTTCGGGTCTAGTGAGCCGGCGCGATGGAGCGCGACGGGCGGCCGCTTGCGTCTGCTGCACCCGGTTGGATTTCTGATTTTGGATTTGCCGCTCGGTTCAGGTGATCCAACTGCGCAAATTAACCGCGAGATCATTCCTTACAAAGATCGTGGCACGCGCATCTTGCGCGTGGTTCACGAGCGAGCCACTCAGACTCAGGGGCATGAATCTGCTGCACCGCTCCACATTTGGCTTGCTCGCTTGATGCCTTACGTGCGCGCGCGCCTGCGCCGAGCCCTGGGACAAACTGAATCGTCCACTGAAGATCTCGCGCGAATTCTCTTGCGCTGTTACGGCCGGGTTCGCGTCACGGCAACTCATTTGGATTTGTTTTTCAATTTGGCGGAGCTCCCGATTGAGATTCGACTCGCGGGACTCGATCGCGATCCGGGATGGGTCCCGGCCGCCGGACGCTTTATCACGTTTCATTACGAGTAAGACATCGAAACGAAATTGAGAACAGCTTTGCTACGAAAACAAAAGAATCCTTTCGATGATTGGCCGCGGACACCCGCGGCGCATTTCAAGTTGTACTTCTTTGCGGCCGCTTCGCGACTGCTTTATGAACTGGGTCAGACTTTCGGAACGTCGGAAGAAGTCTTCAAACAGTATCCGTTCTTGGCTGGCTATGCCCGAGAACTGGCTGAGCACGAACCGCCTGACGCAAATCTCAAGCAGACGAGTGCCTGGTGGCAGACGACGCTGCTCTCGTGGGAAGCGACGGCTCGTGACCATCTGCCTTTGCGTGCGCTGCGCGACACCTGCGCGCTCGATCACGACGCCATGACGTTGTTGCTGGGCATTGGGTTGAGAGAAGAAGACGCGCGCTTCGGCTTGCTGTTTGAGTCGATGCAAGGCGGCAGCGGCCACCAGCGACCGACCATGGGGTTTCTCAATGCCCTTTGGCGCGGCAGTGATCAAAGCTTAGAAGCGCGGGCGCATTTAAAGCGGCTCGATGAACTCGGCCTGATCACCTTCACAAACACGGAACTGCCGCGGGCCGAATGGACGGTGGAACTGCCGGGAGTTTTCTGGGATGTAATGCGCGGCGACGTAAGCGAATCAATCGCTCCCTGGGCCCACTATCGCGCGCCTGAGAGCCTCTGTCCATTTACTGAGTTGATTCTTCCGGCCGAGCTTCGCATTAAGCTCGCGTCTTTTTCCACGCTCTTTGCTTCGGCTGAACCCGGCGCGCTGATCGTGCGTGGACCGGAGCACAACGGCAGAAGAACACTACTCGGATCTGTAGCCCGGGAACTGGGCAAAGGCTTACTCGAGATTAGCGGCCTTGATCAGCTGGACACTCGCTGGCGATTCGTCGGTCCACTGGCAACGATGTTGCGCGCGCTGCCTGCGGTGATGGTGAACGCTCAACCCGGAGAGACTCAGGAAGTGCAGCCGCTGAATGGGTATGGCGGCCTCGTAGGTTTCGTCCTCGGCAAGCAGGGCGGACTGTCGGGAGCAAATGTTGAGGGAGGAATGACAGTTTCCTTAGAGATGCCGGATCCCAACCTGCGGCGCGCACATTGGCAGCAGGCGCTCTCGGGGAACGCTCCTTACGATCTCGGCGCTATCTGCGATCGCTTTCGGCTGACTGGAGGGAATATCCGCCGCGCGGCGCGGTTGGCGACGACCACCGCATCGCTCGCCGGTCGCGATCGCATCACGGTCGCCGACGTTCGTGAAGCCAGCCGCGCATTGAATCGTCAAACCCTCGACACGCTGGCTACTCACATTCCAACCGTAGGCGATTGGAGTTGTCTCTCAATCAGGTCACAGACATTGCGGGAACTGCGCAATCTCGAGCTGCGTTGCGCTCATCGCGAACGCTTGCAGGACTCAGTCGGCTCAGCACTGGTGGAACAGATGAACTCAGGCGTACGTGCTCTTTTCAGTGGTCCCAGCGGCACCGGCAAAACGCTGGCCGCGCGCGTGCTGTCCGCGGTGCTGCAAAAGGACCTTTACCGCCTCGACCTTTCCACGGTAGTCAACAAATACATCGGCGAGACTGAAAAGAACTTGAGCCGGGTGTTTGCTCGGGCTGAAGAGCTGGACGTCATTTTGTTGCTTGATGAAGGCGACGCCCTGTTGACCCGGCGCACCGACGTGCATAACGCAAACGATCGTTATGCCAATCTGGAAACCAACTATCTGCTGCAACGGCTGGAATCCTTTGAAGGGATTCTGATCGTCACCACCAATGCTGGCGATCGGATTGACCGCGCGTTCCAGCGGCGCATGGACGTCGTGATCAGCTTTCCACCACCGGACGCGAACGAACGCTGGAACATCTGGCAACTTCATCTGCCGCAGGCCCACACGGTCCAGGAGTCTCTGCTGGCTGAGGTGGCGCAACGGTGCGAGTTAACGGGCGGCCAGATTCGTAACGCGATGCTGCATGCATCGCTTCTGGCCATCGATGATGGCGGCATCGTGACCACGGCGCACCTGGAAGCTGCGGTGCAGCGCGAATATTTCAAGTTTGGCGCTGTTTGTCCCCTGCGCGGATACAACTCGAGCCTAGCGATCAGTCGTTGGTAAGTCAGCATGCCCGGAGCAACCGCCACTCGCAGCCACGATTCGCAGTCCGCGACGACGCCTGCGCCCGCGGCCGTCCCGTCCACGCAAACGCCAGCCCAGGTAAGTTCGTCGCCGTGGATGCAGGCCGCACCTCCTGCCGTAAGTCTGAACGACACCAATTTGGTTTCAGCATCGCCGAGTTCAACTTCCACCTCCGGTGGTGGAGAGCCAATGCCTCCGACAACACAACGGACCCTCGAAAGCAGCTACAACGCAAATCTGCATTCGGTTCGAGTACACACGGATACGCATGGACAGGAGTTGGCACAGAGCCTCTCGGCGCGCGCCGTGACCTATGGCAATCACATCTTCCTTGGACCAGGCGAGCGGACTTCCGACACGCGTCTGATGGCCCACGAAACCGCTCACGTCCTGCAACAACAGGCCGCGCCCGCGTTGCACCTCTGGGCGCCCGGAGAAAGCAGCAACTCATACGAACACGAAGCGCATCAGGCTGCCGACGCGGTGATGCGCAATGAATCGTTCAACGTTCAGCAGCGGACCAGTGAACCTCAGACGCAACGCCTCGGTCTTAGCGACGCGCTCAATTTCTTTGCTGACAAGGCGAACATGATTCCCGGATTTCGGATGTTCACAATCGTCATCGGCATGAACCCGATCAATGGGAGCTCGGTAGACCGCAGTCCCGGAAATATCATCAAGGCGATTATTGAGTTTCTCCCCGGTGGCGGTTTCGTCACCCAGGCCCTCGAAAGTTCCGGTGTGTTCGACAAAGTCGGCAACTGGGTCGCCGGTCAACTTAAGTCGCTCGGGATGGTCGGCAGTTCGTTCAAGAAAGGCATTGACGACTTCCTGAAGTCTTTGAGTTGGACAGACATCTTCAACCTGGGCGGCGTGTGGGAGCGCGCTAAGGCGATCTTCACCGGCCCCATCACTCAACTGATTTCTTTCGTCAAGGGACTGATCACTGGAATCATCCAATTCATAAAGGACGCCATCCTCAAGCCCATTGCCAAACTCGCCGAAGGCACCGAAGGCTACAACTTATTGAAGGGGATCCTGGGCAAAGATCCGATCACTGGCGAGGCGGTACCGCGCACGGCGGAAACTTTACTGGGACCGCTGCTGAAGATGATCGGGCTCGGCGACGTTTGGCAAAAGATGCAGCAGGCAAACGCGATCCCGCGCGCCTGGGCATGGTTCCAAAGCACCATGTCGCAGCTCATCGGCTTCGTAAGCCAGATCCCCGGCCTCTTCATCGCCGCCTTCAAAGCGCTGACGATTGAAGACATCATCCTGATTCCGAAAGCGTTCGCCAAACTCGCCGGCGTCTTCGGCGGCTTCATCGGAAAATTTGTGAGCTGGGGCGTCGACGCAATGTTCAAGTTGCTCGAGATCGTCTTTGACGTCGTCAGCCCCGGAGCGTTCGGCTATATCAAGAAGACGGGCGGCGCGCTCAAGGCCATTCTCAAGAACCCGCTGCCCTTCGTCGGCAATTTAGTGAAGGCGGCCAAGCTTGGCTTCATGAATTTCGGCGGCAACTTCCTGACGCATTTAAAGAAAGGTTTGATTGACTGGCTGACCGGATCATTGGAAGGCGTCTATATTCCCAAGGCGCTCTCGCTGATTGAGTTCGGCAAAATGGCCCTCAGCATTCTCGGAATTTCCTGGGCGCAGATTCGCGGCAAGATCGTCAAGGTGCTCGGGCCGAACGGCGAGCTAATCATGCAAGGACTGGAAACTGCCTTTGACGTAGTCAAAGCGCTAGTAACCGGCGGACCCGCTGCAGCATGGGAAGTAATCAAAGACAAGCTCACCAGCCTGAAGGACACAGTCGTTCAAGGCATCATCAGCTTTGTCACAGAGGCCATTGTCACCAAAGCCATACCTAAACTGATCGCGATGTTCATTCCCGGCGCGGGCTTTATCTCAGCGATCATTTCCATCTACGACACCGTCATGGTCTTCGTAAACAAGATTTCGAAGATCATTCAAGTAGTCACTGCTTTCATCAACTCGATCGTAGCCATCGCCGCAGGCAACATCGGGGCCGCCGCGGCCAAAGTCGAAAGCATCCTCGGCGGGTTGTTGTCGTTGGCGATTAGTTTCCTCGCCGGTTTCGTCGGACTCGGCAAAGTTACCGGCAAAGTCATGGAGGTGATCAATAAAGTACGTAGCGTCGTCGATAAGGCCATCGATGCAGCGATCGCCTGGATTGTGGCGAAGGCAAAGGCGCTGTTTGCCAGACTGTTTGGCAAGAAGGACAAGAAGGATCAGAAGGATGCAAAGGGCGGCACCGCCCAGAAAGGATTCTCGCTACCAAAGGAAGGACACACCGTTACCGCGAAAGCCCAAAACGGGACTCTTAAGGTGTCGATCGCCAGTTCCCGGGAAGGAGAAATCCTGGGAATGCTGACCGATGCAACCGCAGAAGTGTCCGCCGATACGACCAGGTCTGCCGACCAGAAGGGCCAGATCTTCAGTGATCTGTCGGGGGCGCGACAGATGGTCCTTTCGATGCGTCAGGATTGGAGCTCACAGCCGAAACAATCCCAGGATTTCGCACCGTGGGCAGAGATTCGATTGACTACAATCGTGAACATCCTCACGCATCTGGGTGCTGACGGTATCAAAGCCTTTGCCGACTTCAAGGGAAAACCGCTCGACAAACGCTACCTGCCCGCCGGATATTACGTACGAGAAAAGCTTTACATTACCGGTAGCGGGTGGTCCGCCAGCCGGAGCGCCGCCATCACCAAGGGAAGTTCAGAGACGCTTACCGATGTTAATGCCGTGGTTACCAACCGCACGACAAATCCCCCGGTTGCAGATGCGGCGTGGAATCGGTTGGTAAAGGGCCTGCGCGTGCCCAGCGGAGCCACCAAAGCGACCATCACGGCGGCGATGGTAGCCGGCACGCAATACGATGTCGATCATGTGAAAGCTCTGTCAATCCACTGGCAGACCGGCGGCGGCAATAGCACCGGCGACCAGGACCGATGGGACTTATCTAAGAGCACAAACCTTCGCTACATTACCCAGGCTGCAAATCTCGCCCGACCCAAAGGGAGCTACATACCCTATGTGGGTAAGGCATTCACCAGCGTGAGAGCGCAAGGTGGAGCGACCAATGCAAAGACGATCGACGGCCAACCCTTCCTCGATGGACCGGGTGGATCACCGATATAGAGGATTAACACAAGACAATGAAGAACAGCTTCACAACTTTTACCACTCCGAACCCGCAGGTGGTTCTGTCTCTGGACGTGAGCCCGGACGGCAATTCTCTAGCAGTTGGCCAGCAGGCAGATGACAAGTCTGAACTGGCCCTCACTCTCTGGTCGCTCGAAGACCGCAGTCTTATCGCAACCTTGATGAGACAGGAATCCTGTTTGGCCGCGCGATTTTCACCTGGCGGCGGGTTGCTGGCTTTTTCCGACCGGAACCAGAATGTGACTCTTCGTGATTTGAAGTCGGGAGCTGAGAATCGCGAATCGTTTCCTCTGGCTTTTACCAAGTGGATCTCATTTGCGTGGGATCGAGACCGTGTTATCGCGGGAGGAGTACGGACGCAGGTTTGGGATGCAGAACGCAATGCCGTGATCTGGACCCTTCCGGTCAAACCGCTGACCGAGAACCGCAACATTACACCTCCCTGCTGCGCTCTCAGCCCTGACGGCGCCCTGGTAGCAGCATCCGGGGTTGAGGCCGGCCGTATCATCATCTATGAAATTGAGAGTGGAGAAATCGTCGGCCGGCTGGAGAACACCATGGACGAAGCACGTTCGATTGCTTTCGATCCGAATGGGCGATTCGTGGCGGCGGTCGCAACGACAGGCGGGGTTGGTCTCTGGGAGACTGCGTCTGGCGAGGCACTACTGCCCGAACTGCTCAATATGCGCGCGGACTATTATTGGTGCGTCCGATTTCACCCCGATGGCGAACGCGTCGCTTTCGGACTGTGGTCCGGGTTTGTGGAAGTGATTGGCATAAAAGACGGGCAATACAGTGTCAATCAGGATGCCCCGGTGCACCAGGGGCGGGTATACGACGTCGCGATCACTCGAGACGGGAAGCGAATGTTCACGGGAGGAGACGATGGTGCAATTCTGATTTGGGACATTGAATAGCCCTCACTTTGTTTTGTCAGCGAGCTGTTGAAAAAATGCAAGATGTAAACGCCCATCAGTTGCTCAATACGAGCGTGATCACGGGCTACCTGACGCACGACGCGCCGTGGTCCGGCAGCCATGGTGCGGATGGCGATTACCTTGGAATGGGGCTGCTGTATTACTCGATCGTTTACACCCTGAAAGCCGAAGTCGCAGTTTGTCTCGGTTCGGGCGGAGGATTTGTGCCGCGCATGATGCGGCAGGCGCAGAGAGATCTGGGAATTGCCGAGTCCGCCCGCACAATCCTCGTCGACGGAAATAATCCCGCCGCCGGCTGGGGCGCGCCCGCCTGGTTGGATCCTGAATCGTTCTTTCGCAAGCATTTTCCGGACATCGAACTGTTGGTTGATCTGACGAGCGATGCGCAGCATTTTTTTGATCAGAACAACTTGGGCATCGACTATCTGCATATCGACGCGGACCATTCTTTCGCAGGTTGCCTCGCCGACTTTGAAACCTATCGCCGCTTTCTTCACGAAGGCTCAGTCGTAACTCTACACGACACGAATTTCTCCGGCGCGGGCGTCAAGGACGTCGTTGAACACATCCGCACTCTCTGCGACAACGAGATCGTCGACTTCAAAGACATTGGCGCCGGAACGGCGCTGGTTAGAATCGGAAAACGACCAGGCAACTCGCGGTTCAAGTCAATGAGCAGCGCCAACCCGCAGAGCGATGATCGAATAACCGTCACGCGGCGAGAGGATGCCGTGCCGCTCTGCGCCGAGGGAAAAGAATGGAAGTACCTCGAAAGCCAGGCGTTCGCCACTCGCTACATTCTGGCCGCTCAATTCATCGGATCATGCCGGTCAGTCATTGAAATTGGCGGCGCAAAGACCCCCATAGATCGCTTTCTCATGGGGACCCACGACAGTGTCATCGTCCTTGATCCCTTCATCCGCGAGTGTGAGACGGATTCTCTCAACGGTACGCCTTGCGCTGTATCGCACGTGCGCGCGCGGTTTCAGGACGTCGACTGGTATATCCCCGCCGACGCCGATTATGGGCTGGTGATTCTGGGGCTGGAAATCCAGGGCCTTGAACCGCATCACTACGAAACGCTTTATGAACTGATTAATCGAGCGAGTGTGACCGTCATCGAGTTTCCGCCTTCCTGGGCCCCGTCCCGAGAACAGTTTGAGATGATCAGAAGCAACACTGCGACCAAAGCACGCCTGCAGATGGCGATCGATTTCGAAGGCAACGACTTTGGCAATCTTGAGAACAGTTGGCCGCCACGGTGCGACCGAAAGACTTATGTCTTAGAGCCCAGCGGAAAAAATAACCCGGCTTAGAGTTCGTCGGAGATTTGGATGCATGCGCAGAGTCTGTATCGGAATTCAAATTCAGAGCGAGCCCGATCGACTACGGGCAACGCTGAGTAGCCTGCGAGCGAACGCGACTTCCCCTTTCGAATTACTTTTGTTACCTGATGGATGGGACTATGCGACCGCAAATTTTCTGGCCTCGCTGAACCTGCCTCAAGCTGGCACGCCGGAACCTCTCGGCGTAGCCGCGTGCTTCAATCGTCTGGCCGGCTCTACGGATGCCGACATCGTCGTCCTGCTCGAGAGCGGTATTCAGGTTGGCCCTGGCTGGCTGGAACATCTCCTGCGCGCCTTCGATGCTGACGAACGCAACGGTTTGGCAGGACCGTCAACCAACCGCTCTTGGAACGAACAAGGCGCGTTTCCGCGCGCCGGCGCCGGCCGCAACGACATTGTCCGCAGTGCCACAGATGCCGCGCTCAAATTCAATGATGAAGTTCGCAACCTCGAGCCGCTCTATAGCCTGGCGGATTTCTGTTACGCGGTGGGACGCGAAGTAATTGACGCCGTGGGCGCGGCCGACGAAAGTTATGGGCTCGGGCCCTGTTGGGAGATGGACTACAACATTCGCGCGGCCCGGGCCGGCTGGCGCGGCGTCTGGGCGTGCGCCGCTTACGTTCATCGCGCGCCGTTTACATCGCGGCGAAGGTTTGAAGAAAGCCAGCGCTTTGAAGCAAGCAAACGACGTTATCAGGAAAAGTTCTGCGGCGGCCGACTCCGCGGGGAAAAGACGGATTACCGAGAGCACTGTCGGGGCGACGCTTGTCCGAATTTCGCGCCGCCGGATTTGATTGAGATCAAAAAGCCCTTCGTGACACTCGCAAAGGTTACAAAACCAGCGGCACCAGTCAAGCTGGCGATCAGTGAACCGCTCGTGACTTGCATCATGCCGACGCATAACCGGCGCAGATTTGTCCCCCAGGCGATTCGCTGCTTCCTGCGGCAGGATTATTCGAATCTGGAACTGCTGGTCGTTGATGATGGCACGGACGAGGTTCTCGATTGTGTTCCGGAGAACGAACGCATTCGTTATCTCCGGCTCGATCAGAAACTGACCATCGGGGCCAAACGCAATTTTGCCTGTGAACAAGCGCGCGGAGAATTCATCGTGCACTGGGACGATGACGACTGGTATCCGGCGCACCGAGTGCGTGCGCAGATAAACGCTCTCGTCGAACGCGGCGCTGACTTGTGTGGCACCAGCAGGCTCTTCTACTACGACGTCGTGACAGACCAGGCCTGGGAGTATCGGTATCCAAACTCCAACGCGCCCTGGGTCGCCGGCAACACACTCGCCTATCGAAAAAGTTTCTGGGCGCGAAATAAATTTCCGGACATTCAGATCGGCGAGGACTCTCGCTTTGTCTGGAGCAGCGCCGGCAAATCCATTTGCGATCTTACGGACTCAACCTTGTGCGTCGCGATGGCGCATCAGGAAAACACCAGCCGCAAAGACACCAGAGGATCATACTGGCACTCGCAATCCCGCGATGTCCTGAATGCGCTGCTTGGTGATGACATCTACTTCTATCGAACTGCGATGGCTCAGAGGTCTTATCCGATGGTCTCCTGCATCATGCCGACTTTCAACCGCCGACCGTACGTGCCGCAAGCGCTGCAGTCCTTCCTCCATCAGGATTACCCAAATCGAGAATTGATAATCGTTGACGACGGCAACGATGCCATCGAAGATCTGGCTCACGAGCTACCCAGCGTGCGTTATTTCCGTATCCCTGCACGTAAATCGATTGGCGCAAAACGAAACTTCGCTTGCCAACAGGCGCAGGGCGACATCATCGCTCACTGGGACGACGACGACTGGTATTCACCCGACCGGCTGCGCTATCAGGTAGAACCATTGCTGGCAGGTGTGGCGGATTTGACGGGTCTCGAAACTGCGTTCGTGCTGGATCTTCCGGCTGGCGAATTCTGGACGACAAACCCGCAATTGCATCAGCGGCTCTTTGTCGGCAACGTCCACGGCGGCACTCTCGTCTATCGAAAGGAATTGTTAGCGAAGGGTTTGCGATATCCAGAGACGAATCTGGCGGAAGATGCCTGGTTGCTGCACCGCGCCGTGAGACAGGGCCAGCGCCTGTTGCGTCTGGCGAATCCCGGCGTGTTCGTCTATGTTCGGCACGGCACCAACGCCTGGAGAGAGTTTGCGCCGGGACAGTTCATCGACCCGGCTGGTTGGGAACGGATTCCGGCGCCGGCGCACTTCCCCACCGCCGCGCTGGCTTTCTACCGAGCCGCTGCACTGGGGCAGAGGTCGGAGACCAGAAGTCAGAGATCAGCCATTGCTCAACACTTCTGATCGCCGAACGCTGACCTCTGACTTCTGCTTCGCTTTTACTCAACCGCGCGATCGGTGATTTCCAGTGCCTTATCGATAATCGCGAAGGCCTCGCGCATCTCTGCTTCACTGATACAAAGCGGTGGATTAGTGAAGAACGTATTCCAACGCACGAATGTGTAAAGTCCGTTCTCACGGAAAAACTTTCCGAGCTCCTGCATCTCAGGCGAGGCGCCATTGAAGGGCGCCATCGGCTCCAGGGTCTCGCGGTTTCGTACCAGCTCGACAATTCCAAACAGTCCGATGTTGCGGGTGGCGCCCACCGAGGGGTGACGCTGCTGCAAATCTTCGAGCAGACTCCGCATCACGAGCCCCATGCTTCTCGCGTTTTCGATCAAGTTGTCTTCTTCGTACACCGCGATCGTCGCCAGTGCCGCGGCGCAGCCGAGCGGGTGGCTGTTGTAGGTCAGGCCGCCCCAGAAAACATTCTTCTGAAAGTGATCGGCGATCTTTCGGCTCATTCCCACTGCGCCCAGCTGCACATATGCACTCGTCAGGCCTTTGGCCATCGAGATCAAATCGGGCACGACGTCCCAGTGGTTGACTGAGAACCATTCGCCGGTGCGGCCAAAGCCAGCCATCACTTCATCGGCGATCAGCAGGATGCCGTACTTGTCGCAAAGCGCGCGTAACCCTTGCATGTAGCCGTCCGGCGGAATCAGGATTCCATTAGTTCCGACAACGGGTTCGATAATGATCGCCGCGACTGTTTGCGGACCTTCAAGTTGCAGAATCTCTTCGGTGCGGGCCAGGACGTCCTCAGTCGTGTCGGAACCTTTTTGAATGCCGTGATAGAAGTCAGGAATGCGAATGACGCCGGGGATGCCGGGCTCAGCCGCCCACCTCCGTGGATCGCCAGTCAGTGTTAGAGCGCCCGCAGTGCCGCCGTGGTACGAGCGGTATCGTGCGGCAATCTTGTGGCGGCCCGTAAACATCCGCGCGATGCGAATTGCATTCTCATTAGCCTCGGCGCCACCGTTGGTGAAGAAGAAGGCGTCGATGTCACCGGGCGTGATCTCGGCAAGCTTTTTGCCCAGACGCGCTCGGACATCCGTGGCCATGAAGGGATTGGCATAGGCGAGCGTCGCGGCCTGCTCGTTGATCGCGCGAATCACCCGCTCATCACCGTGCCCGATGTTTACGCACATCAACTGACTATTGAAGTCGATGAAGCGCTTTCCTTCCGGCGTCCAGAAGTAAATTCCCTTTGCCCGCGCCACTGGGATCGGCACAACCGCGGACTGGGCGGACCACTCGAAAAGCGTGTGACGCCGGCAGAGGTCGACGATCTCATCGCCGCTCATGGTTTCATTGTTAGTGGACATTTGATCGCGATGCTACCCAAATCGGAACGGTTTGACAACGATCGGAAACCTCCTTTGTTTGAACTCCTTCTCCCAGAGGGAGAAGGGAGCCAGAACACTTCGCCCACCTCCTCCCGGCTGTACTCTCTTCCCCATTGACCCGGCTCCGTCCTTTATCATATCGTTCTTACTCAACCTTTGATTTCGGGTGCCGCGTCTTGTCCCTCCTCCGATAGCGATCCATGGAACAGCACACTGCCCACAACTATCCCGCGGAGGCTCTGCGAACGATCCTGCTCGTCGAAGACTTTGACGACACACGTCTGATGATGAAGATGTGGCTGGCGAAGAACGGCTACCGCGTCGTTGAGGCCGAAACCGGAGAAGAGGCCATCAGCGTCGCTCAACGCGAGCTGCCCGATCTGATCATCATGGATGTGATGATGCCGGGCATGAACGGTCTTGACGCTACGCAAAGAATACGCGAGTATCAGCCTTTGCGCCGGACGCCGATTGTCGCCGTTTCTGCTTATGGCGCCGACAAGTACAGATCGATAGCCATCGAGGCCGGTTGTAACGAATATGTCTCGACGCCATTCGATCCGGGCGCGCTGGCTGAACTGATCAAAAGGCTGATCGCCCAAAGAGAGTCTGCCCGTGTCAACGACTTACCATCCGATCTGGAACACTAACCGAGTCTTCTGGCTGCTCACTATGGTCTTATTCGCCGTCGTGCCAGCTACTCCTCAAACACCACCCTGTTCCCTAAAAATCGATCAGTTACCCGAGTCAGCAGAACTGCGCGGCTTTCGCGTGGGAATGACGTTTGAGCAGGCAAAGGCCCACGTACCGCAAGTTCAACTCGCCCGTCCGGATCAGTTTGGGGTGGCCAAGATCAGCATCAATCCTTATTTCGATAAGAGCTTTGACCAAACCGCGTTCGCCGACGTCCGCACCATTTCACTGGATTTCCTCGACGGCAAGCTGGTCAGTTTGTGGATTGGATTTGAGAGCACGTTCAAGTGGCAGACCCTCGAAACATTCGTCGACGGCATGAGCAAGTCTCTGAGCCTTCCCGTTAGTTGGCCGTCAAAGCAAGGCGCGCGGCAATTGAGATGCGACGGGTTCTCAGTGTCTGCTTCCATGATCGCGCAGAGCCCCAGCATTCGGATCAGCGACGATGCCGCGCAAGAGACGATCGCTGATCGCCGTGAAGAAGCAGCCGCCGCCGCCGAGGCAGCGGCGGCGTTGGTCGTTGGCGACCAACGCACGAAGCTTTATTACCCGTCTGATTGTTCAGCCGTCACCAGCGTCGCTGAAACTAACCGGATCAAATTCAAGGATAAGGATGAAGCGGAAAAGGCCGGCTTTAGACTGGCCAAGGATTGTCAGTGAGAGTGGCACAGGCTTTCGGCCTGTGCTCCCCACATAAATCACAGACTGAAGTCTGTGCCACTTAAGGAGAATCCAATGCTCAAAGAATTCAAAGAGTTCATTGCCCGCGCAAACATCATTGACCTGGCGGTAGCCGTGATCATCGGCGTCGCTTTTGGCAAGATCGTGACCTCGTTCGTGGACGGCATCATCATGCCGCCCATCGGACTGCTGCTCGGCAAAGTCGACTTCGCCAGTTTGTTCTACGTCCTCGATCAATCGAAGGGCGTGCCAGCTTCGCTCGCCGAAGCCAAGGCCAAAGGCATTCCCGTCATAGCGTACGGTGCGTTCATCAACGACATGGTTAACTTTCTGATCATCGCGCTGGTGATCTTCCTGCTGGTTAAGATTGTGAACAAGATGCGAAACACTGACCCGTCCAGGAAAGACTGCCCTTACTGCCTTACAGCAATTCCGCTTAAGGCCACGCGATGTTCCGCGTGCTGCACTGAATTAAAGGCAGCGTAAGAGCCAAAAACGCGGTCAGGTACAGAACCGGGAGCGGTAGCGGTAGCGACCGGGCCAGACTCTCAACCCTCGAATTAGGGTTGAATGCTCGACCCGGTCGCTACCGCTCCCGGTTCTGTCGCCCCTCCTTGACGCTGATCCGGACGCTTCTTAGAATGAACTTGTCACCCCCGAGCATCGTACAAGAGTTTTACCAAAACTTAAGGAGCACTATCTAATGAGTACATCATTTCAACCGCAAACGGACGGGTCGGAAAAGAAAGAGGAGTTGATCATGCACGAGGGTGAACCAGAGCAGGCGGACGAGCGCACCAACGTCAGTTCCACCATGCGAGATATGGCCGCGCGCATCCCGGAGCAACTTTCGGCGATTGGCCGCGACATCAGCCGGACGATTGAACGGGCGATCTCGGCGAAGGATGACTATATGATCGCCGTGAAGGTGTCGCAGGACGCACAGCATAAGCTGGGCCAACTGGTCCAGGCCGGCGTGTTCGGTACGCGCGCCGAAGCAGCCGCGTTTCTGATTGATGAAGGCATCAAAACTCAGGGACCTCTTTTCGAGCGGGTCGAACAAAAGCTGGCTGAGATCGAGCGCCTGCGCGCAGAACTGCGCGGCATGGTGGGCGACAAGAAAGAGTAGAAGCCAACCCTGTGCCTGATTTAGTGGCACAGACTTTAGTCTGTGGAGTTATCATCACAGACTGAAGTCTGTGCCACTTCCGTTTCACGCGATCTCTCGTGCGTGCGTCTTTGTGAATCCGGGGCATTACGCGGTAAACTCTATTCCCTAAGCTCTACAAATGACGTGCAAATCAACCGCACCGTGCGGTTTGGATCGGGCTGGTACGTGCAGAAAACTTTTCAAGTTCCACACACCCCCATCGAACAATTTAGTTTAGGTAACGGCCTGCGCGTGGTTTTGAATGAAGACCACTCTGTGCCCGTCGTGTCGGTTGCTGTCTATTATGATGTCGGCTCGCGCAACGAACGCGAAGGCCGCACCGGCTTTGCTCATCTCTTTGAACACATGATGTTTCAGGGCTCGGAAAACGTTCCGAAGGCCGCGCACTTTCAGTACATCTCAAATGCGGGCGGCACGATGAACGGCACGACTTCGAGTGAACGCACCAACTACTTCGAGACTTTGCCTGCCAGCCAGCTGCCGCTGGCGCTTTGGCTGGAGAGCGACCGGATGCGCTCGCTGAGTGTAACGCAAGAGAACCTCGATAATCAGCGCGAGGCCGTTAAGGAAGAAAAACGACTTCGTTATGACAATCAGCCGTACGTGAACGGGTTCCTGCGTTTGTTTGAAATGTGTTTCCGCAACCATGCCAATGCGCATTCGACGATCGGATCGATGGAGGATCTGGACGCGGCGACGGTTGAAGACATCCGCGAGTTCTTTCGCATCTATTACGCACCCAACAACGCCGTGCTGGCGATTGCTGGGGACTTCGATATGGCCGCGACGCGATCGATGATCGAAAAGTATTTCGTCACCATCCCCAGCCAGCCGCCGCCACCTCCGGTTGACGTGAGCGAACCGGTCGAAGTCGCCCAGCACCGAGACACTTTTCTCGACAAGCTGGCGCCCGTGCCGGCCTTCGCACTCGGTTGGAAGATTCCAGAGCGCCGCAGCCCGGACTTCTATGCGCTCTCTCTAGCCAGTCATTTGTTGTTCGAAGGCGAAAGCGCTCGTTTGTATCTGAAGCTGGTCAAGGGCGAAGAGTCCGTCGTGCAAATTCAGGGTGGAATCGATGAGCGGCGCGGGCCTTCAGGTTTACTCATCGTCGTCATTCCCAAACCGGACAGCGAGGGCGCTCAGATTCGCGATGCGATCCTGACAGAGATCAAGGACCTGTCCACGCTGGGACCGAGCGATGACGAAATGGAGAAGCTGCGCAACAATCTTTTCAACAGCGCCGTGCGCAGCCGCCAGTCGTCGCTGTTTCGCGCGCAGCAACTCGCCGAATTCGCCTTGTACGATAACGACCCCGAACTATTCAATTCCGATCTGGCCAATTACTTGAAAATTACCGCCGACCAGATTCGCGATGCGGTCGCGAATTTTTTGGATACCGACAATCGTGTGCTGCTGGAAATCGTGCCGGCTCCGCAGGAAGGAGCGGCGGCCGCGCCGCTTGGGCCCGGCGAACCCGATCAGCCGACTGCTCCTCCGCCACAAGTGCCGGCCGCCCCTGATGATCCAACCACGGGGCCGCTGGGCCTGCCGCAGCCGCAGGCCGAATCTGCAATCGAGTCGACCTAATCCCTTCACCGATTTTTCGTGACGCAACAGGAACACAGGGGCCTTTACATGACTGAGACCGAAGCCTTTCGCCGCAAAATGCCGCCGCCGCTCGCGCCCCGGCCGCTGAATCTTCCCGAGCATATCGAGACGACGCTCTCGAATGGATTAGGTCTGGTGGTGGTTGAAGACAAACGCCTGCCGCTCATCAGCTTTCGCCTGGCGTTTCGCTGTGGCGACGCTAACGATCCCGGGGGACTCCCGGGTTTGAGCGATATGATGTCGAGCCTGTTGACCGAAGGCACCGCGAGGCGCAACAGCCGGCAGATCGCTGAAGAGGTAGAACGTTTTGGGGCGACGCTGGCGGTTGGGTCAAGCTCTGATTTCACCACCGTGGCGGCATCGTCACTCTCGGTCTATGCCGACGAGATTCTGGACTTGATGGCTGATGTCGCGATGAACCCATCGTTTCCCCAAAACGAGGTCGACCTGGCCCGCGAGAACACCAAGCAACTGCTTATTCAGCAACGCGCTCAGCCCACGTTTCTCGCCTCTGAACGCCTGTCGCAGGTCATCTTTGGCAGTCATCCCTATTCGCGTTTGTCGCCCACGCCGGAAATGCTGGACTCGATGACGCGCGACGACCTGGTGAGATTTCGGGAGACCACGTACATACCGAACAATGCAGTCTTTATGGTTGTCGGTGATGTTGATCGAGACGCGATGATCGCGCACATTGAAAAGTTGTTCGCCGATTGGCAGCCGGGCAGTTTGCCCAATTTGGATCTTCCGCCGTTGCCAAAGCGATCCGCGCGCTCAGTCTACGTGGTCGATCGCCCCGGCTCGGCCCAGTCCAACATCGTCATTGCAAATGAAGGGATCACCCGCACCAGCGCGGATTATTTTCCAATGCTGGTGATGCACACGATCCTCGGCGCGAACGCTTCGTCACGCCTATTCATGAATTTGCGCGAGGAAAAGGGTTACACCTATGGCGCGTATTCAAATCTGGACGCTCGGCGCCTGGCCGGAACTTTCCGCGCGACGGCCGAAGTGCGGACTCCGGTGACCGGGGCCTCCCTGCACGAGTTCTTTTATGAATTAGGGCGAATTCGCGACGAGGAGGTTTCTGCAGAGGAACTCAAGAACGCCAAGGCTTATCTGTCCGGCGTCTTCCCGATCCGCATTGAAACGCAGGACGGATTGATCGATCAGCTGGTCAGCATCAGGATGTACGATCTTCCCACCGACTATCTCGAGACCTACCGCGATCAGATCAATGCCGTTAGCGCGGACGACATTCAGCGGGTGGCGCAAGCTCACGTCACTCCCGACACGGCCGCAATCGTAATCGTGGGTGACGCCGCTGAGATCAGCGAGCAGGTTAAGCCGTACGCGCACGCAATCGAGCTTTACGATACGGACGGGAAACCGAAGGCAATAGCTTGACAGAATTTGAGGAGAGCGATTTTTCTCGGGTAAGCGATAGGGAATTACGTTCCGGAACTGTTGCCTACGCGCAAGGGGTCAAAGAATCGCTCGGCAGGCTGCGATTTGCGCCATTGCCCGGATTTCGACTCGATTTATTGTTTTTGTTGCGCTAATTGCACCGTCCCAGTCCCTGCTCGACGAGTTTTGGAAACTCGTCGCAATGTTCGCATCCTTTAAAGGAAAATAAAGTCTTAGCTTCGGCAACTCAATCGTCACAGCGTAGTCACGTCCGTCGTAATCGTCAGCTTGATTGATGGCCGTGATGGCATCGAGCAATGCCTGACTGGACGATTCTGATTCGTTCGAACTAAGCAAGCCGTTTATTGCGACCAGAGCTTTGGCTTTATCCGATTTATTGTCGATCGTTGACGCTACACTGACGACGGATTGCAGATAATCGGAGCCTATGTTTTTCTTCTTATACTTGAATGCAGTTTGAATCCCTTCGAGTAAGAGATATGTGCGTAATCGAGGGTCAACAATTTTGGTTAAGTGTGCGGTCAGGTCATTCCACTTTCTTTTTGCTACTGCTGACTTCCCGGCGCGAAAATTACAGTAGTCAGTAATTTGCGCAATTAGTTTTTCGTCCTTAAGCTCGGCAATCTTCCGTTCGGCTTCAGAGAATTTTCCTGCCTCCAGGAGTTCGTGTATGCCGCGAACGAGCAATTCCGTTTTCTCTTGAGCGTCTTTAGAAACCCTAGCTTTTTCGAAAGCGGAAGCGCCATCATCAAATCTGAAGACCGTGCCCTCTGCCACAAGTCGCTCGGCCAATCGGCCCATGCTAACTAACTCTGCAATGGGAACACCAGCGCGCTGGCTCAGGATCTCATACTGCGTGCTCAATTGTTGCCACCGATCGTCCCGGACCATCTTCAATGCTGCGGAGTATGCGTTCAGCTTCCTAGCTAAAAAATAACACTGGATTACGTATTCCTGATCAAGGCTAGATTGCGACTGAAGCGCGAAGAGTCGCTGCCGCAGAAATCCTTCGACGACGTTCAAATAGCCGGCCGCCAGCTCGGGGTTAAATGATCCTTGCGCAGGAGAAAGATTCATGGTGAGAGATCCAAATTCAACGGGCTGATTTGCAGAACTATTAGTTCTAATTTCAATGACCAGCAATTTTTCCCTGAAGGCATATGTCGAGAGGTTCGTGGCCTGCACAGGACTATAAATCGGGTTGTTGGCCAGTTGTGAGAGCGCGGTCCTGTACAGAGCGTTCGCAAGCTCTGGGTTCCGATCTTCCAGTTGATATAGATAATTGGGGAAGGTGGTGGGCACGCCAGTTTGCAGAATTGATTCCGCCAGAGCCACGGATTGTTTAGCATCGATATCGAGGCTGGCCTGCGCAATCGAGAGCCTCTCTTTGAGCGACAATCCCTTGTTGTTCTCATTCGATTCTCGCGCAGTGGCTTTCTTGTAGCGGTCCAGAGCTTGTTCAGCTTGGGCTGGATCGCGTGGCGCGACGCTAGAGATTAATTGCTTTATCGCGGCTGCGAGTCTCATTCGCTCCGCTGGCGTAGTGTTATCGGCAGAATAGTGATCGAGAAGACGATCGACCGTCTTTTGAAAGCTTGGAACTGCATATGGCTCCTCGTATTTCCAAAGCAAAGCGAGTGCACTAGATACGACCGCCGCCTGTACTTCGACATCACTGATGTCCTGGGCCTGATCGATGATTCTCTGAATCAACGAGATCGCTTGCTGCCTGTGATTTTCAATTGAGGCTTTGTCCGGTCTCGACGCGATCTCTTTTTCCTGACGACGAATCGAACCAGCATTGACTCTGGCATACGACAACTGCTTGCTTGCTAAATTTGGAGTGTCAGCGGCAGGAATATCGAAGCCGAACATTCCTGTCAGTGCTATCAAGAGGCCAACCCGGGAGATGGATTCAGGCGGAATTACTGAAAGGAAATACTGCATAAGGTGCCGCTGGCGGTCACTTGATTGCCACGAACTCATTTTGGCCAAACTCCTGGCCGCAATTACACCTATCGGTAATTTCTGATCTGTGACAGCTGTCACTGCAGCCACCATCCTCCTCCTCCGCTGCCGTGGACCCACGAATTCAGCACCTTGCCGTTGTTGTCAACCAAGACAAGCGTTGGTGTTGTGTCTATCCATAGACTGGAAGAGTCCACTGCGGGTACTGCAGTAGCTGAAAGCCCTTTCTCATTAATAAAGTCGCTGACTAGATAAGCTTCTTTATTGAGAAACAGAGTTGCCAATTGAAATGACGATTCGTTTTCTCGTTGTGCCGCCGACAGCTCATAAAAAGGAACGCTCTCTACGCAGAATTTGCAATAGACATTCAACGCAACAAGGAGAGTTTTAGGAGACTGATTGTAGTGTACTTCAGGGATAGTAGGGAAAGCGCTTCCTGCTTGTATCCTTGCTTTATTGAGGGGTCGTTCTTTCGATCGGAAGTACTGTCGAGCTGCTACGCCGACTCCCACAAGAATCAGTAGCACGACAGCTATATTAGTAACGAATTCAAGGCGGGTTTTTAGCGTCGTCAGGTTCAAGGTTTTCTCTTTGCCTGAGATTTGGGTTCTTGAGAGTGTGTGACTGTCTCTCGCTGCGGTGCATGCTATTCGTCGCCGACACTTGATGTCAAGGGTTTTGTGAGAATCCTTGGAGTGTCGCCAACCCCTTAGAACGACACTCTTAGAGCGAGCGTTGCGCACCCCGGAGAAAGATTTTCGTTCTGCCGCGCTAGGTTGGGAGTTGGCAAATGACGTAAGTGCGGATCTAAGCCGCGCCTTGCAAACGCTCGACATCCAGCACGCCTGAAACGTTCTTGATCGAACTCATCACTTTGTCCAGATGCTTCACGTCAAACACTTCGACAGTAACTTCGATGCGGCCTTTTTGATCGGGGCCGACTGAAGCCCGCGCGTCCCGAATTCCTGTCTTCATGTCAGAGATTGCGCCGGTAATACCCGCGATCATGCCGGTGCGGTTTTCAGTCAACGCCAGGAGCTTCACGGCGTAAGCTGTCTTCTCGGGCTTGGCGGCCCACTCGACCGTCACGATTCGTTCGGGATTGATCATTAACTGCTTCACGTTCTTGCAGCGCGCGGTGTGCACCGCGACTCCCTTGCCGCGCGTGATATAGCCGATTATCTGTTCGCCGTGCAGCGGGTTGCAGCACCGGGCGCGATTCACCATCAGGTCTTCCACGCCACGGACTACGATGGCGTCGTCGCCGGTAATCAGGCGCTTGACCGCGCGCACTCCGGTCCGCAGACGAGATTCCTTCTGATTATCAAGCGCGGCAAACTTCTCTGGTCCCAGGTACTTCGCGATTATGTTCCGCGGCACAATCTTGCCGTAGCCCATCGCCGCCAGCAGATCGTCAGTCCGCCCGTAGCCATATTCACCGGCGATCCGTTTAAGATCGCCGTTGCCGTCACCCAGCATTTTCTTAACCGAAAGTTGAAAGCGGCCGGCTTCCTTCTCGAACAGTTTGCGCCCGATTTCAATCGATTCGGCGCGTTGTTGATCGGCCACCCAGTGACGCACGCGATTGCGCGCGCGCGAAGTCGCGACGAAATTCAACCAGTCGCGCGAAGGGTGCGCGTTGGCAGTCCGAATGATCTCAACTACATCGCCGTTTTGAATCAACGTTCGCAGCGGCACCATCCGGCCGTTGACTCGCGCTCCCGTGCAGGTGTTGCCAACTTCCGAGTGAATCATGTAAGCGAAATCCACCGTCGTCGCACCTTTCGGCAACTGGATCACCTTGCCCATCGGCGTGAACGCGTAGACGTCCTTCGGGTAGAGATCGAGTTTTAACGCATCGATGAACTCGCGCGAGTCTTCCACGTCCTGGGTCCACTCGACCAGTGAGCGCAAAACCTTCAGCGCCTCGTCGTCGTCGCGCGCGCCGCGTTTGCCTTCCTTATACTTCCAGTGCGCGGCCACGCCTTCCTCGGCGGTCACGTGCATCTGCTCAGTGCGGATTTGCACTTCAAAGGGCAGGCCTTTCGATCCAATGACCGAGGTATGCAATGACTGATACAGATTGTCACGTGGGGTGGCAATCCAGTCTTTGAAGCGGCCAGGCACGGGCTTCCACGTGGTGTGAATCACACCGAGCGCCGCATAGCAGTCTCGGATCTCGTTGGGTGTAATCACCCTGGCAGCCACCAGGTCGTAGACCTGATCCAGTTCCACTTCCTGCCGGGCCAGCTTCTTCCAGATTGAGTACAGTCGTTTGACGCGGCCTTCGATGCGGACGAACGGTACGCCGGCTTCCTCCATCTTCTGCTGAATGGTGGCCGTCACATCATTGAGGAATGCTTCGTTGGCCGCCCGGCGCTTTTCCATCTGCGCGGTCAGGTCGCGGTAATCTTCCGGGTGAAGGTTTTTGAAAGCCAGGTCTTCCAACTCACCACGCAGTTTGCCCATGCCCAGCCGGTGCGCGATGGGGGCGTAAATGTCCATCGTTTCCTGCGCGATCCGGCGCCGCTTTTCGGGACTGAGGTACTCCAGCGTGCGCATGTTGTGCAAGCGATCGGCGAGCTTCACCAGCACCACGCGCACGTCGTCAACCATCGCCAACAACATCTTGCGAACATTTTCAGCCTGCTGTTCTTCGCGCGAGACGCTGCTGATGTGCGCAATCTTGGTGAGGCCCTCAACCAGATGCGCCACCTCTTCGCCAAAATACTCGCGAATCGTAGCCGTATCCGCCAGCGTGTCTTCAACTACATCATGCAGTAATCCGGTTGAAACCGAGACGGCGTCCAAACGCATATCGGCGAGGATGTTTGCGACTTCCAAAGGATGAACCAGATAGGATTCGCCAGAGGCCCGTTTTTGACCTTTGTGTTCGCGCGCTGAAAACAGGTAAGCACGGCGCAGCAGATTCAGGTCGGCCTGCGGATGATTGCGCCGGACTTTTTCGCAGATTTCTTCAATTCTAACCATAGTAATGCGTGCCGGGTTCTTTGGGCTTTGTGCTTTGGTTGGATCCAGTTGGCCGGCCGGTGGCGGCAGAGCGGAAAGCTCCAAGTACAAAGAACCAGGTACGGTGTGATTATAACAAAATAGGTGACGCTCGACCCGAAAGTCCGCGTCACCTATTACAATGCTGCCAGTGTGATTAGCGCCAGGCTCCCTACGGAGTGGGTGTAGCCGCTGCCGCCTCGGCTGCTTCTTCTTTCTTGCGACGTTCCTCGGCCAGCGCTGACGCTTTCTTGCCTGCTTCGTTGGCCTGTTTTTGATAGGCCGCTTTCCGGTCGGCATTGCCTTCCATCTCGGCTTGTTTAGCAGCCTCGAGCAAGAGGTTGGTCTTGTAGGACCAAGCTGATTCGCTGTTGGGATCGAACTTAATGGCGGTTTCGGCCTCTTCGAGTCCTCGCGCTACGCATTTCTGCGCACTCTCAAAATCCTTCGGGTCTGACGGTTTCTTGTAAACTACATTCGGTTTGCCGCCTTCGTTCGTCGTTACCTTCACATCGGGAAGCTCGGTAATCTTGTAAGAACAATCCCAGTCCTTGCCGGCCAGAATTGCGTACGCTTCGGCGCGCTTCTCGTTGGACATGCTGGCGTCGTTCGCCCGCTTCAAAATCCACTCGCGCAGTTTCGTCTCGTCTTTAATGGCCGAATAGAGCACCGAGATCGCCTTGTATGCCTCGTCGTTGTTCGGATCCTTCTCAATGATGTGTTGGTAGGCTTCGATCGCCTCGCGGGCTTTGGCGACGTTCTCCGGGTTATCAACGCCGGGTTTGTACTGTTGGTGAATGACCCGGGCGACGAAGATAGCCGCAGTCTTGTTGTCCGGATCGATATACAACGCGCGCCTGGCGTGCTGCTCAGCCTCTTCGAAATGGCCTTCCCTGTAGGTGCGCGCCGCTTCGTTCAGCTCATTCTTGGCCCTGACCTTGTTGGCGAGCGAGCAGCCGACACCGGCAGCGACAAACAAAGCCAGGATCGCTGTCGCGCCGATCCTGGACCAAGAGAGTCTCATTCTATTAGCTCCGTTTTGATGAAAGATGCCGCCCCGGCTTTTCGGTAGCCGCAAAAGCCCTCGTGGCGGAAGAAATACCGGCGAATAACGTCACAGGTTTTACTACGGCAAATCGTCAACCTGCAAGCCGACTGGATTGGCGCCGGCTCCTTTGATTGCATCGATCACCTTTACGACATCGCCGTAGTGCAGGGCGCGTGGCGCCTTTACGAACACGGTCTTCTCAATCCGCTGATCTTCCGGAACATTCGAAGCTCCTTCCATGCCGACCTTGTAGGCATGCTGCTCTTTCCGCTGTTGGAAGGTCTGTTGCAGTTTGGCGGCCAGCGCACTGGGATCGTTAACCGAGCCCATCGTATCCTGGTTGAGCTTGATTTGCAGATCCGGCGTAATCGAAACGACCAGCGTCAGCGGATTCGGTTTGAGATTTTGAATGTTTTCGTTAGGGTCTCGTTGGGTCGGAATATCCGCCTTGAAGCGGCTGGGCTTAAGCGGCGTGACGACCATGAAGATGATCAGCAGCACCAGCAACACGTCGATTAGCGGGGTGACATTGATGAACGGAACCGCGCGATTACCGCCTCCACTCATTCCCATAAACTTACCCTCAATCTCTCTCTGCGAGCATTACGCAGTAACGGTGTTCCGGAATCCATTCAAGGATCAGGTTGCCGGAGCCGCAGCGGCTCCTCCCTTTTTCTTCTTATCGGCAACCAACCCTATTTTGTCGACACCCTTCTCGCGAACGGCGTTAATCACTTTGACTACCTCGCCATAGCTGACTTCGACGCCGCTCTTAATGTAAACAATCTTGTCTTCTTCCTTCTTGTTTGCCAACGCCTTTTCGACGGACGACTTGAGGTCCTCAAGGCCGGCTTTCTTTTTCCCGAGGTAATACTCCCCATCCTTTGGGATCGAGATGATGACCGCAGATTCCTTGTTTATGTTCTGATCTTCGTCGGGATTTCTCAGGTCGCGCGGGATCGCAACCGTGATGCCCTTCTGCAGGAACGGCGTGACCACCATGAAGATGATCAGCAACACCAGCATGATATCAACCATCGGCGTGACGTTAATCTCTGACGAAAACCCGCCACCACCGCCACCCTGCATTCCCATAGCTCAAACTCCTTTCGTAGTCCGCGAATGACGAGTAAGCGAGGGGAAACCGCCAGGCTTCCCACCCTGAATCTCACCCGTCAGGTCGAGCGCTACGGATTCAACTGTTTCGTGCGATTTTTGATGAAGTAGTCAACCAGCTCGGAAGCCGAATTGTCCATTTCAACGACGAAGCCATCGACCTTGCCGGTAAAGTAGTTGAAGAGCCACACTGCCGGAACCGCCACCACGAGACCCATTGCCGTGGTAAACAGAGCTTCCGAAATACCGCCGGCGACGGCCGCGATACCCGCCGTCTCCGCGTTTTTCATGCCCTGAAACGCGTTGATGATGCCGAACACGGTACCGAACAAACCCACAAACGGGGCCGTCGAACCGATGGTGGCCAGGCCGGAAAGACCACGGCGGAACTCAGCCGTCTTGATAGCAATCGCTCTCTGCAGCGCGCGCTTGGACGCCTCGATCTCGTCGCCCGAAATCTCATTTGATTGTTCGTGCGCGCGAAATTCCTGCAACCCGCTATTTACCACCATCGCGAGGTGCGACTTGCGGTGCTTGTCGCTGATATTGATCGCTTCTTCAATGCGGTTATTCTTCAGGGCCTGGGCTACCCGAGGAGCGAACTCGCGCGACTGTTTCTTAGCCGCCGTATAGGTCAGGTAACGTTCGACCATGATGGCGATTGAGTACACCGACATGATGAGCAGAATGATCATCACGGTAATCGCGACCGCGCCCATGTTCTTGATCATCGAGATGATCGTGAACTCATTACCAGTTCCGCCTGGCGCCGCGTTCGGACTCGGAGTCTGCCAGAGAAAAAGAAGAAAGCCGATGGCTCTCGTTCCGAGGATGCTTGTCAAAATAGTCACGGTAACTCCTCCAAAGGGATTTGATTACATTGATTCCTGACCGGCAGTTAAGACCGAACGCTGGCAGCTCTCGGTTCTGGGGCGAACCAGCGCGCCGGATTATTTACTGCGCTACAAAATTGTAGATGATTACGCCGTTCACCTTCACTGGTTGTCCGGAAAGCTTGGTCGGCGTGAACTTCGATGCGCGCGCGGCAGCCACGGCCGCAGCCTGGAGCAGCGGATGGCCGGACATTGCGTGCGCTGAGATCACGTTTCCGTTCTCGTCGATCAACACCTGCACCTGCACGGCTCCGGCAGCATGCGCACTTCTGGCAATCGGCGGATACGGCGGCGTAACCAGATGCACAGCCTTGCCGTTGAGCACGCCTCCGGAAATCGGCGCATGCGGAGTCGGCTTGGGCGGCGGTGGCGGCGGCTCATCCGCGATCACTACCTTCGCCGGGGCGCTGGAAATGATCTGGCCAGTGCCATTTCCCGGGGCCATGGGCGCGACCGCATTCGAGTTGCCGCTCCCAACCATCGTCACGACACCTTTGCGAACCGGCGGCACATCGCTGGCCTTTGACTCGATCGTCTTCGGCACCAAGTCGGCTCGAGTCACGTCAGCAATCAACTCTTTGCGTACGTCGACATTCTTGCTGATCTCCATCTTCTCCGGCTTAGCTTCCTGCTTTTGAACTTGTTGTTGCGGCACAGGAACCGGAGCGATCAAGGCAGTCAGCTCAAGCGTCTGCTGATCGATATTTGCGGTGGCCCACCAGATGCCGGCGACGAAAGCTGTCAGCAGGAAAACGGCATAGATGGCAAAGGTGATCAGAACAAAGGAGCCTTTTCGCGCTACGTCTTTACTGTGCGAACCAGACTCAACCAGGTTTTCGAACATCGTTCGGTCCTCCAAAAATCGGTGCCAAGTGGGTCAGGGATAACAATTACTCAAATTGCGATCATTCACCCATCGCTCGAAATCCGCCTGATGACAACAAGAAGAGGAATTGCAGCGGAAAGGTTCGGCGCATCATTGCGCTTTAACGTTGAACCCGGCCACTATGCGAGACACAAAGAAACTGGCCATCTCAACGTACAAACCACCGTGCATCCTACCCACTTAAGCCAGGACACGATAACGAGCGTATTTAATTGGCCAGCAACGTCTGCAGTCTATGCCGCAAATGCTCGCAAAGTCAAGACCAAATCCGATTGTGAAACAGCGTCCTGAGATGACTTTTGCGGAGCCACGTTGCCGGAAAAACAAACACAGCACATTAGAACCCGGCGACGGGACTTCGGTTCCCGGCTTAAGCTACCTGCGATGGCTTGCCGACACTTTCACGCGCTCGCTCGCCGCGCGCGCCGCCGCGGTTTGATTTGAGGCTGGTTTCTCGAGTGTTGGCCGCGGACACCTTGTTTGCTGCAGCGATCTTCTTTTCCCACCAGACCATGATTGGACCGGCCACCGCGATAGTGTCGTACGTGCCAAAGACTATGCCCATCAATAACGCCAGCGAAAACGGCCGGAGCGTTTCGCCGCCCAGCAGCACCATCGCCACGACGGAAAGGAAAACCAGGCCCGACGTGATCACCGTGCGCGAGAGCGTCTGGTTGATCGACAAATTGGTGACGTCATACAAGTTCATCCGTCGGTACAACTTTCGGTTTTCGCGAATTCGATCGAAGATGACGATCGAATCGTTGACGTCGAAACCGACCAGCGTCAGGAGCGCGGCGATAACCGTCAAGTTAATCTCGATCTGAAAGATGGAAAAGAGTCCAAGGGTCACCAGCACGGTGTGGAAGACTGCTATGACGGCGGCCGCGCCATAGGTCCACTCGAATCGAAAGGCGATGAAAAGCAACATCCCGATGAGCGCGGCGATCGTGACGGCTATAGCCTGATTGCGCAACTGCTTGCTCGCGACCTGGCCCACCGCATCGGTGCCTTCGATCTTGTATGCTGCTTTGGGATCTTCTTCCAGAGTCTTAAACTGTGGGTCGGCTTCGGCGCCGAACGTGTTGAGTGCGGTTTTGATTTTTGCGCGCGCAGCGTCTACGCCAACTTGAGTTTCGCCAGTCGGTGATTCCTCAAATCCCTGGTGCGGCACCTTAATCAGAAACTCTCCGGGCTTGCTCAGAACCGGTTGAAGAACGCTGTCCTTAATACCCGCTTGATTGATTGCGGCACGGAGCGTGTCTGCGGGAGGTGGTTGCTTGAACCTCGCGGTAATGACGGTCCCGCCCTTGAAATCGACACCCAGGTTGAAGGCCTCGGTGCCGTTAGGATGGAACTTGTGCCGGTAAAAGGCGGTGCCCATTCCGGCCAGCATCAGAACGATCGAGAGGCCGATAAAGAAACGCCGCTTACCGAGCCAATCAATATTAATGTCGTGAAATATTCGAAACATGAACTTTGTTAATCGTTGGTTGCAACCGTCACCTTCAAATGCTCAGCGACTCGACCCGCTTTCCTTTGCGGCTGAGAAGCCAAATGAAGATCGTCCGCGAAACGTAAACCGCTGAGAACAAGTTAACCAGCAATCCCAGCACCAGGGTTACCGCAAAGCCGCGAATTGGTCCGGCGCCGAACGCGTAAAGGAACAGCGATGAAACAATCGTCGTTACGTGGGTATCGATAATCGTCACAAAGGCGTGCCCGAAACCCTGCTCAACCGATGACGGTATGGTCTTTCCTGAACGCAGCTCTTCCCGGATGCGCTCAAAAATAAGCACGTTCGAGTCGACCGCCATGCCGATCGTCAGAATTATTCCGGCGATGCCCGGCAACGTCAGAGTGGCGCCAAAAAGGATCAGCCCGGCCAGCATCAGGACCATATTAAGCAACAAAGCGACGACCGCGTTGACGCCCGATCCGCGGTAGTAAATCAACATAAAAAGTACCACCAGCGTCAGACCCAGCAGAGAGGCCCGCACGCCGGAACGAATCGAATCAGCACCCAGGCTTGGTCCTACCGTGCGCTCTTCCTGATACTCAATTGGCGCCGGCAACGCGCCCGAACGAAGTGTCAATGCTAAATCGTCAGCGGTCTGCTTCGAGAATCTTCCGGTAATCTGTCCCTGATCGAAAATCTGGCCCTTAATGAAAGCAATCGACCTCACTTCATTGTTGAGCACCACGCCCATGTATTCATTAATATTGGCGCCGGTCCAGGCGCCGAACTTATCAGCGCCGACTTTCTTGAGCGCAAAATCGATTTCGTATTCGTCGGCACCGGCGCGCCCCTGGCTCGCGGTAGCGCTGCGCAACTCTGCACCGTCGATGATCGCTGGCGACTCAACTACTACCCATTTCTTTTGCGGCGGCGTGTTAGCACTCGCATCCTGAGCTGTCAGTTCCTGGCGCTCGGAGTAAGACATCACCCTGCGGTTCGCCGGGATCTTGCCGCCACTATTCAACGAAGCGATCGCTTCCGCCTCGGATGCGTAAGTCTGAGATGGCTGGGGGGACGGCGGACTGACTACGTGGACGAGTTCGAGATGCGACGTTTCCCCAAGCAACTTCTTCACGTGCTCGGGATCTTGAATACCCGGCATTTGCAAAAGAATTTCATGCGAGTTCTGACCGCCGTGACGCGCCAGCGTTGGCTCGGCCACGCCGACCGCATTGATCCGAGTGTCGATGATCTTCATCGCCTGATCGGTGGCTGATTCCGCCAGCGTCCGCTGGGCCGCCCCGGTCAACGTCCACGTCAGCGTGTTACCTGATGAAGAGAAAGACCAGCCGACCCGATCGCTGAGATCGGCTTTCTTTTCCGCCGCGTCGCGAATCTCCTGAGATTTGGACGGATCGGTTATTTGCAGAACCACGCGATAAGTTCCACCAGTGGTTTCGGCATGGGCTTCCTTAACGTCGAAGCCCCCGTCTTTAGCAGCATTCTGAGCCGCGATGGCGTTTTCTTCGGTAAGCTTTTTGAAAAACTCTTCGACCTTCACCCGCATTACCAGGTGCGATCCGCCTTTGAGATCCAGGCCGAGGTGAATGTTGTTCGCGAGATTTGCCTTGACGCCCGCGCCGGTAAAGTCATGGGCATGCGGCCGGCGCCCGTGAGGTCCAATGACGATGTAAATCCCGATCAGGGTAACGATCCCGATAATGATTGATCGCTGGAGTAGGTTCCGTTTCTTCATTACTTGTTCGACAACCTTAGCGGTTGTCGTCTTCCGGATTAATCACAGACTAAAGTCTGTGCCACTATTTCTTTTCTTCTTCGGTATCAACTCCGGCCACCGCTGAACGCGCAATTTCGAGGATCGTCTTCTCGGCGCTTCTTATAAGAAAACTCGTGTCACGCACCGCTGTGATAGTCCCGATAACGCCTCCGGTAGTGACCACTTTGTCGCCTGACTTCAACTCAGCAATGGTAGCTTGCAACTGACGCTGTTTCTTCTGTTGGGGCCTGATCAGAAGGAGATAGAACACTCCAAAGATCAAGAGCATCGGAACCAAAGCGCCGCCCAACCCACCTGCTTGAAAAAGAAATAACGTCATAAATCGTTTAGTTTTGTTAGTTGTGCCCGCGGCGGCGGGCGAGTAGCGGGCTCAATCCGAGGCTCGCGCTCATCCCAGTCCTGAACTCAGTTGCTCAGTGTACTCTCGCCGAAATTTCGCGTATTGGCCAGAACGGATAGCTTGCCTGACACGTCGCATAGTGTCAAGGAAGAACGCCAGATTGTGGTGCGTCAGGAGGATGCTGGCGAGCATTTCGCCGGATTGATAGAGATGCCTGAGAAATGCCCGCGTGTGGCGGCGGCAAACCGAACACGCGCAGGCTTCGTCCAAAGGCAGTTGGTCATTAATATAGCGCGCATTCTTAATATTCAGCCGGCCCTGTGAAGTGAAGGCCTGTCCGTTGCGGCCGTTGCGCGTCGGTAAGACACAATCGAACATATCTACGCCACGGGCCACGGCTTCGATCAAGTCTTCCGGCGTGCCGACGCCCATCAGATAGCGCGGCTTGTCGGCGGGCATGCGCGGCGCAATCTCTTCGATGACTTCCAGCATCACCGGCTTCTCTTCCCCGACGCTGAGTCCGCCAATCGCGTAACCGTCAAAGCCGATCTCAACTGTCCGTTCCAAACTTTCGCGGCGCAGATCTACATGCGACGCCCCCTGAATGATTCCAAACAGAGCCTGCCTCGCTGGCGGCGCGGACGTCTCGTCCGCATCTGAGCCCTCCCTCACGGTCGGGCTACTGCCCCGCTCGCTACGGCGAGCGGTTCTGTACCCTTGCAACTTATCAAAGGCCTCTTTCGAACGTTTCGCCCAACGCGCCGTCAGCTCCATACTTTTCCGTGCTTCCTCCAGAGTCGCTTCGCCCGGCGCGCACTCATCAAACGCCATCGCTATTTCAGCACCCAGGGCAGTCTGGACCTCCATAGAAATCTCGGGTGACAGAAAACACCTTGCACCGTCGATATGCGAACGAAACTCAGTTCCCTCTTCGGTGATTTTGCGCAGCGCGCCCAGGCTCCAAACCTGGAAGCCGCCGGAGTCCGTCAGCATGGCGCGCTCCCAGCCGATGAATTTTTGCAGTCCGCCGCATGCCTTGATCGTTTCAATTCCCGGCCGCAGCCAAAGATGATAGGTATTCCCTAAAATGATCCGCGCATCAAGTTCGGGTGATTCGAGCTCTTCAAAACGAATTCCCTTCACCGTGCCGGCGGTGCCTACGGGCATGAACACTGGCGTTTCGATTGGGCCACGGCACGTGGTAAGCAGGCCAGCGCGGGCCTCGCCGTCAAGCGCCTGAACTTCGAATTCAAAGGATTGCTCAGTCATTGATAGGGTGGACATTACAGGTCAGATATCAAGACAAAGAATGCAAGGCAAATTGTTAGCCCTCAACTCTGACAAGGTCAACACGCCCTAACGGCCCGCCGAACTTTCAGGGGCCAAATTGCCAACAGGCTTGCTTTCTATAAAATCACTGCGGCAGGCCGACTCGCCGCATCAGGTCTGCGAAGCGCTGGTCCGAACGAAGCGTATCCCACCTTGGCTCCACTTTGAGCCAAACCAGATTAAACGAGTGCTCCTCGTAGGCCTTTTCCAGCCACGCGAAAGCCTGGTCCTTCTCGCCCAAACCCGCGTAGACGAGGGCTATGCGGTCTGCGGGCACGTATTCTCGTCCGGATAGCTGCTTCAGTTCGTCGAGCACCACCCGCGCTTGACTCGTCTTACCAGATACCGCATAAACGTGGCCGAGCCCAGAGATTGAAAAGTACCATTCATTCGTTCCCCTAAGGGCTAAACCCTTTTGAAATCCCGCGACGGCTTGATCGTAAATCCCCTTTAGCTCATAAGCCGCAGGAAGTTCTCCGTTCGCTGGCGGGAAGTCCGCGTCCAACTCCAGCGTCTTTCGCAATTCTTCGATCGCTTTGTCGTAGTCGCGGTTGTAGTAGAAGGCCATCCCCAACTCGAAGTTCATGATGGGGGCGAGCGGATCCAGATCCTGGGCGCGCTTCGCCTCTGTGATAGCGTCGTTACGGCGGCCGATAGCATCTAAATATCCGCCATACCATTGGTGAGCTATCGCATAATGCGGGTTCAGCTCGATGGCCCGCTTGAATTCCTTCTCGGCGCCGATCCAGTCCCAGTCGTATATCATCAGGGCACGCGCCAGCGTCGTGTGCGCTTCGGTTAGCGTGTTATCTAGTTCCAGTGCCCGCATCGCTTCCGCTTTCGCCCTGGGGATTTTTTCTCTCGGCGGCAGCGGGTTGGCCGGCACAACGTAGGAGTCAGCCAGTCCGGCGTAAGCCAGCGCGAAGGTCGGGTCTTTTTCAATCGCTTGATTGAAATAATCGATTGATTTCTTCAGCGCCTCGCCCGTGCGCTTGTTCCAATAGAAGCGGCCTTTCAGATAAAGCTGGTAGGCTTCCGGGTTTTCCGTGTAACGTTTGGTGAGGCGGCTCTGCTCCTCACCCGACAGCTTTAATCGCAGGTTGGTGGTGATCTCTTTGGCAATCCGCCGCTGCACTGTAAGCAAGTCCGAAATCTTCTCACTGTACTGTTCACCCCAGAGTTGCTTGTTGTCACGCACGTCGACAAGCTCGGCACTGATGGTGAGATCATCACCGCGTTGCACGATGCGGCCCGTTAACACTGCGCGTACACCTAACTCTTTGCCAGCGGTCAGCGGGTTTGTTCCTTTGCCCTTGTAGCTGAACGCCGAGCTACGCGGGATTACTTTGAGGTTGGGGAGCTGCGTCAGGCTGTTGATGATGCTTTCAGTCAGACCGTCAGAGAGATAATCGCTATTCGGGTCCTGGTTTTGATTTTCAAAAGGTAACACCGCGATTGATTCGATTGCGACTTCGGTGTTGCGTGCGTGCAGATAGGCTCCGAGACCGACAGCGCCAATAACCAGCCCGAGGACTGCAATAGCCGTGGCGAGCTTGTGCAGTTTGATTGCGGAGGCAATGTATTCGGCGCTTGAGGCGCGTGTCGACAATGCAGCCGGCGTTGCCGTGTCAACGAGGGTTTGTCCTTCTGTGGCATCCCGTCCTAAAGGCCTGGTAGCTTCGCCTCCAGTTGACGGCGGTACGGTTCTATCAGCGCCGGACCCTTCCAGGTCGCCTCGCAGCTCTTTTAATTCAATCGCCACGTCTTTCATCGTCTGATAGCGGTCTTCCACATCCTTCGCCAGGCAGCGGCGCACGAGGCGCTGTAGTTCAACTGGTGCGTCAGTATTGAAGTCTCTAATCTGGGGTGTGGGTGCGTGCACGATCTTGTGCAGAGAATCAAGCACGTCATTGCCCTCAAAGGCCTTCCGCCCGGTGGCTGCTTCATACAGGATGCAGCCGAAGGAGAAGATATCTGAGCGATGATCGATCTCTTTTGTCTTGCCCTGCGCCTGTTCGGGTGACATGTAGCCGGCGGTGCCAAGGATCATACCGGATATGGAATGCTGTTGCAGGAGGACCGTGGCAAGTTCACTGCCGGTTTCGCTGCTCGCCCCCGATCGCTCGGTCGGCCGGATCAGTTTCGCTAATCCAAAGTCGAGAATCTTCGCGTGTCCATCGCGAGTGATCATGATGTTGTCCGGCTTCAGATCGCGATGCACGATGCCGGCGGCGTGAGCTTTGGCCAGACCTTCAGCCACGTGTTGCAAGTAGCGCAGCAGCTTCTTGAGATCGGGTTGACTGCGATGAATCACTTCGCGCAGCGTTTGACCATCGATAAACTCCATGGCGATGAAGCTAAGCCCATTGCTCTCGCCGATCTCATAAATGTGTGCAATGTTCGGATGATTGAGCGCGGCAGCGGCTTGCGCCTCTTGAATAAAGCGACGCATTCGATCCTGATGCGCAGCAAGGTCACCGGGCAAGATCTTCAGGGCCACTCGACGTCGTAATTGCGTATCGTCGGCTAGATAGACCTCGCCCATTCCGCCCGCGCCGATTTGCGAGCGGATTTCATAACGGCCAAATCGTGTGCCCTCCCTAAGAGGCATGGCAATTTATCTTACGCCAATTGACTGCGGCATTCAGAGAGCCTGCTCATCCAGGTCTGCCACGGTTGCGCAGAATGAACGTCTTCCCTCAAAGCGGAGGACACTAAAGCAAGAGCCAACCGCGCAAACTCTTTCCATAACGAGTTATGAGATCAGGATTCCTCAGCTACCAGAGGCCAATTCCCTTTAATAACAATCATCTCTCATCGCCGCCGTTTCGACTTATGCCGCTCAACAAACCTGATCGGCGTCGCCAGGAAACCAAATTCCTCGCGCATCTTGTTCTCCAGGTGGCGCACGAAAGAGAAATGCAGGCCGGCCTTGCCACCCGAGGTGAAAACGACAAAGGTCGGCGGACGAATGCCTATTTGCGTGATGTACTGCACGTGTAGGCGCGAACCTCCGTGCGGCCTCGCCGGCAAAATCCCCGACCCCTGGGTGATCTCACGGTCAAAGAATTCATTTAGGCGCGAAGTTGAAATGCGCACGTTGCGTGCTTTGTTAGCTTCGATGACCAGCGGCAAGAGCTTCGGCACGCGCTGTCCGGTCAGCGCCGAAATAGTAACCACCGAAGCCCAACTAAGAAACTTCATCTGATCGCGAACCTTACGCTCAAAAGCGGAGCCAGTGTGCGTGTCTTTGTTCTCGATGGTGTCCCACTTGTTCACCGCCAGGATAATTGAACAACCCGCCTCGACCGCATAACCGGCGATGTTGGCGTCCAGCGCGGCGATGCCTTGCTCGGCATCGAGCACTACGATTGCCACGTCGGCGCGCTCCAGACTCTTGCGCGCCATCACCACCGAAAGCTTTTCGGCCATCAGTTCGGTCTTGCCTTTGCGCCGAATGCCGGCGGTATCGATAATGCGAAGCGTCTGGCCTTCAGTTTGAAGCAGAGTGTCAACGGTGTCGCGAGTGGTCCCGGCCACCGGCGAGACAATCGCGCGCTCTTCACCGAGCAGACGATTAAGCAGAGACGACTTGCCAACATTCGGTCGGCCCACAATCGCCAGACGCAGTTCGCGTGAGGTTAGCGCGTGCGCCCGATTGCGTTCATCCGCGCTCTTGTCGACCTCGGCACTGCCCGCAGGAAATCCCGTCACCAGAGAGTCGAGCAATTCGCCGATACCGTTTCCGTGCTCGGCTGAAATCGCAAACACATCAGCAAAGCCAAAGCTGTGGAATTCGCCGGCGTCGCTTTCCAAACTCACCGCGTCCGCTTTGTTCGCCGCCACCAGCACGCGTGTTCCGGTAGAGCGCAACAGGCGCGCTAGTTCCTGATCGAGTGGCGTGATGCCTTTGCGCGCATCGACGACCCAGACAATCGCTTCCGCGGCGTCGATCGCGAACCCGGCCTGCTTCAGGATGTTCGCTGGGATCACCGCGTCATCGTCAGGCACGATGCCGCCCGTGTCGACGATCGCGAATCGCTTTGTCCGCCAGTCAGCCTCACCGTAGATACGATCGCGGGTGATGCCCGGCTCGTCGCCGACAATCGAGCGCCGTTCGCCGATCAGGCGATTGAAAAGCGTCGACTTGCCGACGTTGGGCCGGCCGACGATGGCGACGAGGGGTAATGCTTCTTCTTTTGAGCTGGCCAATGATTAAGTTCCCGTTCGCTGGTATGCGGAATCGATCCTTGATATTACCCTGATGAGGCGTATTATGCGGAATGAAGACTCATACACTCATCAACTGACTTCTCTCGTTGAAAAGATCCGCCGCTAGGATCTTGCCTCTCATCTGCTTTACTATCTAATTGTTTCGCAGAACCTTCGGAAGGCCAAGAATCAATGGAAGAAGAAAACCTTAACCTGTCATGGGAAATCCGAGTGTCGGAGGGCCGCACCGGCGCCGATCCCGAAGCGCCCGATTGGGAGGTCGCCGAATTGGAAAACGGCGTGGTGAAAAATACCGCAGACATCTATGACAATCTGACCTACGCCGAAGCCCAACAGATAGCCGGCATGTGGACGAAGAAGAAAGAAGACGCCGGAGTCTGACCCCGAACCCTTCGAGAAGGACACATTGCCCGCCTTGAACAAAGCCGATCTTGATCTCAACCCCATAAAGCAATTCGCGAAGTGGTCCGATGAAGTGCGGGCCCAGGGAGTTTCAGAGCAGGACACGATCTCGATGACATTGGCCACCGTTGCCCCGGATGGCCAGCCGTCTGCCCGCATCGTGCTGCTGAAAAGCTTTGACGATCGCGGCTTTGTCTTTTACACGAACTATCAAAGTCGCAAGGGGAACGAGCTGGCCGAAAATCCGCGCGCGGGTTTGCTCTTCTACTGGCCCCAGCTGTGGCGGCAGGTGCGCATCGAAGGCGTGGTCGAGAAAATTTCGCCCGCAGAGTCGGAAGAGTATTTCCAAAGCCGGCCACTGGGAAGCAAGCTCGGCGCCTGGGCTTCAAACCAGAGTGAAGTCGTCGACAAACGCGAAACTCTGGAAGCCCGCTTTGCTGAACTGCAAAAGCGTTTTGGCGAAGACGTTCCCAAACCAGAGCATTGGGGCGGCTATCGCCTGAAACCAAACTCGATCGAGTTCTGGCAAGGGCGCGATAACCGTTTGCACGATCGATTGCGGTATCGTTTGCAGGAAGATGGTGGTTGGGCTATTGTTCGACTGGAGCCCTAACCAATAGAACCAATAGGTCGGATAGGTCCTATTCGTCCCATCCGCCAACTAACCCAGACGCGGATGTTCCGCCACAAAATTCACCAGCGCTCCCACATACTCCGAAAACTTTGGGCAACGAATGCCGTGCGGTTCCAGTAACTCGCGCGCACGCGCGGTGTCGTAGGTTTGCTCGAGAAAGAAGTACGGCACCGCAGAGTGCGGCAGGCCGGAAAGCTTCGGCGCAAACGGCAACATCAGCACGGGATAAACAATCCTCGCCGGCACTCTGGCAAACGAATCGCGGCCGCCGATAGCCTTCGAAATCGCGTCGAACAATTGGCGCGTAGTCAGCGGCGCCGGATCGGCAAGCTGCACCGTAACGCCAATGGCCCGGTCGTCCTTAGCGAGCGCCACCATCGCTTCGATGACGAAATCAATCGGCACCAGATTCAAACTTACTTCGCTATTACCGATGTTCAGCAGCGTCAATCCCCTGGGCCAGCGCCGCAGGTAGTGAATCAAGTAGTAGATGCCGTCGTACTTCGCCGTCTCGCCAGTACGCGAATCACCGCACACCACCGCGGGCCGGTGAATGGTAACCGGCAATTCAGACTTCAGCGCCTCAACCTCAGTTTCGGCCAGGTACTTCGTCTCTTCGTAGTGATTGCGAAAGCCGCCATCGTGACGCAGCTCGTCCTCTTTGATAACGCCCTGGCGTTTGCCCGAGACATAGCAAGTCGAGACGTAATGATATCGCTTCAGGTGTTCGATTGATTTCGCAAACTGATTGACGTTGCGAGTGCCTTCGACATTTACTCGCACGGCGATATCTTCCGCCACCGCCAGGTCGTAGATAGCAGCGAGATGAAATAAGACGGTCGTTTCCCGGCGAACGCTTGCAAGTTCTGCTTCGGAAAGCCCAAGGCTGGGCGCAGTGATGTCGCCGGCGACAATCCGAAGCCTTTCCAAGTCAACGCCCGTTTCCCTCGCGATGTCCGATGCCTCCGCTCGCGCTAGCTCAAGAAACGCAGGCTGGCTCAAAAGAATAAACCGCGCGCCTTCCGGTGCCAGACGCTTAACTAGACGAGTGGCGATGAACCCCGGGAATCCGGTGATGAAGACTGTTTCGTTAAAAGGCATGGACCAAAAAACCCGCGCAGCGGGTGAAAGCATAAAGCCTGGGGTGGAGCGGAGCGCAACCCCAGGATCAGGAAACATAAGAAACCCGAGCGCGCGGAGCGTGCGATAGCCCAAAGGCTGCGCTTACCAATGATGAAGCTGTCGCCTGCCTTGCAGGCTTACGCTTTATCATCCGACGATCCTGGGGTTCCTTCGCTTCACCCCAGGATTTATGCCTTCGCCCACTTCGCGGGCTCAATACAAACTTTCCTGACAACTTACTAAAGCTTACCATCGTCGGACATTTCCTTCCGCTCAAGTATAATCCAATCGTTTTCAATCCAACACGTTCCGGTCTGAAACCTGAAAGGCGTCGCACATGATTCTCAAGCGAAGTTCATCACGGCGGATTGCGCTCGTCTCTGCCGCATTACTCACATTGATTGTTGGCGTCGGCTTCGCAACGTCGGAATTCAGCCTAGCGGCGGCTCAACAGCGCGAATGTCCAGTTCGCATCTCGCTCCTGCAGGTGAATGACGTCTATCAGTTCGCCCCGGTTGATGGCGGCGCGCGCGGCGGACTCGCCCGCGTGCTGACCCTACGCAAGCAAATCATGAGCGAGTCGCCGCATACGCTCTTCTTACTGGCCGGCGATACGCTGTCGCCTTCGATCGAATCGAATACCTACAAAGGCAAGCAAATGATCGAGGCGTGGGACGCGAGCGGGCTCGACTATGCCACCTTTGGCAATCACGAATTCGATTTCGGTCCCGACGTGTTGCGGCAGCGAATGAGCGAGTCGCATTTCAAATGGCTGGCTGCCAACGTTATCGACAAGCAGACCGGAAAGACATTTGCCGACACGCCGGAGTTTGTCGTGCGCGAATTCGAAGGCGTGAAGATTGGCATCTTCGGCATCCTTTTGCCGGACACTCTGCATACTTCACGGCCGGGTCCGAACGTCGACATTCAGGATCCGTGCTCTACCGCCGCGCGCGTGATTCCCAAAATTCACGCCGCCGGCGCGCAGGTAATCGTGGCGTTGACGCATCTGTCGATGGCCGAGGACAAACAGCTCGCTCGCTGCTCGGGTGTCGACCTGATCATCGGCGGCCACGAACATACCCTGCTGGAATCAATGTCCGGACACGCGCCAATCTTCAAGATGACTTCCGACGCGCGCGAACTGGGCCGCATCGATCTCAACATCTCGAAATCAACCGGCAAGCTCGAGAGCATCGACTGGCAAGTCATTCCCGTGACCGATCAGATCAAGGAGGATCCCGCCTTCGCCCCGCTTAATCAAAAGTACGGACCGCTGCTGAAGAGTCTGGAACAGAGGGTCGGACGCACTGACGTTGCGCTGAACATAAAGAGCGAGGACGTGCGCACACATGAAACAAACATGGGCGACTTCATCGCCGACGCTTTTCGGCAAGCCACTGGCTCCGATGCCGCCCTAGTTAACGGTGGTTCGGTTCGTGCGGACACAATCATTGAGCCGGGTGTGCTGACAAAGCGCGACGTGCTTTCAATCCTGCCCTTCAACAATAAAGTGGTGAAGTTGCAGATCACCGGTGCCGTGATTCGCGCGGCGCTGGAACACGGAGTGGCCTCTTTGGGGACCGAGTCACAGCCCGGTCGCTTTCCACAGGTTTCGGGCATTCGCTACGCGTTCGACACCAGCCGCCCGCCGGGCAAGCGGATCACAAGCATTACAATTAACGGTAAACCGCTGGATGATCAGCGTACATATACTCTTTCGACGACGAGTTATGTCGCCCTCGATGCGGGCGACGGTTACGACATGTTTCGCGGCGCCACGCTCGTGATCCGTCCGGAACAGGCGCTGTCTGAGACGGATATTCTGTTGAAGGCCATTACCTCAGTGCCGGTGATTGCGCCAAAAACGGATGGAAGAATAACCCGGGTTGATGCGGCGAAGGATAAGAGTTCGTGTAACTAGAACGTGGGGCGCGGACATCCTGTCCGCCAGCGGACGAAGTCCGCTTAGACTTGCGCAAAGAACCGGTCTCGAAGCGGTTTCGCGCTGCGCGCTCAGGCGGACAGGATGTCCGCGCTCCTATTTCGAAGCCGAACTGTACTCGAGTTTTCAAAGGAGACTAACTAATCGTGACGCAATCCATTCGGATATTTCTTCTCGGCTGCATTTGTCTTCTCTCGTTGCCCGTCAACGCTCAAACGCGGGCCGATGCCGATCTGCTCGCCGAGATCTCCAAGATCAAGGCCATCGACAATCACGCGCATCCATTAAAGTACGTCGCTTCAGGCGAGAAGCCTGACGATGAGTTCGATGCGCTGCCATTGGACGCCATCACGGCTTTCCCTCTGCCGGTCAGGCTGAGTCCTACTAATCAGGAATTCATCCGCGCCTGGCGTGATCTATACGGCTATCGTCATCAGGACATGAGCGAAACACACATGGCCGAGTTGATGAAAACCAAAGCGCGCGTGATGAACGAACGCGGCGATTCGTTTCCCGCCTGGGTCCTGGATCAGCTCAACATCGAAACCATGTTCGCCAATCGCGTGGCCATGGGCCGGGGACTATCCGCTCCGCGCTTTCGCTGGGTGGCGTTTGATGACGCATTGATCTTTCCGCTGAACAATAAAGCCGCGATGAGATCGAATCCGGACTATCGCGGTTTCTTTCCGGGCGAAGAGCGCCTGCTGAAACGTTACCTCGGCGACTTGAAAGTTGCCGCCTTGCCGTCGACGCTGGATGAGTATCTCAAGCGGATCGTCACGCCGACCCTTGAATCGCAAAAGCGTAACGGCGCTGTGGCAATTAAGTTTGAAGCCGCCTACCTGCGCAAGCTGGACTTCGACGATCCTGATGCATCGAAGGCCCGCCTCACCTACGCTCGCTATGTCAGAGGCGGCGAGCCGCCGGCCAATGGCTACAAAGCCCTCCAGGATTTTCTCTTCTATTACATCGCGCGCGAAGCGGGACGGCTGGGCATGGCCGTGCACATCCATTGCATCGAAGGCGCCGGTGGTTTCTATCGTCAAAGCGGCAGTAACCCGCTCTTGCTCGAAGCGGTCTTTAACGATCCGGGTTTGCGCAAGACCAACTTCGTCGTGGTGCATGGCGGATACCCGTTCACCAAAGAGATGGGCTCTTTGATGAGCAAACCGAATGTCTATGCGGACTTTTCGGCGCAGACTTTCTTCTCGTACCCGCGCGAGTTGAGCGAGACCCTCCGTAACTGGCTGGAGTTCTATCCCGACAAGATCCTCTTCGGCACGGACGCATTTTCTTTCGGGCCGGAAGTCGATTGGGGCGAAGTCGCGTGGCTCTCAAACACAACCGCACGCCAGGCGCTGGCGATCGCGCTAACGGGTATGATGAATGACGGTGAGATAAATCGCGAGCAAGGCATCAAGCTGGCGCGGATGGTCCTGCACAATAATGCTGCGCGTCTTTATGGTTTCCGTTGAGGTTTGAAGCGTAAGGGAAAAACCAACCAGCGCAATTCCCCGGGGCACCGCGTTGGTTGGTCTGCAAGTTTGCTTTCAAGCCGTCTGCTAAGCTAGTTAGTCTTGTAGAGGTTGTTACCTTCCACCGTCCACAACTTGCCATTCAACGTGGTCATGATGCTGGTCTGGCCGTAATCGTCGCCAAGTTTGGTCTTGGTTCCGTCCTTGTCGACCTTATATAGGACACCGGCTTTGTCGATCATCCAAATAAAGGTGCCGGCTCCCTCCATTACAGAGACGTTGGTAAAGTCGCCCTCTTTTCCGACCTGCAACCACTTGAGAGTCGTCGGCTCGGTTTGGTAGAGAGTGCCCTCTTCAACCGTCCAGAGTTTTCCGCCCATCTCGGTCAAATGGGTAACTCCCTTAAAGCTGCCTTTGTCGATCAGAGTATCGGTGCCGTTCTTTTCGGTCTTCCAAAGCGAGCCGTCAGGTTCGACCGAATAGAGCACTCCGTTCAGGCCGACCATGTCGATCGTGCGCGACCATCCGCCACCCTCGCCGGATCGTTCCCACTTTCCAGTAGCGGGATCGGACTTATAAAGACTATCGCCTTCAACTGTCCAGAGCATGTGGTCCATTCCTTCAATCAGCTTCAAACGCTGAAACGATCCCTTCTCGCCAACCTCCTTGAAGGTGCCGGTAGCCGGATCGGTCTTGTAGAGCGATCCGTCGGCTTCCACGCTCCAGATAAAGCCGTCCATCCCGACCATGTCGACGGTCCCTTTCCAGTCACCTTCTTTTCCCACCATCTCCCACTTCCCGGTGACCGTGACGTCAGTGCGCGGGGCACTGGTCGAGGTTGAAGTAGTGCTGGTGGGGCTGGTGGGCTTTGGTGTCGAACTGGCCGCTGGGGCCGCAGTCTTGCTACCGCAGGAGCTGACACCGAGCGTCAGTCCAACCAAAGCAGTCGCGAACGCAACTTTCCTGATCACTTGTTTTTTCTCCTTTGGGGGTCCTGGTTGTTTCTCGCGGACTCGATTATGTTCCCGAAAAGTTCGGAGGTTTGGTATCGAGTTAGCTACCTAATTTGTCTTGTAGAGGCTACCGCCTTCAACTGTCCACAGTTTTCCATTCAAGGTGGTCAGGATGGTGGTTTCACCGTAGCTGTCGCCAAGCTTGGTCTTGGTTCCATCTTTGCCAACTTTGTAGAGGTTTCCGGATGTGTCGATCATCCATATGAACGTGTCAGTTCCTTCCATCGCGGAAATGTTGGCGAAGCCTCCCTCTTTGCCAATCTGCGACCACTTAAGAGTGGCCGGGTCGGTTTGATAGAGAGTGCCCTCTTCAATCGTCCAAAGTTTGCCGCCCATCGCAGTTAAATGCGTGCAGCCTTTAAAATTGCCTTTGTCGATCAGCGTGTCTTCGCCGCCCTTGTCTGTTTTCCAGAGAGACCCATCAGGCTCAATCGAATAGAGAATCCCGTTCAGTCCAACCATGTCAATCGTTTTGGCCCATCCGCCGCCCTCGCCGGATCGTTCCCATTTTCCGGTAGCTGGATTCGACTTGTAGAGCGTATCTCCCTCAACACTCCACAGCATATGGTCCATTCCCTCAAACAGCTTTAGGCGTTTAAACGATCCTTTGTCGCCAACCTGAACGTAGTTTCCGGTGGCTGGATCGGTTTTGTAGAGAGATCCATCTTTCTCGACGCTCCAGATAAAGCCGTCCATACCGACCATGTCGATGGTGTCTTTCCATTCCCCTTCTTTTCCGACCAGCTCCCATTTCCCTGTCTGCGCGAAAACAGACGAAACCAGGATCATTGAGAACGCGAGAATCGAGAAGAGTCTGATCAGCTTTCGCGGACCATTCGTTAGCACGTTGTTCATAGTTCAAAGCATCCTTTCAGTTTGTTTGTCACTCTGCAGCCACAAAGAACTGAGTTAGTTTTGGGATTAGATACAATGCCGAGAGGGCAAGCTACCCAATGCTGTTCAAGAAGTCAACATTTGTTTTGAATCAAGCTAGGCCCCCTCGCGACAAACGAGTGCCGGGTCGTTAGCCTGGATCAGTCAATCACAACCTCAACTGGCGCGGCATCGTGCGACTCGTAACCAAGCGGCCAGTTGGAAATGTTCACTCCGTACAGCCAATCCGATTCCGGCGTGACCGCGAAGCGAATCGTGAAAGGCAAGCCCCGCGCAGCGCGCAGACGCACTGACCACGCATCAATCTTCCATTCCTGGATCAAAGGAGCTTTTGGATCTTCGACGGGAATCAAGCGCGAGCCACAATCTTTTCCATTCACGAACAAAGTCACCCGCGTGCGAATCCAGTTCGGCTTGGCGTCCTCCGGCAGAACCGGTTGAAGGTGCGCTCGCACTACGATTTGTCCGACCCGGCGACGGTCCTTGCGCGCCGGCACAAGATATTCAAAGAAACCAACTCCCCCGCCCCAGATGTAGCCGTCGCCACCGCCCAGCTTTTCAAATCTTCCGCGCCTGGCCGTGTTCGGTTTGAAGCGGTAGAGCAGCGTGCCTTCAGTCGGAAACAAAGCCTGCGGTTGGGTGGCCGGATCGTTCTCGGTAAGCTCAAAAGCTACTTGAAGCGGCACGAGATGCTTGCCCGGCTCGAGCAGAGCCGGCGGTGGTGAAGCATTCGCCAGCGACGCAAACAGATGCCCGGCCCCGGTTACTTCGGCGAGCACCGGCGCATCGCGCGGCGACGAATAAGTCACGCCGTAACCTCTCTGCAAATCGGGCGTCAGGATCCAGAACATTGCGCCGCTCGCGCCGGCCCGGGCCGCGTTATCAAAGTAGGCGCGATACCAATCGACCTCTGAATAACCTTTGTACCCTTCTGGACCCATGCCGAACTCGCCGAACACCAGAGGCTTCTTGATCGAGAAAGCCGCGGCCACGCGATTGTCGATAAACTCGCCGAGTGCTTTGGGCGAGTCGACCGCAATGTCGGTGTCACTGCGCGGATAATTGTGCACGTCGCAAAAGTCGATATTGGGCAAGGCATGATCGATCAGCCATTCGCGGCGTTCGGCGGCGGAGCGATAGCCCCACTCGCCCGGCGAGATCAGGTGATCCGGATCGAGTGATTTCAAATAGCCGCTCATCTCAGCCATCCAGGCCCGGCGCTCTGCCCAGCGTCCGGTCAGACACTGCGCTTCGTTCATCAACTCGTAACCAAAGATCGTAGGGTCGTCGCGGTACATAACGCCGCTGATACTGTTGCGCCGGGTGGCGATCTTCTCGAGGTGTTCGCGATAAAGACGGCGCGCGGTGGCGTTCGTATAAAACAGCATCGACTTTTCAGTGTTGATGCCGAACCGGTATTTGTCGTCATCGGCCCCATCAACTCCGGCCCAACGCAAATACTGGGTGACGCCGCCGGTGTCTCGCCACCAGTTCACCAGACACAACTGCACGCGCAAGCCGTCGTTCGCTGCCTCTGCCAGAACACGATCGAGAAACACCAGCTCTTCTTCATTCCATTTGTCGGGTTTAGATCGGAACGAATGGGTGCGCGGCCAATCGTTCAAGTCGGGGCCGAGTGGCTTGATGTCGTTCGGGCCGCCTTCACCCGAAGCCCACACGCGCACGACTTTGATGCCGATGCGCGCCGCTTGCTGCAAAGTCTCGGGCATGCGCGCGCGATCATCGTCACGATACATCACGGCCACGTTCGCGCCGACAAAACGGAATGGCTTTCCGTCAATTACTAAACGGGGGCCGTCGGTCTGCACGAACGCGGGCCGACCGCGCCGCGCGCTGCCGCGCCAGCTTGAGATCGCAAACAAAACTGCCGCGCACGCAATCAAAGCGAACGCGGCGAAGAGCAATTGTTTCCTGGACATGAAAACCGAAAAGGCGAAGCGTCTCGTTCGGCCGCGTTAGCGCGGATTCGTCAACCGCACGAATCCCATGATGACGCAAATCGCGCCGAGCACCACAAAGATGTTAAAGAAAGTCAGAATCCCAAAAACCGTCCTCATATCTTTAATAATCAAGCCGAAAGCCAGCAACAAAAATTGGAGATGAAAGAGCAGCAGACAAACTGCGGCGAAAGAAAACCATCGCGCTGATGATCCGAAAGCCCGGGCCCGGGCGAACCCCAGCACGGCGGCGACCAACCAAAGAATGGCGCCAAAAACCAACAGGCCGAGAATGACGGGAACAAAATAAGACGGCTCGTTGAATGTTGTTTCGGTCTGATCGGCGGCCTGGGCAAGAAAAAGCAGGGCAAAAATCATCGACGACTCCTGTGATAGGACCAATGTATGGTGGTTTCAAGTTGCGCGCACAATCCGCAATCTAATCGAAACGATAAACGCAATTCCCGCTAACTGTCCAGAAACAAAAACCGCCGTTTGCGCGGGCGATTGCCGCAGACGCAAACGGCGTCGCTGTGCCTGTCGTCACTGGCTCATGAGCGCTAAAGCTCAGGCCGGTGATCTGGTTTCTACAAATCTGTCGCAAGCAATCATCCCGGTTCGCGCAGTGATCCTTGCAGTCCTTCTACTGGGTAATGTGAATTTCTTCTTCCTTGTTCACGTGACGCAGGAACAACAACAGCGCGCAGGCACAGAAGACCACCGCCAGCACCAGCGCAATCCAGCCGTTCGTGTGCCCGCCCGACGCAGTCTCGTTGGTGACGAACTTGTAGAATTCAAAAATCGCACCACCCAGAGCGGCCAAACCTACAATTGACAGCAGAAAGTCAACCATACTTAACCTCCGGCGTTCGCTAAGCTCTTCGAATGAAGATTACAAATAAAGCCACCGCGCCGATCCCGCTCTTATGAATGAACCCTGTGTATTGGACGGCTGCATGTTAACGCCAGCACCGCGGATAAGGCAAGCCCCATGTTAACGCCTATCTGGTACTCAAGTCAGATCGAGTCACTTCGGTGGTTACTGGTTCATACCCACTGGCGACTGAGTATTGGACGCGCGTTGCTCAATCCTCAAGCATCGTCACAGATAGTCGAGCACTCGGGCTTTTCTTATAGAGACTCAGCGGCGACTCTTTAGCAGCGATGCGCCATTGGAAAAGACTCGGTAGTCACTGCTGAACAGTTAACCCCGACTCTCAGAGATTGAACTCCCACTCCTAAAGCGTCGATTTCCACTCCTAAAGACTCAACCTGCATCCGGGCAAACTCGCGATTATCAAGAACTTGCGCGGATAACGGCAGTTTTTGGCTCGAATTAGCAGGCTAGGGTTTTGGTTTGGGCGTCGCGTCGGCTTTTGGCTTGCTCGCCCTTTGGAAGCGCTCGCCTAACTGGTCGGCCACCGGCTTCAGTCCCGGCGTCGTATCAGCCGCCGCTTTGACGTATGTGTAAACCTGGCTGCGTTGTTGCATTGCCTCGCCGCCAACCGCCAGACGCGTGTCGTCAATCTGTGAAGACAGCGATTCGGCCAGCGTTCCAAGTTCGGTAAGCGCGCCGAACAGATCGACATCTTTCTTAAAAGCCGGCGTGCTGAAAGAATTCGGAAAGATGTCGGGATAACCCTGAGCGGCGCTGAGCGCGTTCTGAACAAAAGAAAAACTATTCGGGCCAGCCTTGAAAGTCGATTTGCGTTCGTCGACAGTCAGGCTGACCAGAAACGGAAGTTTCTGCTTGGATAGTCGCGAACGCATCCTTGGTGGCCTGCAAGTCCGCGGCTGAGATTGAAGCGTCGATGTTTTGGTAAGGCATAATCAAGTTCTCCTTTGTGAGTTGTTTGTCTAGCGTTTTGTACTGCCAATGATGCTAAGCAGATCATTCCTGAGATACCACCTCGAATATTAATTCCGCAGAAGCCCGTTTTATCGCTGCGCGAGGGTCCGCAGCCGCGCTGCTACTGCTTTCCTGCCCTCGATACCCTTCTCAATTGTTTCCCAGTCCTCGAAGTCCTCGTTCCCGACCGAAAGAATACGTCGCACGGTCTGTAAAGCAGTTTCATACACGGTCATGAAATGTCGATCATAATACCAGGGACGGCTGGACCGTACTGAACGCGTCAGCCGAGTATCGTTCTCTAACGCACCGAGCAGAGGCTCAATGGCGTCCTTGCCTCGTCTGATCAATTCTCCCACCACCGAATCTTGATCCATATCGATGCCGCCCGGATAATCCATTTGTATCGCGAGGGCCTCGTCCAGGTAATCGATCAATTGCGCGGTGGTTTGCTGCCTGAGAATACCTGCATCTCGCGGCACAATGGTTCTGCGGGGGAGTTTCGCGCGACGCGCCTGATCCTGAATCAGCAGCGGTAAAGGCTTCAAGAAATCCAGGAAATCCTGGTACTGAACATAGGGCCGCAGCACTGGTCGTTGTGGGATCTCCTGCTTGATTGATTTTTCCATTGATTGCGCCCTCACGGCGCTGATCAGGCACAGGCGGTCATCTCCGCGCGTGTGGGCGCTTACGGCACGATCGTACATAGCCCAGATCCAATCAATCGCCAGGATCAAATAAGGGTCAACAAGGTGCAGCGCGTTGCCGGCCACCTTTGCGTCCATTCCGGTGATCCACACCGCCCAGACCCGCTCTGCCAAGTCGGCTTTGCCGAGCCGCAGCAGAAGACAGACTTTAATTGGAAGAAGAGCCGTCACTGAAGTCAAGTAATCTTCAGGCTCTGCATAACGAGAGCGATAAAACGGCATCGCGTTGGTGCTCGCCCACTTGACTCGCGCCTCTTCGTCCGATTTGATCGCCACCTCAACATCGGCACGCAGATTAACTTCATTACCAATTGAGACGACTGGATAAACCAAGCCATTCCAACAAACGGCGAAGCGCTGGTCTAGCGTCACGCCAGGTAGCAGCCAACCGTCTGTCTTTAGAGGAGGAACTCCGGTATGCCATCCGCTGCCGACGACAATTTCGATCTCTCGATATTCCATGCCTCTGGGATCCGCTAAGCCTTGCTCAAACAGCCTAGTCGTCGCGGAAATCAGGTTTGGCGGAAGCTCGGTTTGTGGCGGCGTCCAGGGATTCTTCTGCTGTGGCGGTTCAGGAATTGAGTCTCCCGCAAAGATAGGCGGGTTCCTTTGTTGTGCCGCCACGATCAACTCTGGAGATTCTCGTTGCGCTTCACAAATGAGCGGAGCGAAGATCAAACCCATGAAGATTAAGGACCGCGTCAATTGAATCGTTGTAGCCAATGGTTTCCTCGTAAATCAGCACTAACGCACAACCTCGAATACTAGCTCCGCAGAGTCTTTGGTCCACGGTCCGTCGATTTCAAAACGGCGGCGGTTGACTAAGCGATATGATCCAGGAGTCAGGGAACCATACCAATTTTTCAAGTTGAGATTTTGCAAACCTGACGTTGTATGCGGATCTAAGAACAGCTCATAACCTACGTCCACAAGTTTGGGGTTCTCGTCTTTGGATTCGATGAGCTTTGCCGTTTCCTCAAGGTAAGGTATCAGTTTTCCATCCTTGAATAGCTGCAAACGGTTTCCATAGTAAAGATCAATCACCTCCACTCTTAAGCGCTGCTCGGAATTGTTCACTACCAGGACTGTTAGATATGCGTCACTACTAAGGCGGTAGGACTTCTCCTCGGGCTTGTCCTGAAAATCAGATGGGACCAGCTTGACTGTTACGGTGCCAGGAATCGCTGCCGCGGGTTTTCGCGGCTGCACGTCGAAGGTTACCGGGTTTGACTGCACCCAGTCTCCATCACCGGTGAAACGCTTACGCACCGTGAGTTGATAGTGACCAGGGCGGAGCGGCTCGTACCAATCTTCCATGTTCACCCTTGACCATCCGTATTCACGGCCGGGAGCAAGGCTGATCGGTGCCGCACTTCCAGATGGAGGCTGTCTTTCGGCAGTGTCCACTTTCTCTTGTGCTTCCTTGCTGTATGACAGAATGTCGCCGTCTTTATCTAGCTGGGGACGGAATTCGTCATAAGGCCACATCTCATTCCAAATAATTATGCTCTCGGGAAGGGACTGGGTGATCGATAGCTGGAAATTAACCCAGTCTCCGACGGTGTAAGGCGAGGGAGTGTCGGACGGCTCTTCACGAGGGACATCTCGACGGTTGGAAGTCAGGCGCAGTGTGATAAATGTCGGATGCCGGAGTAATTCAATTAGTCGCTTATTGGCGGCCAACTCTTCTTCCGTGGCATGATACACACCATGCTCATCTGTCGTACCCTGAGCCGAAACTGATAAGGCAAGAGCCAGAATTACCAGCCACAGCCCAAAACATCTTTTGCTCAAAAGTTCGCCTCCGGTCTCAAACCACAAAAAACGAATCACGGAAGATCTATGGCGGTCGCTGCATGTTTGGCGAATTCTTGACTCAGACGCTTCATCTCTGACCTCATACGTTCGTTCTTTCCCGCCGGACTAAGCGCTCGCGCATCTGCGTCGTCCTCAACGTCGGCCACGGTACTCACATACACATTGAACCGACCTCTTCGGAATACCACGTTAGAGAGTCCATATCCCCACGCATATGCCTCATCGCCAAAACCCTTTAAGTGCTCTTTCTCACGGTCATATTTTACGAACTCTTCTATTGACTGGCGAGCTTCTTCAGCCGATTTATGCGGCATGATCGAGATTTTCACGGCCCTATTCGAGCCGCTCCAGAATTCCGTCAGCACATCCTTGCTAGTGCCAGGCATCGGTTCTCCACGCTTGTGCTTCCAGCCGGGCATCTTCGTCTCAAGGTGATGGCTAATCTTGTCTTCAAGTCTGTCAAGTTCTGACTGGCCTTGAACCAGCGCCGGAGCGAGAAATAGAACTCCTAACGCGAACGCTGAGAATAGTCGGATCTTCATGCAACCTCCTTATGTAAGTTCGGACGCGTACAAGCTGTTAGTGAAAGCCGGGACGATCGCGATAGTCACCACAAACTTGGAACGCCTCAATCGTGTGAGCGTAGTCTCCATCGGTATTTAAGACATCAGTCCAGAATTGCCAACCTTCAGGGTCCGGCTCTTTCCCTAGATACTTCTTGTAACACCAAAAGACAAATCTTCGGTTGTAGACCGCGGGGTCGAATCCAGGCGTTCCCGGGGGATTGGCAAGACCAGGATCGGTTTGGATGAATTCCCCAGAATAAAAGAACGCCAATCCAGTCTGGATTCTTTTCGAATGAATGCAATTCAGCTCAAACACACACTGTGACATTCCACTCGTCCAAAAGTTCCAACCGACAGGATCAGGAGGGTGAGTAGAATCGCCGAGAGGATCGCGCCCAAGAAAGTCGAGGTAATGTTGTCGCACGAAATATCTGGAGCTGTCGATCTTGTTGTTCGTAAGAGCGGGACCATTCGGACAAGGAACATCAGCTTTCGACACCACCCCTTGCATGGTAACCATCGAGTCCGTGGGTTCGCCTGTGCGCGTACCAGCCACTGCGTTCGTGAACCGGAGGGTGTGAACCGCATCGGAACCGTTCCAGTCAAATACAACCAGCCCTCCCCAATTCCATCGTAGCCGACCAAGCGGCTTTTGGATGGGAGGGTTCTTAGGGTCGATGGTGAAGTAAACGACATACATCACAAACTGGTCATCGACATAGAGTGAATCCCTAAACTCGTAAGAACTAAGAAAGGTCAACAGACTTTTCGGATAATCCACGGTCAGCATGGTTAGATCGTTTCCTTCCGAGAAGCGATGACTTGGATAACCGCCGGGATCATAGGGATCGACGGTATCAAGCTGCCAACCAGATTCAATGTTCAACTCGTCCGACCGCTTTGTTACGCATCTCAGTCCTCGTTCAATTCTCTTGCGTAACGTGCTCACCGCCTGCACATATTTGATCCCGCTCTGCGAAGGATCTGAAATGAAAGTTGGAGCATGAACGCCAGTCGAGAAGTGTATTCCTATATCCTGCGGTGGAATGCATCCAAGCCCGTACCACCAAAACGAATCTGACGAGTTGCAGCTGCCAGGCTGTGTGACAGTGCCGTTACCCTGCTGCGCGGTGAAATTGGTGAGCGTCGGCAAGACCGAATTAATAGTTAACGATCCAGAAGCCGTTAGGCCATTCTTCCTATAAGTGATAGTCGCGGTAATGGGCGGCTTCGAGGTACCAGCCGTACCGAGATCGGTGGAACGAAGCGTAATGGATGGAGAGCTTGGGCCGCCTCCCGAAATCGAATAGGGACCTGTGAACGTCCATGCATAAGTCCCACCAGCAAATGCGCCGAGAGTAGGAGCCGCATTAAGAGTGACATCGGCCCCAAGCAAAGCGTCTTTCGTAGTTCCGTTCAAGGAGCCAGTGGCTCTCGGATTCGTAATATTAATGTCGACCGGAACGTTGAAGCTAAAGTCGTCGAAGCCTATACCCGCGGGATCATTGATTCCTCGAACGACGATCTTGCTGATATTGTCCAAAGTCCCGAGCGAAATCCCCACCGTAAACGTTCCATTTCCGAAGACGGGAAACGTGCTGGAAAGAGCGCCATTGCGGTAGACATCGACAACGGCAAACTGGTTGAAGAACGCATCGACGCCGATCATGAAGAAGGTCAAATTGCTGACTGGTTTCGTAAACTCCACATTGAGAGCGGCTGCATCGTCAGGTTTTGTGCTGAGGAAGCTTGGCGGAGAGGTAGTCGAGCAAAAGCCACAAGTCTGCCAGATATGCGTCGGAGCAAAGAGATTGTTCGAATAGAACCTCACGCCGGATTGATTGAGATACTGATCAGCCACGAGAGTGTTGTTTGGCAATTCATCGAAATTGATCTTAACCGGCAGAGCGACCGAATCGACCGTCACAAATCCCGGCGAAGAGGCAGTGCTGCCGTTATTGTCAGAAACTGACAGCGACACTGAATACACTCCGCTCGCATTATATTGATGGTTAACAATCGGGCCGCTGCCTGAGGTTCCATCACCAAAACCCCAAGAGTAACTGACGATCGTTCCGTTAGGATCGAATGAGCCGCTGCCATTCAATTGCACGACTTGACCGCTTTGCGAATTGTATGGCCCGCCGGGGTTGGCTACGGGGGGTTGATTACCAGGATGACTGTCAAGCCCTACGCAATCAGCGCAGGAATTTCCGCTGGTCCAACTGGCGCTGTAGTCGCCATTGCCACTATTCGAGATGTTAGCTAGACCGGTGCCGTCAGCGTTCATCGTCCAAACCTGTGCCGAGGGATCGCAGCAATCGCGCTCGCGATCGCTGCGAAAAACAATCTTTGAGCCATCGGGCGACCATGACGGCGAATCATCGTTGGCTAGCTCGTTGGTCAATCTTGTCTGGCCTGAGCCGTCAGCAATCATCACATAGATTTCTTTATTGAGGTGAAGTGTGGACTTGGTAATTATGTTGCCGTCGTCATCGGTTTCTTGCCACGTTTCGAGGACGCTGTCGCGCGTGCTGACAAAAGCAATCTTGCCGGCATCGGGCGACCAGAACGGCTGAGTGTCTTCAACGTTGCCACTGTTAAAGGTGATGGCGTGCTGATTGCTTCCGTCACTGTTCATGACGTAAATGCTGTCATAGCCTGAATGATCACGATCACTGTCAAAGGCGATCTGCGTTCCATTAGGCGACCACGCCGGCTCGCCGTCACTGGATGAACTGTTGGTGAGGTTCACTTGATTCGAGCCGTCTACGTTCATCGAATATACCTGATAGTTCATCCCATTCCGCATGCTTTGAAATACAATCTTTGAGCCATCCGGCGACCATGTAGCCATGCTGTCGTCATTCGCATCAACGGTTAGACGAGTTACTCCGCTCCCATCGGAGTTCATCACGTAGACATCCATGTAACCGGTGTCAGGATGGTCGCGGTCACTTTGAAACAGAATGTTCGCCCCGCTCGGTGACCAGCGCGGGTAATCATCGTTTGCGCCTGAGGAAGTGAGTCGAACCTGCCCGCTACCGTCGCTATTCATCAAGTAGATCTGCATGGAGCCATCACGGTTGCTAGCAAAGACAATCTTTGAACTCTGTGACTGTGGTGTGGGCGAGACGAAGAGATCGAAGGCTACATTGTCTTCAATACTGTCAGCCTCTCGCTCGTTGATGTGAGTTTCTTTGCCAGCTTTCTGAAGTTTGATATCAGCCTTTCGATCCGAGTGAAGCGCAGGATAATGGAAGAATTCGAAGGCTGAATGATTGAATAACGAATGCTGGATTATCTGTAGGAGAGAGTTAGAGGAAAGCATTCTATTGGGAGGTGATAAAGAGCGGTTCGCGCGCGCATGACTGTGTGCGAACTGCATGACCGCCGACGCAGACTGCGCCAAAGTGAGTAGAATGACAGCATTGAAACTTAGTATGAGTCCGAGAAATAGACGGTTAGTGAATCCGCGTTGTCGAATTAATTCAGCGCCATGGGAGACCAGTCGCACGAAGCACCGCCTTTCGCTCTGACGGTTGATTGGAGGCTAAGGCGAGTAAAGCGGAGGTCGCAAGGCTCGTGGGTTAGCCGCTACTTTTCAAACACTGCGCGCAAGGTACGCCGCTAGGAGCGGAAAGTCAATGATTTCTTTGTATTGGGTTTTTGGTTTAGGAAAAAGAGGTCAGGGCTCGATCGTCAGCGCGCCGGCGAGATAGACGAATTCGCCATCAAGGGATTCCAAACGGATGCTGTATTCACCGGGTGGGGCGTATGGGTCTACGGTGACTGTGAAACTGATCACTGGATACGGCGCGTCGAATTGATCGTCGGCACTGCCGGAATGGTTCACGGTCAGGAAAGGAGAAGTGATTGAAATGCCGTTGGCCGAAATCTGATCCAGGCCTTCGCCGGCAACATAGATGGTAAACGTGCCGCCCGCCTCGATTGGCAGGACGGTGGTCGACAGCTCGCCATTGATTCCGATCAGCCGCGGCTTGATAGTTGGGGCCGGAGTCGAAGATACAAAGAAGCCGACCGGAGTCGTCGCGTCGGAATTGACGGTAATCGATCGGGCCAGCGACGGCCCGCCGCGGACCAGACTTCGAAACGGGGGGATTGTATCCAGCATGCCTGAATAAGATCCTCCAGCGATGGCGATGTCCGCCCCTGCTACGGGACCATCCAGGCTCTGTCCAACCAAACGATACTTGCCGGGTTCCAACGAGTCGATCCGGTAATCTCCCGAAGCCAGCGTGACGCTGCCCGCGATCAATCTTCCCGTCGATGCCTCTTCCGCGAACACGTGCCCGCCAAAGATCGGTTTCGACGATCCCGCGACAGCCGTCGCGATCAACCTGCCGGCAATCGAACCCATACCGGCCTGCGATCCGTAAAGCGCGCGCGCGCCGCCGGCATCGTCCGCAGCCAGCGACCGTTGGGTAAAGGCCGGCAATCCATAGAGACCGTTTTGCGCCTGGCGCGGCTGCATGGTCGCGCCGATTACCGCTGAGTGTTCAAGTCCGAGCAGATGCCCAACCTCGTGGGCAAAGGTCGATTCGAGATCATAAGTGCCGGCCGTGCCATCGCTCGAGAAAAGTTCGTTCGGATTCAGCGCAACATCAGCTTCCACGATCGCGCCGCCGGAATCTGAAAAGACCCGCGTACGGCCCGGGCTTTCGGACGAGCCGAACAGCGCGGCATTGTCGGCAGAGACAGTGATCAGATTAATCCGATCGCCGGCATTCGGCGGGCTGATTGTCTGGGCAGTGGATCGCGTTTCCAGAAATTGAATATCAGCAACGCTCGCCCAGCTAGCTAACGCGCGACGCGCGGCGCCGATCACGTCACTGCCGGCTTTGATGTTTTCAGGAGGCGAGCTGAGCGAACTCGAGAAAGCCACGATGATAGGCCGAGCGAGCCAGCGGCGTGCGACTAAACCTGAACTGTCACGATATTGCAGCGTGTACGCGCGCACCGGCGCCTGCGCGCTGATGAGCGCGAACAGTGCAACGAGAGCGCTCAGTCCTTTTCGACTCATTCTTTTCTTTCGATCCGGGGAAGCGCGATGGCTCGGGACCTTAAAGCTGACACCTGCGGCGGGGGACGGCGCCGCGCCGGCAATCTTATCACGCTTCATACCACGGCGAGGAGGTCTAATCGTTGCGTTTTTTTGGAAAGCCCGCCCGGTACAGAACCGGGAGCGGGCCGGGGTCCCCGCGCGGGCAGCCCGCGTGGGGTGGTGGATGCGACCGGGTCAACGACCTGCGCAGGCACCGAAAATCCTAACGAATCAATGCTTGGGAGGACTTCAACGAGAACCGTTTACTCGATCAACTGAGTCGACTGGTTGGACCCCGTCGCTACCGCTCCGGGTTCTGTACCGTATGTCGTTGTTCAGATGACCCACTACCGGCCGCGAAGTACTCCTGTAATCTCATGACGGCCTGATGTATATTGGTGAACCTCGTGGTTAGGTTTCTTAACCGCCGCTGGATACCGTCGAACTCAGGAACTTCAGACACTCTCAGTAGTGATTATTCCCGGAATGCAAACCGAATCATCTTCTTTGGGCCGCGTGACTATAAAGCCACTGATCTTCGGCCTGCTGCTCCTGCTGCTGGTCGCCATGTCCATCCTGTTTGCTCCGCGATCCGCGGCGAACCTCTCCCAGCGCTCTCAGGCGATTGTCAGTGAGAAGCGGCGGCGGCCGGAGTTTGTTCCCGGTGAAGTGCTGGTCAGGTTTAAGCAGGGCCGGGCTTTCGAAGGTGCGGCCATGATCGCCGTACCGAATAGCGACGTTTCATCGCTGGCCCAAAAATCAGGTGCGCGCCAGCCCGCAATGTCGAGCGAGGAGATTCCCGTAAACCTGGATCGTTTCGCGGGATCCGATCTGGTCGAAGGCCTGCGCCTCGCCCGGACGCAACCCGGCGACACCATGAAAGCGATTGCCGCGCTTGAGGCTCGCGACGATGTGCTGTATGCCGAGCCTAATTACATCGTGCGTGCAGACGCCACGCCGAACGATCCCAGCTTTGGCCAACTTTACGGCATGACTACGATTGGCGCACCGCAAGCCTGGGACATAACAACGGGAAACCGAAATATCGTAGTCGGAGTAATTGACGAGGGCATAGACATTGTCCATCCCGACTTACAGCCGAACATCTGGACCAACCCAAGTCCCGGATCGATTGCCGCAATCACAGGTGACCTGCACGGATATGACTTCCGCGACAACACGGGAACGATCGCTGCCGAGAGCCACGCTACTCACGTTGCCGGCATCATCGGCGCGGTCGGCAACAACGGCCAGGGCGTCGTGGGTGTCAATTGGCTGGTCAGTGTGATGTCGTTGAGATTCATCTCGGAGGCGACTAACTCAGGCACGGACGCCGACGCGCTCAAGGCTTACAACTACGCAAAGCAAATGCGTGATCTTTGGACCAGCTCGAACCAAACGAAGGGCGCGAACATTCGTGTGCTCAACGCGAGCTACGGTGGTGGTGGGTATTCTCAGGCTTCGGCTGATGCGCTGAATGCGTTGGGACAATCAGGCATTCTCTTCGTGGCCGCCGCCGGGAACGATCACGTTTCCAGCTCACTTGATAGTGGTAACAACGACATTTCTCCTCACTACCCATCGGGCTATTCGTTGCCAAATGTTATTTCTGTCGCCGCCACAAATTCAACCGATAGCCTTGCGAGTTTTTCGAACTTTGGTTCGCGGACGGTGACATTGGGAGCGCCGGGGGTGGGCATCCTGAGCACAACTCCGAGCAATACGTACAGTTCGTTCAGCGGAACTTCGATGGCCGCGCCACACGTCGCCGGGGCTGCCGCTTTGCTGTGCGCGGCCAACGCCAATCTGTCAGTTAATCAGTTGCGCGCGCTGCTGTCTTTCAATGGCGACGTGGTGCCCGCGCTTCAGGGGAAGACGCTCAGCGGTCGCCGGCTGAATGTTTTCAAGTCGCTGCAGGCAATGAACGAGGGCGACACGACGCCGCCCGGAACTGTGGGTGCGTTTCAGGTAAGCTCGCAGACTGGTCGCACGCTTACACTTTCATGGATCGCGTCCGGGGACGACGGTCCGGCTGGCCAGGCTTCGCTTTACGACATTAGTTTTGTAGACCAGACGACCAACGCGATCGTACCGCTGACTACTGTGGCGCCGCTCGCGTCGGGTTCACAGCAAACCCTCTCCGTCAATATTCCCTATCGTCATTTGTCCGGCACGCTCCGGCTGCGCGAATTCGACAACGTTGGCAATGAAGGGACGCCAGCCACGACAACGGTTAGCGTTCCCGTCAACTCCGCTGATCCATATGTGACCTTCTTGAACCCGACTGCGCCCCTCTCGACGGGTGGCACGCCCCAGGGCCTGACTTTTGACGATCGTTACAAGGAAAGCGTTCCGCTGCCTTTTGCGTTTTCGTTTTTCGGGCAGTCTTACAACGCGGTAACGATTTCAACCAACGGCAATCTTTATTTTTCAACTCCGCCCAAGCGCTCGAACGGCGACGCCGACGATGTGCCGGGCTCCACCGCCGACTTATCAAAATTCAAAATGATCGCCGGAATGTGGGACGACCTGGATTTGAGCGACAGAGGGAGGCCGGGTTCCGATGTCTATGTGGTCCAGGATGCCACACATATTATCTTTCGCTGGCAGGGTGTACAGTTTGGCGATGGCACTCCGATCAATTTTGAAATCGAGCTGCGTGCCGACGGCGTGGTGAGTACTCGCTATGGCGACGGCAACGTCAATCTGTTTCCGGTCGTGGGGATATCGGGTGGCGAGCCCGACGCGTATGTTATCGACGCGCTAACTTCCGAGCTTAGTCCCAAGAGTTTGACCAATGCCAATGGTGCAACTTTTGCTCCTCGATCCGGCCAGGGTTCCAGCGTCCAGTTCAGCAGCGCGAATTACACTGTTAGTGAAACTGCTCCGCACGCAGACATCGTCGTTAGTCGCTCCGGTGATACGACCAACGCGGCCACTGTCAGTCTTACGACGAGCGACTCGGCGGGCAGTCAGCCGTGCAGCCTCGCAAACGGCAAAGCTTCGTCGCGCTGCGATTACACGACCACGTTCGGGACGGTGCAATTTGCGGCCGGCCAGGCCTCTAAAACACTTTCGATCCCGATTGTTGACGACTCGTTCGCTGAAGGTGATGAGACTTTCACCGTCAGTCTCAGCAATGGTTTCGGCACGTCGTTGGGCGCGCAAACCACCGCGACTGTAACCATCAAGGACAACGAAACCAATAGCAACGGCCCGAACCCGTTCGACACTACCGCTTTCTTTGTGCGGCAGCACTACCTCGATTTTCTTAATCGCGAACCTGATCCTTCTGGTCTGAATTTCTGGATTAACAACATCGACGGCTGTTCGCCGAAACCGTCCTGCACAGACGTCAAGCGCGTCGACACTTCGGCGGCTTTCTTTCTTTCGATTGAATTCCAGGACACGGGTTATCTGGTGGAGCGCATTTACAAAGCTGCCTATGGCAGTGCCACCGGCACGTCAACTTTCGGCGGGTCGCATACTTTGCCGGTTCCGATCATCCGCTTCAGCGAATTCCTGCCGGACACCCAAGCAATTGGCCAGGGCGTGGTCGTGGGCCAGGGTAATTGGCAGCAGCAACTCGAGACCAACAAACAAGCATTCACTGGTGAGTTTGTGCAGCGCTCGCGGTTTACCGGCGCGTTCCCAACCTCTCTGACGCCTACGCAGTTTGTCGACACGCTGAATACGAATGCCGGGAATCCCCTGTCACCGGCTGAACGCAATCAACTGGTGGCCGATCTCACTGCGAATGTGAAGACCCGAGCCCAAGCGCTGCGCGCGGTCGCGGAAGACGTGGACCTGAGCACTGCCGAGTTCAATCGCGCCTTTGTGTTGATGCAGTACTTTGGCTATTTGCGGCGCGATCCCAACAACGGCAACGGTGACACGGACTATACCGGCTACGATTTCTGGCTCGGTAAGCTAAATAGTTTCACCGTACCCGGTGATGACCCTTTGATTCGGGTGCAAAAAGCCGATATGGTCAAAGCCTTTATTACTTCCGCCGAATATCGCCAAAGAGTTGGCCCGTAAAGAAAACTCGACGTTTTCGCTTTGCGGAGCGTCAAAATGATGGCCGGAATTAATGATTGACAGCCCCAGTTTGGGCCGCTACACTTCTAGGTGCCTCTCAGGTGAGAACACCTTTTTTGACCAGACGCCGGCCCCTTTTCTGGTAGTTTTCCGCATCAAGGACCAGGAGCAGACAGATGAAAATTGCAGTTACCCTTCTAGTGATCGCGCTTGCTGGCGTAAGCGTTTGTGGCCAAGCCACTTTGCGTGTAGTTACCGACGACCCGAATCTGCCGTCACAGCTTTTCTATGGCAACGTTTTGGTTAAGCCTCTGCGCGTCAGACCCGGGACCAATCCGCCACAGCTCGTTACGATTGACGATTCAGATTTCTTTGTTCAGGAACAGTATGTCGACTTTCTGAACCGCATGCCGGATCAAAGTGGCTTCGGATTCTGGAACGGTCAAATCACCACGTGCGGCGCAAACGCGGCGTGCATCGACGGCGCACGAGTGAACACTTCGGCGGCGTTCTTCCTCTCGATCGAGTTTCAGACGACCGGGTATCTGGTAGAGAAAATGTATAAGGCAGCTTACGGGAGTCCGGATGGGACCTCAACTTTTGGCGGGACCCATACGCTCAAGGTACCTATCGTTAAGCTGAGCGAGTTTCTGCCTGACACCAAGGAAATTCAAGTGGGTCTAATCGTCGGACAGGGCAACTGGCAAGCCGTGCTGGACGCAAACAAGACGGCTTTTGCCGCAGACTTTGCGACGCGCTCCAGGTTTACGACCCTGTTCCAGACATCGATGACGCCCATGGCGTTTGTGGATCAGCTTTTCGCGAATGCGGTTGTCACGCCAACGGCAGCGGAGCGCAATGCAGTGATCGCGGACTTTAACGGTGCGGCTGACATCAGCAACGCGACGTTCCGTGCCAAAGCCCTGCGAGACGTGGCTGAGAACGCGACCTTTACGGACCAGGAATTCAATCGCGCTTTCGTGCTGATGCAGTACTTCGGCTATCTGCGCCGCGATCCCAACAATGGTAACGGTGACACGGACTATACCGGCTACGATTTCTGGCTTACCAAGCTGAACCAGGCGCCCGGCGACCATGACCACGCTTTCGCCAATGCCGACATGGTCAAGTCGTTCATCGTCTCTGGCGAGTACAAAGGAAGGTTCTAGCTTCAACGGATCTACCGTTTCATCGCTTGCTGGTAATTACCAAAGGCCAACTTCGAAGTTGGCCTTTTTTGTTTGCACTGGCGGGAGTCGAGGCCTGAAATGCAGGACTCCTACCTGGAGGTACGGGTTCAGTGATCAGTGGTCGCTTCTACGAAGGGAAACCGTTTAAACGGTGAGTATATACTTGACTCACCGGGGTAGACGGTAGATGGATAGCAAACATTCAGACTGGAGAACCAACCGGCGATCTAGTCCGTGGTCTGTCTATCGACGCTCTATCTACTTCCGCGAACGGATGGCCTCTGCGTCCGTTCCAGATCGTGAGTCTTTTAGATTTGAGAAAATACTTTCTAGTCCCTATTCAGAATCAGGCGGTAATACTTTACGGGATTTATTGGGACGTTTTAGAAGAAGGCGTAGACCTTCCCGCGTTGGAAAAAGATCGTGTAGTCATAACGCCAGATCATGCGGAAAAGTTCAAGGCCGTATTACTTGATCACGGAAAACACGTAAGGTATCTGGAACTAAAAGAGTCGCTTAAATATGTCCGTTTGATGCTTAAGAAATTCTCGGATGGCGATTACCAATACCAAGAGTACAAGAGAGATGTTGAAACACTTCAAGGTCGCGAGAATCACGAACTGGAGGATATTGTTTTTGGGTTCATCCCGCCGGATAAGACGCCGTACCTTGAGAACAAGGAGCTATTCGGAAAAGAAGTGACTGAACGTTTTCCGTCTGCAACGCAAGATATTGAGGCCGCCGCTAATTGCTATGCTCATGATTTAAATACGGCTTGCGTGTTTCACTTAATGCGCGCTGTCGAGCTAGGTACTCGTCGCGTGCTTCGCGGCATGAAAGCGGGAAAGCATCTGAAGCGCCCGATGGAGCTATGTACATGGGGCGAGCTAATCGCCGCTCTTGAGGAAGGTCTTAAGGGGCTAACTGTAGGAAAGCGAACCTCGACAGTTAGAGCGAGTACGTTTGAATTCTATAGCCATGCTGTAGGTGTATTCCGAAATTTTAAGGGAGCGTGGCGCGATCCGGTGTCTCATACTGGTAAGCAATATCAGCCGGGCGAGACAAAGGACATTATGGAAAACACGCGGCAATACATGCAGCATTTGGCGACAAGGTTGAAGGAGGGAAGTTAGGCGCGTTCCCACAGTTCAGTCGTCTGTTCTTGGGCTCTTCGCACGCGTTGCCGCAAGGAGGTTGTCGAGAATTTCGTTAGTCTTATTTTGGGCTTCTACCAATTTGGCGACGTTCGCGTTGATGTCGCTCAATTCCTGGTAAATAGCATCTGCTGTAAGGTCGTCCATTTTGATGTCCTCGTTCTTATTTAGTTTCTGAGCGTTTCGGCTTCCGGCGCTCGTCTTTGGCGAGTTCTTTGTCTAGTTCTTTTTTAGGTACGGCCATCAAGTCTCTTGCCAGCCTCTCGAATCTCTCGAAAGAGCTTGGCGGGTCTTCCCAGTTCTTTGGTGCTTTGATGCGTTTCTTCACTTACACCTTCTTTCGTTTGCCGCGCTTCTGGCGCGGAAGAATATTGCCCCATTGGTCTTTAATGATTCGTTTCCGTCCCCTTGCCGATCAGTTCGTCGTAGGTCAGCCGCTTGCCAGTAAGAGCCGCAGCCGCTTTAACGAACCGATCAGCGTCAGTTCCTTTGCGGGTATTGAATCTAAAAGTTTGTTCGTCCAAGTATCTGAAAAGATGGAAAGGTTCGACCGAAACATAAGTGCCTTTGATGCTTCTCTTGAGAAGCGACCAAAAGTTTTCCATCGAATTGGTGTGAATCTGGCCGTCAACATACTTCTCAGCGTGGTTGATAACGCCGTGAATGAACTCCCGGTCAAGTTCATTGTACGAGCGCAGCGCGTCGGTATAGACATTCGCGCCAGATTCGACATGCTCAACCACCTTGCCATGAAGATGGTGACGCTTGGTTCCTTCGACTACCATAGCGCGCACTTCGCCGTTACGCTCAAGCAAGCCCATCACGGCGATCTTGCCAGTAGTTTGGTTCCGTCCGGTGCGTGGAGTCGCAAACTGTGCGACGCGTTTTGCCAAAACCGACCTGTGCATGTTTCTCGCTTTGCCGCCGATGTAGGTCTCGTCAACCTCAACATGGCCGGAGAGCTTGCCAAGCGATCCGTTCTGCATCGCCTTGCGGATTCTGTGAAGCAAAAACCATGCGCTCTTTTGGGTCATGCCAAGCGAGCGATGAAGTTCCAGAGAACTAATGCCGTTCTTCGCGTTGGCAATCAGCCAGATTGCGGCCAGCCACTTGTCGAGAGTGATTGGCGAATCTTCCATAAGCGAGCCAACCTTGACGCTGAATTGCTTCTTACAGGCTTTGCATTTCCAAAGGCGACGAGTGGAAAGGTAGGACACTTCGCGTCCGTCACACACCGGGCATTCAACACCATTCGGCCAGCGCATCTGAGTCAGAAAGTTCTGGCAGTTCTCAGCATCCGAAAAGTAAACGATTGCCTCTTGCAGGGTGGTTGGAAATGCGGCTTTGTTCTTCATGGTGGAAGAACTATACAGGAAACAGCCTGGTGAGTCAAGTATATAATTACCGTTTAAACGGTTTCAGATTATGTCGACTACTAAATTCACCGGGCTCAAGCCACGGTGCTAATGAAACTGGAAGAGCCAAACTGAACAGGACCTACCTTCACATTGTCTTGACCAGGTTCCGATAGACACCCAAAGTTAAGCGCGCCGTCTTCTCCCACGAAAACGTTTCCGCCTGCTCCAGTCCGGCCGCACGGAGTCTTTCTCGTTCCTGTTTATCCTCGATCAATTCAATAATGCTTTTCGCCAACGCATCTACATCCAGAGGCTCGACGAGACGTGCAGCGCTGCCCAGTGTCTCCTGCAAACTTGGGATCCGCCCGGCAATCACCGGGGCGCCGCACGCCATCGCCTCAAGTGGCGGCAGCCCAAATCCTTCATAGACCGACGGGTAGATAAAAACCCTGCACGAAGAGTACAAGGCGCGGAGGTCGTCGTCATCCAGATAACCGGTGACGCGTAGTCGTTCGCTGATGGACGCTCTCTTCATATAGACGGACACCTCATTCATCAGCCAACCTTCACCGCCGGCAATAACAAGTTGAGGGCGCAGAGAGCTGTGGGCGACGATCTTTTCGAAAGCTTTCAAAAGGGTCAGCAGGTTCTTACGGGGTTCGAGCGTGCCGACAAAGAGCAGGTAATCGTCTTCGATCCCTAACCTTTTTCTGATCTCAACGGTTTCTGGGAAGGGCATGGGTTGAAAGCCTTGCCGCGCTGCCAAATGAATCGCGGACACTTTCTCAGGTTTGACGTTGAAGCGTTGACAGACCTCTCGCTTGACGCTTTCGGTGGGCGTGATAATCATGTCCGCAACTCGCACCACGAGCGGCAGGCGCAGGCGCGCGCGGCGAACCAGACGCGACCGGTGCTTTTCGGGATGCAACAGCGCTGACAGATCATGAATCGTGACGACGCTCGGTCCCTTTTTCCAGAGCGGCACGTCAAAGTTGGTGCCGTGAAAAAGATCGAACCTGGCCCGGCGCGCGTACATTGGCAGACCTATGGACCACCAGTGGCCTCGGATTGACGATGACTTTGGATTGCTGGTGCGAAGATTGGAAAGTTGCGCGCGCTCAATTTCATCGAGCGCATCGGTCGCAAAAGGCGCCGGCGAAACTAATTCGAATTGGTCTTGTGGTGAGATTCGCGCGAGGGCGCGGGCAAGTTCCAGAGTGTAGTGGCCAACCCCGGTTCTGGGTTCAGCCAGGGGATACCCATCAAGTCCTACGCGCATTCATGGGTCGCGGGGCGCAAGTTAACAACTTGCGCTACTGTCCGAATCGCTGTTTGTATTCGCCTGAGGTGATAAACGCTTTGACCATCTCGGCGTTGACGAAGTTGCCGTTGAACTGGTTCAGCTTGGTCAGCCAGAAGTTGTAGCCCGCGAAATCGCGTGTCGATTCTGGCGCGTCATCCGGGTTGCGCTGCAAGTAACCGAAGTACTCCATCAACACAAATGCCCGATTGAATTCCTGCTGCGCCAGCATCGGATCCTCGGCCACTAAACGCAGGGCGCGCGCCCGGGCTGCTGCATCCGCGGGGGTACTTGAGTTGAACTCACTTATTGCCGCGGCGCGATTTGCCCCTGCAGCCGGCGCCAGGCCCGCATTCACATAAAGCTTGTCGACAAACTGTTGCGCGGTGAGCCCCGACGAGAAAGCGTTGGTGAAACGTTGGCGCTGCACAAAATCACTAAAGAACGCCTGTTTGTTCGTTTCCAGAGTCTGTTCCCAACCGGTCTGGTTCACGATCACATTCTTGCCGATTGCCTGGGTGTCGGGCTGAAACTCGTTCAGACGCAGTGGCACTGGAACACTACTGGAGATATTTCCAAAGGACGCTTTGTACGTCCGATAAACCAGATAACCGGTTTGCTGGAACTCAATCGACAGGAAAAACGCGCCGGAAACATTGATCCGTTTCACGTCGATGCACTGCTGATCGCCGCCGCACGAATTAATCTCGTTGGTCCAAAAAGCCAGACCCGCCGCATCCGGTTGCCGGTTCAGAAAATCGAGGTATTGCTGCTTCACAAAGAAATCCGTGGTAATAATCGGATTTGGCGCAGGTGATCCGCCCGCATTGATTGTTATGTGCGGCGCAGTGTCTTTAGGACGACTGCTTGCCGCAGCAGCCGTTGCCACGATCGGCAGATCTCCCGTGTCGACCGTAGCAGGTAGAGTAAAGTCGAACTCATCGTTACCCGGCAAATCAAGCAACCTTGAGACTGTGGCAATGACTACTGACGTGCCCACGGTAACAGTAATCGCACTGCCCGCTGTGTTCCGTATACCCGTGAGTGAAACCCGCAGGACCGTTGGAACCTGAGTACCCGTACCATTCTTTGTGGTGACGAAGAACGGTTCGGCCGAGCAGACTGACGGATTGGTGATGTTGCATACCTGCGCCCGTCCTAACGGACCATTCGTGCTCGTAAAAATGTCCGGCTGGGCGGTTACGATGGCGATCGAACCGCGGATAAACGTACCGTTGTTGTTGATAAGGATTGGGTGTGTGCCGGCCGCCAATCCAATCGGCACGACGAACTTGATCTCGGACGAGCCGACCGCATACAGGCCGCAGGCTGCGTTCCTGATTGCCACCGAAACCCCATTCAACTCGATTGGCAGCGCCGGGGCGCGTTTAGATTCAGAGGCGTTGCTATTGCTGACCGTCGCGCTCGCCGGCGCGAGACTGACGCTGGATTGAAAGTAACCAAGCTCGCCTGCCGCCAGACCCAGGGGAACGAATGGCGTCGGGCTCGTGGCCGGTGTCGGTGACGGACTAGGTGTCGGGCTGACAGTGGGCGTCGCGGTCGGGCTGGCCACCGGCACCGGCACCCGGCTCGCGCCGGTAAAGGCCGTCAGCGTTCCCGCCGATTCAGTCACGACGCTCGGCATCAACTGGTAAAAGACTTCGCTGGTGTTGTCGAAATTGCTGCCGCCAAGGTTGGTCGTCACGCTCATTGCGATCCGAGTACGAGAGTTGCTGGGAATCCCGCGCACCGCGACGAATGCTTGAAGATTTGTCAGACGTGTAAACGGTCCGGTGGATATTGCCGGCAGTGGCGCCAGAAAGAGCTGCTCAACGTGCCTGGAATTCAAGCCGGTGGTTGCGTCCAGCGCAGCCGTGGGGAACGATCCGTCGGAATTAAAGTTCAACGCCGAGGTGAAGACCACCGACGCCGGGCTCAGGGCGCCGTTGTAATCAGTGAAGGTCGGAAAGTGGAGAATGTCTCCGGGAGCTCCCAGGGCGCGCGGTCCAACCTGGGCAAAGGTGTCCAATCCAACGTCGTAAACAAAGGCCACCGGGAAACCAACTGGCGCTGCGTTCGCTTTCGGATCAGCGGCGGCCGACTCAAAGGCGATGAACCGTCCATCGCGACTCAACCGGCGGCCAAACTGAAAACCGTTGGTCGTGGCCGAAGTGGTGGTGTCGTTCTTGGTTTTCGTCGCCTGTCTCAGGCCGCTGACTACGCCCGAGGCGGGGTTGAAACTAGCCACGTAGACTTCGGCATTACCATCATCGTTGTTGGCCGTGATGTTCGCGTTGGAAGCAAAGGCGAGCACGGATCCGTCACTGGAAAGACACGGATTGGCGCTGAAAATCGGGTTATTCAAAGAAGTCGTCTTGGTGTTTGTAACCTGGGTAGGGGTCCCGGTCGCCGTTCGATAAAGAAAGACTTCCGGATTCGGAATTCCGAACAGCGCATCGGTGTCCGCATTACCTGGCGGCACGAGATCCCGGTTCGAGACAAACGCAATGACCTTGCCATCGTCGCTGATGCTGGCATCCCGATTATCGTCGGCGACTCGCGGCGAACTGATACTTGACCCGGCAACCGGCGCGGCGCTGGCTGGCGTATTTGTAATTCGCTTAAAGGTGCCGGTCGTCAGATCAATTGGTCCGAGATCGGCTCCGCTGGAAAGAGTGGCTGTGTCAGGGACCGTGAACTGATAAGTCCAGATCTCCTGATTAAAGTCGGTGTTTGTCGGAGCACCCGGATTAGTGCCGTCGAAACTCGCCGGAGTCACGGGCGCGTTCGAGCTAAAAACGATCGTGTAGGTACGCGAACCCGCAACCAGCAGCGGCTCAAGACTAATCATTGGCCGGCTGTTGCCGACTTCGATGGCGACATTGCTGGGATCGACTGGAGTTGGCACGGGGCTCGGCGTCGGTGTGGGACTGCCTGTCGGAGTTGCGCTTGGACTTGGACTCGGGCTCGGCGTCGGCGAAGGACTACCCGGTGGATTGAGTACGCTCTTGGTGTCAGTCAGCTGAAAAATTCGCCGCTGCGCATAGTCGTACAAGAAGATCTCGCGATTCCCGTCCTGATTGTGACGGGTCGCAGTCTTCTCAGTCGAGATATCGCCGCTGGATTCAATGACGACGAACCGTCCGTTGGCCGACATATCGCCCGCGAACGAATCGCCGCCCGAATTCGTGACCTGGCTGACAAAAAAGTCCGGCGTGGAACTCGCAGGCGATTGCGCCGTAGTCAGCGCGCCGCCAACGAGCATACAGGCTGCGGCCGCGCATAAAAAAGCAATAACCAGTCTTATCATTAAGAATATGAACGAACGATCAAAGTGCTCACTGGGGATTTGAGCCAAACCAGCAAGAACGACTACCTCAATTCTTAAGCAGTCAGGCCGGTCATTGTAAGCGTTGGGCCGCCGTAACCGCAAGCCGACACTCCGCTTAGTTTCAATGAACCCGCCGCTGGTTGCTCGGAATCTGCAAATAGCTTTACCGAAACCGGGGGTTCGAGGCCAGCACTCAAAAGTCGGGGTCCGCTTCAGGCTCTTACGGCAGACCGAAGCGCTGCCGGTACTCACCCGAAAGAATGAAAGCCTTAACCATCTCGGCCTTCTGAGCCCGAATCAGTGGATCGTCCCCGGGAACCGTGAAGCTGTTAAGCTTCGTCAGCCAGAAATCGTAGCCCGTATAGTCCGAGTCTTGAGGGTCATTCGGATTGCGGCGCAAGTAACCAAAGAATTGCATCAATACAAACGCGCGATTGAACTCGGAGCTGGCCAGGGTCTGATTCTCAGCCACCGACCGTAAAACCTGGGCTCGCGTCTTAATACCCGCCGAGAGATCGCTCACCAGTTGATCGCGTTGCGTCGTCGACAATGCGCCACCGGTCTTTGTATTCAGGCCGTCAACAAACTGCGCCGGAGTCAGCGTCAATGGATACGCGGTTAGAAAGCGCGAGCGCTGTACGAACTCTTGCATGAAGGCCGTTTTGTTGTCATCCAATTGTTGTTGCCAGTTCCCCACCCCCACGATGATTCCCTGACCAATCCTTTGCGTGTCAGGTAGGAACTCATTGAGCCGGATTACCGGCACGGCGAGCGTATGCGTTCCATTGAAGGTCGAAGTGCCCGATCCATCACCGTAGGAAGCCTTATAGGTGCGCTCCACGAGATAGCCCGTGTCCTGAAATTCAATTGAAAGGAAGAACGCCGCCGAAGTGTTGATGCGCTGCACGTCTGTGCACGACGGTTTCGGCGAGCAACCGTCAATGTTGTTAATCCAGAAGTTCAGTCCGGGAGTATCAGGTTCGCGATTGAGAAAGTCGATGTAGTGCTGGCGCACAAAGAAACTGGACGTATCGATCTGATTTGTGCCGCCAAAGCCACTGTCAACGATCGTTACCGTGAGCGTGGCCAGAGTGCCCAACGTGACATTGCTGCCGCTGGCTGAGCTAAGGTTCACCGTAAAGGTCTCGTTGCCCTCGACATAAGAATCCGAAATGATCGGAATCGAAATGGTCTTCGAGGTTTCATTCGCGGCAAAGCTAAGCGTCCCCGACTTGGCGATGTAATCGCAGCGCGAAGAAGCATTACCATTTATGACATTGCAGTTGTTCGCACCAGAGTTATCACTGGTTGCGTAATTGACTGACGCGGTTCCGGACGTGTCGCCGGTGCGGATGATTGTAACCGTCTTGCTTACCTGGGCTTCGTTCACCGAATCCGTAGACGCACTGAACTGGACCGTGCTGGGGCCGGTATTGACCAAAGAGGTTTCCCAAACTCCGCGACCATGAGTCGCGGCCCGCAGCAGCCGGAAGCTCGGCTGGATTTGCAGATCAAAGACGGCCGATCGCGGCAGACCCGTGCCGAACGGAGCCCAATTGGCCCCGCCGTCGGTCGAGTTGTAAACCCCAATGTCTGTTCCGGCAAATAAATTGTTCGAGTTGGTCGGATCAATTACGAGAGCGTTAATGGGAATGCTGGGGATGCCATTGCCGGCTGCTGCCCAGACAGGGGCCGCCGGTGAAGCGCCGGCGGCGGCGTCAAGGTTTGTGATCTTCCAAATTCCCTGACCCGCTGGAGCGAAGAATGAAAACGTCACGTAGGCGACGTTCTTGTTGTTGGGATCGACCACCGCCCGGCCGACGAATTTATTTGTCAGGCTCCCGTTGGGATTCGTGGGGAATGACCCGCTGGTGATATCAACCAACGTCGAAGAGCCCGTCGAGGTTGCCCATACCTGACCGTTCTGTAACCCGACTATGCGCACGTTATCGCCACCCGGCCAGATTCCGATCGAGCTGACCGGAGAGCCGATTGGCGGCGGACCGGCGCTGGTTTGGGCAAGTGGCGACTGGCTGACGACAGTCATATTGTCGCCACGGTTGGTCGATCGATAGAGCCTGTCGGTCCCGAAATACACCGTGTTCGGCGCGCCGGGTCCGAGCGCCATCGGTGCGTAGAACAGCACACTGTCGGTAAGACTAAGGCCATTGTGCAGGTAGTCGGCTGTCCCGTCACAAGCGGTAGTCGTCTGTTCCGCATCAGTCGGCGGCACAAACCCGACACCGCGTGTCGGCCAGGAATTTTTGGTGGTCAGGCAAGCTGTGTTAATCGCTCGATCGAAACCGACCTGTGAATTCCTCTGGTTAAAGAAGGTGTGGTACATCGTGACGTTGGTCGTGTCAGTCGCGCTCTGATCGATCAGACAGTACCCACCGTCGCCGCCTTCAGCGTTGCTCCAGTTTCCGGCTGCGGTTTGCTGGTACTGAGTGCCGTTGTCCTGCGTGCCGCCGATCATCAGAAACCGATCCGTCGGATGCACGGCGATACTCTCGAATTGCAGAGTATTGAGCGGGGCGTTGTTCAGATTAGTCCACGCTGAAGCAATCGTGTTACTGGAGGCCTTCTTCCAAACCCCACCATCGTTGCCGGTGAAGATCGTCGCGCCGGTGCCATCAAAGTAAAGCGCGTGCGAGTCAGCGTGAGTGCCGCCGTCGTCGCGAAAAAACGTGGCGCCACCATCAGTTGATTTCTTCATCCCATCGGAACAGCCGCTTGATTGCCGAGCATTCCCTCCCAGATAGAGTTGCTGTGCGTCGTTAGGATTAACCGCAATCGCGATGTTGTAGAAGCACTGGCCACCGCAGAATCCGCCGCCGCCGGTGAGTTGCGTCGCCCAGGTAGAGCTACTATTGAACGGATCGGTCTGCTTCCGCACTGCTCCGCTGTTGGTCACGGTACAGGTCGCGTTACCGGTCGGAGTTTCGCTGGTGGCCGCATACGCAGTAACGACTGAACTCACTTTGTTGATTGTCAGATTCGTACGCACAGTCGTAGCCGTCGACAAGACCTGAGTAAAAGTCGGAGTGCCCGCGAGAGCGTTAGTCGATCGGTAAATACCTCCGTTAGATCCCGTGGCACCGATGACCGCCACCAGCAGATTATTGGGAACGCCCGGCTCCATCACAATGTCCGTCGTGTCTACATTGCCGGTGTTTGGAGAGTCGGCGCTGTTGTCGATGGTCACTACCAACTTCTGGAATGTCACGGAGCTGGCACCGCTGGTGGCGTTGGTGGATCGCCACAAACCGCGCGGAGCCATAGGCACTATGACTCCTAGGGAATTCGCGCCACTGCCGGCAATCCCGCGTCCGGTCGAAACGAAGACTGTCGCCGCGTTGGTCGGGTCAACCACGATTTTGGTGATACCCCGTCCAGTGAAAGGTCCATAGGTAAGATTTCCAACTGCCTGCGGAGTATTGATCGGGCCAACTAATGTCGGAGAGGTGTTGACGCTATCAATTCGATAAAGCCCGGCGCCGAAGAAACAATCTCCGCAACCGTTAAACTCGCCAGTCCCCACGTACAGCTTGGTCGGATCAGAAGGAGCGAGGGCCATCGCGCCAATTGCCAGCGAGTCCGCGCTATCAAATATCGCCGCCCAGGTGGTGCCGCCATCCAGCGATCGCCAGACGCCGCCCTGCGCTGTACCCAAATACACCTTGTTGGCATCTCCCGGATCCACCACGATGGCGGTTACTCGCCCACTGACCGCTGTATTTCCTCCCTGCAACGCCTGGCCGTTGGTGATGCTGGTCGGACCCAGAGAAGTCCACGCGCCGCCGGCCGCGGGAGCGAACCCGCCACTGATCAGCGACTCGATCTTGCGGCCCTTCTGCTGGCGATCCATCTGTTCGATCGCGCGGGTGCGCATCTCTGGATCAAATGGCCGGCCCGGTTCGATCCCGCGCAGGCGCCCAAAAAACTCGCCGCGCAAACGCAGGTATTCTTCGCGATCTATTTTCGAGCCAAACTTTCCCAGGTCGGCATCGACGGCCTCGTCTTCATCACTCTGCGCCGGGTTGGACTGCTCTGCCTCGTTCGATTTGCCGACGGGCGCGTTGCCCGCGCCGCTGGCGGCGGATGAAACAAAGCTCCACGCCATCAAAAACAGGACCAGGGCAGTTAGCAAGATGATCGCGGTGACTCTATGTTTCATTTCACACTCTCTCTATTCCGAGGCATTGGCGGTAAAAATCTGCAAGGCATGAGTCGCCCGAAAAACTTCCCTGCCTTATCTGTCGTGTTGGTCGGACTCCGTGGTTTGATTTACTTCAAGAGGTCTCGGTTCGCCAACCAGCAGAAAAGAAATCGGGCGTTGTACGCTTTCGACCGGGCAAGAATAAGCACTATCGAGTTTTCAGATGATTCCGGTATTCGGGGCCACCTCAACTCTATTATCGGCCCCGAGGGATGTCAACGGAAGCCCAACTTTTTGAAGTGCGGTAACTTGTTACCGCTTTCATCGCCGCGACTTGTCGCGGCCCGATTGCGCGGGTACACCGGCGACAAGTCACCGCACTCCAAACGATCTCCACCGCTACTTCGCCCACTGGCCGATCTTCTCGGTCCCGAAAGTGCCGATGCCATTCAGGCGAAAGGCGAAGACGATGCGATTCTCGTTACGCAGCCCCACGTTGAAACTAAAATCCTGCGCCGTGATCGCACAGCACTTCCAGGCGTAACCGACTGTCGCCGTCGAACTGATGAGCGCGCGATTGCTGCCCGCAAACGGGTGCTTCTGAAAATCAAAGAAGAGCGAGAGTCCGCCGAACAATCCTTTATCGCGATTGCCCAGAAAAATCGCCGGGCTCCACTGTGAGCCGCGTAGCGTCCCCGGCTCGTTCCCCGCCGCATTGGCGAACTGCTTTAAACTCGGGACCAACTCAACGGCCCTGGTGTAATAAAAAGTCGAGAACGCCTGGATCAGCGCGCGGTTAAGGCCAAAGGTGGCGGCCATCGCGCGCATCGTGCCACCGCGAGGATCGAGGTCGGTGCGAAAATCGGCAAACAGATGTTCTGAGGGACGATAGCGGATGTCGACGTTCACCGGCGAGACCTTGCGCGGCACGCCTCCATAAGTAAACCCGGAAAAAGTGTCGATGGGAGCGAACTGGTTCCGCCTTCCCGGTTTCAGCGCGCCTCCGAAATATGGATCAAAGAAATACTTGCCGCGGATAGTGATGGTTAAGGCTTCGTAGGGCTGGATGGCCAGCGGAGATTTCTTTTCGCGGGCCGCGCGCGCTGCTTTCTTGCTGACGGTTTCAGTAGATCGCCGGGTATAGAAACGGTTCGCCAGGCCGTATTCAATCTCGTTGGTGTCGGCAATCGCGTCGACATAGTCAAAGCGAATGATTTGATTAAAGTTGTCGATGCCCGCGATCCTCCGGTAGATGAGATAAGGCTCGATCACGTGTCGAAACCAAACTGAACCGTCACCGCGCCGGAAGTTGCGCGCCAACGCCGGCGGCCGCAAGTCCAACTCAAACTCGCCATAGCCGCGCACTACGTCGCGCGGTGACACCAGGCCCGTCAACGGGTCGACGGAATTCGAATAGTAAGTGGCGCGCGCGCCGGCTGTCGCCGTCAAAGACCAGCCGGAGAAATTCAGCGGCACCTCAATGTTCGGATGCAGATCAAAACGCTGCACTACGGAAGGGGTGATGATCGGATCGCGTCCGGCTTCGGCGCGGAAAGTAGCCAGGTCGCTCGGGGTCTCTTTGCGGCTGACTCCTTCCACGGCGCTTTCGAACGAGTAATAGACAGGAATGTTTTTGAACCAGCGCAACGGCGAGGGGCGACGATCGAGCGATATGCTGGGCAACTCGCGAATGCGAATCTGAGAGTTCTGCAATGACGTCGCCTGGGTGTTGAGGCGAAAGTTGAAACTGTTCGCGTGATGGTTCTTGTTGATGAAAACCTGCGACCGCTCTTCAGGTGAAATCGCCTGCTGGATCGAGTCAGAAAAAATCTGGCGGAACGCGAGATTGGAAGTAATGTTCACATCGGCCGCCGCCAAAAACCCATTCGGAAAGTAATGGACGGCGTCGATATAAAAGCTGGAGCCACCCTGATCCGGATGCGTCGCGTCCTTTTTGGGCCCCAGGATGCGGTCCTTGACGGTATAGAAGCCCATGTTGAAAAACGACCTTGAGTTTGCGCGGGTGCGCAGATCGCCGCCGATGCCGATGCCGCGTTGCGAAAACAAATCAGCGCGCATCGTTAAGTCAGCCGAGCGTCCCAGAGTCAGGTAGTAAGCTTCGGAAATCCGAAACCCCTTCTGGCCGGAACCACTGAAGGTCGGCGTCAGGAAACCCGATTGGCGATCGTCATGCTTAAGCGACAACGACGCATACGGCAGGTAAATGATCGGCACTTTCTTAACGCGGAACGTCGGCGAGGTAAGCTTGACTCGATCACCGGTTATGATCCTGGCACGCTTGGCATGGAAACTCCACTTGGGCACTTCTTCATCGCAGGCGGTGATCTCGCCATTGATGACGACGATTGTGTTCAGGCTGACCTTCTCGATCCGATCAGCAATGAAATACATTCGGGTGCCGTCGGTCGTCTGATTGGTATAGCCGGTCGAGTTGAGAAAGAAGCCGAGCTTGGTCTTGTAATTCCATTCCGCATGGCTGCCGGTGATGCGTTGCTGGTCGGCCTGATCAAACACGACGTTGCCGTCGGCGACGACTAAATTGGTGGATTCATAGACGGTTATTTTGTCAGCCTGAAGCCGGTAGGTGCCGATGCGCGCGTCTACATTGCCTTCCTCAACGGTGACGAATGCGCCTTTGGTTCCGGTTACGGTCTTATGCGCGGAATCGACGCTTAGCTCGTCGCCAGGTTGAATTGTAGGTGGCTTACCTGGCGTGGTCCGCTTTACCGGCTGATCCTGTTGCAGCGGGTTAACGTTAGGGGTGTCAGTGATCGGATTCTCGACCCTGCGATCGACGGGGTTAGGTTGCTGAGCATGAGCTGGAGCAACCAGGACGCAAGCGAGCGCAACGCATGCCAGCATTGGCAAAACGCGCGTCACTCGCAACCTGATTTTCGAAGCAATGCAACGCACGCTTTAAAGCTGGCGACCTCCGGGCCAGGGTCCTAATCAATACGCCTGTTGCAGAGGGAGAGAAACCCGCAGACAGCGCGCCGTTTTCGCTAACGGAATGCGGCGATGCTAACATGCGCGCTCGAAGTGGAACAAGGAAGCACCTAGATTGAGACGAGGTCAGTACCGCGAGCGATAGCGACCGGGTTTCCTCGTTCGATCTCGATCGTTCTCCCCTCTCCCAATGGGAGAGGGGCCGGGGGTGCGGGCTTAGGACTAGCAAGAGCCCCCTCGATAAATTCGTCTTACCGAAGAAGCAGCAGCAAACGGAAGGCATGATCAAACAAAGACCGCACCGCGGTGGCTATCACTTTGCAGGGTTACTAGAACTCGCCCGCGAACTGCGCAAGACACAAACATCTGCTGAGGCTCTGCTTTGGCAGCTGCTTCGAGATCGTCGATTACTCGGTTTCAAATTTAGACGACAGCATCAGTTCGGTGATTACGTTACAGACTTCTATTGTCGCGAAGCCGGCTTAGCGATCGAGTGCGATGGTGAGGTGCACGAGCGAAATGAGCAATGGCATCAGGATCAGAATCGTGACGCATATATGATCGCGCAAGGAGTGCGGGTCTTGAGGATTCCCAACGAACGGGTTTTGAACGATACCGCGAGCGTGTTAGAGGAGATCGCACAACGTCTTTCGTCGCGCAACGAAAGAAAAGAGGGGTTGGCGCTGCCTCACAAGCCCTCACCCCAACCCTCTCCCAGTGGGAGAGGGAGATAAGAGCGAACATGCTCGCAGAGTCAACATCACTAATGATTGTGGCCGGTGAAGCCTCCGGCGACGCGCATGCCGCGTCGCTGGTGCGCGCGCTGCGAGCAGCCACGCCTGAACAACAAATTGATTTCTTTGGCTCGACCGGAGCCCAGATGCGCGCTGCCGGCGTTGATTCAATCGTGAATGCGGACGAGCTGGCCATCCTGGGCCTTTGGGAAATCGGTCAGGCGTTACCAAAATTCTGGCGCGCTTTTGGCGAACTGAAGCGCGCGGCCACAGAAAGAAAACCTGACGCTGTCATCCTGGTCGACTGGCCCGACTTTAATTTGCGGCTCGCGCGCTGGCTGCATCGTCGCGGCGTCCGAGTCATCTACTACATCAGTCCGCAGTTGTGGGCTTGGCGATCCTATCGTGCTCACAGCGTGCAGCGCGACGTCGATCTGCTGCTTTCGATTCTGCCGTTCGAAAAAGATTGGTACGCTGCGCGCGGCATGACCCGGGTCGAGTACGTCGGCCACCCGCTCACCGGCGAAGTCCGCGCGCGCTACGATCGCGGAGAGTTCTGCCGCCGCCACGATCTAAATCCAGCGCTGCCGCTAGTCACGTTGTTGCCCGGGAGCCGCCATAAAGAGATCGTTCGCATTCTGCCGCCCATGCTTGAGGCGGCAACTCTAATTTCGCAAACACGTCCCGACGCTCAGTTCGTCGTGATGGTCGCTCCGAATCGCGACACGTCGGAAGCCCGGGCAATAATCGCTGCCGGCAATCATGGTTCGCTCAAAGACTCGCTGCGCGTCATTCATCACGAAACGCGCGAGGCGCTGGCCGCGGCCGACGCGGCGGCAGTCGCCAGCGGGACGGCGACGCTGGAAGCTGCGTTGCTCGGCACGCCGCTGGTGGTAGTTTATAAAGAGTCTGCGATTAACTGGCATGCGCTCGGCAGTTTGATTACGACTGAGCATTACGGGCTGGTGAATCTGATCGCCGGCCGCCGGCTGGCAACGGAACTGATTCAGGATCAACTAAACGGCGAGTCCCTGGCGAGTGAGTTGTTGTCGCTGCTCAATCCGGATCGCAATGCGTCGATGCGCGCTGAGTTGAAAGAAGTCGCTGCGAAGATCGGCGACCCCGGAGCTTCGGATAGAGCGGCGCTGGCAATTGTGAATTTCTTGAACAAGTCTCACTAGCAACCGTGTCAGAAGCGTTTAATCGAGAACGTGAGTGTCATCGATGGACATACTTACTCGCCTCGCGCGAATTCGTTACAAACTCTTAATCGCTATCGGAGTGCTCCTGGTATTTCTCGTGGTGCTCATAGTCGCCGCTGGTTTATTGCTGTGGCTCACGGCGCCGCGCGATAACGCAAAAATAATCAAGAACCAGATCGGCATGGAGTTCGTTTCGCTCTCGGCCGGCAGTTTCATGATGGGTTCCGACAACGGCAAGCCGGACGAGCAACCAGTTCACAAGGTAACGATTACCCAGGGATTCCTCCTGGGGCGCAATGAAGTGACGCAGGGCGAATGGAAAGCAGTGATGGGCAGGGACCATGCGGGCTTCAAAGGCAACAATTTCCCCGTCCAGTTCATTACCTGGAATGACACTCAGCAGTTCATCGCCCGATTGAATCAATCAAACGACGGCTATACCTATCGTTTGCCAACCGAAGCCGAATGGGAATACGCCTGCCGCGCAGGCACGACGACTGACTATTCGGACGATCTCACTTGGGTCGCCTGGTACTACGGCAACTCAGACCAGCGCGTCCATCCGGTCGGGCATCTGCACCCGAATCCGTGGGGGCTATACGACATGCATGGCAATGTCGTTGAGTTCTGCCAGGATTGGTACGACGCAAATTACTATCGGGACAGTCCAGCCGCCGACCCGCCTGGTCCCGCTGGCGGAAAACAACGCGTTTTCCGCGGCGGCTCGTTCTTCAATCCCGGTCCGCTCTCGAAAGTGACCGATGAGTATCTCCGCTCAGCAGCGCGTAACCAATCGACTCCAGATGGGACACTCGAAGAATACGGATTTCGCATAGTTGCCGTGCCGCGTAATCGGTGACAGTGGGGACTGCTCCGGTGCAGCACGCGGTTACGGAACCAGGAGCGGTAGCGACCGGGTCAAAGACTCGACGTTCGGAACAGCGCGTACTGATCGGCAGAGAGTGGCTGGTACGTCGGTAGTCTAACTTGAATGCCGGGACCCGGTCGCTACCGCTCCCGGTTCTGTACCAATCAGCAGTTGACTTCTCGACAGCACCTGAATTAAAAGGCCGTCCGTTCGTCCTTTTGCAAAACCAGATTCGAACGCAACCGGAGAGTTCAAACAATGCCACGTCGCCGCTGGAAGAAATTTGTCGGAATCACCATCCTCGCAATCATCACGCTGTTGGTTGTCGGCATTACCCTCACAATCGGCTGGCGTCCCATCATCGGCGCAAAGAAGCGTGCGCTCACCGATCGTAAGTTTGAAGCAACGCCACCACGCCTGGCCCGCGGCAAGTATCTGGTTGACGGCGTCATGGGCTGCTTTAGTTGTCACACCGATCAGGATTGGTCAAAGCCAGGTGCGCCACCAGTGGCCGGGAAAGAAGGCTCGGGTCACGTCTGGTCTGATCAGGACCTGCCCTGGCTGATCGCTCCGAACATTACGCCCGACAAACAAACCGGCGCGGGCAACTGGAGCGACGACACGCTGGCGCGCGCGATTCGCGAAGGCATCGGGCACGACGACCGAGCGCTGTCTCCCGTCATGCCGTATCCACATTACAGCCAGTTGTCGGACGAAGATCTGGCGTCAGTGATCGCGTATCTCCGCACCGTGCCGGCGGTGCGCAATCAGTTGCCGACAACTAAGCTGCCTTTCCCCATCAACTTTTTCAATCAGAACGTGCCGCAACCAGTAACCACCGCGGTCCCGCCGCCGGATCAATCAACCGCGGTCGCGCGCGGCGCATACCTGGTAAGGATGGGAGCGTGCGCCGATTGCCACACGCCACAGGAAAAGGGCCAGCCATTTCCGGGAATGGATTTTGCCGGCGGTTTCCTGCTGCATGAGCCAAAGGGTGACGTGGTGTCCGCCAACATCACACCGGCCGCGTCGGGCATTGGCTATTACAACGACACTTCGTTTGTGCAGGTAATGCGCATAGGCAAGGTGGGCGCGCGCACGCTGCATGCGTCGATGCCGTGGATCTTTTATGGCAAGATGACTGACGACGATCTAAAATCCGTGTTCGCCTTCATGCAAACACTGAAGCCGGTCAAGCATCAGTTGGACAATACCGAGCCGCCAACCTACTGCCGACTATGTAAACAGAAACACGGGTTTGGGCGTACGAACTGAGGAGCAGGGAGCGCACGCATCCTGCGTGCGGTGCGCGGGCATCTTTGCCCGCCCTTCCCTAAGCATGGCAACTAGCCCGATCGCAAAGACATCACACGAGAGCTTCGAGGCGTCATGTGCTTTGTCAGCTTTCCGAAAAATAAGGAGCAATCAAAATCTATGAGTAAGAATCTTCAATTCGTCGCTCTCGCCGGAGCCGGATTAATCTCTTTCTGTTTGTGGCTCAACCCGACGAGCACAGCCTCGCCTGCGACGAGTGCGGGAAGCCGCCCATTTCCCGAGAGCGACGCGCGCAGTTTGTATACCAAGAACTGTGCAACGTGCCACGGCAAAGACGGGAGGTCTAAGGTGTTTAAAGGGAAGCTCACACACGCGCGCGATCTGACCGATGCACAGTGGCAGGATCAAGTGAGTGACGAGCGAATCTATAATTCAATCGCAAACGGCAAAGGCAAGATGCCCGCCTTCAAGAAAAAGCTTTCCGAAGCCGACATTAATTCGCTGACCAGCTTTGTACGTAATCTGAAAAAGTAACCCGCGTCGTGATGGAGTCAGTACCACCCGCGTGAGCGGGTGGGTCCATCGCTCAACCCACGCATTGACGGTTTGATCCACCCGCTCACGCAGGTGGTACTGACCTCATTACGCGCGACCCATCCTCATCAAGGTAAATGGCGTCTGCTAATAGTCATCGCGGAAAGCGTCCGCGATATTCACCCGACAGGAGGAACGCCTTCACCATCTCGGCGTTCTGGAAGTTACCGCCAAAGTTGTTCAGCTTGTTCAGCCAGAAGTTGTAGCCCTGGAAGTCGAGCGTGGCCTCTGGAGGATCGTTCGGGTTGCGGCGCAGATATCCGAAGTACTGCATCAATACAAATGCCTTGTTGAATTCGCTGTTAATGAAAGCCTGCTTCTCTGCCACGAACCTGAGCACCTGACCCGCGGTCCTGGTGTTAGAGGTAAGATCACTGACCAACTGGTCTCGTTCAGCCGTAGTCAAGACTCCACCGGCATTCGCGTTAAGCGTATCCACATATTGACCTTCTGACGTTGGGGGCGCAAAGGCATTCAGAAACCTTTGACGACGCACGAAGGCTTCCATGAAAGTTCTCTTATTATTTTCCAGAGTTGCTTCCCAACCAGTCTGGCCGACGACGACGCCCTGACCAATCTGTTGCGTGTCAGGAAGAAATTCACTGAACGTCACCGGGACCGGCTTACCTGAAATATTTCCGTAAGCCGTCTTGTAGGCGCGATACACGAGATAACCAGTCTGTTGAAATTCAATCGACAGGAAAAACGCAGCCGAAACATTTATGCGCCTGACTTCGCGACAGTTCGCGTCCGTACCGCAACTTTCGATTTGATTCACCCAGAAGTTAAAACCTGATTCGTCTGGCTCGCGGCTGAGAAAATCGATGTAGTTCTGGCGGACAAAAAATTCGCTCGTGTCCAGTGGATTCAAACCGGCGGCTGTGAACGTCGCGGTGAAAGACGCATCCGTATGCAAGCTGAGTTGAGTAAAGTTGCGCGTCGGCGGACCGAAAGTAAAATTCGAGCGACTGGGTGTCACCGTGTACGAACCATTGAGCGCCACACTGTCAAAGCGATAGTTGCCCTGTGAGTCAGTAATCGTCAAACGACTCTGAGCTCCGGTCATTCTCACGGCCACACCTCCTACCGGGTTCGCGCTTGTGTCGAGGATTCGACCTGACACATCGCTGGCCTGCACGGTCGCGAGATAACGCGCCAGCGCAAAATCCGATGGACCAGGTCCATTGACAGTTGAGCCGGCCGCGACAATCTTGTTGTCTGATTGAAAAACTATTCCCCTGATAATATCGACGTTGCCACCGAAATCAGTCGTGACCTTACCGCCGGCGCCAAACGTCGAGTCAAGAGAGCCACTCGGGTTGTAACGAGCTAAGGCAAAATCTCCAGCCGTCGTACCGGTAGTCAGACTTGCTGATCCTGCCAGCACTATCTTGCCATCAAGCTGGAGGACGACACTGCTGGCGCGGTCGATGAACCCATTGAAATCGGTGGTCACGACGCCGTTGGTACCGAAAGCAGTGTCGCGCGAGCCGTCGGTCTGATAGCGCACCATGCCAAAGTCCTGAGCAAAGTTCGCCTGGCCCGCAGCTATGATTCTGCCGTCTGGTTGAATCGCGAGCCCGAATACCTGGTCGTCTTCGCCGTCACCGAAGACGACCCGGGTGGTAACTTTGCCGCCGCTGCCAAAGGTCGAGTCGAGCAATCCATTCGCGTTGTAGCGCGCGAGCGCGAAGATAAGGAATGAAGTGACCGGGTCGACCGTGTAACCGCCGACGATAACCTTACCGTCGGATTGAATGGCGAGCGCGTTCGCGATATCGCGTGTGCCGTTAAGATCGGTAAGGACTTTCCCGCCAGTGCCGAACGTCGTATCCAGCGTACCGTTCGGGTTGTAACGCGCCAGGCCAAAGTGCGCAGTTCCTAATGTCGCAAGACCTGCGACGACGATCTTGCCATCCACTTGCATAGCGATCGCGGCGACGGCGTCGAACCCGCCGTTGAAGTCGGTCGTTACTCTTCCGCCGGCGCCAAAAGTCGAATCGAGAGAGCCATCCGAGTTGTAACGGACCAGCGCAAAATCGAATGAAGTCGCCGGCAAATCAGCACCGCCAGCCACCACAATTCTGCTGTCAGGCTGGATAGTGATCGCTGCTACGTTGTCGCTGCGGCCGGCGAAATCGGTACTGACCCGCCCGCCAGATCCGAATGAAGTGTCGAGCGAGCCGTCATTGTTGTAGCGTGCCACTGCAATGTCCGGCGGCCCGGCCGCGCTCAGCGTGCTGCCGGCCACCACGATCTTCCCATTCGACTGCAAAGCAATCGCGCTGGCTCCATCGCTGCGCCCGAAGAGGTCGGTGATCACCTTCCCTGCTGATCCGAAAGTGGCGTCGAGATCGCCGTCAGCCGCAGCGGAGCTGATCTGAGTCCTTACAAAGAGGGTGACAACTATCATCGCGGCGATCGACGCGATGAGTGCCATCCGGATTGAGTATGTGAAACGAAACTTCATATTGGTTATTGAGATCTTGGTTCGAGTAAACCTCATATCAGGGGCAATGCTTATGCCGGCAAAGCTGAACACGAAACGCCTTTGTTTTGGTTGAATTCTTCTCGTCCGGGCCTAAGAATCCCAGTTTTAACTGTAGGCTCTTGCGCCAGATGTAGGGTTTTTCAAGCACTACTCCGCCAGGTCATAAGGTCAGTACCGGGAGCGTAGCGACCGGGTCTCAACCCTGGACACACGATGCCTACGAGAACCGGAACCCGGTCGCTACGCTCGCGGTACTGACCTCATCTGCGCTCCAAGAAGAATCATCTCACGCTCCATCGAAAAAGGCGCCGCTCAATTAAGAACGGCGCCTTGTCGTTTTTTTCTAAGCGAAGAATTAGAACCGGAATTTCGCCGCCAGTTGGATCTGCCGCTCTCCCAGAAACGTCCGCGCGAAACCAAACGGTGTAGACAACGGCGGATTGGTTAAGGCCGTCCCCGACGAACTGCCGACGTAACGTCCGGTGTTTACCGTCGCGATGTTCGAGCGATTGAACAGGTTGAAGGCTTCGGCGACCAGGCTCAACTTATATTTCTCGCCGAAGCTGAAGGACTTCGTTACACGAGTGTCGAACACATAAATGTTCGGCGTGGTGAATTGGTTGCGCGCTGTTCCCGGCACCCGGTCGGTAGCCGAGTTGCCGTCACGATTCAAATCGCCACTGACCGTCGCCGAATAGGCAAAGCCGCTCTGCAACGTGGCGATGCCTGAGAAGGTCCAGTTGCTAAGCAAGGCGCTGGCGGCATTGTCTTTCGCCACCCGGCCGATTTCGTAAACCGGACTGAAGACAAAGCGATGACGAATATCCAGATCGCTGCGCCCGTAATCACCGCCGATGTCCAGATTGTTCTGCACGCCTTTGCTGTCATCCGCGCCGACCACAACCATGGTCTGATCCGGCTTATTGTCCCTGGCGCTTGAGTAAGTGTAAGCCATGATGAACTGGAAGCCGCGAGCGAAGCGGCGTTTGAGTTCTACCGCGAGACCGTTATAAAACGAATCGGCTGTGCTCTCGAACAGACTGATTCGCGTAAAGCCCGCGATGGGACGAGTCGCCGGGTGACGCCACACAAGCAACGGTGCGCCGCCAGGATCCGTCACGGTGGTCGCTACGGGCGGGGCCAGGTTGATGTCGCGCGTTCGCGACAATTGCGCACCCCTGAACATAAGATAAGTAACCGACAGGCTCATGTTAGGAACCAGCTCGCGCTCAAACCCGACCCGCGCCTGATGGATGTGCGGCTGAGCGTAGTTTCTATCAAACAGATAGAGATTTGGTGTTTGTGCGCCGGCGGCCGGCGGCGTCGTAAAAATGGCCGGATAGGTCAAGCATGGATTCGGCACTGCGGTGCAGTTAAGGTTGACTCCGGTCACCTGTATTCCGTTTTGTGAGTGCGACGTCCCGAGCATGATGCCGGTCGTGCGGCTATAGAAAATTCCGTAACCTCCGCGGAACACGGTCTTCCCGTCCAACGCATAACTAAATCCGAAACGTGGCGCAAAGTTATTGCGGTCGCGTACCGGCGTCGTCGTGCTTAGACCTGCGGCGGCCAAAGCAGCGCTCGGATTAAAGACGGTCGGAGCAGCCAACTTCTGATAGTCGTAGCGCAAGCCGAGGTTGAGCGTCAGCTTCGGATTCACCCGCCAATCATCCTGGCCAAAGAAACCATAGTCATTCAGATTGGGGTTCGTCGTCCCGCCTGAGGTGCCCGCGCCGCCAAAATTCTGCGTGAAAGCCGAGGGCGTGTTCGACGCGAACGACGCGTAAGAAGGAAAGGTATATGACCCAGTGAATAAGCCGGGAAAGAAGTTGAAGATGTGATCAAAGTTAAGGTCCGTGCCAAACTTCAGGTTGTGCGCGCCGCGCGTGTAGCTGAGGTTATCGATGAACTGCCAGCGCTTAATGGTAGTTTCGCGCGGGCTGAAGTTATTGCGGCCTAATTGAAGAAAGCTGTTCCCCACAGTTAGGATCCGCGCCTCAGGAGCGTCGCTGTTCGCCTGGCCCGGCTCGCGGTCGCGGCCAAACTGAAAGCGAAACTCATTAACCAGCCTGTTCGTTAATGTCGAAGTGACCGAACCCGAAAACGTCGTCGTTTTCGCCACGCTGTTGCCGGAATGTTCCTGGACGCTGAGCGGCCCGCTGTTTTCGTTGTTGTTGCCGGTAAAGTTCTGATGATTAAAACGCAGGACCAGCAGGTTCGCGTTATTTAAGCGAATGTCGGTCTTGGCCATAAAGACATCCTGCTTGCGACCCACGTTGTAAGTACCCAGCTTCGGCGCCAGCAATGCCTGGATGGCGGCCGTCTGCGCGCCGAAGTTCGGCGGATCGAGGACGTTCGGAATATTCGAACGCTGGCCGTCGTAAGCCGCAAAGATAAAGGCCCGGTCCTTTTTGATCGGTCCGCCGATCGTGCCGCCGAACTGGTTGATCTGTGACTTTGGCCGCCTGGCCCCGCGGGCAGTCAGGATTGGCGTGTTCGAATTCAGTGATTCATCGCGGAAATATTCAAACGCGCTGCCGTGCCACTGGTTCGTGCCTGACTTGGTGACAACGTTGATGACGGCGCCGCCGGCGCGGCCGAACTCGGCTGAAAAGCCGTTCTGGTTTACCTGAAACTCCTGCACCGACTCTTCCGAAAACTGGTAAGGCGGGCGGGTGCCGGTGCGCCCGAATGATTGACCAAAGAAAGTGTTGTTATTGTCCGCGCCGTCAACCTGCAAGCTGTTAAAGGTTCCCTTCTGGCCACCGACGGCCAGGTCGCCGGCCCGCGTTGGGTCGCGCGTCACACCGGGCGTCAGCGTGGCGAAATCCAAAAAGTTGCGGCCATTGACCGGCAGGTTTTGAATCGCACGTTCATTGATCGTCGATGAAACCGAGGTGCGTGTGGTTTCGACTATCTGCCCCTCAGCCGCAACGTCGACCATCGTGGTCGTTCCGCCTACCTTTAATTGAATGTCGAGCGGTGTCTTGCCGCCGACAGTGACAGTAACGTTGCCAAAATCGGCGCCCGCGAAGCCCTGCGCGCCGCTGGTGGTCACTCGGTACTTGCCTGGAGGCAAAAAGATGATGCGAAAATCGCCGCTCTCGTCAGCGTTGGTGCTTTTGGTCAAGCCAGTTTCCTGATTGGTGGCGGTAATCGTTACGGTCGGGACGGCCGCGCCGTTTGGATCCGTAACGCGACCTTCAATATTTCCGGTGGTCGCCTGCGATTGGGGGAACGCCGCGATCGCCGCCAACAGCAGGCAGGCGATCAAAGCAAATGGTTTAGTAATGGAGGCAAAGTTTCTAGTCATGTGTTCCTTTCGTGATGTTCGAGATTAATGCTGCGCACGAAGCCTTGCAGTTTTCGTTTTTCTTTTGGATTAAGTACTGCGGGAAACTCTAGCAAACAGATATTGCCGACGTGTTAACGAGCTTGGATATTAGTTCAGCGGTGTCGGTTAAAGCAAGAACGTGTCGCAGAAAAAACATCGCATGAGTAATGAGGTCAGTACCGGGAGCGATAGCGACCGGGTCTCCTCCTCTCAATCACGGGTGGTCTGGAAGCTTGAGACCCGGTCGCTATCGCTCCCGGTACTGACCTCACCGCCATGGCGCACTAATAGTTTGTTAGGATCGCTTCCGGCGCAAAGCCCATCTGCTGCAAACGATCTCGGGTCTGCTCGATCATTTCGCGTGAGCCGCACACCAACGCGACTGGAGATTTCAAATCAGGCAGCACGTGATCCAGCAGCGTCTGCACATAACCGGTCGGTCCGGACCAATCATGACCATCGGGTCGCGAGATCACCTGGCGCAGTTCGACGCCCGCGTCTTCCCAACTTTGTGTTTCATCGCGATAACAGAAATCGTCGGGCGTCCGCGCGCCGTAGAGCACTACGAGTTGCCCAAAGTCTGCTTTACGATTCAAGACATGTCGTAGGGCGGACCGTAACGGCGCCACGCCGGTCCCCATCGCGACGAAAACCAGGTCGCGTCCTTTCTGCTGATCCAAGTTAAAGCCGTGGCCTACCACGTTCAGCAAATCCACGCGCTCGCCTTCTTTCATCTCAAACAATTTCATGCTGGCGCCGATCGTGCGCTTAACCAGAATCTGCAACTCATGGTCTTCGGGCGCTCCGGCAAACGCAAAGTACGCCGGCTCTTCGTCACCAACGCCGAGCTTCGCCACCTGGCCCGAAATGAAGCTGACGCCGCGAGCATCTTCGGGCATCAACTCGAACGAGCGAATGTTAGGCCCTTGCGGGCGGACTCGGGTGATGACTAACGATCGTGTTTGCGGTTCTGTCATGGGCGGCGTCCGCGGGCGACTGGAGCAGTCTAAGTTATTCGACCGGGGAAAGAAAAAGCGAGCCACGACATTTCGAGAACCCGCATCAAATGTTCGCAATCGTGAGCAGCAACCTATGCGGGAGCCAATACCCTGCCTGCTCTTATTAGCACCGTGGCTTCAGCCCGGTGTTTGATCAGCCCGGTGTTTGATCGGGGGGTTGGGAATGGAAACCGTCTAAAACGGTTTCGAATTTTGTCGGGCACCCTATTCACCGCGCTGAAGCGACGGTGCTAATGAGATCGTTGAACCTGTATCACCGAGTGGACATCCCATGCACCCGGCCACCGCAAATGCTAGAATGCCGCCGCATAATATGAACACGCTCTATCATCGTCGAGCCCTCGCCATAGTAGCCATGCTTTTCGCCGGGGCCATCGTCAGCCAGGCCCAATCGGGTCGCCGTTCAACGGGTGGAACCACGACCACTTCTACCACCACTCCTTCGGTTTCTGGTTCCAAGACCACCGAGAAGAAACCGGAAAAACCTCCGCGGCTTCAGTTGCTGGTGGGTATCGACAATCGGGATGCGATGTCGAATATTCCGTACTACGTTCCCGATACTGTGATTGATAATTGCGTGCGGCGTTTGGGTGACGCGGTAGATGTAGTGGTCACTTCGGCCGGGCGCGGCATGACTCGCGCGGATGCAATCAAACGGGCCAAAGAAGAGACAGTCAGATACGTCGTGCTGCTTCAGATTGGCAGCGAAATCGCCGACTCTGGCCGGCAATTAAAAAAGAACGAAGTGGACGAGCTGTACGTCAGCTACACCATCTTCGAACCCGGCACGGCGAAGTTCAAACAGGCCGGCCGCAGTCATCACCAGATTTACCAGACGGGCCGTGGCGGAGTGTCGACGCCACAAAAAAACAGCCCCGTCTATTCCGAGTACGCTTTGAAGCAAGCTGCGCGAGAAACCGCCGAGCGGATCCTGGAAGCATTTGAGATCAGGCTCAATGACGATCGCATCATGCGTTGATTTCTTCCCGCCGACGAACCTTCTGAGAGTCCGATCAAGTCATCGATCATTGTCTGACCTCCTCGCCACGTTAGAGGCGAAATGTTTATAGCCCAGCCTGTGCCTAATGGGTCCCGCTCTGTAGGAGCGGAACATTGCGCTCCTACAGAGCGCAGAAAGGAAATCATCGTTGGGTCTATAAACATTTGGCTCCTATGGAGCCCAGCGGAACTAAAGCCTCCCGGACACCTCAGCCTCCGCGTAAATCCGATCAATCACGTCCCGATACTTCCGATCGACTATTCGCCGTTTTACCTTCAGCGTCGGAGTCAGCTCGCCACCCTCTACCGTCAACTCCTGATCCAGTAAGGCGATGCGTTTGATCTTCTCGAACTGCGCCAGGTTCTCGGTTCGCGCCGCTATCTGCCGCTCAAACAAGTCGATAATGCGCGGGTGACGGCAGAATTCTTCCCGCGTGCCCAGGTTCAGACCCTTGAGTTTCGCGTAGCTTTCCAGTTGCTCCCAGTCGGGCACGATCAAAGCCGCCGGGAATTTGCGATCGTTGCCGATGACTACGACCTGATTGACGAAACGCGAACTCTTGATCAACTGCTCGATCGGCTGGGGCGCGATGTACTTACCGCCGGAAGTTTTCAGCAACTCTTTCTTGCGATCGGTGATCGTCAAGTATCCATCAGCGTCCAGAGTGCCGATATCGCCTGTCTTAAACCAACCATCTTCAGTGAAGACCGAGCGCGTTTCTTCGGGTTTGTTCCAGTAGTTGCGCATCACATTTGGCCCGCGAGTTTCGATCTCGCCGTCGGCAGCGAGCCGTACTTCAACATTCCTGATCGGTCGCCCCGCAGTCCCGATCCGATTGTCGTCAAGGCTCCCAGCGGTGATCACCGGTGAGGTCTCCGTCAAACCATAACCCTGCACGATTGGCATGCCTGCGCCTGCGAACGCCAGCGCAACATCGCTTGATAGAGACGCGCCGCCGGAAACGAAAATGCGAATGCGGCCGCCCATCGCCGTGCGCCATTTTGCATACACCGCAGCGCCGGCAAGTTTGTGCCGCAAGGTCAACCAAACCGGAACCGGCTTCGAGCCGGACTTCAGTTGGGCCCATTGCTTGCCGATTTCAATTGCCCAGTCGCACATCGCGCCGTTCAACTTTCCCTTAGCCAGGGCGCGTTCCTGGACTTTGGCGAGAATCTTTTCGTAAATGCGCGGCACGCCGACAAAAACCGTCGGATGAACTTCACGTAAATTGTCGCCAATCTTGTCCAGCGCCTCACCAAAATAGACGCTCATGCCGTGATGCAGATACATGTTCATGGCCTGACGCTCAAAGATGTGCGACAGCGGCAGAACCGAGAGCGCCGAATCCTTCTCGGCAAACTGAAAGTGGTTCGACGAATCGATCAGATTCGAAACCAGATTCGCATGCGTCAGCATCACGCCTTTCGGTTCGCCGGTGGTTCCGGACGTGTAGATGATCGTCGCGAGATCCTCGGGGCTCGCCGCCCGGGCTAGTTCGGCGGACAAGTTTGGCTGCTCAATCTCAAGCGCGCTCCCGAGTTTTTCCAGTTCGGCGAGGCTGAGAGTATTTGGCCTGCTCAATCCATCCGGATCAAAGATGACAACCTTCTCGATCGCGGCACAGTCGTGCAGAATGTTTTCGACCTCTTCGAATTTCGTTCGGGTTGAGACGAACAAAGCCCGCGCGCCGCAATCCTTGAGGATGTATCCGACTTGCGGCGATGACAAAGTAGGATATATCGGGACCAGAACCGCCCCGGCAAAAATGCAGCCTTGATCAACGAGCACCCACTCCACCCGACTTTCGGAAATCAGCGCCACGCGGTCACCCTTGCGCGCGCCCAGCGAATACAATCCCAGCGCGATCCGGCGAGCGCGTTTCAGCATCTCCTGCGCCGAGACCTGATGCCACCCACCGTTGCTTTTGTAGTTGAGCGTGTCAGGCTTGGGGAATTGACGTACGGCGCCCTCGTAGACTTCGAGCAACGTCTTTGGCTCGTCATCACTCAGTGGAATGCGCCGCGGCGGCGCCGGAATTGCGGCTGGAGTTCCGCTGCTCACGATGCGCTCACTCCATTCAGGAAAACATCCATGACGACCTCAGCCATCGGCTCGAGCTTGTACTTACGCTTGGAGATGATCCAGTTCGTGGCCATTTCATCGAGCGCACCGAACAGAATCTTCGAAACCAACTTGGCGCTCAGGTCTTTGCGGAAAACGCCGGAACGTTGTCCTTCTTCAAAGGTCTGGCGCAGCAGGCTGAGGTACTCAGCGAAACCAGCCGCGGAAAACTCGCGCATGAACTTGGTCGAGCCGCGCAACTCAACCTGAAAGACCACCGCGAGATCGCGATCGCCGCCGAGACGTTCGAGATGAAGCGTGGCGATTCGGCGCAGCTTCTCGCCCGGATCTTTTAACTTTTCAATCAGCACCCGGCCAGAGGCGATGGCTTCAGTCATGTTCTGATCAAAGATGGAATGCAGGATTTCTTCTTTGCTCTTGAAGTAGAGATAGACGGTGCCGTCGGCGACGTCGGCTTCGCGCGCGATGTCCGCAACCTTGGAATTGAAATAGCCGTTGCGCGCAAAGACGCGGGTGGCCGCGCGCAGAATCGATTCGCGTTTACCTGAAGCACCGTTGCGTGAAGTTTTTCGGGCCATCTAGTTTGACTGAATGAATCATCACTCAGTGGCGGCCCTAGCCTAACGTGTGCGCGGATGCATCGCAAGGCGAGCTTAGGCCCGAAGGGCCGATATCTAATAGCCACGTCCGTAAGGGCGTGGTCGTGATGTGCCTGGATTAGTCCCTGAGGCCCGAAGGACCCGAACCTGTGCTGCGCGGTGGAATCATTTTCATTGGTGCCGCACCTTCGGCGCTCGTTCGTCGTCACAGTTCTCGATCCACGCTCTTACGGGCGTGGCTATTGAATATCGGCCCTTCGGGCCTCCGATGCTTGCCCGGCCTCCGCAATCGTTATAGCATTCGCCGCAAGAATGATTACGGGTAACATGAAATGCAATCAAACCTATTAGTTCGTCTCGCGGGGTTAAGCCTTGCCGTGCTGCTGGTAGTAGCGTCGGGCAATGCGCAGCAGTTGAAGTTCAAGACATGCGACAAGCCCCTGCCGCTGCAACTCAAGCCGTTCACTCATAAACCACAGCGAATTGATTTTCTGTGCGGCAATACCGGCTGTCACAAGGGCGAGGGCACCGCCAACGACGAGCAGAATGGAATGAAGAATAACTTCTGCGCGCCGGTCACGAACATTACGCCGGTGACCCTGAAGACGTTCGGTGACCTGGGCAATGCCAGCACCAACGCGCTGGCCATTCCCAAGGGCGAGCCGCCGCCAAGTCGCGCGAAGCTGGCGAAGATCATTACGCTCAGCAACGGGAAGAAACTGGGTGAAGGCCAGACAGTTACGTTCGTCGGTTTCGTCCTCGATGCGCGACATTCGAATGTTGATAACAACGATCCCCTAACCAAAGGCAATGGTGAGAGCGTGCAGTGCAACCTGCTCGGCTGCGCCTACAACGATATTCACATCACGCTGGCTGAAAAGCCGGATGAAACTGCGTTATGCAACACCGTCGTGGCTGAGATCATTCCGCATTATCGGCCGCCGGCCTGGGACCTCTTCGACTCGCCTGACTATGCCGGTTTTTTCAAAACGCATCCGATGAAGATTTCGGGTCAGTTATTCTTTGACGGCAGTCACGTGCCTTGCTCAAATGGAAAGGCTGGATTCAATCCGGCCAGAGATAATGCGAAGGATTTTGAACGGTTAGCTCTGTGGGAGATTCATCCGATCTACGCCATCGACGTTTGCAAGCACACGAACAAGTCACAGTGTCGCGCTGATGACATCAGCGCATGGATTCCCTTCTCTAAACTTCAGTCGCACCTTGGTCTGGCTTCCGTAACTCAAACCCAAAAATGCAAAGCCACGACTGATGCCCCGAAGAGCGTGTGCCCGGGATTTACTCTACCAGAAAAGAAAAAGACGCGGTGACGTTGCGGACTGGTTCTCAGACTCGGGCGGCGCGTTGCGAAGGAAGTGCTGGTTACAGAACCGGGAGCGGTAGCGACCGGATGCGAGACTCAACCGCGTCTGACAGTAAATTTCACTGCAAACTCAAATTCAAGTTGAGTGTAGCACCCGGTCGCTACCGCTCTCGGTTCTGTACCGACTCACCTTAAGCAGGTAAGTGGCCTCAACCCTCACTGAAACCGAAAGCCCCTTGCGTCAATGAGATTCCACGTCCCCGGACTTATCGTCGGCGACCAGGTTGTCTACGGCATCAGGGGGCACGCTGCGCATACGGAACTCAGTTTGCGGAAAAGGAATTTCGATTCCCGCCTGGCGAAATAATCTCTCGATCCGATAGTTAATGTCGCTGCGAATCTGAGTGTGGATGCGTGGCCGGTTGGTCCAAACCAGCAGGCGAAAATCCAGCGACCAGTCGCCAAACTTCAGAAATTGTACTTTGGGCGTGGGATCCCCCAGCACGTTGTCCACATCTTCGGCCGCGGTCAAAAGGGTCTTGGTCACCAGATCAATATCCGAACCATAAGCAACCCCGACCGGAATCGCAATTCGGGCGCGCGGATCTCCATAAGACCAGTTGATGAGGCGTTGGCTGACGAGTTTTGAATTCGGCACGATGATCGAAATGCGATCGTTCGTGGCCACGACGGTGGTGCGCAGGTTGATGCTCTGCACATCGCCTTCGTCGTCGCCGATAGTAATGCGATCGCCGACCCGCACCGGCCGCTCGAAGAGAAGAATGAAACCTGCGGCAATGTCGGCGGCGATGTATTGCAGACCAAAACCAATGCCCACCGACAGCGCCGTGAAAACGACGGCAACCGAAGTCAGGCTCAGATCGAAAGCCAGCGCAAGCGCCCACAGCAAGCCGAGCGCGACAATAATGTACTGAGTCAACCGGCCAATCGTGTAGCGCAAACCCGGGTCGAGGTAAGCCCGCTTGGAAATGCGGCGCTCGAGTAGGGTGCTCAACGTGCGTGACAGAAATAACGCGGCGGTAAAGATCAGTGCGCCACCGACGACGGTTGTTACTGAGACATGATGATTGAGAATTTCATGTTTGTTGTCGAGGTAGTACCAGATGCGGCCGACGAGCTCGCGCCAACTCTCAACAAAGATCGTCGCCGGAGCCGCGATTGTGACAAATTGAACCGAAAGTATCATTCCAGGAGTTTCTTTCCGAGCCTTCCCGTAACAGGGCTCGCCTTTTGCAACTTCTACCACTTAGACACTTACGAATATAAACCAGGGCGTGAAACAGGCAAAGGGAGCTGCGCAATGGTAGTTCTAAACATCATCGGTCCACCTTTGTTGATGTCTCTCTACGGCCAGAGGTTAGCCGCGATAGCAGCACGACCGAAGCTTGGAGCCATCAATCGCTTGACTCGCCAGAGAATTTGGCGTAGATATGCCGCGCGCTGTATCTCGCAAACAGCGCCCAGCTAGTTCGTCAGGTATTCGATCGATTTCACAACCAAAGCTCTCACGCACCTTCGCTTTTCACAAGATTAGTTCCGCAGCGTGAGGGCAATCGCCACGATCCGAAGAGATCGGAGGAGAATCCAATGCCGAAAAATCAGAGCCAAAGCGTCAGATCTGCTCATGACATTCTCCGCGGACAGAGTTTAGAACCCCGCGAACTACTCGAACTCGCCAAACAGTTAAAGGGAGAAAAAGAATTCGGTCTGGCGCGGCGCCTGCTCGCGCGAGCGCGCCTCGAGCCAAGCCTCAATGACGATTCGGCGTTGCGCCTCAAGGTGTACCAGGAGTCCGCGCTCTGCACGTACAAAGACCCGGACTTGCAAGCCGATGCGCGCCTCGACCGCGCGCTCGACATTTTGCGCCAGTCATGTGAAGACCTCAATAAGACCGAGAATCAGGAGACGCTGGGCCTCATCGGAGCGATCTATAAACGCAAGTGGGAACTCGACAATCAGAAGGCGCAGCTCGAACGCGCGCTTAATTACTATCTGCGGGGCTACCAACCTCACTCCGACCAACCGCCACATCCCATCGACGATCAGGGCTACACCGGCATCAACGCGGCGTTCGTGCTCGACCTGCTCGCGCACCAGGAATTGGAAGAGGCGAAGAAAGCAAATTTCAAATCAGAGATTGCTCGGCAACGGCGCGAGCAGGCTAAACAGATTCGCCAGGACATCGTGACCCAGGTCGCACCCCTGGTAGATAAGCAGGATACGAATTGGCTCCAGGGCAAGTGGTGGTTTTACGCGACGGTGGCCGAGGCGCACTTTGGCATCGGTAACTACGATGAGGCAATCCGATGGTTGGTACGCGGCGAGCACGATGCGCAAGAGCGCGGGACCGCCATAGCTCCGTGGGAGTACGAATCGACCGCGCGTCAGCTTGCCTGGCTCGCGCGCATACAGGACCGCGCCGAAAACACCGCGGGCGTGCCCGGTTCAGACGCGACCGAGAGGGCACTCGATGCGCTGGCAACATTTTTCGGAGACCAGGAAATCAAGAGCGCATATGTGGGGAAGGTCGGCCTGGGCTTATCAGGCGGCGGCTTCCGGGCCTCGCTCTTTCACATCGGGGTCCTTGCTCGCCTTGCCGAACTGGACGTACTGCACCGGGTCGAAACTCTGTCCTGCGTCTCAGGCGGTTCAATCATCGGCGCCCATTACTATCTCGAAGTTAGAAAACTGCTCGAGTCAAAACCGGACGGCCAAATCACTAAACAGGATTACATCGATATCGTAGACCGGCTGAGAAAGGATTTTTTGGCCGGCGTGCAGAGAAACATTCGCGTGCGCGTCGTAGCTAATCCGCTCATCAACGCCAAAATGTTCTTTACGGCGAAGTACTCGCGGACGATGCGCGCCGGCGACCTTTACGAAAGTGAAATTTTTTCGCGCGTGAAAGACGGCGCCGGAAACGACGAGCGCTGGCTGAATAAACTATTTGTTCGTCCCATGGGCGAGGACGGCAAGCCGATGGAAGATTTCAACCCCCGGAGGGACAACTGGCGGCGGCAGGCGAAGGTGCCGAACCTGATTCTCAACACGGCGGTTCTCAACACCGGTCACAACTGGCAATTCACAGCCTCATGGATGGGTGAGCCGCCCGCGAACATTGACGACCAAATCGACGGCAACGATCGGCTGCGCCGGCTGTATTACCAGGGCGACGACACGCCGAAGGCTCACAGCCAGGTGCGTCTGGGTCACGCCGTCGCGGCCTCGGCATGCGTGCCGGGGCTCTTCGAACCACTTGCCATGACCGACCTTTATCCCGACCGGATTGTGCGGATGGTCGACGGCGGCGTCTGCGACAATCAGGGCGTTGGTAGTCTTCTGGAACAGGACTGCACGGTGCTGCTGGTAAGCGATGGCAGTGGCCAGATGGAATCTGTTAACAGTCCGGGTAACGGGCCGCTGGGAGTACTGTTGCGTTCGAACACCATGCTCATGGCGCGCGTTCGGGTGGCCCAGTACCATGAACTCAGCGCCCGCAAGCGCGCTTCGTTGCTGCGCGGCTTGATGTTTGTCCATCTCAAGGACGATCTGGATGTCGATCCGGTCGACTGGATCGGTTGTCTTGATAAGTACGAGGCCTCAGACGATTCGCGGCCCGCCAATCGCCGTGGGCCACTCACTCGCTACGGCATTGCCAAAGACCTGCAGCGGCAAATTGCCGGCATTCGAACCGATCTTGATTCGTTCACCGACGTCGAAGCTTTTGCACTGATGACGAGCGGATACCGCATGACTGAGCATGAGTTCAAATTCTCAAAGTGTGTTGATGGTTTCCCCGAGCCGGCCCAACAATACGACTGGGGTTTTCTGGCCGTCGAAGACGGAATGAAAGGCAGCGGCGCCCAGTATGAATATATGAAGAAACAATTGGGCGCCAGTGGCATGCTGGCTTTTAAGATTTGGACGCTCTCAACGCCGCTAAAGGTGATTTCGTGGCTACTGGCAATTGGCGGAATCGCCTTCGCGATTTGGGCATGGTTTCATTGGGCTCAGATCATTTTGCTACATGTCACGGTAAAGAAGCTTGGAGTCTTCATCGCACTAACTATCGCGGGGATGATCGGCACCTACATCCTGGGAAAGACCGTGATGCGGGTGGTGCAATGGCGCGATACGCTGACGCTCGTCATCCTCGGACTGCTGAGTAGTCTGCTCGGCTGGTTTGCCGCCAATCTCCATCTCGCTGTTTTCGATCGGATGTTTTTGCGGCAGGGTAGTATCGATAAATTTCCGAAACTCAATGGGTAAGTAAAAGCGGAGGATCGGTCGAACCGAACTCACGCCGCGAGATCTCAGGAGCGCTTTTCTTTCGTCAGCGATTCAATCGCCGCATACACGGCGCGCACGCTGTTGCGGTCGAGTTCTTTTGCCTCTTCCGATAGCTCGTCATACTCAACCATCAGCTCTTCATCTGTTTCACTCTTGCGGGTGGTGATGCCCTGGGCCTGCTTCGTTTTCACCCACGCGTCGTGGACGCTTTTGGCGACTGTTTCGATGTCCGGCAAATTCATAGTCCGATCTTTCTTGGCTGGCTTTGATCAGTCCTTGGGGGTTTCGCACTTCCCAATATAGACCCCGGGGCTCAGCCGTCAAGGCGAACGGCGTAAGAAACGCGAAATCACGTCTCTCAGCCATCAACGTAAGATTACGTTGACACCGCAAACTTCAGTTTGCGATTTTTCTATGCGGTGCGCTGAGCTGTCCCAACTTTCCTCACATGGCATTGCAGCGATTTCTCCTTCTCAACGCCTGGCGACGATTAATGGATGTCCTTCTGACTCGCGTCGGTAAAAGACGCGCGGTGTTTGGGTAAGCAAGCGCTCAACGCCTGGAGCGGCCGAAACGCGTTTGTCGCCTTCAGCAGTGGTTTTGTCGGCTTCGGTGAATGAAAGACCGATGCCCAGACCACGTGCCGCCTTCATCTTCTCGAGTTGCATGTTCGGTACGCGCGTGCTGGCGTAGTCGAACCATTCACGGACTCCGACTAAGCCGTCTTTGGGGTCACTGTCTGCCAGGGCCTGTTTCAGACCTTCCTCGACCAGCGCGTAGGTTAACAGTCCGTGGCCCAGCTGTGATGCCTCTTGTGCTGCCTGATAACTCTGGGCCGCCGTCAGGATGTACATTCCCTTCTCATAAGCGAGTTGCGCTAAACCTTTCGAGTTCATTGGACCGCGGCGCCGCTCCTCGGCTTCGAGTGCCTGCCCGGAATTGCAAGCATCGATGACCATCAGCAATTTGTCCGCATCGATCCCTTCAACCGCGCGCTCCAATTCCTCATCCGAGATGCTGTGTTCGAGGATCATTTGCAAACCTGCGGCATCAAGCGCAGTACGCTCTCCCGCGTAGCCCAGATCGTGCGGTAAAAGATAAAAGCGCTGCCCCTGCGCGGTTCCATGTCCCGCGAAGTAGATGAAAACCGCGTCTTCCGGCTGTGTCGCTTTCAGTTTTTGGAGTGCGGCAGGCAAGTCCGCGGGCGAGGCGTCCTCAACTCCGGCCAGTCGTCGGAAGGCCCTTAAGATGTTTGCTTTCGTAGCCTGTTCGTCCAGCAGCGAAGCGACTTCGGTGTGCGCGTAGCTGGCGATCTGCTGTTGTTGGCGTTGCACCTCTTCGCCGAACGCGGTCGCGTCGGCAACGCCGTACTTGAGATTGTATTGAGTGTTGGAATAGGCGTTGACCCCAATGGCCAGAACGTAAGCAGTACCGGGCCGCTTGAGGCTATCCGCGCCGGTGAGACTCAGCATTGCATCCTTGCTTTTGACGTTATCGCGATTGAACGCGTAAGCCGCCAGACGGTTTTCTCCGGCAACGATTGCTATGCTGGCTTCCAGGGTTGTCGCAGTCTGGCCTTTCAGCACGTCGCCGCGCCAAACCTTTACGAGCGCACCGTTACGGAATAGTCGTACATCGCGCGCACCGCTCCCTGCATTATGATCTTTGTCGGCTGCCTTTTCAGTTACTTCTATCTTCACCGTCAGGTTGCGTTCTGATGTACTTCCCTGATCGACCTGTCCGTTCTTAGCCATCAAGGTTACTTCGGGCTGGCGGCGGTCAAGCTGCGATATGTTCTTCGGCGCACGAGGTTTTTTCCCGGCCATCACGTCGGCTAACAGACCGGGATAGTAAAACTCGTTGAAAAAGGTTTCCGCCGGCGTGACATCAAATGTGTTGCCGCCAAACTGCCAAAGAATTTGCTTCCAGGCAGCGGGTGAGCCGTCGAATAAACCGTCGGGTGTAACAACTAACCAATCGTTGCCACGACTGCCCAGCGCTCCCCCGAGATTAACCAGCGTGGCAAGCTTTTCGCCGGATGAAGCATCCCAGATGTACTTATCGTTGTTTTCCCCGAGGGCGACGAGAAAACGCCCGTCAGGGCTGAAGGTCAGAGAGGCGATCCGGCCCGCGTGCGGCAACGTGCGGAGGTTTCGGCCTGAGGCCGCTTCAAATATATCGATTTTGTTCGCGTATCCTGCGGCCAACAGATGCGCGTCAGCACTTAGGCAAAGGGTGGTCACCACTCCGCTCTTTTCGTCGTCATTGATTGGAAAGCTGCTGAGCTTACGCCCGGTTTCCGTTTCATAGACGAGTACTGAACGCTCCTTCTTATCAAAACCGGTGATCGCCACAAGTTTGCCGTCGAAGCTAAAGCCACTCGCCGGAATGATGCCCATGTTGGGCGCCTTGCCGCCGTCCAACTCCCTTAGCTGTTTGTCGGAGCTCCCGTCGTAAAGGTTTACTCTCTGCTTGTAGACGTTTTCCCAACCATTGCCGAATGGATTTAGAAGTTCACCAGCGGAAGGATCGTAGTGTCCTTTCATGGGAAAGAAAGGGGCGGCTCTGAAGCGCCCGTCGGGACTAAAGAAAGGCTTGGCCCGATCCCGCAACGCGGCGTCATCGGAGGCACGTACGAGGGTCCCCGTTTGCGAATCCCAAACCTCAGTCAGCAGATTTTTTAAGAGCATTTGGCGCGAAATCAGAAAGCGACCGTCCGGGCTAAAACTTACGGCCCGGCCAGCCTGAAGTTTTTCACTGGAAATAGTTCCCATCGCTTCGACGGCCTCAATGATTTCTTCCGGCGTCGTGATATCTCGTTTTTGAAGTATGGCCATTGTTTTAGGATCGAGGGCTTTGATGAATGCGGCTTGCTCAGCTCGCGTTCCTGCGTCGGGTGCCCCGGTTGCCAGGGTACGGAATTCATGACCGGTCGCGGCATCGATGATTCTGATCGCTCTGGCTCCCGCTGCGACCGTCGCGATCAGGCTGCCGTCACGACTGAAGCTAATCACCCGGGAACCCGTTAGATCATCTGCACCTGTATTCAAATCGCGTAGCGACCGACCTGTGAGGGCATCCCACAACTTCAATGCGGCACTTTTATCTGTCGCCGTGACGAGGAATCGTCCGTCCGAGCTGAATTGGACGCGCTGTGGCGATTTGCTGAATCCCGTATTGACAATGTAAAGCTCGCGGCCCGTGCTCGCCTCCTGAACGCTAACGGTCTCGCTCGATTTCGCGAAGGCGACGAGGCGCGCATCCGCGCTGAAGGCGATACTCGAGTTTTCCGCCGCGGGGATCGCCTTGAATGATAGTTCCCGCACCTCGCGGCCGGTGGCCGCATCATAAATCTTTACTGCTTTTTCAGGTTGCCCGACAGCGGCGAATTGCCCGTTTGGACTAACAGCTATTTTTGACGCCGACAGTTTGAAATTCTTTAGGCGTTGCGCCTCTTGTTTCTGTTGCTTGTCTCCGCCACCGAACAGCGAAAATGAGGGCATTGAGTTGAGCTTCTCCATACCGCCTTTTTCGTATTTCGTCTTCTGCGCGCGCAACTCGGTGCCCGCCGCGACGTCCCACACTTTTACTGAATCCCCGCTGGCGCTGGTTAGTGACTTGCCGTCGTTACTGAAAGCGAGCGCGCCAACGGGCAAGTTATGCCCGCGCAGAACCTGCAGCTCTCGCCCTGTCTCCACGTTCCAGATCCTGACTGTGTTATCTTCCCCGCCCACCACCCCGCCCTGAGTAAACGTCCCTAAGTCCCGCTCGTCGTTGATATCCCCACTCCCCGACGCCAACAGTTTGCCGTTGGGGCTGACGGCGAGGGCGTTAACGTTGCTCCCATGACCGTACAAAGTTCTTAACACGTTTCCCGTAGCCAGGTCCCAAATCTTAATGACGTTGTCTTTGCCGCCCGAGGCCAGCCAGCGATTGTCGGGACCGAAGACTACCGCATTAGCAGATCTCGTGTGTCCCGTTTGCAGAATCAACTCTGGTTTACCGTTCGCCGCGGCGGGTATTGCAGGGGCAGAGGTTTGCGCCGGTCCGGAAGGGAGACCCAGCCCTCGCTTCTCCGGCTCCTTCGATTGCCCGAAGCCGCGAATGGGCGCGCAGATCACCGATAGCAAAAGTATCACCGCTGATATTTGTCGCCTCCGAGGCAGTGATGAAAATGTCAGGCCTAAGGGTGTATGTTTCGCAGCAAAATCGGTGCTTGTGGATGGACTAGAGTAAACCATTAGATTCTCCAAAGGTGGTAAACGGTCAGCCTTAGGTCAGAACAAGATGCAGAAGAGATGAATCTATCTCGCGGGTTTAGTAACCTGAAAAGAAATGGCGGAGGGGACAGGACTCGAACCTGCATATCCTTTCGGACGGCGGTTTTCAAGACCGCTGCACTACCATTATGCGACCCCTCCGCAGCATCGCTATGTCGAAGACTATAGCGCAGGCAGTTTGCGGCCTCAACCTCGCCTGGCTCGCGAATGACAAGATAACGCAGTGACGGCGCGCTTAATCACGCTTTCGTTCTCGCGCACGCACTTATGCCGGGACAATTGACAACCAAGTTTAGCGTGTAGTAGCGTCCGAGTTGCACTTATGCAAACGAGCAATTCGCAAGCCCACACCCTCAAGCAAGCCACCGCTTATCCATTCACTGATTCTTCAGGAGAGATTTTCATCAGTTGAAGCAAATCGAGCTTCCACCACGCGGGCTGGAAACGCTTTTCGGCGTTCACGACCAGAACATCAAGTACCTCGAGTCGCTCCTCGATGTCCAAATCAACGGGCGCGGGCACAGCTTGAACGTTGACGGCGATCCGAAAGACGTCGAGACGGTCGAGCGCATTCTGGAAGACTTCTCTGCCCTGTTTGCCGAAGGCCGGCAATTCACTGACAAAGAACTCCGCGAAGCGTTCGCGCAAATCGCCGAAGACCGCGCCTACAGCCTGCGCGACTACTTCACGCGATCTCGTTTCAGTCCAGCCGGCAAAAAACAGGTGGCGCCGAAATCGGCGATGCAGCGAAAGTATATCGAGACGATTCAACAGAAAGACATCGTGTTTGGCATCGGCCCGGCGGGCACCGGCAAAACCTATCTCGGCGTAGCGATGGCCGTTCAGGCGCTGATGCAGAAGCAGGTGAATCGCATCGTTCTCGCCCGTCCGGCAGTTGAAGCGGGAGAGAAGCTCGGATTTCTGCCCGGAGATTTGCAGGAAAAAGTCGATCCTTATCTGCGGCCGCTCTACGATGCTCTCTTTGACCTGGTTGATTACGAGCGGGTTACCAAGCTACTTGAAAAGCGCGTGATTGAAATTGCACCCCTCGCGTTCATGCGCGGGCGCACGCTCTCAGACGCGTTCGTGATCCTCGACGAAGCGCAGAACACCACCAGCGAACAGATGAAGATGTTTCTGACGCGAATCGGATTCGGATCTAAAGCTGTAATCACGGGCGACGTGACCCAGATCGATTTACCGCACGGCAAACGCAGCGGCCTGGTCGAGGCTGAGCGCGTTCTGGCCGGCATCGACGGCATCGACTTCGTTTATTTCAGCGACAAAGACGTGGTCCGGCACAAGTTGGTGCAGATGATCATCAAGGCTTACGAAAGTCATACGAAGAAGAGCGAGATTTGAGCATTGCCGATTTTGCGATTGAGGATTGCCGATTGCTTCACCTCGTTAGAGGCAAAATGTTTATAGCTGTGCTCTTCAAGTTTCCGAGTCTCCAAATAGAGAGCGGCTTTCATATTCGATCCGATGGAGCTTTGGAAAATAATATGTCCGAGCGGGCTATAAACATCGCGCTCCTAACGGAGCTTTAGATAATGATCGAGGTTGTTAACCGCCAACGGAAGCTACCGATTGACTGCAAACGTTGGCAGACTTTCGCGACGAGGGCCTCGCAGGCTTTGCCTGTCACTGCCTCGGGGGTCACTATCGCCTTTGTCTCAGATCGCGCCATACGCGAGCTCAATCGAAGGTGGCGCGGAAAGCGGGCCACGACCGACGTGCTTTCGTTCCCGTCTGAGCAGGCTGAGTTTGAAAAAGCGGAGGGCTTGAGCCTGGGCGACATAGTAATTTCAACTGAGCAGGGGGCGCGCCAGGCGAAAGAACACGGGCTCAGTCTTGAAAACGAAATTGCGCAGTTGATCCTGCACGGGTTGCTGCACCTCTCGGGCTATGATCATGAAACCGATCAAGGCGAAATGAATCGGCTGGAGTTGAGACTTCGAAAGCGATTGGGAATATAATCTCGATGTTCGACAAGAACCTCAGTTGGTCGTCAGGTTTAGAAGCCGGCTACCGCCCGCTTAGTCGGGCAGTAGCCCGACTCTAAACAGGGGCGTGAGGCCCGATCGACAAACTGAAGTTTGTCGGACAATCTTCTATGGAAATTGAATTAGCCATCAGTTTTTTCCTGCTTTTGGCGCTGACCTTTCTGGCCACTGTGGACATGGCGTTCGGCCAATTGAGCGACGTCGGTCTGCGACGCCTGGCCGCGGAAGCCGAAGAGCATCCGAACGCGCGCTACGCGCCGCTCCTCAAAGAGATTCTGGAAAACCGCGCCCGGTTCAGCTTCACGCTGTCGGCCGCGATCCAAATTCTGCTGGTGGTTTTCTCGGTCCTCGTTACCTACATTTCGCTGCAATGGTTCTCCGCTAACAGCCTGGCGCTCTTCATTTCACTAGCGTCGGGTCTGATACTGGCCGGGATTTTTCGCCAGTTCATTCCGCGCATGCTTTCGCTGCGCAATCCGGAAGGGAAGTTGCTGCGGCTCTTGCCGGTGCTTAGGCCGTTCTATCGCATGCTTGCCTTCGCGGCTGAGCCCTGGCACCGCTCGTTTGATCGTCTGCGGCAGCAGGAAGAATTGGAAGAAGCGAATGGCGACGAAGAAGACGAGGACAACGACGACGACATACAGGCGCTGATCGAGGTCGGCGAAGCCGAAGGCATCATCGAAGAAGAAGAACGCGCACTAATCCATTCGGCTTTTGAGTTCGGAGACAAAACAGTAGATGAGGTCATGACGCCGCGCACGGCGATCATCGCTCTGCCCAACACCGCGACTGCTCGCGAGGCCTGCGATATCATGCTCGAAACGAAACATTCGCGGCTGCCGGTCTTTCGCGATCAAATAGACAACGTCGAAGGGCTGATCTACGTGCGCGATCTACTGCATTGCTGGGCTGACAACAAAGCCGATTCCCCGATAGCGCCTTTCGTGCGGCCGGTCTATTTCATTCCGGAAACAAAACCGCTGGCCCGGCTGTTGGAAGAAATGCAAAAGGCGCACGCATACCTGGCGATGGTGATTGACGAGTATGGCGGGATCGCCGGTCTGGTGACCGTCGAAGACATCCTGGAAGAGATCGTGGGTGAAATTGAAGACGAAGACATCAGCGGCGAAGCACCGGAAGAGATCGTTGCGGCCGGCGACGGCGTTTACGAGGTACTGGGCAGCACCGAGATTGGAAAAATCGAGCGGCTGTTCGACATGGAGATCGAAGCCGATGACTTCACCACGATTGCCGGCCTCGTAATCGCGTACAAGGGCAGCGTGCCCCTTCCCGGCGAGCGACTGAGCTTTCGCGGTCTTGAGGTTGAAGTTCTGGCCGCCCACGAAAAGCGGATTGAGCGTTTACGAGTGAAGCGCGTCCAGGAAACCGGCGAGGCAGCCGTCAACAGGTGAAGATGAAACTGAAAACTCTGGCGGGCGTCTTCTTACCTATTCTGCGCGCACCTTCGTTGTGCGAAGCGTGCGGCGCCCCGTTCACCTGTGGCGCGAAACTTAGCGGGTGTTGGTGCTCTGAGATCAAGTTGAGTGCCGAAACCCGCGCTGAGTTGAAGTCACGTTATAGCGGTTGTTTGTGTCGCGCGTGTCTGGAGAATTTGTCAGAACCGCCTGCGGTAGCGGGCGGTTGATCTCTTCTCGAGTTCGAGCCCCGTCAGGGTGAACCGCCCGCTACCGCAGGCGGTTCTGACATTGACAACACATCGCTGACTCGCCGACTATCTCTCTTCCAGTTTCGAGAATTCAAAAACTCAACTTAAATAGCATTTTGGCAAAAAAGCAAAGTAAATTTCTGCGCGGCCGGCGGATTGACCCACGGCCTATCACCGGCGCTACCAAACTTGTCGATCTGGTCGATAACACATTCCTGGCTTATAACGCGGCGCGACTCCGCGAAGCCTGCTGGCTCTTCTCACAGAAAATGCTTGAGCCTGACGTGACTGTTGGCGTAACGCTGACCGGTGCGCTGACGCCCGCGGGCCTCGGCATGTCGGCGCTGATTCCGTTGATTCAGGCCGGCTTCATCGATTGGATCATTTCGACGGGCGCCAATTTTTACCATGACACGCATTTCGGGATTGGCCTCAAGATGCACGAAGGCAACGCGCAAACCTCGGACATAGTCCTGCGCGAAGAAGAGGTCGTGCGTATCTATGACATCTTTTTCGATTACTCAGTGCTGCTCGATACGGACGCATTCTTTCGCCGCATAATTGAAGCGCCGGAGTTTCAACGGCCGATGTCGACGGCTGAGTTTCATTATCTGGCCGGCCGGTATGTCTGGGAACGCGAACGCAAACTGGGACTGAAGAACAGGTCGCTGCTCGCAGCGGCTTACGAACATTCAGTTCCGCTTTATACTTCTTCACCGGGCGATTCTTCGATTGGCATGAACGTCGCGGCCAAGGCTTTACAGGGAAACAAGCTCGCCTTTGACCCTTCGCTCGACGTGAACGAAACCGCGTCCATCGTGCTGGCCGCCAAACGTGGTTTGATTCACGGCGCCAGAACCGGGAGCGATAGCGACCGGGCCAAAAGCGCTCGCAAGAAGAAGGGCGGCAAGTCCGCAATTTTCATCCTCGGCGGCGGCTCGCCCAAGAACTTCGCGCTGCAAACTGAGCCGCAAATTCAGGAAGTGCTCGGCATCGACGAACGCGGTCATGATTACTTTCTGCAAGTCACTGACGCGCGCCCCGACACGGGCGGCCTGTCCGGCGCCACTCCGGGTGAAGCCGTATCCTGGGGCAAGGTCGATCCGGATCGCTTACCCGACGCGGTTGTCTGCTACCTCGACTCGACAGTGGCGCTGCCCATCATCACGGCGTATGCTCTAGCCAGACGCAAACCCCGAAAGCCCCGACGGCTCTACCAACGTCGCGAAGAATTCATGAAACTGCTTTTGAGCGAATACCAAAAATCGAGCAGACGATAACGAGCGAACCAGGGATGGCAACTACCGAATCTGAACGAAGCTACTACGACTGTAACAAGTGTCCGGCGTACTGCTGTTCGATCTACGATCGAGTGCAGGTAACCAAACGCGACATCAAACGGCTGGCGAAACATTTTGGTGTCGATGTGGCGACCGCACAGAAAAAGTTCACCACTACCTGGCAAGGTGAACCGATATTGCGGCGCAAGTCGGATCCGATCTTTGGCAAGGCCTGCAAGTTTCTTGATCCAGAGACGCGTAAGTGCACGATCTATCATGCGCGGCCGCTGGTCTGTCGCGAGTTTCCGGCCCGAGCCCGTTGTGCTTACTATGACCTGCTGACGTTTGAGAAGAGCCAGCAGGGCGACGAGAGTGTAGTGCCGCTGGTGCAGATCACATTTCGCAATGGCCACAAGTAGGTCGGCCGCCGAGCAACGTTAAAAGCAATGGAAGACTTTCTGAAAACACTGACTGGCCGCCGCATCGACGTCTTCTGTGGCGCCACTTCGAGTTTGCGCGGTGACGTAGCCAGGGTCGAAAACGGTATCCTCCATTTGAAGGACGACGAGGGCGCCGTTTGCTATGTAGCTATCGACAAGATCATTGCCGTCTGGGAGAAGCGCGATAAGGAACGTCACTCCGGGTTTGTTACCCGGAGTTAGCTCCCTGCGTCTGAATGGGGGCATTAGCCCGACCGTAAGGGAGGGCTTCACAGATTCTGGAGAGAGCCCTCCCTTACGGTCGGGCTAGTGCCACGGGTAGCACCAACAAGAAAGGCCGCTGTGGATAGATTCCACAGCGGCCTTTTTCTTGTATGACCTCGTGCTCAGCGCTGGTTAGCGTCCTCGCCACTCCTTGGATTAGTCGGCGGCCTGCCCGTGCCAGGTTTGGCGTTCGCCACTGGGAACGACATAGACGCAATCGGCACGCGGCGAAAACCATCGATGCGCGGCAGCCAGTACTTGTCGAAGCGTGAATAGATCACGCCGTGGTGTCGCGACGAGTGATAGAAGCCGTCCTGGTCAGCCACGATCCCTACGTGCGATAGCCCACTGAAGAAAACCAGGGTGCCAAACTTGTATTGATCTTCCGCGCTGGGCGCCGCGAAGGTGGCCCAGTACGAACTCGCCGGACCGCGGCTGAAATCAAAACCGGCTTCCTGAAAAGCCCGCCACACAAAACCCGAACAATCGAAAGAGTCGGGGCCGGTCGCGGCATAATGGTATGGCGAGCCCAGATGAGATTGGATCGCAGTCATCAGCAGTTGATCAAAACGACCAGCCAACAGCGGCGCCGGAGCGACAACCGGGGCCTTCGGAGCGGCGATTGGGGACGAACCGACTATCCTCGGCCGGCGCTCTTCGCCCAATGGCCGTGCTGAGATATCGGTTTCCAATCGCGTGGCGCCGTTGGAATCAATGTTGGTGCGGGTCTGGCGTGTATCAACTTCGCTACTCTGGGCAGCCAGGTTCGTGGCAGAGCAAAGAACAAAGCAGCCGATAAGCAGGCGGGGGAACAGTATGCGAATTTTCAAGGGGGATGCTTAATCTCCTATTCAGTTATTTATCTTGCTCAAGTCCTACGCGTGAGGGCGGGGCACGAATTAATCTTACATTTCGATGGCGGTGCGAACAACAACCAATGTGACGGAAAAGCATCTTCGTGAGTTAGAAGTGACCCGAATGAGTTCAGCGGATCATCAAGCGAAGGAGGAAGCGGGATCCGCGAAGGTTAACAACGTCTGATCCGGGAACACAGACGGTCAGATTGACGCCGGAAAATTCCTTTCAGTTGAGCTTCGACTCGCACCTATCGCGAAAGCAGTGCGGCCAGTTCCATGAGCGCTCCCATGCCCGTATTGCCACCGCGCGTCTGTTGCCGGCTGTCGTACATCGCGTGGTCTGTTCTTTTCAGTGGCCTGCCCGAGGATTATTCAACGCGCTCTTGATCGAACCTCGCATCGATAGTGAGAGCAGGGCCACGAGCAGGATGCCCACACACTGAATTGCCAGTCCAACACTTGCGCTCATATTTTATTGTCCGTGAATGTGAGTTACTTCCGAAGAAGGTGGCGAAAAGGAGGTGGGCTGGTAACCCTGCTCGCCTTTTAGCATTCTACCGAAATCAGGTCGCCAGGCGCCAGAGTTTTATTTTTGAGCAGCAGCCCGACCGTCAAGAAAGCCTTTTTGTTGGGGTTTTCCCCGATTCTAGGCTCGTTACCTGATCGGGCCACCGATGCGGTGTCGGACCGGCTGGGCCCGAGCTACCTTTCGTGATCGGAAACCCCTTGCGTTTTTTCGCGGCGCGCACCGGGTTGAGATTCACACCCTCGAAGGCAAAGGCCGGACCTATTCCAGTCGCCGGCGTACTCGCTGTCGACGAAGAGGCTGATCTTGCTTTGCTTTGAGCGCGAAGCGCGAAAAGCCTAAGCGAACTTCTTTCGCTGGCGGACAAGGATGTCCGCTCCCCAACGAAAACGCCCGCATCGCTGCGGGCGTTCTTCTAATGGACCAGGTGAAGTCTGGGCTTATTCGTCCTCGACCTCGGCAACCTCGAGTTCTTCTTCAGCCTCGGATTCCAGGACCGTCGCCGGCACGGCCGCATGCGGCTCGGGCATCGGCAATCCCGTTCCCAGAACCTCCGGCAGCTCGTCTATCTCTTCCCGTTGAGCTTCGCCGATGGTTTCATCCCGCTCGATGTTGACGTTGCGGTAGTACTCCATACCGGTGCCTGCCGGGATCAGCCTGCCCATGATGACGTTCTCTTTCAAGCCGCGCAGGTAATCTATGCGACCAGAGATCGCCGCCTCAGTCAGTACGCGGGTCGTTTCCTGGAACGACGCCGCCGAGATGAACGAGTCGGTTGAGAGCGAAGCCTTGGTGATGCCCAGCAGCAGAGGTTCAGCCGAAGAGACTTCACCCTTTTCGCCCCGCACCCGTTCGTTCTCATCCTGGAAGCGGAAGCGGTCGACCTGCTCTTCCAAAAGGAACTCGGTGTCGCCAACTTCCTTGATCTTCACCCAGCGCAACATCTGGCGCACGATTACCTCGATGTGCTTGTCGTTGATGTTCACGCCCTGCAGGCGATAGACCTCCTGAATTTCATTGGTCAGGTATTCCTGCAAACGGTTCATGCCCAGCACGCGCAGAATGTCGTGCGGGTTCAGCGGCCCGTCCTGCAGAGCCTCGCCGGCCCGAACGCGATCGCCTTCCTGCACGTTGATGTGCGTACCGCGCGGGATGTCGTACTCGCGCTCTTCCCCGTCGTCGCCGACGATGATGAGTTTGCGCTTGCCCTTGGCGATGGGGCCGAGCTTGACCGTGCCATCGATCTCAGACATGACGGCGGCTTCACCTGGACGGCGAGCTTCGAACAACTCGACGACGCGCGGCAGACCACCGGTGATGTCTTTCGTCTTGGTAGTTTCCCGTGGAATCTTGGCGATGACATCGCCTGGTTCGACTTCCTCAACGTCGTTCACCATCAGGTTCGCGCGCACCGGCATCTGGTAAGTCTTCAAAACCTTGTTGCTGGCGTTGCGAATTTCCAAACGCGGCTGTTTCTTTTCATCCGGCGAGTCCTTGACCACCATGTGCGACAGACCAGTGACTTGGTCGGTCTCTTCGTCGTAGGTCACGCCTTCTTTCAAGTCCTGGAACTTCACCTTGCCGCCTACTTCCGTAAGAATTGCGAAGGTGAATGGATCCCAGGTGGCCAGCAACTGGTCCTGCGCGACGGTGTCGCCGTCTTCGACCAGAATGTGCGCGCCATAGACAATCTGATAACGCGCGACTTCGCGATTGCGTTCGTCGAGAATCGTCAAAGCACCGTTGCGGTTCATCGCCACGCGCTCGCCCTTGCGACTCTTGACGGTTTGCAGCTCGATGTACTTGACCTTGCCTTCAATGCGCGCTTCGTGTTTGGAAGATTCTTCCAGACGCGCGGTGCCGCCGATGTGGAACGTGCGCATGGTTAGCTGCGTGCCGGGTTCGCCGATCGACTGCGCGGCGATCACGCCGACAGCCTCGCCAATATCCACCGGCCGGCCCGTCGCCAGGTTCCGTCCGTAGCACTTGATGCAGCAACCGCGTCGTGATTCGCAGGTCAAGACCGAACGAATACGCACGCGCTGCACGCCGGAACGTTGAATCTCCGAGGCCAGATCTTCGTCGATCTCGTTACTCGATTCGACGATGACCGTGCCTTCGACCGGGTCGATGACATCTTCGAGCGCAGTGCGGCCGACGATGCGGTCGCGCAAGCTCACGATTTCCTCGCCGCCTTCGACACTGGCCGCCGAAGAAATTCCCTTTAGGGTTCCGCAATCCTGTTCACTAATGATGACATCCTGAGCCACGTCAACCAGTCGGCGGGTCAGGTAACCCGAGTCGGCGGTCTTCAGTGCCGTATCGGCCAGACCCTTGCGCGCGCCGTGAGTCGAAATAAAGTACTGCAGCACGTTCAGGCCTTCGCGGAAGTTTGATTGAATCGGCGTCTCGATAATTTCGCCCGACGGCCGGGCCATCAATCCGCGCATGCCCGCCAGCTGGCGAATCTGCTGCGCCGAACCGCGCGCTCCGGAATCCGACATGATCAAAATCGGGTTCATTTCCTTGGTCGCTTTTTCGCGATCGTCCATCGCCTTGAACATTTCCTTGGCGACTTTGTCGGTGGCTTCCGACCAGATCGCGATGACCTTGTTGTAGCGCTCGCCGTTGGTGATCACGCCGTCGCGATACTGTTGCTCGACGGTGATCACGTCCTTCTCAGCTTTGCCGACAATCTCGGGCTTCGATGGCGGCGTCACCAGATCGTCAATGCCGATCGAGATGCCGGCCTTGGTCGCATACAGGAATCCGAGCGTCTTGAGATCGTCAAGCATCTTCACCGTCATCTCGTGGCCGAGACGAATATGCGAATAGTTGACCAGCGACTGCAGGCCCTTCTTGCGCAGAGTGCCGTTGAAGTAAGGCAAGCCCTTCGGAATTGAATCGTTAAAAATCACGCGACCCACCGTCGTGTTGATGACCCGACGAATATTCTCCTGAGCCGTAGCGCGCAGAATGTCCTGCGAGTCATGCTCCTGAGTCAGGTCGATCAAATCTCCACTGATGCGCAGTTTGATCGGCGTCTGGGTCGTAACTTCCTTGGCGTCGAGCGCCAGCAGGACCTCATTGCCCGAAGCGAACACGCGGCCTTCGCCCTTCGCGCCTTCTTTGTCGCGCGTCAGGTAGTAGATGCCCAGCACGATGTCCTGTGAAGGCACGGCGATCGGCTGGCCACTGGCCGGGCTGAGAATGTTGTTTGAAGAAAGCATCAGCACGGCCGCTTCGATCTGTGCTTCCGGTGAAAGCGGAATGTGCACGGCCATCTGGTCGCCGTCAAAGTCCGCGTTGAATGCCGTGCAGACCAGCGGATGAATCTTGATCGCCTTGCCTTCGACCAGCACCGGCTCGAAAGCCTGGATGCCGAGGCGGTGCAGCGTCGGCGCGCGATTCAGAAGCACGGGATGTTCGCGAATAACTTCTTCGAGGATGTCCCAGACGACCGGCTCTTGCCGCTCGACCATTTCGCGCGCTTGCTTGATCGTGGCTGCATGCCCCTGCTTTTCAAGCTGGTTGTAGATGAATGGCTTGAATAGTTCCAACGCCATCTTCTTCGGCAGACCGCACTGATGCAGCTTCAACTCAGGACCGACGACGATGACTGAACGGCCTGAATAATCGACACGTTTACCCAAAAGGTTCTGACGAAAACGTCCCTGTTTACCTTTCAGGGTTCCGGAAAGAGACTTCAGCGGACGATTGTTGACGCCGCGCAATACGCGACCGCGACGGCCGTTGTCGAACAGCGCGTCGACTGCTTCCTGCAGCATGCGCTTTTCATTGCGCACGATTACTTCCGGCGCGCGCAGCTCCATCAACTTCTTCAGACGGTTGTTGCGATTGATGACCCGGCGATAGAGATCGTTTAGGTCCGAGGTGGCAAAGCGGCCGCCATCGAGAGGCACCAGCGGACGCAACTCAGGCGGTATCACCGGAATCACGTCGAGGATCATCCACTCGGGATGATTACCGGACTTGAGAAAGGAAGTCGTAACCTTCAGCCGTTTGGAATACTTCAGCTTCTTCTGCTGGGAAGTTTCTTCGCGCATCTTGCGCCGCAACTCAACCGACAGCTCCTCGACGTTAACCATCGCCAGCAGTTCTTTGATCGCTTCGGCGCCCATCTTGGCGACGAACTGCGCCGGGAAATCACGGGCCAGTTCGCGATAGCGTTCGTCACTGAGCAGCTCGCGTTCTTTCAATTCCTTCACGTCACCCGGATCGATGACGATGTAGGATTCGAAGTAGAGCACTTTCTCCAACTCGCGCAGCGGAATGTCCAGCAAGTGGCCGATGCGTGAAGGTAGTCCTTTAAAGAACCAGACGTGCGAACACGGGCTGGCGAGATCGATATGACCCAGACGCTCGCGACGAACTTTCGCCTGGGTAACTTCAACGCCGCACTTGTCGCAGATCACGCCGCGGTGCTTCATGCGTTTGTACTTGCCGCAGAGACACTCCCAGTCGGCTACCGGCCCAAAGATGCGCGCGCAAAACAGGCCGTCACGCTCCGGCTTGAAGGTCCGGTAATTAATCGTCTCGGGCTTGGTGACTTCGCCGTGCGACCACTGACGGATCTTGTCCGGCGAAGCAAGCGAGATGCGAATCGCCTCAAAGTCGGGCGCAAGTTGCGTTTTCTCTTGATGGAATCGAAACACGTGTTATCTCCAATTCTGTTCATGGGTCCTAGGACCCATTCGACCTATATTCCGCTGGTAATCAACGCCTCGGCGATCGGCTCTTCAGCGTCATCGTTCTTCTGGATCAGTTCAACGTCGAGGCAAAGCGATTGCAGTTCACGCACCAGCACGTTAAACGACTCAGGCAAGCCCGGATCGAAATCAGCTTCGCCTTTGACGATCGCTTCGTAAATCTTGGATCGTCCCGCGACGTCGTCAGACTTGGCGGTCAAAAGCTCTTGCAGAATGTGAGCCGCGCCATAAGCTTCCAGCGCCCACACTTCCATTTCGCCGAAGCGCTGTCCGCCGAACTGCGCCTTGCCGCCCAGCGGCTGCTGGGTAATCAGCGAGTACGGTCCAATCGAGCGCGCGTGAATCTTGTCGTCCACCAGATGCGAAAGCTTCAGCATGTAGATGTAACCGACCGTCACCTTCTGCTCGAAAGCGTCTCCACTAAGACCGTCGTACAGAATGGCCTTACCGGACTCGTTAACGATCTCAGGCAGGCCGAGTTCGCGCGCACGCGCGCCGGACTCTTCCAGCTTCTGCTTGATCTCTTTTTCGGTGGCGCCGTCAAAAACCGGCGTCGCAAAGTAGAGACCCAGAACCCGTGCCGCCCAGCCCAGGTGCGTCTCGAGAATCTGACCGACGTTCATGCGAGACGGCACGCCCAACGGGTTCAAAACAATCTCGACCGGCGTTCCATCAGGAAGATAAGGCATGTCTTCTTCCGGCAGGATGCGCGCGATCACGCCCTTGTTACCGTGGCGGCCGGCCATCTTGTCGCCGACTGAAAGCTTGCGCTTCATGGCGATGAAGACCTTCACCATCTTGATCACGCCCGGTGAAAGCTCGTCGCCCTGACGCAGCTTGGCGATCTTTTCTTCGTAGATATCCGAAAGGATCTTGATCTGACGCTCAGTCCGGTCTTCGTATTCCTTGACCTCGCTGGCGGCGTCAACCCTGGCCGAAGCGACCTGCGCTTTACGCAAAGCCTTAGGCTCGACTGCCTTCAGCATTTCGCGGGTAATCGGAACGCCCTTGGCGATCACGACTTCGCGGTTGCTGGTCAGGTCGTGTGAGAGCTTGCGGCCTTCGAACAGTTCGTAGATGCGTTCGTCACGCTGCTCGTGCAGGATACGAATTTCATCTTCGAGATCGCGCCGCAGACGCTCCTCTTCTCCCTGCTCGATTGACAGCGAGCGCTGATCCTTCTCCTGACCTTTACGGGTAAAGACCTGCACATCAACCACGGTGCCGTCGATTCCCGGAGGGGAAACCAACGAAGCATCTTTCACGTCGGCGGCCTTCTCACCAAAGATTGCGCGCAGCAATTTCTCTTCAGCGGTCAACTGCGTCTCGCCCTTCGGCGTGACTTTGCCGACCAGAATCGATCCGGGTTTGACCTGGGCGCCGATGCGAATGATGCCGCTATCATCCAGATCCCGCAGCATATTCTCGCCGACGTTCGGAATGTCGCGGGTGATCTCTTCAGGACCGAGCTTGGTATCACGCGCTTCGATCTCGAGCTCTTCAATGTGAATCGAGGTGTAGTAGTCCTCTTTCACCAGACGCTCGGAAACCAGAATCGCGTCTTCAAAGTTGTAACCACGCCACGGCATGAACGCCACGAGCACGTTGCGGCCCAGCGCCAGTTCGCCGCGATCGGTACAGGGACCGTCGGCAATTACCTGACCCTTGGCGACCCGCTCGCCCACGTGGACGATCGGGCGCTGGTTAATACAAGTGTTCTGGTTCGAACGCTTGAATTTGATCAGCGTGTAAATGTCCGCGGTCACTTCGCGCGAGATAGTGCCATCGACGTTGTGATCGGCTTTGACGATGATGCGTTCAGAATCGGTGTAATCAACCACGCCATCGCGTTTGGCAATCACTACCGCGCCGGAATCGCGGGCCGTTACATCTTCCATGCCGGTGCCGATGTAAGGCGCTTCGGCGCGCAGCAAGGGCACCGACTGCCTTTGCATGTTCGAACCCATTAACGCGCGGTTAGCGTCATCGTTTTCGAGGAACGGAATCAGAGACGCGGCCACCGAAACCAGTTGCTTCGGCGAGACGTCCACGAATTCGATCTCGTCACGTTGCGCCAGGATGAACTCACCGGCTTTACGGGCGGCGTTACGGTCGTTGACTATATAACTGTTCTCGTCCAACTGAATGTTGGCCTGACCGACGACGTGCTTATCCTCTTCCCATGCGGTCAAATAAAACGGGAACGGTTCGTAGATTGCTTTTTCACCGGAACCGACACGCTTGTTCGCCTTATCGACATCGTCCTGGGGCACGTGATCGTTAGGCTTGAACTTCGTGTCGCCGCCGTTGACGACCCTCACAAATTCAGTTACGACACCGTCGACAACCTTGCGGTACGGCGATTCAATGAAACCGAATTCATTGATGCGCGCGTAACACGACAGCGACGAAATCAATCCGATGTTCGGACCTTCAGGCGTCTCGATCGGGCAGATACGGCCATAGTGAGTCGGGTGCACGTCGCGCACTTCGAACCCGGCGCGCTCGCGGCTCAAACCGCCTGGTCCAAGGGCAGACAGGCGGCGCTTGTGGGTGATCTCAGACAGCGGATTAGTCTGATCCATGAACTGCGACAACTGTGACGAGCCAAAGAACTCACGCACCGCCGCCGTGACCGGCTTGGCGTTGATGAGATCGCGGGGCATCGTCGTCTGCATCTCCTGATGGATCGACATCTTCTCTTTGATCGCGCGCTCCATCCGCTCGAGCCCGATCCGGAACTGATTTTCCAGCAGTTCGCCGACGGCGCGAACACGACGATTACCCAAGTGATCGATGTCGTCGGCCTGATAGATCGGCTTCTTCTGGTCATCGACCGGATTGCGGCGCATCTTCAAAACGTAAGAGACAACTTCGAAGAAGTCGCCAGCTGCCAGCAATGGATCCTCGATCCGCAGCCTTTCTGGCTTGCCCATCTTGATGTTGAATTTCAAACGGCCGACGCGCGAAAAATCGAACTTGCGCGGGTCGAAGAACATGCCTTCAAGCAAACGATAGGCAGTCTGGACCGTCGGCGGATCACCGGGACGCATCTTGCGGTAAATCTCGAGCAGGGCATCGACCGGCTTGCTGATCGTGTCCTTCTTCAAAGTCTGCGAGACGACCACGCCTACGTCATCGCGCTCAGGGAAGAATACTGCGAAGTTCGTGACGCCACTCTCGGCAATCTCCTGCAGCTTGGCCGGGGTGATCTCGTTATTGGCTTCGAGAATCACTTCGCCGGTTTCAGTGTTCACAATGTCGGCCACCGCGTAAACGCCTTCGAACTGCGCCAGATCGATTTCAACTTCGCCAATGTTCGCTTTCCGCAAAGCCTCCAGCGACGTCCGGCTGATTTCCTTGCCCTTGCGAACAATGGGATCCGGACCGCGGCCTTTGATCTCGAAGTCGACTTTCATGCCGACCAGGTTGGTCACGCCCGCTTCAGGAACCTGCACCATCAGGCGCCCATCCTCGATGCGGACTTCATCGACGGTATAAAAGGCGCGCAACAAGTCTTCATCTCTAAACGACGCGCTCTTGACCGCCTCTTCCAACTGGCCATCACTGCCGAAGGACTTGCTGTTGAAGTTTGACTTCAGCCAGACGCCCAACGCGCGCAAAAAGATCGAAGCCAGAAACTTTCGTTTGCCGACGCGGACGTAGAGCAGGTTCTTCTGGTCGTATTCAAACTCGACCCAGGAACCGCGGTAAGGAATGATCTTGGCAATGTAGAGCGCGCCGCGTTTGAAGAAGACGCCCGGCGAGCGGTGCAACTGGGACACGATCACGCGCTCAGTGCCATTGATGATGAACGTGCCGTTGTCGGTCATCAACGGAATTTCACCAAAGAAGACTTCTTCTTCCTTGATGTCGCGAATTGATTTTACGTTCGTGTCCGGATCCTTGTCGTAGACAGTCAGCCGGATCTTTACCTTGAGGGGCACGCTATAGCTCATGCCGCGCTCCTGACATTCCTGCTGATCGTGCTTGTGCTTGAGGCCGACCGGCTCACCGCAGTTCGGGCAAAGTTCCGGACGGACCGCATTAAAAGTACCGCACACGTGACACAGCGTCTGGCCCGGCCGCAGCGGATCTACTTTGATACTCGTCTTGCAGCTCTTACACGCCGAGCGCAGGTATTTCAGGCCTTCCAGATTTCCGCACTTGCACTGCCAGTTACCGATCTGATATTCGACAAAATCGAGCGTCGCCGTTTCGCGAAAATCAGAAATCGGAAAGACCGACCTAAAGACCGATTGCAAACCAGTGTTCTGCCGCTCCTCCGGCAGCAGATCCATTTGCAGAAAACGGTTGTAGGATTCGCGCTGGATCTCAATCAGATTCGGAATCGGCACCGCGGTCTTAATCTTTGAAAAGTCGTGTCGCTGCGGCGCCTGACTTGTGCGCCGCCCCAATCCAGTATTTACAGTATCAAGCAGATTTGCAGACATGAATGTTTCCTATTCTTTCAGTTACACTCGCTGGCGAGATCAGCGTCCGGCCCTTATATGAAGGCCTACACAGACGGATACGCGGCCAGAGCGCACCTTGCCCCGACCGCTTAAGTAAGCGATTGCATTTCTCTTCCAGATTTTTCCGGGAGTAACGCCAGCGCCTTCAATACTCCCCTAAGTTAACCACTCAGGAACAAAAGGTCAAGCCGCCAGAATCCGCGTTCGGACTACCGCCTTCAGGCGGAGTGTCACGATCCTCAAAGTTGGCCGCCTGAAGGCGGTACTCCAAACTTCGATAGGATCCCGGCAGCGCCTGAAAACCTATTTAACTTCGACGGTCGCACCGGCATCTGCCAGTTTCTGTCTAACCGTCTCAGCCTCTTCCTTAGAAACGCCCTCTTTGACCGCTTTTGGAGCCGCCTCAACGAGGTCTTTCGCTTCTTTAAGCCCCAGCGCAGTTACTTCACGGACGACCTTGATGACATTGATCTTGGCAGCCCCCGCGGCCTGAAGAATGACGTCAAACTCGGTCTGCTCTTCAGCTGGCGCGGCAGCCTCTCCGCCCCCGCCGCCGGCGGCAGGCGCGGCCACTGCGGCCGCGGCAGCCGAGACTCCAAAAGTCTCTTCCATGAGCTTGACCAACTGGGACGCTTCAAGCAGCGTTAGCTCTTTTATCTGATCGACGATTCCCTGCAATTTATCCGACATGATTAATCACGTTCTCCTGCGTTCGTTCCGCAAATCCTGGATTTGCTTTGATTGGCTGCGTTGGTGGCCTGCATCGCCGCTTTACGCCTGCCGTTTTCCATAGCCGCCCCACTGACAAGGCAAGACGGCCCTTAGTGACTTACGGATTGCAAATTCGAAGTCCGCAATCCGAATTCTCCTATGCGCCCTGCGCTTCTTTCTGCGCGCGGACTTGTTCCGTGACTACCGCGAGGTTACGCGGCACGGCCTGAAGCACCGTGACCAGGCGTTGCGCCTGGGCGTTAATCAGGAACAATACTTTCGAGAGCAAGTCGTCACGAGACGGCAGACTGGCAATCGATTCGACCTCCTTCAGTTCCACCACCTTGCCTTCAACCAGCCCCACCTTGAAACTGAAAATGTCCGGGTTGGCTTTGGTGAACTTCGAAATCGCTTTTGACAATCCGACCGGATCGTTCGCGCTCAGCGCGACCGCGGTTACTCCCTTGAATTGATCGGCCATGGGCTCTAGCGGAGTGCCGGCCGAAGCCTTGCGCGCGAGCGTGTTCTTCACTACTGTGTAGGTGACGCCGGCTTCGCGCAACTGTCGCCGCAGCTCTTGATCCTTGGCCACGGTCATGTTCTTAAAACTCACCAGCATCGCCGCATTCGCGTTCTTAAACTGCTCAGCGAGGCCCTCGAGGTCTTTCTGTTTTTGTGCTTTGTTCTTCATCCCTGGCTCCTCACTTATTTAGCAAATACGGTCTCGTCCAGGAGCAACCCTGGACTCATCGTCGCTGCGATATTGACCTTCTTCATATACTTGCCCTTCGCGGTCGACGGTTTTGCCTTCGCCACGGCGTCTATCAGAGCGCGCGTGTTCTCCACGATCTTGATTTCGTCAAATGAAACTTTGCCCACCGCCGTGTGAATAACGCCGGTCTTGTCAACCCGGTACTCGACCTTGCCCGCCTTTGTTTCTCTCACGGCGGTCTTGACGTCAAAAGTCACCGTGCCGGTTTTTGGATTCGGCATCAGCCCGCGCGGTCCGAGCACCTTACCGAGGCCGCCAACGAGGCGCATCATGTCGGGAGTCGCGATGACCGCGTCAAACTCCAGCCAGCCACCTTTGATTTTGGTGACCATGTCTTCGCCCCCGACAAAATCGGCGCCGGCTTCTTCGGCTTCCTTGATCTTGTCGCCCTGCGCGATGACCAGAACTGTTTTTGATCTGCCGAGGCCGTGCGGCAGCACGAGTGTGCCGCGCACCAGTTGATCCGCCTTGCGCGGATCGACCCCTAACCACACCGTCAGCTCGACGGTCTCATCAAACTTTGCGAAGGCAATCTCTTTCAACTTCTTGACTGCTTCATCGAGACTGTATTTGCGCGCCGGCTCCATTTTTTCCAACGCGGCGCGATATTTCTTTCCGTGCTTTTTCATTTATCAACTCCGAGGTGCCGGCGAGCGTTAGCTCTCCCTCTGTAGCGCAAGCCGGTTAGCTTGCGGTTTCTTTTCTCTAACGCTGTCGCAAGTTAACAACTTGCGCTACTTTCTTAACCCTCGACGGTGAGGCCCATCTGTCTGGCAGTGCCCTCGATCGTCCGAATGGCGCTCTGCAAGTTGGTCGTGTTCAAATCAGGCATCTTGGTTTTGGCGACCTCTTCAAGTTTGGCGCGAGTAATCTTGCCGATCTTTTCTTTCTTGGGATTGCTTGAACCCTTAGTTATCCCGGCGGCCTTCATCAACAAATCCGCGGCCGGTGGCGTCTTGGTCTCAAAAGTGAAAGACCGATCCGCATAGACGGTGATCACAACCGGTATCTTCATGTCCGGATCAGCCTGCGCGGTCTTCGCATTGAAGGCCTTGCAGAACTCCATGATGTTAACGCCGTGCTGACCGAGCGCCGGACCAATCGGCGGCGCCGGATTGGCCTTGCCCGCCGGAACCTGAAGCTTGATAAAACCTGTAATCTTCTTTGCCATTATTCTTCTTCCGTAAACACTAATTTTTCCACATCGAGAAAACCCAGTTCAATCGGTTCATACCGCCCGAAAATCTTAACCCTGACTTTCAGCGTGGCGTTCTCTTCATCGACCTCTTCGACTCTGGCGGAGAAGGCCTGAAAAGCGCCCGTCTGGATGCGCACCATCTCGCCGACCGAGCAAGAGAAGCGGGGTTTCATTCTTCTTCGGTAAACGTTACCTTCTCGACGTCCAGAAAATTCAACTCCACCGGAGTCGAGCGACCAAAGATCGTCACCGTGACCTTGAGGGTCGACTTATCTTCATTAACCTCTTCAACCTTTCCGGTAAAACTCTGGAACGGGCCTGACTTGATGCGCACGGTCTCGCCGGCGGCGTACGAAAACTTCGGTTTGGGTTTTTCCGCGGCCTCGGCGACGTGATGCACGATTTGATCGACTTCCTGCGGCGTCAGCGGCGTCGGACTCTGTCCGCCCACAAAACCTGTCACCTTGGGGGTCGAGCGAATCGCGTGAAAAACGTTGTCAGGAATATGCCCGCGATCGTCGCATTCAATTTGCACCAGCACGTAACCGGGATAAAACATCCGCGACGACTCGACGCGCTTATTGCCGCGCATCTCGACGACCGTTTCAGTCGGGACCAGCACTTCAGTTATTGCGGTCTCCAGATCTGTGCCTGCCACCCGAGCCTTGAGGCTTTCGCAAACCTTCTTCTCGTGACCAGAGTACGTATGAAGTATGAACCACTGATTCATTGAAAAACTTTCGCTGCGACTAACCACCCAACCAGGTGCGCAGATGATCAATCAGAAAAGACCAGACTCGATCAACTCCAAATAAATAGATGGCAAAGAAAATAACCGCGATCAGTGTAATGATCGTAGTGTTCTTTACTTCGTTAGCAGTCGGCCACGAAACGCGCCGCATTTCCGCGCGTGTGTCCCGAATGAACTGCGACGTGCGCTGAATGAACCCCGTCCGCGGGCCGGCCAATCCGCGCTCACGCCGCGCTCCTCTGCCTTCCGCTCCCTCACCAAATCTGGCCGCGCGCGGCGACGGAGTTCCCATGGGCTTGACCACGGAGGTGTCGCGCGCCGCTGCCGGTTCAGGCAATGCGCCAAAGTTTTCGTCGTCTTGTTCTTCTTTCGACACGTGAACTTTCTATACCAACTTGGCAGGGGTACCAGGATTCGAACCCGGACTTTCGGTTTTGGAGACCGACGTGCTAACCGTTGACACTATACCCCTTCGTAAGAGGAGTGTGGGGCGCCAGGCACCTTGCTCGAACCGAACCCCAGGCGCCTGAGACCGCTACTTCGTCTCCTTGTGATTTATGTGCTTACGGCAGCGACGACAGAACTTCTTGAACTCGAGACGTTCCGTGGTGGTCTTCTTGTTCTTGGTAGTCACGTAGTTGCGACTCTTGCACTCTGTGCACTGCAATACGACATTGTCACGCGGCATAAATTCAAATCTCCACTTTTCAGATCTCAACTATCTCAAAGTTCAAATTTGAGATCTGAAATTCCAAAACCTACTCCACTACTTCCGACACTGTCCCCGCGCCAACAGTTCTTCCGCCTTCACGAATCGCGAACCGCAATCCTTTTTCCATCGCGATCGGCGCGATCAGCTCGATTTGCATCT
>JBBQWP010000004.1:0-218233 GCA_038210455.1 Pyrinomonadales bacterium | reverse complement strand
CTGAAAGTCCTGCTCGCCGAAGTAGCTGAGGATGAAGATCGCGTCCGCCGCTTTGTGCAGGAAGCCAAAGCCGCCTCTGCGCTCAACCATCCAAACATCCTCACCGTCTACGAGATTGGCACGTCTGAAGGCCTGCGTTACATCGCCACCGAATTGATCAAAGGGAAAACGCTCCGCGATCGTCTGAAAGCCGAGCCCCCGTCTTTGCGCGACACGTTGGAGGTAGCGTTGCAAGTCGCCGCCGCTCTCAACGCCGCGCACGGCGCCACGACCAAAGACGTCGTCCTGATCAAGGATTTCAAATAATGGAACTGGAAAAAGGCTCAATTCTTGGACACTACGAGATCCTCTCGAAGATTGGCGCGGGCGGGATGGGCGAAGTGTATCGGGCTCACGACTCTCGGCTCGATCGCGACGTGGCAATCAAACTGTTGCCGCCTGACTTTGCCAGCGATCAAGATCGTCTGCGACGCTTCGAGCAAGAGGCAAAGGCTACTTCAGCCCTCAATCACCCGAACATTCTTACCGTTTACGACATCGGAGAACACGAAGATTCGCCGTTCATCGTTGCCGAACTGCTCGATGGCGAAGAGCTTCGTGAACGTCTGGACGAAGGCTCGATTCCGCTCCGAAAAACAATCGATTACGCCCAGCAGATCGTCAGCGGTCTTTCGGCCGCGCATGAAAGAGGTATCGTCCACCGTGATCTGAAACCGGAAAACCTCTTTCTTACCAAAGATGACCGGGTGAAGATCCTCGACTTCGGAATCGCAAAACTGTCAGTACCGGGAGCAGTAGCGACCGGGTCCGAAGACGCCACCCGGAAAGTGCTGACTAATCCCGGCGTAGTCATGGGCACGGTCGGCTACATGTCTCCGGAACAGGTGCGCGGGCAAACCGCAGATCATCGTTCGGACATTTTTTCGTTCGGCGCAATCCTGCACGAGATGCTCACGGGACGCCGCGCGTTCCGGCGCGAGACTATGGCTGAGACGATGACGGCGATTCTGAAAGAAGAGCCGGAAGAATTAAGTGCGTCGAATCCGAACATCAATCCATCGCTCGAGCGCATCGTCAATCGCTGTCTCGAAAAGAAACCCGAGCGGCGGTTTCAGTCGACGGCTGACCTTGGCTTTGCGCTTGAGTCGCTGTCCGCTCCGACGAGTTCGTCGGGAACGAATATGACGGCGGCGGTCAGCGCGATCGGTCCCGAAACCGAAAGGTCGCCGTGGCTTGTTCGCATTCTGGGCGCCGCTGCTTTTCTTTTACTGATCGGTTGCGTGGTGCTTGCGGTGCTGTATATTCGGCGCCCCGTACCGGATCAGCGGCCGGTGAGCTTTGTAATACCTCCGCCCGAATCCGGCTCTAATATCTCCGCCCCAAACATTTCTCCCGATGGCCGCACAATAGCATTTGCAATGACGGTCGAGGGCAAGGCAAATATCTACGTTCGGGAGCTAGGGTCGTTGGCGGAGCAGCGCCTTAACGGGACTGACGAAGTTTCGACCATTTTCTGGTCACCTGACAGCCGAACTATTGCGTTTATTGCCAATGACAAACTAAAAAAAGTCGACGTCGGGGGCGGGCCGGTGCAAGTGATCTGTAATGCTCCCAGAGCGTTCACCGGAGCCTGGAGCCGCGATGGGGTGATCGTATTTGGCGGGGCGGATACCGGTATTCGCCGTGTATCCGCAGCGGGCGGCGAGGTTTCCCTACTGCTACCGCTTGATGCGTCACGCAAGGAAGTTCGACATCTATGGCCCCGCTTTCTGCCGGACGGGCGTCACTTTATTTATAAAAGCCACAATAGCAGCCCGACTGATCCACCGGAAATACTTGTCGCTTCCATCGACGGGAAAGAGCGAAAGTTGCTATTCAAGGGTCAAACTGACGTTTACTACGTTGCGCCCGGATATTTGCTGTTCGCCCGCGACACAACGGTAATGGCACAGCCGTTTGATGTCTCAAAACTTGAGTTCACGGGCGAGCCTGTTGCGGTAGTTGAAAACGTGGGGCTTACTGCCATTGGCCGCTCGCAATTCTCGGTTTCCGAAAACGGGACGTTGGTCTATAAGCCGGGAAGCGGGGGAGAACGGCAGTTGACGTGGTTTGACCGGCAGGGAAAAGAGATCTCGAAGGTTGGACCGCCCGGGATCTATGAAGACGTAGTTCTTTCACCCGACGGTAAACGAGCCGCTGCGTCGCGAACCGTTGACGGCAATGGTGATATTTGGGTTATTGACATGGAGCGAGGGGTTCCCACGCGATTTACATTCAGTCCGGTCTTCGAAGATGATCCGGCGTGGTCATCGGACGGCAGCTACCTCATTTTTAGCTCGCCCAAAGACGGAGACAGAAGAAAGATCTATCGAAAGATAGCAAGCGGAGCCGGAAATGAGGCGTTAATAAGCGACGATGTTAGGAGTGCTGGCAGTGGCCTCGATTGGTCGCCCGACGGTAAAAATATTTTTTTTTCGAGCCTCGGTGAGAAAACGAGCAGCGATATCTGGGTATTGCCTCTCGTGGGGGATGCAAAGCCCTATCCCATACTCCAGTCCGAGTTTACTGAATTCCACGGGCATTTTTCTCCGGACGGGCGTTTCTTTGCCTACGTGTCAAACGAGAGCGGCCGAGAGGAGGTTTACGTCCAGAGCTTTCCGACCGCAGGCGGGAAATGGCAGGTTTCGACTGCTGGCGGTGCGCAGCCTCACTGGCGGCGCGACGGTAAGGAACTCTATTACATTGCCCCCGACAGAAAACTAATGGCTGTAAGTGTAAAGCTTGGCGAAACATTTGAGAATGGAGCGGCAACCTCTTTGTTTCAAACCCAGGTTTCCGCCTTTACTAATTCTAATCGATACGACGTCACGGCTGACGGCCAACGGTTCCTGGTGAACGAACCCGTCGAGACAACCAAAGGGGCCCCGTATATCGTGATCCTGAACTGGGCCTCGACGCTGAAGAAATAAATATGACGAGCACTAGCTATTGATGATCAACTAGCGGAGCCTCTCAATTCGGTTTGAACCCCTCCGTGACGACCCGCGATTCAAGGATCTGCTGAAACGAATGAATCTGCCGGAATAGCTTACAGTGCAAAATATGAAACGATGCCCACAGTGCAATCGCGTTGAGACGGACGAGAAGCTCAACTTTTGCCGCGCAGATGGGGCGCCGCTAGTTGTGAGCGCGGCGACTGAGTCGGAATCGGCCACGAACCCTCTGTCTGGTTCTCGTCCGAGCGAAGAAATCAATACGACGGGACGGCTCGCCAATGCTCCCTCGATTGCCGTGCTGCCGTTCGTCAACATGAGCGCCGACACGGAGAACGAATACTTCTGTGACGGTCTGGCTGACGAGCTGCTCAACGCCCTGAAACAATTCAAGGAGGCAAAGCTATGGGAAGCAGAATAGCGAAACTCTTCCCGCTCACGCTCCTGGCGCTGGTCGGGATAACGAGCCTGATCCCAGTGGGCCGGGCGCAGAAATCCGGCACTACCTTTACACCCACCATCCCGGAGACCTGGGACGATGAGGTCGTCGCTTCGCTCGCAGTGTCCCTGGCCGAAAAGGCGAGTACGAACACGAAACCGGACCGCGTCACATATACGAGCCTTCGACCGGGCAATTGGGACATTTATCTCTTCAAACAACCGGGCGAACCGCCACAGCGATTAACGACGGATCCTGGTCTGGACTACGACCCGGTCGTCTCACCTGACGGGCGCTGGCTCGTGTTCTGTTCGGAACGGCGCGGCAATCCGGATCTCTATGCCCTGGATTTGAAACGCGGCGGCGAACCTCACCTGCTAATCGATAGTGACGCGATGGAAGACCAGGCGGCGTTCTCACCTGATGGTAAATCCCTGGCCTTCGTCAGCACGTTCTCCGACAATGCCGACATCTGTCTGCTTCCGTTTCGGCCCGACAAAACTGTTTCGATGACCGAAGCCGAGAACCTGACCCGGCATCTTGGGGGAGACTTCCGCCCTGCGTTTTCTCCGGATGGCCGCAAGCTGGCATTCAGTTCCGACCGTGATTCGCCAGTGACTCGTCGCGGTAGAGCTGGGGTCCGATCCGGCGACATTTACGTGCTTGACCTGGCCGAGAGGCGTCTGCAGCGGCTGACAGACGCCCCTGGCTGGGATGGCTCTCCGGCGTGGTCTGGCGACGGCAAGACGATCGCGTTCTATTCCCAACGTGGTCTAACGCCGACGCCTCACAATCAATCGGCGAGAATCTGGGCCATGAACGCGGATGGATCGAACCAGCGGGTGGTGACCCCCGATGAAACCCTCGCCATCTCGCCGGAGTTCCTGCCGGGTGGCCGAATTGTTTATTCACGGAAAACCAAAGAGGGCCTCTGGCAGATTGTCTCAGTTGATGCCGAAGGCGCCAACGAGAGGATCGAAAGTGATTCTTCTAAGAACAGCTATTGGAAGCCGACTCGTGGCCCGTCCACGGGAAGCATTGTCGCGCATGGTTCGAACACCCGAGGACTGCCGGATGGGGAAGCAACGTCGCCTGAGTCCACTTTTGCAGAAGGCCCGTTTCTGGTGGCGGGAGCGCCGTTTAGAAAGAAGCTGCCTGATCGCGAAATCGAGCTGTATCCGATTCGCTACTTCACAGCGGTCTTGAACCCCACTAAGGACCTTTTCCTACTGACTCATCCTCCTCCCGGAGCGACGGATCTGCTCGTCTCTGGGACTGACGGCAGCGGGCAGAGGAAGCTCTTTCAGTTTGACCGCATGCAAAACACTTTTGCCAGCATGGGTTGGTCGAGAGACGGCGAATGGATTGCCTTTACCCGTGGTGGCAACGCTCTCAAGGCAGACGCGGAGTCAGATGTCTGGAAGATGCGTTGGGACGGGAGCGAGCTTCAGAATCTCACGCCCGATTCTCGGGGAAATGACGGCTATCCAAGCTTTTCGGGAGATGGAAAACAGATCGTCTTCCGCAGCGGGAGGAGCGGTAGTTTTGAGCTTTATCTGATAAATGCGGACGGCACCAACGTCCGGCGCCTGACCGACGACACTGCCGACAAATTCTTCCCCGTCTTTTCACCAACGGCGAATCAGATCGCGTTTGTGTCCAACCGCGACACGCCGGGCACGCGTCTTTATGAGGTGTATCTACTCGACCTCAAGGGCGATGGCACTCCGGGGCCGTTGCGCAGGGTCACTCATAATAACGTGCAAAATGGACACCTCGCGTTTTCCTATGACGGCAAGTGGCTGATCTATTCTTCTGAGCAAGGCGGGATCAGCGATGAGGAACCTCTCGTGCAAGCCATAGTATTTGCGGCGCAGATGTATGGAGAGATGTATGCCTACCGCATCCAGGATGGACTGACGGTGCGATTGACACATAACAAGTGGGAGGAGGGGGTGCCTTCCTGGGAAGCACCGCTGGTACGATGAACTCATGAAGGAATGCTATCTTCTTCAAGAGACACGCGAAATCTCGAAAACGCCAATGAAACCGCACGTACGAGTATCCACCAAAACTCGCGAGAACAACTCTTCCGAGACTGCAAAACCTTTACTCATCAGTTCAAATTCAGAAAGTCGATGCTCGCAAGATCAACTGTGCCACTAAACGTGTCACTAGAGCGTGCGGAAACAGGGTATTTGGTGTCATCATCTGTCGCTTAAGGTCGCAACTAAATTATTGATAGCAAAGCTAACTTATTGTATTCATGTGCCGGGAGTTTCATTCTGTCACGTCGGAGGTCGCGGGTTCGAGTCCCGTCGGCTCCGCCACTTTTGAAAGCGGTTGCTTTTCGAGTTTGAAGAGCAACCGCTTTTCCTTTTAGACTCTCAGATATGATTCCTGTCAGCGAAGCAATCAGCATCGTTCTAGATCACACTACCAAGCTCGAAGTCGAATCAGTTGGTCTGAGCGACTCGCTGGATCGTGTCCTGGCCGAAGACATCATCGCCGACTGTGATCTTCCTCCTTTCGATCGCGCGCAGATGGATGGTTATGCGGTTCGCGCGGACGATGTCGCGACGTCGCCGGCGCGTTTGCGCATCGTCGGCGAATCGGCCGCTGGCCGCGGTTGGCATAATGAAATGAAAGCGGGCGAGGCCGTGCGGATCATGACCGGCGCGCCGGTGCCTGTGGGTGCTGATGCGGTGCAGCAGGTCGAGTTGACACGCGAATCCGCGGACGCACAGTTCGTTGAGATTCTTGAGCCTGCCGACGCTGGTCGATCAATCGTCCGACAAGCCAGTGAGATCATGAAGGGCGAAACGGTTCTGCGCGCCGGCGAGGATATTAACGCGGCGATGATCGCCACGCTCGCTTCGTTCGGTTATGCAGAAGTGAAAGTCGGACGCCAGCCGCGCGTGACAGTAATGGCTACCGGCAGCGAGCTTGTCGACGTGAATCGGAAGCCTGGCAAAGATCAAATTCGGGATTCGAATAACTACACTTTGGCCGCGTACGCGAAACTCGCCGGCGCGACGGTCGAACGCTTGCCGCTCGCAGGCGACGACACAGCAGAACTAAAACGGCAGATGGCGGAAGCAGCCGATCGCTCAGATGTCTTAATCACATCCGGCGGTGTGTCGATGGGAGTCTACGATTTTACCAAGGCCGCTTTGAAGGAACTTGGTGCGGAAATTTTTTTCGAGCGTGTCTCGTTGCGACCAGGCAAGCCGACGGTCTTTGCCCGGCTGGGCAAGACTCTGGTTTTTGGGCTCCCCGGAAATCCCGTTTCAGTTGCTGTCACGTTCAATTTGTTCGCGCGCACCGCGTTGCGTGCTATGCAGGGCGCGAAACAGGCAGAACTGATCGGGGAGACAGCGGTGCTCGCGCGTGATCTGAAAGGATCGATTGAACGGGAGAGTTATCTTCCGGCGGTCCTGCGAACGGACGCGCAGGGAACTTTGTTGGCTGAGCCTTTGAAGTGGGGCGGTTCTTCAGATTTTGTGGCGTTCGCGCGCGCGACGGCCTTAATCAATGTGCCGGCCGGAGTGAAGATGGTTGAGGCTGGTGAGTGTGTGACGGTAGTTCGACTGCCGGATTAGTGGCACGGACTTCAGTCTGTGTCATCAATCTCAAAATCACAGAACTGAGTCCGTGCCACTCACGCCTGCACAATTGGCCGTACGCGCTCTGACAAAGCGGTAAACCCAGCGAACCCCGGCAGTCGGGCAATTCTGCTCGCCACCGTGCGATCGAAGAATTCCAACCCTTTCGCCCCATGAAATAGAGTCGAAAGTACGTAGTGTGTTTCCGGAATGGGCTTAGGTCCCTGGCCTACGGGCGCCCAAAAGCGGCTAACGATAAATCGGGCCAGGTCGCGCGAGAATTTTGCCTGCTTGAGTTTCACCCTGGCGACATTCCAATAGAAGTTAGAGTGCAGCGACTCTTCCTGAATGATCGCGCTCAGCAGAGACTTCAATACCGGATGCCGGGCGAGTTCAGAAAGTCGGCGGTAACCCTGAAGCGTGGTGATCTCGTTGATCGCTCCCCAGACCATGTGAGCGGCGTGAAAATATTTTCCGAGAGGGATCACTGCTGACGTCATCAGGTAAGTCTGGGCCGTATAGCGCCAGGGAATTCTTGCTTTGGCTTCCGCGCGCCATGTCTCGCTGGTGGAAATGCCGGCCTCACTCAGGAAACGATTCAGCAGATCAGCATGCTGGTTTTCTTCGACACTCCAACGATCCATAAACTTCCTGATGATCGGATCCTTGCCGGTGGGCGTTCTCAGCAGCTCTCGATAATAGATGTCGGTAAAGTATTCGACGTCCCGCATGTAAGTCAGCACCGGGACAAACGCGGGATTCAACGCGTAGTTTGACACCTCACGCCACGGAATGTGGTTAACAAAATCCCTGGTCAAAGCGCGGGGCTGCTTTTCGTACCAATCAAGAACGTCCTTGTCTGTTTCGAACACCGTATGCCTCCGAAGAAGATTGTTAAGAACTTGAAACTCAGTAGACTTTACGAGTGCGAATGGGCTAACGGATTTTCGCGCGGGGCTTATTCTGTTATGCTCGCCGAAAAGCAAGCGGATTTCTTTTCCGGATCGATTTGCACACCCCGATGTTTCAAGCGAGTTTCGGGATGAAAGAAACCGGGTAATTCCTTAACCCTGATGCCGTCAACAGCAACCCTTCAATGGTAAGCGAAACCCCCGGAAAACTGGCGAATTCAGCGGCCGCGCCGCTGGCCCATGAGGCGATCCACGACACAGTCGCTGGGATTCTGGAAAAGGAACCCCGCGGCCCTCTGCTGGATGTGCCGGCGGGCGAAGGGGCGCTGGCGGCGCGGCTGAGCGCGGCCGGATTTCAAGTGAGTTGTTGTGATCTGTATCCCGAGATCTTTCGGCTAGACAACGTCAGCATTCGTCAGGGTGACTTGAATGGCGAACTGCCTTTCGATGATCGATCATTCGACTATGTCACCTGTCTCGAAGGGCTCGAGCATATTGAGAATCCGCAACAGGCGATTCGCGAGTTCGCCCGCCTGCTGCGCCCCGGCGGGAAGGTGATCGTAAGCGTACCCAACATCCTGAATATCGAGGAGCGGCTGAAATGGCTGCTGTATGGTTACACGTCTCATTTCAAACCGATGACACGTGAACATGTCGAGCGCCTGCGCGCGGAATACGACAACCGCGAAGAGATCGCCGCCCACGTTAATCCGATCGGGTATTCAGAGCTGCGCTACATCCTCGAGAAGTTTGGCTTTCAGATCGAAGGCGTGCATCGCGATAAGCCGAAGGCAAACGCCTGGCTCTACTGGCCCATCGTGTTGTTGATTCGATTGATTGCGCGGCTGACTCCGGCTGCTAAACGAAGCGAACGGTGGACGGAAGAGTTAGCTTCGGATGAAGTTTTGTTGGGCGGGAATACTTTGATTGTTCACGCCAGATTGGATGACATTCAACGGGAGATCTAAACGCAAAGGTACGCAAAGGATTTCGCCAAGGTACGCAAAAGGAGTTTACTAGAGGTACTCAGGGTGACTGAGAATGAACTCTCACATTTGGTCGTCGGATGCGCGATGCGAGTGCATTCTGCCCTTGGTCCGGGCTTGCTGGAATCTGCGTATGAAGCGTGCTTGCAGTTTGAGTTGATTAAGTCGGGATTGAATGTAGAAGCACAGAAACCTCTCCCGCTCGTCTATGAGTCCGTGAAGCTCGAATGCGGTTATCGAGTTGACCTGTTAGTCGAGAGTAAGTTGATCTTGGAAGTGAAGTCGATTGAGGCGCTGGCTGAAATTCACTTTGCTCAAGTATTAACTTATCTCAGGTTGTCTAATCTTCGACTGGCGCTTCTATTGAACTTCAATGTTCTTCACATGAAAGACGGGATTAGAAGGATCGTGAACAAACTCTAGAAGAACCTTTGCGCCCTTTGCGAAAACCATTGCGTACCTTTGCGTTGAAATTCCTTCACCACTTAAGGTTGAGTTGAAAAGCATGAGTGACCTAACCCACATAGACGAACACGGCCACGCCAGGATGGTCGACACCAGCGAGAAAGCGATCACAACTCGTCGCGCGATTGCCTCAGCCCGCGTTCTGATGTCGGCCGCGACCGTGGCCGCGATTCGCGATCGCACGACACCTAAGGGTGATCCACTGGAGACCGCGCGACTGGCCGGAATCGTCGCCGCTAAACGCACCGCAGAACTTATTCCGCTGTGTCACCCGTTGCCGCTCACTCACGTCGATGTGCGCGCGCAACTCAACGACGACGGCGTCCATTTTGAAGCCGAAGTCACCACCCGGGCGCAAACCGGAGTTGAGATGGAGGCGCTGACTGCGGTTTCGGTGGCCGCGCTCACGGTCTATGACATGTGCAAGGCTTTGGACAAAGGGATGACGATTAGCGACGTTCGGCTCGAGCTTAAGACTGGCGGGAAGTCAGGCGACTATCGCCGGGAAGCAAATCAGGCGGGAACAAGCTGAGCGTGATTGACGTTCATAATCGTGAGTAGTGGCACAGACTTCAGTCTGTGATTTGTCTTGGACCAGGGTTATCACAGACTAAAAAGTCTGTGCCACTCAGCGGAGGATTTATTTATGAAGTACCAAATTTCCGAGGATGCTCGGCCGCAGGCGATTACGCTCCTGCTGGCGGCAGCCCTTTCGATCGCGCTCTGGTTTATTCCCTTTGCCGAGATCTTAAGTTATCCGTTCCGCATTTTTGTTACTTTCATTCACGAAGGCGGGCACGCCCTGGCCGCGCTGGTCACCGGCAACTCGGTGCAAAGCCTGAGCGTGGCCATGAACGCCAGCGGCGAAACCTACACTACCCAGGGTGGCATGTTCGCTCAGATGCTGGTCTCGAGCGCCGGTTATCTCGGCTCAATGACGTTTGGGGCGCTCCTGTTGGTGTTGATTCGCAAGGCCGTAGCGGCGCGCATAGTCCTGGCTGGTTCGGCGCTATTAATTCTGATCCTGACGACTGTCTTCGGACTTATCAAACCGCTGGTGGCTGGATCGTGGGGTGCGCTCAGCGGAGTTCCATTCACTGTTTTCGCGGGCATCGCGCTGGCGGTCGGACTGTTCGCGGTGGCGCGATTTGCCAGTGCCCGCGTCGCGACTTTTGTGTTGAGCCTGCTGGCCGTGCAATGTGTGCTGAATGCGCTGCTGGATTTGAAAACCGTCTTTTTTCTTTCATCGCCCATGGGACCGACGGTCCATACTGATGCCGTGAACATGGCCGCCGCCACCGGCATACCCGCCGTCTTCTGGACGATCATCTGGATCGTCGCTGCGTTTGGAATTCTATTGGTGGCACTGCGGCTTTATGTCTACGCGCGCGACCGTGCGTTTGACGCGAAGAAGGATTTGCCTTTCGAACAGAAAGCGGAAGCTTGATCCGGCCAAAGCGGAATTCGCCACAGATGAAGACGGATTTACACGGATAGAAAAGCACTGTTCCGGCCGCCGAATTCTGTTTTTGATTCCTATCTGTGAAAATCCGTGTTTATCTGTGGCGGTTAATGTTTCAGTTTCCGTTCGGTCTTGATAGAATGCGCCGCCAGCTACTTGATTCAATGCGTCAATGGAAAAATTCATTGAGGGTCTCGACCGGCAGTTTGCTCAGCTCCATAGCGATTCGCACCGGCTGATCAAAGCGATTTCGCCCGAGCTGCTTTATCAGCAACCCCCTGGGAAATCGAATTCTCTGCCGCTTCATTCATGCGGTGAACACGTGCTGCGCAGTGCAGCGGCGGTCGAGCAAACGTTTGGCGGTATCACCACGAATCTCTGGGACGATCCGTTTGAGTGGACGCTGCCCGAAACTTTGCCGACGCTGGCTAAGGTCGCCGGCTATCTTGACGAAGTCGAAGCTACCCGCAAGCATGGCTTCCAGCTTTTTGAAAGCGACGCGGATCTGGTGAAGGAAATCATGGCGCCGTCCGGGCCTACTCAATTATTGCCGCTGCTGCTGGACACCCTGGCGCGAGCGGCGCATCATCAGGGCCGAGCCTGGGCGACATTTGAAATTCTGCGCGCGGAGAAATCAAAATAGAGGCTACCAACTGAATTATGTATTGCCTACGATGCGGTCAACCACAAGCGACGGACTCGATGCGCTTCTGCGCGCGCTGCGGGTTTCCGCTTGAGGGCGCGATGGTTTTGCTGTCCCATGGCGGAATGCTGCCGCGTTATGAAGCCACGGGTGGCGAGACGAAAGTTTCAGCCCGCCGGATCGGCGTCAAGCAGGGTGCTTTACTAATGCTAATCGGCGCCGTTTTGGTGCCGCTGTTGGGAATATTTTCGAACTTTGCGCCGGGTCGCATCAGCAATGCCTTTGTGTTTTTTTGTGCGGTCTCCGCGATCCTTTGCTTCGTTGGTGGCCCGTTGCGCATGCTCTTTGCGGCGTTGTTTGAAGAGGGCGCCCCGCCGCGACAATTCGTGATGCCGACTTCTTACGCGCCGCCCGCGATTCCCCCAGCGCCCGTGCGGCTGGCGGCCCTGCCTCAAGCAAACGCTACTCCGACCGCCGGCTGGCGAGCCCGACCTCAGACCGCTGAGATCGTCCAACCTCCGAGCGTAGTTTCAGATCACACCACCCGGCTGCTGGAAAAGTCCGAGCCCGGGGCGGAGTAGACCTCCGAGCGGGCCATCGTTACGGAACCGGCAGCGGTAGCGACCGGATGCGAGCACTCGACTGGGCCCTCAACTCTGTCGCTATGATGTCCGTCCTGGTTGAGTGTATGACCCGGTCGCTACCTCTCCCGGTTCTGTACCTGCCTTTGCCCCAATTCGTCCTTGCGGGCACAATCAATCCGGCAATGCCGATTCCTGCTGAAGAAGAAAACAAAAACGATTCGCTAACCAGGCGCCTTCGCGCGCGCATCGAGCACGACGGGCCGATCAGTTTTTGTGGTTGGATGCAGGCCGCCTTGTATGACGAGCGCGACGGTTACTATTGCCGTGTGGGCAAGGAACGTCAGGGCCGGTCCGGCGATTACCGCACGGCGCCTGAGAGCAGTCCGCTATTTGCTGCCACGTTCGCACGATATTTCTCGGAGTTATTTTCTGAACTGGGCTCGCCGCCGGCATGGACGATTTTCGAGGCGGGCGCTGGTTCCGGTGACTTTGCTTATGGAGTCTTAACTTCACTTCAGACGCATCACCCCTCGGTCTTTGCCGCGACGAATTATGTGATCGACGAAGTTAGTGCTGACGCGAGGCTGCGCGCGGCAACCCGTGTTTCCGATTTTGCGGATCGCGTCAGCTTCGAATCCTTATCAGAAGTTACAAAATCAGTTGAAGCGGGGATCGTCTTCACGAATGAACTGATCGACGCTTTGCCGGTCCATTGTGTCAAGATGATCGGCGGAAGACTACGCGAACTCTGCGTCGGAATAGACCAGAACGGTTTTGTCTGGGTCGAATGCGATCCAGATAAGCGCGTTCAAGACTATTGTCTGAACGCTGGGTTAAACCTGGCCGAGGGTCAGATTGCCGAAGTCAATCTCAATGCTGAGGACTTCCTGTCTGACGCAGCTTCCTTGTGCGACCGCGGTTTTGTGATCACGGTGGACTATGGCGCCGAGCGGGAAGAATTGCTGCACGCGCCGCACCGGCACGAAGGGACCTTGAGAGCTTTTCACCGGCACCAACTGCACGGCGACGTATTAACCAGCCCGGGAGAGCAGGATCTGACAACTACAATTGACTGGACCCAAATGCGTGAGGCCGGCGCGCGCGCGGGGCTGAAAACTGCGCGGCACAACCGACTCGATCGATTTCTGTTGGCAGAGGGGCTCCTGAATGAATTGGAAGTGCTGACGAGCACGCTATCGGACCTGGATGCTTTACGCCTCCGCACCAGCGCCCGCGAGATGATCATGCCTAATGGCCTGGCCGCGTCGTTTCAGCTTCTGGTGCAAAAGAAAGATCCTTAGCTTTCCTGAAACTCTGAGGTCGTTTCGGGAACCGGCGAAGCATCCCCTCTCTCTCAGTCGTCAACCCTCCTAACAATTTAGTTGACAACCCGGGCAACCTTCGCCTATGCTCCTAAGCTCTTAGGAGTCGAAACTCTGATGGCGCGACGAAAAACTGAAAATCTGACACCGCTCGAGCTGGAGATCATGCACGTCCTTTGGGAAGTGGGCGAGGCCAACGTGCAGACCGTGCAGCAGCATCTACAACGCGAACTCGCGTACACCACGGTCCAGACCATGCTCAATATTCTGAAGCGCAAGGGCAAAGCGAAGCGGACGCTCAAGGACCGCGCTTATTTCTACAAGCCCGCAGTCAGTCGCAGCCAGGTTGTCGGCCAACACATGAGCGACATTGTCGAGCGCCTGTTCGGCGGATCGGCGGAAAGCCTGGTTATGAGCCTGATGGAAACCAAACATCTGACGCCGAAAAAACTCGAGCGACTGCAGAAGCTGCTCGAAGAAAATCGCGAAGGAAAAAAATGAGAGTTGGGGCCCAACTGCTTCTGACTTTTCTGTTCAATGCTTCCTGGCAGATAGCGCTGGTCGTCGGCTGCGCCGCCGCGTGTGATTGGCTGTTGCACGGGACAGCGTCGCGTTACCGGCACGCACTTTGGGTTGCGGCCCTGGGTCTGGCTTTTGTTCTGCCACTCGTGGGCCCCGTGCGGCAGATCAGGACGGTCCTGAGTGCACGATCTCAGTCCGTAGCAACTGCCGCGGCGCCAGTATTTGTCACGCGCGTCTACTCACCAGATCTCGATTCTTTCGAACCGCCGTCAACAGAAGCTTTGGCTGCGCCGCCGACTGTCCAGCCTGCGTGGCGAAACTTCCTGACGACCGGGATTCACCTGAGCAGGCGGGTGGCGATTAGCCTTTTAGCGTTATATGGGCTCTTTCTTCTGTACCGGGCCGGTCAATTGGCGCAGGCCTGGCGCCGAACGAAGGCCATCGTGAGAACTGCTTACGAGTGTGAGTTCTCCGGGCAAGTCAAAACAATTATCGCCAACTGCCAGGCGGCAATCGGGGTTGAGCGAGTGCGCATCCTTTGCTCAAACCAGGTGCCGGTGCCAATCACGGTTGGTGTCTCGCGCCCACTGATCATTCTCCCCGAACGACTCTTGGAGGATGTCGATGAGGAAGTGCTGACCTCGGCTATCGGCCACGAACTGGTGCACGTGGCCCGCCGCGACTATCTTGCCAATCTAATCTACGAATTCATTTACCTGCCGCTCTCTTTTCATCCGGCCGCGGCGCTGTTGCGTCGCCGGATAAAACAGACACGCGAACTTTGTTGTGACGAGTCGGTTGCCGCAAAACTTCTTAGAGCTGAAACCTATGCCCGTTCACTGGTGCGATTGATCGGCGCGGCGCCACTCGAGCGTCGCCTGGCCGTCGACACCACCATCGGGATCAGCGAATCAGACATTCTGGAGGTACGAATCATGTCATTGCTCAAGACGCCAAAGCTCACCGCGCGACGTAAGCGGTTGCTGCTGATCACGGCTGTGTTGCTGCTGGTTGCGCCCTGCGTGGCGGCCACCTCGTTCGCTTTGACCTTCGACATCGATAAGCAGGAGCCGAAGGTAACGCCGCAAACCCTGGAAACAATCGATCGGCTAAAGCAGGAGCGGGAACGCGAGGAACTGAAGCGCGCGACGAATCTTCTCAAAGAAAAACTGCGGGTGGTGCCGGAATCACAACGCGCCGAAGCCGAGGCGCGCTTGCTCGAGGTACAGCGGAGCCTGGAATTACATGATCGCCTGTTGCGCGACTACGAAGCCCAGCGCGGCATCGAAGAAAAAAGGATGCAGGAAGTGCGGGAAACTCTGGCGCAATTGGAAAAGAGCCGGCCGGCGGACGATGCGCGCATGAGGGACGCGCGCAACCAGCTCGCCGACTTGGAAAAGCTTTACAGCGAAGGCCGAATGCGCGAAGGGGAGCAATACCTTGCCAGTATCCAGCAAGACCTGGCCCAGGCGCAGAAGTTTCAGGGCGATCGCAAGGCCAGAGTGATCTATCGGGTTGAGCCCGAATACACGGAGGACGCCCGGGAAAAGAAAATCACCGGCACGGTGGTGCTGACCTTGACGGTCGACCACGAAGGCTTGCCGCAGAACATACACGTAAAAAAGTCGCTCTATCCTTCGCTTGATCAAAGCGCGATCGAAGCCGCAAAGAAACTGCGTTTCGAACCGGCCATGAAAGATGGGCAGCCGGTTTCCATGTTCATCAGCGTCGAAATGGATTTCTCAGTGGAGCGCGGGCAATACGATGCTCAAAGAGCGGCAGCGGACCGCATAAAGAAAGAGCTCGCCGAGCAGGAAGCCAAAACAGTTGATGCGTATCGCGGTCAGGAATACGATCTCAAACGCCGCAGAGACTTGGAACTGCAAGGCCAAGAAGAGCGGGCCCGCAAGCAAGCCGAACTAACGCGCGACGCGACTCTTTCAATGGATCGAGCGATCCAGATCGCCACCAGCCAGGTCCCCGGCAAAGTCCTCGCGTGCAGTCTTGGGCGCGACGGAGAGAAGCTTTTCTACCACGTCGTGATCATCGGCGCTGACGGCGCCAAGACTACGACCACCTATGTCTGGGTCAGCGCGACCGACGGTCAGATTCTGAAAACGGAAAAAGAGGAGCGCAAGGAAGAAGCCGCGATCGAACGCGAACCCGGAAGATCGATTAGCGGCGGTGTGCTGAACGGCAAGACCACCAGTCTGCCCAACCCGGAGTATCCGGAGATTGCCCGCTCGGCCCACGCATCAGGCGCGGTGACGGTTGAGATAACGATCGACGAGACCGGCAAAGTGGTTGCTGCATATGCAGTGTCCGGTCATCCTCTGTTGCAGGCGGCGGCGGTGAAGGCGGCACGACTGGCGACCTTTCTGCCAACTCGTCTCAAAGGCGAGCCGGTCAAGGTCGCGGGAGTGCTGGTCTATAACTTTACGGCGCAGTGAGAAGTTGATCGCGCGCCTGAGCGCATGCGGGGCAGTAGCCCGACCGTCAGAGAGGGCTCAGTTTGGAGACCCCCATTCGTTCGGCGTCTCCCTCGCGCTAGAGGGCGAAGCCGGCTGGTGGAACCATCCTTCCGGGGTGCGTTAGCTTCCACCCTAAACGGAAATGCCTCCACCCGGAACGTCAAAGATCTCATCCGGAACGTGAAAGATCCTGCCCGGAACGCGAAAGGCCCCGCCCGGAGCGTGGAAGATGTCACCCGGAACGTAGGAGACTCCACCCGGAGCATGAAAGATTCCACCCGGAGCGTGAAAGATCCCGCCCGGAACGCGAAAGATGCCACCCGGAACGACAGATCCTCGCCCTAAATCGCGGAAAACCTCAACATTTCGGCCCAAAACATCAATTCCCCTTCAAATTAGGGTAACAATATGTTGACACAGCAGGAGCTAAGGATTTCGACTCATCTTAGCGATCTTTTTCGCGATCTTTAGTTCTCTGAGTGTAAGTTGTTCCCCGAACACTACTGAGTCCTCGGACTGATCGTTTCGATCATAATCATCCGTATCAATACCACCGATCACGTCTAAATCCGCGCGGTCTCTGTCGGTGAATCCCGCGACCATCGCGGCCAAGTCGCCATGTTGCGCATCCTTCACGATGCGGCGGATGTTTTCTTCAACTCTGCTCATTGCCTTTGCCTTCCTAAAATGAGGTGGTGCTTCGTTAGTGTTGCTATGGCGTTATCGGGGGCGACCCGTCCTTTTGTGATTTCTTCTTTTGTGGCCGTTCTTCTTCTTACCGTTTTGGATCAATCGTCTCCTAAGCCTATCGAAATACTCCACCACCTCGCGATTACTGTCTGCCATATCCATACCTCCTAAAGCAAAACGCCCACGATCCCCGCGAACGGTAACATGGGCGCTAAAGTTTGTTGAATCTTTTCGAGGTTCCTCATTCCGAGGAACCGGGCAGTTGCCTTTGCGTCACTAATAAGCTACCACCGCTTTGGCTGGCCGTCAAAGCCACTCAATGTGATTCAGGCCATATCAGCGGGAAGTAATATTCGAAGGTTCGCACGATGATCATTCCCAGTAAGATGCCCGATAAGATACAGCTTCCGAACGTCGCGGAGCCTGTTGATTTCGGCCTGTAACATAGCGACCCGCATCTCTTCGGTCTGTATCTCGTCGGCCATGCGGCTTTCCCTTCGGGTGTTAGTAATCCCAGGATGACGCGCTTATCGTGGGCTAAGCGTGAAGAACAAAGCCCTCCCTCACGGTCGGGCTACTGCCCCGTTTCGCTGCCGGCTTCTAGCTACCGCCCCGGCTCATCTCCATCCGCCACGCGATACTTTTCCTTCTCTTTCTCGCGCTGCAAATACGGAATGCCTTTCTGCATCCACTCCGGTTCCGGTGCGCCTTTCAGGAAGTGATCGAAGAACTCCTGCAAGCGGTGCGTGTAGTCCTTTTGATTAATTCTCTTGCGCAGGCCGTGCTTCTCGCCGTTGTAGCTGAACATGTAGGCTTCTTTGTTCAGGCGGCGCAGCGCGAGAAAGAACTCGATGCCCTGTTGCCACGGCACCGCGTCGTCTTCGTCGTTATTGATCAGGAGGAGCGGCGTTTGCACTTTGTCGACATGAAAGAGGGGTGAGTTCTCGAGATAACGCATCGGATATTCCCAGAGACTCCCGCCGATGCGCGACTGTGAATGCTCGTATTGAAATTGCCGCGGCAGACCTGAGCCCCAGCGAATGCCGCTGTATGCACTCGTCATGTTCGCCACCGCCGCGCCGGCCTCAGCGGCTTTGAAACGGTTAGTCTGCGTGACCATGTAAGCGATTTGATAGCCGCCCCAACTGTGACCCTGGATCCCGATGTTGTTCTCGTCGACGAATCCCTTATCGACTACCGCTTGAATTGCAGGCAGCACGCATTGCAAAGCACTTCGTCCGGGATAGCCGGTCGTGTAAACAATATCCGGCATGAAGATCAGATAGCCGTTGCTGACATAGAAGGTTGGGTTGATTGAAGTGCCCGGCGCGGGATTCCGAAATGCATGCAAACCCTGCGTCAGCCTTTCGTAGATGTAGATGATCATCGGGTACTTCTTTTTCGGATCGAAGTTGCCGGGCTTGAGCAGCAGACCCTTCAAAGGCACGCCATCCGTGTTCTTGTAATTCACCAATTCCGCGCTGCCCCAGTTGAACGGCGCGCGCTGAGCATCGCCATTGCTAACCTTCTTAAGATCTTTAAAGCCCGGTCCGGTTACCCAGATATCCGGGAACTCGTCGAAGCGGGAAGCGGTGAACATCAAGACCTCAGCGTCTTTCGCTTTGGTCGGATTGTTAAAATCCTTCGCGCCCATGATGAGTTTTTCCGGCAAACCGCCGTTCACCCGATCACGATAGAAGCCAGAGTCGCGCGTCTCTTCATTTTCAGCGTGCAGCAAGAGCGGCTTCGCTGGATCGATGGAACGCTCTTTCGGATCCAAACGCACGTAACGAAAGACGATCTTGTCACGACGTCCAACGCCGTCGGTCAGGTTTTTCGCGCTGCTGCCGTCGGGTGAAACTTGCCAGACGTCGAAACGGTCGTAGAGCAGAACTTCGTGGTCGTCTTTGGTCCAGCCAGCGAGTCCGTACGACGACGGTGTCTCCGGCAAGTCATTTTCTTCGTTGAAGAATTTCACCCCCAGGCTGCGGGTCAGGTTCACGGTCCGGCCATCAGCGATCGAATATGAATTCCAATCTTTCCCGTCGAAGAAGAGAGAGTATTTCGCTGCTGGGGAAATTGACGCGCCGAAGCGTTGCTTTTGACCGAGAGATTTGCGCGTGCCGTCTGCCGTGTTCACCAGATAGTAATCCGACAGGCCCGGATCATAGTCGCTCATGACTCGGTAAGCGCGGTTGTCGGCGCCGATTGCATAGCGGCCATCATTCGAAGGTGAAACAGATTCCATCTTCTCATCAGCGAGCTGCACAAACTTTTTGTCTTTGACCAGATAGACTGCGCGGAAGGATCGGTTGCGTTCCTGCTCAGCCCGGACCTTCTGCATTGGCTGAATGTAGTCGTCTTTCCAGTGCCACAAATCGACCAGGACTTTTTCATCAGCCGGAATTTCTTCGTCCGGACTCTTGTCCGGCTCTGGCGGCGGCGCTGCACCCAGAAACAGATGGCTGCCATCGAGCGAAAAGCCCAGCGTGGCCTTGTCGCTGACGACAAAATCTTTGCGGAAGCCTGGGGAGGAAGTTGAGACGACTTCAGTGGCATTCGCTATGGGCACGATGGTAGCGTGATTCCGATCTGAGCCCTCCCTCACGGTCGGGCTAGTGCCCCCGCTTTCGATAACGGCTCCATTGCGATTCCAAAGATAGACTTTGAACTTTGGTTGCTTCGCGTCAGCGTCGTCATGATCGCTGATGAAGGCGAGTTCGGTCTGATCTTCATCCCAGGTTGGCTTTAGATACTTTCCCTTTCCTGCCAACAGCGCCGCCGGCGCGCCGTCGGTTTGCGTCGTGACGGCATAGAGGCCGTTAGTGTCTTCCTTTTTGGAAGAGACTGCGAACACCAGGGTCTTGGCATCTTTGCTCAAGGTGTAGTCGAGTACGTCGCTGAAGGCGCGTTCAGTTCCGCTGGTCGTGTTTCGCAGGATGAGATCGCTGCCGTACTCTTTTTTCTTTGAAGTGCGTGACGATGATTGAGCGCCCTCCCTGACGGTCGGGCTACTGCCCCGTTGCGCTGCGGTCGGGTTAATACCTGCGGTCGTGGGCGACTGGGATGGTGTTGCCGTCTCGCCGTTTGGTGACGCTTCGGTGGCTGGTGGTTTCGCGCCTTCTCTCGAGCTGGGGCCGCTCGGTTTTGCTTCCAGCAGGTACGCGATGAATCCCGCACCGTCTTCCGGGACCTGGAAACTCTTGACGCGCTCGATGCGTGTCACCTGGCCAGTGCCGGTATCCATGATGCCCATGGCGTTCTTTGGCATGTCCTCCGGCTTCTTTTTTTCTTTTTTTGCTTTGGCTACTTCGGCTTTGGTCGGCTCGACGCCAAAGACAACGAAGCGGCTGTCGGCGGTGAAGGACGGACGAACCAGCCGCGCGTTGGCCGCGATGAGCTCACCGACATTTGGAATTGAATCATCCGGCGGCGGCGCAGGCGCGCGGTAACCTCTGGGCGCACGCCATTCGGCGCCGGTGACCAGGTTGCGCACCACAACCTCACTGTCGCCGTCCTGGGCCATGAACGTATAGGCGACGAACTTTCCGTCACGCGAGATCTGGGGTGACTGGATCGAATGCCATGAGTCGTAATCCTGATGAGTCAGCGCTCGCTTCGTCGTCGTCGCCTGACCGAAAGTGTAGGCGAAAGAAGTCGCCACCAAGGCGATCGCGCAAATCGCGGACGTGAATTTTCTCGAAGGTTTGCCGAAGGTTTTCATAAGCTCACTCCATTACCAGACGGGTCCTGCAAAGGCGGGTTTGAAATCGCGGCCTAAGTCTCAACAGAGACGGGGCGGAAGTCAAGAGCTAACTTGGCACGAAATCGGCGGACTCTATCTTCTCGGAACGCGGACATCGTTATGAGGTCACTAGCGGGAGCGGCAGGGACCGGGTCATCCTTTGATGAGAGGGAACCGAGATCGTTTCGACTTCACATTAGATGTGTGAGTGAGAGTGGAGCGGCTTTGCCGCCTGATGTGCGGAAAGGTTCGCCTTTCCGCGGGTAGTCCTAATATTAAAACAGGAGGCTGCGCTTCGAACGGAGGCGTCGCCTCAAACAGGATAACCTGCCTCGCGGAAAGGCATAGTCTTTCCGCACATCGTGCGGCAGAGCCGCAAACAGCAACTGTCCCTAAAACAACTGAAACTTAATCGTCAGATACTTCTTCGGGTTCTGGCGAAAGTCGTAGAGCAGCTTCACGCTTTCGGACGAGAGGTTGTTGATGTTCGAGTAGAGCTGATCGTCGGTGATTAGTTTGCCGAGCGTCCCTTCGCCGCGTTGCGCCCCCGCCACCACATTATCAATTCGCGTGGCCGTGGTATTGAAGCGGGCGATGGCCGCGCGCGCGTCGTTGTAGATCGCTTCGTCTTTGACCAGTTTGCCCAGCGTGCCCTGGCCCGCATTCACACCCGCGACGATCGAATCAATTTGATCCATTGAATGATTGACGCGGTCGGCGATGTGATTGATCTTGTTGTACATCTCGTCGCTTTTCAGCAGCTTGCCGGCAGTGCCGCGACCGGCAGCAAGATCCGCCGAAAGTTTTTTCAAATTGGCGGTGATGTCGTTGGCGTTGTTGTAAATCGCCTCGTCATAGATAAATTTGCCGGCCGAGCCTTTGCCGCTCTTGATCTGTGCCGCTAATTGTTCCGCGTCCTGAATCGTCGCGTTGAGATTGTTATAGAGAGCTTCGTCATTGAACAGGCGCCCGACGGTGCCTTTGCCTTCGCGCACCCCCTTGACGACTTCGTTAAGTTCATCCGAGAGCCTGCTTAGTTTCTGGGCCAGCTCAGTGCCGTTGGTGGCCAGGTCGCTGATCGAGCTGCCCTGCGTCGAAGTCAGCAAATCGTTTTCCTTGATTGGCTTGCCGAGTGACGTGCCCGGAGTAATATTGATGATCATTTCGCTGCCGAGGATACTCGGCGCCATTTGTTGGGCCGTTGAATCTGATCGGATCCGATCCTGGGCCGGCACACCATCGATCTTGTTATCGATGCTCATGAACGCTTCGATCTTTTGCGGGTTGGGGCCGGTGCCAACTTCCGAAGGCGTCATCAGCCTGATGCGTTCGACCTTGCCGATTTTCACGCCCGCGAGACGTACTTCCGAGCCTTCACGCAGGCCGCCGGCGTCGGTGAACCGCGCGCGCAATTTTACGTGACTCGCGAAAGGATTCAGTGTGCCGGACGCGTTCAGGATGAGCAGAACAAAAACGGCTATGGCGATCAGCACCAGCAAGCCTACGCGTAGCTCAGTTAAGCCGATTTTCCCGGTTGATTTTGGCATGATGTCCCCTACAGATTTGCGATTTTAGATTTGCGATTTGCGATTTGAAAGCCGCCATTCATAATCAAAATCGGCAATCGGCAATCGCAAATCAAAAATGCTCGTTAGTGTCCGCGCAGGAATTTCTGAATGTATTTATCGTCGGCCTTGCGCAGGGTTTCATCGGTCCCGCTGAAAATTACCTGTCCGTCGCGCATCATTAAGACTTTGCTGTTGATCAGGCAAAGCTTCTCGCCTTCTATTTCGTAGACGACTTCGCCGGCCTCATTGACCACCGCATATTCCGAACAGAGATAATCCAGGTTGTTCATTTCGTGAGTCACAAAGATCGACGAGACATCTTCCAGATCGCGCAGCTTCATCGCCAACTCGCAAATCGTGCGCGCCGTCGGCGGATCCAGACCCGCCGTCGGTTCGTCGAACATAACGATCTTCGGATCACCCACCAGCGCGCGAGCGATCCCGACGCGGCGGCGCATGCCACCGGAAAGCTCAGACGGCATCTTATCGATGGCCTCTTCGAGATTGACGAAGCGCAGCATTCGGCGCACCTCGTTTTCGACGTCTGCTTCGGGCACGCCCTGTTCGTGCAGCTTGAACGCGACATTGTCGTAAACGGAAAGCGAATCAAACAGCGCGCCTTCCTGGAAAATCATGCCGATCTTTTTGCGCACCTTCATCATTTCGGCTTCGCCATAGTTGGTTATGTCTTCACCGTCGACCAGGATTTGCCCGCTATCAGGCTTGATCAGGCCGAGCACTAACTTGATGGTCGTCGACTTGCCACAGCCGGAGCCGCCGAGAATGATTTTGGTCTCGCCCTTCATCACCTTGAAGCTGAGGTTGTTCAGAATCTTGCGGTCGTCGAAAATCATCGTGACATCGCGAAACTCGATCGCCGGAATGGCCCGTTCGGAATCGTCAACTTCACGAAACGTCGATTCGGCAGCCTCATGGCTGACCTGAAGGTCCTGCCCTTTGTCTTCGGGGCGGTCAATTGAAGTCTGAGTCATCATATCTGGGTGCCCAAAATAAGCTGCAAAGCCCTCGCCAGGATAAAGTCCGCGACGATCACTATGATCGACGCCGTTACCACGGCTGAGGTAGTCGAACGGCCCACGCCGACCGTACCGCCTTCAGTCTTCAGCCCTTTATGACAGGCAATTGTACCCATCAGGAAAGCGAAGACCAAAGGCTTAAGGATGCCGCCGATTATGTCATCGGTCGTAATGCCGTCGCGCACCGAATTCAAGAACGTTGACGAAGGCAAACCGAAGAGAAAGGTTGAGACGACCCAACCGCCGGTGATGCCCATCACATCGGCTATTAAAGTCAAAAGCGGCAACGTCACAATCAGCGCTATCAAGCGCGGCGCCACCAGCTTGCGAATGGGGTCGGTCCCCAGCGCCCGCATCGCGTCTACCTGTTCGGAAACCACCATCGAGCCCAACTCGGCGGAGATCGCGGAAACCACGCGCCCGGTGACCATCAAAGCGCACAACACCGGGCCGAGTTCTCTCACCAGCGAAATTGAAACCAGGTATCCGAGTTGATCGGTCGCCCCGTATGACGCGAGAGTTTGGTACGTTTGCAGCGACAGCACGCCGCCCGTAAAGAAGCCGGTAAGAATAATAATCGTCAACGATCCGACGCCGATGCTGTCCATCTGCGCGAACGTCTCGGGAACGTAACGGGGCCTTTTGAATAGGCCACCCGCGGCGCGGGCCGCGAGCAGGGACATTTCCTGGAGTTCAAACAGAAGACGCGTAAATATGTTCATCCGAAACTCGGCGACGATAAGAAGGCTGCTCGCTAACCGCGGTCACCGCTGCTTTTCGGTAGAGAAATAACCGAGGCTGCAGAGGCGCATGGGATGTCTTCAACGACTGCGCGAAAGCGTCACTGCGGTGCAAGCCAAATTCAATAGAGCGGCCTATGATGCGCAAAACCAACCGTTTACGTCAAGGTTTAATCGCGTTTGAGGCGACTTTGCGAGATACGAAAGCCGGCCCGGTATCCCCGGGCCGGCTTTACGAGTCCTTTCGGAACGACAGCTTTAACGCTTCGGCGCTGCTCTTGGACCCTTTCGCTGATTAGGCAGGTTCGCATTGCGTTGCAGCTTTTGCTGACGCGGGCGCAGCAGATTGGCGGGAGGTTGCTGTTGATTGCCCTCACGGCGCAGGGCCTGATTTCGCTGACGCATCTCTCTTAGTTTAATGCGCTGGTCGGGCGTCAATACCTGAAGGACTCGCGCCTCAGTCAATGAACGGACCCGAATCGTGGCCGCCTGTGCGTCGGCCAGCTCATGCGAACGCTGCTCAATCAAAGCTTCATTCGAAGTTGGAGACTCGACCGCAACTGCCAGCGCCCTCTGGGCCTGACGCAGTTTCACGTTCGCTGCTTGTCGCTGGTCCTTCAGGTCCGCGTAGATGCCGCGGATCTTTTGGATCTGATCGGGAGACAGACTCAGCGGCGCAAAGTCTGGAAGCTGCGCAGCCTGGCCGGCTGGCGGCTGTGACTGCGCCGGCTCAACCTGATTCTGTGACGTGGGGGTTTGCGCTCTGGCCTGGACCCCAACGATCGCCAGCAGCAGAACCGTAAGGAAAAGAATCCGCCTGCTTCGTATGTTTGTTTTTCGATTCATGATTACACCGTTTCCATTCACTTCTGCGCTCAAGCAGCGTCAACGACAAACTAAAGTTTGTCGGACACATTTACTGATTGGGCTCGTCCGACAATCCAAAAGGCAACTCGTCCTCGTCTCTCGGTATCAGCCGCAGATCGGCGGCCAACTGCACTCGCTCTTGCCTGGTCAGCCCCCGGGGCCGGACAACTTTCGTCGGAACCCGATTGATCGCGAGTTGAGGCTGGCTTTCCAGGTTCGCCGACTTGTTAGCCGTCGAGGCGTCATTGCCCTTCGCCGAAGTTTGCTGGCTCTTGACGCGCGCAATTTCGTCAACTCGCTTTTGTACGGCGGTATCAAAGTCCTGCTGACTATACTTTGGTTCTTTGGTCGGATCCACAGACTTAACCGGTTCTCTCAGCGCAACCGGCGCCGGCCGATTCAATGAACGCGAAATCGTCAGCACACCCAGTACGCAAAGCAGCAAGGCAGCAAAACCCGTCGCGGCGCGCAACCACAGGGGCGATACGCTGAAGAATTCGCGCAACGCGGCGAAGCCTGTAAGTTTTCGCTCGTGTTGCACGAAATGATTGGGGGCAACCGCACTCTCTACTGGAACTGCGGCCGGGCTGAACGATGATCCGAGTGCTTCGTTGCGCCACACGAGGATCGAATCGTGCACCTGTTGGAAGACTCCAAACTCACTGCGGCAAGCGTCGCACTGTTGCAGGTGACCGGTAAAGTCTTTGGCGTCAACTTCACTGGCTTCGCCGTAAAGATAAGTGACCAGGTCTTCTGCTCGATGACAAGCTGGCCGTTCGTTAAGATTTGGCATTTCAACTACCTCTCAATCCCGGGGCAGTAGCCCGACCGTCAGGGAGGGGCTCGGCGCCGCACCATTAAAGCCCTCCCTCACGGTCGGGCTACTGCCCCGTCTCGATCAATTCGCGCAACCTACCCGCCGAATTTTTGCAGGCGCATCTGCAATTGCCGCAGCGCCGTGTATAGCCGGCTCTTGACTGTGCTCAGCGGCAGCTCCAGCACCTCCGATATTTGCTGGAACGTCAGTTCCTCGAACTCTTTCATCACCACCACCTGTCGCAAATCCGGCGGTAGTGAACCGATCGCCCGCCTAACAGCAACACTCCGCTCAACCTTTTCCGCCCTGCGCGCGGGCGACACATCCAGCGGTAGAGCAAACACTGCCGCGTTCTTCTCGGCCTCGTCCTCCAGCGCCGTTTCGCCGCGCACTTTTGCGCGCCGCTGCCGGGTTATGCACTGGTTGACTGCGATGCGATGCAGCCACGACGAAACCTTGGCCTCGCCCCGAAAGCCGCGCAGGTTTCGAAACGCGGCGAGAAAAGTTTCCTGGGTCGCATCGCGCGCATCTTCTTCGCGACCCAGCATGCCAAAGGCCAGAGCGAAGATGCGTCGCTCCCAACGGCGCACAATCTCCCCGAACGCCTCGGGGTCGCCCGATAAGGCGCGTTCCACTACCTGCTCGTCGTTTGAGGCCGTTTCCAACTGGTTCGTGCTCGCTCCGGCTCTGCGATGCCGCACCCACATGTCACGCGCAACAACTCGCGTGGTCAATCCTTTAGACGCGGTCCCTCGCTCCCAAGTCGGCAAAAGTATCGCACGAAAGCTCGGAGCCCGGTAGGGAGACGCATTCTTGAAGAGTTTTCAACCGGAGCTGGGAACAAAACCTGTGAACTAGCCCAGCCAGCTCCGCTTAACTTAAGTATTTCAGCAGTTAAAAATGGGCCAAAGTGGTTGACACTGAGGACGCAGACCAACTACTCTAGCCTAAGGCTGCGGCTGTTCGAGGTCAGGGCCGTGCCCTCAAGCTGAAACCGGGTCTCACCTCGTTTCTCTTCACTCTCCAGAACTTTCGTGTTCGAAGCCCTTCACAGAGTCCGTCTTCTTTATGTCGTGCTGGCAGTGCTGTTGCTGGTGGGCCTCTTGCCGCTTGCACTTTCGGGCACGTTGCTATCTCGTCGAAGCGCCGACGAATTACGCGCGATTGAGGGACGCTATCAGGCTCAGTTAGTGCGCGACAAAGCCAGACAGATTGAACTGTACGGCCAGCGTTATCGCGACGTGGTCAGCGGAGTTGCGCGCGCATTTGAAATCGCCGGCGGCATCCGTTTGCTGACGGATGCCGGTTACGACGCCCGCCTCCAGAGAACTCTACAGGATGATCCGAACTTGATCGCTCTGGCAATCTGTCCCGTTAAAGGCGAGGTGCATCGTGCATTTCAGCCGGACTTGATCAAGCGTGACGAGGTTGATCATCGAGTCAGCGATGTCCTGGCGCGCATGAGTGGACGCGGAGTGATCATCGGCCGGCCGCAGATCATTCGCTCCGGTCAGGAAATGGCGCTGACCATCGCCGCGCCCGTAATGAATGGTGATGAAATCGTTGCCGCAGTGGTAGCTGTTGTTTCCTTTCAGGAAGTTTTCAAAGCAGTTCAGCAATCATCTTCAAAGAGCGCGCGCGAATTACTCGATGCCGGCTTACCCGTCGTTTTCGTTGTCGATCAGAACGGAAGGGCTGTGGCCCATCCCGATGCCTCGATAGCTTTTTCCGAACGTCCGATGACCGATCTGAAAGTCGTGCAGGATTGGCTGGAGACTGGCGCGCAGGTGCAATCGGCGCTGGCGCCATTCACGCTCGATCATGACGGCCGCACCACGCCCATGTTGGGTTCTTACGCGACGGTTGAGCTTGACTCGAACTCTCTGCTCGGGGTCATCGCGATTCAGGACGAAGCCGCGGCCTTGGCCTCAGTCAGCGAAATGCGCGCGCAGACACTATTCATCAGTCTGCTCGCGGCAGCGCTGGCGTTGATCTTTGGCTTCTATTTCGCTGAGAAGTTGACCCGGCCGGTACGAGAGTTGGCCGCCGGCGCGCAGCGCATTGCTGCGGGAGATTTTTCGCAGCGCGTAAAAGTCGTGGGCCGGACAGAACTGGCAGAGTTGGGATCATCTTTCAACCAGATGACTGATCGGATAGAAAGTTTTGTCGGCGATCTGCAACGGTCTGCCGCCGAAAACCACGAACTCTTTCTGGGCACGGTCAAAGCGCTGGCCGCAGCAATCGACGGCAAAGACCCTTATACTCGTGGTCACTCTGAACGCGTCTCGCGCTTTTCTGTCGCCGTTGCTCAGGGCCTGGGTCTGCCGGACAACGAAATCGAAAGAATCAGGATTAGCGCCTTGCTCCACGACGTCGGCAAGATCAGCATCGACGATAGCGTCTTGAAAAAACCATCGGCTCTCACCGATGAAGAGTTTGAAATCATGAAGACGCACCCGCAGAAGGGCTACAAGATCATGTCGCAGATTCCGGCGATGCGCGATTTTCTCCCAGGCATGTACATGCATCACGAGATGATCAATGGAGAGGGTTATCCGCAACGTCTGAAGGGCGACGAGATCCCGATGCAGGCGCGCATTGTTTCGGTCGCGGATACGTTTGACGCGATGACCACCGAACGGCCTTATCAGCGCGCGATGGATCTTGAAGCGGCCCTGACGCGGCTCAAGAGTTTTGTCGGCACTCGTTACGACGCGCGCGTAGTGGCTGCCTTCATCGCCGCGTGCGAAGCCGGAAAGATTCGCCCGGGCGTGACGCGGGTAAATCGACAGCAGTCGCCGCGGCCGAGCAACCCTTTGCCGGCTTTACCCGGTCCACCGACTCCAGATTCACTACTTGCAGTAAGTTAAAGAGTTCAGAGTTCAAGCTTCAGAGAGTTAACCTCCAATTAAGTGGGAGTGCCGCGTAGCGGCAGTCTGAATTTAGCCCGGCGTTTCAACGCCGGGAGAAATAGGTCGAGTCATATTTCTGTCGTCGCGTAGCGACGGTTGACCCCATCGTTTTCAGCCGTCGTTATGCGACGCAGCTGCTCAGGTTGATCCCTCCCGGCGTTGAAACGCCGAGCTAAACTCAGGTCGACGCTACGCGTCGAAAGATACCTCTTCACGCGCTTACTGAAGTTTCAACCCTAAATTATTCGTCTAATCGCGGCGCGTCGCTTTTGCAGTGATGTGCCGCTTTCGGTTTATAATCGACGCCAATTCTTAATTGAGTTCGATAGAGTGGAGTCTTAATGGCCTTTTGGCGCAGGAAAAAGGATGAATTTGTTTCACTTGGTTTGAGTCGCGCGGCTAGTGAACGCGCGGAAACTCAGACTGGAACTGAAAGTAAGCTTGAACCTCAGCCGGCTCAGGTAGCCGTGATCGAACCTGAACAGGCTTCGTCTCAGAAAGCATCGAACACTCCCTGGCAGACTTCAGTCCTCGGACTCGATCTCTCGATCGAGCAACTGCAGGCACAGGAAGCTGCGCTCGAGCAGGAACTTTCAGCGCGCTTTCGCCGGGCCGTGGCGGCGACGCGCGAGTCGCTTTCCGACAAAATCGATACGGTCTTTGCCGGCGGCAAAAAGATTGACGCCGAACTTCTCGATGAACTCGAAGAAGCTTTGATCGCCGCCGACATCGGAGTGCCGACCACGATGCACGTGCTGGAAACGGTGCGCCGCGGGATCAGCCGCAAAGAGATCGACGACATCGAAAAGTTGAAGCAGGCGATCAAGTCTGAACTCCTGGCAATCCTCCATGCGTCTGAGCAGGGCGGCGTTGCCTCTGAAACGAGCGTGCCCATAGACATCGCTCCGTACGTGATGATGATCGTCGGCGTTAACGGCGTCGGGAAAACGACTACTATTGGTAAGCTGGCGCAGAGAATCAAAGCCGAAGGCAATGATGTTCTGATTTGCGCGGCCGATACGTTTCGCGCGGCCGCGAGCGATCAACTGGCGATCTGGGCTGAGCGCACGGGCGTTCCTTTGATTCAACAGAAGCAGGGCACTGACCCGGCCGCCGTCTTGTTCGACTCAATGAAGGCAGCAAAGGCTCGTGGCTCAGATGTGCTGATCGTGGACACGGCAGGCCGTCTGCACAACAAATCGAACCTGATGGCTGAATTGGAAAAGATGAAGCGCGTGGCGGGCCGCGAAGTTGAAGGCGCGCCCCACGAAACGCTTCTGGTCGTCGACGCAGTCACTGGACAGAACGGATTAGAGCAGGCACGACAGTTTCTGAAGGTCGCCGGCGTGACGGGCATCGTCCTGACTAAACTCGACGGCACCGCCAAAGGCGGCATCGCCGTGGCGATTGCGAAAGAACTGGGGCTGCCGATTCGGTATGCAGGAATTGGCGAGCAGGTCGACGATCTGGTGGTGTTCAATCCAGAGCAATACGTCGATAGTCTTTTCAATTGAAGCTGACTCATGACCTGTTTGAATGGGTCGAGTTCCGTCGACTTCGTGCCGTTAGGCACGAAATGTTTATAGCTGCGATGCCCCTTGTCATTCTTGTTTGTGCGGAGAACATCGCGCTCCTATGGAGCGACCTCTATTTACCCGCTGAGGTGCTATAAACATTTCGCCGCTCTGCGGCTTGGCAAACCTATTGGAACAATTCACTGAAACAGATCGCCAGATGATGACTCGCGCGCTTGAGCTTGCAGCGCGTGGCACTGGTCAGGTTAGTCCTGGTCCTTTGGTCGGCACCGTGATCGTTGATCCGGAGGGTCAAGTCGTCGGCGAAGGCTTCTACCTTTACGAACAGGTGAAGCATGCCGAGACGGCCGCGCTCGAACAAGCGGGCGAACGCGCGCGCGGCGGCACTGCGTATGTCTCACTCGAACCGCATGCGCATCAGGGCCGCACCCAACCCTGCACCGATGCGCTGATCAAGGCCGGAATCAAACGCGTCGTCGCTCCGATCGAAGATCCAAATCCCAAAGTCTCTGGTCGTGGTTTTGCTCACCTGCGTGAAGCCGGCATCGAAGTCAGTGTTGGTCTAATGGCTGACGAAGCGGCCCGACTCAACGAAGCCTACATTCATTTCATGCGCACGACGCGGCCTTTCGTTCACCTGAAGCTGGCGGTGTCACTCGACGGCAAGGTCGCGACGTTTGGCGGCGATTCGCGCTGGATCACGAGCGAGGAAGCACGCGCGCGGGTGCATGAGTTGCGGCACCAGTACGACGCGATCATGGTTGGTGGCCGGACTGCCCGCACGGATGATCCGCTGCTGACCGATCGCTCAGGTAAACAGAGACGGCGGCCGATCGTGCGGGTGGTGATTGAACAGTACTTGCGCATCTCGCCTGAATCGCAACTCGCGCAGACCACCGCTGCCGCGCCCGTGCTCATCTTTGTGCATGGAGATTCCGACCCCGAGATTGTTAGCGCTTTGCTCTCGCGTGGCGTGGAAGTCATTAGCCAGGAGGGTTCAGCTCTCGAGCTTTCGAGCGTGCTTGAAACACTGGGAGCGCGATCGATTCAAAGTGTTCTGGTTGAAGGCGGACCGATTCTCGCGGGTCTGCTGCTTGACGCCGGATTGGTGAACAAGATCACGTTTTTCATCGCGCCGATGATCATCGGAGGCCAGGATGCGCCCTCAGCGATTGGCGGCGACGGCGCTGAGAAGATCGCCGACGCCAGGCAACTCGAAAACGTCTCAATTGAGCGCCGCGGCCGCGACATTGAGGTCACGGGCTATCCAGCCAAACCAACGGGGCAGTAGCCCGACCGTGAGGGAGGGCTCACGTTCGCAACGCCTATGACGAACGCCAAACGCCGTTTTGGTCAGAACTTTCTCATCGATCGCGGGGTGGTCGATCGCATCATCGCCGCCGTGTCACCGCGCGCTGATGAGACGATTATCGAGATCGGTCCCGGCAGCGGCGCGTTGACTACTCGGCTGTTGGAAAAGACCGGACGGCTGGTGGCCATCGAATTCGATCGCGATCTCGTACCCTCTCTGCGCGAAAAGTTTGCGGGCGCCACGAATCTTGATCTGATCGAAGCTGACGCTTTAACCACCGATTTCTGCGCGGCGATTGCGCCCGCGCCCAGCGCGCGCGTGGTCGCGAATCTTCCTTACAACATTGCCACCGCGGTGCTGCAGAGACTGATCGATCAAAGAAGCTGCATTAGCGAGATGACGTTGATGCTGCAACGCGAGGTCGTCGATCGGATCACCGCGGCCGCTGACACGTCTGAACGCGGCTACCTTTCAGTTCTGGTCGAAGCTTACTGTGAAGCTGAAAAACTATTCGACGTAGCGCCGCAGGCCTTTCGACCCGCGCCTAAAGTCTGGAGCACCGTCGTGAACTTGCGCGTCCGTCCAAGAATCGCGATCGAGGTGAAAGACGAAGCGTTGTTGTGGCAACTCGTCAGCGCGGGTTTCGCCCAGCGTCGCAAGACGATCCTCAACAACCTGCGTGATGCTCCGGCGCCGATCCAGGAATTATTAAAGAAGAGAGGCGGCGCCAGCATCGTCTTGTGCGACGCGTCCCTTCCGCCGCTGCGCCGGGCTGAGACTTTTGAGTTGGAAGAATGGGCGCTCTTGGTTAACGCGCTGGTTTAGCTGGGAGGTGAATGCGCTTGAACTCGCTCTCCCATTGGGAGAGGGCTGGGGTGAGGGATTGAGAGTGGTTCCCTTTTGACTTCAGGTGTCCTCGATAAATACGACCCTAATAAAAGGACATTCGCCGGCGTACGCTTCGCGCCCTCGTCCCCAGCCCTTCTCCCAACGGGAGAAGGGAGTCAATCCAAAAACTCGCTCCCTACCGCGAACGGTTCTTTACCGTCTTTGCTTTCTAGTGGCCCGAGCGTATTGCGCTCGCTTTGCGGAACGGACAGTCCTCTCTCCGACCTATTCGATTATGGCTGCCAATTTCCTCGGCGCTGTTTCCTGATACGCGCGGCGTGCGAGTTCCGTGACAGTGTCCCAATCCACTTCATCAAGATCCAGTCGAATCGCAATCCAGCCTTTCGAGCCAAGGTAAGCGGGCACAAAGAAGCTGGTCGGATCATCTTTGATCAAACGGCGTTGTTCGTTCAGGCTCGACTTGCAGGTGAATGCGATCATGCCGTCCCCATGATGGTCGAAAAGGTAATAGGCAAAGATCCGCTTGCGAATGCGAAAGGCGATATGTCCTTCGCCGGCTGGGTCGATTATGACTTCAGGAAACGACTCGCAGATTTTCACGAGGCGCTTGCGTCGTGGCGCGGATGCGGAGAGTTGGTTTGAGGTGAGTGTCATGGCGGCAACTCTTGCCGGCAAGTTAGACTCGCGCCTTTGCTTTGGGTTTTGGTGGCAGCAATGGAATCAAGCAACGTAAAGCGCTGTTCACGGCGTCTGAATCAGGGAAATAGGCCCTCACGTCTGGCTCTAACATGACCGCGCCATCTTCGAGTTTGAAGTGCTGCACCACTGTCGAGCCATCGGTCTTGTGTATCGTGACCGTATGCCCTCGCCGATAAGCTTGATGGTGTTTGCCACGCACTCCGCCCCGAAAATCATATTCGGGCCGCATCTCATCATTCGCTTGCTGCCGTCCTTTAGAACTCTTTTCTTTCTTCATATATTTTCCGTTCCACCCTGGTCGCTTTACGACAACTGATAAGGCGAATCATCCGCCCTCGTTCGGCATAAGCCACCGCCAAAATCATTCCCGAACCAGATGTGCCGATGTCAACAAATCGATATTCATTTGCTGAATGCGCCGGGTCATCAATCGTCACCGAAAAAGGGTCACCAAATACTGTCTTGGCTTCCTCAAAACTGATTCCATGCTTCCTGACGTTAGCGGCGGCTTTGTCTTCGTCCCAATCAAAGTCCAAGTCTAGTTCCGATGCCATATGCCACTATCTTTACCGAATCTATCAGAAGCTGGTATCGAACTACAGCGTTGCCCGGAAACGTAGGCCGCGTGTGTTCTCTGTCTAGATCCTTTTGCTGACCACAAGCTCCAGTAGCTCTTCAATGCTGGGTTCTTGGTCCGGTTTTCTGTCAATATGCGAATGGTAGGCTTGCTGGTCCGGTCCCCAATCATAGTAAATCCCGGTATTGGGCTCAGATAACTGTGAAGCTTGAGACTCACTGATGGTTAGAGCTATGGACATCAGTTCCTTTGGTGTTCCCTCGCCAACCAGTTTGGCGAAGACAACTAGCCTGTAGGTCCCCGAAAGAAACTGGAAGTTAGCGCCATCTTCTGGCAATAAGAAATGATGATCGAATGTAACTCCCCCTTGTGCTACAAACAGACCGCTTCCTCTTTTTAGATTTCCCTTCTCACCATAGACCCAAATATTAAAATTCTGTTTCGATTCGTTGCGCTGTAGAGAGACATGAAGACTCTCAAGTACCTGTCCTCGTTTTGCCGTACTGTAGAGCAGTGTGCGGAGATAGATCTTGTTTTTGTCGCTATCGAACCTAGATCCATCTGGACCGAAAAACACGACGGTGGGCTGTGTCATTACGAGTTCGCCCTTGCGAAAAAAGGTAAGCCACGCTGTGATTCCTGATACCACCAGTGCCAGACAGGAGATCCCGAAGCTAAATAATGGTGACATGCTTAGGTCCTTGAACACTCAGCGAAAACTTCGCCAGCGTCAACGGCGCCAAGCTCTCCAGACCGATAGGCGGCAAGCCGGCTTTCAGCTTCCTTAAGCCATAAAGCGTCGAGCATAGGGTCGGGCTTATCGAGGCTGCTTTCCACGAGCGCCGCGCGATCATTTACCGGGAGTTCGAGCAGCTGACGCAAGAGGGTTTCTGTCGAAACAGACATTAGCTTTTATCTCCGTGCCCATGATATCCCCGTCGGCGGCTTTTCATGAAATGATAATTAGAGAGTAAGACGAGCAATTCTGAGCTACCAAGAGTAGCTTTACTCAGATTGTCGATCTCTCACTATAACCTTAATCCCGTCCTTCGGTCGCAAAGACATCGCCGGGTAAATGCTGACCGCATGATCTTGATCAAGTTCCAAACGAAACTTCTGTCCAATCGTCGCCAGGCACAGAATGATTTCCATCATCGCGAACGAGGCGCCGATGCAAACTCTCGGCCCGCCGCCGAAAGGGAAGTAGGCGTATTTCGGCAAGTGCTCAATAAAATCTTTGGTCCAGCGCTCAGGACGAAATTCATTGGGCTGATCATAAAAGCGTGCGTCGCGCTGGGTGGCCCACTGAAACATGAACACCTGCGTTCCCTTTGGCACGCGATAGCCGCCGATTTCGCAATCATTAATCGCTTCGCGGCCCAGGCCGTACGCCGGTGGGTACAGGCGCATGCACTCTTTGGCAATCTGCTCGGTGTATTTCAGTCGCGACAGATCGGCCATGGTTGGTTCGCGCCCACCGAGCACTTCGTCCAACTCTGCGTGAAATTTCTGCTCAGCTTCCGGGTGTTTGCCCAGCAGAAACCAGGACCAGGCGAGCGTCAATGCGGTCGTTTCGTGTCCGGCGAGAAACAACGTCATCACTTCGTCGCGCAATTGTCGATCGCTCATCTGGCTGCCGTCTTCATCGCGCGCCGCCAGCAGCATTGAAAGCAAATCACCCTTGTCTCCACCCATCGCGCGGTGTTCGGAGATGATTCGGTACACGACCTTATCGATCTTTTTGGCTAGCGCATGAAAGCGTAGGTGGGCCGGCGTCGGTAGACGATTATTCAGGATCCATCCGAGCGTCGCCTGCGCTGCGAACGGCTTCACCAATTCTTTCAAAGTCGCGCCCACTTCATCGACGTCGGTCGAAACGTCCGCGCTGAACAAGCACTGGACTACGATCTCGAGCGTCAGACGCATCATGTCCGGGTGAATGTCGCGGCTCTCTCCTTCATTCCATTTCGCCGTTAGGCGTTTCGTGTAATCGACCATGACCTGGCCGTATGACTCGACGCGCTCACGATGAAAGGCCGGTTGCGATAGGCGGCGCTGGCGCTTCCACTCTTCACCCTGACTGGTGAGCAAACCGTTGCCGACCAGACGCTGAAAGAAATTTGAGCGCAGCGACATCGACTTGATGAAGTTCTTCGCATTGGTTACGAGCACGTATTCAACTTCGTCGGGGTGATAGAGAAAGAGGGCCGGCACATAGAGGAAACGCATCCAGACAATATCGCCAAACTCCTCGCGAGTGCGTTCGATGAAGTCGAGTTGATCGCGATTGAAGTCGCGCATGACGCCCATGATGGGCGAGCCCTTCGGTCCGGGCGGGCGTGATGCTTTGATCGTCTTTGGCTGTCTTAACGGCAGATCTTCAGTTCTATTCATGCTGGTTTGTTTCGATAGTTAATTTCAACGCAAAGGAACGCAGAGGATTTCGCCAAGGAACGCAAAGACTCTGCGTACCTTTGCGGGAACCTTTGCACCCTTGGCGTTGATAATCCCGTTGAGCCTGGCTCATTTCAAAAGATCAACGTAGATTCCCGGCTCGCTGTCGGGAATCACAATTGCGCCAACAGCTCTCTCATAAAACTCAGTCGGCCCCGCGCCGCCTATGACGGCATAGACGTAACCAAGCTCGCGTAACCCCCACAAGCTCGCAATCAAAAGCGCCGTGCCGATGCCCCGGCCGCGCTCGCTTTCGATCACGCCGGTTGGGCCAAAGAACGCTTTGCGCGTGCATTCGTACCCGGCGAAACCAATCACTCTACTCGCGCGCGTCGCGATGACGACTGAAACCGGCTTGTTGGCAAAGCCGACTGAAATCTCATCGGCCCAGGCGACGGAAAAATTCCTTTCGATGAAGTCGCGCACCGGAGTGATCTCAAAAGGTTGGGCGCGGCGGAGGTTGACGCCTTCGTCATTCAAGCGATCGAGCGACGGCAACTTCAGCAGATTTACCAGCATGTCGGGCATGGTGAGTTCAGTTTAGCGGAGAAGTGTGCGGGAGGCGACTTTTGGAGTGCGCCGACTAGTCGGTGCTTTCGAAAGCGGTGACAAGTCACCGCACTCCACAAGTCAATTATCAAACGGCCACTTACTTCTCAACTCTTCAATCGTCCCGTTGTATACGTCTACATCCATGTCGTATTCGGTACCGGGAACTGTGTAGAGACAAGCGCCCCGATTTGCCGGGCTGCAATTCTGTTCACTCGAGAATTGCCAGACCGTGTAGGTCTTCCAGGTGCCCGCTGGAAAGTCTGTCACTTTCTTTTTGAAGCGCGCATACCACAAACGCGTCTTTGCGAAGACTTCGTCCGCGCCGTACTGATCCGAAATCGCTTTCGCCACTTCATTGTTGGCATAGATCAATGGGTAGCGTCCAGTTTTTTCTTTGATGCGTTTGATGAATACCCGGGCCTCTGCGAAGCTCATGTGCTTCGTCGCATCCACACTTTCCAGATCGAGGGCAATCAATTCGTCTGGGGCTGGCTTAGCGGTGTTCAGAAAAAAGTCGGCTTGCTTAATCGGATCGCCGGGTTTGCCCAAATGATAAGCCCCCCACTTGTAACCGCGCTTCTTCGCTTCGTCGCGGCGCTCGGCGTACTTGCGGTCCGCGCGATCTCCGATGGTGGCGCGATGAATGATCGCCACCACGCGCTTGTCGGTCGCGAGTTGTTCCCAATCGATATCGTTTCTTTCATAAGGATCGATTGCGAGAGCTACTTTCGGATTCTTCCACGGTTCGGTGAATTCGGGGGATTGAGCGAACGTTGCGGGTGAGCAAAACGCGAGCAGGGAAGCAATCAATAGGAGTGTTCTCATCACGATTTTTGAGAGTTGTTCGGGGCAGTAGCCCGACCGTCAGGGAGGGCGTCGCTAAGCAAATGTTCAATCGACGCAGCCTCGAGAGCCTCGTCGAAATCGGTGTGAGTTCGCGCATGTTGAGTTGCATATTCCGCGAGAGCCTGATGTCGGTCGCGAGGTGCAATCAATTCTGACCATATCTTCGTTCATTCCAAAAATATAGCACAGACAGAAGCTGTGTTAGGGTGAAGAAAGTTCCGTTAAGCTCCAAAGGCGCGCAAAGCAGAAGCCTGCGGCAACGCCCCAGATTAGTGTTTAGACCACCATGTGGAAGCGCTGAAGGCGCGAAATAGAGCGTCGTAGAAAGCGAATTATCGCGATGCTGCTTATGTCGCTCCTTCAGAGCTCGAATGGGATCTCTTCCGTGAGTCCTGGGCCGTTGGCCCAGGCTTTTACATTTCGCGCCTTTGGCGCTCTGCCCCAGCCGCTGTGGTAGAGTTTGCATGCTATACTCCAACAGCCAGCCCCTCTAGAGAGTTGAGTAACAACGATAAGTGTCTAATGTCCTAGAAATCATCCCCCTCGGCGGCATCGGCGAGTTTGGGATGAATTGCACGCTGCTGCGTTTTGGCGACGAGATGATCGTTGTCGATGCGGGCATGGGCTTTCCCGAAGAGAGCGTCTATGGCGTCGATGTCTGCATTCCGGATTTTGACGTACTTGAACAATATCGCGACAGCATCACGGCGATCATCCTTACGCACGGCCACGAAGATCATCTGGGCGCGCTGCCTTACATCCTGAAAAAATTCAATGTGCCCGTTTACGCGTCGCGTTTCACTCTGGGGCTGGCCGAAAGCAAGCTGGATGAGCACAACCTTCTCGGCGACGTGATGTTGCATCGCGTCGAGCCGCGCGACGTAGTCACGATCGGATCCTTCGCCATCGAATTTATCCGCGCCTCGCATTCGCTCATCGATTGTTTCTCTCTGGCGATCAAGACGCCGGTGGGGACGATCATTCACACGGGTGATTACAAAGTCGACGAGACGCCGGTGATCGGCGAGCCGATTGATTTGCGGACCCTGCGACGCTACGGACAAGAAGGCGTGCTGGCACTGCTTTCGGATTCCACGAACGCGACGGTTCCGGGCCGGACTCCATCAGAACGCGCCGTCATTCCGGCCTTTGAAGAAATCTTTGGCGAAGCGAAGGGCCGCATCATCGTCGCCGCGTTCGCGTCTTCGATCCATCGCCTTCAGATCGTGTTTGATGTCGCGCAGCAGTTCGGTCGGAAGGTCTGTGTGCTGGGCCGATCGATGCAGAAGAATGTCGAGATCGCGGATCGACTTGGCTTTCTCGACATTCATGATGGCTTGCTGGTTTCGGTCAATGACACGAAGCACATGCCCGATAACGAGGTTGTCTTCCTGGTTACCGGCTCACAAGCCGAGCCACGGGCTGCGCTCTACCAGATGGCCACGCAGATCTACAAAGGCCTGACAATCGAAGAAACCGATACGGTGGTGCTTTCGGCGCGGATCATTCCCGGCAACGAACGCGCCATTTCCCGGCTGATTGGTTTTATCTACAAGAAGGGCGCCAACATCATCGAAGAGAAGCGCCGTTTGATTCACGTCAGCGGCCACGCTTCGCAGGAAGACATTCGCATCATGACGGAGGCCGTGCGGCCCAAGTTCCTGGTGCCGATTCACGGCGAGTATCGCATGCTGTTTCGCCACAAAGAGTTCGTCAAAAACCATCTGGGCTTTCCCGAAGCGAATATCATCCTGATCGAAAACGGCGACGTGCTGGAATTGGATGGGGAGCGCGCCGCAGTCATCGACCGGCGCGAGATCGGCCGCACCTTCATCGATGATTCGGGATTTGAAGAGATCGATTACGAGACCGTGCGCGAGCGAAAGAAGATGGCTTACGAAGGCATGGTTACCCTCGTTGTGAACATCGATGGTCAGACCGGAGAGTTGGAAGGGCCGGCGCAAATCATCGCGCAGGGAGTGCGTGGGTTTGAATCAACCAACGGCAACGGTTCAAATCGCAAGGCGCAAGTTTCCAGCTATGAAGGTTCGAAACAACTGGTGAAGGACGCGCAGCAGATCGTGTCCGCTGCCCTCGCCGGCGCCTCGAAACAAACCCTCGCGGACCTGTCGTTGTTGAAAGAGCATCTCCGCATCGAACTCAAGCGGTTCATTCAGAAGGAAACCGGAGCCCGTCCGGTCATTGTGCCCGTGATCCAGCAAATATAATCCACAGATTACGCAAACTGAGGGCTTTTATTTGTTTTCTTGAAGGTGTAACCTGCGCCCAGCGTCAGATATCTTAGGCATTCTGGAGCGTAGACCTCTTGAAGATTCTTAATAGCGGAGCACGTTTCGGCTGATGGACGTTATGGATTGGTCTGACAAAGTAGTCTTAATTACTGGCGCATCTTCGGGCATCGGGCGCGGACTCGCAATTGAATTAGCGCGCCGCGGCGCGAAGCTTGGGCTGTTGGCGCGAGGTGTCGCCGCGCCGAAAGCCGCCGCCGCAGCGGTTGGCGGGAGACGCTCTACCGATCGACCTGCTGCCACCGAGCCGTCACCTCGGCTACTCGAGGTCGCCGAGGACACTGCACACGCTTCGAACGGCTCTAGTGGGTCATCTTCGTCGCGCACCCTGCTCTTACCAGCCGACGTGCGTGATGCGACAGCGGTCAAGGCCGCCGCAGATCGCCTGCGCGACGAATTTGGAAAGATCGACGTCTTGATTGCCAACGCGGGCATGGGAGCGACCACTGACGCTACTGAGCTCGCGCCGGAAGACGTCGCGAAGCTTCTCAGTGTGAATGTGATGGGTGCGGTGAACAGCGTCGCCGCGGTGTTGCCCGAAATGGTGCAGCGCGGGAGCGGCCAGCTCGTAGCGATCTCGAGTCTGTCGGCGTATCGCGGCTTGCGCAAGTCAGCGGCCTACTGCGCCAGCAAGGCTTCTTTGTCGGCTTTCTTTGAGAGCGTGCGCATTGACTTGATCGGCAGAGGTGTTGATGTAACCATCATCCATCCCGGATTTATCAAGACTCCATTGACCGCCGGACGACGAGCACAGATGCCGTACTTGATGGAACTTGATTTCGCGGTTGGCAAGATTATCGGCGCCATCGAGAAGCGCAAGAAGTCCTACGCGTTTCCCTGGCAGCTAGCCACGATCGTGCGTGCCGGAATGATTATGCCAAACTTTATGTACGACTGGATTGCGGTCAGGAATTCGTTTCGCGAATAGAGGATTTTGGGTTTTAGATTTGCTATCTTAGATTTGCTATTTAAGTCGAGGGGTCGCGGGCTTTGAATAACGAATCTCAGATCTCAAATCCAAAAATCTAAAATCAAAAATCCGACATGACTCTTCTCCAAGCCATTCTGCTGGGCATTATCCAGGGTCTGACTGAATTCATCCCCATTAGTTCGACGGCGCATCTGGTGCTGGCCAGCCGGGTGATGAATCTGACGCTGACTCCGGAACAACTGACCGCGTCAATTGCGGTGGTCCAACTCGGGACGCTGGTCGCGGTCGTTCTATATTTCATCCGCGACATCTGGAATATTACGCGGGCCTTTGTTTATGACCATTTGATGTTGCTGAAAGGCGGCCGGCGTGATCACTTTAATCGCACCAAACAGGGCGGCCGGCTTTCGCACGACGCCTGGCTCGGCTGGCTGGTAATTATCGGGTCGCTTCCGGTGGCGCTGGTTGGTCTCGCTTTCAAAAAACAGATTGAGGGGACGTTCACCAAAAATCTTTGGGTGATCGCGACAATGATGATTGTCGTGGCGGTGTTCCTGGCAATCGCCGAGGCGGTCGGCAAGAAACAGCGGCGCATGGAGGAGTTGGGAGTAGGCGACGCGCTCGCGGTTGGTTTCGCGCAATGCCTGGCGCTGATTCCCGGCTCGAGCCGTTCGGGCTCGACGATCATGGCTGGTCTGTTTGTCGGCGAGACACGCGAGACCGCGGCCCGGTTTTCATTTCTGCTATCGATGCCGGCGATCGCCGCCAGCGGTTTGTTGGAATTGAAACAAGCGCTGCACCTTTTGCCCCACGGCAGTCTGACGACTTTGGCGGTCGGCACCGTTGTTTCCGCGGTCGTGGGATATGCGTCGATCTGGTTCTTGCTGCGTTATCTGCGCACGCATACGACGGGAGTTTTCATCGGGTATCGTCTGATTGTGGGCGTCGCGATCCTGATCATGCTTTTCAGTGGACGTATTAGTCCGCTGTGAGCGGTTTACCACAAAGAATTAAAACGCAAAGGGACGCGAAGGTTTTCGCAAAGGGACGCAAAGATTTCCTTCGCGTTCCATTGCGATGACCTTTGCGTCCTTTGCGTTTAGTGTATTTCCTGCGCTACCTCCTCCACCCGATAGTTTCCGATAGCTCTTCCGCTCCACAACAAGTAAACTCCCACCGTAATGAGCGCTAAACGTTCCTCTAAGCGCTGGATAGTGCGCGAACCTGATCCAGTCTCGAGCGCAGAGCTGGCGATGGCCCTCGGCGTCTCGCCAATTGTCGCCGGCTTGCTCGTCGCGCGCGGGCATAACGAACTCGATTCCGCCCGAGCTTTTCTCAACCCCAGTCTGGCTCAACTTCACGATCCATTCCTGATGCGCGGCATGTCAGAAGCGGTTAAGCGTCTGCTGCAGGCGATCGACAATCAGGAACCAATCATGATTTACGGCGACTATGATGTTGATGGCACGACGGGCACGGCGGTTTTGCTGCGGGCGTTCCGGATGTTGGGGGGCACGGTTGGTTATCACGTGCCGCATCGTTTCACCGAAGGCTATGGCATTCAGCAGGCGGGGTTAGAAAAGGCTGTCAGTGACGGTTACAAGCTGGTCGTTAGTGTCGATTGCGGCATCACCGCGCACGAGCCGCTGCATTGGGCGCGCGCGAATGGACTGGACATCATCGTCACCGATCACCATCTGCCCGACGCCGATGAAGGATCGCCGCCGGCGCTGGCGGTCCTTAATCCTAACCAGAACGGATGCGACTATCCGGATAAGAATCTCGCCGGCGTCGGTGTCGCTTTCAAACTGATTCATGCGCTGTTCCGCGAACGTGGACGAGAAGCGCAGGTGCCGGGCTTTCTAAAGATGGTGGCCATCGGCACGGTTGCCGATGTCGCCAAGCTGGTAGGCGAGAATCGCGTCATTGTCGCGTTAGGTCTGGCGGATTTGCCGCGCGCGGTGAATCCGGGACTGCGCGCGTTGATCGATATCGCCGGGTGCGGCGACGACGGTGAAATGACCGCTTACGATCTCGGCTTTCGCATCGGACCGCGGATCAATGCGGCGGGCCGGATGGATGCGGCGCGGGCGGTAATAGAATTATTCGAAGCGAAAGAGAAAGCTGAAGCCCGGCGTCTGGCCGAGCATCTGGACCAGCGCAATAGCGAGCGTAAGGACGCACAAAGAGAAATCTTTAATCGCGCGATTGAAGAATTTGAGGGCGGCGCTGCACGAGCGGCGCAGACGCATGCCGCAGTGATCGCCGGCGACGGATGGCATCGGGGTGTGATCGGCTTGGCCGCGTCCAAGATCGCCGAAAAACTAAACCGGCCGTGCGTGGTCATCTCGCTCGACGGCGACGTGGGCCACGGCTCGGCGCGCAGCATCGAAGCCTATCATCTCTTTAACGGCCTCACCGTCTGCCGCGATCTGCTGGACAAGTTCGGCGGGCACTCGCACGCGGCGGGGCTGGCGATCCGCCGCGAACACATCCCGGAATTCCGCCGCCGCTTGAATGAACATGCAGCCTCGTGTTTGACTGAAGAGGATATGGAGCCGGTGGTGGCGATCGATGCTGAGGTGGCTGCGCCAGAGCTCGGGTTTCAGCTTTCGCAGGATCTGAGCGCGCTCGAGCCGTTTGGCGCCGGCAATCCGCGCCCGGTTTTCGCGACTCGTGGGTTTCGCGTTCTGAGCGAGCCCCAGATCATTAAGGAGCAGCATCTAAAACTCCGCGTGGCGGGCAACGACAATCACCCGATGGAAGCGATCTGGTGGCGCGGCGTAGAGGAAGTCGAGCAAACGCCAAAGGCCAACGAGCGAATCGATCTAGCATACGAATTGGAAGCCAACCGCTGGCAGGGAGATATCAGGTTGCAGTTGAACGTGAAGGACTTGAAGGTCGTTTCCAAAACCCGCGAAGCGGGTGAAAGCATAAAGCCTGGGGTGGAGCGGAGCGGAACCCCAGGTTGATGACCAATACGAGATCAGAGCGCGCGAAGCGTGCGGCAGCCTAAGAACCTTATGATTTTCTGATGATGCACAAACTGTCGCCGCGCTTCGCGGGCTCTTCCTTAATGCTCGAATCGATCCTGGGGCTCCGCTTCGCTCCACCCCAGGCTTTATGCTGTCGCGCACTTCGCGCGCTCAAGGAACTATGCAGGCAGTAACGCGAAAAAAACGAATCACCGCGGTTGACATGCGCGCCCGCGTGCCGGCAATCGCGCGGGGGCTGGCGCTGTTGCTGCTGATTGGCGGAGGGATTTTTGTCGGCGTGTCTTACTACAAGATGCGCAACAACACGCCGTTTCGTTTGAAGTCGGAAGCACCCGCGCTGTCAAAAGAAATCACCGGCATCATCGACGGTTACGAACGCCGCATTACCAAAAAGGATCGTTTGTATCTTTGGCTGCGGGCCGCGCGCGATGTCTCATATGCGGATGGCCATCATGAACTTGAGACGGTCAACCTGCAGGTGTTTCCCGAAAAGGGCGACAAGCCCGATCAGATCACAGCCGACCGCGCCATCTATGATCAGGACAGCGGATCGGGCCAGTTCAACGGCAACGTGCAAATCGAAACGCACGAAGCTTTGAAAGTAAAAACGGATTCGCTCATCTATCACCAGGATTCAAAAATAGCTGAAACGTCTTCGCTGATTACCTTCGAACGCGAAAATGTTTCCGGCCGCTCAGTCGGCGCGCTGGTGGATAACGAGAAGAAGCGCATGGAACTGCGCAGCCAGGTCGAGGTCACCATACTGCCCGCCGCATTCGAGGATCCCAAAACCAAAAACGCCAAACCTTCGAAGTTGAAAGGCTCCCGCGCCAAGCCGATTACGATCCACGCCGCACAGGGGGTCTTTGAGCAGAGCACAATGCATCTGACTTTCTCCGGCGGCGCCACCGCCGAGCAGGATCAGGACATTATGAGCGGCGACAACCTCACCGCGATCCTCAACGAGAAAAAGAAACTGCAAAAGATCGAGATGCGCGGCAATTCTTACCTGCGTTCGATGGAATTGGGGCACGCGGCCGAAGCGCATTCGGTCGACATGGATTTCTTTCTCGACGACGACCAGCGTTTGCAGCGCGCCTACGGTTCGCGTGACATTCGTGCGCAAACACTCAACGCGGACTCCGACATGCAGCTCACCGGCGCGAACGGTCTCGAGTTGACGTTCCAGGCCCTGGGCGACAAAAGCCTGCTGAAAGAAATGCGCGCTGACGGGCGGTCGGTGGTTACGCTCTCTGCGCCCAAATCGCGCGCGAACGATCCGAAGAGCGCCAGCAAGCGCTTGACCGCCGATGCGATCAAGATGAGCTGGCGCGCGACTGGCAAAGATTTGGACAAAGCTGAAGCCGTCGGCAATGCCGAGCTTTATGTCGAGCCGGTGCAGAAAACAGCGAAGTCGGATAAGAAAACGCTGACTGCGCCTCGTTTCGATTGCGATTTCTTTGAGAGCGGGAACATCGCGCGCAATTGCACCGCCACCGGCGGGGCCAAAGCCGTCTTTGATCCGTTTCAGCCGAACGAAAAGCACGGCACTCAGACTTTGACGGCCCAGAAAATGAATGCGCTCTTTGTTCGCGAAACCCAGGACGTCGACAAAGTTGACGCCACCGGCGATGCCAAGTTCAACGAAAATGATCGCAACGGAATCGCGAATGCGATTTCTTACAACGCATCCGACGAAACTGTGCGCCTGCGCGGCGGCGACCCGACGGTTTGGGATTCGCGCGCGCGGACCAATGCGGTCGAGATTGATGCCAACAATGCCACGCACATTTCGACCTGCCGTGGAAAGGTCAAGACCACGTATTACAGTCAGGAACAGACGAACGGCGCGGCTCCTTTTCAAAAAGCGAAGAGTCCTGTTTACCTGCTGGGCGATCGGGCTGAACTCCATCACGATTCCGGCATGGCTACCTATAGCGGCAACGCGCGTATGTGGCAGGACGATAACTTTGTGCGCGCCGACCAGATCGTTTTGTATCGCGAACAGAAGCAGATGGAAGGACGCGGCCACGTGCAGAGCGCGCTCTACCAGGCGAAACAAAAAACGGGCAGCTCAACTGCGGTCGTTCCGGTTTTCGCCACGGCGGAGTACATGAAATATTCCGATCCGGATCGCCTGCTGCACTATGAAAACAACGTAGACATCAAGCAAGGCGTCGATCGAATGACTTCCGGCGTCGCCGATGTCTACTTACAGAAGAATGGCAATGAGGTCGAGCGCACGATTGCCCAGCATGACGTCGTTTTGATTCAGCCGGGCAAGCGCGGCACCGGAGATTGGTGCCAGTACACGAATGTCGATGACGTGGCCGTGCTGAAAGGCAATCCAGCGCACGTCGAAGACGACAAGCAGGGAACTACTGACGGTAATCGTCTGACCCTGTACCGGAGCGAGAACCGCGTCGTGGTCGACGATGCGCGCGGATCACAATCGCCGGGACGGGTGCACTCGACGCATAAGGTCAATAAGAACCCTTGAAGACTGGAGCGCAGGCATCTTGCCTGCGGAACGCCGGCATCCTGCCGGCACCTTGACAACCGTTTAGAAGCCGGACTTGTCCGGCTGGGACTGGGTGCGGCGGACAAGTCCGCCGTCTAAACGGAAGTGGTATTTTTCTAAACCCGCAGATGAAACCAATCACTCAACCTGATTTCCTCGGACATTGGGGCCGTTACGGCGGCCGCTTTGTGCCTGAGACTCTGATGGCGCCGCTCGAAGAATTAACCAGAGCGTATGAAGCCGCGCGCGCCGACGAGAGTTTTCAAACGGAACTCGATCGGCTGTTGCGAGATTATGCGGGGCGTCCGACGCCGCTTTTCTTAGCCAGTCGTTTGACTGAGCACGCCGGCGGCGCGCGCATCTATTTAAAGCGCGAAGATCTTTTGCACACCGGCGCGCACAAAATCAATAACACCCTGGGCCAGATTCTGCTGGCCCGCCGCATGAGCAAAACACGGATCATCGCCGAGACCGGCGCAGGTCAGCACGGCGTGGCGACAGCGACGGTGTGCGCGCTGTTTGGTTTGCCATGCGTCGTGTACATGGGTTCGGAAGATATGCGGCGGCAGGAAGTGAATGTCTTTCGCATGCAACTGCTCGGCGCGGAGGTGCGCGCAGTCGATTCGGGATCGCGCACGCTGAAAGATGCAATTAACGAAGCACTGCGCGACTGGGTGACGAACGTGGCGGACACTTATTATTTACTCGGCAGCGCCCTCGGCCCGCATCCTTATCCTTTGATGGTTCGCGATTTTCAAAGCGTGATTGGCACTGAAGGGCGCGAGCAGATTTTAGAGCACGAAGGCCGTTTGCCTGATTGTCTGATCGCGTGTGTGGGCGGCGGGTCGAACTCCATCGGTCTGTTCTATCGGTTCCTGGGCGACGACGCGGTGCGGATGATTGGCGTCGAAGCCGGCGGCACCGGTAACGCTCTGGGCGAACACGCGGCGCGATTCAACGCAGCCGGTGGCGGACGTCCGGGCGTTTTGCAGGGCACGATGAGTTACGTGCTCCAGGATGAACGGGGGCAGATAGCTACGACGCATTCGATCTCCGCCGGGCTCGATTATCCTTCAATCGGCCCCGAGCATGCGTTTCTCCACGATGAAGGTCGGGTCGAATACACTTCAGTTTCCGACGGCGAAGCACTGGAGGCTTTTCAGACGTTGTCGAAGTTGGAAGGAATAATTCCGGCGCTCGAGTCGGCGCACGCAATAGCGCAGGGTTTGAAAGTGGCGAGCGAGATGAAGCCGGATGAAGTCGTAATCGTTAATTTGTCCGGACGTGGTGATAAAGACATCGACACCGTTCGCGGGAGTTTGAAAGAATAACCACAGAGGACACGGAGGACCACAGAGAAGGGTGTGGAGAAATCCTCTGTGCCCTCTGTGGTAAAAACTTCTTTGAGTCGAATCACCCAGACATTTGGGAACCTCAAGCGCGACCACCGTCGCGGCTTCATTCCCTTCATCACCGCCGGCGATCCGGATCTCAACATAACTCATGATCTAATTATTGAGCTGGCCAACGCCGGCGCGACATTGATCGAGCTAGGCGTGCCCTTTACCGATCCGATGGCCGACGGACCGGTGATTCAACGCGCTTCGGAACGCGCCCTCCGGCATGACTTTGGAATTGCCGAAATCCTGGAAACCGTCGCCGAGGCGCGTACGCGAACCGACGTTCCGATTATTCTGTTCAGTTACTTCAATCCGTTGTTGCAATTCGGCGTGACTAAAGCGGACGGGACGTCCGCGCTCCCGGCCTACGAGGCGCTCGCGCGCGCGGCGAAGGAGTCTGGAGTGGACGGAATGTTGGTTACAGATTTGGTTCCGGAAGAAGCCGGCGAGTTTGCGTCAGTCTTGCGTGCGCATGATCTCGACCTGATCTTTTTGGTGGCTCCGACTTCGACTGACGAGCGTCTGCAAATGGTCGCCGAGCGCGCCAGCGGTTTCATCTATGCCGTGTCGCGCGCCGGCATCACGGGTGCGCGCGATGAGATGAGCGCGGAAGCCGAGAAACTCGTTGGTCGGGTGCGCCGCTTTTCAGACTTGCCTGTCGCCGTCGGGTTCGGGATCTCAACATCTGAACATGTCTCTGATGTCTGGCGCTACGCCGCTGCCGCGGTAGTGGGTTCAGCGATCGTTAGAGAAATCGAGCAGGCTTCCTCTCACGAAGACTGCGTCACTCGGGTCGGACGCTTTGCGCGTCGATTGATTTCGGGTTAAGCGGCACTAGCCCGACCGTGAGGGAGGGCTCACTTACTCGCCGCTGGAATCCTGAGCCCTCCCTGACGGTCGGGCTTGGGCCTCGTTTGGCGCACGATGTGATAATTGCAACGGGCTCTAACTAGCTCTCTTGTAATTAGTTCATTGGTCGATCAGAACATGCTCGACGGCCTCAGAATCTTGCGGTATCCTAACCCGTTCTTTTTTGTGAGTTTTGATGGCGCGGAGCGCCTCACCCGGCGGAGAGGGCTGCCGGGCCGCAAGCTGAATAAACCCTAAACCCTCCGGATAAAATAACCGTTTCATCGGTGAAACTCTGTTCCATTCTCGCTTGAGTTGTGTTATCCTCGGTCCCTAAACTTTTGGGATGCCCCGAGACGCGACTAAAATAAAGAGGAGCAGAAGAAAGAGATGCCCGTTATGCCTGAAGACCGAATTGCAGAACGCAGCCGCGCCATCGAAGCCGCGCTGCTCAACATTGAAAAGAGATTTGGCAAGGGATCGATCATGCGTCTAGGCGAGCGTGAGATCTCGGATATCCCGGCGATTTCCACGACTTCTCTGTCGCTGGACGCGGCGGTGGGTGTCGGCGGGGTGCCGCGGGGACGCATCTGCGAGATCTATGGCCCGGAAAGCTCCGGCAAGACCACGCTCGCGCTGCACATCGTGGCCGAAGCTCAGAAAGCCGGCGGCGTGGCCGCTTACATCGACGCCGAGCACGCGATGGACGCCGACTATGCCGGCAACCTGGGCGTGAACATCGACGACCTGCTGATTTCACAACCTGACTCAGGCGAGCAGGCTTTGGAAATCGCCGAAGCTCTGGTGCGTTCGAATGGCGTTGATGTGATCGTGATTGATTCGGTAGCAGCGCTGGTGCCGCGCGCTGAACTGGATGGAGAGATGGGTGACTCGCTGCCGGGTTTGCAGGCGCGCCTGATGTCCCAGGCGCTGCGCAAACTGACGGCGATCGTGGCGCAGTCGGGCACCTGTTTCATCTTCATCAATCAGATCCGCGAAAAGATCGGCGTGATGTTCGGTAGTCCCGAAACGACCACGGGCGGCCGGGCGCTGAAGTTTTATGCGACTCTGCGGCTCGACATTCGGCGCATCGGCGCCATCAAAGACGGCGATCGTGTCGTCGGCAACCGGACCAGGGTCAAAGTCGCGAAGAACAAGGTCGCGCCGCCGTTCCGCGAGTGCGAGTTCGACATCATGTATGGCGAAGGTATTTCCCGCGAAGGCGATCTGCTGGACCTCGCTTCCAACAACCGTGTAGTCGAAAAAAGCGGCGCATGGTTTTCTTACAAAGGTGAGCGCCTGGGCCAGGGCCGCGAGAACGCGAAGCAGACTTTGAAAGATCAACCGGAAGTGCTGAAGCGAATTGAGAATGACGTGCGGCGCGCGCTGGGCATGCCGGTGCGTGGCGAAGTTACGGCGGAAGCAGCGCCGGTGGAACAGAAGAAAGCCGCGGCAGCAGCGGCTGAGAAGAAGTAGCGAAGGTAAAGGCTGCGTCAGCAGCTACTGGGAGTTAGGTAAGAATCTTGAGAACGCGTTGGCATGCAGGAGAAGTACAATCAACACTTTCTACCCCGTCTCTACTTGAAAGGCTTTGCCTGTGAAGCAGATTCTTCACACATCTGGGAATATCGCCGACTCAGGGACTATAGTCCGGGCTTGAACAATCGAAGGAAATACAATCCAGTGCGCATTCCGCTCTCGAAGGCGGGAGCCGCGTTAGGAGAATATGCCTACACCCGCACCGACGGCACTACAGATTTTAATACCTATGAAAACGCACTTGAGCAACTTGAAAAACCGGCAAATGTTGTTTTCGAAAAGATTCGGAATCAACAGACCATAACAGATTCTGATCGTCAGGTCTTCGCCAAGTATATGACGCTCATGACGCGACGGGTTCCGGCTCGCAAGGATCTCGTCGCTGACCAATTTCCTAGCGTTGTTGAAGCTGAAAAGGCGAACCTCGAAGACCTGTTTGCGAATGCTCTCTCGCGCGTGGATCCATCAGACGAAGAAACTATTGCCGTCCTGCAGAACAATCTTGCGGATGGTCGCACCTTACTCGATAGCTACAAGTGCAATGGCATGCCTCGCGAGATGGAACTCCGAACTATCGTAGAGGCTGACATGCCAGACGTTCGTGCGGCCATTCTCCGCATGACCTGGCAGCTTTTCGTTGCATCGGATGATGATAGGTTTGTGACTGGAGATAATCCTGTTCACTCTCTTAAAGGTGGCGTCGGTTTTACAAAGCCGTACTCGGAGCTGACATTTCCCGTCTCTTCGCGCGTTGTGCTTATCGGGAGTTTCCGTAACGTACGACCCGGTTATGTGCCAGCGAAGTCAGAGTTAGTCAAAGAGGTGAATCGGCGTTTAATCGCAACAGCTAAGACGTTTGCTTACAGTTCGCGAAATCCGAAATGGATCGTCACGATAATGAAGAAGAATTTTCATCGCTTCAATTTGTTCTATCCAGCACCCGAACTCTCTGCTCCTCTAGTTGTCTAAGCAACTGTGCGGATCGTCCAAAGATCATGTTAGACTTGGGATAATGAGACTTATGAGTACAGTTTCCGAAATCGAAGCAGCCATCAAAGCATTACCTCCCAGCGAGCGCGAACGGCTGGCGGAAGATCTGCCTTTCATTCTGCCGGAATTGCGCGGAGATCTCGTTTGGCAGCGGATCATCAATGACGAACGACCGCGGGCCGCGCTCTCAACTCTCGGGGACCAGATAGAGACTAGATTCAAAACCCAACCTGGGCAATTTCCTAAAATCAAAGATAGTGACTTTGAGAAACGTCCGTGACCTCCAGAGGAACAAGCCACTTCTGGAAGCTTTACTGGGCGCTGCCGGAGGAGGTTCGGATCGCAGCCCGCGCGGCTTACAAGAAATTCCAACAGAATACCGCACATCCATCGCTCCAACTTGAACGAATGCGCTCTGATCCGCGCTTTTGGTCTGTCCGCGTTACGAGGGATTACCGCGCCGTAGCGCAGCGATTTCCAGATGATACGTGGATTTGGGTTTGGATTGGCAGGCACAGAGATTTCGACAGGCAGTTCCCGGTTTGATGGCAAAACTCCTTTACAGGTCTACAGTGATCCTCGCATAATCCGCCCGGCCATCAAATCAATGACCAACTCAATCCTTATCAAGGGCGGGACTGTAGTAACGATGGATGAAAACGATTTCATCGTGCGCGGCGATGTGCTGATTCGTGATGGACGCATTGCTGTCATCGCTGACCAAATCAGGGTTAAGGCGGATGAGACCATCGACGCGAATGGTTGTGCGGTGTTGCCGGGCTTTGTGCAGACGCACGTGCATCTTTGTCAGACCTTGTTTCGCGGCGCGGCTGACGATCTGGCGCTGATCGATTGGCTGAAGCAGCGCGTTTGGCCGATGGAAGCGGCGCACACGGCCGAATCGATTCGCGCCTCGGCGCAGTTGGGAGTCGCGGAATTGATTAGCGGTGGCACCACGTGTGCGCTCACTATGGAAACCGTCAGGCACACCGAAGAGGTTTTGCGCGTCGTCACCGAAACCGGCTTCCGCGCCACGGTCGGCAAGTGCATGATGGACAAAGGCGACGACGTCCCCGGCGAGCTCCATGAAGAGACGCAGCAATCGATTCGCGAATCAGTGGCGCTGATTGAAAAATGGCACGGCAGCTCCGATGGCCGGGTGCGCTGTTGCTTTGCTCCTCGCTTTGCGATTAGCTGCACGCGCGAGCTCCTGGGTGAAGTTTCTAAACTTTCAAAGAAGCATCAGGTGATGATTCACACGCATGCTTCCGAAAACAAAAAAGAATGCGAGCTGGTCGAGAGCGAGACCGGCCGGCGCAACGTGGCTTATCTTGATTCCCTGGGAATCTCGGGCGCGCACGTGTTGCTCGCGCACTGCGTCCATCTCGACACTGAAGAAATGGAAACCCTGGCGCGCACGAAGACTAATGTGGCGCATTGCCCGTCGTCGAACCTGAAACTGGGATCGGGATTGGCGCGCATCGCCGAAATGCTGGCGAGGAAGATTCCGGTTTCGCTGGGTGCCGACGGTGCTGCGTGTAACAATCGCCTCGATATGTTCACGGAGATGCGCACGGCCGCGTTGTTGCAGAAGCTGGCTCACGGACCAGAGGTTCTGCCGGCCGCGCGCGTCTTGCGCATGGCGACGATCGATGGCGCGCAGGCCCTGGGTCTGGAAAAGGAAATCGGCAGTCTGGAAGTAGGAAAGCGCGCGGACGTGATTGTGGTCAATCTCGATCAACTTCATTCCAGCCCGCAGCGAGATGTCATTTCGGCCTTAGTTTATTCGGCTGTTGCGTCAGACGTGCGCACGACAATAGTTGAAGGGCAAGTTTTGATGCGAGACCGTGAGTTGATGACGATGAATGAAGCCTCCGTGCTTGAAGATGCTAATCGCGAGGCGCGTGCGTTAGCCAAACGCGCCGGTGTCGCAGGTTAGAAAGCGATTTAACGCAAAGGACACAAAGGATCTCGCAAAGGTACGCAAAGGACGGTAAGGATATTTCTTTTGCGTACCTTTGCGAGATCCTTTGCGTTCTTTGCGTTTAGACCTTTGATCCATATCTAATTGTGCCTTATGTCCCGCTCAACGCTCACACTTCCGGCCTTTGCCAAAATCAATCTCAGCCTGCGTGTTCTTGGCCAGCGCCCGGATGGCTATCACGAGATCGTCACAATTCTGCAAACGATCAGCCTGCACGACACGATTACGCTGACTGTCATTGAAAGCCCCGAGATCATTTTGTCATGCGACGATTCATCGTTACCTGAGGGCGACGGTAATCTTGTCTATCGCGCCGCGAAAGCTCTGCACGTTCGATCGGCGCCGGGCAAGGGCGTCCGCATACGTTTGGAGAAGCGAATCCCCGCGCAGGCAGGATTGGGTGGCGGGTCCTCTGATGCGGCCGTGATGTTACTAGCTCTATCACATCTGTGGGAGGTGAGTGCGCAACCGCAGGACCTTCTTAAGATCGCGCGCGGTCTGGGGGCCGATGTGCCTTTTTTCTTTCGCGGCGGTACTGCGCGGGGAGTAGGCATCGGTGACGATCTGGCGCCGTTGCGTGACTTACCTGATCAGTTCTTGCTGGTGCTCAAACCTAATGCGAGTATCGCGACCGCAGACGCGTACAAATCGCTTAAAGCTCGTTCCTTGACAAGCGATACAGCCAAAACTATTCTTTCTAGTTCGGAACGGGCGGCGATTTCTGACAGTTTTGATCATAAAGGTCTGCAGAACGATTTTGAGCCGGTGGTGTTTGAGCTGGAACCGGAAATCGAGCGAGCGAAGGTCGCGCTCATGAAGGCGGGTGCGGAAGCGGCCTTGTTGGCCGGCAGCGGCTCGGCAGTATTTGGGATTTTTGACAGCAGGGATGCGCAAGCACGCGCCATTCAGGTGATCGAACTCGAGGCTGGTTGGCGCGTCTTTCCTTGTAGAACGGTCGGGCGCAGCGTCTATCGCAGCGCGTTGGGCGAAGCGGCGGAAATCTTCGCCAGTTGATCTTTGGGGCCGATGACGTGGGCCGATAATGTTGGGGCGTCGCCAAGTGGTAAGGCACCGGTCTTTGGATCCGGCATTCGTAGGTTCGAATCCTTCCGCCCCAGCCAATTCTTAATGTCCGACAAACTTCAGTTTGTCGTCAGTGGGTGGTCGATATCTAAGTTCGACAAGTCAAGAGTGTCAAACTCGATTTGCGGGATAACGACAAGCTAACGGCTTGTCGGACATTTATGAGCACCACCGGCGGCATCAAAGTCTTCTCGGGCACTGCCCATCGGGCCCTGGCCGAAGAGATTTGTCATGAACTGGGTTTGGACCTGGGAAAGGCGACGGCCGCGCGCTTTTCCGACGGCGAGTTTAATTTCCAGGTCGAAGAGAATGTTCGCGGCACTGACGTGTTCATCGTCCAGCCGACCTGCCCGCCGACCGACGCGTACCTGATGGAGATGCTGGTGATGCTCGACGCGTTTCGTCGTTCATCAGCCGAGCGTCTCACGGCGGTCCTGCCGTATTACGGTTACGGCCGGTCTGATAAGAAGGATCGCCCGCGCGTACCCATCGCGGCTAAGATGGTCGCGAATCTGCTGACAACCGCCGGAGCAGATCGCATTCTTACGATCGATTTACACGCTGCCCAGATTCAGGGGTTCTTTGATATTCCGGTGGATCACTTGTATGCGGCGTCGGTTATGATTCGTTACTATCAGGAGCGGCCGCTCCCGAATTTGACGGTCGTGGCGCCGGATACGGGTGGCGCCGAACGCGCGCGGGCATACGCCAAGCGGCTGGATGCCGAGCTGGCGCTGTGTGACAAGCGTCGCGAGAAGCCGAACGTGGCCGAAGTGATGAACGTGGTGGGCGACGTCGAAGGCCGCAACTGCCTGATCGTTGACGATATGTGCGATACGGGCGGTTCGTTAACCAAGGTTTCATTGGCTTTGAAGCAAGCGGGAGCCGCTCGTGTTGACGCGTGCTTCACACATCCGGTACTGTCTGGACGTGCCGCACAGCATCTGGCGAACTCGGGAATTGAGCAGATCGTTGTGACGAACACGATTCCGCTGAACGCAAAAGCAGCGGAATTGAAGAACATTAAGGTCTTAAGTATTGCGCCTCTTTTGGCGAAAGCGATCAAGTCGATCCATGAAGAGACCAGCGTCTCTTCGCTCTTTGTATAAAGGACTGGGCCGTTGGCGCAGTTAGACGAAGGGCAAACACTGAAAGCTAAGTAGCCGTCAGCCCTCAGCTTTCAGCAAACACAATTTGAGTAGGATTTCGTGGCACAGACTTCAGTCTGTGATTTTCCCACGCGTAATCACAGACTGAAGTCTGTGCCACTTCAGGGAGAGCAATCATGGCGGAGAAAAAAGACATCGTGGTCCGCGCCGTCCGGCGCGACGGTCGTGGGAAAAATGATTCGCGGCGAGCGCGCCGTAACGGTCAGGTGCCGGTGAGTATGTATGGGGGCGCGGGCGAGGCTGTGTCGGCGCTGGTTGAGTTGCGAGATCTGGCGGCCATCCTGCGATCCGATACGGGACGAAACACGATCTTCACGCTCGACGTTGAAGGTGTCGAAGCCGCCGAGGTGATGTTCGCCGATCGGCAGATTCATCCGGTGAAAATGCGCTTGATTCACGCCGATTTCAAACGCCTGGTAAAGGGCGAGAAGATCGAAGCGACCGTGCCGCTGCGTCTGGTCGGGGAATCGATCGGTGTGCGCGAACAGGCGGGAATGCTCGAGCAGATCGTGCGCGAAGTTGAAATTCGTTGCGAGCCGCGTGAAATTCCCGAGCACCTTGAAGTCGACGTCAGCAATCTTGAAGTTCACCAGGTCCTGCACGTCTCAGACATTCCGCTGCCCGCCGGGATCGAAATCCTGGAAGCTCCCGATACCGTCATCGCCACTGTCGGCGTGATTAAGGAAGAGCCAGTGGAGGTCGCGCCAGTCGAAGGCGAAGCCACTACCGAGCCGGAAGTAATCGGCAAGGGCAAGAAGGAAGACGAAGAAGGCGGCGGCGAGGAAGAGAAGAAGTAATAAGGTTGCCGATCTGCGATTGCCGATTTCTAATTGTTTGGAAATGGCACTTGGCGAGTTTCAATTGGCAATCGGCAATTGAAAATCGGAAATGAAACTAATCGTCGGACTCGGCAATCCTGGCAGTGAATACGAGTGGACGCGGCACAACGTCGGGTTCCTGCTCATTGATAAAATGGCCGCGGACGCCGGCATCACGATAAAGCGACGTGAATGTAGCGCGCTGGCAGGCAGTGGGGTAATCGAAGGGCAGCGGTCAAGGCTGGTGAAGCCGCAGACCTTTATGAATTTGAGCGGCGAAGCCGTTGCCTGTCTGATCGCGAAGGACGAGCTATCTGAAGACGGCAAATCGCTGATTGTCATCAGCGACGACCTGGCCTTGCCCTTCGGCACGATTCGTTTGCGGGCGCGCGGCAGCGCCGGTGGGCACAACGGTTTGAAGTCGATCATTGCGGCGTTGGGGACCGACGAGTTCATGCGCCTGCGGATCGGAATTCAGCCGGAGCATCCGGTGAGCGATGCCAAGAAGTTTGTGCTGGATGAATTCCCGTCCGCCGAAAGACGGGCTTTGAAAGAGATTCTGGAGCGCAGTGCCGATGCGGTGCGCTCGGTTTTGCGAGATGGCATTGTGAAGGCGATGTCGCTCTACAATTAGGAGGTTAGACTTGGCGGAAAAAAGAACGTACGAAGTGGTTTTCATCATCGACCCGACAGTCGGCGACGATGAAGTGATGCGACTGAGCGAAGCGGTGCAGAAAATCATCACCGGCCAGGGCGGCACCATTACCAAAACCGAAGTCATGGGAAAGCGACAGCTGGCCTACGAAATTAATCACAAGCGGGACGGCACTTACGTGCTTCTGGAAGTGGAAGGGTCGGGCGCTGAAATTGCCGAGCTGGAGCGCCGCATGCGCGTCAACGATCAGATTCTCAGATACATGACCATTCGGGTGGATGAGGATCGGCGCCGCGCGGACAAGCTGAGAGATCGGCGCGCGCGCAAGGCGGAGCGCCGGACCAGTGCAAAGAACAAAGGCACCGGTGCAGCTGCCACGTCGGCCGTCTCCGGGTCCGACGACTAAGCGACCTCGGCCGTGACCCGTGATTGGGTCGACAGACAAAAATCCGTGGCTTGGAAAGCATTCGAAGCTCACGTTGATGCCGATAGAAGGGAAAGAATATGTCATCAAACTACGAAGATCGCGATCGCGAACGCGATTATGGATTCGAACGCGAATATGAGCGGCCAATGCCCGGCCGTGGCGGCGCGCGCCGCATGCAACGCCGGAAGATTTGCCGTTTCTGCATGGACAAGGTCGATTTGATCGACTTTAAGGATGTGAAGTTGTTGCAGTCTTACATTCCCGAGCGCGGCAAGATTCTGCCCCGGCGTATTTCGGGAGCTTGCGCCGCGCACCAGCGCATGCTGGCCGAAGCAATCAAGCGCGCCCGCAACATCGCGTTGCTGCCTTACGCAGCAGACTGAGTGGAGTGGCACAGACTTAAGTCTGTGATTCTCGATCCGGAAGAAGCCACAGACTGAAGTCTGTGCCACCAAAAGGAGTTCATCGAAATGTCACATAAACAAGTCCTATTACGCGAAGATATCGATAACCTGGGCGCCCGCGGCGAGATCGTGCGCGTCAAGGCAGGCTATGCGCGCAACTATCTGCTGCCGCGCAATCTTGCCGTCGAAGCCACCGCCAACAACATGCGGCAAATTCAGGGTGAGCGCGCCGCGCTGGCAAAGCGCGAGGCCAAGGATCGCTCGTCGGCAGAATTACAAGCCGCAGCGCTGCGCAGCCTGACGCTGAAGTTTGAGCGGAAAATCGGCGAAGCGGGAGTGCTCTATGGTTCGGTTACGTCGATGGACATCGCGCACGAATTGAAATCACAAGGCTTTGAAATCGATCGGCGGCGGATTGTCCTGCGCGAGCCGATCAAACGATTCGGCAACTACGAGGTGCCCGTGCGTTTGCATCGCGAAGTGACCGTGCAGTTGCCCGTCAGCGTCCTGGGTGAAGGCGGGATCGAGATCGATGTGTCGGCGCTGGATGAGGAGACCGGTGGAGAAACTGCGGCAAAGGAAACGCCGGCCGCGGAAGCAGAAGCCGAAAACAACGAATAGCTTAGGAAAAACCACTCAACGAGCCTGCGAAGCAGGCGGAAGAATTTAGCCCAGGGTGGAGTGAGCGTAGCGAACGGAATCCTGGGTCGGTGTTACCAAAGAATTCAAGCCCGCTTTAGCGGGCTCAGATCTTTTTGTTCTTCAGATCCACGGGTGCCGCTGCGCTCCACCCGTGGCTACCAATATGCCGCCTGCCACGCAGGCTCAGCGGAAATTGTTTTCAAAGTAGAGGATCGGTCACAGAAAATTTCGTGATCGCAGATATAACTCAGATCGTGGTCGATACGTTCTTTAGTTGTCTTGTGCTTGTAGTATAGTCCGCAATCTCAATTTGATCTTCAAACCGATTCGCTCCCGTCGCGATGAAGTTACAGTTCTTATCCAATGGCCACACCGGAACCGATTCGCGACCCGATTCTTGAGCGCCCTCTTCCCAGCAGTCCCGAAACCGAACGCGCTATTCTCGGCGCGATCATTTTAGACAACACACTCATCGCGCAGGCCGTCGAGTTGCTGAAGCCCGCTGACTTTTACGTGCCGTCGCACCGCCGCGCGTTCATGGCGATGATCGCGTTGTTCGAGCGTGGCTCTGAAATCAATCCGATTCTGATCGCTGAAGAGTTGCGCCGGGACAACTCGCTGGAAGCTTCAGGCGGCGTGCTTTTCTTAACCAACCTGACCTACGGGTTGCCGCACGTCACCAGCATCGTGCAGTTCGCCAAAGTTGTGCGGGGAAAGTCTCTGCTGCGCAGTTTGGTCAAGGTTGCCAACAAGATCAGCGCCGAGGCCCTGGAAGAAGAAGACGAGCCACAGAACATTCTGGATCACGCCGAGCATGCGATTTTTGCGCTGGCTGATGAACGGATTCGCCAGGGTTTCGAGCATATCAAGCATCCGGCCGAACGCGTGCTGGAAAAAGCCGAAGCCGTCGAGCATCGCGACATGGTGGTTACCGGCGTGGCTACGGGATTTCGCGGACTCGACGCGCTCACTTCCGGCTTTCAGAAACAGGACCTTGTCGTCATCGCAGCGCGGCCTTCGATGGGCAAGACCAGTCTGGCGTTGACCCTGGCGCAGTACGCGGCGATTGAGAATAAGGCCGTGGTCGGCATTTTTTCGTTGGAAATGTCGGCTGAATCGCTGGCGATGCGCATGCTCTGTTCAGAGGCGAGCGTGGATGCGCAAAAGTTTCGCAGCGGCTATCTGTCAAACGAAGAGTGGTCGCGTTTGGGCAAGGCTTTGGGAAAGCTTGCCGACGCGCGCATCTTCATAGATGACACGCCGGCAATCACCGTACTCGAGATGCGCGCCAAGGCGCGTCGCCTGGCGACCGAGCAGAAGCAGCTCGACATGATCGTCGTCGATTACCTGCAATTGATGTCCGGCTCGTCCCGGCGTTTTGAATCGCGCCAGCAGGAGGTTTCGCAAATCTCGCGCGAGCTGAAAGCCCTGGCGAAGGAATTGAACATCCCGATGGTCGCGCTCTCGCAGCTATCGCGCGCGCCTGAGAACCGCACCGATCACCGGCCACAGCTCGCCGACCTGCGCGAGTCGGGCGCGATCGAACAGGACGCCGACGTGGTGGCGTTCATCTATCGCGAAGAGCAGTACCAAAAGACTGATGAGAATAAGAACATCGCCGAATTGATCGTCGCCAAGCAACGCAATGGCCCCACCGACACCGTCTATCTCGCTTTCCTGAATCAGTTCGCGAAGTTTGCCGACCTTGATCGCGACGCGCTGGGTGCTTATCTGTCCAGGTTCGATCGTTCGAAGGGCTCGCCAAGAATCGCTCGTGGCGATGAATTCTAATATCCTTCTCCCTCTCCCTTTGGGAGAGGGCTGGGGTGAGGGCCTGAGCGAGAACCTGTTTGATCTAATGTTGTTCTGGGTAGACGCGACGGATCAATAAAAAACACTTCGCGCTAAGCTTCGCACCCTCACCCCTTGCCCCTCTCCCAATGGGAGAGGGGAAAAGCAGGAATCTCTTTTCTCTATCAGGTCGCTTCCCGACTCTCTTCCGCCAGAGGAGCACTTCTCGGTTTGGACGATTTGTGATTGACTGTTAGCCCAATCAATAAATGCCTATGACTGACAATACAATCGCCGGTCGCCCGACATGGGCCGAGATCGATCTCGACGCGCTCGCCGGAAATCTGCGCGTGATCCGCGAGCGGGTCGGGCGTGAGGTGAGCGTGATGGCTGCGGTCAAAGCCGATGCCTATGGGCACGGCGCGGTGCGCTGCGCGCAACGACTGGAAGCGGAAGGTATCGACTGGTTTGGAGTGGCCATGCCGGAAGAGGGAACTGAACTCAGATCTGCCGGGATTACCAAACCAATTCTTTGTCTCGGCGGATTTTGGCACGGCCAGCAAGATGTTTGCTTGCAGATGAACCTGACTCCAGTGGTCTATCGGCTGGATATGATCGAAGCGCTCGATCGCGCAGCCCGCGCCGCGGGCGTCGTCGCCGATGTTCACGTCAAGATCGATACCGGTATGGGCCGGCTGGGAATTCGTGGCGACGATATTCGGCAATTCTGTGAAGCTTTATCGCGCTTCCAGAGTATTCGAGTTGACGGCTTGATGACACATCTCGCCTCGGCCGATGATCCTGATCAGGACGATTTCACAAAGCGTCAGCTCGAACGATTTCAAGAGGCGGTTGATCTCTTTCGCGAACGCGGCTTTGCCCCGAGTTATATTCATGCCGCGAACTCCGCCGGGACGTTTGCCTTTCCACAGGCGCGCGGAAATATTGTGCGGCCCGGCGGAACACTCTACGGCTTTCGGCGGGACGTGCTGCCGCCACAGATCGACGCCGGAGAATTAGTTCCGGTGATGTCTCTGCGTTCGCGGATCATGCTCTTGAAGAAGGTTGGCGCGGGCGAGAGGCTGGGTTACGGCTGTACTTTTCAAACCACGCGCGAATCTCTGATAGCGACGATTCCGATCGGGTACGACGATGGTTACCGGCGCTCGCTTTCAAATCGCGGCCGCGTCATTGTGGGTGGCACATTCTCGCCGGTGGTCGGACGCGTTTCGATGGACTTGATACTGATCGACGTTACGGATGTGCCGGGAGTGTCGCTTCACGATCAGGTAACTTTGTTGGGGCGGGACGGCGATCTGTCGATCACAGCTGAAGAAGTTGGCAAACTCGCCGGGACGATCTCTTATGAGATCACCTGTGGTATCAGCAGTCGAGTGCCGCGGATTCACAATTAAGATAACACGGAGTTTGCAGATGGAAGCCAGCGAGATCAAGGTAGAGGTCAACGAAAAAGAAGGCGTTACGGCGCTGCTTTATCCAGCGTCGAAGCGGCAACAGGCGGGTGTAACCCTGGTGCTGGGTCATGGCGCGGGCGCTGACCAGTTGAGCGGCTTCATGCGCATGGCGGCCGACGGTTTGGCCGTGCGCGGATTCGATGTCATGACTTTCAACTTTCTGTATAAGGAGCAGGGGCGCAGCATTCCGGATCCAAAAGCGCGGCTTGAATCGTGTTATCAAGCGGTAATCAAAACAGCGCTGGCGCATCGCAAGCTGAAAAAGAATCGCCTGGTGATTAGCGACAAGTCGATGGGCGGACGTATCGCTTCGCAGGTTGCGGCGGTCGCGCCCGACGGCATCGCGGGTTTGGTTTTTCTGGGATACCCGCTGCATCCGCCGGGCCGGCCCGACAAAATGCGCGATGAGCATTTGAAAGATATTCAAGCCCCGATGCTGTTCGTGCAGGGTGCACGGGACACGTTCGGAACCGCCGAAGAGATTCACTCGGTGATCAAACGACTGCGCCTGCCCGCGAAGCTCTACCCGATCGAGGGCGGCGATCATTCTTTCAAGGTGCCGAAATCTTTGGGGGTGCCGCAAGAGAAGGTTTACGAAAACGTAATGGATGAGGTCGATAAGTGGACCCGTGAGCTTTAAGCTGGGCGCCCCCGCCCGCTCCGATAATGCCGCGGAATGGGAGGTCAGTACCGGGAGCGTAGCGACCGGGTCTCAATCTCCCAGGTCGAGTGGTCTTGAGTATGGAGACCCGGTCGCTACGCTCCCGGTACCGACCTCGTCATGGTGGTCAAGCGAGGTGCGCGCACATTGCGGGCGCCCGCGTTCCCAGTATCAAGAGGAGAGCAATAATTTTGAGCAGCTATAACTTTTTTCAACTCGACGTCTTCACCGATCATGCTTTTGGCGGTAACCCGCTGGCGGTTTTTCCGGAAGCCGAAGGAATCACCGACGAGCAGATGCAACAGATTGCTCGCGAAATGAATTTGTCGGAAACGGTTTTCGTTCTGCCGTCGGAAAAAGAGGAAGCTCTGCGCCGGCTGCGAATCTTTACGCCCGGTAATGAGCTGCCGTTTGCAGGTCATCCGATTGTGGGCACGTGGAATTGCCTGGCTCGCGAAGGCGTCGTGCCGCTGCCTGAGAATGGCAACGGCTGGGTCCATCTCAAACACGAAGTCGGAATTGGTGTGCTCCCGATCGATATCGAGTTCAAAGACGGCGAGCCCGCGCAGGTCGTGATGACGCAAGGCAAGTTTGAAATTCGCGGCGAGATTGACGACGCGCAGGACCAGGCCCATATCGCGCGCGCTCTGGGTTTGGCCCGCGAGGATTTGGACGAGAGTTTGCCGATTCAGGCAGTCTCGACCGGCAACACGATGTTGCTGGTGCCGGTGCGATCGCTGGCTGACCTGGGGAATTGTAAGGTGAATCAGTCGCTGCTCGACGAGTTCTTTCAGGGCAACAGTGTTTTGAGCGGCGGCACCGGCTGCTACGCGTTTACGCGGGAGACGATCGAGATTGGCGAGGCCCGTGCGCACGCGCGATTTTTCATCGGCCAGAACATCGGCGAAGATCCAGCGACGGGGAGTGCCGCCGGGCCGCTCGGAGGTTATCTGGTTTATCACAACGCGACCCGGGTAGATCCGGTAGAAGGCATTTACAAGTTTGTGATCGAGCAAGGTGATTTCATCAATCGGCCCAGCCGGATTGGGCTGGAAGTTAAGGGTGAGCCCAGCAAGGTCGAAGTGGTGCGCGTGAGTGGAACCTCGGTCGTCGTAGCGCGAGGCGTACTGGAATTCTAGGATGGAGTCTGTTGTGTCTTGGTGTTTCACGCAAAGGCGCTAAGACGAAGCCGAAAGGCGCAAACGAAGAACCAGAGCTTTGCGCCTCTTGTTTTTCTTAGCGCCTTTACCTGAAACTTTTCCTTCATCAAACAAACTCATGAGCGAACCCCTTCTAGATTTACTAATCATCGGCGCCGGGCCGGCGGGACTCTCTGCGGCTGAAGCGGCGGCGCGGGAAGGCCTCGCGTATCTCGTGATCGAGAAGGGAACTATTGCGGACACGATTCGGCAGTACCCAGTCGGCCGCGCGCTGTTTTCAACGCCCAATGAATTGGAGATGCGTGAAGGGGCGCTGCATCCGGTGCGCGAGAAACCGACCCGCGAAGAGCTTCTGTCGCATTACATTCATTTCGTGCTGGATGCCGATCTGCGCATCAACACAGGTGAAGAAGTTACCGCGATTGAGCATGCAGAGCCCGACAGGTTCGTGGCGCACACCAGAAGCCTGAACACGCTCGATCAGGAAACTAAAGCGACTTACCAGGTGCGGCGGCTGCTGTTCGCGATTGGCGCGATGGCCCGGCCCCGCCGTCTGAATATTCCCGGCGAAGATTTACCGAAGGTTCATCATCATTTCATTGAGCCTTATCCCTACGTGCGCAAGGAAGCGCTGGTCGTCGGCGGCGGCAACAGCGCCGCGGAGGCCGCCTTGTTCCTGTCAGAAGAAGGCGCGCGCACCACGATGGCCATCTGGCGCGAAGACTGGGAGAACCGCGATCCGAAAGCGGGCGCAATGAAACACTGGGTGCGGTCTCCGCTCGAGCGAGAGATAGCTGAAGGCCGCTTGCGTGTGATCCTCTACCGGAAGATTGATGAGATTACTGCCGACGAAGTTACTCTGACGACTGAAACCGGAGAGAAGCGGACGATTTCCAACGACGTCGTCTTTGTTCTGGTTGGGAGCGACGCCGATCTTACTCTGCTGAAAAGTTTGGGCGTCGAGACTACGCCAGGAAAGTTAACTGAGATGCCAGTCTACGATCCCGAAACTTTTGAGACCAACGTGCCTGGAGTCTATGTGGTTGGGCACTTCACCAACGCGCGTCATATCAAGGCAGCCATCGACGTGCCGCGAAAGATTGTGCCGCTGATTGCACAAAGTTTGAGGGCCACCGTCTGCTCGTCGTAAATATTGTGGAAGCTCTGATTAAGTCGATCGCATTGCAATTGTTGACAGCCAGGTCAGTAAATCAAATGCGAGGCTCCGTAGGAGCGAAATGTTTATAGATTGAGCGTGTAATTGTTCGGAGCTCCGTAGGAGCGCTACAAAGAACGTTCCGCTCCTACAGAGCGGCGCAATAGGGACAAGTGGTGCTATAAACATTTCGCCTCTACGAGGCGAGGAGGAGTCAGGCAATCTCAGGATGAACAGACTCTGACCTCAATTGATACCGATATGCGTATCTTTTCCAAATTCGTAGCCTCTTTTGTTGTCTGTGGATTGATCCTGGCATCTGCTGCTACTTCCCAAAGCCAGGAGAAGGCCCAGGCAGTTGCTCCGTCGTCATCATGCTCGCGCGACAGCGCACTGGCAATCATTCAACAGCAGATCGACTTCAGTAAGACTTTTGATAATGATGTCCGCCGGATCGCCTTGCTGCTGCGAGCAGCGGATTTGATTTGGCCTTACCAGCAGGAAAAGGCGCGCGCCACGTTTACCGAGGCGTTCGACATAGCGGCGCGAAATTTTAAGGAGCAGGGTGACAAGCCGCGCAACGAAGGCCGATTAACAGTCGAAGTGCCGGATCAGCGCTATACGGTGATCACGGCAATTGCGAGGCGCGATTCGGTCTGGGCCGGGAAGCTTTCAAAGCAAATTCTTCAGGAGGAGGCCGACGAAGCCCGAGACAAGGCCGCGAAAGATACCCACCAGGACGCGCATACCGGTGAAAAACTCATGGGCACGGCCCACGCCCTGCTGTCCTCAGATACGGCGGCCGCGCTCTCGTTCGCGACAAGCAGCCTCAGCTATCCGGCGACGATTTACGTGCCGTATTTTCTCTTCAAGCTCTCTGACATCGATAAAGGCGCGGCCGACCAGTTCTATCGGGCGGCTCTCAATGCCTATGCTCGGGCGCCAATGGATCAGTTTCTTTATTTGTCTTCTTATCCCTTTGCGCACAATCGTGAAGTTGGCGAAATGTCGTCGTGGTCTATCTATACCGTGCCGGTGGAATTAAAACCAAATCCCATGTTGGAAAGATTGTTCGTGCAGGCGCTCTTAACGCGCGCTCGCGACCAGGTTCAGAATCCCGTCCTGGCGGCCGCCGGCAACCGTTGGTCGGAGGCTTCGCAGATCTTCATGGCTTTGACCAGGTTGGAGGGTGAAGTGGCGGCTTCCTTGCCTGATCTGAGTCCTGCCCTGCAAGAGTTGAAGGGAAATATCGCCGCGTTGCTCACTCAAAGAGATCAAGAGCGCACCGGTGATACTTTGGCCGACCCGCCGCCGAAGAAGTCGTTTGACGAACAGATTGAAACCGCCGACCGGCAGGCCGATGCAATCAGACGCGAAGCCCAGATAGGGATGGCAATTCTGAACGCGCCTGAATCGGAAAGCCTGGAGAAGATCGAAGCTGCCGCCGCTAAGATTGATGACGTCGCCTTGCGGGTTAAGCTGTTGAGTAGCGTTTATTTTAATCGGGCCCAGCGCGCGCTCAAGGAAAAGAGACTTGATGATGCGCGCCGACTCGCGGCAAAGGTCGACGAGTTGGATCAACGAGCGTTTCTCTATTCGCGGATCGCCACGGAATCGATGAAGCTGACCAGGAACGATGCTCAGGCGCGCGAAATGTTGGAGGACGTGCTCAATGCAGTGGCCAAAGCGCCGAACACGGAAGTGACAGCGCGGGCCCAGTTGGCCGTGGCCTATCTCTACAGCAGCTTCGATCCCAGTCGAGCAATTGCCGTTCTGGGTGACGCAGTTAAGACCATCAATCGGGTTGAGTCGATAGATCTCTCCAGCGATAGGGTGAACCAACGAGTTGAAGGCAAGGGTTTCGGCCGTTACAGCAGCTTGCAGTCGCCGGGCTTTAGTCCTGAGATCGCCTTCCGTGAAATCGGGAAGGTCGATTTTGACGGGACGCTGTATCTCGCCAGTAATCTAACTGAGAAGTCCTTGCGCGCTATGACATCGCTGGCTCTTGCAGATCAATGCCTGAAGGATCAGGCAGCGAAACCAAAGCCGAAGGAAGCCAGGCCGGCAAAACCATAGTTTGGAGTTCCGCCTTCAGGCGGCGATTAGCACATTAAGGGGAAGGGATGGGAGCTACTTTGAGTGCGCGTGAATCGCGCTGCGGCTCTGCCGCTTGATGTGCGGTAAGGCTCCGCCTTACCGTCGCGCTGTTGATTTTCAGCGAGGCTACGCCTCGGTTCTCGGAGGCATAGCCTCCTTACTTATGACTCGGATCGGAAAGGCAGAGCCTTTCCGCACATCAGGCGGCATAGCCGCGACATATGGAAACTCCGCTCACCCCGATGGACTTTGCGCGGCGCGCGCGCAAGCTCTACGGCGACCGTGAAGCCGTCGTCGACGGCGATCTGCGGCTGACCTATACAAAGTTTTTTGATCGATGCGATCGTTGGTCGGCGACTCTGCAACAGTTGGGCGTCGGCCAGGGTGATCGCGTCGCTTACATTGCGCCGAACACTCACGCGCAACTCGAGTCTTTCTATTCAGTGCCGCAGATCGGCGCGGTGCTCGTGCCCGTCAATTATCGACTGGCGGCCGATGACTTCGTCTATCTGATCAACCACAGCGGCGCTCGGGTGGTTTGTGCTCACTCTGATTATCTAACTGCCATCGACGGCATTCGCTCGCAACTGGCTACGGTTGAGCATTTTGTTGCGCTCTCAGGCGCGCATCCGGGCTGGCTCGATTACGAAGCTTTGCTGGCAGAGGCGGCGGCGGATTTTGCTCGGCCGGAGATTCAGGAAAGTGACTTGCTTACGATCAACTACACCAGCGGCACTACCTCGCGGCCCAAGGGTGTCATGATCACGCATCGCAACGCTTACATGAACACGGTGGGGATACTGTTGCATGAACAGATGACAAGTGCCGATCGTTATCTGTGGACGTTGCCAATGTTTCATGCCAATGGTTGGACGTTTGTTTGGACGGTCACTGCGGTCGGCGCCACGCACATCTGTTTGGCCAAAGTCGATCCGCGGACTGTTTTCGAGCTGATCCAAAAGGAAGGCATCACCAGGCTGTGTGCCGCGCCCACCGTGCTGATCGGTCTGGCGAATTCCGATGAAGCAGCGCGAGGAAGTGCGCGGCGGGGAGTGCGTGTATTGACCGGCGGCGCACCTCCGGCGGCGTCGACAATCGAACGTCTGGAAGGTGAGTTTGGTTGGACGGTCACACAGATTTACGGCCTGACTGAAACATCTCCTTTCCTAACTGTCTGCGAGCCACGGGCCGAGCACGATCGACTTACAATTGCCGAACGGGCCGTTATCAAAGCGAGACAGGGCGTTGAGTTGATTCCTGCCGGCGAGACCACCGTCATCGACGAAGCGGGAATGGAAGTCCCCCGCGACGGCGCCACGGTCGGTGAGATCGTGGCGCGTGGCAACGCGGTGATGGCCGGCTATTACAACGATCCGGAAGCCACGGCACAGGCGATGCGCGATGGTTGGTTTCACACGGGCGACGCCGCCGTGATTCACGCCGACGGCTATATCGAGATTCGGGATCGTTTGAAGGACGTGATCATCAGCGGCGGCGAAAACATTTCGTCGGTAGAAGTGGAAGGCGTCCTGTTGCGTCACCCGGCGGTGCAGGAGGCGGCGATTGTGGGCTTGCCGCATCCGCGCTGGGGCGAGGCGCCGTACGCGTTCGTGGTCCTCCGCAGCGGCGCGTCCGCGACTGAAGATGAGCTATGCGAATTTGCGCGAGCACATCTCGCGCACTTCAAAGCTCCACATGGCGTGACGTTTGTCGAGGAACTACCAAAGACTGCGACCGGAAAGATTCAAAAGTATGTGCTGCGCGGTGGGCGCAGTGCGATCGCGAAACAGTGAAGTGTCCCGCGAAAAATCTTGCGAGTGCGCATCGATCTATGATAAAGCCGCTTCGCAGTTTCACTCGGAGTTTGAAAACGAAGGAGTCCCGACGATGGCTAGAACTGTTATCGCTGTAATCGTGAGCTACGTGCTCATGTTCGTGCTGGTGTTTATCGCCTTCACCTGCTTGTATTTGGTTTTGGGTGCGGACGGGGCGTTCAAGCCCGGCTCGTATCACGCTTCCAATCATTGGATGGCGCTGTCTATCGCCATTGACCTGGTAATCGCAACTCTCGCGGGCTTTATCTGCGCGACGATAGCGAAAGGCGGCAGGGCACACGTCGGGCTCGCCGTCGTTGTCCTGGTGATCGGACTGCTGCTGGTGATTCCCACGATTATGGTTCACAACGCCAAGCCGAACATGGTTCGCACGGGCGACGTTTCCAACATGGAAGCCATGCAGAGAGCGAGACAACCCATCTGGGCGCCCTTTGCGTTTCCATTCATCGGCGCAGTCGGCGTGCTAATTGGTGGAAGGCTGAAGCGACGAACCCAATAGGTTGAAACAATGAATTCTCGTTACAACTGATCCAGCTTAATTCAAAGATTGACAACGAAGGGGTCGCTGTAATGGCCAGATCAATCATTGCCGTAATTGTCGGTTACATTGTGATGTTTATTCTGCAACTAGCCGCGTTCATGACCATCTACACAATGATGGGCCCGAATTGGTCATTCAAGCCGGAGTCGTACCAGGCATCCACCCGCTGGACCGTGATGCAGTTTGCCGTGATTCTTGTCACGGCAGCCATCGCTGGTTTGATTTGTGCGGTAATTGCCAGGGGAGGCAAGGCGCCGCTGGCGCTGGCGGCCGTGGTTCTGGTGTTGGGCCTCGGTTTCGCCGCTGCGCACACAGCGATGCAACCCGCCGACACTCATGAGCTGCGGACGGCAAACGTCGTCCCTAACATCTTTAGAGCCCGGCACCCAACGTGGGTAATATTTCTCGGCCCCTTTATCGGAGCTGTTGGGGTGGTGATTGGCGGGAAATTGAAGCGCTCCTCTTCATGAGACGCCGAGCGGGCGAGCGACGCGCGACGGGGTGACATTGAGAGTCTTCACATTTGACCTATATAGGACGCATGGGTCCTATTTGATGACTCAACATAAAAAAGGGCGAGCCCTACGACTCGCCCTAAACTTTGGTGGGGATGAGAGGACTTGAACCTCCACGATGTCACCATCACAGGCTTCTGAGACCTGCGCGTCTGCCAGTTCCGCCACATCCCCGTGGGGTTCGAATATACGAACCGTGCCACGGGGTGTCAAGACTCGATAGTTTTACTCTTCTCTTATTCTCAGAAACCGCGCCGATTAAGACGAGCGTGCCGCTGTCGCAGCTTTTGCGAGCGCAGAAAATTGTCGTTATCAAGATCACGCCTGCGGAGTTCTCGGTCCCTGACTCTCCGATCTCTTCCAAAATCTCGATTGTTGAATATGACGGCGCGGCGATGCCGCAAGATTGTGTTGCTGACGGCCGTCCGGCGTCCAGTAACCGGACCGCGACCGTCCCATCGGCCGTCACGCGCGTCGTGACGGTTCACAAACTTGTCAACCTTCTTCGCCTGGCCCTGGCCTCGACCACGTCCCTGGGCAAAGCTCATTGCCGGTAATGACAACAGCAGAAGAAGGCCTGCGACTAGCGCCAACATGTTACGATTACGTTTCATTGACTTCATACCACCTCCACCAGACCAAACTAGAATTTTTGTGCTCAGGTTCAGGCAACAAGAAGCATGCCGTAAGAGTTACTACCATTATAAAGGCCAATGGCCACATCGATCGATCATCGATGTACCATATCGCTCCGTTTTGTTCTCTTATCGTCATGTGCTGGGCGAACGGCGTTGCCGCACCCCAGGGCGATTGTTATAGTTGCCCTTCAATTTTATTGCTGGAATGAATCTAAACGCGCAGCCGAAGGAAGAACTCCGCCGACGTCTTAAGCGGGTGCTCGCGCAGATAGCCGAGGCCGCAGGTCGCGCTAATCGCCGAGCGGATGAGGTCAAGCTGATCGCTGTCAGTAAGACGCATCCGTCCGAAATCATTCGCGAAGCGATTGCAGTTGGCGTGATCGACCTGGGAGAGAACCGGGTGCAGGAAGCGGAGGCAAAGATTCCCGAAGTCGGCCGCAGCACGGCGCGCTGGCATCTGATTGGGCATTTGCAATCGAACAAAGCCCGGCGGGCGGTCGAGTTGTTTGATGTAATTCACTCGCTCGATTCAGTGGCGTTGGCCCGGCGGCTGGATCGCGTGTGCGGAGAAGTGAATCGGGGTGTCTTGCCGGTGCTGATTCAAGTCGACCTGGGACAAGAGACGACGAAGTCGGGCGTTGCCGAAAGTGAAGTACCGGAAATCGTCGATGCTATCAACCAATCAAAGGCACTGCGGTTGACGGGACTGATGACGTTGCCGCCATTCTTTGAAGACCCGGAAAAAGCGCGGCCATTCTTTCGCCGGTTACGCGAACTACGCGACGAACTGCAGGCGCAGGGAGCCTTTGGCGATCACCCCGGAGAGCTTTCAATGGGCATGACGCACGACTTCCAGATTGCCATTGAAGAGGGCGCCACAATTGTACGCATCGGCACTGCCATCTTCGGAGCGAGAGCAGCGAAAACTGAAGACTGAGTCGTTTCATGCTGGTCATCAAGACACTTTTTCAATTCATTACCTGGGGCGTCACGGCAATTGTCGTAGCGGGGATTGTGCTGATCCTGCTGCGCTCGCTCATTAACTACATGAATTTGAATCCGTTCAGTTGGCTGGCGGTCACGCTGCGGCGCACGACTGAGCCCGTCTTGCGTCCGGTGCGAGCGGTGCTGATCGGATTCAGGGTTGATCCAAACTTCGCGCCGTTCCTCGTCATCATCCTGTTAATTGTTGCCGGTTATATGCTGGTTGAGTTGGTGAGAGGTTTGTTGTGGACAATTGCGGGGGTGATCTATGCACTGACGAGCGGGCAACCGGGCACGCCGATCGCCGTGGCGGGCTATCTGCTTTTTGGCCTGCTTGAGCTGTACACGCTGGGGATTTTCGTCCGCATCATATTTTTGTTTGTGGGCGTGGGTTATGGAAATCGCCTAATGCGTTTTCTTTACCGGATCACGGAACCCTTGCTGGCGCCGCTGCGAAGAATGGTGCCGCCGGCGGGCATGTTCGACCTTTCGCCGATGGTGGCCATAATTATTGTCTGGGTGTGTAAGGCGGCGGTGGCCGGCTTGCTTCTGAAGGGGTGGCGGATGGACTTCCTATAGCCACCCAATGAGTTTGGAAGCGGAGTTACGGAACCGCTGGCAGTAGCGAGCGGTCTAAATTGAGATTTCGTTCCGGTTGTCTCTTCTCGGCCAACCCGCTTGCTACCGCAAGCGGTTCCAAACCCGCGATTTTCGGTTTACGATTTGCCCTTCACCATTTACTATTCGTCCAGTGATTCAGTATTCCGAAAAGGATCGCGGCTTCACCTTCGCGGTACGAATTGTTCCTCGCGCATCGCGCAGCGAGATTGCCGGTGAGTATAATGGCGCCCTGCGAATTCGCATTGCCGCGCCGCCGGTCGAAGGCGCTGCTAATCGAGAGTTGATTCGCTTACTGGCAAAAATGTTCAAGCTGCCACAAAATTCCATTGATATAATCTCTGGAGCCGGCTCGAAAAGTAAGATACTTCAAGTTGCCGGGGCAGACTCTGCCAGGCTCGAGCAATTGATCTTGTTGAAGTAAACGAGACCCCTTTGGAACTGACATCCATATCTCGTTATCGGATTATTGAGAAGCTCGGCGCGGGCGGCATGGGCGAAGTGTTCCTCGCCGAGGACACGAAACTGGGCCGCAAAGTCGCGCTCAAACTACTCGCCTTAGAGCTCACCCAAAATCGCGATCGACTCAACCGCTTTGATCAGGAAGCCTATGCGGCTTCGGCCTTAAACCACCCAAACATTCTCACGATTTATGAAATGGGGGATGAAGGTGGGCGCCACTTCATCGCCACTGAGTTCATCGACGGCATTACCTTGAGAAAGCGTTTCGGCGGCGTGCCGATGGATTTGGCCGAGGTGCTTGACGTTGCGATCCAGGTGGCGGGCGCGTTGGAAGAAGCGCATGCCGCGCGCATCGTCCATCGGGACATCAAACCCGAGAACATAATGATTCGACGCAACGGCCACGTTAAGGTTTTGGATTTCGGCCTCGCCAAGCTTACCGAACGTCCCGAGGCCGAACAGGCGGATACCGAGGCCGTGACGCGGGCGATGGTTCAGACGGATGCGGGCGTCGTCCTCGGCACTTCACAATACATGTCGCCTGAGCAGGCGCGCGGCAAACAGGTGGATGCGCGCACCGACATCTGGAGTCTGGGTGTCGTGCTTTATGAAATGCTGTCGGGACGCGCGCCGTTCACCGGCGAAACCAAGACCGACATCATCGTTAACATTGCCAGGAGCGATCCCGCGCCGCTGGCTCGCTTTGCCCCCAACGCTCCGGCAGAGTTCGAATGGATCGTGATGAAGGCCTTGCGCAAGGACGTCGACGAGCGTTACCAGACGGTGAAGGAACTAGAGTCGGATCTGAAAAAGTTGAAACAGCGACTCGAGTTTCAAACCGAACTCGAGCGCTCAATCGCTCCCGACCGATTGACCGGTGCGCTCAATATTTCCGGCCTGGGCTATGCCGACACCGAAATCCCGGGATCTTTGGCAAGTCTCCATACGACGATCCCTCGAATAGTCACATCGTCAGCCTCGATCGCCCTCCAAACCCGTGCGTCCAGCGCGGAATACATCGCCGGCGAGCTCAAGCGTCATAAGACCGGGGTCGCGATTGCCGCGGTGGCAATTCTCATCGCCGCTTCAGCCTTCGTTTACTGGTCCTACATTCGCGAGTCAGGGCGGCTGACGAACAAAGACAAGATTCTGTTGGCCGATTTTGTGAACACGACCGGCGATCCGATTTTTGACGGCACGCTGAAGCAGGCGTTGTCGGTGCAACTTGGTCAGTCACCGTTCCTCGATATTCTTTCCGAAGATCGTGTGCGCGACGCTTTGAAATTTATGGATCGCTCGCCCGACGAGCGAGTGACTGTGGGAGTGGCCAAAGATATTTGCGCGCGACAGGGAATCAAGGCGATGTTGCTGGGATCGATTTCGGCAATCGGGAGTCACTATGTGGTTTCGCTGGAGGCTTTGAACTCAAAGACCGGAGACACGATCGCCAGCGAACAATTTGAAGTTAACAGCAAGGAACAGGTCTTGTCGCAACTGGGACCGGCCGCAACCCGCTTGCGCGAAAAATTGGGCGAGTCGCTGGCCACCATTCAAAAGTTCGACGTGCCGATCGAACAAGTCACCACGCACTCGTTGGACGCGCTCAGGCAATACTCTCTGGGAGTCGAGCATCACTCCCGAGCGGATTACCTGCGGGCCATCAATTTTTATCAACACGCGATCGAGTTGGATCCTAATTTCGCCATCGCTCACGCGCGCTTGGCCAACTGCTACAACAACAATAAGCAGTTGGAGCTTTCGCGCGCCGAGTCGAAGACCGCGTACGATCTCCGCGACAAGGTCAGTGAGCGCGAAAAATACCTGATCTCATCCAGTTATTACGGTGGTGTTACAGGTGAATGGGACAAGCAAATGGCGGAGTTGGAGGTATGGAAGGGCACTTATCCACGGGACTGGGAACCGCGCAGTCTGCTCGCAAACAAATACACTCTGGTCGGACCTTTCGAACGCGCCGTGACCGAGGCTCACGAGGCAATCGATCTCAATCCCAACGAAGCCCGGGCTTACGTGAACCTGGCGGTTGCCTACATGGGACTTAATAAATTCGAGGAGGCAAAGACCACTCTGCGGCAAGCGCAGTCACAAAAACTGGAGACCGGAAACATGCATGCCCGTCTCTATCAGATCGCGTTTGTGCAGGGCGACGCGGCCGCGATGAAAGAGCAGATCGATTGGGCCGCCGCCAGTACCAAACCAGAGGATGCGCAGAACTGGCAGGCGCAAAGCGCGGCTTTCTCCGGGCAACTGGCGCAGGCTAATCAGTTCAATGACCGCGGGATTGAATTAATCCGGCGCAGCGACTCGCAGGAAATAACCGCTCAGACACTTTTGCAGGAAGCGACGCGGAACGCAGCGCTTGGAAATTGCGGCCCAGTAGGTCAAATCACCAAGCGCGCCCTGGACCTTTCACGGGAACAGGCGAATCTCGTCAATGCCGCCAATGCTCTGGCCGCGTGTGGTCAGAGTGGGCAGGCGGAAAATTTTGCCGACGATCTATCGAAGCGATTTCCTCTTGATACTCTGCTCAAGACAGTGTCGATTCCCATCATCCGGGCGCAAAATGAGTTGGGCCGTGGCAATGCGGCCCTGGTGATTCAATTGCTGGAGCCAACCCGCAAGTACGAAGTTTTCGGGGATTTCTGGCCGCAATATCTTCGCGGCCAGGCCTACCTCAAAGAGAAAAACGGCGTTCAGGCAGCAGCTGAATTCAAGACCATCCTCGATCATCGCGGCTGGTATCCGCTTTCAACGCTCCATCCGCTGGCCCATCTCGGGATGGCGCGCGCGGCGGCGCTCAACGGGGACAAGTCAAACGCGCGCAAGTTCTATCTGGATTTTTTCACCCTATGGAAAGACGCTGATACCACAATTCCCGTTCTGATCGCAGCCCGCGCGGAATACGAAAAGATGAAGTGATGGAACACCGCGTTCGCGTTAAGAGTTCAACCTTTAGGTTGCTGATTACAAGCGCAAGCTGAAGCTTGAACCTAAACTGGCGCGGTCGGGAAAGCGGCGACAAGTCGCCGCACTCCAAAACCTGTGATATATTCTGGCCTCAAACTCAATCACAAAATTTCTCTGAAGGATCAATAAGCTCAAATGTCCGGACATTCGAAGTGGCATTCGATTAAGCATAAGAAGGGCGCGACTGACGCCAAGCGCGGCAAACTCTTCACCAAATTTATCAAGGAAATTACCGTCGCGGCGCGGACGGGCGGCGGCGACCCGGATGCGAATGCGCGTCTGCGCAAAGCCATCCTTGATGCCAAGGCCGGCAATATGCCCAACGATACTATCGATCGCGCGGTGCGCCGCGGCACCGGCGCGGAAGAAGGCGTGACCTATGAAGAGATCACGTACGAGGGATACGGGCCGGGCGGAGCCGCACTCCTGATTGAGTCGATGACCGATAATCGCAATCGCACCGTTGCGGAAATCCGTCACGCATTTTCTAAGAATGGCGGTAACCTCGCTGCTGCCGGCGCAGTGGCCTGGATGTTTGAAAAGAAGGGCTACATCGTAGTGGCGAAAGCAGCAAAATCAGAGGAAGAGTTACTTGAGATTGTCACTGACGCCGGTGCTGAGGATCTGCGCGATGACGAGGACAACTTTGAAGTCATAACGGCCCCGGCCGACTTCGATGCCGTGCTTGAGGCCGTTAAGAAAGCCGGCATTGATCCGCAGGTGGCCGAAGTGGAGATGGTTCCCAAGGAGTACAAGCAGCTTGAAGGCGCTGAGGCCAAACAGATGTTGAAGCTCATGGAAACCCTGGAAGATCACGACGACGTCCAAAAGGTTTCCGCCAATTTCGACATCAGCGAAGCCGACATGGCGGCTGCGTGAGGGCAGCATCCGAGCCGCGAGATATGAGGTCAGTACCGGGAGCGTAGCGACCGGGTCTCAACTCTTAAAACCATTCGCGACATAGGACAGCAACCCGGTCGCTACGCTCCCGGTACTGACCTCACAATGCTGTAGTCAGAATTGCTACCGAACTTAACTTCCATATTTCACACCAAAAGCACGCAACTGTAGAAGTCGCTTGCTTCTTGCTGTAAACTTTGTCGCATTGTGCGTGTCTTAGGAATCGATCCCGGCAGCGAAACCACCGGCTGGGGCGTCGTCGAAGGCGACGGCACTGGCCGCAGTTACCGGCTGGTGGAATTCGGCGTGATCAAATTGTCGACGGCGGCGAGCTTCTCTTCGCGGCTCTTGAAAATCTGCCGCGGGCTCGAAGAGGTCATCGAGAAACTCAAACCCGACGCCTGCGCGATCGAAGAAGTGTTCTACGCGGTTAATCCCAAGGTCGTTCTAAAGCTCGGTCAGGTGCGCGGCGTCGCTTTGCTGGTTGCCGAAAGTGCCGCGTTGGAAATTGGCGAATACTCGCCGCGACTGGTCAAGCAGACAGTCGCCGGTTACGGTAACGCCGACAAGCGCCAGGTCCAGGAAATGGTGAAGGTGCTGCTGTCGCTGCGAGCAGTTCCTGAACCGCACGACGCCGCCGACGCCCTGGCAGTGGCCATCTGTCACTTTCACCACGCGGGAGTTCGTGAGCGGCTGCTGGCCGCCGAGGCCCGCATGAAAATCAATCCCACGGTTGCCGGGCCAACCCGCCGTCGCGCGACTCGTTAGGTCAAAGCAGCGCACGCATCCTGCGTGCGGTATGCAGGCATCTAGCCTGCGCCTGCTAACGAAACCCGCGTCGTCGAGTTTGTCGCCGTCGCAACCTCACCTGGTACAGGAGACAGAGGCCGTGCTGCTCAAATCCTTAAACCCCGGAATCATAGTTCCAAGTTTGATATTCTTCCTGGGATGGATGCCCGATGCCGCTGCGCAAAAGCCTCGCGTGCCACCTGGCGGCCATATAGCTGTAGTTGCGGATGAAAGACTAGCAGCCCTGCGGAGCGTGCCTGAACCACAGGCGCGTTTGCTCCGGCGTCTGAGCCGCGGTCGTTTGGTTTCTATCCGAGGCTCAAGTCGCAGCCGCGACGGCCTGGTCTTTTATCACGTCACCGTCACCAGGCGAACTTCGGGTTGGCTGCAAAGCGAAGCAGTAATTGCTTCATGGCGTGCTGGCGACGATCAGCGTTTGCTGCGTTTAATTTCAGGCGCAGACGAATTTGATCGTGTCGCCCGGGCCCGCGTTTTTCTCGACGCCTTCCCGCATTCACCATTGCGTCCCCAGGCCTTGTTGCTGTACGGCGATGCCGCTGAAGAAGCGGCGGCAAAGCTTTCGCGAGAAGCCGAGCGCCGCTTTGAAAAGCGCGAGATTCCCGCCGCTGGTGCTCCCGAGTTCAGTTACTATTTGAACTACAGCGGCCTCGATCGCTACAACCGGCAAGGCGTCATCTTCATGTTCGATCGCGAGACCAAGAGACTTCACTACAACGGCGCCGCCTGGCGCGAGCTCATGCAACGCTATCCAAACAGCCCTGAAGCCGCCACAGCTCGAAAGCATTTGGAAATCCTGGCGAACTTGAAAACGAAATGACACCGGCGTGGAATCGAAGATTTAGCCCACCCACCACCCTCTAAAGCCATCAAGAGCCACTAGTGGATTTCGTCCGGAGCCCGCCCCAAACGTTGCGAGACTCCTCCGCGACATCCAAAGGCTCTTCCTGAATATCCCGACTCCTCTCGCATTTGCCAAAAGCTCGCCCTTAGAGCTCAGAGCGTTCTTCCATCAATGGTGTCCCTACTTTTCCGCCTACCATGTCGGTTTGCTGTCCCTTGTGCAATCCCAAATAATTGCATCGCGACGACAACCATAAATCCCAACCCACTTGAGTTTTTGCAGTTTAGCAATAGCGGGGTGTAAGATCCTTTGCGATCTAACTACGGCGTGCAAGTTCCTTGCTAAAGACTCCGTCCTTACCGCCGCAGAGAGTTTCAGCCCCCCTTTTGAAATCTGGCAGTGAGCCGTTCGTTGAGTTCGATAGTGAAAATGAGTTTAGCGCCTCATCATGGCAGGCTTTGGTTCGCGATTCTGGTTCTGCTTTTGATCGCCGGCGGTCAAATCCAATCACGGCCGCCGGCCATCTCTTCGGGTATGGTAATCAGCCAGGTTTACGGCGGCGGTGGTAACAGTGGCGCGACGTTCAAGAACGACTTCATCGAGTTATTCAACCTGAGCAGCACAACTGTCGATGTATCCAACTGGTCAGTGCAATACACCTCGGCGGCCGGCACCAGTTGGCAAGTGACAAGTCTCTGTCCGAATGGCAACACCTGCACGATTGCTCCCGGTCACTACTACTTGATCCAGGAAGCGCAGGGCGCCGGCGGCGCTAACAATCTACCCACACCTGATGCTTCCGGAGGGGTAAGCATGAGCGCGACAGCCGGCAAGGTGGCGTTAGTTGCCGGCCGGACTGCGTTAAGCGGAGCCTGTCCTCTCGGCGGATCCGTCGACTTTGTAGGATACGGCAGCACGGCATGTTTTGAAGGTAGCGGCTCAACCAGCGCGCCGAGCAACACCACCGCCGAACTTAGAATTGCGAACGGCTGCACCGATACCGACAATAACAACTCGAATTTCGTTACCGGAGCACCAAATCCACGGAACACTCTGGCGCCGTCAACTACGTGCGGCGTCAGCCCGTCGCCGAGTCCGACCCCGGCCGCTTCACCAACGCCTGACTGCGGGGTTGAGCGTTGGTCCGTCAAGACGGGCACCGACGTGGACGCATCGCAGGTGAGTTTTGTCCCGCAAGGAACCACGATCGCGACGATGCGAGGTTGGCCGGCGCCGGCTACGATTCCTTCTAATAGCCGCGTAGCGCCTTACGAGACAACCGTGTGGACCGTCAACGCAACCCTAACGCAGTTCAAATTTGAGGGTGACTCGGACTATCACCTCGTGATCAAGGACGAGGCCGGGAACACGATAATCACTGAGATACCTATCCCGGGTTGCGTAGGTTCAGGCAGTCCCTTCGCCGTCAGCATTGCGAATGCGCGGGCAAAGTTCAACGCGATGTTCACTGCCAGTGGGAGTTTTCAATCTGTCAGCGTGCCGGTGCAGATTACCGGGCCAGCCATGTTCGACCATCTTCACGGACAGACAGGCGTCGCGCCTAACGGGATTGAGATTCATCCCATCCTGGACATCAACTTTAACGGACAGAACTCAATCGATACGGCGAGCTTCTTTGTCCGCGAGCACTATGTCGATTTTCTCAGTCGCGAACCCGATCCCAGCGGTTTCAACTTCTGGACCAACGAGATCACTTCATGTGGCACGAATCAGCAATGCATCGACGCAAAGCGCATCAACGTCTCTGCGGCATTCTTTCTCTCGATTGAGTTTCAGCAGACTGGCTATCTGGTTGAGCGAATCTACAAAACTTCATTTGGTGATGCGTCAGGCATGTCAACTTTCAACGGTGCGCATCAGATCACGGTACCAATTGTACGTCTAAACGAGTTTCTCGCCGACACTCAGGAGATTGGCTCGGGGGTGATCGTGGGGCAAGGCAACTGGGAGGCGACGCTCGAAAGTAACAAGCAGGCATTTTGTGACGAGTTCGTGCAGCGCCCACGCTTCACCAGCGCGTTCCCGGCTTCGATGACTCCTGGTGATTTTGTAGACCGGCTATTCCAGAACGCCGGCGTGACACCTTCGGCGAGTGATCGCTCAACTGTCTTCGCCGAGTTTGGCTCGGCCGGAACGAGTGCGGACGCGGCGGCACGTTCCCGCGCTTTACGCCGGGTGGCCGAGAATTCAACTTTCGCGCAACAGGAATTCAACCGCGCTTTCGTGTTGATGCAGTTCTTTGGCTACTTACGTCGCAACCCAAATGATCCACAGGACACTGACTACACCGGTTACGACTTCTGGCTCACCAAGCTAAACAACTTCACTGTGGCCGGCGACGACCCGCTGGTGCGAGCGCAGAAGGCCGAGATGGTTAAGGCGTTTATTATCTCAGCAGAATACCGCCGCCGTTTTGGGCCGTGAACGGTCTCTGGCGATGTGGCGGCTTCGCCGCGACGATCCTTATCCGGTCAAACTTGAGCCGCTCCTCTCGACCCCGGCTTCTCTAGAAGCTTCAAGTTTCATCCTACCGGTGTTAATAATCTCTGCCGAGGAGCGTTTAATGAGCGGAAAGGATTTTCAGGACGAAGTTATGCTGGCTGCTGTAAGACCGCTCAAGACCGCGAACTCATCGATGTCTGAAGGCCCTCGGACTGTGACCTGGCGCGAACTTTCCGCCGAAGACTCAAATAGTCTGGAAGGCCTTTTTGAACGGCATCATGACCGCGTCTTTCGCACCGCGCACCGGGTGACCGGCAGCGCGGCGGACGCCGAAGATGTTCTGCAAACTGTTTTTTTGCGCGTGGCTCGGGGACAGGAGTCGGCGGCGGCAGCTGGAAACCCTGAAGCGTATTTCGCGCGCGCGGCTATCAATGCTTCGCTGGATCTGCTGCGAAGCCGGAAGCGTTCGAACGCAGTGGCGATCGACGACGTTGAGAACCGCGCCAGCATGTCGGCGTTCGTCTCAAAGCACGATCCGGCAAAGGGTCAGGAGGATCGCGAGTTAAGAGAGCTGCTGACCGAGGCGTTATCAAGGCTCGGACCGACAGCGGCGCAGATGTTTGCCTTACGCTACTTCGAGGGTTTTAGTAACGGCGAAATCGCGGCGGCAATGAATACGTCAGCGCTGGTAGTGGGAGTGACACTGCATCGCACCCGCGGGCGTTTGCGGAAGGAAATTGGACGGTATCTGCGCTATCGAGAATGAATCGTTGAGCGGCGGGCTACTGCCCGCCGATGTGAGTGAAAAGAAAGGGCGGGCAGTAGCCCGCCTCTAAACGAAGCGATCAGTATTTTTGGAATCATCTTGGGGAGAAGTTATGAAAAACAAAGAACTCGACAACATCCTGGATCAAATCAATGACGGAATTCGTGCCGAGAAGGTTGACGACGCCACGGTGAGCGGCGCGACTGAGAGAGTTTGGGCACGGCTATCGACTGAGACGAACGCGCGCAGGATGCGCGCGCACCGCCCGCAGGATGCGGGCGCTCCAGTTGCGGGCGCTCCGTTAGATCACATAGAAGGATGCGCGGATTTTCAAACGCTGATTCCGGCGTATCTGGGCGGCGAACTGTCCGAGGCGCGCTCACTGCTGCTGGTCGATCACACGCACGAATGCATTCCTTGCCGCCGGGCCTTGAAGCAGGCGCGCGAATCCCGCGTTGGGGTGTTGGCTCCGTCGCGCAGACAGAATCGCAAGGCCGCGACTTACAGCCTGCGGCCGGTGGTTTTGCGCTGGGGAATTGCGGCGGCGCTGGTCGTCGGGTTGGGATTGCTCGCGCTGCCCTTGATTCAGCGGTATGTCCCTTTCGGATCGTTTGATGTGACGGTCCAGGCGGCTGACGGTCCGGTTTACGCTGTTACTGATTCACAAACTCGCGCCCTGAATACCGGAGAGAAGATTAAGCGCGGCGACACGATCCGCACCGCGAAGGATGCGCATGCAGTCGTGCGTCTGGCTGACGGCTCGCTGATCGAGATGAAGGACCGCTCAGAGTTTTCGATCAACCAGACGCTGCGGGGCACCACGGTCCATCTGGATCGCGGCAGCGTGATTGTGGAAGCGGCCAAACAGAAGGGTAATTTCTTTGTTGAGACGGGCGACTCGCTGGTCTCAGTCACAGGCACCACGTTTGCCGTAAATTCCGGCACCAAGGGTTCCCGCGTGAGCGTAATCGAAGGCGAAGTTCATCTCGATCGCTCGGGCGAAGACCGCGTCCTGCGCGCGGGTGAACAGGCGACGACCAATGCTTCAATCGAAAAAATTCCAGTTAAGGATGAGATCTCCTGGAGCCGCAATGCGGCGCGTTACGCGCAGACTCTCGCTAGTTTGACGGCCTTGCAGAAGGAATTGAACGCCGTCGCAAAACCGGGCGTGCGCTATTCGACGCGCCTGCTCGACATGATGCCTGAGAACACTGTGCTGTATGCCGCGTTGCCGAATCTCAGTACGACGATCGCTGAATCAAACCGCATCATTGAAGAGCGGATTCAGCAGAACCCGGCGCTGAAAGACTGGTTCGCGAATCGTCACGAGCCTAAGGGTCCCGGGATGAACCAGGCGATCGCGGCCATCAAAGACTTTGGCGAACAGCTCGGTGATGAAATCGCCGTCGGCGCGAGCATGAACGACAGCGGTCAGCCACAGGCTCCGATCGTGCTCGCCGAGCTCAAGAACCCCGCTGGCTTCCGGGCTTTCTTTGACGCCGAAGTGCAAAAGTTAGCCGGCGCGGGTAAGACGACACAGGTTCAGTGGATTGACGATCCAAAGACGAGCCCGTCAGTAGAAGTCCCGGCCAACCCGAGCAAGTCGGTTGATCGGATCTATGTTTGGATCTCGGGCGATGTGTTAGTCGCCTCGCCGGCGCTTAGTCAGTTGAGCGCCGTCGCCAACCAGGCGAATGGCTTCACCGGGACGGCGTTCCACGATCGTGTGGCCGGAGTCTATCGTGACGGCGCGGGTCTGGTGGTCGCCGCGGATTTGGAAAAGGTGATCGCTCACACTCGTGGGCTGCGCCGAATCGCCGTAGGCGATCAGCACGAACAAGCGCTGAATGAACTCGGCGTCTTCAACATGAAGTCTTTCGTCCTGGATCAAAAGGACAGCGACGGCAAGACCCACACGCGGGCCGTGCTTTCATACGCCGAAGCCAATCATGGAGTCACTTCATGGCTGGCCCAGCCGGCTCCGATGGGTTCGCTTGAATACATTTCTCCTGATGCCAACGTGGTGGCCGGCTTTGTGGTGAAGAACCCAAGCGCCCTGGTCGATGATCTGCTGGGCGTGCTGAACACGGTCAGCCCCGATCTCAATAAGAAGCTGGCTGAGTTGCAGACCGAACACGGATTGGATCTGCGTAAGGATTTTGCGGCCCCGCTGGGCGGCGAGTACGCGTTTGCGATTGACGGGCCGATTCTGCCGACGCCGGCGTGGAAGTTGGTGTTCGAAGTAAACGATCCGGCACATTTGCAACAGGCGTTCGAGCACGTCGTTGAAGAGGTGAACAAGCAGATGACCAAGGAAGGAAAGAGCGGACTTGGTTGGGATCGGTCGGATGAGGGTGGCCATACCTTCTACACGCTGCGTTCGAAAGACTTTGGCGTGGAAGTCAACTATGTTTTCGCGAACGGTTACCTGATCGCCGGCCCGACCCGCGCGCTGGTCGAACAGTCTTTGAAGTATCACGATTCGAACGTGAATCTGGCTCACTCCGCCAAATTTACCGCTGGACTGCCGGCTGATGGGAACACTAATTTCTCGGCGCTGGTCTATCACAATCTCGCGCCGCTGGTGCAGCCATTCGCGAATCGGATTCCCAACAGTGCGACGTCCGGCGAGCAACAGAAGGCAATCGCCGCGATGGCCTCGAATATGCAGCCGACACTGGCTTATGCCTATGCGTTTGGTGATCGGATCGAGTTCGCCTCAAATAGCGACGGCGGCCCATTCGGCTTGAGCCCGGCGTCACTGCTGGGAATGCCGAACGCGTTTGAGTTGCAGCACATTCTCCAGAGGGGAATGGGCGGCAAGAAGTAAAGAGGTAATGCTGGGAGTGCGTCCGCGGTCCCAGCAATCGGCGGGCACGTACCCTCCACGTTAACGGTTTGGAGCAGGATCGCGTCCTAATAGGCGCCGAGAAATACAATTGCGAATCCGACACTAATCGGCTGGGTGCATACTGTGCTACCGGTCGCAATGCGGTAACAGCTTCTTAAACGAAACTGAGAGGTTGGAAAGATGCAAACGACTACTCCGATTCATTCAGGCTCATCCGCCGATCGCAAACTCCTGATTAAAGGCCTGACGCTGGTGGGCCTGGGACTCTCGATCTTATTTCTGAACCAATGGGACAGTCTTTTCGTAAGAACAGCGATTGGCTTATTCTGGGGAACGTTCTTCTTGATTTCGAACTGGTTCGGTCTCGTTCAGACAGCAAGAGCACTCAGGCAAAAGAATGACAGACAGCGCCGCAGCAGTTACCGATCCTCGACCTAACGGCGATTCTCCCGGCGTTATCACCCTCGACAATCTATCAGTAAGTTTTGGCGGCAGGCCGATTCTCAAGGAACTGCGCGGCGAGCTGCGTGGACGGTCCATTGGCCTGCTGGGCCCGAACGGCGCCGGCAAGACCACGCTGATTCACACGCTGCTTGGTTTCCATCCTCCGTCATCCGGCACTGCCCGAATCTTTGGCCGCGACATCCGCGGCGACGCCAATCAGATAAAGTCGATGATCGGCTATATGCCTGAGCGCGATTCCTTCATCTCGAAGATGTCGTGCATTCATTTTGTGCGTTTCATGGCTGAGCTGTCGGGGCTGCCGCCGGCGGCTGCGCTGGAACGCGCGCACGAAGCCCTCTTCTTTGTCGGCCTTGGCGAAGCGCGTTATCGCAACCTCGAAACTTACTCGCTGGGCATGAAGCAGTTGGCCAAGTTGGCCCAGGCGATCGTGCATGGTCCGAAGTTGATCTTTCTCGACGAGCCGACCAACGGGCTGGATCCGCCGGCGCGTCTGCGGATGATCAAAATGATTCGCGAGATTCGCGACAGCGGTCAGGCCAACATCGTCCTGTCTTCGCACCTGCTGCGCGACGTTGAGGAATGTTGCGAAGAGATTTTGATCCTGAAGGATGGCCGGCTGGCCGTTTACTGCAATCTGGAGGAAGAGCGGAAGGCAAACAAAAAGTTTCTGATGCTGGAGACGCGCGGCGAGCTGAAAGAATTTGTCGCAGCGGTCGATGGACTGGGCTGTGAGTGCGCGATCACTGGCGATCATCGCTTGAAGATCATTCTCCAGGAGGGAACTGAGATTCGCGATCTCTATCGTCTGGCCGCGGATTCGCAGGTGCAGATTCGCCGGCTGGCTTACAAGCGCGACTCGCTGGAAGATATTTTCTTGAAAGCGATGGAGGACGGTGGAGAAGCCGGACAAGTTCAACCTTCGACCTGATGGGAAGCTTTGAAACGGGCTTTATGCTTCCACCCGCTACGCGGGTTTCGGCAAGTCCATCTTGTAGTTGTTCAGACATTGATAAAGTTGGTTGGGAAAAGCCATGGCGGTACTTGAGCGATCTTACAAACAATTTCAGGGTACGCTGACGCCGGAATGGAGCCGCTTTCTGATCATTCCGCGGCATGCGTTTCGTGATGTGTTCCGTTCGAAATTGTTCACCGGATTATTTGCGATCTCGTTCGTCTGGCCCCTGGTCTGCGCGATTTTGATTTACCTGCATTACAACGCCGACGTGCTGGCCATCTGGCACATAAGCGTTCGCAATCTTCTGCCCATCGACGGGGTGTTCTTCCTGGGATTTGTAATGGCGCCCCAGGCGTATGTCGCCTTCTTTTTGGCCATGCTGGTTGGGCCGCAACAGGTTTCGCGCGATCTCACCAACAATGGTTTGCCGCTGTATTTGTGCCGGCCCTTCACGCGCAGTGAATACGTGGTGGGCAAGATGTCGATCATCATCATTCTGGTCTCGACCATCACCTGGGTGCCCGGACTGATCCTGTTCCTGCTCCAGAGCTATCTGGAAGGGTGGGCCTGGTTTGTGGACAACATCTGGATTGCCAGCGCGATTTTCATCGGGAGTCTGGTCTTGATCCTTCTGCTGGCGTTGGTATCCCAGACGATCTCTGCCTGGGTAAGGTGGCGCGTGGCTTCGCGGGCTGCGTTGTTGGGCGTCTTTTTCATTCCGACAGCGTTCGCGGCCATCGTTAACGAAATCTTCCAGACCCACCTTGGGCATATCTTCGATTTGCAGGCGCTAGTCGGAAACGTGTGGTCGGGATTATTCGGCACCTTCGTACGCCAGACACCCATCGAGAGGAATGGGCGAGTGCTTCAGGAGGTGATGAATGAGCCGCCGTTGTGGGCTTCGTGGTTCATGCTGTTTCTGATCTGCGCGTTGTGCCTGTGGTTATTATCGCGAAAGGTTAAGGCTTACGAGGTAGTGAGGTGAGAACCCAACTTGAGCAACGCGCTAGGTTCGGTCGTTCGCTCGACTGGTTCATTGTTGATCTGTGTCTTGAAATGTTCGTTGAAATTCTCGGGCTTCTTTAGACGGGGAATTGAGTCTTCTTTCTATGAGCGAGTCATCCGCACAAACGATTGTCTTCGATAATGTCTCGAAGTTCTACGGCGAGATACTCGGGGTGAATCGCGTCAACCTTAACATCCCACTTGGCATCACCAGTCTGGTTGGTCCCAACGGCGCCGGGAAGACGACGCTGATGAATTTGATGACCGGCCTGCTGCGGCCGTCGCGAGGAGAAGTGCGGGTGCTCGGAGTTCCCACCGACCAGCCCGAAAAGTTATTTCGCAAAGTCGGCTATTGCTCGCAATTCGATTCTTTTCCGGCAGGGATGACCGGTCGTGAATTCATCGACGCGTTTCTGATGGTCTCGGGATTTCCGCGTAAACAAATCGGTGATCTTACCGAGAATGCTTTAGAGCGCGTTGATCTGCTGCCGGCGGCGGAGAGGAAAATCGGAGCGTACAGCAAAGGCATGCGCCAGCGGATTCGTCTGGCCCAGTCGATTGCGCATCAGCCCTCGGTTCTGATTTTGGATGAGCCGCTCAACGGACTCGATCCAATGGTGCGCGCGGACACTATCGCGCTGTTCAGACAGCTCGCGGCCGACGGGCTGCACTTGATAATTTCCAGTCATATTCTGCACGAAGTCGACATGATGTCCGATCGCGTGGTGCTGCTTAACAACGGCTACGTGGTCGCCGAGGGCGCCGTTCACGGCGTGCGCGATGAAATGGATGTCGAGCATCCAATGCAGATCCTGATTCGTTGCGACCAACCGTCGTTGTTGGCGGCGCGCATGTTCCAAAAGGATGAGGTGGTCGAAGCGCGCGTGCATGTCGATCGTCATGGGTTGTTCGTCAAGACGCGAAATCCGGATCGGTTCTATCTCTTGCTCAACGAGGTCGTGGCCACGGGTGAGATTGAGGTCGAGTCGGTCGCGCCGGTCGATGACGACCTGAGCGCGGTGTATGAATACCTGATTGGAGCGGAATAGGTGGCACAGACTTCAGTCTGTGATGCCTCTGGCCCAGGAAGAATCACAGACTAAAGTCTGTGCCACTAAATTGCTTATGAGTTCAACAGCCGAAACAATCCAGAGCCAACCCGCCGCCGCGATTGATTCTTCGTGGTCGCTATGGCTGCGGCAGATCGGCGCCATCATGCGCCTCGACGTGAAGCGAAACTTCCTGGGCAAGCGGGCGGTGCTGATCTACCTGGTGGCGCTGATGCCCATCGGTCTGCTGTTAATGATCGCTGTGCTCAATCCGGCCGACCATGACTGGCTCGACTTCACCAAGCGCCCAAGGGATTTCTCAATGATCTATAACGCGCTCATCTTGCGCACAGTCATTTTCTTCGGCTGTGCCTGGATCTTCATGAACCTGTTCCGCGGAGAAATCGTCGACCGCAGCCTGCACTATTATTTCCTTTCCGCCGTGCGTCGCGAGGTTCTGCTGGCAGGAAAATACCTTTCGGGTTTGCTGACTTCGGTCGTTTTATTCACCACCGTGACCGTCGTGTCGATGCTCTTGACCTTCTTTCCCCGCTTCCCTTCCGCGAGCGTGCGGTTCTTTCTCGACGGCGCGGGCATGGGACAGCTACTCACCTATATCGTGATTACTATACTGGCGTGCGTCGGATATGGCGCGTTCTTTATGGTGGTAGGGTTGTTTTTTCGCAATCCAATAATCCCGGCGCTGGTGCTCTACGGATGGGAATGGATCAATTTTCTGCTGCCGCCGCTGCTGAAAAAAATCAGCGTGATTCATTATTTGAATTCGCTGGTTCCGGTGCCGATATCGCAAGGCCCGTTCGCCGTAGTAGCCGAACCGACGCCGGCGTGGATCTCGATTCCGGGGTTGCTGATCGTGACTCTGCTGGTTTTGTTCGTTGCCAGTAGACGGATTCGGCGGATGGAGATCAGGTACGGCAGCGACTGATCGCAAGTTCTCGACGTCATTATTTCTCACGGCCCGAATCGCTGACGGTATTCGCTAGAAGCAACAAACGCTTTGACCATGTCGGCGTTTTGGAAGTTGCCGTCGAAGCTGTTCAGCTTGTTCAGCCAGAAGTTGTAGCCCTGGAAGTCCAGCGTCGCCTCTGGCGCATCGTTGGGATTCCTTCTCAAATAACCAAAGTACTGCATCAAGACAAATGCGCGATTGAACTCCTGCTGCTTTAGCGCCGAGTTTTCGGCCACGCGACGTAACGCACGCGCTTGCGCTGCTGTATCCGTGATCGTGGCCGCTGGGGCAAACTCGCTGATGGCTGCCGCGCGATCATTCGATGATGGTGTCACTCCGGCATTCGCATAGAGTCTGTCCACAAAATCCGCTGGGCTCATCGAGGTTGGATAGGCCGAGGTGAACCGGGCGCTTGCGACAAATTCAGTGGTGAAGGTTTGCTTGTTATTCTCCAGCACCTGTTCCCAACCAGTCTGTCCAACCACAACTTGACCGATCCGCGATGTATCGGTCAGGAACTCGTCGAGCCTGATGGGCACCGGCGTGTCGGGCAGATTGCCGTAAGCCGCTTTGTGAATTCGATAGACGAGATAGCCCGTCTCCTGGAATTCAATCGAGAGGAAGAATGCCGCCGAGACGTTGATCCGCTTGACCTCAACACAGGCGGCGCCGCTGCATGAACTGATTTGGTTGGTCCAGAAGGCGAGGCCGTCCGAATCAGGTTCCCGACTCAGAAAGTCGCTATAGTGTTGGTGGACAAAGAACTGTGCGGCATCGATGAGATTTGAGTTCGGGCTGGCCTCCTGATTGTAGAGCTCGGCGCTGGCGTCAGTGGCTCCGCCCACGGCCAGGACCTTTCCATTGCCAAGCAGAAGAGCTCTTGGCTCACGTCCGGTGTTTAGGTAGGCTGTGATAGTCCACTTTCCATCGGCCGGATCGTACAGCTCAGTACCCGTTCCGGCCCACCCGCCGGCGACGAGCACTTTCCCGTTGGACAGCACAATCGCTTCTGAAGAGTTATGGTTGGCATAGCTGAGATTGCCCGTGATACTCCAAGTGCCGGTGGCCGGGTCATACAGCTCGGCGCTGTTAAGAAAGCTGCAGCCGGCATCCGCGATACAGTTCCCGGAACCGCCCACTACCAGGACCTTTCCATTAGGGAGCGTCACGGCGATTTGCTCAGACCTACCGATGTTGAGATTGCCGGTGCTACTCCAAGTCTCCGTGGTCTGATCGTATAGTTCCGCCACTTTGAGCGCGGTACAGTTTTCCTGGGAGTCACACGCGGAACCTCCCTCAATTAAAACCTTGCCATTCGGTAACAGCGTTGGAGAAACCCAGGCGGGTGTGTGAAAACTGCCGGTGAGTCTCCACTTCCCCGTGGTGGGGTCGTACAGCTCAGCGGAAGTACCACCGAAGCCATCACCGGTGACCAATACCTTGCCATTTTGGAGCAGGGTCGCCGTGTGAAAGGCGCGGGGACGAGTGAGACCGCCGGTGGTACTCCATGACCCTGTTACCGGATCGTAAAGCTCCGCAGTGCTGAGAGTGTTAGTGCCCGCATCAATCCCGCCGGCCACCAAGACCTTACCGTTCGGTAACATGGTCGCGGTGTGATAAGCACGAGTGTGGTTGAGACTTCCGGTACTGACCCATGTTCCAGTGGCCGGGTCGTAGACCTCAGCGCTGCTCAAATAATTAGGAACCCCGAAGCCACCGGCGACCAGGACTTTGCCGTTGGGCAGTAACGTCGCCGTCATATGATAACGAGCGGTGTTGAGCCTGCCGGTGTAGCTCCAACTCGGATAAATCACCTGTGCAGAGACGAGTCTTGCTGGGCCCAACATAAGAGCGCCCGCACTCATCAAAGCGACGAACCCCGTAATCAGATCAATATGAAATCGAACGTGTCTTTTTGGATTTCTCATATGAGTGCCTTCTTTTGTGAATTCACCTTTCGTCCCTTTCAGTCCTGATCACGGCTGACCGAAGCCCTGGCGATACTCGGTCGAGGTGAGGAACGCCTTGACCATCTCCGCGTTGATAAAGTTGCCATTGAAAGCGTTCAGCTTCGTGAGCCAGAAGTCATAGCCTGAATAATCTGTGTCCGGACCGGTGTTTGGATTGCGGCGCAGGTAATCGAAGAATTGCATCAGCACGAACGCGCGATTGAATTCATTTGTCGACAGCGTCGAATTCTCTGCAACGCGCCGCAGAGCTCGCGCACGGGCCGCGACGTCACTGGTGTTCGTCGCTGAGCCGAACTCGTTAATTGCCGCCTGCCGATCGATTGCTGAAGGCGTCACACGGGCGTTCGAGAAAAGCTGGTCGACAAACTGGCCCGGCGTTAATGTTGCTGGAAGCGCAGAAGTGAAACGCGAACGTTGCACAAACGCGTTCGTGAAAGCCCGCTTGTTGTTTTCCAACACAGTCTCCCAACCACTCTGTCCCACCAGAACGCCTCGGCTGACTTCCCGCGTATCAGGTAGAAATTCGGCGAAGCGGATGATGGGCACAGTCAACTGGTGCGTGCCGTTAAAGGTAGAAATGCCATTCGCATCACCGTACGAAGCTTTGTAAATCCTTTCGACCAGGTAACCGGTCTGCTGAAATTCAATGGATAGAAAGAAGGCGGCTGAGACATTAATGCGCTTGACCTCAAGGCACTGCGGATCATTGCCGCAAGAGGTGGCTTCGTTGGCCCAAAAAGCCAGACCGCCTGGATCGGGCTCGCGGTTCAGGAAATCCAGATAGTGTTGGCGGACGAAGAACTGCGCATCGTCAATTGGATTTGTGATCGTGAGGTTGCTCTGCGGGCGACAGACATAGCCATGCTGAGAGGTGGAAGAAACCGACCCACCTACGTTGAAGCCGCCAACGAGAGTGCCCTGTGGATTGACACCGAAGATGGCGGTCGAGGACACCACCTGCCCCGGGGCTGGAGACGGATAGTCGAAGTTGGTCAGCGCCCGGTTCATGAGGATGAACCCGTGCGTAGCCTGCGTAGTGGGGCCGTGATAGGAGCCGACCACAATCTTGCCGCCTGGAGTGACGCCGCGCACGCTGTTGAAGGAACCAGCCGCGGTGGCGTCAGGCCAGTCCACAGTCGTCAATGCGCCCGCGGAAAGGACAAACCCATGTGTGACTCCGCTCGCGACATAGTGCCCGCCGATCTCCTCGTCGCTGCGGAGGTCAAAGATGGCGGTATCGCTGGCGCCGGTCACGTCCACGGTGGAAAAGACTCCGTCACTGAAAATGAATCCGTGCGGTTGACCAGCCAGAATGTACCGCCCGGCCACCTCGCCGCGATCGTTCAGGCCGGGAACAGATGTGAAGCTGGAGCCTGGGAACTGCACGTCGGTGAACTGACCAGCGTTCCAGATAAATCCGCGGCGTTGGTGGGCAGCGTCCTCCCAGTTGCCAACGAAGACTCCCTCTGAGTTGATGGCGAGGGCGCTAGTGAAGGTCGAGTTAGGATGGTCGATGACTACCAACTGACCATTCTTCGGGAGCAGAAAGCCGTGGGTTACGCCATTCGCGGTGAATTGGCCCGTGATGTCGCCGCGCGGATTGATTGCCTGGACCGCGGTCGCCGTGGCGGCGGGCACGTCGATCTGGGTGCAGTCGTAGCCCACGTCGGCCGTTCCCTCGCCCATGTCCATGAACACAGGCCCCGCGGAGGCGGTGGTCCCACTCGAGCTAACCACCCGGGCAGATGCGAATTTTCCCGGGCCAGAGACAAGGGCGACCACACCTATGATTCCGACGAGCGTCACGATCAGAACAACGTGAGGTCGTGAGTGATTTTGTAGTTTGTTGTTTGAAGGAAGCATTTCATTTCTCCTTTCGGGCAAAGCGCAAAGCTTTTGGGTAGATAAGCTGATATAGGGACTGCCACTTGAGGCAAAAACGATTTCGATCTGGGCCAACCGTTGGGACAGAGCTTTGACTGGCGCAGATCATCGCTCGAAATTCCGGCGATAGGCGCCGCTGTAAAGAACGCACCGCCTCGACGAGGATCAGTTGGCCCTCACGGGAATCAGGCGCTACGGGCTCACAAGAATCGGTGTCGTCGAGCGAGACGACCTCGCGAGTTTGCTTGGGCTGCGCGTCGAAGATGTCCCGAGGCCACTCGCCGGAAACTATGGTCACGCGGCGGCGGAAGGCATTGACTTCAATTCGTCGGTATTTTGTCATTTGACTCCTTATCGATGGGTCGCACTCTAGCGCGAGAAACGGAGGCGAGTAACGAGTCACAGGCGAAGAAGTGGTGAGGAAACGACGAAGAATTGCCGAAACCTATTGACTCGGTTCGAAGGGGAGTTATGATGGGGCCGAATTTTTCCGGATATGCAACGAATCACTCATCACACTCAATCATTCGATGGCTTCACGATTGACCTGACTCGCGGCTGCCTGTTGCGTGGCAATGAAGAGATCAAACTGCCTCCCAAACCGTTTAAGACGCTGAAATATTTGGTTGGAAACCCGGGTCGCCTGATCAGCAAGGCTGAATTGATGCAGGTCATCTGGCCTGATGTCGCCGTGACAGACGATTCGCTGGTGCAGTGCATGAGGGAAGTGCGCCTCGCCCTGGGCGATGACGCGCAGCAGATTATTAAGACCGTACCGAAGCGTGGCTACATTTTCGACCGCGAAGTCAGAGACACCTCACCCGGACAGTTGACGACGTATACGGAAGAGACTGCGGGTGTTCAGCTGATTATCGAGGAGCGGGAGACGAACGAATCCGGGGCGATCGCCGCGCCCGTTGCTGAGAGCGTTGGACTGATCCCGGCGCCCGGAGCTCGCGCAATCGATCGGCTGATGACTGCGATCAGACCGCTCGGGTGGCGTGCAGTGGCCGGCGTCTTAATACTTGTGATCGCAGCCTCCGCGATTGTTTATTTCACCAGACCCGGCGAGGTGATTGATTCAGTCGCGGTTATGCCGTTCGTGAATGTGAGTGGTGATACAAAACACGGAATACCTCTCAGACGGGATCAGCGATAGCATCATCAACAGCCTTTCAAAGTTACCGAGCCTCAAGAAAGTGATCGCCTTCAATTCGGTTCTTCGTTACGAGGGAAAGCAGACCGACCCACAGGCAATAGGCCGCGAATTGAATGTGCGCGCGGTGCTGATGGGCCGGCTCGTTCAGCAGGGAGACAATCTCTCGATCAGCACTGAGTTAATTGACGTGCGCGACAACCGCCGTCTGTGGGGTGAACAGTATGATCGGAAGATGTCCGACTTGCCATTGGTTTCAAGAGAGCTGGCAAAGCAAATAACCAATGGATTGCGGCTCAGATTATCAAGCCGGGATCAGAAACAACTGGACCAGCGTTCTACTGATAACGCAGAGGCATATCAGTTGTACCTCAAGGGTCTTTATTTCTGGAACAAGAGCACGAGAGCCGCGGATGAGAAAGCTATAGATTCCTTCCAGCAGGCAATTGCCAAGGATCCGAACTACGCGCTGGCCTACGTAGGGTTGGCACATTGCTACATTACGATGAGCGACTTCGGCATCCTTTCCGCTCAGGATGGTTATCCAAAGGCAAGGGCTGCTGTGAGTAAGGCGTTGGAACTCGACAATACGCTGGCTGAAGCACACGACTCATTGGCCAAGATCAAGTTTTCTTATGATTGGGATTGGCCGGCAGCGGAACAGGAATATCGTCGAGCGATGGAATTGAGTCCCAACTCCGGGCACGGTTGGTATTCTGAGTATCTATCCGCTATGGGCCGACACGATCAGGCCATTGCCGAGTCTAAACTAGCGCTGGAACTTAACCCGCTTTCGCTGAGAACCAACGCCGCGCTGGGTTGGACGCTATTCGTCGCTCGGCAGTACGACCGCGCAATCGAACAAGAACAGAAAACGATTGAACTGGAGCCAAACTTTATCAAGTCGCACCGCCGACTTGGACTGATTTATGAACAAAAGCGGATGTACCCTGAAGCTATTGCAGAGTTTGAAAAGGTGAAAGAACTAAGTCACGGCGAGGGTGGCGCGTTAGCACTCGGGCATGTCTACGCGGTTGCGGGCCGAAGAGATGAGGCGTCAAAGATCCTCGATGAATTAAGGAGAAAGAAATCACAGGGTGAGTATGTCTCCCCATACTGGTTTGCCATGATTTACACAGGCCTTGGAGCGAATGATCAGGCATTCGAGTGGCTTGAACAGGCGTACAAAGAGCACGATGCCGAATTGATAGCCCTCAAGGTTGACCCAAGATTCGATCCCATCCGCTCAGATTCGCGATTCGCCGACCTGCTGCGGCGCATGAACCTCGCCACCTGAATGTAAAGACGCCCGGCCCAACGACAACACCCGCAGGAATAAACATTCTTGGGACTTCACTCGTACCTCAATGAGTAATGACCGACGGCTGGTCGAAGTCGACTTGATTCGTGGTTCATCGAATTTAGACGGGCGGGGTATTTGTTCTCCCCAGCTGAGGCAATCTGTTATGCTTCGCCCGACCCGAGGTTCTTCTTGTGAGGTTTTCGTTATGAAGTCTCAATCCCGCAGTTGTTTTCTTTCGTCTCAAGTAACGCAGCTCCTTTCGCTCTTGCTCGCGACGGTCTTACTGGCTGCGCCTCTCTGCGCGCAGCAGCCTGCAGCTCCGGCGAAGGCGCCGGCGCCGCGTGAGGCCGCGCCGCGAGCTCCCGATCCGACTTTCGACAATCTGCTCGCCGCCGACAGTTACAAAATGTATGGGGAGATCCGAAACGTTGGGCAACTGATGAGCAGCGGAGGTCTGGGCGAGATCGTCGATCCGATCATCAAGCTCGCCGATCCGCCGCAGCAGTTCAAATCCATCATCACGTTTTTGAAAAAGAATGCTGAGGCGCTGGCTTCGGCGCGGTTGCTGTTTGCCACCTGGCCCGCGCGCTCGGACGTACCGGATGCTTTCGTGGCGATCGAGTTTGCCACCAATGAAGAAGCGGAAAAGTTTACGCCCAAGCTGGAAACTTTTCTGCCTACGGTCCTGCCGCCGGTGCCAGAGCCAACCCCTGAAGCAACTGAGTCACCGGTGAAGTCGGCACAGGCCAGGCCTGCCGAGTCACCCCAGCAAGCAGCGGCCGCGCAACCTAAAAAAGAATCGGTGGCTGCGCCTGCCGCATCGCCTGCGGTCGAACGCTTGCCATTTGTGATCAGCCACACCGGCAACCTCGTCCTCATCAGCGATAAGTCTTTTAAGTTTGAAAAGCTCCATCCGGTCGGGAGCAAGTCGCTCTTCGAGGATCAAAATTTTCGCATTGCTCACGATCGGTTTTCGACGGAACCAGTCTTTATCTTTTTCAATGTGGCATTGGAAGAGAGAAAAAGACCGGCAACTGAAAAGCAACAGGTCGTGACCAGAGGTGACGCGTTGAAACAGGCGGAACCGGACACCGACGATTCTCTGGATGAGGTGCCCGTAAAAGCGACGAGCACTACGCCGATGACGGAGCCAACTCCGGAAATCCAAAATACGAACGAAATGCGCGTGGCCGTGCTGTCTGGCGGGCCGCAACTATCAGTGTCAGCAACCCCAACCCCGACGCCGACGAAAGAACAGCAGGCGCAAATGATCGCGTCCTCGCAGGTTGGGCATATGCTCGACTCGCTGGGATTTGGAGAGCCGCAATGGCCCGAGGCCGTGGGTCTCGCGCTGGCGCTCGACAACAGCGATTACGTCATCAAGGCGATGCTAATCGATGCGCCGAACGGCAAACACTTGCCATTGCCGTTTGTGCCGCAACTCATTTCCGGATCTTCGTATGCGTCTGAGGCCCCGTCGGTGCTTCCCGACGACACTGAAATTTTCGTTACGGCTTCGATTGATCTACTGCAAACCTATGACGGCATGAAAAAGGCGGCGGAGGCGAAAGCGAAAGCCGAGCTGAAGCAGTTACCAGCCAGCGCGAAGGATGCGCCCCTCGACACGTACGCGGAATTTGAGAAGAAGGCCGGCATCAAAATCAAGGATGACTTATTGCCGGCGTTCGGCAACGAAATAGCGCTGGCTGGATCGCTCAAATCGTTACAGGGCATGAGCGGCTTCAACATCGCGCCGGCTTCGGCTTCCAGGCCTTCGCCTGAAACGGGCGACGGTAAAGATGCTAAAGATAAGAAGGTAACCGAAACCTATCCGATGCTGCTGATTGCGGTCAGGGATCGGGAAGCGGCTCGGCGGCTGATGCCGCGCATACTCGACGGGCTCGGCATGGGTGAAGTAAACCTGATCGCGCAGGTAGAAAGGCGCGGCGACACAGAAATGGTGAACTATGCGGGAGTGTTTGCCTATGCCTTCGTCGGCGATTTCGTAGTGATTTCAGAAGCCGGCACTGTGCGCCGGGTGATTGACGCCAGCATCAATCATCAGACGCTGTCGTCCAACAGCGCGTTTCGGAACTCGCGGCGCTGGGAACCGAATCGAACCTTGGGACAAGTCTATCTCTCGCCCGCATTAATGGAGAGCTATCACGAAGAAATCCGCAAACAGGGTGCGACGCTGGATCCGGAGATGCGCGACTTTCTCCTGGGATTGGATCCGACCGCCAGCGCGATTACTTATGCGCTGTCGAACGATGGGCTCGGGACCGCGCATGAGTTGCACCTGCCCAAAAATCTGATCATCACGATGGTCGCCGGCATTTCCTCGTCGACCAAAAATCCGCCGCCGGAAATGAATGAAGCGATCGCGACTGGCATGTTGAATTTGATTGCGAATGTCGAGGGGACTTACCAGACGACCGCCGGCAAAGGCAAGTACGGCACGATCGATCAACTGGTGGCGCAGAAGCTTTTGACGAGGGAGATGTTCGACAAGTACGGATACAACTTTGAGATCACGCTGGTAGGCGATTCATTCGAAGCCGTCGCCACGCCGAAAGAGTACGGCAAGACAGGCAAGCGGTCCTTTTTTGTGGACAAGAGCGGCGTGATTCGTGGCGACGACCACGGTGGCGCGCCCGCGTCGGTTGGCGACAAGCCAGTGCAGCAGTAGTAAGAGAGATCATCCACAGATTACGCAGAAACCAAATTCCAAACGGTGTAATCCGTGGATTGCTTTGGTCAACTAATCAACGCTCTCCAGGATCGACTTTACTATCTCGCCCGCCTCCCCGCGCACGCCTTTCAGGATTCGGGCGGATGCCAAAGCCGCCGGCAAAATGCGCAGGGCCATCTCTGGCTGGGAACGCGCTGACACGGTATTCGACAGCAACTCCAGCACGCCCTTGCCGCGCGTTACCGGTCGGGGCCGCCAACGCGCTCCGGTTTTGTAAATGGTCGACACAACCAAGCCAACGCGCAGAGGTTTAGATCCCACTGCGGCGCCGATTTCTTCCGCCCGCACTTTCTTTGATTGGTTTGAGTTCGGCATACGCACGCCCAGGGCTCGCGGGTAAGGATGCACGAGCCCGCGTCCATCCAAAACGGCGTATTCATCCGAGTAGTAAGTAGCTCCCGCGCGGATTAGTTGATTCACCAGCGTGGTCTTGCCGCTGTAACTCAAGCCGGGAATCACAATGGCGCGATCTTTCCAACCGACTACGCCGGCGTGAACAAAGACACGGCGGGGTGAATATTCCGCGACAGTCAATTGAACGTGAGACTCAAAAGCATCCAACACGTCGGTGAATTCGCGCGCGCGGACAAATCTGAGCAGGTTCCAATAGCCGAGGCTGAGCCGGCGCACCCTTGAGTCGGGTGCCGCACTGCTGCCGATGATTGAATAGAGATGGTCAACCAACGCAAACGCGGCAGGCTTTGATCCCGGCGGCAGTCGCACGATCACCTCTTTGAGAATCCCCGGATCGTTTACCCGCACGCCGAGACGCACGCCATAAGAGGTGAATGACAGTCCGTCCGCCCAACCCAGGCGGTCGATTTTCGCCATTCAAGTAGAAGGTCTGCGATAGCGCGGGGTCATTGTTCGTCAGAAGACCGTGAGGGAGGGCTTGATCGCGCAGCTGGCCCTCCCTCATGGTCGGGCTTCTGACACGAGATTATCAATCGGTACGGGTTCGACTGCTTCCGCCAACTCAAATTTGAAAACGCGTGAATAAAAGTACAGCTCGCCGTCCAGCGCGCGTTTGATATTTTCTGCGCGGCGAAAACCATGTTGCTCGCCTGCGAAGGCTACATAAGCAACCAGCACACCTTTCTGGCGCAAAGCTTCCACCATCGTCTCGGCCTGGTTCGGCGGCACAACTTTGTCTTCCAGTCCCTGGAAGAAGATGACCGGGCAAGACAATTTATCGGTGAAGTGTATCGGCGAGCGCTGGACGTAGAGATCGCGGCGCGCAGGATATGGGCCGATCAAATTATCGAGATAACGCGACTCGAACTTGTGGGTTTCTTTTGCCAGGGCCTCGGCATCGCTGACGCCATAGTGACTCGCGCCGGCTTTGAACTGATCGCGAAACGTTAGCGCGCACAAAGTCGTGTAGCCGCCGGCGCTGCCGCCGTCGATCATCAGGCGGTTGCCGTCAGCGTCGCCGCGCGCCGCCAAAAACCTGGCGCCATTGACGCAATCGTCAACATCGACGATGCCCCAGGTGTCGTTCAATCGTTCGCGATAGGCGCGGCCATAACCAGTACTGCCGCCATAGTTAACATCGAGCACGGCAACGCCGCGGCTGGTCCAGTATTGAATGCCCATCATTAACACGGCGACGGTCGCCGACGTTGGTCCCCCGTGGCTTTTGACCAGCAATAACGGCCTTTCCAGACTAGGCGCGACAAAGTTGCGGTTCTTCGGCGGATAGTAAAAGCCGTGCGCGGTCAAACCACCCTCGGTAGGGAACTCAACCGGTTGCGGCTGGGAAATATAACCGGCCTCAACCTCGATTTTGCTCGCGCGCTGCAGAACTTTTGTAGCGCCAGCTGCGAGATCCATTTCGACGATCGAGAACGGTGCTTGCGGAGAACCAGCTCGAAACACAGCGCGGCCGGGCGCAGCGCAGACATATGAAATTTCAGTGTACGGTGTGTCGATTCGTTGCAGCGTTTTCGCCCGCGTGTCGATCGTACCGAGGCGCCAGAGGCCGCGTTCAGCAAAAGCGCAGACGATTCTGTCGGCAGATTCAAACGCGTAAGTCGACAGGCCGAAGATCCATTGCGGCGCGCCAAACTCAGCTTCCATTTCGCAAACGCACTCGATTGAATCACCCGCCGCGCGATAGAGGTTCCACCAACCCGAACGATCAGACACAAAATATAAGGTTCCGTCGGGCGACCACTCCGGTTGAAAGATCGATTCGCGCAGGTCGCCCGCGACGACTCGTTGATTGGTGATGGTTCCATCGCTGGCAACGTTGCCGGTCCAGAGCTCGCAGCCATCCCATGGCATGTTGGGATGATTCCAGGTGAGCCACGCCATCCGGTCGCCATCCGGACTAATTCGTGGCGACGAATAAAAGTCATTGCCAGAGACCAGAACCTGCGCAGCGCCTCCGTCGAGAGACAGGGCGACCAGAGTATTCACCGCCTCTCCGCCAGCCTCACGATGATCTTCGCGAACACTGATTAGTCGATTGCGGCTCGCATCAACCACAAAGTCCGCATAGCGAAGTTGGGAATCAATGCTGCGTTCGCCAATCAACTCCGGTTCTGAGTTCGGCGCCTGCCGGTACAGTTGCTGATCGGCAAAGTTCGCAAAGTAGACAATCGAATCGTGCGCGACGTAATCCCCGCCGCCGTACTCATGCACACGCGTGCGGGCGTTGAATCCCGGAGGATTCACATCAACGGTGCGGCCATCGCTGGTGCGGCGAACGATTACCTGGCGGCCGCCCTCCGAGGGACGGCCTTCGATCCAATAAACGTCATCGCCATCCATCTTGACCTGGCCCAGGCCGATGGATTCTTTGACGATCAAATCAGACGTAATTGGCGATTTCCACGAACCGTACGGAGCACTCTGAACCTGAGTCATTTATGGATCTTTCGTGTTGACGGATGGGAAAGCTAAGACTGGTGATTATCGTCAGAACGACGGAAAGTGCAAGCGGGTCTGGGCCGTCTTCGCTTGTTAGTTCGCGGCTTGGCCGCTTGATGTGCGGAAAGCCTATGGCTTTCCCGTCCGAGCAGCATCATTTTTTTGAGGCTATGCCTCAGATGGTCGGGCGGAGCCCTAGTCTTATAGGGAGTGTTATCGGAAAGGCATAGCCTTTCCGCACATCAGGCGGCTAAGCCGCGACCTATTCAAACTTGATTTGGTTGAGGGTGGAAAAGCAAAGGCGCCGACCTCCCCCGAAATCGGCGCCCTACCCTTCAGTCTCAGTTCTCACAAGGAGAATCAACGAATGCAGGCATCTTAAACTCGTCCGAGGAGGGAAGGGTTGCGAAAACATTGCGATGAAATTGTGAAGATATTTCTAAAATCGGATGGCTCCGACAACGAGGGCATTGACTCACCGACTGAATCAGCATAAAACTCTTTCAACTCTGCTTATCTTGGAGGTCTATCGAGGATGTTGACCCACCGTCGGTTCCTTTGTGTTCTTTCGATCGCAACTACAGTCGCCGTATTCGGTGCGACTTTGCGTATTTCCAACGCGGATACGTTTCGCCCAGTGGTCCGGGGACGACGGGGCGTCGTTGCCGGGGGCCAGCCGCTTTCCGTCGAAGCCGGCATGCGCATCCTCCAGCGCGGCGGCAACGCAGTCGATGCCGGGGTAGCGACAATCCTGGCGGCGTCGGTAATTGAGTTTTCGCATTTTTCGTTCGGCGGTGAAGTTCCAATCCTAATCAAGCTGAAGGGCAGAGAAGTGGCCGTGGTCGAAGGAATGGGAACGGCGCCCGCGAAAGCTACGCGCGAGTTCTTTGTGAATCGCGCGCAGCAACGCGGTTCTGTTACCACCGCCACCGCTCCTGATTCCGGGGCGACGCTGCGAGCGGGCAACAGTAATGGGGACATGCCGACCATGCCCGGCGCCAAGTCCGGGATGATTCCTTCGACTGGTCCGCTGGCGGCTACGGTTCCGGCAGTGCTGGATGCTTGCGTGACGGCTCTGGATCAGTTCGGCACGAAATCACTTGCCGAAGTTATGCAGCCGGCGATCGAACTGGCTGACGGTTTTCCGATCGATGAACTACGCGTGCAATACATCTCGACGCGCGCTCCGATCTTTTCGCAATGGCCCGATGCAAAGCGAGTTTTTCTTCCTAACGGCGCAGTCCCAAAAGTCGGGGATGTATTTGTGCAAGCGGATCTCGCGCGAACTCTGCGTTCGATCGCAGCCACAGAAAAGCAGAACAGTCGTCGTGGCCGCCATGCCGCACTGATGGCGGCGCGTGACTACTTTTACAAAGGACCGCTGGCGAAACGCATCGGTGATTACATGCAGACGCACGGCGGATTGTTGGCGGCGTCAGATCTCGCCGGCTGGCATGCGAAGGTCGGCGCACCGGCCAAAGGCGAATATCGCGGTTATGAAGTCTACAAGACCGGCTTCTGGGCGCAGGGACCGATGATGATCGAAGTGCTGAATCTGCTCGAAGGCTATGACCTGAAGAAAATGGGGCAGAACTCGCCCGAGTACATTCACACGGTTACTGAAGCGCTGAAGCTCGGCTTTGCCGATCGCGATCGCTTCTACGGCGATCCGGACTTCGTCAAGGTTCCAGCGCAACAGTTGTTGTCGAAAGACTATGCAGCAATGCGCCGATCTTTGATCGACGGCCAGAAAGCGTCTCTCTCCCAGCGTCCTGGCGATCCGTCGAACATGAAACCGTTGATGGCCAGCGCCGGGCAAATTTCTTACAACGCTCCACCGGTTCCGGAGATTGAAAAAGCGAACGACACGACCTGCGTGAACGTGATCGACAAAGACGGCAACATGTTCAGCGCCACCCCCAGCGGCGCGTGGCTGCCGGCGGTCGTGGCCGGAGACACCGGAGTTTTGATGGGCCAGCGCTTGCAATCGGCACTGACCGATCCGAACAGTCCCAACGTGGTGGCGCCGGGAAAACGCCCTCGCATAACCCTGACGCCGACGCTCGTCCTTAAGGATGGCCAGCCGTACATGGTTCTCAGCACACCCGGCGGCGACAACCAGGATCAAGGCCTGATCCAGGTGCTGCTGAACATTATCGAGTTCGGCATGAACCCTCAGGAAGCTGTCGAAGCCCCGCGTTTCGACACGCAGCATTACGTCAGCTCGTTCGACAATCACGAATTTCTGGCGGGCGTGCTCAATCTCGAGTCGCGCCTGCCGGCGGAAGTGATGAGTCAACTGGTTCGGCGCGGTCACAAGATTACGGTCCAGGCACCCTGGGGCACCGGGTCATCGCCGACCGTGATTGTTTATGACGCTAAGTCCGGCGTAATTTCGGGGGGCGCGGATCCCCGCCGGGGAAGATATGCATTGGCGTGGTGAGTAAACGGGCATTAGCCCGACCGTCAGGGAGGGCTCCAACGCTAACACTTGAGCCCTCCCTGACGGTCGGGCTAATGCCGGTGAAGACGAGAGAGAACATGAAGTCAGTCGTGAGCAGTTGGCGAAGACCAGTAACCAATAACATCACAATGCCGGAAGACAGGAGAGTTCGATGAGCACATCTAAGGCCGCCGTGCCCGCTCCCGAGTTGACCGTTCGATCCATCATCGTCGGCCTCTTCGTCGCGCTAATCATCGGCAGCGCCTATCCCTACTGTGTTCTGAAGCTGGGGTTTGGACCGAACCTTTCAGTGGTCTCGGCCTTCTTTGGCTTCATTGCGCTGGTGCTGATCCTCCGCGCCGCCGGCACCAACGCGCGCGAAAACAATATCGTGCAGACGATGGGCACCAGCGCTGGCCAGACCGCATTCATGGCCGTGTTACTGGCGGCGTTTGATTTGCTGAACGCGAAAGGCGTGCTCAATCCGCCGATCCATCTCGGCACCTTACAGATTTTTTGCTGGCTTTGCAGCGCCAGCCTGCTCGGTATCTTGTTGGCCGTGCCGATGCGCCGTCATTACATTGACGAAGAGAACCTGACCTACGCCGATGGTCTGGCGGCGGGCGAAACGATCAAAGTGCTGCACGAAGGGCGCGAGACGGGAGTGTCATCCGGACCGCTGCAAGCACTTGGACTCGGTACCCTTGCATCCGGCGCGCTGATGGCGGTGACAACTTATTTTAAGTGGATCAGAGATACGTGGTTTCTCCCCGGCATGCAGCCGATGAATATCGGGTTCAATTTCAGTCTGCTGTCTTTTGGCTCGGGACTGCTGGTCGGATTTCGCATCTGTTTGTCGATGGCGATTGGTACGGCAATCAGTTGGTTCATCATGCCGCCGTTTCTTTTGAAGCATGGAATGATTGCCGAACAGACGTTTCCGATTACGCTCCGTTGGGTAATGTGGCCGGCGACGGGTTTGATGGTGGCCGGAGGACTGACATCTCTCCTGCTAAAGTGGAATTTGATCGTCAAGACTTTTCGTGGACTGCGGGGAAGCCAGGTGGATCGGAATGACTTTCCGATGCGGTGGGTCGTGATCGGCTCTCTCGTAATGAGCGTGGTGATCTGTCTGGTACAGTATTTCAGCATGGGCATTCCCGTCTATCTCTCCTTTATCGCGATCCTGCTTTCGCTGCCGCTGATGCTGGTGGGCCTGCGCGTACTGGGAGAGACGAACTGGGGACCGATCAGCGCGATGTCGAACATGATGCAAGCCGTGTTTGCGTTTATCTCGCCGGGCAACGTGCCGGTGAACATGTCTTCGAGCGGGCTGACGGGAACGATCGCCGTGACCTCCGAAGCGCTGATGCAGGATTTCAAAGCCGGACAGTTGCTTAAGTCAAATCCGCGGAACCTGACCATCGCGCAACTGATCGCCGCGCCGGTCGGATCAATCGCCGTGGCCATCGTCTACCCGATCCTGCGTAATAAATTCGGCATCGGACCCGACGGCCTGTCCGCGCCCATCAGTGTTAAGTGGGCGGGCTTCGCGGAGTTGCTAACGAAAGGCTTCAACGCGTTGCCGCCCGGTTGTTTGCTTGGTCTGGTGATAGGAATTGCAGTCGGGATTGTACTTACTCTGCTGGCGGAGAAATGGGGCGAGAAGATCCCTTCGCCCTCGGCGATGGGTATCGGCATGTTGATTCCGGCGTCGGTGCTGATGACCTTCATTCTCGGCGGCGTCGGACAATTCATTTGGGCGAGAGTCTCGCCAAAGACTGAAGCAGACTATCGAATTCCGCTGGCATCGGGTCTGATTGCCGGCGAAGCAATCATTGCCGTGGTGTTGGCGATCCTGGCTGCATTTAAGTTTAACTTCTGATGCTGTGGTGAGGTCAGTACCCCGACTCGTCGGGGTAGCGACCGGGCCTCAACCACCGCTCTGGGTACCAACTCCATTTCTGGAAGGACAATAGTTTCATGAGCACGCCTATCAACATGCACTCAGCGCGGATGGCGCTTAATCAAGATCCGGAAGTTCGACGATGGGTCGAGGAGTGGCTTAAGAAAAAAGAGCGGGCCTTGTCAGCAACGATGACTGACGAAGAGTTTGAGAAGCACTGGCTCTACGTGCGCCCGGAGCGGATGCACGAAGGCGCAATCGCCGGTGTGGCTGCTTACCGGGAGAGTATGTCTGCGCAGTGAAGGTGAGTCTCAGCTGCGAAACTCATCGGTCAATAGATCCGCTCGACATACTCGGCCACCATTCGGTCGCTGCTGAAAAGCGGCACGAGAGTTTGAATCGATCGCTTCATCATCGCGACCCACCGGCGCGGAATGTCTTGATCGTCGCGGTCGTAGTAGCGAGGGCCAACTTCGTCCGTGAGAATCGCGTACATCGACTCAGCCTCAATATGATCGGCAGCCTCAGGGGTCAGCTCGCTTAAGTCTCCGATCGCAAAACCGTTATCGCCCTCATAGGCTTCCAGCCACCAGCCATCGAGCACAGAAAAATTCAATCCGCCGTTGATCGCAACCTTCTGCCCGCTGGTGCCCGAAGCTTCCATGGGCCGGCGCGGCACGTTCATCCACACGTCGACCGATTGCACCAACTGCCGCGCCGTTTCCTGGTCATAGTCTTCGATGAACGCAACTCGATTCTGCACTGAACTGTCGCGCTGCCAATCGATCAGTTTTTGCAGGACTCGCTTCGCTTCCTGATCCTGTGGGTGCGCCTTGCCGGCGAAAATAAATTGAATCGGCCGTTCAGGGTTCCTGATGAGTTTGGTCAACTGCTCGGGATCACTCAGCAGCAGATCCCAGCGCTTGTAACCAGCCACGCGTCGCGCGAAGCCAATCGTCAGAATCTTCGGATCGAACATCGTTCGCGCCGCTTCGATGTAGTCTTCGCTTTCGCCGCGAGCCAAGCGCGCATCAAACGAATGGTCGCGAACATAGGCCACCATCCGCTGCTTCAGCAGAGAGTGCGCCTGCCACAATTCTTCGTCGGAAATCTTTTCGACGCCATAGGCCCAAACCTTCGCGTCACGCGATCGGTCGATCCAATCCTCACCGACGCTTTGTTCATAAAGCCGGCGAAGCAGTGGCGCGACCCACGTCGATGGATGCACGCCGTTCGTTACCGAAGTAATCGGCACCTCGTCAACAGCGCTACCCGGCCACATTCGCTGCCAGAGCTGGCGGGAGACATCGCCGTGCTTGCGACTCACGCCGTTGGTCGAACGGCACATGCGCAACGCAAGCGGCGTTAATCCAAACGAGTCTTGCGATTCGCCATCGATTCGGCCCAATTTCAGAAACTCTTCGCGCGATAGTCCCAGAGCGGTTTCCGGCCAGTCACCAAAACACTTTTGCACCAAAGCGCCGTCAAATTCATCGTGCCCTGCGGCCACCGGCGTGTGGGTCGTAAACACGCACCGCTCTCGCACGCGACTGGCGGCTTCAGCAAAACTCACGCCCTCGCGTTCGATCAACTGCCGCGTGAGTTCCAGCGTGAGAAAAGCTGAGTGCCCTTCGTTGAGATGACAGACGCCGGGATCGATGCCCAGCCTTTGCAACAGACGCGCGCCGCCGATTCCCAGCATCATTTCCTGGACCAGACGCGTTTCGCGATCGCCGCCGTAAAGATGTCCCGTCACCAGGCGGTCGTCCGGTTCATTCTCGGCCACATTGGTATCCAACAGGTAAAGCCTGACGCGGCCGACATCGGCGCGCCAAACCCGCGCGCGCACTGCTCGCCCACGCATCACAACTTCGATCAGCAGTGGATTTCCGGCTTCATCATTGACGCTGTGCAACGCCAGCTCGTCTGAGTGGTTCTCGCGGTAGGTTTCTTCCTGCCAGCCGGCGCGGCTCAGGCGCTGCCGAAAATAACCGAAGCGATAGAATAATCCGATGGCCACCAGTGGCAGGTTCAAGTCACTCGCCGACTTCAAATGATCGCCGGCCAGTATTCCAAGGCCGCCCGAATAAAGCGGCAGCGAGTTGTGTATGCCGAACTCAGCGCAGAAATATGCGACCGGAGTTTCAGCGGAGATGCGCGGCGCGAGTTGCAGCTTCGACCAGGGTTGCTGGTCACTCAGGTAAGCGTTGAAGCCCGCTGACAGGCGCTGGATTCGATCTGCGAAAGCCGGATCGGCGGCCACCTGCGCGAGTCTTAGATCGGAAACCTGCGCTAATAAAATTCGCGGATTCTGCTCGCACTGTTGCCACAGGCCGGGATCGAGATCGCGAAATACTTCATTGCCATCCGGCACCCAACTCCACCAGTAGTTCCAGGACAAAGGCTCCAGCGGTTGCAGAGGCGGAGGCAGCACGCGCGGCCGCGCGGGGGTTACAGGTTCGATATGGTTTTCGATCTCAGTAGACATGCGTTCGCTCTGACAACGAGATTTACAGTTTGAATTTAGAGCATAAAGAAAGCGGCCGCGCCGCTTGAAGAGAATGAGTGATTTAGCAGAAACTTACCCAATGGGTCAACATGGGAAGCGCCTTTGCTCCGCGGCGCGGGGCAGTAGCCCGACCGTCAGGGAGGGCGTGCGGGCCGCACCAGACACGCTCTCCCTGACGGTCGGGCTACTGAACCGTCACCTACACGCTGAACTTCTGATTCTGCAAAAACGCTTCCGCATCTCTCGTTTGAAAGAAAACCAGACGCACTTCCTTCAATTGCAAGTCAGTAGCCAGAAAGTTTTCAATGGTTAGCGACGCGTCCGCGGCTGCTCGTTCCGGCGGGTAACCATAGACACCCGTCGAGATGGCCGGGAAAGCAACTGAGGTCAAATTCTTTTCCACCGCCAGGGTTAAAGAGTTGTGATAACAATTCGCGAGCAACTCGGCTTCCTTTCCGTGCTCCTCGCCGAAGATCGGGCCGACAGTGTGAATGACATAGAGCGCAGACAGCTTTCCGCCGGTGGTAATCACGGCCTCGCCCGTGGGCAGGCCTTCGGGAAAGCGCGTGCGCCGAATCTCGCGGCACTCTTCCAGAATTTCCGGCCCACCGGCACGATGAATCGCCCCGTCAACTCCGCCACCGCCAAGCAACGAAGAATTCGCCGCGTTCACGATTGCCTCGACATCTTGTTTGGTGATGTCGCCGCCGACGACGCTGACGCGGCCGTCAAGAAACTGCGACGCACTTGATTGCTGATTTGCGCTCATCTTCGTTAATCCGCGGTTTCGATCTCTTTTTCGCGCAGCTCGGAGCCATCGTCAACGTCTTCATCGCGCGGCTCGGTGCTCACGTAGTCGCCTGCTTCATCTCGCAGCAGGACGCTGACCTCGTCGAACATATCCTGTCTTCGCAGGGCTTCGGCGACGCCTTTGGCTTTGTGTTCGGTGAGAGGATGTTCGGGATCGACACTCGCAATTTCAAAGACGCGGTCGTCGATCATCACCACACCCAGCGAGCCCAGGGTCACACCAGGCGTAACCTGAATGTCATCCATGTTGTGAATCTTGAAGTGGCCCGTCTGTTCGACCCAATCCTCGACCAACGGATCACGCAATGCATGCTCGGCATCGCCTTCCGTTAGATAGGCGCCTTCGACGATCAGACAATACTCGCGGACTTTGCTATCGGTCATTGGTCAGGATGGGTTGTAGTTCGAAAAGCGGGCAAGTTGTCCGCTGGGTTCAGAGAAGGGGCTTTTGCGGTATTGGCAGTCATGACAGAGGCCAACGTTAAGCAATGCATTTTGGCCTGGCTTTCTGACGGGCTAACTTTACCACCGGAGCGGCGCTCAGCGCCAGAGTTTTCCGGTCCGAAGGCAGTTCCATGAAAAGAATCACAGACTGAAGTCTATGCTACTTAGACAAAAACGCCGCCGGAGGTTCCTCCCGCGGCGTCTTTGGTGACCCAGGCACGGCTGGCATTAGGAAGCGGCGTACTGCCGGTTGAGTTCTGCGCGCAGCCGGCTGAAATACGAATCGAACGTGACAAAGCCGGTGGTGCCTTGAAAGAAGGCGCGACCGCCGGTCTCGTGCGACACGCGATTCAAAGAACTCTGCCCGTAACTAGCGGCGAGGAAACTGTGACTGGTCAGGCCGACCGATGGCGCATAGAACGAAAAGATCGCCGCGTTGCGCCGGTTGGCTTCGCTAATCGTCCGGTCGATGCCCAGCGTGTGGCCGGCCGCCGTCGCGTCAAAGCCGTTCGAAGTGTCAAGACCATCGGAAATCAGCAGCACCGCATTGTGGCCCTGCCAACTTGAATCGAATTTCTTGAGTGCTTCGATCACTTCGACATACGGGTTGTAAGCCGACGCCGACGTGCTGGCAATCGGAATCCGCAGCGAGTTGGCCGCGCGACTGAGATCGGTGGTGAACGGCTGTCGCACTTGCAGCGACCCGGCCGTGATGTAGCCGACCATTACGCGGGAACCCGCCGGCAGCGAGCGAATAAAATCGCGGGTTACGCCGAGTTCGTTGCCAACGCGCGAAGTCAGGTCATCCTGAATCAGCACCGCGATATTAAGCGGTGTTTGCACGCGCAACGTTTCGGTCTCGTTTGTCTTTGTATTTGTTTTTGCGTTCACCAAAGCGCCAAAACTCATCATGATCATTATTGACGCTACCAGGAACGCCGAAGCTTTTCTAAACATACTTTCACCTCACCATTGGCGAAAACGCTCGCCAACTCAAATTCAAGTTGTTGCTGATGTTGGGGTCGAACCTAAGATGCTTTGGAGAGAGTTTTGGTTGTTCAGAGAGTCTACGTGTGAGGTCAGTACCGGGAGCGGTAGCGAACGGGTCTCAACTCCACTCGATGCGCCGGTCGCGATCCAAAGGCTCAACCCGAGCGCGCTTCCAGCGGCAGAGATTGCAATGGCCGTCAGTGGAGACTTCGATCTTGGCCACGTGCTTTATCGCCATTTTCTCCCGCCAGGGACAAAGCGATCAACGAAGTCGAACTAAGTCACCCCAAAGACCAGTTCCCCTTCGTGTTCTTCGTGGATCGTTTTTCACGCCAATCCAATTTCTCAAGACGCGACGTACTTCAATTGTATGCGAACTACTCTTTCCCCAATCAGCACGATACAATAGCGCACAACTGGAGGGAATGGTGATCAAAAAAATCTCAATCATCGCTATCATCGCAATCGTCGTCGCCAGCCTGGCAATCGTAGCGATCGCTAAATACCAACGCGTAGTTCAACCAGCAATCACGCGCGGGTTGGCGGCCGCGACTGATTCCGGTGACGGTCTCTCGAATCTTGAATCCGACACGCTAATTCCGGCGGACAAGGCTACCGCGGCTCCTGAGTTCGCCAAAGGGAACTGGATCAATTCCGATCCGTTGACCCTGGACAAGCTGCGCGGCCGCGTGGTGCTGGTCGAGTTCTGGACGTTCGGCTGCTACAACTGCCGCAACACTCTGCCCTCAGTAAAGGAGTGGAACACAAAGTATCGCGATCGCGGCCTGACCATCGTCGGTGTCCACACGCCTGAGACCGACAGCGAATACAGTCTCGCGAATGTCCGTAAAGAGGTTCCCGCGCTCGGCATCAAGTATCCCGTCGTTACCGATAATGATTACAAGACGTGGAAGGCCTATGGAGTGGAAGCCTGGCCCACGATTGTCATGCTCGACAAGCAAGGTCGCGTGCGGTGGGTGCATGTTGGCGAAGGGCGTTATGTCGAGACTGAGAGCGTGATCAAGACCCTCTTGGCAGAATAACGAGGCTTGAATGGAGCGCGGACATCCCTGTCCGCCAGCGTGCAAAGCACGCTCAGCCCCGCCAATCGCTATATGTTCGCGCTTCGCGCTCAGGCGGACAAGGATGTCCGCGCTCCGCTGCCAAGCCCTAACTTGCCATTCCCCTTCCCGCTCGGCTAAATTATCGCTCAACCCGTAGCCACATTCCGCTCTTTCATTCGCAATGAAATCGCTGGGATGTCTGTCACTTGAATTGGAAGCAACTCGATCTCTGAAAGGACTCATCCGCTCTTATGAAAGTCTACGCCACCGAAGCAATTCGCAACCTTGCGGTCATTGGACACGGCGACGCAGGGAAGACGCAACTGGTTAGTTCGCTTCTCTACGTCGCAGGCGCCACACCCCGCTGGGGCAAGGTCGATGAAGGCACGACCACGACCGATCACGAAGAAGATTCCATTGCCCGCAAGATCACGCTCAATCTCGGCCTCGCCCACGCTGAACATCGCGACACCAAAATTAATTTCATCGACACGCCCGGATACGCTGCGTTCGTTTCGCACGCGCGGCCGGCCGTGCGCGTGGCCGACTGTGGCGTGGTGGTCGTTGACGGAACGAAGGGTGTCGAAGTGCAGACTGAGAAGGTTTGGACGTTCGCCAATGAGTTCATCCTGCCGCGCATGATGGTGGTGACTAAATTAGATAAAGAGCATTCGGATCTCGGAATTGCGCTCGACAGCGCGCACAAAGTTTTCAACCGCGCGATTATTCCTTTCACTCTGCCGATCGGTAGAGAGCACGACTTCAAAGGCATCGTCGACGTGGTCCACATGAAGGCTTATCAGTTTGATGAAAACGGCAAGGCCAAAGAGATTGATATCCCCGCGGAAGGCCGCGACGTTTTTGACAAGACCCGCGAGCGCCTGGTTGAACTGGTAGCCGAATCCGACGACGCGCTACTGGAAAAATATTTCGAGCAGGGCACGCTCGACGACGCTGATGTGATCCCGAATATTGGCAAAGCGATTGCGCAAAGCAAGCTGTGCCCGGTTTACTCAGTCTCCACCACGACGCTGGTTGGGCTGTCGACTCTGCTCGATCACATCGTAGAATTTGCTCCCGACCCCGCGCATCACGAAGAGGAACACGGCAAAGATGAGAAAGGCGAACCCGCAACGCGAAAGTATTCGAGCAGCGAGCCACTCTCAGCTTATTGTTTCCGAACTATCGCTGATCCATTTGCCGGCCGCATCAATGTGATGAAGGTTGTTAGCGGCAAGGTCGGGACGGACGCGACCGTGTACAACTCCAGCCGCGGCTGCTCTGAGCGGCTCGGCGCGCTGCAGACCACGCAGGGGAAACAGCTCGACAAAGTTTCGGAGGCAAACGCCGGCGACATCATAGCCTGTGTAAAGTTGAAAGAGACGCAGACCGGCGACACGCTCTGCGATAAAGCCAAGCCGATCATCTATGATCCGGTGCAATATCCTGAGGGGGCGATCTCTTTCGCGATTGAACCCAAGTCACGCCAGGACGAAGAAAAGATCAGCGTGGCGATCCATAAGATACTGGAAGAGGATCCCGCTCTGTCATTCAAGCGCGACGACCAGACGAAAGAGTTTCTGCTCGCCGGCTCAGGCCAAGTCCACGTCGAGACGATCGTTGAGAAATTAAAGAAGCGCTACAACGTCGAAGTAATGCTGCATCCGCCGAAGGTTCCCTACAAAGAGACGATTACCCAGCGCGCGGAAGTGCAGGGCCGCCACAAAAAACAGACCGGTGGTCGCGGACAGTTTGGCGATTGCAAGTGCATTTTTGAGCCAATGCCGCGGGGTGGCGGCTTTGTTTACGAAGACAAGATTTTCGGCGGCTCAGTACCACAGCAGTTTCGGCCGGCAATTGAAAAGGGAATCATCGAAGCGGCTTCGCACGGCGCGATCGCCGGTTATCCGCTGGTCGATTTCAAAGTGCAGCTAGTCGACGGTTCGTATCACAACGTCGATTCGGACGAGCACAGTTTCCGCGCCGCCGGCCGCAAAGCGTTTCGGAACGCGATGGAAAAGGTAAAGCCAGCGCTGCTGGAACCGATCATGGACGTCGAGATCGATGCGCCACAGGAATGCAGCGGCGACATCATGGGCGATCTAAATTCACGACGCGGCCGCGTCCAGGGCATGGACACGCGCGGCAAACAACAAGTGGTCAAAGCACAGGTGCCGATGTCTGAGATGCTCAACTATCAATCGACGCTGAACTCGATCACCGCGGCGCGCGGCAGTTTCCACATGCAATTCTCGCACTACGACCCAGTCCCCAGCCAGATTGCGCAGAAGATCATTCAGCAGGCGAAGGATGAAGGCCGGATTCGGGTGGTGGAAGAAGACTGAGGTATTCAACTCTCAAGTAAATCGAAGAACTCCCGATTCGTGAGTCCCGCCTGACGGACGATGCTCTTCACAATGTGCTTCGGCAGATCGAAGCGGGTGTGGTATGGAATCGTCACGCGTCCGGGTTTTGTGGGATGTTTCATCTGCACGTGTGAGCCGCTGGTTTCGTGAACATAGAAGCCGCCCTTCTTCAGAGCGCGAATAACCTGTTCGGGTTTCAGGTTCGCAAACTTTGGCGGCATGGGAGCTAAACTGCAATTTTCATTTCTTCAATGACTGGTGTTTCCGCGGTAAACGGATCTTCAGGAATTTCTTCGTTGTCCTTCAACAGACCTTGCAGGTGACATGCAATGGCATCATGTGCCATCTCGCGGGCTTCATCGAGAGTCCGCCCGTAAGTGACAATCCCCGGCAGCGCTGGGACAATCACCTGGAAGCCACCTTCAGTCAGCGGTTCGTAAATAACGCGGTAGCCATGTTCTGACATTCGACGTCGCCCTCCGTTAGAACTCTCGCCAGTTCGATTCGTTGTTCAAAGTGTAGCAGGTGAACGAAAACTGTCAATCGTGATGTTTCTTGCTAGCAATCAGCAACCGAATCCCACCTTTCTTGTAAAGAGCCCCCCGCTATTCGATGTTGAACTTTGCAATACTCTGCTCTAGCTAGACGAAGTCTTTTCATCGACTGTCATACAAACACCACCCCATCGGCGACTAAGTGAACAGAACAAACTGAACGGCGCGGTTTCGCCATCAAATAATCGATTTACTTCAAGAAGGAGAACGAACGTGAAATTAAACTGGAAAAATCTCAGCATCGCGACGATTGCCGGCATGCTGGTATTGACAGCCGCAGCCGTGGTGGCTTTTTCGCAGGGGCCGCCGCAGGGTCCGCCGGGACCACCGCCGGGCGGTGGCTTTCGTGGTGGGCCGGGTCCGCGTGATGGTCTGGGGCCGTTGGGACGCGACCTGAATCTTTCCGAAGATCAGAAAGCTCAGATCAAGAAGATCACGCAAAACTTTGAAGAAGGTGACAAGGCCCTTCACGATCAGATGCGATCGCTGCACGGCGGCGAGCCCGATCCGATGAGCGGTAATTTTGACGAAGCTGCGGTGCGCGCCGCCGCGGAAGCACGCGCGAAGATCCAAATCGAGTTGGAGGTCTCGCACGCGAAGATGACGTCGCAAATCGCCGCAGTGTTGACGGCCGAACAGAAAACCCAACTGGCTGCGAGGCGGCAACAGTTTGAGCGTCAGGGCCCGCCGCCACCGCCTCCGGGCTTTCCGCCACAACCGCAGTAGCGTGTTTCGTCCGCGCGCAGGTGATCGACTTGCGCGTCGCAACCGGCGTCGACTGAAAGGAGCGCAGCTGTGGGGTCGCGCGCTTTTCGTGGCGCCGGTTTTCTTCACATGGAAAAGTCGGAAACAAGTACTGTGAAGTGATTTCTCCCTCTCCCAATGGGAGAGGGGAAATTCAATCTGCTTCATCTAATCCACTCTCGTGACTCGTCTTCTGTAACCAAAATCCACCCGCCTTCGTCTTACCTAACAGGCAGGGTACCGCTCACTTTTACTAAAGAAAGCTAAAGGATCATCTGAATGGGACGCTTGTTGTTAATTCTCTTGTTCTGTGCCGGCATCGCGCTCGGTCAGACCGCGGGCTCTTTGAAGGGTCAAATTTCTGACGAATTCGGCGGTGTGATTGTCGGCGCCTCAGTGGTCGCTATTAATGCCAAGGGTGTCGAGAAGACGGTCACCACAAATGGCGACGGCAATTATGTAATCAGCGGACTCGCCGCCGGCAAATATACGATCAGAATAACGACGCTGGGATTTGCAAAGTACGAGAAGGCAGATGTCGAGGTGGTTGGTGGGCGGCCGCAGCAGCTTGATGTCACTCTGAAAGTTACGATCGAGCAGCAGAAGGTGACCGTGGCCGCTGATGCTCCGGGAGTGAACACTGAACCTGAGAACAATGTCGGGGCGATAGTGCTGAAGGGCTCCGATCTCGATTCGCTGCCCGACGATCCTGACGATCTGGCGGCTGCGCTCCAGGCGTTGGCAGGTCCCGGCGCCGGACCAAACGGCGGCCAAATCTTTATCGACGGATTCAGTAACGGGAGCCTACCGCCGCTCTCGACCATTCGCGAAATCCGCATCAACTCGAACCCTTATTCGGCCGAGTATGACCGACCGGGTTTTGGCCGCATTGAAATCCTGACCAAGCCGGGCACTGACCGTTTTCGCGGCGAGGCTTCTTTCAACTTTAACAATCAAGCGCTCAATTCACGTAACCCATTTCAGCCGGTCCGCGCGCCCTACATGTCGCGACGGTACGGCGGTCAACTCAGTGGTCCGATCTCCAAAAAGAAGGCTTCCTTCTTTTTCGATTTCGAAAAACGCGACATCAACGACGAAGCCATTGTGAATGCGACGATTCTTGATTCAAGCTTGAACATCGCGACTCTAAGCGAATCGGTGCTGCTGCCGAACCGGCGTTATGATTTCAGTCCGCGCGTCGACTACCAGATCAATGCGAAGCACACTCTGGTAGCACGTTATGAATTTGAACACTCAAGCAACATTACGGGCGTGGGCGGTTACTCGCTGAGTTCGCGCAAGTACAGCGCGTTCAGCACTCAGCAAACGGTGCGACTGACGGAAACCGCGATCCTTAATAAGACTACAGTTAACGAGACGCGCTTTCAGTTCAGCCATCAAACATCCGGAGACACGGCGAATAATTCAATTCCGACCATCAGTGTGCAGGAAGCATTCACCGGCGGCGGATCACAGATCGGCCTGTCTTCTAATCGACAAAACCGCTGGGAGTTGACGAACAACACTTCGCTCGCTCACGGGCTGCAGACAATCCGATTCGGGGCGCGGCTGCGCAGCACACACATCACCAACAACTCCCCGCAGAACTTTGGCGGCACGTGGACGTTCGCCGGCAACCGCCAGATTGGCAGTCCCACCATACTTACCAGCATTCAGGCTTATCAAATTACTTTGCAGGGTTTGAAAGCCGGACTGGCACCGGCGGCGATTCGGGCGGCGGGCGGCGGAGCGACCCAACTTAGTATCGTCGCTGGTAATCCGCAGACCACCGTGAGCCAGATAGACTTTGGCGGTTTTGCTCAGGACGATTACCGGATGCGGCCAAACCTGATGCTGAGTTTTGGGCTGCGTTATGAGAACCAGGACAACATCAGCAGCAATATGAACTTTGCGCCGCGCTTTGGCTTTGCGTGGCAGCCCGGAACCATTAGCAGGCAACATCCGGCGAAGACAACTGTCCGCGGTGGCTTTGGCGTCTTCTACGATCGCGTCAGCGAGAACCTGACGATGACGGCCCATCGACTCAACGGAATCAACCAGCAACAATTCATCGTTACCGATCCCGCGGTATTGAATTCCTTTCCTGTCATACCGTCGATAACCGCGCTGACAGCGTTCAAGACTCCCGTGTCGATTTATCAACTGGCACAGGACCTGACGGCGCCCTATACGATGCAGTCGGCAATCAGCGTCGAAAGATCTTTGCCGCATAACTTCACCGGCAGCATTACTTTTAGTCATGCCCGCACGCTGCACTTGTTGCGGGCGCGGGCCATCAATGCACCGCTACCCGGCACCTTTATTCCGGGCGTGCCCGGCAGTGGCGTGCGGCCGCTCGGGAGCATAAACAATTTCTTCGAGTACGACTCGACCGGTCGTTTCGATCAGAACCAACTCATTATTACCACCGGCGGCCGTCTGAGCCGGAACGTGAGTCTTAACGCGAACTACACCTATAGCAGGACTAACAGTGACAGTGACGGCGCCGGTTCGTTCGCGTCCAATCCATTCGATTTCAGCAGCGAGTACGGCCGCGCGGGCAGTGACGTCCGGCATCGATTCTCGTTGTTCGGTAACTTCAGGACTCGCTGGGGAATCAGCATGAGTCCTTTCCTGATTATGGCCTCAGGCGCGCCCTTCAACATCACCATCGGGCGCGACCTGAACGGCGACACGCTGTTCACCGACCGGCCTGCGTTCGCGACCGATCTGACGAAGCCTGGCGTGATCGTCACCAAATTCGGGACGTTTGATCCGAACCCGACGGCCGGTGCGAAAATCATTCCGCGCAACTATGGCAGTGGACCAGGTTCACTGATTGCCAACCTGCGAGTCAGCAAGACGTGGGGCTTTGGTGGTGAAAGACGCACGGCGGCCGCACAGAGACCGGGTGGCGGCACCGCGGCCGGCGGCGGCGGAGAGCGGGGCGGCGCCGGCGGCGCACCTCGCGGTGGTTTTGGCGGCGCCGGCGTAGCGCGTGGTGGTGGTGGTGAGGGCGGCGGCGGTGGCGGAAGAGGCGGCGGCGGCGGTGGTGGTGGTTTTGGCGGTGGCGGTGAGGCGCCGAAACGCTATAACCTGACGCTATCTGTAAACTTTCAAAATATTCTGAATCACACAAACCTCGGCCGGCCGGTCGGCAATCTCAGTTCATCGGTGTTTGGGATTTCGAACTCGAGCGGTGGCGGATTTGGCGGGTTTGGCGGAGGCCGCGGAGGTGGCGGATCGTCTCCTTACAATCGGCTGATCGAGGCTGCCCTTCGGTTTAGTTTCTGAAAGAAGAAGGCGAAGGGGACGGGCTCAACTGCTAATGCTTTCGAGCGAGCGCCCAATCAGGTACGAGGCCGAGCTCCACTGGCGTGCGAAGCAGTTCGAAATCTCCATCGCCAGCCTCGTCAACGTAATAAAATGAAACTGGTGGGTTGAAGCGTTTCTCGATCTGACCGTTCCGCGCAAAACCGATCTCATAAGTTACCCGGTAAGCGAACACCTTGCTCTTCACTTCAAACGAAGTGAAATCTGACACGATTGCGACGTAATGGATCTTGTCAGTAATCGTCCGCTCAAAGGTCTCACCATCCACGCACTGGTCAATTGACAACAGAGCTTGCTCGGCAAGTTTATGGCGAATCGTCCGCACTTTTACGACAAGGTTGATCGAATCATGATCTTTGTCGCGACCTGGTCGTTTAAGTAAGTCTGTCATCGACCACGCGCCGCATTCGAGGGTGATCTGCATCATCGTGACCGGCCCGAGACGGCTCTTAATGTGCGCTGACTTCCTACCCGCTTTAGTCGCCAGATCCTGAGCCTGCTTTCTCACGGCGGAGCTGCGCCGCGCCAATGTTTCAAAATTAGCGCCGACCTCGGTCAACTGTTTGACATCGACTGTTCGCGGCTGGGTCAACAAGGGATCGTTCAAAACCGTCTGGATGCCCGCGTCCAAAGCGACCATTGAGGCTTTCAATTCGTCGGCCGATACTGCGGGCAAAGTCTCGGCCGCTGTTTTTGCGTCCGCGTGGGGCAACTCCAGATTTCTTGCCAACCGAATGATCAACCTTCCAATATCAGTGGCGTCGGCTAGGACTGTTTCGTAATCGGGCCAGGATGGCGACGAGACAAGTCCCTGAAGTTCTTCGTTCATCACCTGGAGGAGTCTGACATTTTCTCTCAGGTCGATCAGAGACGACTTGATCTCGACTACCGATGAACGCGGTATGACCGGCGTCGTCGGTCGAAGTCCCGCCCGCACCATCGCTTCAGTCGGGAATCGCGAGGTCGCTGGAGTGGCGGCGGGCGCCGGACGGTTGCTTGTTTCCTTTACAGCCTGTCCGAATAAGTTCGTGGTGAAGAGTAAGACCAGCCCGACGGCAGCGCTTAGGCCAATTGACCATCTGATCGGTTTGTTAGACATGCTTCTCCTGATCTTGACCAAAGATTGGGAGACGAGGCGCCGCTGCACCCAGGACAAAGAATCAACGGCATGTTATGGCCGTTCCGGCAGTGAGTCAATCGACACCTTCGCCGCCCTGGGAGGTGCCGGTTTTGGGCGAAGCGGCCTTATTCGCTGATTTACAGTGGATTTCCGTCATTCCGTACTCAAGGCTTTGGCGGACGGCCTCGACCTTTGAATCAGCCATCCAAAAACCGCTATTGACCTGACTGGCCAAGATTTGCGAGAATCAAGGCAGTCTCAGATGGTCAAGCCATCAGGGACTACTGCAGCGGACGAAGTTGAATCGTCCACCTCGCCACTACGACTTATCAAGTCGTAATATTGGAACCCTGACAAGTCGCAAGCGCTCAGGAAGAATGTAAGGCTGAACCGTCTTTATCACGAGCCTGTAACCCCAAGGCCGTCCTTCGGCGTCGGTTAATTGCTGAAGGAGGAGAATTCAAAAATGGAGCCATCGTCTTCACAACCCCCAAAGTTTGACCCCGACAAAAACAATCTGCCCAGCGGACGGAACGGTAGCGCTGGTAAGAACGGCGCGAATGATCCTTCGGGCCGGCGCATGGTTGCGGACCAACTGATGGCCGCGCTGGCCAGCGGCAATCTTGAAAATCTGGCGCACGCGCGGCAAGCTTTTCTCAACGAAGGTCATGCGGCTCCCTCTCAATCCACCGCGGATCTCGCAGCGCAACTTGAGCGCAGAACAAAAGCCCGAAGCCTGGAACAATCAGTCGTGCCTGGCGACGATCTGCGCGCCGAAGAAGAAGCACTGAAGCAGGCTGAGTTGGAACTCGAGCGTCGCCGCGCCGAAGTGCAAGCCGCGAAGAAGAAAGCCGAAGTAGAGGCGCGCCTCAGAGCGGCCGACGAAGAACGACGTCAGGTGGAAGAAGAAACCAGCCGCCGGGCTCAGGCAGAAGAACAACGCCTCGCAGAACTCCGGGTGATCCGCGCGCAGGCTGAGGTAGAGGCGCGTGAGCGCGCCCAGCAGGCGGAGCAACTGAACGGCGAGATTAGTGCGCTGCGCGCGGCCGAGCAGGAAACACTCAAGCGCATCGAGCAAGCTGATGCCCAATTTCGCGCACAAGAGGAGTCATTGCACCAGGCGCAAGCTGAAAGTGCGCGGCAGGCCGAGAGACAACAATGGCTGACCGCCGAAATCGAAGCTCAGCGCGCCGTTGAACAGGAACAGCTCCAGCGAATTGAACAAGTCGAAGCGCGTCTCCTGATCCAACTGGAACAACGACACCGCGCCGAAACCGACGGCCGGCGGCAACTCGAGAAGGAACAAGCGCTCCAGGCCGAAGTCGAAGCGCTGCGAAGCGCTGAAGAGCAAGCTCAAGCGCGTATCCGACCTTTGCAGGAGGCTCAGGATCGCGAAACCGAGAAGGCTCGGCAGCTCGCTGCTGAGATCGAATCTCTGGAACAGGCCGGACAGAGCGAAGTTGGAAAGCTCGAGGTGGCGAACGCCCGGGTAGTTGAACTGGGCGAGGAGCTAAAGAAAGTTGCCCTGGAAAGCGAGCGACTGACCGAGCAGGAGAGCCAGCTCCAGCTGAGGCTTACCGCAGCCAACGAAAAGCTGCGGGTCGAGGAACAGGCGCAGCAGGACCGCATGGTTGGGGTCGAGGCTCAACTCAAAGCGCAGGAAGAGGCTTATCTCAGAGCCAGAATTGAAGCCGAGCTTCGCGGCGAGCAGGCCGAAACGCGGCTAGCTGAATTGGAGACGCTCCGCAGTCAGGCTGAAGCAGCGGTCCAGCAACTCTCTGAAAGAGAAGCATCTCTTCAATCCCAAATCGAGGCGCTCAATGTTGCGGAACAAATGCAACAGAAGCGAATCGAAGAGGCCGAGGCGGCAGTCGAGGCCAGAACTGAGGCCGGCCCACGGGTTGAAGCCAGCATCCAGCACCTGATCGCCAGGGAGCAGGCACTCAACGCAGAGCTCGAAACGCTGCGTCAGACTGAGGGAGAGCGGGCCAGACAGGCGGAAGAAGCTCTGGCCAAGTTCCGCGCTCACGAAGAAGCGCACCAGCGCGCCGAAACTGAAGCGCAAGCTCGGGCCCAAGAACAGGAGCAGCGGCTGGAAGAGCTGCGAGCTGTTGGGAAAAGGCTCGAAGCAGAATCTCATCAGCGTGCCGAATCAGAGACGCTACAACTGACTGAGTTGGAAGCAATGCGCGCTCAGGCCGAAGCCGCGACGCAGGCACGCGCCGAGAAGGTGCAGTCGATCAACGCCGAGATCGAAGCTTTGCGTCAGGCTGAAGCAGAACAAATCCAGCGCGCCGAAGAAGCCCAGGCCCGGTTTCGCGCTCACGAAGAAGCACATCAGCGGGCAGAGGCCGAAGCGCGCCTGCACGCTCAGGAACAGGAACGCCGGATGGAAGAGTTGCGAGCTGTCGGGAGAGAGATCGAAGCAAAGTCACACGAGCGCGCCGAACAGGAACAGCTTCTCAACGCCAAAGTTCAAGGCCTGCGCCAGGCTGCACAGGAACAACTCGAACGAATCGAAGATGGCAATGCCCTGGTCGCGAGCGCTGAAAAATCGCAACAGGAACAGGAAACGGAAATAACACGGCTGGCTCAAAAAGAGCAGTCGCTCAGGTCCGAAACTGAGTCGATGCGACAAGCGGAGCAGGACTTGCTCAAGCGCATCGTCGAAGTCGAATCTCGTTTCGTCGAGCAGGCAAAAACCCGCCAACTCGCTGAAGCCCAGGCCAAACAGCAAACCGAGAAAGAGCAGAAGCTGATCGAAGCGATCGAAAGGTTGCGACAAAATGAGCAGGCCCAGATCCAACGAATCGAAGAAATCAAGGCGCGGATTCTGGCCCTCGAGGAGGCGCGCCGGCTGGCCGCGGAAGAAGCGGAGTTGCTGATCGAGCAGGAACAACAACTCACCGTTGCGGTTGGTGTATTGCGCGAGCAGGAAGAAGAGCACGTCAAACGCATAGACGAAATCCAGGAGCAGTTGGCGGCGCAGGTGAAGGCCTGTTACATCGCTGAATCTGAAGCGCAGCAGCACTTAGAGAAGGCTGAGCAAATCAACCTTGAATTGGAGAACGCGCGCAAGAACCGCGACGAAGGATTCAAGCTCGTCGAAGACGCCGCGCTCCGTCTTCGTTCCCAGGAAGAAGCGCTCAAAGGTGGCCAGGTGGGCGCGCAAAGACGGGCCGACAAGGAACAGAAGCTTAACGCTGAAATCGAAGCGCTGCGAGTTGCCGAAGGAGAGCAACTAAAACGAATCGCAGAGGCCGAAAGCCGGCTGCGCACTCAGGACGAAGCTCGCCAGGCGGCCCGCGCCAAAGTCAAACAACTGGCCGCAAATGAGCAAAAAGCAGTCGCCGAAATCGAGACGCTGAGCCGGACCGAAATCGAACTGCTCAACCGAATTAAGGAAGCTGAAACCCGTCTTCCCGGTCACGAAGAAGCAGCGCGCAAGGCGGAAGCGCAAGCGCAGCGTCGCGCCGATGAGGAGCTGCAGCTGTTGAGCCAACTCGAAGCAATTTACGAAAAGGCCCAGGCGGAAGCCGAGCAGCGAAAGGCGAAGGAGCACGCGCTCAACTCGAAGATCGACGCCCTGCGTCAGGCGAAAGAGGATCACGTTAACGTTATTTCGGAAGTTGAAATGGCCGGCCACACTCTGTCGTCGTCAGAACCAGTGTCTCTCGAAACGGGTATCACTGAGGCTCATCCGCAAAACCAGACGGATGACCCCTGGCTCTTCGTTGATCTTAATGGTCCAGTCAAAGGGACCTCTGCCAGCAAGGAAATTGAATTCATCACCGCTGAAACCACAGCGGACTTGGCGGTCTTTGAACCTGTAAGTCACAGTCAGGCGGTCTCCTCTGGCTCTATTAGCACGGCGGGCGCCGTCAAACCCGAAAGCGGGATGCCGACCAACGGCAACGATGCTTCGATCTCATCTGAAATTCTCGAGCGCCTGCAAAGCGACAACTCGGCGCACCGCGCCTCGGCTTTGGCTGATCTGGCAGACCGAAGCGGCGATGCGGTGTTTCACCTGATCACGACGTCGTTCGACGATTCCAGCGTGGAAGTACGCAACGCGGCGGCGCGCGCGCTCTACCACATAAATCCCGATCTGCCGGCTTCGTTTACGCGTGCTTTACGGGAAGCCTCGCCGGAGCGCCGGCGAAGAATCGGTGCGGCCATCGCGGGATCGGGCCTGGCCACAAATGCTATCAACAGCCTGACGGGCGAAGGCCGCGATCGAACCTACGACGCGTTCTCTCTACTCTTCCTGATGGCTAAAGCCGGCGAAGTTCAACCGTTATTGCAAGCTATCGGCAAACATCCGGATCAGGAAGTGCGCCTGACCGCCGTCAAGTTGCTCGCCCTGAGCAGCCAACCCCAGATTCTGCCGGCGTTTCGCACCCTGGCTTCGCGCGAGAACCTGCCCGCCGAGGTGCATACAGCGGTAATGGAAGCGATCTATCTGCTCAGTAATCAGGTTCGAGAAGTTGCGTGATTGAAGTCTCTTGAGCACTGCACTCAGAGTGCGGTGAGCCAGCCAACCGTTTCAATGGTTTCGTTGCCAAACCGTTGAAACGGTTTTTGGTATCAAGGCTCTCGCAATTTCCCGGCGGAAGCCGCGTGCTAATGAGATTTGAATCAGCCGCTTAACGCGTAAGCATCCTTAAGCCACTTCACCAACTCAGCATCAACGTCAGCGGGCGAGGTCAGTTTCACTTCGTGATGGAACCGCTTTGCTGAAGTGTGTTCAGATTTGTGAATGCGTGGACTTGAGAGTTTGCGATCGCTTTTGATAGTTAGCACCAGTGCTGTCTTGCGAGTCGCGACTCCGGCAAACGCGGTCTTGTTCATCAAATGAATGGAAGTTTTCTTTGGCTCTTCAGCGACCGGGCCAAACTTGCCGGCGGCGTTTAATAACCGATCGTAGATTTGGCGCACGGCTGCGTCCTTGTTTTCGAAGTGGTCGTAACTGTGAATCCATTCGTTGCTGTCTTCATGAGAACTCCTTCTTCCTGCGCTCCCTTCTCCCTCTGGGAGAAGGGCCGGGGATGAGGGCGCGAAGCGCAGGCGCAAAATACTCTTGATTCAATGTGTGTTAACCAAAACATGCTGCGGTCAGAGAGGAGAGCTCCTCAATCCCTCACCCCAACCCTCTCCCAAAGGGAGAGGGAGTTCTTAATCCCGATACGACGGATCAGCCCGATCGAGCTTTCTCAACAATCCCGGCCAGGTCAAAGCCGCGCCCTGGCCCACCGTGACGGCTTTCACCTGTGATTCAACCAGGCGCAGAACCGGATCAGGTATGCTGATCAGCTCCCCGCCAGCTTGCGCCAGAATCTGAATCTTACAAGCTCGCTCTAAAAGAAACATCCCCAGAAACGCTTCCGCCGCCGTGCGGCCAACCGTCAGCAATCCGTGGTTGCGAAGGATCAGATGATTCTTGTCACCGAGGTCTTTGACCAGACGCGGTTTCTCCTCCTCATTCAGCGCCAATCCTTCATAGTCGTGATAAGCCAAAGAGGCCAGCGCCAACATTGCCTGTTGTGAAATCGGCAGCAGACCGTCCTTCTGGGCCGAGACCGCGATGCCGTAATCAGTGTGCAGATGCATGACGCACAGGGCGTCTTCGCGCGCCGCATGGACTGCGCTGTGAATCGTAAACCCGGCCGGGTTTACGAAGTAGGGCGACTCGGCGACTTTTTTGCCGGCGAGATCGACTTTGACCAGGCTCGATGCCGTCACTTCTTCGAACATCATGCCGTAGGGATTCAGCAGGAAGTGATGCTCTGCGCCCGGAACACGCGCCGAGATATGAGTGAAGATCAAATCATCCCAGCCGTAAAGCGCCACCAGCCGATACGCCGCCGCCAGATCGACGCGCACCTGCCATTCCTCTTCTGAAACCTGATTCGTTAATTTCGTCGGGACGGTCGTGCTCATCCTTGTTTCTCCTTTGCCGCGTTTCTAATCTGTGAAATCTGCGTCTCCCTGGATTAATCCTAACTGCTTCACCTTGCTCCAGCCCTCACCGTCTGGACCGCTTTGGAATTCAAGAACGTCGCCCGCAGATCATCATCGGTGACGCTCGCCGCGACCGAGTCGATGATTTCAGCAGCTTGAGCAAACGATTTCTGCGCCCCGTTTGCATCGCCAAGCTTTGACTTCAAACGGCCCAAGTCGGCGTGCGTGCGCCATTCCAGAAGCGGCACCGGATACTGACGCAACTCTTCCAGCGCAGCCGCGAATTCTTTCTCTGCCGTTTCGGTATCACTCTCGGCGATCGCAATTCTGGCCATTAACCGATGGGCCTCGGCAATGTATTTGTGGACGCGATAATGCTGGGCCGTCTCCAACAATCGCCGCGCGAACGTTTGCGCCTGAACCAAATCTTTCTGTCGCAGCCAATGCGCCGCAGTCGCCGCTTCCAGTCGAATGTTGTAGCGCCAGCGAAACCACGCATCGCGCTCAAAAATATCGCGCACTTCAGCAAACGCCGCGACGGTCTGTTCAGAACGGTCGGCCTGCGTGTGGTCTATGCCGAGATTAATGAGGGAGTTGGCCTCGGCTTCCAGCACATGAAACTGCCGGCCGATTTCCAGTCCTTCCTGGTCATGCTTGAACGCGCTTTCAAAGTCCTGCAATTCGCGATGCACCCAGCCGATACAATTCGGCATGCGCGGAAACCAGAACCGATCGCCGTTGCGACCCGCCATCTTGATCCCTTCCTCCAAAGTTGCGAGCGCGGTCGACATCCGTCCCAGGTTTCCATTTGAAAGGCCGAGGAAGAACATCGAAGTTAGCATCAAAAATCCATCGCGCAACTCTGAAGCAAGCTGACCGCCCTCAGTCGCGAATTCGATTGCTCGCTCGTATTCAGTCTGGAAGAAGTATAAACACGCCCGCCATACCAACCCCGCCGCCAGCGCGGGCTTGTGATTGATCGCGCGAGCACTCTTGATCACGTCGTCCAGAATGGGAAGGCCGACGGTCAACTCTCCATAACACAAATGCTTGAGCCCCATCAGGCACATCGTTTCCAGCCGCAACTCTTCACTTCCAGCTGCTTTCGCGGCGGCCAGCGCCTGGTCGGCGCGCGCGGCCATCTCTTCAAGTTGATGCGCAAAGAACAGCGTTCCAGCCAAAGCATTCAAACCCGCGGCCTGTCTCTCCAGCGAGCCCATCTGCTCGACCTGGTCCAACATCCGGGTATAGTCTCCGATGGCTTCTCCGAAGCGGCTCAGAGCCATGTTCACGTTGCCGCGCTTTTGATAAAGCGTGACTAACATCTCTAACCGAGTTTCATCGCGCAGTTTTTCCGCCAGACTCAAGGCGTGCGTGTAATGCTCGGCAGCTTCGGCATTACCGTAAAGCTTGGTCGCCTGATCGCCAGCGTGAATCAGAAACTCGACCGCCCGCGAAAAGTCACGGCCGCGTTCAAAATGCAGCGCCAGTTGAGTCGCGATTTGCGGCGCGCGTTTGCCGTAATGCGCCAGCAATTGTTCGCCGGCCTGGCGGTGCAGCATCACGCGGCGTTTGTTTACCAGATCGCTGTACAGAAAATTCTGATACAACGCGTGAGCAAAACGATAACGCGTCGCCAGGGATCCATCCGGCAACTCTTCCTCTCCCTTGGTTACGATCAGCCGGTGAGTTTTTTCGAGTTTCGCCAAACGCTCTTCCAGGTCAACTTCGTCAACACCGAGCAGGCTGGCCACAATCGTCGAAAGGAATTCGGCGCCCTCGATGCTGGCGTATTGCAGCGCGCGCCGTTCCTCTTCGGCCAACGCGTCAATCTTCTTGCTGATCATGCTCCGCACACTTTCAGGTGCGTCCAACTCCATTTCTGAAAGCGGCCGCGCCAAAGACCAGTGCTCGTTCTTTCTGGCGATGTCCCCGCGTTCCTGCAGGTACTGCAAGAGATTGGTCGCAAACAGCGGGTGGCCTTCGGTCTTGTCGTGTATCAGCAAAGAAAGCTCGGGCGGAAAGTCATTCGGCGCAAAGGTCGCGTTCAGATAGATCGTGATGTGCTCGCGGCTGAGCGAGTCGAGCGCGATCTCTTCGCACAGGTTATGGGTCATCATTTCAACTCGATAACCTTTCAGCGGATGATTGCTGCGCTCGATGTCTTCAGGTCGGAGCGTGCCGGCGACGAGCAACCGTTGGCTGCTGATGCGCTGGCAGAGATGTCTTAGCAGGTCAACGCTGGAGGGATCGGCCCAGTGCAGGTCTTCGAGCAGGATAGCGATCGGCGAGGTGCTGGCAAACATGCCCAGCGCATCGCCCATCTCGCGCATCATCCGCTCTTTTGTCGCGCCGATAGTTTCCTGCTGTAATTTTTCCAGCGCGCCGGTCGAGGCAAAAACGGCCGGCAGTTGCGTGCACCAGGTCGGTGCATAGGTGCGCATGATCGACGACAGGCGTTCGCGCCCCGGACCTTCGAGCATCGCGCCGATGGCATCCAGAAACGGCAGATAGGCTTCGCCCGTTCCGTATTGCTCAACACAACGGCCGCGCGAGACGAGCAATCCCGGGTAACTGCCGCGCGCGCGCCGCAAGAATTCATCCGACAGCGAAGTCTTGCCAATGCCCGGCTCACCGGTGATGAAGACGACGCGCCCATTCCCTTCGGTCGCCTGGCGCAAAAGTCCTTCGAGCCTGGTTAGTTCCAGCTCTCGGCCTACAAATGATGACAAAGCCGGCTCGATTAAATCCTTGTCATAGATGACTGGCGTTCCCAACCATTGGCCCGTCATGCCGGCGCGCAGATTTCTTAACGCCTCGGCCATCTCTGACGCCGCCGAGTAGCGCAGTCCTTTCTCCTTAGCCATGGCGCGTTCTAAAATCAGATCAAACTCGCGCGGCAGCTCAGGCCGAATGCGGCTCGGCGCGATCGGTTCAGCAATGGCGATCGCGTGCATGACTGACAGCATGCTGGGGCCGGCGAAAGGCAGCGAACGCGTCGCGGCTTCGTAAAGCGCACTACCCAAAGAGAAAATGTCGGAGCGCGAGTCGAGCACTTCGCCGCGAGTCTGCTCTGGAGACATATAAGAAACCGTGCCGAGTACGGTGCCCTCATCGGTCAGGTTGTAAAGTGTCGGTGCTTCGTAGTCGACTCCGTCAGCGATCGTGCGAACGATCTTTGCCAGCCCGAAATCAAGCAGCTTGGTATGACCACGCGCGGTGACGAGGATGTTGGCCGACTTGATGTCGCGATGAATGAGATTGACTTCGTGCGCGGCTTCGAGGGCGTCCGCGGCCTGAATGCCGACTTCCAGCAGACGCGCCAGCGGCAACGCGCCGTCGCGTTCGACCAACTCCCTGAGCGTCTGGCCCTCGACATATTCCATCACGATGAAGTCGCGGCCATCGACTTCTTCAATCGCATAGATGGTGACGATGTTTGGGTGATTCAATGACGACGCCGATTGGGCCTCGTGAAAGAAGCGCCGGCGAGCGTTGGTGTCCTGATGGATGTCAGCCGGCAGGAATTTGATGGCTACGTTGCGGCCGAGTTTGGTGTCTTCGGCTTTGTAGACTTCGCCCATGCCACCGCTGCCGACCTTTGGGCCCAAACGGTAATGAAGAAGCATCTGTTGCGCTTCAGATGAACTCACAATTCCTCCCGAACGAAGTTGAAACAGCAAGAGCTAAGAAGATTGTCGGATACTGTAGTGAAAGTACGAGGACTGCGCAATGCTTAACCGCATCTGGTGGGCCGTAGTCAGAACCGCCTGCGGTAGCGGGCGGTTGATCTTCATAAAATCCGCATTGATGGCGCCGATTCAACCGCCCGCTACGGCAGGCGGCTCTGACCTGCTATTTGAACTCAAACGATTTTACAAAGTCCGTCACAGCCTGCTCCCAACGGACCATCGTTTTGGCGGGGCCGACGAGCTTGAGAAAGTAGTTTCCTTTTGGCGTTTCAATTACCGCCGCGCGCAGGCGATAGTTCTCATCGTGTCGTTGACCTGGAGTGCCCGGCGCCATCTCAGCAGTATAAGTTCCCGCGACATCGACGCTGTTGACTTTCAAGCCATTGACCGTGCTGGTTTCGCTTTTGGCTTTGTCCTTCGAAGCGCTGCCGTCAGGCTGTTGCATTTGCGCGATCCAACGATCGATGTTCGCCTGCACCGCTCCGCCCTGCGTCGCACCAAAGTAATAAATCACCAACGACGCATCTTCAGGATCGCCCTCAGCCTTCGGCAACTTGTATTGCCCCACGCGCATGGTCGATGAAGTCTTTTCGCTTACCCAGCCATCGGGTGCTTTGTAGGTCAACGCACCTGCTGCTGCCGAGTTGGATTGAGCATTGTTCGACTGTGAGCTGGAAACAAAAGTCGCGCCCTTGCTGCCGCAAGCCGAGCACGCTATCGACATAGCCAGCAAGACACCGGCGGAAATGATCGATTTTTTCATTGTGTGCAGACTGTACAACGTTGGGCGGGCGCGAGGCAAAATCGGATCGGGACAGAACCGCTCGCGGTAGCAAGCGGGTCCAACAATCAACCCTATTCTGGTCATTACTAGCAATGTTACCCACTGGCTACCGCCAGCGGTTCCGTACCATACTACTCGCCACCACCCGTCGCCGCGGCGGTATGCGCGCTGGCGCGTCGCTCCATTTCCTCGGCCGACACGTCCTCTTTGTGGGTCGCGACATGCCAGACGTGCCCGAACGGATCTTCCAAAGTCCCCGATCGATCTCCATAGAACTGGTCCTTCACCGGCCGCTGTTCCTTGCCGCCGGCGGCGATAGCCTGGGCGAAGACAGCGTCCACGTCTTCGACGTAAATCATGATGCTGACCGGCGAGCCCCCGAGTGTCTTTGGACTCGTATACCCCATCTCGGGAAACTCATCGGCCAGCATGATTGGTGAATCGCCAATCTTGATCTCAGCGTGACCGATTTTTCCGCCGGGCGCGTCAATCCGCATTAGCTCAGTTGCGCCAAACGCTTTCTTGTAATACTCAATCGCGTCGGCCGCGCCTGAGATGATCAGGTAAGCCGTGAGTGAGTGATAACCGTCGGGAATTGTTTTGACTGCCATGATGCTCTCCTTTGATTTAAACCTTACGATTTGCAGTTTATTTAGGTCGAAACCCGTCGCCAGCAGCAGCGTTCACTTCTTCAAGAGCGCGTTCTTATCCAGAAAAGCGATCACCGCCCGATCGAATTCTTTGGGCCGCTCCATCATCAGAAAGTGACCGACACCTGCCCACATTTGAAAATCGAGGTTCGGAGCGATGCTCCGATCGAACTGTTCCGTGTCGGGCGGCCAGAATGGCGACTTAGCTAGGATCGCCAGGACCGGTACGTTGATTTTGTCCGGGCCCCAGATCGATTCGTCAACCATTCCTTCCATCGCGCTTACTATTACATGCTGTGGCGTGTTTAGAAATGAAGTTTGGAGTCGCTCTCGAAGCTCAGGCGCGAGACTTGGGCCGGCCATTCCGGTCAGCATCTGCGCGCCGGCTTCTTTATAGTTTGGCCCGCGCAAAGTCGCCATCATGCCGTCCACTATTTTTTTGTCGCCAAATGGACGCAACGAACCATCCACGATCACGATCGCCAAAGTCTTTTGCGGATACTTGCGATAGAACTGCCTCGCCACCGGCGTCCCCATGCTGTGGCCGACCAACACCGCGCGTTTGACGCCGGCATCTTTGAGCACGGCATCGACGGCGCGCGCAAACATGTCCATGGTATAGGGCACCTGTGGTTTATCGCTCTGGCCGTGGCCCGGCAGGTCAATGGCAATTACCCGGCTGCGTTTGCTCAAGTCAGGAATCAGATCGCTCCAATAACCTACGCTGCAGGTCCACCCGTGAACGAGCACCAGCGCTTCGCGGCGGCCTTTGCCGTAGCTCTGGTAACGAATCCGGGTTCCGTCCAGCGAAGCGAAACGTGATTCGGTTTGAGACTGGCTGGAGTTCTGCGCCGCCGCCGTACTCAACACCAGCAGCCCGAACAGCACCAGAAGTAAGCATCGCACGCTCGCGCTTCGATGAGCCGCGATCAGATGTTCCACTCTTGATCTCATGAACTTCTCCTCTGTTGAATCGCCGCCAGCTGACTGACCTTACCTGGCGCACCCTTCGAATTTTCAAAATGTACCACGACCAACGTGCGCAAAGAAAAGTGGCACAGACTTTAGTCTGTGATTCATTTTCAAGAGAGTCATCATGATAATTGAAATCACAGACTGAAGTCTGTGCCACTCAGAATTACTTCCCGGTAAACAACGTCGTCTCGTCCACAAAGCATAGCCCGTTGCCCCAGGGGTCCTCGGCATAGAACGAAACCTCGCCCCAGGGGCGCTTCACAATGCTGCCTCCGGATTCGCCGTGAACACCCTCCGTTGCCAGACAATTCATTTCTTTTGCGCGTTCATGCACCTGCTCGATGTCTTTGACCGCGAAATAAACGTAGTCCGGGATCGGCTGTGGCTTGAGGCCGGCTCCTTTCGCGACATCGACCAGCGCCAGAATCACCGAACCGCAGTCGAAGTAATGACGCGAGCCGCGTGGTATCCGGCGGCCCGGGTCGTCAAGCAACTTCGCATAGAACGCCGACGCTTGGTCCAAATCCGCCACTTGCACAGCTATCCGGAACAGTTTAGGGACACCCATCGAAATCCTCCCTGATTCTGTCGTTTCTGATTTCTGCGTCTGAAGGTGCGTGCCGATATACCAAACGTTATCGAACGGGTCCTTCACCGCTCCGACGCGATCGCCGTAGGCCTGGTCTTTTGGATCGCCCATCGAAATAGCCCCTTCGGTTTTCATCGCGCGGTGGTACCACTCCTCAACATCGTCGACATAAAGCATGAACGTCATCGGCATCGGTTGCCATTGCGCGTGGGCTTCGCCCATCTCAACGATCGAGTCGCCAATCCCGATCTTGGCGTGATGCACAATCCCATCAAGCGACTGATAAACGAAGATTTCTTTCGCGCCGAATGCCTGCTTTAGAAAGTCGACCATCTTCGGCGCGCCCGTAGGATGCAGGTAAGGCATCAGGTCGCTGACCCCTTCAGGTTTGTAAGCCGCGCCCTGGCTGGTGCCGATATACCAATGATTACCGCCGACATCTACGATTGCCGCGTCCCGATCACCGTACTCCTGATTCGTAGGGGCCATCAGTGAAGTCGCACCGGCCTCTATCGCGCGTTCGTAAACCGCATCCACATCCTCGACATACAAATGCAGCGAGCCGGGGGTGGGCGATCCCTTCCACTTTGCACCTTCACCACCACCGCCAATCATCACCATCGAATCGCCAATCCTGTATTCCGAGTGATAACCACCCGCCGACCCCAGACCGTAGATTGTGCCCTCGGCGCCAAACACCTTCGTCACAAACTCAATCTCTTCGTGCACATTAGCCACCGTAAGGTAGGGTGTCACGGTGCGGAACGTGGCGCGCGCCGGGCTATCTTTGGAGTGCGGCGACTGGTCGCCGCTTTCATCTGCCTCACGCTCAACATTAATCGCCGCCTCATTTTCAAGTTCATTCTTCAAGCGGGCTTTGAAGTCCGCGCGTGGCAGCGCCTGCAACTCAACCGCGATGCTGACCAACTCAGCAAGTTTCGGATCGGCAGCCACAGGCGGCGCCTCCGGCGTGCGAAGCATCGCTTCAATCGCCTGATCGAGTTGTTCTGTTAAGACGACTTCACTCATGATCTAATCCACTTAAGCCTCTGTGCTACTTCTATGTCACTCTGTGTCTCTGTGGGGAATTCTCTTCCTAATACTCTCCAGCGCCCGAAACTGTAATTGCTTCACCGCCCCTTCACTGCGCCCCAGCGCCTGCGCAATGTCGCGGATGCTTTTCTCTTCCGCGAATCGCATTACCAACACGCGCCGCTGGTCTTCGGCTAAGGCGCCGACTAGTCGAAACACTTGAGCCTGCCGCTCGCAGTGCTCCAGATGGGTTTGCTGGATATGGGTCGATTGATCAAAAGACAGTGACCCGGGCTCAGTGTTCTGTTCGCGCGCGACCCGCTTCGCGCGATCGGCGATTAAGTTCGATGCAATCCGAAACAGCCATGCTGCAAAAGGCGCGCCCGTCCATTTGAATCGCGGCAGGCTCTGGAGCGCTTTGCGGAAAACTTCGGCGGTAAGGTCTTCGGTCTCCGTGCGATTGCGCAAGCGGCGCGCGATATATGCGTACACCAATTCAAAATAATGTTCGTACAGGTCGGCGAAGCACGCCGTGTCGCGCTGCGCCGCCTCGACCAGACGCCGAGATTCCGCCTCCTTCTCTTGATTGGGGCGATCTTCCTTTGCAGGTTCACTGCCGGACATTGTTCCTCAATGTATATAAACTTCGCGGGAGGAGAAAGGTTACGGACCGATGTCAGAACCGCCTGCGGTAGCGGGCGGGCCGCCGGTTGGCCATGACCCCAGCGGCAGTGATGCCCGCCCGCTACCGCAGGCGGTTCCAACTATTCTTCAAACTCTTCCCAGATCAAAACGTGCCTGGTCTCCTGAAGCAAAAGCGAGCCCACGATGAAGGTCACGCCGGCGACTATGATCGGGTAGTACAAACCCGCATAGATGTTTCCGGTTTGCGCAATTATCGTCAGCCCGATCAGAGGCAGCAGCCCGCCGAACACGCCGTTGCCGATGTGATACGGGAGAGACAGCGACGTATATCTGATCTTTGCCGGGAACGCCTCAACCAGGTAGGCCGCGATCGGGCCGTACACCATCGTCACAAAAATCACCTGAATGAACACCAGCAGGATTAGTTTCCAGGCGATGGGATCGCTTAACAAGTGTGCAAAGTCAATATAGGTAAGTGCCTCTTTCGCCGGTTGCAGCACTCCATTAACCGATGCCTGTGGCGTCAGGCTGATCGCCCCGGTGACCGCGTTCCGTTGCGAGATGGCCGTGACGACATTTGATCCTGCCACCGCCTGCATCGCGTGATAGATCGGCAGGTAGGAAATCGCCGCCACGATGCACCCAAACATCATGATCCTCTTCCGCCCAAAGCGATCTGACAGGGCTCCGAAAAAGACGAAGAACGGCATTCCCATTAACAGTGCTATCGCGACTATGTAATTGGCCGAAGTGGGATTTACTTTCAGAATCGTTTGCAGATAGAAGAGTGCATAGAACTGTCCCGTATACCAGACCACGCCCTGTCCCGCCGTCGCGCCAAACAGGGAGATCAGAACGCGCTTCAGGTTCTTCCACTTGGTGAACGCTTCTTTGAGCGGTTGCGCCGAGGTCATGCCCGTGTTCTTCAGTTGCTGAAAAATCGGTGACTCTTTCATTCGCAATCTGACGTAGAGCGAAACCGCGACCAAAAAGATCGAGACAATGAAAGGCAGCCGCCAACCCCAGGAAGTGAACGCCTCCCGGCTCATCGTGTTCTGAAATGTAAGGATGACCGCGAGCGAAACAAACAACCCCAGCGTAGCCGTGATCTGAATAAAACTTGTATAGAAACCGCGGCGCGCATCGGGCACATGTTCGGCCACGTAGACGGCGGCGCCACCATACTCGCCGCCGAGAGCCAGCCCTTGCAGGATTCGAATCAGCAGCAGAATGATGGGTGCCGCAATCCCAATCGTGGCGTACGTCGGTAGAAAACCGATCAGCGCCGTAGCGCCGCCCATAATCAGCAGCGTCACCAGAAACGCGTACTTCCGTCCGACGAGATCGCCGATGCGTCCAAAGAAGAGTGCGCCGAACGGACGCACCACAAAACCCACGGCAAAGGTGGAAAGATAAGCGATCAGCGCGAGCGTGTTGTTCCCCTGCGGGTAGAAGAGCGGCGCGATGACCGTGGCCAGACTGCCAAAGATGTAAAAGTCGTACCACTCGATCATCGTGCCCACTGAGGAGGCGCCGATGACTTGCCAGATTTTGTAGTCTTGGGTCACGTTGTTTAGTTCATCCGCAGATTTCACAGATTACACAGACAGACAACCAGAACGAGCAAAAGAAATGAGTAGGCCAGGGAAAAAATTCCTTGAAGCTCGATGTTCGGTCCTTCCGTGTAGTCTGCGTAATCTGCGGATAGTTCCTAACGCATCGCCACCACAGGCAAGTCAACAAAACTCGCTCGTCCAGTCGCGTGATAGATCCTCTGCGTCGCCTTTCGATAGTCTCCCGGCTTGGCCCAGAAAATATTCTCGACGAACGTCTGCGGATTGCGATCGTAGAGTGGAAACCAGCTCGATTGAATCTGGATCATGATCCGGTGGCCCGGGAGAAACACGTGGTTGGCGGTCGGCAAACTCCAGCGATACACCAAAGGCTCGTTTGCCTTTATCGGCTTTGCCATCTCAAAACTTTCGCGATAGCGTCCCCGAAAGATGTCCATCGAAACCGCGAGTTGATAGCCACCCATCTTTGCGTCGCCGCCAACTTCATCGGGGTAGACATCGATCACCTTGACCACCCAATCGGAATCAGTGCCGCTAGTCGAGGCGATCAAATTGACGGTCGACTGACCGCCGATCTTCACCGGCGCTGTCAGCACGTCTGACTGGAACGCGAGTACATCGGGTCGTCCAGATGCTTCGCGCTGATCATCAACCAGCCAGCACGGCCATTGCGCGCACGTGTCGTAACCGGTTGGTGAAATCGGCCGTGACCGGAAGGGGACCGGCTTGGCTGGATCGGAAATGTACTCATCGTATTGGGGATCGCTGGCGTTTGGTGCGTTGAAGCTGACCTTCAGATTGGCGTTGAGGTAAAGCGGCGCCGGACGGTTAGTCGGAAGAGTACGCACGGATCGAGCGGCAGTCTGAGACAGCGCCGGATCGCTGGAAGTGTCGACGTTGTAACTCAGCGGCCACGAGTCCAATCGCCGCCATTCGTTCGTCCCCGTCTCGAACGCCGTCACTGGCGCCACCTCTGACTTTGGCGCGTCGTCTTTCAAATAATGATCGAGAAACGGCCGCAAAATGTGCTGACGAAAATACAGCGCGGTGTCGCTGTGAAAATTCAACGCCCCGAGCTTACTGCCGTCAGCGATTTCCTGACCGTGATGCCAAGGGCCCATCACCAGAAACACTTTGTCGTTGTTCGTGTCCTTCGGTTCGATCGCTTTGTAGACCGCAATCGCTCCGTAAATATCTTCCTGGTCCCACAGACTGTGCACCAGCATCACCGGCACTTTCAAAGGCTCTTTGCCCAAAAGCTTGTCGACCGCCTGCTCTCGCCAGAACGAATCGTAGCTCGGATGCTCAACCAGTTTGCGCCAGAAACCAACTTGTTCAAGCCCGCGACGCTTTCCTAACTCACCCGCAGAACCGGCCTGCATGTACATGTCGTAATCATCAAAGTTGCTGGTCCACCAGTGATACTCATTCGTGCGCGACCCATCCTGTTCGTAAATGTAAGGCAGGTTCTGTTGCCGGAACGCGCCGTTGTGAAACCAGTCGTCGCCCATCCATCCATCGACCATCGGATTCATCGGCACCGAAACTTTCAGCGCCGGATGCGGATTCACCAACGCCATCAAAGGCAGAAATCCGTCATAAGAAATTCCGAGGATGCCGACCTTTCCGTTGCTTTCCCGTACGTTCTTGACTAACCAATCAATGGTGTCATAAGTGTCGGTCGCATGATCGACGTTCGTCGGATTCAGGGGCCCGCGCAGCGGACGGTTCATCACATAGTCGCCCTCCGAACCATACTTGCCGCGCACGTCCTGCACGACGCGAATGTACCCGCCCTCGAGAATCACTTCGAGCGCATTGTCATAACCGTTCAAGATTGGCCCGAGATGCGAACTGTTCGCGTGACTGGTCAACTCGGTCGCATTGTAAGGCGTGCGCGTCAACAGAATCGGCGCATGTTTGGCGCCGTTCGGCAAAATGATCACCGTATGCAGCTTGACCCCATCACGCATCGGGATCATCACGTCGCGCCGCGTGTACTCAAAGCCATCGTTCGTCGGCTTGAGTTCCTGCGGCGTCTCGCTGGGCAGCGTTTGCGCGGCTGATGATGAGATGAGCAACCAACAGCTCAAGAGAACAGTGGTGATTATTCCAACACCCCGAACAGTTTTCTTAGTCATCGTAGAATGTGTCCTCATGGAAATGTTTTTGATCCGCAGATTTCGCCGATTACACAGAAAGGGAACAAAGGCAGAGGACCAAGTCCCTACGACATTCCGACCGGGCTTTATTCCTAACGGTCTCTGCGTAATCTGTGTAATCTGCGGATTACGATCTGGTCAATTGCCGGTACTTGATCCGGTGCGGTGTTTCAGCCGCCGCGCCCAGACGCGCCTTTCGATCTTCTTCATAGTCCGAATAGTTCCCTTCGAACCACACGACTTTGCTGTCGCCTTCGAACGCCAGAATGTGCGTTGCTATCCTGTCTAAGAACCAACGGTCGTGTGAGATGACCACCGCGCAACCGGCAAAGTTTTCCAACGCCTCTTCCAGAGCCCGCAGAGTATTCACGTCGAGATCGTTCGTCGGCTCGTCGAGCAGCAGAACGTTCGCGCCTTCTTTCAGCATCTTTGCCAGGTGCACCCGGTTGCGTTCGCCGCCTGACAACATGCTGACTTTCTTCTGCTGGTCCGAGCCGGAAAAATTGAAGCGGCCAACGTAGGCGCGCGAGTTCACTTCGCGCGTCCCCAGCTTCAACATGTCGGCGCCGCCGGAGATTTCTTCCCAGATGGATTTGTTCGCGTCGAGCGTGCGGCTCTGATCGACGTAGGCCAACTGAACTGTTTCGCCGATTCTGATCGATCCTTTATCGGGCTCTTCCTGTTTCGTGATCATCCGAAACAGGGTCGTCTTCCCGGCGCCGTTCGGACCAATCACACCGACTATTCCGCCGGGCGGCAGGGCGAAGGTCATGTCTTCCACCAGCAAGTTGTCGCCGTACGCTTTGCTCACCTTGTCGGCCTCGATCACGACGGCGCCCAGACGCGGGCCGGCGGGAATGTGGATCTCTAAATCTTCGCGTCGCTTCTCGGTTTGCTCTTGCAGCAGATTTTCATACGCCGTCACGCGGGCCTGGCCCTTGGCGTGCCGGGCTTTCGGCGACATGCGAATCCATTCCAGTTCGCGCTGCAAAGTCTTCTGTCTCTCACTCTCCGATTTTTCTTCGCGCCGCAGACGTTCCTGCTTTTGCTCCAGCCAACTCGTGTAATTTCCTTTCCAGGGAATGCCGGCGCCGCGATCGAGTTCCAGAATCCAACCGGCCACATTATCGAGAAAGTACCGATCGTGCGTTACCGCGATGATCGTGCCCGGATAACTCTGGAGATGATGTTCGAGCCAGGCAACTGATTCAGCGTCAAGGTGGTTCGTGGGTTCGTCCAGCAAGAGAATGTCTGGCTTTTGCAGGAGCAGACGGCACAGCGCCACGCGCCGCCGTTCGCCGCCCGACAGAATCTTCACCGGTGTCTCCGGCGGCGGACAGCGGAGTGCATCCATGGCCATCTCGAGACGTGAATCGAGGTCCCATGCATCCTGATGATCCAGCTTCTCCTGCACCTCGCCCTGCCGCGCCAACAACTTGTCCATGTCCTCTTCGGACATCTCTTCACCAAACTTGGCGTTGATCTCGTCGAACTCTTTCAGCAGGCCGACGGTTTCTTTGACCGCTTCTTCGACGACTTCGCGCACCGTGCGCGAGTCGGCAATTAAAGGCTCCTGTTCCAGATAGCCGACGGTGTAGCCCGGCGAGATGACGGTTTCACCCTGAATCTCTTTATCGACGCCGGCGAGGATGCCGAGCAACGAAGACTTGCCTGAGCCATTCAGCCCGATCACGCCGATCTTCGCGCCATAGAAATAGGAAAGATAGATGTCTTTGAGGACGGCCTTCTTGTCATAAAACTTACTGACGCCGACCATGGAATAGATGACTTTGTTTGCTTCGGTGCTCATAGGGTTTTTCGTCCACAGATTACACAGATTGCGCAGAACAAGCCACGAAAAGGCACAAGAGGCGCAAACAGTTCTCGCAGGTCATTTATGCCCTCTGTGCTTTTTTGTGGCTGTTTCTTCCTTGCCCTCTCTCTGTGTAATCTGCGTAATCTGTGGATAACTACGGTCGGGGCGTTGTACTCGTTGGCGCGGTCCGTGGGTTCTTGCTATTGAACTCAGCAATGAACGCCTGCGTCAGATCGATCGCCGGAACTGCGGTCAGAATAGCCGGCAGCATCTTGCTCATGTCGAGCGTCAACGTGATCCCGCGCGAGCGTGCGAACTGATCCATGGCCGCGCCGATCAGGTTGGAGACGGGTGCGATCACTTGTTCGTAACGCTTGCTGACATCCTCGTCCAGCCGGTCCTTCTTCAACTTGAATTCGGCTTGCAGGCTCCCGCCTTGCTGCTGCTTGGCTTGAATTGTTTTCTGATCAGGCGCGGGCGCCTTCATTAGCGTTTCGATTTCGGTGGCCAGCGCGTTGAGACGATTCTGAATGTTCGCCAGTTCATCTGTGCGCGGCTTGAATTCAGCCTGGACTGACTTGGCTGCGTCGACATAGCGAAAGATTCCATTCTTCTCGTCGGCGAACATGCTGGTGTCGATCAAGGCAATCTTGCTATCCGGCACTGGGGCATTGGTGGCCGCGGGCGTCGCCGCCGGTCTGGGCGCGGGTGTCGGTTGCGGACGCGTCTGGCCCACTACCGCAAAGGTCATCGAGGTAACCAAAACAAAGGTAGCAAAAATCACTCTCTTCATAGCTTCTCCTGAAATGGTGCGCATGAATTTCTATCCACAGATTACACAGATTACGCCGAGAAGGAAAAAGCCGTAGTGGCTTGGAGCGGTTACAGGCAGGAAGTTTTCGCAGAGGGCGTCAGACAAATGGGATTTGCAGCCGTGATGCGGGCGGCTGCGCATTTCGACGCTGGCGCTCAGTCGCCATCGTTCCTGGGTTTGGTATCTATGTCTAGTTAGCTTGATAGATCAGCACTCGCTTGCCGCTGCCGCTTCGCCCAAGCAGAAATCCAGTCAGCGCACCGGCCGCGCCGCCAAGTACGGCGAAGCCCGCGGTCGCGATGTTCTCGATCTTTCCAAAGCCGTCGTTGTTTCTTCCGGCCAGGCCGATTGCTGCCCCGGCGCCCGCGCCTACGCCCAGGCCAATCAGCGTAGATTTCTTCGCCGACTTGTTCTTGATCTGGTAGACGCTGGCAACGTCCTCCCGCTTCACGTCAGTAACTTTACCTTTGACGGTGAGCGATAACCCTGCGTCAGAAACCGCGGACAGCTTTCCGTCGACGGTCTGTCCGCTCTTTAGTTTTACCGACAGCTTGCTGCCAGAAGTAACTGGGTTCAGTTTCGACCAGTCACTGTTAGGCGCCGGAGCCTGGGCGCTTACATTTACAGACGCGAGCAGGATTGCCGCTACCAGCGTCATACTGATCGTTAGTTTCCTTCTGACGATAAACATGGGGGTTCTCCTTCGGGGTGAGCGTTTGTAATGACTCTGACAGTCTTACTCGGGAATCCAGCCTGAATGCGCGCCTTTTATCACGATTTGGCGGGGCCTGTCGAGCGGAAGGAAACAGCGGTGGTGTCTTAAACTTAGGACAGTACCGAATTCGCGGTACCGATGTATTTTCGAAGTCTGACGCGACGTTTCACTGGGAACGCAGGCGCCCCAGCCCGCAATCTCGTGGAAAGAGACTTTGCGCTGGGCGTGGTGCGGGCGAGGGTGTCCGTGCTCCTGCTGCTGCCCGATCCGTTCGCTCCCGTAATTCATGACCTGGTCGTCGCGTAAGCTTTGTCGGCAAGTTCTCGGGCTTTGAGGTTGGCGTTGGGCGTCGATTTCACGTCGACCGTTTCGTGAATCTCATAGCCCTTCAGCCCGCTCACGACTAAAGACTCGCCGGTGATTCTGCCGGCGGTCTGACACTGATCGTTACCGGCATATTGGTAGACTCGCATGATGACCGCGAACGGTTTACCGTTGGCCAGGCGCCATTCCACGGTTTTCTGTTTCCACCCCACCGACTGCATTCCGAGGGGAATATTCTCGTCGCCCTTTACCAGGCTGAAATTCGAAGCACAGGCTGAATAAGAAATGTCGACGACATAGCCGCCCAGACCTCTGCACTTGCTGGGAATGTCGCTGCCATTCTTTTCGGTTTCTCGCTCTTCTTTCCTGGTCATGCCGCTGCCGCATTTTGTCAGCGCCGTGTATGCGCTGGAGAAGCGCGTTGCGGCCGGGGCGGTCGCGCCACTCGCCGGCGCGACAAATCTTTTCGCTGAAGAGGTCGAGGCGCTAACGAGAAGCAAAACACCCACCAGGACAGTTGCAGTCAGCAAGACCGGCGATCTCATCGTAATTTTCTCCTTAGTGACCATTCTGAGCGCGAGTTGTCGGGCATGGTCGCATGAGGCGGGCTTCGTCACAAGTGCTGGACCGAGCCGTGCCAGGGATGAGGCTTCGGCAGGTGCGCTAATTTCTGAAACGACTATGCCGCCCGATGTGCGGAAGGTCTCTGACCTTCCGCTCGGTTTCACTCGAGCCTGATGTGGGTTGCGCCCACTTCGAGGGCATAGCCCAATAAGTTGTCCCGCTTATCGGAAGGCCATAGGCCTTCCGCACATCAAGCGGCGAAGCCGCCGGCTAGGTGCTACCATCGGCCTTCGTTCTGGTTCAATGTTACGGGTACAGTTTAGACGTGGGTGGGTAAATCCACTTGCACAATTCAATCCGAGCAGCTACAAAGAGCCTTTATCAGTTCTGCCGGCTTTGGCTTACGTCACACCGAACGGAGAATCGCTTTGAAGAAAATCCTGCACAGCCTGACTGCGACACTCTTACTGCTTTGCTTTTATTTAATAGCAACTGCGCAAACCCTCTCGCCCGAAGAGCAGAAGATCGTTAGATACGTCGACGCGCACGCGGCCGAAGCCGTCTCGCTCCTGGAAAAAGTTGTCAACATCGAGAGTGCGACGCAAAACCTCGCCGGAGTAAAAAGCGTTGGCGAAGTGTTCAAAGGCGAATTCGCCGCGCTCGGGTTGAACGCCAAATGGATCGACATGCCGGCGGAAATGAATCGGGCCGGACACCTGCTAGCTGAAACGCGCGCTGGTCGCGGCAAACGGATTCTGCTGCTCGGCCACATCGATACGGTGCTGCAAGGCGAGCATTGGCGCCGCGACGGCAAAAAGGCATACGGCAACGGGAGTTCGGATATGAAGGGCGGCGACGTAGTGCTGCTTTATGCTTTGAAGGCGCTGGCGGATGCCGGGGTCCTGAAAGATATGCGCGTGATCGTGATGCTCACTGGCGATGAAGAAGCAGCCGGACGTCCGGTTGAGATTAGCCGCGGCGACATGATTGCCGCAGCGAAACGAAGCGACCTGGCCCTGAGCTTTGAAGCTGCGCGCGGCGTCGATGCCACGGTGGGGCGGCGCGGCAGCAGTTCCTGGATGCTGGAAGTTTCGGGCGCCACCGGACATTCATCACAGATATTCAAAGAACGCATGGGCAGCGGAGCAATCCTCGAAGCCGGTCGAATTCTTAACCAGTTCTACGAACAGTTTCACAATGACAAGAACCTGACCTTCAATCCCAGCCTGATCGTTGGGGGCACCGAAGCCCAGCTTAACGGAACCATGGGCAACGCGACGGGCAAGACCAACGTGGTGCCGGCGAAAGTCCTCATCCGCGGCGACCTTCGTTTCAGCAACGAAGCAGTGAAAGAAGCGGCGCGCGCGAAGATGCGCGAGATCGTCGCCGCCAATCTCGCGCGCACTTCGGCAAAGATAACTTTCGACGACGGCATCCCTGCCATGGCGCCCACGGATGGAAACTATTCGATCTTGAAACAACTCAGTCAGGTCAGTCAGGATTTGGGTTTTGGAAAAGTGGGCACGGTAGATCCGGCCGATCGCGGCGCGGGCGACATCGCGTATGTCTCAAATCTGATCAGCGGTTTGGATGGTTTGGGAGCAGACGGAGACGGCGCGCACGCTCCGGGAGAGTCGGTTGAATTGGATTCGATGCCGATGCTGACGAAACGGGCGGCGATTTTGATCTATCGCTTATCGCGCCAGTGAGGAAGCCACAGATTTGCACGGATTAACACCGATCGAGAACAGGTGAACAGCCTGACGTTCTTATCCGTGTCTATCTGTGTGAATCTGTGGCTCCGACGTTGTTCACCAATAGGGCCGTGATCGCTTACAGCAACAGAACATCCACGCGATGCGCATGCACCATCTCCTCACACGGCGACCACGCGAACACGGTGAAGCGGCCATCCTGCGAAGCGACCAATGCCACCGCATCCCGCTGATCATGAATGAACTGCGCCGCTGAAAGATGCCGGGTGCCACCACGTTGCACCGGCGGAACAACTTCCGCCTGGTTGCCGACTACGGGTTCCGTGAGCACCATCTGCTCGACTGATTCATGACCCGACGCGCGATGTATCTTCGCGCCAAAGGCGAGCACCTCATACTGGTTCGTGATTACCGTGGCGCCGTCGACAGCCGTTAGCCCCGCAATACTTTCCACGGCGCTGCGCAAAGAGGCCTGCCATTCATTCTCGGTCTCGGGACTCGAACCCTGCTTGATCAAGTTAGCGAGTTTGGCAAACGGCGGCGAGACTGAATAGAAGATCGGATGCACGATCGACACGCGCCATTCTTCGCTGGCAGCAGGCACGACCAGAAGGGTGCCGCCGTGTCCGTGCGCTCGCATCGAAGCAGCGAGCTGCACCAGCACGTTCACCGAATCGTCCCAGGTCGCGGGCGCAGTGAACGGACGCAGCGCCGTCAGCAGGTCGGGGCAAGCCGGCAGGCTCGCGCCCAACTCGTCCACGATTTTTACCTGCTCGCCTTTCAGCACGGCCACATTGGCGAACTTGCCAAAGCCATCGATGCGCCGGTGCTTAATCACCAACTGTCCGGGCTCAATGTCCTCAAGCACAAAACCGAGACTGGGAATGAAGCGGGTCGCGCCCCAGACGTACAGATCATTCGCGTCGCCCCAGACTCCGAGATGAATTCCGGGCCGCTCAACCGCCGGAGCAAGTTTGGTCAGCACCGCCGGCGTCAGCGGCAAGCGATCCTCGAGCATCAAAGGCTGTCCCGCCTGCTCAGGCGACAGAAACGCGAGCGAGATTTTCGGAAAGCGCCCTTCCTCCGGCCGGAAGCTGGCCCAGAAACTCGCATCGATGATCGTTTCAATCGCGCGCGCATCCGGCGCATGCGCCAGCTTGTCTTCGCCCCGCCGTCGTGCTTCAACGAGGTGACGAGCAAAGTGCGCTTCGACAGTCGCGGCGACAGCTCGGGCGGCCTGATAAGTTGGTTCGCGGGTCATTGGGAATCCAGATTACACGGATTCCTTGGGGAAGGAAAAAAGTCTGCTAGGTTATTAGGGGGCAGTAGCCCGACCGTGAGGGAGGGCTCATCGACTCAGACACATAGGCGCACCCATCATCGAGGGTGACCTTCTGAAGCGGCGGGCTGATCTCATAAGACTAGGCCCAGTGCTGCGCAACATTCCGGCTCGGTCGCAAAAATTCTGCAACATCCTCATCTGCTAGCTCAGGATATCGCGTTCTAATTTTGGGGCGATTGAGCACCTGTGAAAGCTCAGTCAAAATCTCTTCGCTAAGGTGCAGGTGAACGAAGCTCTCTTCCGCTAAGCGTAGACACGCTGCCGCGGGACCAGTCTTGCGCGCGACGGCTTGCAGCAGGATGTTGCAGTCAAACACCGCGGCCAACCTGGGCGCGCTCTTCACCCTTGATACCTTTCGCGCCTCTCCTTCGAGACTTCTCTTCTAGCTTTAGTAAAGAGAGCATCCAAGTCGTCGTCAGAGACTCCGCTTCCTTCTACAGCGTCGCGAAACGGCGCGAGGATTTCATCAAAGGTGCGTTCGCGATTCACCTCTTTCTCGACGAGCTTCTCGACGTAACCTTTGACGTCACAGCCTTCGGACCGGGCTCGCTTTTCGAGTACCGATTCGACCTCAGGCTCAAGTTCCAATGTTACTGTCATAATCAAACTCCATTACTCGGGTAGCGTCGATGACATGCTAGCCCATTCTTCTGTGTTTTGCATCATTCTTCAATAGTCATGCGCGATGAGTGACAACTTTGACTCGGGCGGAAATCGTTGCCTGAGTCGCGCGTTACATCACGGTTTGCCTGAGCGTGTCGAGGATGCATTACAGTCCACTAGTTACGATGCAAGGAGCCGAGTGCTAAAATGACGACAAATTTCACACACACATGCGCGGTGTGCGCAGGTAGACACTCCGGAGAACAAAAGTGAAGTTACTATCCATTGAAACCACACCTAATCCAAACAGTATGAAATTGAATTTGGACGAGAGGCTGGCCAAAGGGGTCGCGATTACATATACACACGAAAATAGAGGAGACAGTCCAGCCTACATCGAAAAGATCCTGGCCATCCCAGGGGTCAGCAGTGTCTTCCGGGTCGAAGACTTTATGGCTATCCAGCGCCAGCCAACTGCCGGCTGGGAGGATATCTTGTCCCAGGCCCGTCTTGTACTTGAATACGCAGGCGTGAACAACACGAAGCCGGAACCGGAGGAAATGTCCAGCCAAGCGTTGCGGGCGGGACGCCCGCGCTCCCAGGGCGATGAGGAATGGTGCGAAGTCCGGGTATCGGTGCAGTATTTTCGAGATCTCCCAATGTTGGTAAAGGTGTCCTCTGGCAGTGAAATGACTCGCTTTCCGCTGCCCGAGAGATTCGGTCAGGCTATCGAGCGAGCGAAGGGTGCCTCGGAAAACATGCTGATGGAGCGAAAGTGGACCGACGAAGGTCTGCGCTACGGAGAGCTGCGCGACGTCGGCGAGGCGGTCGTGCACGAGATTTCAGCCGTCTATGATGAAACGAAGTTAACGGAATTGGTTGAGCGGGCCTATCACCCTGACCTACAGAAACAGGTTAAAGCGGATGGGGAAGAACTGGGCGAACTAGGCGAACTAGTAAGGGCCTTTGAATCGCCACGTTGGGAAGAACGGTTCGCTGCGCTAAAGGAATTGGGCAGAAATGCGACAGCTCAGATAGATGCTCAAGCTCTGTCACTAATTATCAAAGCTGCCAAAGATCCAAAGATGTCGATTCGCCGTTTAGCGGTGGTCTTTCTTGGGTTGATAAAAACTCCTGAAGTCTTGGCTCCACTTTGTGAAGCTCTGAAAGACGAAGCAGTTGGGGTGCGCCGATCGGCAGGCGATGCCCTAACGGATTTAGGAGACGGACGGGCGATTGGCCCGATGGTTGAGACACTAAACGATCCGAACAAACTTGTTCGTTGGCGTGCCAGTCGATTTCTCTATGAGTTAGGGGACGAAAGTGCTTTGCCCGCACTTCGTGAGGCCCAGGATGATCGCGAGTTTGAAGTGGCCATGCAAATCCGGCAGGCCATTGAACGGATAGAGAGCGGCAAGATTGGCCAGGGACCCGTTTGGAGACAAATGACCCAGGGGATTAACTAGTGGCCGGGCCAAAATCATTCGTCAGTCTGCGACGCAGAAATGGAGCCCTCCCTCACGGTCGGGCTACTGCCCCACACTCGTGCGTCAACCCAACCACCACACACGCAGGTGTACTGACAAGCAGTCTAGAACATCAGCCGACCGACGCCCCCGCCCGCGCCGGCGGCCCAACCGACAACTTGACCGGGACCGCGACCCAGACTCAACGTATCGAATCCCGCACCTTCGAGGTGCATCCAGTTACGGCCATCGTCGGTGGAGTAGTCTGTGCCCGACGGGCCAACCGCAACCAGCGCACTTGAGTTGCTGCGACGGCTCGACCCGGTCGCTGCCGCTCGCGAGGACACGGGCACATACGCCACAGCGGAGCGGAATCCAGAGAGACCTTTCACGAGTGTCCACGTCGCACCGCCATCGCCCGTAACCGCAAGATTGTCGATGGCTTCATTCTCTTCCTTGTAATCACCGCCAACGACGACCCCGTGCTGCGCGTCGCGGAAGGCTACTGAGAAAATTCCTGCTGAAGGCCCGGCGAGGAGCGGCGTCTCAGCAACACTCCAGCTGCGGCCGCGATCGTTTGTGCGCAGCACGCGGGCTTTCGCGGCGGCGCCGGTGCCAATCCATGCGTGGCTTTTGCCAAAGACGGCGATGTTCGTACCACTGGCTGCGAATGCGCCTTCGTTCTCCAGCGCGGGCGGCAGAGCGCTCGCGGGCACGCGCTGCCAAACGCGCCCGCCGTTGTCAGTCGTCATGATGCAGAACTTCCCGGCAATCGAATCTCCGATCACGATGCCGTGCTCAGCGTCCCAGAAAGACATCGCGTCATAGAAAGCCTTTGGGTCGTCATTCTTGAACTGCAGACTCCACGTCGCGCCGGCATCGGTCGTCTTGTAGATGCGCGACGCTGGGCCGTTGCCGATGCTGAGGAGATAAGCGGTGCGCGCATCAACGGCGTCGATGTCTCGGAAGTCGAGTTGGTCGGTAGTCACAGTCAACTTTTGCCACGTCGCGCCGCCGTCGCTCGTGCGCAACGCCGTGCTGCCCGAACCACTGGCCCATGCGACGCGCTCGCTTACTACACTGATGCCGCGTAGACGCGCATCCACACCACTGGTTTGCAGCGTCCAATGCGGCGATTGCACGATGAGCATGGATACAATTGTCAGTAGAAGTTTCATGCGAAGGCTCGCTTCTTAAGCACACCGAAGAGTCCCATCAAGACACCAACCGATTCCGTAATTGCTAGCAGCACCGCAGTCAACTGAAACGGTTGCGCCCAGTCGTGCGATCCCAGCGAGGCCACATTGTCCGCACCCATGGCGATGAAGTGATAGTAGCCGCCAAACATGAGCGAGCCCATCATCGAGATTGCCAGCAAGAAAAACCCGCCCGGCACCCGCCGCCAAAGCAGGAAGCCGGAGATCAGCGGCAGCACAGTAATCACGAGCAGAATATAAACCGTTTGCCACAGGTTCATGTCGATATGCAGGCGCGAGTGCGCGGTCCCATGGACTAAACTTATGAGGAAGTGAAGCGCAATAACCAATACGCCGAAACGTTGAAGTGAGTCGTGAGTTTTGCTCATCATGCCTTTCTCTCTCTCATCATGTCCTGAGTATAGCCCGCTGTGCCAAAGCGCGCGAAGAAAACGGTGTAGAGTCGGGTACTATGCCGTTTCAGGTTTTCTTACTTGCACTACTGGGAACGCGGGCGCCCTCGCCCGCACCACGCCAGCTGAAGAGTCTTTCTCCAGGGCACTGCGGGCGAGGGCGCCCGCGTTCCCAGTGAAACGGCGCCGCGGACTTCGAAAGTGCATCCGTACCTGAAGTTGGTGCCGCTCCCCGCTTCGGCGTAATCTGTGTAATCTGCGGATACATCATTAACCTTCGAGTCGAACATGATCCTGGTGCCGGAATCTGACGAAGACCTGCTGCGCGAATGCGAAGTCGATACCTTTCGCTCGAGCGGCCCGGGCGGCCAGCACGTCAACAAGACTGAGAGCGCAGTCCGCCTGACGCATCTGCCATCCGGCGTCGTCGTCACTACACAACAGGAACGCAGCCAGCATCGGAACAAAGCTCTGTGCCTGGAAAAGCTGCGTGAGAAGATCGCGAAACTCAACTATCGTCAACCCAAACGCGTGCCCACGCGCGTCCCGCGCGGCGTAAAGAATCGGACGCTGGAAGAGAAAGCCCGGCGCTCGAAGATCAAGCGATTGCGATCAAAGGCGTCGCTGGATGAGTGATTTTTTTGGAGTGCGCTGACTTGTCAGCGCTTTGGTAAGCGGCGACTTGTCGCCGCTAGAGCAGATTATTGCTCCTTGGCCGCGACTTGTCGCCGCTTCGGAAAGCGGTAACAAGTTACCGCACTCCAAACGACTCCTAGTATCGGAATAATCCTGCGCCTCCCGCTCAGCTCACTCACAAACCGCCTGCAAAATCCTGCGGGGATTCAACGAAACGCCGTGGCATCTTGATTGCCATTGAGCGAAAGGTCTAGATTCGACAACTCTTTTTCTTAGTTATGGAGCCCCTTATGAAAACGAAAAGTTTCCAGGATGCCGAGCGACAGCAGACCAGCGTGTTGGCTCCGCTAGAACGTGCAGCACTGCGGGGGCTCGCGCGCCGCATGCCGGGCTGGGTGAATTCGGATCATCTGTCGATCCTGGGGTTGCTGGGAATGATCCTGGCCGGCGTGTTTTATGCGCTGAGCAAGTGGAATCCGCTGCTGCTGCATCTGGTGAATCTGTGCATCTTCATCAACTGGTTTGGCGATAGCCTGGACGGCACTCTGGCGCGCTATCGCGATCGGCAACGGCCGCGCTACGGCTTCTACGTGGATCACATCATCGATATTTTCGGGACGCTGTTCTTGATCTACGGGCTCGCTCTGTCGGGTTACATGAGCGAGCGGGTCGCCGCCGCGCTGCTGATCGTTTTTCTGATGGTGTCGATCAATTCGTATTTGGCCGCTTACTCGCTCGGCGTTTTTAAGCTTTCTCACGGGAAGATGGGGCCGACAGAGATCCGTCTGCTGCTGATGATTGGCAACGTCTTCTTGATTTATCATCCGCATACTCACATCATGCACCGCGTTTACTTGCTGTTCGACGTTGGTGGAGTAGTCAGCATCATCGGCATGTTCTCGATTCTGGTGTTTTCGTCAATCAAGAACACTCACACACTTTATAATCTCGAACGTCTGCCGGAACGTTGACTCCAACTTGTCATCTACGAACTCACCTTTAATGATCCATCTGCTTAAGTTCAACGTGGTCGGCGCGCTCGGCTTCGTAGTACAGTCCGCCGCGCTTTTTCTCTTGACGCATACCGCGCTTCACGTTGGTTACCTCCCGGCGACGGCAGCGGCGGTCGAGCTGGCCGTGCTGCACAATTTTGTCTGGCATCAACGATGGACCTGGAGAGATCGTCCGTCTTTGACCAGGGGCGAGACCCTGCGCCGGCTGGTGAAGTTCAATATGACCAATGGCGCGGTGTCGATCGTCGGCAACCTTTTCCTGATGAGCATTCTGGTGGGGCGTCTGGGCCTGGCCGTCACACCCGCCAATGTACTCAGCGTCGCCGGCTGCGCCCTCGTCAACTTTGTTCTCGCCGACCGGATCGCCTTCGTTCCCGAACTGATCGTTGACCCCGAACCGGGTTGATTCGCTGAGTCAATTCGATTGGCCGCGTTCCGGTCGAATCCCAAACCGATAGATCCTATTGGCTCGGACAGGTCCGATTGAGTAAACTAGTTCCCCCATGAAGTACTGCTCGACCTGCAACGACAAATTTGATGACAGTCTGAGCTTCTGCCCCACCGACGGCGAGGTCCTGGAAGAAGATCCTTCCGCGCTGATCGGCAAACAGCTCGACGGCCAGTACCAAATCGAAGCTTTGTTGGGCAAAGGTGGCATGGGCGCTGTCTATCTCGCGCGGCACATTCTGCTCGGCGATCGCGTCGCCATCAAGCTGCTGCCGCCGGAAATGCGCAGCAACACTGAATGGTTGCGCCGCTTTCAACGCGAAGGCCAGGCGGCCCGCCGCTTTCGTCATCCCAACGCGGTCACCGTTTACGATCTGCGCACCTCAGCCGACGGTACCATCTATCTGGTCATGGAATATGTCGAGGGCAATACCATCGATGCCGAACTGAGGAAGCGCGGAAAATTCTCGCCGGCCGAATCCGTGGCGGTGCTCGATCCGATCATGAGCGTGCTCAATGCAGCTCACGCGATGGGTGTCGTGCATCGCGATCTCAAACCTGAAAACATAATGATCGGTAAAGCCAGCACCGGGGGCGATCCGGTTGTGAAGCTCCTCGATCTCGGAATCGCAAAGTTGCGTGAAGTTGCCGGGGCTGAGAAAACCGGCAGTACGAATTTGACTGTCGCCGGCCAGATGCTCGGCACTCCTTATTACATGTCGCCCGAGCAGTGGGGCGAGTTGCCGGACGACGGCAATTCAGAAATTGACGGCCGCGCGGACATCTACAGCCTGGGCGTGGTGTTTTATGAAATGATAACCGGCAAGCGCCCGTTCAGCGGCGTGACGCTGGCTGAGTTGCGACGCCAGCACGTGAGCTTTACGCCACCGCCGCTGCACGAAGTTGAGCCGGGTGTTCCAGAGGGTTTTAGTCGAGCCATCGTGCGCTCGATCGCGAAGGATCGCGGCCAGCGGCAAGCGACTGCGGGAGAATTAGAGAACGAATTGCGGAGTGCGTTACGGGCGGAAGGCATCGCGGCCACCCCGTACGTGTCGGCGGGATCGGCCGCGGCTGGATCAGGTTTGGCCCGGGGTCCGCTGACGGCTTCAGAACGGACCGCGGCGACCATGGTCGGCGAATCCACCCCGACAGGTGTTGAGGGCTCCGTCGCTCCGCACAACGTTGCTCCCCCTCCGACTCTTGCCAGCCAGGCGGCGACGATGCCCACGGTGATCGCCGCTCCAAAAAAAGTTGAGCCGGCTTTGGCGGGCGGTCCGCAACCAACGATGATGACGCCGAGTCAACTTGGCGCAGTCGGGCCATCGTCTCCTGCGTCGGTTCAGCCCGCTCGTCGCTCATCATTGCCGTTAGTCGCGGTGGGGATCGTTGTGTTGCTACTCGTCGTCGGCGCCGGTGGTTACGCAGTGATTCATTTCATGGGGAGCAACGCGAACACTGCGCGCACGAATACGAACGGCACCACGGGCACCGGCGGCGGCGATCTGGCCGCAGTCGGGCATGAGATTGGCCGCTACTGGCTCGAGGTGAACACGCCGAACAAGTCCGAGGCGGTTCGCGCGGGAGAGTCGCTGTCGATGAATCCCGGTCAGCAGTTCAAATTTCATTTCTCGCCGAGTGACAACGGCTATCTCTATATCATTGGCCCGGGCGCGAAGAACGCCCCCACAACTTTTCTGACGTCCAAACCGGCCACGGTTTTCGGTGTAAAGACAAATGAAGTTAAGAGTGGGCAGGACTTTGCTTTTCCTGCCGAGACGGACAAAAGCACAAACTGGCTCAACTTGGATCAGACTGCCGGAACCGACGAGTTCACGGTGATCTTCTCAACCAAATTAATGGCGGAACCGGCCTTTCTGAACGACCCGGCACTGCATGAAATTACTCAGGATGAGCAGCGGCAACTAAATACCATTCGTGAGCAGGCTAAACGGCAGGTGATCGGCATCGAAGTCAACAAAAGCGGCCCATCGCCTTTCGTGGCGGTGAAGGTGCCGCAAAATGCGGAGGGAACGCCCGTCATATTCACGATCCGCCTTGAACACAAGTAGGATTTTAGAAAGTGGCACGGGCGTCCCGCCCGTGAATCACGCGCAGGATGCGCGTGCCACATTCAGAGCCGGAGGAAATGTAAATGAGATCGAAAAGTATCATCATAATATTGGCAGTCCTCGCTTTCGTCGGCGGTTTATTTGTCGTCAGCGCGCAAGAGCCTGACGATGATGTGCGCGGCGCGTTTCTCAGCACGCGTCCAAAGATGACGAGCCCGAATGCCACGCGCCGCCGCCGGCCGCAGCGCCCGGCGAACAACAACACCTCGTCGACGAACAAGAATACGAACGGCTCGAATATGGCTAACGCGAACACTGGCCGTTCGTCCAACAAAAATAACTCACAGATGAATTTTTCGTCGCAGGCTATCGGCTTGGGTTACACGCTGTTCATGCGCGACTCGAGCGGCCGCACTGTACGCGTCGATCCCGGCCACGAATTTCACAACGGTGATCGTGTTCGCATTTCGCTCGAACCAAACGTTGACGGCTTTCTCTACGTCTTTCATACCGAAGGCGCTGGTGCGCCGGAAATGATTTATCCCGACCCGCGCCTGGACGGTGGTGAAAACTGGATTGAGGCGCACGTGCCGATGGAAGTTCCGTCCGGTGAAGAAGCCGACGAGCGGCTGCGCTGGTTCACCTTCTATGGTGATCCGGGCACTGAGCGTCTCTACATCGTCGTGTCGCGCGACCCGCTGCCGGTAGTGCCGACTGGCGCTGAGCTAACAAAGTTTTGTGCAGCGAGTAAGACCAACTGCCCCTGGCATCCAGCAGTCGAAGTTTGGGTGAAAGTTCAGGACGGCACCAAGGCTGAGGTGAAGATTGTCACCAGCACAACCTTTGGCCAGGCCCAAACTGAAAAGGAGCAGGTGGCCACGACGCGGGGTTTGGGTCTGGATCAGAGCGCACCGCAGCCTGCTGTGATTCGGATGAGCGCCGCGACGAATGCGCCGGTGCTGGTGACGGTGTTGGATCTAATTCACAAGTAGGATCTGAGTTTTTACCCTTCTCCCTTTGGGAGAAGGGCCGGGGATGAGGGTGCGGAGCTTGGCGCGAAGTGGGTTTTGAATTGTGCGTTGTGTTAATCGGGACACGATTGAATTGAAAGAGGTTAGCGCCCATGCCCTCACCCCAACCCTCTCCCAGAGGGAGAGGGAGAAAGAAGAATTGATGATTAAGGTAATGAAGGTTCGAACGCTGCTTGCGCTGTTTGTTCTGATGGCTACGCTCGGATCGCCACTGCTGTTTTCAGCTTGGGCCCATGACCGTCGCGAGTCCACTTCGTCAGATAGCGAACCCCAACAAAACGATCCCGGCGCCGCCCTCAGTCGCGGCCGGGCGATGCTCAGGCAAGGCCACGCCGATCAGGCGCTCGGCAATCTTCAAGCTGCGCTCAATCTCTACACCCAGGCGAATAATTCCCGCGGCATCGCTGCAACTGAAGACGCGCTCGGCGATCTCTACATGATTCAGGGCCAGTACCCGGTTGCGCTCGATCATTTTCAGAAGGCTTATCAGGCATTCGTAGTTGCGCGCGGCCAGGATGACAAAACCGCCGGCGCAGCGAACAGCGTCGCCGGCCGGGCAGGCAGCACCGCGAGTGCGGCGACTGAAACTGCGACCAGCGCGGCCGACAACGGATTTAATGCGAACCTGATGCTCGCGAAGATCGGCGACACGAATTACCACCTGGGCCGCATCCAGGAAGCGAGCATGGCTTACCTGACGATGACGGTAAAGAAGCCGGAAAGCGCGGCGTCGAAAGCAACGCGGCGGCTGGGTGGACTAGGTGGCATGCTCGGCAGTATCTCGACGGGCAACGTTAGTATCTCGGCGCCGACCAGCTCAGCAATCAGTTTGCTCGAAGCGAAGAAAGAGCTGGATGAGTATCGCGTGGCGATCGTTTACATGACTTTTGAGCTCGGCACCGGGCGCATCGCGTTTGCGAATAATGAAATGGAGACGGCGCGCAAGCATTTTCAAAACGCGCTGGATGCCGGCAACGGAGGGTTGCCGGGCGTGGCGAATCTGGGCCAGACGCGCCGCTTTCGAACGGCGGCGCGCACCAGCCTCGGCGATGTCGCGTTGCGCGAAGGACGTTATAAAGATGCGGCAAAGATGTTTACCGACGCTGCGTCCGGCGCGAAAAAAGATAACCGCCTTGATTTGATGTGGCCGGCGCAGAGAGGCCTGGGCCGCAGCCTCTGGATGCAAGCCGCGTCGGATCCCAAAGCGGGAAAACAGCGCGACGATGCTTTGGACGCATATCGCGAGGCCCTGAAGACGATCGAAACAATTCGGGCCGGCAGCCTGCGCGCGGACGAATCGCGTTCGACATTTCTAGCGACAACCAAAGACGTCTATGACGAAGCCGCCAGCGCTTTTGCCGAGATGGCTTTGCTGACTGATCGGGGCAGTAGCCCGACCGTCAGGGAGGGCTCATCCACTCCCTTGACTGGCAAGGCCCTCGACTACGCCGCCGAGTCTTTCCGGATCACCGAAGCCGGCCGGGCACGATCTCTCTTAGACATGTTGGGCGAGGTGAACGCGCAGATCACGGAAGGTGTGCCGGCCGATCTGCTCAAGCGCAAGCAGGACAATCTCGATCGCCAGCAGGAGATTGCTCAGACACTCACTGGGGTCAGCCTGGCCGCCGATCAAAAACAGAAACCGTCCGACCTTGAGAAAGAGCTGGACAAACTACAGACGGATTTCGACGACATCGAAAATCAGATTCGCACGGCCAGTCCGCGTTACGCGGCTTTGACCGCCTCCCAGCCACAGTCGCTCGCGGACACTCAGCAGAAGGTCCTGGATGACGGCACGGTGCTGCTGGAATACAGTCTGGGTAAGGACAGCTCATACTTGTTTGCGGTAAGCCGGACAAGTGTGGCGCTTTTCAAACTTGCGCCCCGGACAGACTTGGATAAGCTGGCCACGGATTTTCGTGCGCAGTTGATTCCTCCAAAGTTGCAGCGGCGGATTGTCGGCATCGACATAGCTGAACAGCAGCGCGGCCTGGGTCTGGTTGAAGGCCCTTCGGAAAACCTGACCGCCTTTGTCGCGGCGTCGAACGCGCTTTACAAAGCAGTGTATGAACCGGCAAATAGCGTCACCGGCGAGAAGCGCCTGCTCGTCGTCGCTGACGGCGCTTTGAATTACATCCCGTTCGAAGCGCTGGTTAAGACTACCGACGGCGCCGATTATTCCTCGCTCAGTTATCTGATTAAGACAAACGAAATTGTTTACACGCCGTCGGCCTCAGTGGTCGCAGCAATTCGGCAGCAGCGGGGCAGTAGCCCGACCGTGAGGGAGGGCGCCGGCAAGAACATCCTCCTGATCGCCGATCCGGTTTTCAACGCCGACGATCCCCGTTTGAAAGGCAACAGCGCCGCGCAAGCCGGAGGCGAGTCGCGTGGTCTGGGCCTGGGCCTCGAGAGCGCAATCAATGACGTCGCCGGGAGCACGGACGGCTCGTCCGCATCCGGCCTCCACTTAGCCCGTCTCGTCGGCACCCGCACCGAAGCCGAAGCGATTTCGAAGATCGCCAAAACCGGCGGTGTCCAAACTGATCTCTGGATCGATCTAAACGCCAGCGAAGACAACGTGCGCAGCCGCGACATGAACAACTATCGCGTCATACACATCGCCACCCACGGCCTGCTGGACGCGCAACGGCCACAGTTCACGGGCGTGGTTCTTTCTTTGGTTGGCAACAAGAGTAACGATGGTTTCCTGCGCACGGACGAGATTTTCAATCTGCGGATGAACCCTGCGCTGGTAATGCTCTCTGCATGTGAGACAGGCCTGGGCAAAGAGAAACGCGGCGAAGGCGTACTCGGTCTGACCCGCGCCTTCATGTACGCCGGCGCCCCCACCGTGGGCGTCACCCTCTGGTCTGTCGCCGACAAATCAACTGCCGATCTGATGACTGACTTTTACAAACGATTCCTTAGCCCGGGCGCGTCCGCATCGAGCGCTCTGCGCGATGCGCAGCTCTCAATGATTTCCGCCAAGAAATACAGCGCGCCGTTTTACTGGGCGCCGTTTGTTTTGGTGGGTGAGTGGAAGTAATGCGCTTAGTAACTCCCATCTCGCGACTAATATCACATAACGAAGTCCTAGAATAGTCTATGGGCAAACACGTCCCCACATATGCGGAAAAGTATGCTGTATGGAAGCACCATGGAGGACGTTGCTTTTGGTGTGATGAGCCGGTGGGTTTCCAGGAAGCGGAGATTGATCATTTCATTCCGGAGCACCTTGAAAACAAGCCCGCTGAGTTAGAGAAGGTGCGAGCTGACTACGGCCTATCAGAGTCTTTTACTATTAATGACTATTGTAATTGGCTTCCGTGTCACCCTCGCTGCAATCGGAAGAAGGGCGCCAAAGTCCCAAAGCTAACGTTGCAGGCTATAGACACTCTCGACAAATTGGACCGCGACGTGGAGACGATTCGATCAATAGAATACGGAATAACAAACAAGTTTAAGGAGGACAAGCGTTTCGCACAAGTAATGGTTGGCCTCCAAACCGGGCTCCACACCAACAAATTCACAAAAGGCCAAAAGGAGGAGATGAAGGTTCTGCTTGCAGATCTAGAACTCGAACAGGACGAAGACATCCAGATTCTGAGTAACGAAATTCATATCGACGTTAAACAACACTACTTTGACTTTCTAAATCGCACGCCCGACCCGAATGGCCTCGCGTTCTGGACCAATCAAATTACCGAAGGACAACAGTCGAGCGATGCTGGCCGCGCTGACCGGCTCGTTAACGCTTCTACAGCGTTTTTCCTTTCCACGGAGTTCTACGACATTGGCTATTTAGTTTATCGAATGTACGCAGCAGCCTACGGTAGTGCGTCCGGTGTGTCGACCACAGGCGGCACGCATACGTTCTCCGTACCTATCGTTCGTCTCAGCGAGTTCGTTCCTGCAATACAACAGATTGGACAAGGTGTAATCGCGGGTAAGGCCGACTGGCAAAATCAGTTAGAAACCAACAAGGCGGCATTCGTGTTGGAATTCGTTTCGCGTTCACGATTCACTTTCGCTTATCCAACAACGTTACGACCGGCGCAGTTTGTGGATTCTCTAAACGCGAACTCCGGAAATCCTTTGTCAAAGGGAGAGCGGGATCAACTTGTGAGCGACCTTTCAGCGAATGTAAAGACGCGTGCCCAGGTATTGTTAGCAGTGGGCGACAATCCCAAACTCATTAGCGCCGAGTTCAACCGCGCGTTTGTGTTAATGCAATATTTCGGTTACTTGCGAAGGGATCCGAACGAGACACCGGACACCGACTTTAGCGGATACGACTACTGGCTAAGGAAGCTAAATCAGTTCAATGGAGACTACGTCCGGGCTGAGATGGTTAAGGCATTCATTGCTTCTGATGAGTACAAGCAGAGATTTGGCTCATAGCGAATTCATCGATTTGTTTCCCACGAATCATTCTTGTCACCCTTCACTCAGGTGTCTTGCGTACTAACGTTCGATTCAGGTAAACATCGCCTTCAACGCGATCGGTACTGCTCTTACCGATTATGAACCTATCGGTGAAATCTCGCGGCGACCCTACTGAAAGTATGCTGCCGAGCGACTTAGGATAACGGTGGCGCCGGAATTTGCACGTCGCGCCACCCAATACTTTGATTTCGCCGGAGGATCCTCGCGCAGGTATCGGAGCGACAGCGGAAGCAATTGGTCGTCAACCTCGATCTGGAGCTCCAACGCTTTCTTAGAATTGGCCCGAACTAAAGTCTGATTGCCCTTGCGACCCATGGGTACGACTGGCGACAGGGGTAACTTCTCTAGTCCCGCAATCTCGAATTGATTGGTCAGATCACAAAAGACGCCAATATTTTCTCGCAGCCTCAGCTCGCCAACTTCAAAGCGCCGCCATGCATCTTTCAGGTCATCGGAAACGCCCGTCGCATGGGTCAATTTCCGCCGGAGAGTTTCGGCTTTCGTCAGGAATGCCAGACTAGTAGTTTGGAGCGATTTGAACTCGCGGTAAGCTAACCACGCTCCGATGCCGATAAGTGCTACTAGAAGGCCAGCGATCGCTGGATAGTCCGCTAATACCGCCGCGGCAGCGATTACGATTGCCAATCCTCCTGCCCACATACTGCCGCGCAGGACTGCTGCGCGTCGCTCGTCATGTTGCTCTAATTGTTGGCCAGCCTCGTTCTGTTGTTGGGTGAGGGTGCCGATTTCATCGTTCACGATGTCGATCTCTGTTTGGAGGTGTTCTTTGATCGCGGGCGTGTACCCTTTGTCGCCACCAAATTCGAACGCCACAGCATCGACCGATAATCGTTTCGCGCAGTCTTGCAACATCTGCAGACTTGATTTTGCCGACGAACGGCCTTGACCAATTAACCGAAGAATCGAGCGCCGCTCGGACCGTTGGGAATCGTTTGGGTAATCGACATCAACCTCCCAAACCACTCTATCCGTCTCAGGGGAAGCTACTGATTGCGATTGAAGAAGCGAGAAGTCGGTAGCCAGCGGCGTAATTTCATCGATACTCAGTTTCATTTGGAATTCGTGTATTCGCGATTCAACGAGGGAAATTGAATCAAATTTTTCGTTTACGGTTCGCCGTAGTCTCATGCGAAAACCATCAAGGTCCTTCCGCATTCCGCGATATGCGATATCGCTCTGCACTTGGTTGATTGTTTCGGGTCGAAGCCAAAATGCCTCTTCCGCCATCCCCAGGGCTGCGACTTTTTTCCCGGCGAATGCGAGCTGCCGACCGTATTCAAGCTTCGCCATCCAATGGGTCGGCATTTCGTTTTCGGCAGTTTGCGCGTACTGCATCGCCAACTCATCTTCACCCAAACGTTCGCTCGCGCGAGCCGCGAGAACGTTACATGCCATGGATTCGAGTTTGAGTTGAGTTTCCTGCCCCGAAGCGACTCGAGCACAAAGCAGCGCAATTTGTAGCCCCTTCTTGCAATTTGGTCGTCTGCCTGTTGCAATCAGCAGCCGTGCCAGCCAATAACCTACGGATATATCGAGCGGAGCCAACTCCCTCGCTTTAATCAAGTGATGGATGGCCACCTGCGGAAAATGCAGCTTAAGCGCGTTTAGTGCCTCCTTCGCATGATCCTCGGCAAGTATCTTTAGAGGTTGGTCTTTAGGGGGTCTGTCCGTTGACATCTTCGGTGCATCTAAGAGTTCTTCCAGCCTGATCGGTGAGTCTTGTAATGTCTCTACCCCGTCGTCGCCGACATCCTCAAGCTCGCCGGCGTCGACATCAACGAAGATCTCCACCAGCCATGCCAGAACCTCGTCAAAGATGTCGCTTGCCAATTGATTTTCGTCCAAGCTGCCATCTAGATAGCTCGGTGTGTGTTTTTTCCGGATCTCGTCCACCCATTGACCGAGGTTTTCATTGGCGTAGTTTTGCAAGGAAAACGGTTGTCTATGAGCGTCTCCTATGAGAAATGGCAAAATGGGCTTCGACCCATAACTCAGAGCCCGCTTATGTTCCAAATGGGTGTAGCTATGTTTCTGCCCTTCGGGGGGTGTTCCGTACTCCGTACCAACGAGCAAGACAATTAGCTCCGCCCTGTCGACGGCCTCATAACACCGAGCGATCGCCGGCTGCTCGTCAGGAGCATTATCGTTTAGATCGATAGCCTCGGCGAGAGGTAGCTTATTGATCTTTTCCTTTAGCGCGATTCTCAGAACTTTATGTTCATCGAACCGACCCGCCAAGAAGACTTGGAGTTTATGGGCTGCCATTGTTTATCCGTCTCGTTAACAACCAGCGAATATTTGACTCTCCCCTACGGTGGGGCTTCTTGGCGGGGCGCGTTTCACCGGCTAGGTGCTAGGCAAGAAGGCTGGTCAGAACCTTGATTTGACCTGCTTGCCGGTTTCTTCGCGGTGCTGATGAAACGCGAATGAGAAATTCCACCAACTAAGGTGAGGCTTGCGATTGTGCGATTTTCCGATTCTGGAAGTCGGACGAGTGATTGAGAATCGCAAAATCGCAAGTCCCCGATCAGTACAACCTACGTGTTCGGTAATTGTGGCTGTTCGTTATCATTCTTATTTGGCTCGAGCAACGGAAGCAAATGCTGGTCGCATTCCGCCCACGCTCGCTGTATCATGCCGATGCGCTTACTCATCAAGTACAGAATAAATAGGCACCCGAGATTAATGACCAAGCCTAGACAGTCCCATTGTGAGAACTCAGAGAATCGCACTAAAACGAATACTATGAGTACAACAGCGGTCGCACCAGCCATTGAGTAATTTCCCCAGGTTGGGTTTATTGGCCGATGCCTGACCAGATATGGTTCATAAAGCCAGAAGTTACTGCTCCCACTCAACAATTCTATTTGTGGCCGCAGATGGCACTCTATGTATTTTACGAGGGCGAACTGCTCAAGCATCATGTTTGCCCAAAGCATCGCCACCAATTGAAGCACAGCCACTGTCGTCCATCCGACCATGGTCTTCACTTTGGCGGACGACCATACCTGGTGCAAGTAATAACCCAACACGGGGATGGCTGGCGCGGCGCTGAGCAGGCCGAACTGCATCACCATCCAATATGATGCCCGCGTGGTTAGAGCTTCGTATTCCGCGATGTGCAGTTGAATAAGAGCGGCGGAATTCGGCTCTTCAATAGCGCTGTCATTCTTGACGTTGTTCATTCGGAGTTCTCGCCCGCCTCCTCTTCTTCTGATATCCGCAGGTGCGCTTCACCGGCTAGGTGCTAGGCAAGAAGGCTGGCACAGAACCTTGATTTGACCTGCTTGCCGGTTCTCTTCGCGGTGCTGATGAAACGCGCCCGCCTGTTCATGAGCTTGCGCCCATGAATTCGATCTCTGTCGCCCGCTAAAGCGGGCTGGTGAAAAATCAAATGAACTTGCTCCGGGGGTGGCGCGCTGACGCGCTTACCCCCGGCTACTATCTGCAACCGCTGCGCGGTTGTTCTCCTCTCCCAATGCGAGAGGGAGTTAAGACTGATCACTTACCCTGTGTTGGCGGCGACCCGGGAGGCGATCCGGGTGGCGTCGATCCGGGTGGAGGCGAGCTGCCTGCCGCGGCGTGGGGCGCGTTCCGTGTGGCTGGCGCTGGTCCATTCCGCCAGCACTCCCGCGTTGTTGGCGTACTTGTTGCGCATCAGGGCGTCGAGCTTGCGCACGATCTCGATGCCGCGATCGACGACAGTGTCTATCGCTGCGCTCGCGGCAATGCGATCGCCAAGGGCGTTGCCCTGTTCAGCGATGGCTGCTTCAAATGCAATGATGTCCGCGTTCAGATCTTCGAGAAAATCTGCCGGCATTTCGTGCGCGATGAACTCGGCTTTTAACGGCAGCGCGTTCGCGGCAAATGCGCGCGCGGCGTTCAGCAGCAGCTTATCGTTGTCGTCGGACGGCAACGGAAACTGGTTCTGTAGATCCATCACGATCGCGGCGCGATTGATCGCCTCGATGTCGTCGCGCAGAGCCTGACGGGCCTCGGCACGTGTTTGCGTTCCCTGACGGGCCTGGCCGGCGCCGGCTGCCTGGGCCGTGGCCTGCCCATCGAGTTCTGTAATTAGCGACGTCAACTCAGTTGCGAGTTGGCGGCCCGCGCCGGTCGCGGAAAAATCGTTCGCATGTTGCGCGAAGCACTCACGCACACGCACAAACGTCTGATGTCGTCTGCTGTGATTGTCGTTCATGGAAACCTCCTTCTCAGGGCGAGCTGGTTAAAGGTCTTCACTTCGCGATCTGTTTTGGGGATCGGGAGTGAGTTAGTTGCCTCGTCTCGGCGGCAAGCATCGATGGATTTGAGCGCCTGCCCGGTTAACAACCCCTTGAATGGTCGCAGATTCTAGCATGAGAAAAGCTGAGTTGGTAAGAATTTTTGCATGGGCGTTTCTGAGGGGTTGAGGCCTGGCTTCAGATCCCATCAGCCAAGGGTCCAATCAGGAGGCGGTGGCACCCTTTCGGCGACTTGCGGCGGGAGCGCTTGGCGCGGGTGCGCCTCAACCGTTATTATCCAGCGTTCAGGGGCCAGATTTCCACGATTTGGGCGAAAAACTCTAGATTTTGACTGCCGGTGAGCGTATTGGCGCGGGCAGGATTACGGGATTTAGCTTGGGGATGGAGATTTTGCCGGTCAGGATCGGCAGTTTCACCAGTAAGATCGCGATTTTACTGAGCAGGATCACGATTTTCGCGCTGAGGATCACGATTCTTAACCTCAGGATAACGATTTTCACAGCCAGGATGGCGAATTTCACGGGAAGGATCACGAGCGTCCTGACCTGGATCAGGATTTTCACACTAAAGAGGGCAAGTTTCGCGGGCAGGATGACCGCGCTCCGTTCACTCTCTAACGCGCGTAATGCAATGGCACGGTCACGAGCAGCGGGCCGCCGGCTTTGCGAGCGACGCGATAGACGGTTTGTGGCGGGGGGCCGCCCTGGGTGAGTTGTCGCCCTTTCGCAGCGCCCGCTTGTTTCTCTTCATTAGTCCACGGGCGGCCGGCGCCTCCTACCAGTTCAAGTCGTTCGGCGATGCCGCCCCAGGACTTTTCCCAACCGCCGACTTGCGGGCCGGTCATCTTCAAAGGCAGCTCACCGATTCCGAGCGGCAGTGGCTGGGTCAGCAGGATGATGGTCAGGACTTCGGCGATCTGATCTCGGCGGGTCCCGGCGGGCTGCGCGGTGAAGTAGCTGTATTGATCTTCCTGCGCGGGAATGTCGATTAGCTTGCCCGGCGCCACGCGATTGTCGCCGCCGCGCGTGCGCAGAGTAGGAAAGATCATCAACGGTTCGCCGAAACTACCGTCGGCGTATTGTTCGCGATCGATGATGTAAAGAAAGCCGGGCCGTGGTGACTCGACCGTGATCCGCACGCGGTCGCCGACATTCAAAGGCGTGTCAGCTTCGATCCGCTCCGGCGTCCATTCCGATTGTTTCAGACCGTCGAGCACCAGAACACGCGCGCCCGTGTCTGCGGTTTGCGAAGGCCGCAAACGCCAGACAGTGACGCCGATCTCGTCAGACGATCCGGGGGCAGGTGCTCGTCGCGGGCCGGCGGCCACTTTAATCGAACCGGTGCGACGATAGACAGGAGCCTTGGGCGCGACGTTTGCTCCGGTGCGCCCGCCACCAACTCCCGCGGTGACATCTTCTGTGGGCCGCGCTTTATTGAAACGATCGAGAACGATTTGGCGCGAGCCTTCCTCATCCTGCTGCGTCTGAGCCGCGACTAAGCTGGCGAATGGGCAGCAGAGAAACAGAATTAATATGCGACGAAATATTTGATTCGTGTTCATGTTCCGAAGCTCCGTCAGGAGCGAAATATTCGTAGAACCGGATGCGTTCTAGTTGAAGCTCCTTGAGGAGCGAAACACGTGCTCCTAAAGGAGCAGTATAACTTTGGCGAGCCGATAACTATACATCTCATCCCTAACGGGACTCTAGAAAAGCCTTCGCGCTTGTCGATATTTCTTGCTGGCTTTGCCTAACGCTTCTTACCGTCCACATTGAGCTTACAGGCTAACCGCACAGTTTCCACGATGGTGCTGGATTCGCCGCTGCTATTGGCTATGAAACTGTGAGTATCGTTGCCAGCGCGAATTCGAAAAAAATTCTTATCATAGGGAAAGCCAGGCACGGTGGCCTCACTGACGTCGGCACAGCTAAAGGCGAACTTCTTCTTCTCGGGATTATCCTTTTCCACGAACTCGATCCCAGACACCGAGATAGAAAGAGTTCCCTTTGGAGCCAGCTTGGATTTACCATTGCGCACCATAAACTGCCTGAGTGGTTCTTCCTTGGGTGTTGCTGCTGTGGCTTTGTCTTTAGCTTCCGCTGGCAAACCATCTGTAAAATTCTTGCCGGGGTTAGCGCAGACGTATCGCATCGCAGCGAGCGCCTCGCTTGCTGCCGCGGCAGATTCGGCTTGAAACCGGGTCCGGTATTTCCCGTCGCGGATCTCTCGTACAAAGACATCATCAATTCGGGCTTCGGTTAGATCCTTGCAAGCAATGGGGTAGGGTTTGTTTAGCTGCCCGTTCACTTTATTTTGATCGACATCGTCATACACGAACTGGATATTCGTTTGCGTTACTGTCAGTGTGCCCGGACTACTGATATTGAGAACAGTTCCGCGCAGAACATAAGAGCCTTTGAACCTTTTGATGTTGCGCGCAACCTCGTCGGCTCTGGCTTTTTCTTTCTCGTTGGCTTCCAACGGCGCGAGTCTGCGTTTGGCGAGCCCCGCGAAATCGCCATTGGGATACTTTTCCAAATAAGCGCGATAGTCATCCGCGCTTTGGCTGTTCTTGATCGAATCCCAGAAGGTTATCTCAGCCTGTCCACCGCCAAAGGGCGATGATCGCTCAGGAGTTTTAACCTCGGGTTGGAGGCTGGTGATTCTGTTCTTCGCCAGACTCGCAAACTGTCCGCTCGGGTATTTCTCCAGATAGGCCTTGAAATCGTCGGCGTTCGCGCTGTTCTTAATCGTCTCCCAATAGCTCAACTCAAATGCAGTTGGGTCGACTCTGGTTCCGTTTATGTTAGGCGCGGTGGCCGCTGCGTCGGCCGGACCACCGGCGAAGTAAAACGAGCCGACCAACGATGACGCTTCCCACGGCACCTGTTTGCTGCCGGTCTGCTTCATCACTTCCGCGCGCACGCGCATGAACATTTCGGCAGCAGTCAATCCTGGCACCTGCATCTGCTTTAAAAGCTCAGCGGTGTAGAGACCGTTCTGCCCCGTGCCGTCCGAAGCCACCCGGCCGGGGGCAGTCGCATAAGCGATCAGAGTCCCGGTCGGCGCATCGACCTGCGCCAACCCGTCGCTGGCCGATCGAAAGCTGCGCGAGAATGGATTGTTGCGGCAGGCATCGAGAATTACGATGTTCAGACCATTCTGGGCATCGTCCATGAAATTCAGAACCAGAGCAGCATCCACTCCAGAGTCTTCAACTTCAGCCTCGCTCTGGATGTTCGCATCGACCGGGATGAGATAATTTCGCCCTTTCGACTGCACGCCGTGGCCGGCGTAATAGAACAATCCTGAGCCGCCTGCCTTTAGTTTCATTCCAAACTCGCGAATCAGGCGCTTCATGTCGCGCTGATTCACGTTGGTGCCACTGGTTACGTCAAAGCCAAGTGCCTTCAATGTCACCGCCATCTCGCGCGCATCGTTGGGAGGATTTTTCAGTGGCGGTGCAGACGCGTACGCACCGTTACCGATGACGAGTGCGATTCGTTTACTGGTGCTAGTGTTCGCAGATCCTGTCTGCACCAGTTGGCGATCCTGTTGTGCGTGCAACGCGCTACTTGCAAGGCTGATAACTAGTCCGGCAGTAACCAGTGGCAGGTTCAGGCGTTTCATAACTGGATGCATAAGTTGCTTAGCTTGGTGCAGTAATAGACTCATTTCACAACGTTAGCTCGCTTCTGAAACGGAATCCAGATCCAATCTCGGGAACAGGTCTTACTTAGCGGTGCCCCCAGCGGCGAGCACAGAAATATCCGCGTAGTATGAAAACCGCTTGGCGCCATCCATGCAATCGATTGCGGCCGCGGCTTTTGATTTCAAATTGTTCAGGGCGGCCGCACGTCCTTGCTCCCGCGCCCAATTACGATGACCAACCGGATCGGTAGAGACTACGCCTTCATCGCCATTGAAACAGGCAGCGTTTGGGACGTAGCGCGCGATGATGACGGAAATTGCGGCGAAGTCGTCAAAGGCCTGCTCATCCGTAACTGACGAACACTGAAACACCAAATCGAGCTTCTGTTGGATCGCCGTCTTAAGTTTCACAACGTTCTGACCCTGCGCCCAACTGTAATGACTGTTCCAGTTTTTGGATGCCGCACCTTGATCCGATCTAAAGCAAGTCTCGCGTGGTGAAACCGCGACGTCCGAGTCCAACATACCGCCGATAATTCGGCCAACACCAGTTCTCAGTCGTTCGCGCTCAGAAACTTCCTTGTCGAGGGATTTGGACGTGGTAGTCGGATTCGCGCTGGTCGAACTTTTTGTCGCTGGCAGACTTCTCAATCTGTTTCTGGCGAGCGCCACGAATTTCCCGTTTGGATATTGTTCAAGATAAGACCTGAAGTCCGCGGCGTCGTTGCTGTTCTTAATCGAATCCCAATAGGTAAGCTCGAAGGTTGCCGCGTCATCTCTGACTCCAGTTCCACCCGTGTTGTTAGCTGCGGGGGTAGAGGGCGCACCGGATCCGCCGAAAAAGAAACTACCGACCAGGGACGACGCCTCCCACGGAACTTGTTTGCTGCCGGTTTGCTTCATCACCTCTGCGCGCACGCGCATGAACATATCAGTCACGCTCAAGCCGGGTACTCGCATCTGCTTTAGTAACTCGGCGGTGTAAAGACCGTTCTGACCGGCGCCGTCAGAAGCCACGCGACCCGGCGCGGTGGCGTAAGCGATCAAGGTCCCGGTCGGCGCATCAACTTGCGCGAGGCCATCGTTCGCCGATCGAAAGCTGCGCGCGAATGGATTGTTGCGGCAGGCATCGAGGATGACGATGTTCAGACCGTTTTGCGCGTCGTCCATGAAATTCAAAACCAGCGCGGCATCGACGCCTGAGTCTTCTACTTCAGCTTCGCTTTGAATGTTCGCGTCGATGGGGATGAGATAATTGCGTCCTTTCGACTGCACGCCATGACCGGCGTAATAGAACAATCCTGAACCTCCGCCTTTCAGCTTCGTTCCAAACTCGCGAATCAGGCGCTTCATGTCGCGCTGATTCACGTTGGTGCCACTGGTTACGTCAAAGCCAAGTGCCTTGAGCGTGGCGGCCATCTCGCGCGCATCATTCGGTGGATTCTTCAAAGTAGGTGCGGTGGTGTATGCGCCGTTGCCGATTACCAAAGCGATTCGTTTGGCGGTGTTCGCGTTGGGTGATCCGGTTTGCACCAATTGGCGGTCTTGCTGGGCTTGCGAGACGCGGGCGGGCAAACTAAACATCAGTCCGGCAGTCGCGGCCATAAATGTCAGCGTCGTGAAAAATGTGGGACGGTGTCGAATGATTCTATTCATTTTCCAAATCCTCGCTGATCTGAAGATCGTTCGCGCTGCGCGCTCAGTGCGGGCAGGGATGCCCGCGCTCCATTTCAATGATGTTCCAGCTCAACATAGTTCACCAACGCATCGCCTTTACCCTTTACGTTGGTTTGCTTCTTAGCCGAATCCTTGGTGACTTCGGGTTTTGGCGACGAGTGTTTCTGCAAATAATCACGCACCGCGCGGGCTTGGGCCGCATCCTTGATCTGACCTTGATCGACATCGTTAACGCTTTTGGTTGCGGCTTCCAGTTCTTTGACTGGCGCGGGGGAAAAGACGAGCCAGAATTTTTCCGTGCCCTGGTGATCGTCAAATCTCATCCAGGCGGTCTGGAGTTTCTGATCGGCGGTGACCCGCGGCGATCCGTTGTTGGTCTTCGCTTCGGGAAAGAGCATGTTGTAGGTCACCGCGTCGCCAGCCGCTGGGCCTTCGTTCAGCAGGTAGAGATAGCCTTCCCGTGGACTGTTGAGGTTCATCCGAAACTTCCAACCGTTCTCGAAAATTTCCTGTCCGGAAGATTCGAATTCACCCTGATAAGGTTTTCCGTCGCGCATCTTTTGCACGGTCAGCGAATAGGCGAGCGTCTGTTCGCGCGCGGGGGACAGCGCGCCACGTTTCCAAAACAGAAACGCGCCCGCCAACACAACCAGCACAACCAAACCTGCTCCGATCATTAGCCACGGTCGTCGACCCGGTGAGTCGATGTCTGCCACGGCGGGATGGATCGAGCCGCCGAGCGTGTTGACCTGGGCAGGTTCAAAGCGCGCTGCGATAGTTTTCGACGCGCGGGCATCCAGGCCTGAGCCCTCCCTCACGGTCGGGCTCCTGCCCTGATCAGCGGTCTGCCGCGCAGGTTCGTTAGCATCCGTGGCCAACTGCGTTGCCGCAATCTGTGTCGGGGCAGGCTGCTGCGGAGTGAATTGCGCGGTGTCCTCAGACAACTCTCGAGCCAGGACGTCGCCGAGTTCGCGCGCGTTTTGGAAACGCTCTTTCGGATCGAAACTTAGTGCGCGCAAAATCGTGTGACTGGCTTCCTCAGAAATGCTGGGCCGCAAATCAGCTGGTTTTATGCGCACGCCCGCGCGCTGCATTTCCAGCAACTCAAATCCTGTTTCGGGATTGAAAGGCTTGCGTCCGGTCACCAGCTCGTAAGCGATCGCGCCCATCGCATAGATATCCATCGCGGCCGAAACCGGGCGACCGCTCAGTTGCTCGGGCGCCATGTAAGAGACTGTTCCGGCGGTGGCCCCGGCGACGGTACTCGGGGCGACGATCGAATCCTTGAGCTTGGCGATTCCGAAATCGATGATCTTCACCTGCTCTTCGCCGCCGCCGTAACTTTGCAGCATGATGTTTTCAGGTTTCAGATCGCGATGAAAGATCCCTTTGTCATGCGCTGCTTTGAGAGCTCTTCCGATCTGCTTGATCAATTCGGCGGCGTGTTCCAGCGCGATGCCTTCGGGTTTGATCTGTGAGCGCAGGGTGACACCGTCGATGAACTGCATCACCAGATATGGTTTGCCGTCAGGAAGCTCGCCCGTGTCGAGGATGCCGACGACTCCGGGATGATCTACGCGAGCGAGCGCTTCCTTCTCCTGTTGGAATTTCTGCACGACCCAGGAATTTTGCAGAGACTTCTCAAGCAGGACTTTGATCACGACGGGCTTGTCGTGCAGCTTTCGATCCTGAGCAAGATAGACTGCGCCGACTCCGCCCTGGCCCAATTCCTTCTGGACGAAGTAACGGCTGTCGAGAGTTATGCCGGCCAGGCTCGGCGCCGCGGGCAGCGAAGTTTCGTTAAGTGAGGCGCTCGCTCCATTCGGATCGACTGTGATTGTGGCCGCTGAAACGGCCGCCGCAGAATCGGGCGAGCGTCCGTCGCCTGAAGGCGGCTCTGGCATAACGGTTTCAGATTGATCCTTAGAAGTCACAGTTATTCTTTGGAGTGCGCCGACTTGTCGGCGCTTTGGTGTGCGGCGAATTGTCGCCGCAAGCAAATGTGATCCTTATGTGGTAGCGACAAGTTGCGACGATGAAAGCGGTAACGAGTTACCGCACTCCAAGGTCACTTACCGGCCGAAAGACGATAGATGAGCTTAATTATCGTCGTTGGCATGATCCCGTCGTCGCCGGCACAGTAGGCCAAATTAACCACGAGGTTGCCTTGTTGCGCCTGCCGCAAGGTCGTTGCTGGCGGAAAGAGATTAAATCCCTTGTCTCCCGGCTTACCTTGTTTGTCTGAGTTCGACGACGATTCTGAAAAAGCTCCCTTGAGATAAGCTACAGAACACTGGTTCTGATAATTATTGACCCGGGATTCTTTCAACGCGGAAAACGGCGCGCGATAGAGAGTTTTCCCCGATTGAATTGTCACAGCGTCGGCCGCCACATTTACGGTTACGTCATCAAGCGCATGGCCCAGCAGCGGCTCTCTTAAACGCTTGAGACCAAAGTTTACCGACTGGCCCAGGACAATCGCTTTTTCCAGATGCAGGATCGCGCTGTCCTGATCTTTCTTGGCCAAGAGTGCGAGTCCTAAATAGGCATGCGCCTCTCTGCTATCGGGCGCCGTCTCAAGAAAGCGACTGGCGACGCGAATCGTTTCGTCATACATGTTGCTTTTGAAACTGACTTCAATGTCTTTCAGTGTCGCGGGGCCGGACGTCAAGCCGGCACCGGCAGCAGGCGATCGGCCCGAGGCTTTCGCGTCCAGGGCCTTGATCCGGTTGTTTGCCAGCTCGACGAAAAGTCCCTGGGGGAATTTCGTGGCATACGCCTGGAAATCGGAGGGGTTCTGGCTGTCCTTGATAGCGTTCCAGTAAGCCATTTCCGAGGACTCACCGCTGGGGGCGTTACCGCCCGACCGAGGGGGGTTGGCTCGGGACTTGGCGAGCGCGGCAAATTGTCCGTCGGGATACTTGTCGAGGTAGGCCTTGAAGTCATCCGGGTTGTTGCTGCTCTTGATACTCTCCCAAAAGCTCAACTCCATCGCCGCCGGATCTACCATCGCTATGTTTGGGGTTGAATTATTCGCGGTGTTCGACGCGGAATTCGTCACCGCGATCACCAACTCGTCGGCGCGATACCCTTCGATCACGGCAAAGGGTTTTTGCTGTTTGGTTGAGCCGAGATCGATGGCCAGGCGTTTGGGCACGACCTCCTGCACGTATTTGACTAACTGCTGGAGGGTGACTTCGCCTTTGTCATTCGCCGCCCCGCCTTTTAACCCTTCGACGATGGCCCAACTGAAATAGCCCTGTTTCTTTTCGGTGTACTCATAGGCGCGTTGGCCGATGCCCGTGGCATAGACCGTGGCGAATGCCTGGACCTCGCGGTTGCGCACATCGAAATTGAAAGCGTTGGTGTAAGCATTGGTCAATGGATTCGGAGCATCAGCACGGCCACCGGGATCGTTACGGCAAGCATCGAGCAGCATGACGACTTGTCCTACGCCTGTTTCTTTAATCCACTGCTTGACGCGACTCATGCTGATGGCGGTTTCTTCAAGAAAAGAAATTTGATCGCTAATCTGCGCGTCAGCGGGGAGCAGGAAAGCCTGACCTTGTCTTTCCATGCCATGGCCCGCGAACGCTACCAGCAGCAATCCATCCTTGGGCACGGCGGTGCTGAGATTGGACAAGCGCCGCAGAATATTCACGCGGGTCGGCTGTCGCTCGACCGGCTGGCTTGTGTTGAGCAGGATTACCTGGTCCTGCGGAAAGCCGGCATAGCGGACCAGCGAATCGGCAATCAGACGGGCGTCATTATCTGAGCCCTTGAGCGGACTGATCTGCGGATCGACGTATTTGTCGACCCCAATCACCAGCGCCCAGCGCTTCGCGCTCAGCGGAAACGCTTTGACTTGACCCGACTGAGAAGTGTCGGTATTGGCGGCCGGTGTGGACGTCTGGGCCGGCGGCAATTGCTGCAACTGTCGCGAGGTGGGTTCAGTCGGAGATGGTGATTGGCCCGTTGTTTTCGGCGCGCCGGATTGCTGACCGCTTGAGAACTGCGTCGGCTGCACCGGCACGGATTCCTCCAGATGTCCTTGGGTTCGCGGCGCAACGGATGGCGCGCCGGCTGATCGGGACGACACCGGCTGGATCGTCTCTACCAAACGCGCGGCCGGTTTCTCGGTTGCTTGTTCCTGGCTTTGAGACGCAGCGGTCGTGGCCGCGGGCGTCTGGGTCGAAGCGGTTGCCGTGGCGAGGGTGGCCGTCATCTCTTTTTCTAGTTTCCGCGCGAGTTTAGGATCGAGCGGATTGAGTTTCTTCAGTTGCTCGTTCGCGAGATCGGCTTTGCCGAGCCGCGCATATGCCTGGCCCAAGCCGTAATAAGCGTCGCCGTAATCAGGCTTGATGCGGACTGCACTCTTGAGGAAGCTGATCGATTTTTCAAAGTCTTCGCCCCTTAGATAAGCATAGCCAATCCCGTAATATGCTTCCGCGAAATTGGGATCCAGGCTGGTAGCTTTCACCAGGGGAGCAAAGGCTTCACCATGGCGACCCATCGTGTTGTAGAAATAACCGAGGTCATACTGCGCATCCGCATCATTTGGCGCCAACCTTACCTGCTCTTTGTATGCCACCAAAGCTTGTTCCGAGTTGCCACTGTTGAAGTAAGCATCGCCGAGGCCGCCATAAGCTGCGGCGTAGTTCGCATCCAGGCGGATGGCGAGCTTGTAGGTGTCAATCGCTTCGGGCCATTTCTTTTCATCAGCCATTTTTTCGGCCTCGTCAACTATGACGGCGGCGCGACTGGGGGCCTTCTGTGTAGCCGGGCGACGCTTTTGGGCGTATGAGCTAAACGGTGCCGAGCCAGAGAACAGGGCGGAAACGATCAAGAGCAGGATCGATCGGGAAAACGGGGACCTGATTTTCATAGTCAACTCCGGAAAAGGCATGTTAAGAGCCAGAGACTATGACGGATTGCCGCGAGTGTCAATGCTTGTTTGAGTGGGGATTGGCCTTTGTTAGAACCTTGCTCAGTCGGCTAAGATGAAGTGGTTATGAATCAACAAAGCTCTGCCCCCTCTAACGGCTTCGTCGAACTGCCGGATTTGGAATCGCTGGATCGCTTCCTGGCCCAGTCAAACGGCTCTCCGGCCATAATCCTCAAACACAGCAACTCGTGCGGCATCAGTGCGCGCGCGCATTCGGAGATGGCGCGGATCGAGATGCCAATTGGCCTGGTCACGGTGCAACAGGCGCGGCTCGTCTCGAATGAACTCGAGGCGCGACTGGGGGTTGAGCACGAAACGCCGCAGGTTTTTATCATTCGGGACGGCAAGGCTCTGTGGACCGCTTCGCACGGACAGATAAAAGCTGAGGCGGTCGAGGCGGCGTTACTCCAGATCAGTGGGCAGTGAGCAGTGGGCAGCAAGCTTACGTTTAGAGGCGGGCTACTGCCCGCCCGCTTGAGTCGAGATCAAGATGGTGGATGTAGCACAAAGACGACAAGCGATCGAGCCGCGCGAGATTTCGCAGGAGAGCGATACGCAAGTGCGCATCACCTGGGCGGATGATCGGGTCTGTGATTACAACGCCGCCGCCCTGCGACGCGTGTGCCCATGTGCCCAGTGCGTCAACGAATGGACGGGCCAGCGAACGCTGAAACCGGAAGTGATTTCCGATGAACTCGAGATCAAAGACCTGACCATTGTCGGCCGTTATGCGCTCAACTTTCGCTGGAGCGACGGCCACGAAACAGGCATTTATAGTTTTCAGTACCTCAGAGATCTTTGCGAACAGAGAGAGTAGCGCGGTACGAAACCGCTTGCGGTAGCAAGCGGGTCAGGTTGGGATGTGGGCTTAATAGAAGGCCCACTCGCTACCGCGAGCGGTTCCGTAACCTCAGCGGTCTCGGTAACTCGATGTCAGATCAACGAATTCTGATCGTCACCGATCGCCCGGATTTCCCGCGTGCCGCGCTGGAACGTCGAGAGCTTGCGGTCACCATAGCGAAAGATTGCGAGATGGCTTTTGACAAACTGCTTGGGGCGCCTTTTGATCTCCTGGCAATTGATTTCGCGTCGTCCTACGACGGGATTGATTTCATCAAGCGAGTTCGCGCCACTCCGCAGTTAACTGGTATCTTGGTTCTGGTATTGGCCGAGTGGGGTACGGGCGAGCCGACGCTGGCGCTCGCTACCGGCGCTGATGCGTATGAGCCGAACGAAACCAGGTTGATTGATCCCGAGCGTCTGATTACTTCTATTGAAAGACTACTGAGCCGCCAGGGAGCGGCGGCAAAACAACAAACCTTATGAATGAACGCGATTTTTTTAACGAGAAGCAGGAAACGAAATCCGCCAGTTTCAGTTGCCCGCATTGTCGCGCCCGCAACGATTACGAAGTGCGTTGGCTGAAGCGCACCAAGAAGCCACAGCTCCCGCGCGGCGCAGGCGAACAGGACAAACGGCAATTCCAAAACTCGCGCGACTATATGGTACGCATTGATGACATGCTGGCCTGCCGCTCTTGCCGCAAACGTTTCGATATTCCCAGTTCACAGTCCGTGGTGTTCATTTAGTCGCAAGACTCTGTTTTTTCTCCCACGGAAATGCCCCTGGCGCTCATTATTATTAACCGTTTGCTGGTCAGGTTTGGCATCCGGGGGCTCTCGGGGGCCTTGCCGTACGTGGCCGGATGTGGCACTCTAGCTTTTGCCCTCCTAGCTTACCGAGCACAGAACCGACTCTGGAAAAGCGATATGAAAGCCAAGGCAGCACGTGCTGCGGGCGATGAAAGACTGGTTGTGGAGGGATAATTCTGCAACCAAACCGGGGCAAGCGGCGTCTAAACGTTGCTTTCCCAAAACCCGAGATCAGGTTGAATAGGTACGGAACTTCTAAAAAGAGAATTCGTAAATTTAAATCGTAGAAACAACCTGCTCCCCGACCAAAGATTATGTCTGAGAAAAAAGCAGTAAGAATAGTGAAGCGCGAAGATCGCGCCCAGCGAAAGCCTGGCGCCGCCAGGCACGCCCGCGAAACCGCGCGCAAAGCCGCCACGGATATGGTGTCTAACGTCACCAACTGGGTAAATGAATTCCAGCAGAAGCAGAGCATCGAAACCGCCAAAGCTGTCGAGACTCTCATTCGCTCTCGTCAGCAGCCGAACGAAGCTTAATCACTTCCGTCGAATCCGCGAGCTTATTAGCCGTCTGGTTTGAACCAGGCAAGTAGAAGTGTGCAAGGTCAAGGGGCGTATTCGCGCTTCGCGCTCAATGCGGACGGGACGCCCGCGCTCCCAGGAATGCGATTGACAGTCGTCGGTTGCGGCGATAGGATCGCTCTTGAAATTGACCATCGACTGGGGACAACGCAATGAAGTCTTCACGCTCGCAGAGTCGAAAGCTCAGGAAATCGATCATCGATTCTATTCGCCGTCCGCTGGCGCCTCCAGGTCATCCGCTGACACATGCTAAGCCTGACGAAAAGGCGCGGCCGGCCGGTCGCAAAGCGAAACACAAACCGGGTCGCAACGCTGATTACGAAAGTCGCGCTGAATAGACTGCGACAAGGTGTGCATTATGGATGAGGTCAGCCAGTCGTTCATCGCTTGCGCGCGCGCTTACTTTGCCGACGACTACCTGCCGAAGATCGAGCGTTGCCTGGAGCTGCTCACCGACGAGCAAATCTGGTGGCGCGCCAATCCGCAGTCAAACAGCATTGGCAATCTCCTTTTACATTTGAGCGGGAACGTCCGGCAATGGATCGTTTGCGGCGTGGGTGGCGCGCCGGATGAGCGCGATCGAGACTCCGAGTTTGCGCAACGCGACATCATTCCGCGCGACGAGTTGCTGGTCAGGTTGACGCAGACACTAAGTGACGCTGATGCCGCGCTGGCAAAGTTCGACGCCGGCAAGCTGCTCGAAAGGCATTTGATTCAGGGTTGCGACGTCACTGCGCTGGCGGCGATCTTTCACGTGGTCGAACACTTCTCAATGCATGCGGGCCAAATCATTTACATTACGAAGCAACTAACCGCAGGCGATCTCCACTTCTATGATCTGTAAGGACTTGCATTCACACCGTGTGAAAACCGAGAGAGTCTGGCGAAGCTTGCTCCGCCAGACTCCCTTACGCGCCGCCATCGTAGCGCAAGGTCAACAAAGCACCTTACGAACCCGCTATAGTGAAGAATGCTCCGCGTACCTGTCCTAATCGTAGCCGAAACCATTTCTTGAAAAACCTGAGAGCACTTAAGGATGCATTGCAGAGAGACTTCGTTTCGATCGAACCGAGGCCTCGAAAAGCAAGATCAGCGAACCACCGTAACCTTGTTTTGCTTAATTGACGGATGAGCGCGCTGTTCTTACTGAGGGTCGCGGGCGTCGTCGCTACCGCTTACGGCCCAAACCGCTGCCGGTATTCAGCGGATTGGATAAATGCTTTGACCATCTCGGCCTCAGCGAAGTTGCCGTTGAACTGGTTCAGTTTTGTAAGCCAGAAGTTGTAGCCCGCGAAGTCGAGTGTCGCCTCCGGCGGATCATTTGGATTCCTTCTTAGATAACCGAAGTACTGCATCAACACGAACGCGCGGTTGAATTCCTGCTGCGCCAGCGTTGAGGTTTCTGCCACGCGACGCAAAGCACGCGCGCGCGCCGCGGCGTCATTCGTCGTCATTGCCGAAGCAAACTCGCTAATTGCGGCTGCTCGATCACTGGCAGAAGGTATGACGCCAGCGTTCGCGAAAAGCGTGTCGACGAATTGATCAGGCGTAAGCGATGTGGGATAAGCCGAGGCGAACCGCGAGCGCTGCACGAAGTCGTTGGCAAAGGCCTGCTTGTTGTTCTCGAGCCGTTGCTCCCAGCCGGTTTGATTGACTATTACGCCTTGTCCTATCTGTTGCGTGTCAGGCGTAAACTCGCTGAGCTTGATCGGCACCGGCGCATTCGGGAGATTGCCGTACGATGATTTGTACATGCGATAGACCAAATAGCCCGTCTGCTGACTTTCGATCGAGAGAAAATACGCTGCACTGGTATTGACTCTCTTCACCTCGAGGCACGACGAGTCGCTGCCGCAAGAGAGAATGCTGCTGGTCCAAAAGCTCAATCCACTCGGGTCCGCTTCGCGATTGAGGAAGTCGAGGTAATGTTGACGAACAAAGAACTGCGTCTCATCAATCACGCTTGGCGCTAATAGAACGGGCTGCCATGACGGCACGCTTTCCGATATGTCAGGCGTGTTGGTGATGTTTATGCTGCCACTGCCGTCCGTGTTCATCACAAATAAATCAGCCGAATCGTTGGCGGGAGACGCAAGGATGATCTTCGTTCCGTCAGGCGACCAGTTGTGACCGTAGGGCGCCTCCATGTTGGAGACCTTGGTCAGGTGAGTACCGTCGGCGTTCACCGTCCAGATCGTCGTGCTATCGCAGCCGTTGGCCCAGTCACAATTCACCCCGCGAGCGAAAGCGATTCTGGTACCTACAGGCGACCAGACAGGTCCCAAATCCCAATCGGTAGCCGGATTCTGGGGCGGCGCAAGCGGTGTACGACCGCTACCGTCGACATTGAGGACGTACATCTGGCGAAAATCTCTTACGGCCAATTTTGATCCGTCAGGAGACCAGGATGGACTCAAACCTTCACCAATGACCTTTTGATTGCTGCCATCGGCGTTCATCACATAGAGAAGAAACGATCCGGTGGCGGTGGCCGAGCCGGTGAAAGCAATCTTCGTCCCGTCGGGAGACCAGGAAGGTCGTTGCCATTCAGCAACTCCCGGTTGAGTAAGCCGGTGCTGATTGCTGCCGTCGGCGCTCATCAGGAAGATCTCGTAATGGAAATGGCAGCAAATGCCTTGTGAGTCCTCAATATCCTTTACAAATGCGATCTGTGAGCCGTCCGGCGACCACGCCGGATTCGAACTGCGATCCCCAAAGCTCGTGACGGTAAGTTGCCTGCGATCACTGCCGTCAGCATTCATCACCCAGATGCCGCTGGTGCCTGAGATTTCCCCCCCGCCGACAAATGCGATCTTGCCGTTCCGCTTGGGTGCAATGGTCTGAGCGACAGCAGCCGAAGCCAGACAGGCGCAGCCCGCGCAGAAACAACCGCCGGAAGCAGCGCGCAGATGGCGATTGTGAGCGGCCCACAAACTGCTGTGGGCACGGTTGAGGTGGGAACGGCGTCCCCGACATCGAGCATTGAGTACCTGATAACTGAGGTCAAACATCACCAGCGAACTGCGACTCTGGCCGCTGTTTGCGCGACCATCGCACTAGCAGTCCTGGGCTACTATTTCTACTTCGCCAAAGGCGGCGAAACAATAGACTCGATTGCAGTCCTGCCATTCGTTAACGTCGGCAACGATCCGAACGCGGAGTATCTTTCAGACGGGATCAGCGACAGCATCATCGACAGCCTTTCGCAGTTGCCGAATCTCAAAAAAGTCATGTCTTTTAGTGCGGTCTCGCGTTACAAGGGAAAGCAGACAGACCCCCAAGCCGTCGGGCGCGAGTTAAACGTGAGAGCCGTACTCATGGGCAGACTCGTTCAGCGTGGCGATGATCTTTTGATTAGCGCCGAGTTGGTTGACGTAAAGGACAACAAGCGGCTTTGGGGCGGACAATATAACCGCAAGTTGGCCGATATGCCTAAACTCCAGGGCGAAATCGCGCAGGAGATCTCGGAAAGGTTGCGGCTGAAGTTGACTGGCGAGGACAAGCAGCGGCTGGCGAAGCGTGGCACCGAGAATCCTGAAGCTTATCGGCTTTACCTGTTGGGCCGCTTCTACAGGTTCTACAGGCGTAACAAGTTAGAAACGCAGAAAGCCATTGATTACCTCGAACAGGCGATCAAGATTGACCCGAACTACGCACCAGCCTACGCCCAGTTGGCATACGTCTATACAGCCGTCGGATTCGGCGATGCGTTGCCCCCGAAGGAGGCAGAGCAAAAACGGGAAGTGGCAGTCCGAAGAGCGTTAGAAATAGACGACACGCTTGGCGACGCGCATGCCGTTTTGGGACTCATGAAAGCGGGTGTTCAGGACTGGCCCGCTTCCATCAGAGAGTTTCAACGTGCAGTAGAACTTGATCCAAACTCAGCGGATGTTCATTCTTATTACGCTCCAGTCCTTTGGGCCCTGGGGCGATTCGATGAAGCTATGCTCCATATGAGACGGGCCCAGGAGCTTGATCCGCTTTCGCCCACCATGTACGTGAACCTGGGGAGAATCCTCTATTCTGCCGGTCAACACAACCAGGCAATTGAAGAATATCGGAAAGCATTAGAGCTGAATCCGAATTCCGATCACGCCCACCACCACTTCGCAAATGCTTATCTGGGAGAAGGGAGGTATGGGGACGCCATCGCGGAGGCTGAAAAGGCGAGCGCGAGCAATTCAACCTTAGGAACGGGAAGAGTGGCGCAACTTGGATATGTCTATGCGGCGTCGGGAAAGAGAGCCGAGGCACAGAAGGTGCTCGAGCAGTTGAAAGAAATATCAAAGCAGCGTTATGTTAACCCGGCAAACTTTGCGATGATCTACACAGGTCTGGGCGACAAGGACCGAGCCTTTGAATTCCTGCAAAAGCAGTATGAGGCTCATCCCTTTGCTTTAAACTTTCTCAAAGTTGATCCAGTATGGGATAGCCTGCGCTCGGACCCGAGGTTCGTTGCCTTGCTCCGACAGATGAATCTGGCACCGTGAAGTTGGGCGGGCTCCACCACCATGAGCGAGCATCCCTTTCGATTGAAAAAACGTCACGCATAATTCATGATGCCGACAGTGCTGAGACAAGAAGGATACGAGGTTGTGATTTACTTTAATGATCACGGGCCAGGTCACGTCCATGTCTTCAAAGGCGGAGCGGAGGCTAAAATCAATCTCAGTCCGGTAACCGTAGCAGAAGTCTGGAAAATGAAGAAACCTTCAGTGCGAAGAGCCAAGCATATTCTTACCGAAAACCAGTCTTACTTGCCCGAAAAGTGGGAGGAGATCAATGGTTAAGAAGTCATTCGATGAGGAATACGAAGCTGCGAGACGAGCTGCCGCCCTGACGGACGCGACTGAACCGCGTGCCAGGTCAGCCCGCTATGATTGGCGCGCTAAGCGCGTCGTGGTCGAGCTGCGCAATGGGGCGACTTTTATTTTTCCCCCGGAACTTGCGCAGGGACTGGCCGGAGCCTCGTCTGAAGAACTGGCCGAGGTTCAGGTGACGCCTTCCGGCGCTGGATTGCGTTGGCCAAAATTGGATGCTGATTTCAGCCTTCCTGGTCTAATGATGGGCGTCTTTGGGTCTTCGTCCTGGAGGCGCGAACTGACGCAGAAAAGCGGAAGGGCGAAACCAAAGGTGAGGGCAGTCTCCACGCGTGCTAATGGTAGAAGCAGTGATCGCCGCCGGAAGGAACTGAAGGTCAACACCAAGTGAATTTGTATTCTGCGTTGCTATACGATGTCGGCCCTACGGGCCTGGTTCATGCACGCGCTGAAGTGGAAGCGATGATCTTCAGACAAGCACCCTCCTTACTCTTGCCTTTGGCCTTTCTCGTTTTGTCTTCTATAACTGTGCTTGCTCAAACCACCGGCCGGATTGCCGGAACCGTGAAGGACCAGAACGGAGCCGTCATCGTCGGAGCGGAAGTAGCCGTCAGCAGCAAGACCACTGCCGAAGAGCGAAAAGTCACAACCGATGGCGAAGGCAACTACACCGTGCCGCTCTTGCCGCCGGGCATATATCGCGCCAGAGTCGCCGCCAACGGGTTCAACTCGGCTCTCTTCGATTCAGTCCAGGTAGTCATCACTGAAACCACGACGGTGAATGCGGAACTCACAGTTGCAGGAGGGATAGTTGATCAAGTCATAGTGCGCATTGCGCCGCTAATCCAAAAAGATGGTCCGCAGCTTGGCCGGGTTGTTGACTCGCGCGCGGTGTCAGAGCTGCCGCTCGCGACGCGCAACTTCACGCAGATTCTTGCGCTCTCGCCGGGTACCTCTGTGGCTCTCCCTAACAACACCGCCGTGGGCCGCAACTCACAAAATGTCTCGGTCAATGGCGCGCGCGTGACGCAAAATAATTTCCAGATCAATGGCATTGACGCCAATGAAATAGCCCAAAACTCCTCGTCGTCGGTGGCTGTGCCGGCGCCAGAGACCATTGAGGAATTCAAGGTCCAGACCTCGCTTTACGACGCAACGTTTGGACGCGGCGCGGGCGGCAGTGTGCAGGCAGTCACCAAAAGCGGCAGCAACAGTTTTCATGGCGCTGGTTATGAATACTTCCGCAACGACGCGCTTAACGCCAACAACCCGTTTTTGAAAGCGGCAGGCGTGAAGCGGCCAACTTTGCAGCGCAATGTCTTTGGCGGGCTGCTCGGCGGCCCCGTCAAAACTGATCGTTTATTCTTCTTCATCTCGTACCAGGGCATGCGCGAGCGCAACGGCGCATCGGACAATAGTCTGACGTCCAGCATCCTCGTCGCGCAGGGCTTAACCGATGACCGTTCACCACAGACCCTGCTCGCAACGTTCAGGCCCCGGTTGCCAACCGGACTGCCCGCGACCTCGATCAATTCGGTGGCGCTGGCTCTCTTGAATGCAAAGCTTCCCAATGGTCAATTCCTGATCCCCACGCCGCAGGCCGACGGACGTTACTCAGGCTCGGCCATCTCCACTTACCGTGAGGATCAATTCAACACGAATGTTGACTACCGCATCAACGAGAGAAACTGGTTGGCGGTGAAGTTTTTCTTCTCGAACGCGCCGCAGTTCTTTGCGCTTCCCACTGGCGGCGCAAACGTTCCCGGCTTCGGCGCCGACCAGAAGCAGAACAACCGTCTAATCTCCGTTCAGGACATTCACACCCTCAGCCCGAGAACCGTCAACGAAGCGCGTGTCGGCTACAGTTTTATTCGCCGGGACAGGTTTGGGCGAAACCCGGTTAAGGACTCGGATATCGGCATCAGCCGCGCCAACGCCAGCGTCTATCCGGGGCTGGGGCAGATTCGTATCGGACCGGCGGGAGCAAACGCGGTGACTATCGGAAATGCCGGTACTAACGTAGATATTCAGGTCAATAACTCTGCGACTACACTAGTTAACATCCTTTCAATCACCAGAGGCCGCCACAGCATTCGCACGGGCGGCGAGCTTATCTATTATCGGGTTAATCTTACGACCAATACCAACCGGCGCGGCCAAATAGTTTTCCAGGGCTTCAACAGTTTCCTGCTCGGCCTGGCTACCAGCTCGGTGAATGGGGAGGGCATCAACACCCGCTTTCTGCGCGCGGCTGATTACAGCCTCTTTCTTCAGGACGATTGGAAGTTATCGCAGAAGCTTACGCTCAATCTCGGCTTGCGCTACGAGCTGGACCTTCCGCCTTACGAGACGCGCGGCGCGCTGGGGACTTTCGACCCGGCGCTTTATCAACCGAGAATGGAAGTGGACGGCAGCGGCAACCCCGTTGGCCCGCCCATCGCCGGATTCGTGCAGGCAGGAAATGTGATTCCTCAAAACGACTTGCCGGAGGTGCCCAACGTCGGCAAGCGCGTCACGAGCGTTGACCCGAACAACTTCGGCCCGCGCGTCGGCTTTGCTTACTCGCCGCTCGATACAGGGCGGCTGGTAGTGCGCGGCGGCTATGGCATTTTCTATTCGCGGCCATCAACGGCTTACATTAACAACACCATCAGCTCTCCGCCGACGTATGCCAGCCGCCGGAGTCCGGCGGGCGCTACGGTTCGTTTGGAGAATCCTTTTGTCGATCTTCCATCGCAAGATCAATTCCCTAGGTTCGTGCCGGGTGTCGCTCTCGCCAGCCAGACATTTGATCGCCGTATGCGCACGACTTACCTCCATCAGTACAACACCAGCGTTCAGTATGCGTTGGGCAAAGACCTGCTGCTCGAAGTCGCCTACGTCGGTACAATGGGGCACAACCTACTCCGCAACGTCCGTATCAACCAGGCGCGGCTTGCCAGCCCACAACACCCGATTGTCAATGCCGTGACCGGGCAAACGATCACAACCAACACGCCGACGAACGCCACGCTGCGAGCACCATTTCAGGGCGCCGACATAGCGGGCTTTCTTCAGTTTCACTACACCGCCAAGTCGGCCTACAACTCGCTACAGATGAGCCTGACCAGGCGCCTCTCCAAAGGGCTGCAACTGCTCGCTTCGTACACTTATGCGAAGTCGCTCGACAACGCCTCAGGCCAAGCAGAAATTGATACGGCGACCATTCTCGGCAACCAATTTGATGATCGCGCCAACCGCGGCATCTCCGACTTCGACCGCACGCACCGCTTCGTCCTGAGCTATCTGTGGGACTTGCCGCGTCCGGCTTTCGCGGCGCGATCAGGCGCCGGGCGGTTGCTACTTTCTAACTGGCAGGTGGCAGGGATCATCACCGCGATGTCAGGTCAGCCGTTTGACATCGTGGATTCCGCCGCGGGCTCGTTTTATTTCGGGGCAAACAGCGGTCTCTCCCGGCCGAACTGGGCGCCCGGCGCAACGCGCAGCACCGCAAGCAGCAACGTTCCCTCTGGATATTTCTTTAACCCGTTCGCGTTTGTGCGACCCACTGTTTTGACTGGTCAAGTGATCCCGAGTTCAAACTGAGCCGCAACCGCGATCGCCGATGCGCTCGGCACCGACATCGGCAACGTCGGACGGAACGTCCTGCGCGGGCCGGGACAAAACAACGTCGACTTCTCGATCATCAAGCGTTTCCCGATCAGCGAATCAAAGAACCTGGAGTTCCGCGCCGAGTTCTTCAACCTATTCAATCATGTCAACTTCAACAATCCGATCAGCAACTTCAACGCCGTCCCTTCCATTGATCCAATCACTGGTCAGATTCTCAACGCCAATCCTGGTGATTTCGGCCACATCACCTCAACGAGCAATAATCCGCGACTGATTCAATTCGCGGTGAAGCTTAATTTCTGATGCTGGCGAGTAAATACGATCTTCCTGTCATCAGATGACAATGCAGGGGAAGCGAAATCATCGATACTGCTGACAAGTCGCATTAGATTCATGAACCAGGGGTACTAAGCAACGATGAATTGCCAGTTGCTGGGAAGGGCAGCAAGATCCGCGTGCGGTTTACGCCAATTCGCAATGAGACGCCGTCAAAAAGGCCGTCAAGGATTTTCCTGCAAGTCTGCAAACAAAAGAAAGGGAGCGCTTGTTAGGGCGCTTACCATTTCGATGCACACCGGGCAAAATCATTATGATGAGCAAGATGTTCGCGGAAGTTGATCTCGGCTTTTACGATTTCATCGATGCTACGCCGGTGCTGAGATGGAAGCGCGCGCAGTAATTTGGCTGGTGGAGGTGGCACGGGGCGTCCCGCCCGTGAATCACGCGCAGGATGCGCGTGCCACAATCATCCCTTTGCGGTTGCGAGTGACACTGAATGTTGTGCTACGATTCCCGCCGGCCGTTAATTTCAGTTAGACGCAATAACTCAATCACACCTGGAGGTGATTTTGAATGACCTACATCGTTGCCGAACCCTGCGTAAACTGTCGCTACACCGATTGTGCTCTGGTTTGTCCGGTCGACGCATTCCATCTCGACGATGACATGCTGGTGATTCACCCGGAAACTTGCATTGATTGTGACGCTTGCGTTCCTGAGTGTCCGGTCGAAGCCGTCTTTGCCGAAGACAAGTTGCCGGCAGAGTGGGCGAGTTTCACGCAAATCAATGCGGACCGGGCTCTGAGCGGCTTGCCCACGATCAATGTCAGACTGGATCCTTTATGCCAGTAAGTTAGGACAGTTGTGAAAGTAAATCATGCAGGCGCGCCGGCCGCGGCCAACCGAAGCGGCGGTCGCGCCTTCTTAGTAAACCGGGCACAAGCCTTGCAATTGAGTTTTCGAATTTCAAACCTTCAATTCGTTTTTTGAGTGTTTCGAACGCGCTGGGGATTGAAATTCGAAAATACTTTGAAATGAAAAAGAGCACAAAGCGTTTAGTAGGTGGAATGGCGCTGGCAGCAGGAGCGATAGGCGCGATTGGTGCGGTTATGCTGAAAAGGAACAACAAGCCGGGCCGGGTCCGCCGCAAGACAGGTAAGACTCCGGATACCTGGGCGCGGCCCGGGATGGAAGTCGTCTTTCGAGCTGAATTAATGCCCGGGCGGCACACTCCTGAGCGCACGTATCATGTCACGACCTTACTTCCCAGCGGACGCGTGCTTTTAGATGGAGTTGCCGGCGAACACGCCGAGACGGAATTTCAACCGATCAGACCAGCGGTTTAGAGTAACGACTTCAGTCGGGCTCTGATAAGCAGTCAGTACCGGGAGCGATAGCGACCGGGTCACAACGTTCGATGTCCGAGGTCGGGGGGATTGACCGGGTCGCTATCGCTCCCGGTACTGACCTCATGTCGCCGGCGAAACACTCACCATTCATAGACCCGCCCGATTTCCATTACACTTAAGTTCGACATTCCCAGGTCAGTCAATTCGCGGGCGACGGTTTCTCGATAAGCCGGTTTCAGGTGCACCGCCAGAATGTCCATCCCGTTATGACTGAGCTTGCGCAGTTCATCATGCAACATTGCCGGCGTCAGATGCTTTGATGCTTCTGCGAGTGCGCGCATCGAGTTCGGGAACGAGGCCTCGATGAACAGTGCTTCGAGATGAGGCGCCCGGCTGGCGAGTTTCCAAAATTCCTCCGTCTCGGCAGTGTCGGAACTGAAAGCGACAGTGACCCGGCCGTCAGAAACGAGCAAGCCCACGGTGGGCACAATGTGATTGACGGGAACGGCCGTAACTGTCAGGTGCGCCACGTTGAATTCGGTGCCGATCTCAAAGGCCACGTACTCCATCACCGGCCCGCGTTCGTTCTTTAACTCGTCAAACCTCGGATAGACGTTGTCGTTGAAGACGTCACGCTTCAGCAGATCGATTACCGTCTGAGTAGCATGAATGCGGATCGGCTGTTCCAGTTCGCCGAAAAGATCGTCGACGAAGATTGGCAAGCTGGCGATGTGATCCATGTGGGGATGCGTGACGATGACGTCGCGAACGTTGCGGCGCTGGGCTTCGTTCAGCGCGATGCCAATGCTGCCCGCGTCCACCGTGACGCGGTCGTCGATGAGGAAGCAGGTCAGGCGTTGCGCCGCGTTAGCGTGCCCGCTGGCATCAAACGAGCTGGGTAATAGTTGAATGTGCAAGTATCGGGTGTTGTTGGGTTCAGACTCCGACAAACAGCGCGCTAAGTATAAGCCAACCACAGCAAAGGCGCGAGAGTTTTCCGCCTAGCTTCGAGGGTTGCTCTGACCGTATCCCAGTTTTTGTCTTAGCTCCTGCAACCTGCTCAGGTATTCGTTCTCGCGCTCCTGGGCTAATTGTGCGTTGCGCGCAATCCCGCGCGCGACGCGACTGCGATGAAACGCCAGTTCGCTGGCCATCTGGTTGCATTGCATGCGCGTACGCCAGGGTGAAAAGCCTTGCTTTGTTAACGCCTGCCAGGACATTCCCATCCGACCGCGAATCGAGCAGAGCTTTTCGTATTCCTGGCCATCGAAAAAGCCTTTCTGATAATCGGGGTAAAGGAACTGTCGCACGATGCGGCCTTCGCGACGCAGCGAGAAAAATACAACCATCAGCGTAATAATAAAAGCGGGTCCCATGATTCCGAAGTAGGCGGCGAAAAAGCCGGCGGCACCGCCGTAGGTGGCCGAAGCGTTCCAGGTCGCATGCATCAGAATCGCCAACATGAAACCCAAGACCGGCGCCACGAGCTTTATGAATCCATTGTTGGATTGCCTCGACCAGCCCAAACCAATTCCGGTCATGCTGGTGAACAGTGGATGAGAGAATGGCGCGGCCATGCCCCGCAGGATGAAGATGAACGTCAACGCGCCGGCCCCGCCCTGCAACGCCCGGCCGTAGTAGAGAACGTTTTCCGTCATGGCAAAGCCGAGACCGACCATGCCGGCGTAAACTACTCCGTCGACGATGCCGTCGAATTCATCCTTCTTCCACAAGAACAGAATGAGCAGGATGAGGGCCTTGGAACTCTCTTCCACGATGGGCGCTGAGATCACGGCGCCCACATTCTCGCCGATTTGCTGATTGTGTGTGGCTACCGCCGCCATGATTGAGATGCCGGTATTAAAAATGAAGGCGATGAACACGGCGACCAGTGCGCCCCAGAAAAATGCCGTGGCCAGCATCCAAAGCGGTTCGGCCTCGTAGCGATCGATCCAGAGCAGAAGCATTACATAGATCGGCACCGGCAAGCAGGCGCAGATCAGTCCGATTATCAATTGCACCGGACCCGTCTCTGAGCCAATCAGCGCCAGCACGATCAGTCCAAGCAGAGCCGCGACCATGATCGCGAACACTGCCAGAATTATTTTGATGGCGCTTTGATGACCCGAAGATCTGACCACCGGGCGAATCGGAGGACCGGCAGCATTTGGGGTGAATGCGTTATTCATTCGGTTTCGCCGGGTTCGGCTGAAAATTTCAGGCGCAGTATATACACATATGAAACCCGCGGCTAGACTTAATTAGTGGCACAGACTTCAGTCTGTGATTTGCTGCGCGTGAGCCACAGACTGATGTCTGTGCCACTTACCGCGCGCAGGTGAGCGCGCGTCCACCGTCGATCTGATAAGTCGCGCCGGTTATCCATGAGGCCTTTTCTGAAGCCAGATAAAAAACTAACTCGGCTATCTCTTTTGGATCGGCGACCCGTCCGAGGGGGTGAGTGGTCTTTGAGTGCTCCAGAAACTTTTCATAATCGGCTTCGCTCATTCCGCCTCGCTTATGGATTTCCGTCACGACGACCCCCGGATTCACGGCATTGACCCTGACGCCCTTGGGCGCGAGCTCCAGTGCCGCACAGCGAGTCAACTGGTCCACTCCGGCTTTGGATACACAGTAGGCCAGGACGCCGGGAAAGGAACGCAGGCCGGTAACGCTGGAGACGTTAACGATGTTGCCTTTGGACTTGATTAGGTGTGGAGCGGCTGCTTGCATCAACTGAAACGCAGCGCGCAAGTTGACGTTCATCATTGCATCCCAGGCCGATAGCGAAGTGTTTTCGATGGAACCGCTAGAGATGTGACCAGCGGCATTCACCAAGACGTCCAGACCGCCAAAGCTTTCAAGCGTCTCGTCGATTGCACGTTGGACCTGTTCACCGTCGGTCACATCGATTGCCAGGGTTAACGGCTCGCCGCCCGCATTCTTCACCGCCGTCTCGACCTCGTGCAGCGCAGTCTGATTCCGGCCCAGCGCTACGACACGCGCAGATTCTTGCGCGAATTTGACGGCGACCGCGTGGCCTATGCCAGAGGTCGCTCCGGTCACGAGCACAACTCTATTTGCAAAGCTATCGTTCATGCAAAGCCTTTCCCTCAACCATGATTAAGTCCGACGTACAGCTCGCGAAGTCTCATCGAAGCCAGGGCGACATATTGACATATGCGACCTCAGATTGACTATAATTTGGCGCGGGCAGAAATTCATGCGACCATGCGCCGGTAGCGTTACCTGAAATTTCGGGCCGAAGGTCACCCCGATCACCTCGCCATTTGACTGCGTCCTGGTTTCCGATTCGAGCTAAGTTAGGAGAGCGAGAGCGGTGCCGATCGAACCACACGAACCTGGTTTTTACCCGTCGAGGGGGTCGAACATCCGGCGTGAGTCTTCGTTCGCTGGTGCGCATGGTCCGGCGCGAGCGCCATCAGTATCCGGTTTTATGACGATTGCCGCGGCCGCCGCTGCGGCATTGTTCTTTGTGCTTTGGTGGATGTTGCAGGGCGAAGAGAATCCCTGGGTGCCCGCTGGTTTGGCGGCCAGCTTAGTGATGCTGGTGGCGGCGTCGGCATCGCTGGCGGTCGTGCGGCGATCTCGAATGCGTCTTGGCCGTGACCAACACCGCTCGGACTGGCAAGGACGCTCGACACCGAGGTCATCAGGGAGTATGTCGCATTCGTCGAGCCGCCATTCCGAGGCCCTGCGCGCGCTCCAAAGACAGTCCGCCGACGCTGACGCCAGAGAGTTGCCACCGCAAGCGCATCGCGAGCTTTATGAGCGCTGCAGCGATTACCTGAGCGGCGCCGAGCAAGCCCTGAACTCGGGCAGCTTGCCAACCGAGGCGCGGCTGGCGTTGCGTACCGGACAGGAGCGAGTTCGAACCCTGCAAAGACATCACCTGCTGACATGGGTGCGAGGTTCGGCGCGCGCGATTACGCACGAGGCGCAACAGCGAGTGCGCCTTCATGAAAAGTTAGAAACCGCGAATCGCGCGCTGGAGTGTATTGACTCAGTGCTGCGGGTGTATCCGGACGAAGAAGAACTCAGAGTTTCGGCCCGTGCAGTGCGCGAGTTTATTACCTCCAGCAGGGTGGCCCATTGGGTGGAGCTCGCAGAACGGGCCGCCTTCAAAGGCTACTATCGCCGGGCAATCGATCGTTATCGCGATGCTTTATTTTATCTGACTCGCGATGGCCTCGATCCGGACCGCGAAGCCGGAGCTGAGCGGATCACGCGCGAGATTGAGTTGTTAAGAGCTCGCCTGCACACCGAGCGAGTTCCAAAAGATCCATCTGGGTCCAACAGCGCAAGGACCCAAAAGCCAAGCCAATAGCCGTATTCCAATCGCCTCTGCGGGCCACCACCTTAGAGTCGAGAATTGAGCACAGTGAATGTTCAAGAGAAGATGTCCGCGATGTGGCAGTGATAAAGTCAGGCTGGGCTATCGCCGCATGCCCTGGTTCCTGCGAATGTTTGGCATCCAACACCTTTTGTGCGATCATTGCAACTGGTTATTCACAGGATTTGGATTTCCCGGGATAAGCTCGCGCCGGAAAAAACGACGGAGCCAATGAGGTTCCGATCCGGTGGAGCTTAACTGAATTGAAGACTTTCGAGGTTTAGGCTATGAGCAAGAGAACACTCATCATTTTCACCGCTTTGCTCACTTTGAGTGCGATGTTTTCGGTGCTGGCGCTGGCTCAATCACCAGGCGAATTGCAGTCTTTGCCGAATCCCTCTCTGGACGGTCAGGGCGGAGGCAGATTCCGGGTTGGGCCTGGTGATATTCTCGATGTCCGGGTCTTTGGTCAGCCGGATCTGAATTCAACCGTAGAAATTGATGCCGACGGCAACATTTCGTCGCTGCCCTTTATTGAAGTGCCGATTCCGGCAAAATGCCGTGACGAAAAGGAAATTCAGAAAAGCATTACCGAGGCTTACGCCAAGTACCTCATCAAGCCCAGAGTGAGCGTGCGCGTGCTCGAACGCCGGAGCCGGCCGCCGGCAGTCGTGTACGGCGCCGTGCGCAACGCTGCCCGTTTTCAGATGATGCGCAAGGTGAGGTTGCACGAGTTGCTGGCCAGCGCGGGCGGCATCACCATGAATGCCAGTGGCACGATCCAGGTAGTCCACACTGAACCGGAGTTGTGCAGGGAATCGGAAGCTGTGGTGCAAACCGTGGCCGCTTCGCTTTCTGATAAACCGGCGGAAACCCCTGCGCCAATGAATTCGGCCGCGACCCTAAGCTCTGACCTCGGCCGGCTTGAAATTTACCCGATTGCCAACGTCAAGACGGGTCAGGACAAGGACGATCCATTCATTCGCGCCGGCGACATCGTGATCGTGACTGAAGGTGAACCCATCTACGTCACCGGTGCAGTGGCGGCGCCTCGCGAGATGATCTTAAAGGACGGAATGACTCTGGGCCTGGCGATTGCGCGGGCTGGTGGAGTTACTCGACTAGCGAAGAGTGGCGAAGTGCACATCTATCGCCAGAAGGAAGGAAAGTCCACCCCCGAGGATATCAAGATCAACTTTGACGCGATTAGAAAGGGACTGCAGCCGGATGTTCCAGTGCAGGCCTACGACATCATCGAGGTGAGACAGATTGGCACGTTCGCGGCCAGGAACCTCGCCGATTTCTTCTTGAATACGGCCAAGGGAACTATGGGCCTTCTGCCGCAGAGAGTGCTTTACTGAAAGCAACGTTAAGCTAAATTCGAAAGGCTGGCAAACAAGCCAGCCTTTCAAGTTTCTTTAATAAAGTCGAGAAAACATGAGTCAAAGAATTGGATCTAACAAACCCAAGAGATCGCGCGGGATGACCTACCTCTGGATCCTGGTGCTGGCGGTTTCGGTTTTCCTGCTGATTTATTTTGAGCAAACTTCGCTGCTGTATATTCTCGCCACCCTCGGCGTGACGATCCTGTTGGTGGTTGTGGCCCTGGCCGACCTGGGACGTAGTGAACGGTCAGACACCGTGCGAATGTCCGATCTTGAAGCGCCCAGCTCGAAGTCTCGCGGCTGAAACACTCGCACCGCTATCCGCGAGCGCAAGACTTACCTCGGCCCATTTCTCTTCAGAACTTATCCAGGTCTTTGCCGACCACAACTCTGTCGTTGTAGCCGCCGGCCCGTACACCTGACAACAGTTCTTCGTCGTTCGCACCCATGCGAATCATGTGATCCAAAATCAAGAGTTTGGGCTGGATGCGCACTGCCAGCGCGCCCAGTTCCACATCCGAGGTATGGTACTCGCGGCAATAGCGCGGCCAGTCTTGCCCGCCCGGCCGATCCTCCGGCTTGAGGCGCGCCGCGGAATAAACTTCATGAATCAAGATGTCGACGCCCTGGGCGGCTTTGACCAATTCATCGCTCGGCCGAGTGTCGCCGGAAATCACGATCGAACGATCGGCGGTGTCGATGCGATAGGCGAACGCGTCTGGCCAAGCCCCGTGCTGCACCACAATCGCAGTGACTCTTACGCCATCTTTTTCATAGACGACGCCGCGGCGAATCTCATGCACGTCGACGCGATACCCGCCCGCAACCTCGTGCTCCAATCCGTTGGTGCGAATGCTGATGTCCTCTGAATATGCCGCCAACAAATGATTGGTCATCCTTCGCAGCCCTCTGGGACCATAGACCGGGAATGGCCCACGCCTACGCATGACCCAGGACGTCAGAATTAGATCTGCATAGCCCAGTGTGTGATCGCTGTGCAGGTGTGTGATGAAAAGCGCCTCCGGCCCATTGATCGGCAGTTTGGCCGCATTCAAACGCCGCATCAGCCCGGGGCCTGCATCGAATAAAAATACGCGTCCGGCGACAACTACCGCGGTCGCAGGACCCGACGCGGCCGGGTCAGGATATGGCGTTCCCGTGCCGAGGAGGATGACCTGAGTAGCGGTTCCTGGCATGACTGAAGTTAATGGTTTCGCCGTTTCCGGCGTAAGTCTTAGGGGAACAACCGCCCAGGCAAATGCGAGCGACAAGAGAATTGCCAGTGCTGTTTGCATCGAATCCGAGGCTCCTTCTTTTTTTATCTGCGAAGCAATCCCGGAATTATGGTACGGATCCGCTCGCAGTAGCGAGTGGCTCTTCTGAGATCCGCGCTACCCACTCGCTGACATGAGCGGTTCTGTACCTCTGCGACATTGGATTTTGTCCGCGCGTCGATTAAAGTATCTCCGCCCCGAGTCATTTCCATAGACTTTCCGGAGGACCAATCCAAAATGAAGAAGATTCAGTTAGCTTTTGCTTCGTTGATGCTGTTTGCATCGACGCTGTCCATCTCGATCTCGCCGCTGACGCGAATGGCCAGCGCACACGACGGCGACATTCCGAAACTTACTTATCCAGAAACCAAACGAGGCGACGTCGTCGATACCTATTTCGGCACCAGCGTGCCTGATCCCTATCGCTGGCTTGAGGACGACAGATCGCCGGAAGTCGCAGCCTGGGTCGAAGCAGAGAACAAAGTCACCTTCGGTTATCTCGACAAGATTCCTTATCGCGCCCAACTCAAAGATCGCCTGACCAAGCTTTTCAATTATCCGAAGATCTCCGCGCCGGCGCGCCGCGGCGATTGGTTCTTCTTTACCAAAAACGACGGCTTACAGAATCAATCTGTTTGGTACATTCAGAAAGGTCTGGACGGCACGCCTGAGCTATTGCTCGATCCAAACAAGTTTTCCGCTGACGGCACTTCGCAACTGCAAGGGTTCTCACTGTCAAAGACCGGAAAGTATGCTGCATATGGAATCTCGGAAGGCGGTTCTGACTGGCGGGATTTCTACGTCTTCGACATCGCGACGAAAAAGGCGCTGCCCGAACATCTTCAGTTCATCAAATTCTCCGGCGCCTCGTGGCGCGGCGACGAAGGCTTCTACTACAACAGTTATCCTGAGCCTGAGAACGGCAAAAAGATGACGACCAAAAACGACTTTCAAAAGATCTACTATCACAAAGTGGGCACTCCGCAGACGGACGATAAACTGATTTACGAAGACAACGCACACCCGCAACGCCGTCAGGGAGTCGGCGTGACCGAGGACCAGCGCTTTGAGATCCTCAGCGTTTCGGACTCTTCGGCAGGAAAAAGAGGGAACTCAGTTTTCTTTCGCGAGTTGTCGGGGAGCGATAAAGCGTTTACGCCGATTGTTGCCGACATTGGCGATGATAACTACAGCGTGATTGAGGACCTCGGCGGAAAGTTTCTGATCGAAACCAACCACGGCGCGCCGAACGGCAAAGTAGTTCTTTACGATCCTGCGACCAAAGCGTGGAAGGATGTCATACCCGAGCGTCCAGAGCCTCTGGAAGGCTCGAACACCGCGGGCGGCAAGCTGTTCGTGACTTACTTGAAAGACGTGACGACGCGCGCGTACGTCTACAGCCTTGACGGAAAACTCGAGAATGAAATCGCTCTCCCAGGTGTGGGGACAGCGGGAGGATTCGGGGGCCGCAACGATGACAAGTTTGTCTTTTACAGCTTCACCTCGTTCAATTACCCGCCGACTATTTTCAAGTACGACATAGCCACGAGAAAGTCGACAGAGTTTCGCCGAGTTAGCATTCCCGGCTTCAATCCGACTGACTTTGAAACAAAGCAAGTCTTCGTTGCCAGCAAAGACGGCACGCACGTACCCATCTTCATCACGAACAAGAAAGGGATCAAGCTCGACGGCAATAATCCGACCGTGCTCTATGGATATGGCGGCTTTAACATCACCACGAGTCCCGGTTTTAGCGCGCTGCGAATCGCATTGCTCGAGCAGGGCGTCATCTACGTCTCGGCAAACATGCGCGGCGGCGGCGAGTATGGCGAAAAGTGGCACGAAGCCGGCACCAAGCTGAAAAAACAAAATGTTTTCGACGATTTCATCGCGGCGGCGGAATACCTAATCGCGCAGAAATATACTTCACCCGCCAAACTTGCGATCCACGGCGGCTCGAACGGCGGTTTGTTGGTAGGGGCCGTGTCGAACCAGCGTCCCGAGTTGTTTAAAGCAGTAGTGGAACAAGCCGGAGTAATGGACATGCTGCGCTTTCATAAGTTCACCATCGGGGCATCCTGGATCTCGGACTATGGTTCGAGTGAACAGAGCGAAGCGCAGTTCAAAGCGCTCTATGCTTACTCACCGATTCATAACGTGAAGCCCGGCACGAAATATCCCGCGACTTTGATCACCACTGCCGATCACGATGACCGCGTCGTCCCTGCGCATAACTTCAAATATGCGGCGACACTGCAAGCCGCCCAGGGAGGTGACAACCCCATCCTGATTCGCATCGACACAAAGTCGGGTCACGGCGCAAGCAGCACGACCAAGACACTCGAACAGCAGACAGACCTCTACTCATTTCTGTTTGAGAACCTGGGCGTGAAGCCGAAATGGTAAGCTGGTAAGTCCATCCCTGAAGATAACTCGAGGCCGGCTTTTCACAGCCGGCCTTTTTCTTTTGGTTTCGTTCCCTTGATTGGTGAGGGTGCCCTAGCAATTTTTTTCTCCAGCCTGGTTAACCTTAAAAATATCTATAGCTTAATTCTCTGTTCCGTAACATAATTGTAATTCCCTACAGTTAATCTACCCGCGTCAACTGGCATGCAACCGATGTGAAACTGCGTGCTCGCTTTGTTAAACGTTGTTCGCCGGCCATTTCCGTTTGTAGCGAACGACTTCACCGGAAAGGGTAAAGCATATGAAAAAGCCGAAGTTCGCAAGTGTAACCAAACTAGTACTGGCATTTGGTTCGGTGTTCTTTGTCCTAACCCTGGCGTTGACGACCGCTACGATGGCGCCGCTCAACGAAGGATTCGAAGCAGGCGGAAAGACTTCTTACGCTGCCGCCAATGTCACGCTGGGTACCGGGTCCTGGTACATGGACGATGCGTTGACGGGCAATCTCTCAACCGACAGAAAGACCGGCGCATATTCCGCGCGCGTCCGGAATGTTGGCATTGTCCGGATGAACTTCAACAAGACCGGCGCGGGCACCGTCACGATTCAGCATGCGGTTTTCGGTACTGATGGTTCCAGCACCTGGCAGTTATTGTCATCAACCAACAACGGGAGCACCTGGACCCAGGTTGGTTCCACGGTGACGACGAGTTCTACGACGCTGCAAACAGCTTCTTTTACGGTCAACAACGCTAATGCGATTCGATTCGAAATTGTAAAAGTTTCCGGCGGCGCCAATCGAATCAACCTCGACAATGTCCAGATTGGTGACTTCTCGTCGCCTACGCCTACGCCTACACCAACCCCGACAGCGACTCCGACACCTACTCCGTCGGCTACGCCGACACCGGTCCCCAGTGAACATCTCACTATGGGGAATCCGAGTAATGCGGTGACCAATGTGTCGGTGCCAGACAATTACCTGATGGAGAAGCCGCAGTACTCGATGTCCTACAATCGTGATAATGGAGAGTCAAATTGGGTTAGTTGGCATCTGGACGCGTCGTGGCTGGGAAGCGCGTCGCGACAAAATGACTTTCGCGCCGACGCCACGCTCCCCGCGGGTTGGTATCAGGTTCAGGCCACCGACTATTCGGGTTCCGGTTTTGATCGAGGGCACATGTGCCCGTCAGCCGATCGCACGATCACGATTACCGCCAACTCGGCTACTTTTCTGATGACCAACATGATTCCTCAACTGCCGGCAAACAATCAGGGTGTGTGGGCCAATCTGGAAAGCTATTGCCGCACATTGGTTTCACAAGGGAACGAGCTTTACATCGTTTCCGGCGGCCAGGGTTTGCAGTACTTCATCGCGAACGGCCATGTGGCGGTGCCGGCAAACACCTGGAAAGTAATCATCGTGTTACCCAACGGCAGCAACGATGTCTCCCGAGTGACCACAACGACCAGAACAATTGCGGTCGTCATACCTAACTCAGGATCTATTGGAACGGATTGGAGAGCCTATCGGGTCAGCGTCGACCAAGTCGAAGCGATCACCGGCTTTGATTTCTTTTCCAACGTGCCGGTACCGATCCAAAACGTCATTGAGGCCAATGTTGATAATCAATAGCATTGATGACAGGTCAGAGCGGTAAGCAAACAAAAGCCGGTCCTTCGGGGCCGGCTTTTTGCAAATTGAGTGGAGCGCGGACATCTCTGTCGCACTGAGCGCGAAGCGCGAACTAACCCAACCCTGTCGATCAACTTTGTGGCTGGCTGGCGAGCACCACGATTCCGATGACCATGAACACCAGCCCCATCGCAAAGAAGAGCACGCCCATGACAATCGTGCATCCGGGCACGAACCAGTTGGCGGTGGCTGAGTCAACTTCGGCCGTTTGCGGGTTGGCCGGGTCGTATCGGACGGCGACCGTTTGCCCGACGCGATGACTGGCGGGCATCGTTCCAAAATCAGATTCAAACTGTATTTGCTGCCCGGTGTTGGTAAAGAACTGCACAAGCGGACAATAAACTCCCGCGCTGCCGGGGCTGAACGTCTTCTTCACCAGGCTAACGACCGTGCCCGTGGCGGGCGTGCCCTGCGCGGACTTTCTCTTCTGCTTGACCACGGCCACGATCCCGGCAATCAAGACGGCGGTGCCGATCACTAAAAAGATCAATCCAACGAATACTAAACCGGCCACTATCGTTCCTTTCGCACAGTCGGGGCACTAGCCCGACCGTAAGGGAGGGCTCCATAACTGAGATGCTTGGTAATAAGCGAATGCGAGCCCTCCCTGACGGTCGGGCTACTGCCCCGACGGCGCTCATCAAAATCTCAGCGACAAACAACTCAACCCGCCGTCCATCTTCTGAAACTCAGTCATCTCGAGTTCGATAGTCTGGTAATCCAGCTCCGAGAGTTTACCGGCAAACGTGGGATAGCCTGCGGCCACCAGCACATGATCATTAATGCGCACGCAATTAGCCGCATACTCTTCATCAGAATTCACCAGCAAAGGATCGCGACCGCGAAACTCAGCGCGACCGGCCAACGCTTCAGTCACGGCCAGACGCTTATTGCCCAGATAGGCCACGCCACTCTTGAGATGTAGAAGCCCTTTGACGGCGCGAATATCCACGAACTTGGATGTGTAGTTGCATGACGCCAGAATTTCAGCCAACTGCCGCGCGCCCACTTCATTCGTGCGCTCAGAGACCCCGATGAAGAAATGATCTCCCGCCTCACAAACGTCGCCGCCGTCCAACGACCCGGGAGGTTGAATGGAGAGTAGGGAAGGATAGAAGTCAGCGAGCACGCTCTGGATGTTTGCTACTTCACCGCCGCGGCTGGGCGCGCCGGGGCGCGCGAGGACGGCGCCAAATTCAGTCAGTACGGCCGTGTCCTCAACAAAAGTCGAGTCAGGAAAATTTGGATCAGGATCCAATCTGGTCAGAGTCAATCCGCACTGTTCAAGCGCCGCGCAATAAGCAGCATGTTGCTGGAGCGCTCGTTCATAATTAGGAACGCCGAGGCCCGCCGTCGTCAGACCTTCAGAAAAATTTAGCGCGGGTGGGCGGACTATGGCTCTCGTGAACATCAGTCATGAGATTAGCACATCGAAACGACGCAATTGATAACACTGCAACTGCCCCGCGAGTCATTCAGGCATGATGAGTCGATGTCCTCCGTCATTGATTATCAATCCGCCGCTCCCTCTGCACCGTAACCCACATTTGACTTAGAGAGGGTTGCCGACTAAATTCCTGACGCCGCGGAGACTAACCGACAATCAGCTCGTTCCTCCAATCTCAAAAAGGAGGACCGTCGAATTTTTGAATTGGAGACCACACAATGGCAACAACCACGATATCAGTTAGAGCTCTGGCCCTCGGAGGAAAGTTTGTCGGCCAGCATGTCGGCTTTGCCCAGATAGACATCTACGGGCCCGAAAATCCCAACGAGCCTTTGGCGTCCGGTCTGGCCAATCAGGGTCTGGTCGAGAATACGGATGGCTCTGGCGTTACGGCTTTGATCATGGATCAGCCCTATCCATGGGGTTATCCAGTACGCGCCGATCAGGCGACGGAGTTTGCCGCCGAGATTCCTTTGACTGAACCTACCGTGCTGACGTTCGTGGCCACCTCGATCGCAGATTCACGAATTTCGGCGTCGTGCCAGCGTTTGATTTTGCCCAACGTGCCGCTTACCGGAGCGATGGCCGTGGTGATGGTCATACCCGGTTTGTTGACGGCCTTGACCGAACCGGCTGCGGGCAGCCCAATTGTTGTGGGAGCAGCCACGACGATGACCGCTCAGGTGCGCATGATGTGCGGCTGTATGATCGACAATTTATTCTGGCCCGCGGCGAATTTCAACGTGCAAGCCATCGTCAGAGTTGCCGGAGGAACTCAGACTCTAAACCTAAGCTACACGGGCTCTCCCAGCTTGTTTTCGACGACGTATACCTTTCCGGCAGCCGGAGACTATGAAATCACGATTGTAGCCACGGAGATGAATGGAAACTCAGGCAGCACCGCGCCATTCACCGTCAATGTGACACAAGAGTGACCCGTGACATCATGCCTTAGCGTCAACGGTTGTTCGCGCTGCGCGCTCAGTGCGGGCACGGATGCCCGCGCACCGCCGACAGGATGTCGGCGCTCCGTTCACGAAGTAAAGCCGCGCTTCTTCATCAATGCTTCCACCTTCGGATCGCGTCCGCGGAAGTTCCGATAGGCTTCCGCCGGATCGATTGTGTTGCCGACTGAGAAGATATTCTTGCGCAGGCGCTCAGCGACCTTCTTGTCGTAGGGACCACCGCCTTCAACAAATGCTCCAAAGGCATCGGCCGTGATCACGTCGGCCCAGAGATAGCTGTAGTAGCCGGCGGAATAACCGTCGCTCCCGAACACGTGGAGAAATTGCGGCGTGCGGTGACGCATCACGATTTCATGCGGCATTCCCAATTCGGCCAACGTGTCCTTTTCAAACTTGTCCGGATCGATTTTCTGGTCACCGGCAAGATGCAGCTTCATATCGACCAGCGCGGCAGCGAGATACTCAACCGTGATGAAGCCCTGGTTGAAAGTGGCGGATTTCTTGATGCGATCGACCAGCGTCTGCGGAATTGGTTTGCCGGTTTGATAATGTACGGCAAAGCGGTTCAGCACTTCGGGTGTCGACAGCCAGTGCTCCATCAGCTGCGATGGAAACTCAACATAGTCTCGCGCTACCGCCGTTCCCGAGAGTGAAGGATACGTGACGTTCGAGTTTAGCCCGTGCAGAGCATGACCGAATTCATGAAACATCGTGGTCGCGTCGTCCCACGAGATCAGCAGCGGCTCGCCCGGCTTTCCTTTCAAAAAGTTCGCGTTGTTGGAAACAATCGTCGTGACCTCACCGTTGACTCGCTCCTGACTGCGATAAGCATTCATCCACGCGCCGGAGCGTTTGCCCGCGCGTGCGTACGGATCGAAGTACCACAGGCCGATGTGCTTCTTCGTAGTTTTGTCCGTCACTTCCCAGACGCGTATGTCGGGATGAGCTACGGGAACGTTGGTGGCCGGAGCAAAGTTAAAATTGAACAACTCGCCCGCGACCCAGAAGACTCCTTCCCGTAACTTTTCGAGTTGCAGATACGGCTTCACTTCATTCTGATCGAGATCGAATTTTTCTTTGCGCACCTTCTCGGCATAGTAACGATAGTCCCACGGTTCGATCTTTAAGTTCGCGCCTTCTTTGTTCGCCAATTTCTGCATGTCGGCGACTTCTTCGTGCACGCGCGTTACCGCCGGTTTCCAAACTGCCATCATTAGTCCCATCGCGCGCTCAGGCGTCTTGGCCATGGCATTTTCCAAACGCCAGTGCGCATGCGTCGGGAATCCCAAAAGCTTGGCGCGCTCGGCGCGGAGCTGCAGAATTTCGGTGATGGTTGTGTTGTTGTCGTGCTGGTCGCCGTTGTCGCCGCGGTTGACGAACATGCGCCAGGCCTTCTCGCGCAGATCGCGGCGATCAGAATAGGTAAGGAACGGATCGACGGATGAGCGCGTGTTCGAGATCACCCAGGTGCCTGCCGGCTGCTTCTTGGTAACGGCGGCCGCGGCCGCCGCGTCGCGCACGGACTGTGGCAGACCAGCCAGATCCGCTTCACTCTTTATCAGGACGAACTGACCGTCTTCCTCGGCCAGCACGTTCTGGCTGAACTTCGTGTAAAGGCCTGCCAGTTTTTGGTTAATCTGCGACAGCCTCGCTTTTGCATCGGGCTTCAACTGGGCGCCCGAACGAACAAAGTTGGTGTGATAAAGCCACGCCAGCCGCTGCTGTTCGGCAGTCAATTTCTTCTTGTCAGGCGAGTTGTAGATCGCTTCGATTCGTTTGAAGAGCGGCTCGTTCTGAGTGATCTTATCGTTGAAGGCGGCCAGCTTTGGCGCCATCTCGCGTTGCACGGCCTGGAACTCCGGTCCGGCCATCGTCGAACCCCACACGCCATAGATCGTCGAGACGCGATCGAGTGTTTGACCGGCGCGCTCCATGGCCACGAGGGTGTTTTCAAAAGTCGGCGCGGCAGGATCATTCGCGATCTTTTCGATCTCCGCCAAGTTCATGGTCATCGCCTCTTCGAGCGCCGGCTTGAAGAGGGCGATCTGCACGCGGTCGAAGGGAGGCACGCCGCCGTATGGCCCTTGCCAATCGGCCAGCAATGGATTCGGATCAGCTGCGGGCGCGGACATGTCTGCCTGTACCGTCGTATTGTTCAGATGATCAGAGACAGCCATAAAGACCATCGCGAAGGCAAAGAGCAGCAGAAAGCTGCGAGTGATCGAAGCGCGCATAGAATTGATTGTCCTTTGTATTGAAGTTCACGACGAGATTGAATTGTGGCGCTTAGTATATTGGCGGCGGATGAGGTTGTACAGCGAGGTGTCGTGAAGCGATCCAGGGTGAATTTAGATCGGACTCCCTCACCCGTTGGTAGAGGGTCGGGGTGAAGGGTTGAGCGCAGACCCTATTTGTCCGTACGTTGTTCAGGGCGAAGCACAACTCATAACAATTCGTACTTTACGCTAAGCTTCGCACCCTCTGCCCTGGCCCCTCTCCCATTGGGAGAGGGGAAAAGAATCCAAGAGCCAGCCTTGTTAAGGCGCAGTGAATCCAGTCAACGGTTTCCCATAAAACGCTCCGGTCTTCCACGCGTTCGGGTCCCACTGACCGTCGCCGACGCCGATAACCCCAGGTCGGCTGCACGATTAGAAAAGAGAGCAGGCGAAGCGTGCGATAGCTCAAACCGGCGGACTCATGATGAAGAGCTGTCGCCGCGCTTCGCGGGCTCTTTCATCTATGCCTGATCGTTCGCCCGCTTCGCGGGCTAGGGCGCCGTAAATCCGGCGAGCCCATTCCCGTACATCGCGTCGGTCTTCCACGACGTCGGATCATACTTCACGTCCTGATCGCCAATAATCTTGACCGGCAGAACCATGCGAATGCCGCCGAGGCTGTTTTGTTTCGCGATGCCGTTATCGACAATCCGGCCATCGGCGCCGACGCTGAACGTCGCTGAGCGCGCGAGTTTTTGATCTCTCAGAATCTTGATTTCGTAATCGCCGGGATTTTTGTCGAGAAAGAAAACTCCACTCCAGTTGTTTGCGCTGGTGTCGTGGTTGTAGCCGCGCACTTTCAAAAACTGAAATTGCCAGAGGCCCCAACGGCCCTGCGGGTCGCCGACGCCGGTGGAAATTTCCCTTTCGTTACCGGCGGTAGTAGTGCTGATTTGTTGTCCTTTATAGAACAGCACGCCCTCCATCTTCGTGCCTGAGCCTGTGCCGCGGAACCACATCTGCACGCTGATGTTCGGAACGTTTTCGTCCTGTCTGGGGTCGTACCAGATATAGGCGATTGGCAAGCGCCAATCCTGCACGACATAGAACTCCTGCTTGCCTTTGTATTCAGGGATCGCCTGATCCGGCGCATAGGTTGCGACTTTGAACTTGCCTTCGAACAGAGCAGTATTGCTTCCGGCCAGCGCGTTCTTCAGGATGATCTTGAATGGGAAGAGACCGGTCTGGGTAATCGCTTTTTTCTCGAGTTCATTCTCGTCCAGATCCGGGCCCTTGATCGTTACTAACTCATCGTTGCCAACTTCCTGTGTAGGCAGTTTGAAACTGATCCAGGGCTTGCCGTCGGGCGTCGCTACTTCAAACAACCACTGACTGCCGCCCGGCACCGGGCCGAGAATCTGGAAATCAATCTGTGGTGTCCACGACCAGGTGTTGTATTTCGGTTCAGCGGCGCTCGGGTTGGGCCAGTAGCGCAAGTATCGCCTGGTGCTGATGGCCACGGTGCGCTTTAGCAGCGTGGGACCGCCGCTCTGAATAGCCGTGGCCCGGGTTGAGAAGATTAAAGCCGGAGCGGCGAGCAAGAAAAGCAGAACAAGAACAACAACGCGAGGGATCTTTCTCATAGTCATCTCCCGATTTGAATTCAGTTCCTTAGGGTGGCGCAAATACTAATCGGTTCCAGAGAAAGTAGTCAACGAAAAGATCTCACGAGCCGAGCGCGGACACCCTGTCCGCCCGCGCGCCAGCGCGAAGACTTTGTAAGGCGATTCTTCGGCGAAGCTGAGCGGGCTGCGCCCGCTGGCGGACAGGATGTCCGCGCTCCGCTCTCGTTGACCTTCTTCGCCTAACGACAAGATTCGGATAGCCTCTCTCACACCAACACTCTAAAATATTCATATGGCCAAACTCGACCCTGACTTTCGCAAGACTCTCGACGCCGCCTTCGATCAGGCGCTTAATCATCTTGAGCAGCTCGATCAAACTTCCGTCGCCGCGACCACCGATCTCGCGACCTTGCGGGAACGACTCAACAAACCATTGGCCCACGCCGGCGTGGCGCCTGAACAAGTTATTCGGGAACTTAACGCTGATGTCAGCGGTGGCTTGCTCGGCTCCGCGGGTGGGCGCTTTTTTGGCTGGGTGATCGGCGGGGCGTTGCCGGCTGCCGTGGGCGCGGATTGGCTCACGTCGGTGTGGCAACAAAACTCTGCGCTCTACGCTTGCTCACCGGCCGCCGCCGTTGTGGAAGAGACAGTCGGCGCCTGGTTGAAAGAAATCCTCGGCTTGCCTGAGGCGGCGAGCTTTGCGCTGGTGACCGGCTGCCAGATGGCCCACGTGACCTGCCTCGCCGCCGCGCGACATGCGCTGCTTCGCAGACGCGGTTGGGACGTTGAGTCTCAGGGAATGTTTGGCGCGCCGGCGATCAGAATTTTGTCGAGCTCCGAATGTCACGGTTCCTTCGAGCGGGCAGTGCGCCTGCTTGGCTTTGGCCAATCGCAAGTCAAACTTCTGCCGGTCGACGATCAGGGCCGGTTGGTTTCCGAAGCTTTGGAAGAGGAACTTAAGAAGGACACGGCAGCGCCAACTTTGGTTTTGCTGCAAGCCGGCGACATCAACATCGGCGCTTACGATGATTTTGAGAAGCTCATTCCAATTGCCAAACGATACGCCGCGTGGGTGCACGTCGATGGCGCGTTTGGTTTGTGGGCGGGCGCGAGTCCGCGCTTCCGGCATTTGGTGAAGGGAATTGAAGCGGCTGATTCGTGGGCGACTGACGGACACAAATGGCTGAACGTTCCTTTCGACAGTGGGTTTGCATTCGTGGCTGACGCGGAGGCGCACCGGGCTTCGCTTTCGATTCGCGCGTCGTATTTGACCCATGCAGCGGACGCGCGCGATCAGGTTGATTGGAATCCTGAATGGTCGCGGCGCGCGCGTGGCTTTCCGGCTTACGCGGCGTTACGCCAACTCGGCCGCGACGGAGTCGCGGAGCTGGTCGAGCGTTGTTGTCGCCATGCGCGCTCGCTGACGACGCGCATCGGCGCTTTACCGGGAGCTGAGGTTTTGTGGGAACCGACGATCAACCAGGGGCTGGTTCGCTTTCCTGATCAGAGGGACGACGCTACTGAATCAGATCACGATTGCCGGACCGATGAAGTGATCGCGGCGATACTGAAGACGGGCGAGGCATTCTTTGGCGGCACGACCTGGCGCGACAAACGAGCAATGCGGATCAGTGTCACCAACTGGCGCACGACTGAAGCCGATGTCGATCGTGTGGTGAATGCGGTGGCGAGCGTTTTGGCGCCTTAAGTGGCACAGACTTCAGTCTGTGAGCCGGGATTCGCAACACTCAATCACAGACTGAAGTCTGTGCCACTAAGACAGCAACTTCGTCAAAGCGTTGGGATGAATGTGCCAACCAAGCAACCCTGCCAAACCCATGATCACTCCAAACACAGTGGGAAACAGCGCCAGCACGAACAGCCAGCGCTTCTGAGTCAAGGCCGTCACGGCCATCAATGAAATCGCCAGCGCCAGCATCGCATCCGACAGATCGAACTGGTCGTCGTGAAAGTTAAGTTCGTTATAGGTCTGATCCGCTTTGTCGGCGTCAGCTTGCTGAATCTTCTTTTTCTCAGCCTGATCCTGGGCAATTGCTTCGTAAGTCTTGATCTGTGCTTCGAAGATCGGTTTTGCCTGAGGCGAGGCGGTCGCAGCTTGTGCGGTCAGTTGTGCAACCGTTGACTTGGCCACCTCTTCGCGAATATTGCGGGCCTGGTACCATGAATAGTTATCGATCTTATCGGCCTGCGCCTGTTGCATGGCCTGGACGATGTTGTCGTCTTTGACTTTGCAAATGCCCATGAAGGTAGCCAGCAAGGCCACCGAGATGGCGACCCAGGTGTTTAAGTGAGCTTTGGGTTTCTTTACCTCGGCGGCGGCTTCGATCTTCTCGTTGTCGTCTTCGACAAACTGCATTGGATCTGGATCCATATTGATGTCACTCCCTTCTTTCTGAATAGTCGGCCCTGGTCAGTCTTTTTTGCGGACGGCGCGAAGAGCGCGTATTAGATATCACAATGATAATCGACACAGCGAGTTCGCTGGAGACACATGCCCTGCTCTTGAATCTGGCCGGCCTCTCATTAGCACCGTGGCTTCAGCCCGGTGATCAGTCGTTTGTTTCAAAAGGAAACCGTTTGAAACGGTTTCAGATTGTGACCGGACCATAGACTCACCGGGCTAAAGCCACGGTGCTAATGAGAGGCTACAGCAAACCAATTCGACTTTTCAGGCACGCCGCACGTCCAACGACATAAGCACAGGGTGGTCAGCGAAAGGCAAGGGCTAATGGTCTACCTCAAACTACGAGGGCTTCTAGTCTTGGGCGTAGCATTAGCCCTTTGCCTGGTTGTCTGCTCAGTCCAGGCGCAACAGAGTGAGCCGGTCGACGTTATCAAAGTTGATTCCAATCTGGTGAGCGTCCCGGTGATCGTTAGCGATCGGCACGGCCACTATGTCGCCAGACTCGGCGCCGAACGCTTTCAACTCTTCGACAACACCCTCCAGCAAAAGATCAGCTTCTTCGATAATTCGGAAGAGCCTTTGAATGTTGCGCTGTTGCTCGATACCAGCCGGAGCACGGCGGGAGACATAGACAAGATCAGAAAGGCCGCGAAGAACTTTCTCAAAGATCTGGGGCCGCATGACCGGGCGATGATCGTTAGTTTCGACTATGCCGTGCATCGTCTTTCAGCGCTCACCAACGATCGCAGAGTCCTGGAGAACGCGATCAAACATGCAGAAGTGGGCCAGTATCTCGGCACCACGCTCAACGACGCAGTGATGGAAGTCGCCGGGAAAGACTTCAAGCCGATCAAAGGGCGCAAAGCGATAATTCTTCTGACTGACGGACAAGACCACGGCAGTCAGATTTCACAAGCTGATCTGCTAACGTCGGAATCTGAGTCAGACGCGATGGTTTATTCCATCTTTTATGCCTCATCCGGCGGGCGTCTGCGAGATTTTCTCAATCGCCGTGATCGGCGCGGGCCTCGAGGTGCGAGGGGCGGAGGACGAGGCGGCGGAATCTTTGGCAGGGGAGGACGAGGACCCGATCAGGATCCCGGTCAAGGGCCCGGCGGTCCCGGTAGTAATCAGCGCGGCGGAAGACGGCAAGAGAATAACGAGATGGGGGCGGAGTTTCTGGCGAAACTTTCGGAAGTTACTGCCGGGCGTTTTTATCGCAGTGATCAAACGGATCTGAAGCAGACGTTCACCGCGATTGCCGAAGAGTTGCGCTTTCAATATCGTCTGGCCTTCCAGCCGGACGAGTTGCTGAAAGACGGAAGCCTGCATCAGTTGAAGGTGAAAGTGGAAGCCCCCGATGTGCCCGACGTCGTGGTGAGGGCGCGCCGACAATATCGCGCGGCTGAACGAAAACCTTGAAGAGGCTTAGGTTTGAAAAGTGATACGGGCGTCCCGCCCGTGAATCACGCGCAAGATGCGCGCCACACTTAACCCACGCCTTTATTACTGTGCCAAACTTTTTTCTTGGCGCTCTTCTTCCGGCGCTTGATGCCGCGGCGCGGAGGAAGTTTCTTCGGATCGCCCGTGGCCGCCTTCTTCACTACGCCGCCTTCGTCTTCGGCAATCTCTGTCAACGTTCGTTTGGTCAGCACTGAGTACGGCTCGGTTTCGGTAATGTCTTCGCCCTCTTTCGCGTACTTGTCGTGATGCTTGATCAAGAGCCATTGCCGATCGCGCGTGCGCACCAGCACGAACGAGCCCTGCAACTTCTTTCCCAGCACGGCGAATTTTAGTTCACCTTTCGCGAGCGCCTTTGACACGTTGTCCGTAGTCTCAGGCGCATAAATCCCGGTGTCCCAGACCATCACCGTCCCGCCGCCGTATTCGCCCTCCGGGATCACGCCTTCAAAGTTGGCATAGTCGACGGGGTGATCTTCGACTTGCATAGCGAGTCGTTTGACCTTCGGATCCATCGGCGGGCCTTTGGGCACGGCCCACGATTTCAGAACACCGTCGGCTTCCAGGCGAAAGTCGTAATGCAGTTGCGTGGCGCGATGTTTTTGCACGACGAAGATATTGCCCAGCTTGGAAGTCTTTTTTTCAGGGCCAGGCTCAGGAGTTTTGTTGAAGCGGCGTTTCTTTTTGTAATCGGATAAGGAAGCCATGGAGATAGTTTCAGGTTTTGGGTTTGAAGTTTCAAGCTGGCGTGGATTGAGTTATGCGGGAGATCTTTTAAACGCAGAGGGACGCAGAGGATTTCGCAGAGGGACGCAAACGAAAGCACCCCGGTCAGCCCGAAGCGGCGTCTGCTTTTTCTTCGAACAACTCGTTCTGAATCGGATCGAGCCCGAGGACTTCACGCACGCGGGCGAAACTTCTCCGATGGATTGGCGCGGCGCCGAGTTCTTTCAGCAGACGGCAATGCTCTGGCGTCGGATAGCCTTTGTGAGTGGCGAAGTTATAACCGGGATGCACGGAATCAAATTCAGCCATCAGCGCGTCGCGGGTCGTCTTTGCGATGATCGAGGCGGCCGCGATGCTCGCCGAAAGCGTGTCTCCTTTGATGATGCCGCGCTGCGGCGCGGCGCAGTGTGGGATCCGGCGCGCGTCCACCAAAACGAAGTCAGGCGCCGAAGTTAGCCCGTTGACGGCGCGTCCCATGGCGAGCAATCCGGCGTGATAAATATTGAGTGTGTCGATCTCTTCAACTTCGGCGCGGCCCGCGCACCAGGCGACGGCGTCCTGCTTTATTTGTTGCGCCAGTTCTTCGCGCACTGCGATATCGAGAATCTGCTTCGAATCATTCAGGCGCCGCAGTTTGTAATTGCGCGGCAGGATCACCGCGGCGGCAATTACCGGTCCGGCGAGTGGCGCCATGCCGGCTTCGTCAACCCCGGCGACGAAGTTGAAGCCCTGATCCCAAAGCTCAATTTCGAAACGCAGAAGGTTGTGCAGGCGCTGGCCTTCGGCGCGATTCTTGCGCCAGCGTTCGCGGATCTGCTTGGCCAGATGATGCGCACCCTGACGGGTGTCGGATTCAAGAGCTTCGATCAGGCCCCTCGGCACCGGGCGCGCGTTATCGACGAACCGTTCTTTCAGTTCAGGGATAGATTTGGCGAGAAGTTTATCGAGGGAAGTCATAGAGATTAACGCGTTATGGCGAATGGCTTTGACAAATGTTCGGTCGCATCGCGACCGTTGACTTTAGCCGGGGCTTTTAAGCCCCGGTTCAGGAATATTCAATATAGATTTCGTCGCGTCTGCGACGACTGAACCGGACCCATTTTCAATCGTCGCTACGCGACGAGGTTCTCGACGATTGCCGGCCTTGAAAGGCCGGCCTAAAGTCACCCGCCGCGGCGCGGCAGAGGGATATTACTCCGCACCGCGCAATGCGGCCAGCGCTTTCTTATCCAAAACGTACACGTACGCAGCCGGAGTCGCGCCCACCGCGATCGTAAACGCCGGTTGGCTCGCCAGGCGCAGGCGCGCCAGCATCACCTGGTTGTTAAGATAGGTGCGGCCGCGCGCGTCGATCAAAAAATCTTCGGGCGTTAACTGTTCCCGGTCCCTGGGCTCAGACAGGTCAAGGCAAATCAGGTCGGGGCGATTTGCTCGCTGCGCGTAATAAGCAGCGACAATCGGAATCTCGCTGATCACGCGCGTGTTGGGCGGGGCGCGCCTGGCTATCTCGGCCATTGCGTCTCGCATATAAGCATCATAAAACTCGTCCTGCGGAAAATAAGCGCCGGCTTTTGTTGGGCCTCCGCCCAGCACGCTCATGTATAGACGATAATGTGGCGCGGCCCGCACTGCTGACCAGAAAGCTGAGATGATCACCAGCGAAGCCAGCACCGAGCGCGCGTAAACTTTGGCCGAATCATTTCCAAACGCGCGCGCGCAAAGTCTTCCCAACCGGCGCGCCGCAAATTGAACCCCGATCGCAGCGGTTATGACGATTGCCGGTAAGATTGACGTCAGGTACCGGGTGAACTTGCCGCCCGGCAACATGTACGAGAACGACCAGAGCGCCAGCCACAGCAAAAGAAAATAGCGGCCGTCACCGCTCTTCTGCCGGAAGAGCAGTCCCAGACCCAGCGGAAAACCAAACAACGTCAGGACCGGCAGTTTGGTGAAGATCAGAACGAAATAAAAATACCAGGGCTCGCCGTGTAGCCAGTCCTGGAAACGATGTGGATAAAGCCCTCCCATGAATTCGTAACTGTCGTGTCCCATGCTGCGACCGCTGGTGAAATTCGCCATGGCTTTCCATGTCTCCGGCAAGAGGATCGTCGGATTGCAGATCAGAAACGCGACCCCCATGACGAAAAAGAATTTCAGAAAGCGTTTCTTCCCGATGACCCAGCGAGTGGGGATTCTCTGGAACGCGTAGTTATAGCCGACCGGGATCGCGATCATCATCGGCACGTACTTTGACGCCAGCATGGCGCCTAAGGCGGCCGCGGTGGCCCAGTAGAAGCGCTCGGGATTACGGCCGGGCTGGCTTTCGGCGACGCGCTGGCCGCGCACCCAAAAGAAACTTGCCAGCAGGAAGAAGAAAGCCAGAAAGGTGTCTTCCTTGGCGATGCGACTAAAGCTGATCGCGAGCGGATCGAACGCCCACAAAGCGGCAGCGATCAAGGCCACTTCCGGGCCGAACAACTCTGCGGCCACCAAAAAGATCAGCACCGAGGTTAACGCTCCGAACAGCGCGCCGGGCAAACGCAGAGAGGTTTCGACCGGAACATTCAGATTGGGATGGCCGGAAACCAGTGAAACCTGGTTCCATCTATCGGCGACGATCACGCTGAGCGTCACCATCGCCTTCATTACCAGGGGGTGCTCGCCGTTGGCGCCCGTGAGGCCTTGCGCGCGATATTCATTGACCGCGCTCAGCTTATTCAGCTCGTCTTCGCTCAACCCTTCGCTGCTCAGACCGCTGACTCGAAAGCCAAAACCGGCGAGCGCCGTCACGCTGAGAGCGGCGACCAGCAACACACGACGCAGGGAACGCGCGCCGGCTCCAGCAAATAATTCAGGTCTCAGGCCGGCCGTCACAGCCGCAGGGAACGACAAATCTTCACATCCTCCGGGAATGGGAAAGCTTAGCTTTTATCGGACAAGTGGGCAACTCGCCTGATATTCGCGATGGTTCAGAGTTCAACCTTTAGGTTGGCGACTTGAGGCGCAAGCTAAAGCTGGAACTCTAAACGGCCCAGTCCCGCGAAAGAAGCTTGCAATTACGGCACAAATCAGCGAATATGAGCGCTTGATTTTCAAACCCTTGCCCATTCGTGTGCTTGGACGTTTACAGTGAACACGGAACAGGATCTACTAGTCTTACATCATTATTAGAGTGGAGAGATAACAGATATGGCACCAGAATTACAGGTAGAAAATGCTCCAAGCTCTTCGGCGCCGCCGTCGCGGTTGGATCAAAAGCTTCATCAGATTCTTTACAAGCCTGAGGAGCGTACTACGCTCAAGGTCTCGGCTGAACCGGAAGTTCTGCCAGAGCCTGTGTACCCGATTCACCCCGACCCGCAGCCGATGAGCAAATCGGAGTACCAGAAGCTGAATGCGATCCGCACCTGGAAAACCTGGGGCTCGCCCTATTTCAAATCGCGGTGGTACAAGAACGACCTGCGTCCGATCATTCCTTATCTGTTCACTGAGTGGAAGTGTAATCTGGATTGCCACTACTGCTGGTCGTACAACAACAAAGTCAAAGGCATGACCGAAGATACAGCCAAGCGATCGATCGATTGGTTGCATTCAATTGGTTCGCGCGTCTTGGCGTTGATGGGTGGCGAGCCGCTGCTGCGGCCGAAGTTCATTCACAAGATCGTCGACTACAGCGCCAAGAAAGACATCTTCGTTTACCTGCCCACGAATGGCCGCTTGATGAAGCCCGAAGTAATCGATCGCCTGGGCGACGCCGGCATTGCTACGGTTAATCTGGCGGTCGATTCAGTCAAAGACCGAAAGTCTTTGCCAAAGGCACTAGATCCGATTCGACCTTACTTTGAATATCTGGTGAAGCGGCAACATCACTACGGCTATACCGTGATGTTTAATATCAATATCTGCCGCAACAACATGGACGACGTCAAAGAGTTGACTGAGATCGCGCACGATGCCGGCATCGCCACCGATTATCACATCAACGAGACGCCGATGATGGAGCAGGACCACTTCAAACATCTGGACGAGAACGTCACTTACCTGACGCCGGACGACTGGACCAAGGTCGATGACTTGCTGGCCTATCTCGATGACAAGCGGCACAACGAAGGCTACAAGATGGTCAACCAGAGCAAGCACATGCAGGAGATGAAGCAGCTCATGCGCGGCGCAGTGCCGCCATGGAAGTGCCGGGCGGGACAGAACTCTCTGATCGTTCGTACGGACGGAACGCTGGCGCCGTGTTTCCCAATGTACTCAGCCACGCACGACTGGGGAACTATTGAGAATCCGAAATTCAATATCGCCGAGTTGGACGAGATGAAGAAGGAATGTTCGACGCATTGCCTTTCGACCTGCAACTACATCCTCGCTCACTGCTATGACACCAAGCGCGTGTTGAAGTGGGTAGCGAAGCAGGCCATGCACGGATTCAAAGGATCGACCGACACGATTCAGTAGTTCGTTCTTTAACGAAGGAGAAGAGGCCCACGGCAATCGTCGTGGGCCTTTTTTTGTAGCGCAAGCTGGCAGCTTGCGCATAGATTCCAGTAACTCTACTTCGCCGGGGCACTCGCCCCGTTTGGCTAGTTGCGCTTGGAAGGGTCTTACTTCACAGGTCCCCACACAATCTTTCCGGCCATATCAACGTAACCCGACAGCAAACCATCCTTGGTCAAAGTCTCAAACTGGGCCAGCCCACCTGAGAAGGAAGATGCGTAGGTAAAGGCTCCTGAGATTACAGTCTTGCCAGTCTTGTCGATGAAGAAAGCCTGGTCACACTTTCTCACAGCCGCCACTCCTTCGCTGAATGGCGCTGCCGAATCGAACACGGCCGGGATCATCAGCTTTCCGGTTTTATCGATGTAGCCAAACATCATGGTTGAGCCTGAGCGATTGCCGGATGCGTCGCGCGGGCACCAAACGAGTTCGACCTTGACCTTGACCGGCGCCAGCCCTTCGCTGAAGTTTTCAGCGTCCTCGAACTGCGGTTCGATTGCCAGCTTCCCGCTCCTGTCCATAAATCCCCATTTGCCTTTGATGGAAATTGGCGTCAGGCCTTCGGAAAAGGAATTACTCTTGGGCCCATAATCGAAGGGCGTGGGAATCTTTTTGCCGGTTCGATCAAAGTAAGTGAGCGTGCCTCTCAACAGCACACCCACCATCCCCTCGTGAAATCCCAGCGTCACATCCAACCGCACATCGAACACAAACTTGCCCGTGTGATCGATGAAGCCTCCGTGATCGCCGTCCGTGACGGCAGCGAGTCTTTCGCTGAAATCTTCAGCGTGCGTGAACTTCAAAGGGATAACGAGTTTGCCCGTTCGATCGATGTAGCCCCACTTACCTGGATTCGAGATCAGTCCAATGTTAGGGATTCGCGTCTGGCCGATGTTCACCGCGGCCAGACCTTCCGAGAAGCCGTTGACGATATCGAACTGTGGCGTGATTAACACGCGACCGGACTCGTCAATAAAGAGAGTCTTCTTGTTGGTGGTTACCAGAGCAAGGCCTTCATGGAAGTTATTGGCGCTATCGAACTGAAGCGGGATGATGATCTTTCCGGTGCGATCGATAAAGCCCCACTTGCCGTCTTTCTCGACGGGGAAGAGTGCGCCGGACGGTTGTTCCGCGCGCGCAACAAATGTCACAGCGACCGCGATCGTGCTCAACAGAACAACTATTTTCCGCCGAACTCTCATTTATCCGCTTGGCGAAAGCCGGCAGCGAACGCCGGCCACGCGTCATATAGATAAAGCGAAAAGGGAAGCCACCAGATGAAATCGTTCGTCAGACATAGGACGATAGTAGATCTGGGCCATGCGCCGCTCCAAATCAATTCAGCCAAGCCAATCGGCCCCAGGATCTTGCCGATTAGACCGACGGCGGCCAGCAGCCAACCGCGCTCGGGAACGCGCGCGACCTCAAAGTAAAGGATGCCGTACAAACCCACGACCATCCCAAGACACGCAAAAATCTGCGGATGATTTAAGAGCGGCAGTCCGGCAAAACGAAACAGCCATTGCGGATCCCACACGGCGTAGAGTCCCCAGGCAATGTTGTAGATTCCGGCAGCGCAGAACGTAACCCGATGGAGTTTTCGCCGGGCGATCATGTTTGGTTCGATGTAGCGCAAGCTGCCAGCTTGCGCAGACTGGCAGTCTGCGCTACTCAGACCGTCTGGCGCCCGTCAATCAGTTCAGGAGCGATGCGATAGACGGCAATATCGGCGGCCCGTCCCCATGTGTCAACCTGCGTGTTGCTGATTGCCGGAGTCAGGGAGGGATTGCGCTCAGTAATCAGTTTCATCGCTCGTGCCAGCTCTTCCTTTTCAGTTATGTGCTCCGCCTTGCCGCTCACCATCACGCTGCGCCAATGAGTGCTGTCGGTTATTTCTTCAACCTGCAAACAAACTTGCGGGTTTGCCTGAATGAACCTGGTCTTCATTCCTTCGGTGGTGAAGAAGAAAAGCTCTTTGCCGTCATAGGCATAGTGCATCGGCAAGACGTACGGACGGTTGTCGCGCGCACAGCCCAGATGCCCAAAGCTCTCACGTTGCAGGAGCGCCTGCATTTCCGCCGGCGCCATGTCTTCAACTTTTAGCATTTGTTACTCCCGTAGCGATTTCATGTAAACCAGCAGGGCCTTAGCCCTCTCTTCGTTGATACCTTTTTCGGCAAAGGCCGGCATGTCAGGTGGTGTCTCAAGCTTTTCGCCATTCAGAATTGCGTCTATCAGTTGCGATTCCGGCAACGCGGGTTCGAACTTCTTTTCCGCGTCAGCGCCATGACACTCGGCGCAGTTCTTTTTGTAGAACGCCACCGGCTCGAACTGCTCCTGCATCGCAAAGCGCTCTCCTCTGTGTAACTCTGCGGCTCTCTGTGTCTCTGTGGTGAAATTAATCTCGGAACCATTCACCACAAAGATACACAGAACCACAAAGACCGCGCAGAGGTTTCCGATTGCGACTCGCCGCATTTGATTTCTTACGCCAAGCCATACGGCGCCATCGGGAGCGAGCGCCGCCGAATTCCAGTGGCATTGAAAATCGCGTTGCCGACGGCGGGAGCGAGCCCCACGATCGGTGTTTCGCCGGCGCCCGCCGAAGGGACATCTTTGCGGTCGATCAAAACTACTTCGATCAACGGCACATCACTAAAGCGCGGTACTCGATAATCCGAGAAACGTGGATTCAGAATTTTTCCATTCTCGAACTTAATCGATTCGAACAGTGCGCCGCCAATCGCCTGCGTGATCGATCCTTCGATCTGGTTCTTCAGATGGAGCGGATTGACGACCGCGCCGCAATCAAAAGCTTCAACGACGCGAACGATCTTTACCTTGGCAGTTTTTTTGTCGGCATTCTTGCCGGTAGGTTGTTCGATCGCAACTTCTGCACAGGTGGCGAGGTAGCCGTTCTTTTCAAAACCGCAGGCAATGCCAAAACCATGACCTGGCGCCGGCTTATCGCCGCCCCAGCCAAAAGCCTTCGCTGTCGCTTGCAGCACGGCGCGCATTCTCTCGTCGCTGATGTTCTTCAGACGAAACGCCAGCGGATCAATGCCCAGCGCGTGCGCCAGTTCGTCGATGTGCGTTTCGCGGGCAAAGTGATTTGCCGTCGCCGCCAATCCACGATACGAACCCTGGCGTAAGGGCGAGTTCGAGGGATGGAACTGAATGTCGTTATTCGGAATGTCGTATTTGATCTGAATACCCGAGGCCCCTGAATTGTAGTTGTGAAATTCCCACGCGGTGATCGTGCCGTCGGACTTCGCTCCGCTCTTGATATCAATCACTCCGGCCGGTCTAAAATAAGCCCAGGTGAATTCTTCTTCTCGCGTCCAGACCAGCTTCACCGGTTTGTTCGCTGCGCGCGCCAGACGCGCAGCTTCAATCGCGCACTCTCCCGTATGCTTGCCTCCATATCCTGAGCCGGTATCGGGAACAATGACTCGGACCTTCTCTTCAGAGAGGTGGAATGCTGTAGCCAGTTCGCTCAGCACTCCAAACGGTCTCTGCGTTCCAGTCCAAACGGTGAGATGGTCGTCCTTCCATTCCGCGACCGCGGCCCGTGGCTCGAGCGGAGCATGCGCGATGTAAGCAACCGTGTAAGTCTGTTCGAGCTTTTTGTCAGCGGCCGCCAGACCATCGGCGATCGAACCCTGCGGACGTGAACCACCGCCACCGCCTTCGCCACCACCCCTTCGTTCAGTTGTCGGCTTGCGCAAGACCGAGACTAACTCGGCGTTCGCAGGCTGTCCCGGTGACTTCCAATCAGACGCAATTGCGTTCGCGGCTTTGGTAGCAGTTTGCGGGTCTGCGGCAACTAAGCCAATAAAGTTACCGTCATGCACAACCTTAACGCCGGGCATTGCTTCCGCGGCCCTGGTGTCGGAGGTAATCAGCTCCGCGTTGAAAGTGGCTGGGCGCACAACCTTGCCGTAGAGCATGCCTTCTCGTCTGATATCAGAAGTATACTGATGCTTTCCGGTGACAAAGTTCCGGCCGCCGACTTTCGTAACCGATGTGCCGGCAATCGTCCAATCTTTCGGCTGAGTCGTAATGATGTTTTCCGGGATGACCTTGACCAGCTTCCGGCCTTTCGCCACTTCGGCCAATGACAGCGTCTTTGATTTGTCGCGATTGACGAAGCGCGCGTCGATGATCTTCACGGAAGCCGGTTCGACACTCAATTGCTGTGCGGCCAGATCGATCAAGACTTCGCGTGCGGCCGCGGCCGCCTTGCGAAGTTGTGGCGCCATCGTCGGCGTCGAGCGGCTGCCGAAGGTGCCCATGTCAAAGGGCGTCAGCTCGGTATCGCCCATTACGAGATGAACCGTTGCAAACGGAACATGCAATTCTTCGGCGACGGCTTGCGCCAGGGAAGTGCGGATGTTCTGGCCCATCTCGACCTTGCCGGTAAAGACCGTCACCCCGCCGTCTTCGTCGATATGAATCCACGCGCCGATGTCGTTCGGTAGCTGGTTGCCTGAGCCGGGGCGTCCGGATTCGCCCCGGCCGCGTTGCTGTGCGAGCGCGCGGCTAAGCGGAATGATAAAAATAATGCCGGCGCCAAAGGCTTTGATGAAGTCGCGTCGATGAAACTGAAACCGGTAACCCGGCTGTTCGAAAAGTTCGTAACGCTCTGCTTCAATAGCATTAATTTCGTCGCGTTCGTCGATCATTTCGACACCCCCTTTGCCGTGCCGGAGGCAATCTGAATCGCATCGATGATTCGTTGGTAGGTGCCGCAGCGGCAGATGTTTCCATTCATGCCGCTGACAATTTCATCCCGGTTAGGGCGCGGGTTTTTCGAAATTAGCGCCGCGCCCGACATAATCATTCCGGAAGTGCAGTACGCGCACTGCATCGCATCGGCTTTGATGAAAGCTTCCTGTAGCGGGTGCAGTCGTCCGTCCTTTTCCAAACCTTCGATAGTCGTGATCTCTTTGCCGGCAGCTCGGCCGACTTGGGTGGTGCATGAGCGCGCCGGCTGTCCATCCAGGAGCACGGTGCAGGCGCCACATTGTCCTTCGCCGCAGCCGTACTTGCTGCCCGTTAGGTTGAGATCGTTGCGCAGGACACTAAGCAGACTCGTCGCCGAATCCACATCGGTGGTCATCTTCTTTCCGTTGATGTTGAGCGCGGTGACTCTGGCCATAAGCACCTCCGAAGGTTTCGAATGTTCCGAGAACCCTGGTTGATCGGTAGGCAAGTATAACTCCGCCTTTGCGGGTTTGGGAAAATGTTGAATAGATCGAGAGTCCGCGGAGCGGGCGATCCGAAAATAGCCCACCGATTTATCGGTGGGATCAGTTTGGCTGAAATGCAAAGTCCGTGAAGCGGACGACTGACGCTCCTCTTCACTATTTGCGGTTCACGATTTACTATTGCCCGGAACCTTCAGTCGTCCGATTCACGGACTAACGATAATTAAGACATCGGTTCCCAGCGCTGAAGCGCTGGGCTATTTTCGGTCGTCCGCTGCGCGGACTCAAACAAAACTACACGACGGAGCCACCAATGAAACGAAATCGCCTGCTTAACCTTTCCATCGTCCTTGTCTTCCTTCTCTTGTCCACCTGCGCTCCGTTTGCCCAGGGCCAGGGGCAGATGACGCAGCAGCAGCGCGAGCTGGCTAACTATATCAGGACGAATTACACCAAGCGCGAAGTGATGATTCCGATGCGCGACGGTGTGAAGCTCTTCGTGTGCATCTATGAACCGAAGGACCAGAAAGTAAAATATCCGATCATGTTCGACCGCACGCCGTACAGCGTTGGGCCGTATGGTCCTGACTTCTACAAGGCATCGCTCGGTCCCGACGAACTGTTTGCGCGCGAGGGTTACATCTTTGTCTATGGCGACGTGCGCGGGCGCTACATGAGCGAAGGCGAATTCGAAGACGTGCGCCCGTACATTCCGAACAAGAAGGGAAACCAGATTGATGAAACCAGCGACACTTACGATACAGTCGATTGGTTGATCAAGAACGTGTCGAACAATAACGGCCGCGTCGGCGTCTATGGCATTTCCTATCCGGGCTTTTACACCTCCATGGCCGGCATCGATGGGCACCCGGCGGTGAAAGCGATCTCGCCGCAAGCGCCGGTGTCCGACTGGTTTCATGGCGACGACAATCATCATAACGGCGCATTGTTCCTCGCGCAGAATTTTTCTTTCTTTACCGGCTTTGGCCAGCCGCGTCCCGTGCCGACTTCAAATAACGACTACGTCAAGCGTTTCGATTACGGCACCCAGGATGGTTATCAGTACTACCTCGCCATGGGCGGAATGAAGAATTCCGGCGATGCGTTCGAGAAAAAATTAGGTTTTCGTCTCAAGTTCTGGGACGAGATGATGCAGCATCCGAATTACGATCAGTTTTGGAAAGAGCGAAATATTCTTCCAAGTCTAAAAAATATCCATGCCGCGGTGATGACGGTCGGGGGGTGGTATGACAACGAAGATTTGTTCGGCGCTCTGGGGACTTATCAAAGTATCGAGAAGCAAAATCCTGGAATATTTAACGTGCTCGTGATGGGTCCGTGGTTCCATGGCGGCTGGGCACGATCGGATGGGGACTGGCTTGGCACTGCGTATTTTGGAATGAAGACCGGCGTTTATTATCGCGAGCATTTCGAGCTGCCTTTCTTCAATCATTTTTTGAAGGACAAGGGCGACATCTCAGAAATTAAAGAAGTGAACGTGTTCGATACCGGCGCGAATCAATGGGCCGATCTGCCGAACTGGTCGCCGACAGTTTCGACGGACACATCCGTCTACTTGATGTCAGATGGGAAGCTGGTGTTCGGCAACGGCGCCAGCGGTGCGCGTCCATTTACGGGCAAACTGTCACCAGCAGGAGCGGGAACACCGCGGCAACCATGGTATGACGAATATGTGAGCGATCCGTGGAATCCGGTCCCTTACACTGAGAAGCGAAACGGTGACACAATCCGGTATCCGCGCGATTTCATGACTGAGGATCAGCGGTTTGCCGCCACGCGACCCGACGTGCTCGTCTATCAAACCGATCCCTTGACCGAAGACATCACCGTTGCCGGCAGCATCAAACCGGAACTCTTTGTTTCATCGAGTGGCACCGATTCAGACTTCATCGTCAAACTCATCGATGTTTTTCCGGATGACTATCAATATCCAGAAACCGGAAATAAACTGCCGAACGGCCAACCGGAAAGAATGAGACCACCGCAGGATTCAACCGGAGCGATCCTTTCCCCGGGTGGCTATGAAATGCTTCTGCGCGGCGAACCGTTCCCCGCCCGCTTTCGCAACAGCTTTGAAAAGCCCGTGCCGCTCCGGCCCAACGTGCCGACAAAGATTTCCTATGTCATGCCGGGCATCGTGCACACTTTCAAAAAAGGCCACCGCATCATGGTGCAAATCCAGAGCACCTGGTTCCCGTTGGTCGCGCGCAGCCCGCAGAAGTTCCTGCCGAACTATAAGCTGGGCACGAACGCAGATTTTCAGAAAGCGACCGAGCGCGTCTATCATTCAGGCACGTATCGATCGCGGGTTGTGTTGGCGGTGTGGAAGAAATAGGCGGCTGTTTTGGAGACACGTATGCTGAATGTCAGGTTGGTTCGATAAGATGTAGTTGATTTAAGAGCTGCATCCAGGAGCAACGACGATGACGATTCAGCGGACCAGATTTATTCCCCGCGATTACGACGTGTTTGCGGGGCTCGA
>JBBQWP010000003.1:0-245963 GCA_038210455.1 Pyrinomonadales bacterium | reverse complement strand
CCTGAAGCTCTTGACGCGCTTGGTGTCGAGGCGGGAGCGGAATTGGATGTTGAAATTATCGGCCGCGCTGTGGTGGTTCGCTCAGTTGCAGAAGCCCGGCGCTCGCGCGAGTTCATCGATTCATTCGAGTCCATCCTGGCCAAACGCCGCGGCGCCTATGATGAATTGGCGAAAGGCCCAGACGGTAGTTCTCCAGCGGAATGAGATTTCCCGATAAACTCGATGTGTTGACCGTTCACGCCAGGTTGATCTCGGAGACGGGAGGCACGGGTGGCATTCGAGACGCAGACTTGTTGGAGTCTGCCCTAGCCGCGGCTGAGAATCGCCATAACTATGAAGCTGCCGATGTAGTGAGTTGTGCCGCGACCTACGCGTATCATTTGACGCGGGCGCACGCATTCATCGACGGCAACAAACGCGTAGCAGCGGCGATTACTGAAACGTTCTTAGAGACGAATGGCACTCAGTTAATAATGACGAATGATGAGATCGTCCAGCTCTTCTCGGCAGATCGCGTCCGGCACCGCAAGCCGCAATCAGATCGAACACATCCTCAGAGAAAAGGTAAGAACCGCAAAATCGCAAGCCTGACCCAGGAGTTGGCCTTCCAGTTGTTCCCGCTATTTGAGCTTCTTGGTGTGGCGTTGCCTTTTTGCCCGCTTAGTGACTTCAGATTCCCACGCTAGCGAACAAACGCGTGACCAATCGGGAATCGCGGACAAGGCGCGATTGATCAGTTCTTCTGAAAGCTCTGCTGCGTACAGCGGGTATGAGTCCTTTCTGCCAGTTGCGCCGCTCACCAGTCGAAAGTTGAAACGCTTTAGCAGCCGTTCTCCTTCTACGGTTACTGCCTCTGCATAAAGCTCACGATCACAAGGCACACAATAGAAATTCTGCAGATACTTGAGCAACGCCCAAACCAAAATGCTGGCGTGTCGTTTACCACGCGCCGAAAACGGATCGTCAACTGCAATTCCACCAAGATACATTCGCTTCACAAATCGAGCCTGCTGAGGACCGAGAATGTGCTCCCGTCGAATGTCATGTTCGCCGAAAGCGCCCGAAACGAAGAAATTGAAAAACTCTGGTTGGAGCGGAAATATGTCGAAATATCCAATGACCTCGCTGTTTGTGTTCAAGAGCACGACTAATAAGTTGTCGTTAACCATCAGCCACTGTTCGTAACGATCCGGTGGAAGCGGTCTTACGCCGGGGTAGACTCGTGTTGCGAGGTTGTTAACTTGCAGGATCACTTCACGAGTCGTAGAGCAACTAGCACTCAATCTGTGCGATGAGGTTAGGTTTTCAGGAAAAAGGTCATCAATCGGCAACTGAACAGGACGTGCCTCTCGCAATGCGTATCCCGCTCCTACGAGAGCGGATAACCCAACGACAAAAAGTGAGGAGTACACATTGAGTCGTACCTGAGGAAACAACGTCGCCAGCGCCGCAAGCGCGCCGATGAGAGCTGCGAACACAACTCCCCAACTAATGAAGAATCGTTTCGAGATTGACCGTGTGATGCGACGCAGCCTCAGAGGTGCTTCTCCCAAATAATATAATCGTGACCGTACCAATGGTTTGTGAAGTGTCCCGCCTTCCTAAACCCTGCTTGCATCAGTACACGCTGGGACGCTACGTTGTCGGTTCGCGTGTCGCACCAAATTTTGTGTGCTCGGCGATTCGGTGCCGTCGCCTCCAACGCGTCCAGCAGGTCTTTTCCTATACCGTGTTTCCTAAATTCTTCCCTCGTTCCGAACCAAGACAGCCAAATCAAGCCGTCGTCGTATTTGCTGATACAAAAACCGGCGGGCTCTCCGTTTGCAACGGCGATCAGCACCGAGTCAGGATCTTCGTTGATCAGGGTTCGAAGATTCTCAGGAGAATACTTGGCTTTTTCTTCTTTCCGCGCACGCGCATTGTAATAGGACAGTGGCTCAATCACGCCTGTAACTAGTTCGCTGATCACATCAGCTTCACGTGACTCAAGTCTACGAATCTTCATGTCGATGTTCTCGAATTTGGAGCTCACGCGCGCCTTCTTTCTTAAATGCAGGTTCATCAATTCAATTCGATTTCACCCAGCTCGAAGGAATCAATGCCTGACCGCCGCGCCATCGTTCTACAACGGCGGATTGAAACCGAGGGTCGGTCAGATCAGCGTGATCCGTCACTATCACTTGGAGCTGAGGAGCCAAATCCGATACAACATCCAGAATTAGTTCATACATCCGAGATACAGCTGCCCTGTCGTCGTCACTGATCTGTTCCAAGGAACCTTGAAGGGTTTCGTCCCGGTCGGAGGGATAGTAAACCTGCGACGGCTGATCTAAGAACAAGAACTTGGGTACTGGTCGCGATTGTTCAATAAAGTATTTCTGAAGAGCGAGGTACGTTATCAAGTGATATCCAACCCAATTTTCTCCACTTCCCATGCGATCCAGAGGAATTGGTGTGTCATCTCTGTCAACAATCACAGTTAGTCTTGAGAGGTCTAGCCTGACGGGATTGCCCCTATGTTCTAGTCGTAACATATCGGCCCAACTTGAGATCTGGGCACCTAGGCGGTTTAAGGCCGAAGCTAATCGTTCATCCTTCTCTTCATCCGCGAGTTGTTGTTCTAAGGCTCCAACATTGTTTCGCTTCAGCTCGACTTCTTCTCGAAATTGAGCACTCTCGTCAATTTGAACAACGCTCTCCAACCACAAGCTGATTCTACCAACTACCCAACCACGTCGAATATCTAGCTCGCGGATCCTTCGCGCCGACTCGTCTTCGCGATGTATGCTTTCAATGTCCTGGGTCTTTTCTCTAATGCGCTGTCTAACTTCTTCGCGTTTCGTTTCTAAGCCTTCAATGTAATCCCTCAAACGAGGACGATCCCTCGTGGTGAACTCCAAATTCGACCTCAATTGTTCAAGCGACTTCCTAATGGCTGTCGCATTCGGCACTTGGGTCTCTAATGAGTTTTCGCAGAGCGGACAAGTTCCTGCATCGTGGCTTGTGGTGTCAAACAGCCCAATTGCTTGAAGTCGTAGCTCCTGTTCGTTCGATTCGGAAGCATATCCCTCTGCTTCTAACGCGAATGACTGAGCCGCACGAATGGCTTCAGTCTGTGTATCTAGCTCGTTTTGCAGTTCCGCGCGTTCCTCTTGTAACTGGGTCAGACGATCACCACTTGGAAAAGTCGGGCGCGACGGCGTCCAGTTGACTACCTCCGATAGTGCAGTGCGAAGATCTTCAGTTTCCGTGGGGGCCACTTGATCTTGCGGGCGTAATCCGACTTGTGTAGCTTCCTGAAGCAATCCAGTAGCTTTCGTAATTCCTCCGCCAACGAGAGTTTGTGCCTCACGCAGAACGCGCTCAGCCTGCTTCAACTCACGCCGAGCGCGAGTTAGTTCTTGCTCAAGCCCTAAACGGTCCTCACGAATAGCCCCCAAAAAGTAGGGCAATGTGTCCCGAATACCTTGAGCGATAAACGAATCATGCTGCTTATGGAAGAGTGTATCCTTGGAAGCAATCTCATTCTGTTGTTGAAAACAAAAGATTAGTCCATGCCGAATGTTGGCCGCCAATGGTGCTCGGGTATGACCGGCCGGGGGCGTTTGAAGATTCTCGGAAATTCCAACCTTCGCCGTTAACACTTCTGCAATCGCCTCGATTGTTGTATTCGCCTCTTGCGGCGCTCTGTCTGGGCTTACGACGGTATCGCCCTGTAGGATATAGGCGCGATTGGTTATGCTTTGGTGAAGTGACGTGGGATTTTGGCGTGCTACAAACATTTGGCCGGTTGAAAACTGAACTCTCAATCCAAACCACGAGACAGTATCCCTAATTACGCCTTCAGGAATGCGGCACTCGCCGCTACCGAGGCAATAGTCCACTATGTCAATAAGCGCCGACTTACCCGTCGCAGAGCCGCCGGTAATGATATTTGTCCGTCCAGGCTCCAACGTGAGTACTCGCTTCTCACCTGAATTGCTATACAAAACGATCTCAATTATCTGCATTCTATGGTTTCACTCCCCACATGGTAAACACGTTTTCGCTTGCACCGGCTCTGGCAAACCATCGACCGACGATTCCAGCTTTGTTATAGCAATCATCGATCTCTCTACTTGTCGGAATTCGAGGCATTCGTCTCCGCGGCCGGGCCACCAAGCGCCCCAGTTGATCGATTGAAAGCAGATCGAGCTGAAGCAGAAACATCAATGACTCACTTGTGATGGGAACCATCTGCTTTGTGCGCTCCGCGAATCCCACGCGAACATCTTGATGTTGTTGTAACCAGGCATGTAATTGAACGCGTGCGGGCGCTGGTATTTGTTCGCGTGTACGTTTGTGAAGGACTATGGGCAGAACAAGAAATGCCAGCCCATACGGGAAAGGTTGTTGTGAAGTCCTTTCGTATTGTGACACCGCGCGAATCAGAATCTCCCCGCAAAAAGCTGGGTTAAGCAAATTCGCTACCTCAACTGGACGATTCTCCCAAAGATTCATGGAGTAGTTTGAATGACGCGACCTAGCAAGGCCAGAAATTCAGAATGCCAACCCACCCGAAGTTGATTCGCTAGAATGTGATAACTTCCCCGCATTACGTATGGTTCGCTAACCTTAGGCCTGATGCGAATCTCTGCTTGAGTATCAACCCAGTTGTATAGCGCGCGGCCCTCTGCCTGCATTTGGACTTGCGGCGACCCTTCTTGTAAGTTCTCTCTCATGATTTCGTGCCGATTACGCCATTCTTCAATGAGTCTGCCTTCGTATTTCTCCAATTCGCCAACATGCAACAGGTCCTCGCGAATCCATTTCGATCTTTGTTCGAACGCTCGATAGTAGTTGTTAATGGCAAGCCGAATCCGAGGCTCCTGTACCATAACTAATCGAAGTTGGTGGACGAAAACACGATCGGATTGATCCAGGTCAGCCTCATCTGGACCGATGGCTTCTAAGAATTCTATGGGCAAGCTCTCTTCAAAATACTGCTCCTGGATATCGTGTATTTGATCAATTAGTTCTTTCGCTAAGATAGGCGCGCGCGAATCTCGGGAAAGATGTTCTATTACTCGATTGAACCACCAACCCTCAATTCTTTCGGCGACAAGAGTCAAGAACCTCGATCGCACTGTCAGCCGTAATTCTTTGAGTATCTGCTGATGAACATCTGTGATGTCGGGTGACGAATCGATGATATTTATGCTGCTCACGAGAGAGCGCTTTTGTTCGCTAACTAGTCTGGCAAAGGCTTCATAAGCCGATTTGTTTGTTTGGCTCTCGGAGGTCGCCGCGACGAGCGATAACAGTTCTAGCGCCCTGTCTACGTCGCGGTTTTCTGGGCGCAACAGACTGGCTGCCGAATCTAACGGCGCTTGTCCTGTTGTGATAAGGGTCAGAATCGTTTCTTCAGGGCGCAACGACCCACTCAACACCGACTCACACCAGATTCGTAAGGTCTTCCAGAGATCGGTGCTGGCGTTTGTTAGCGAGGCCGTCCGTCTGATGTGATGTTTCGTCTGTAACAACTGGGTGGGCGTTCCCGCTTCTTCAAACGCAATGTCATCGAAACGCTCCAACGACATTTCGCCATCTGCCTCAGCTTGCAGGAGCCTAAGCAGAGCGAAACGTGCTTGGTAGAAATAACCAAGAGTTGCAGCGTTAGCGGAGAAGTCGGTCACGCGGAATTCCTTCTCGGGGATTTATGAGTGTCGGAGGCTGGAGCTGAGGGACGCGCTGCCGCAGGCCTGAGGACCAGCCCGAAGTATTGCAAAGCGCGCGAAGAATATGCTAGTTCGACGGTTACAGTCAACATTTCGGCTAAAGGCGTGCAGCGCAGTCTTAGTCGATCGAAACCGGGGTCAGTCGGACATGAAGCTACGCTTCACAATGAATGATGAAAATCCAGGTTGACCCTTCCTTTGTTTTCAAACATTTAGACGACTATTTTCAGAGCAGGCCTGACCCCAGATCCCCAGCAGAGAACGCAGAGGGTTACGGCAGAGGGCGCAGAGAAAAACCTACCGTAACTGGGTCATCCAAAAGTATGATTCCCCACGAATTTGGCAAAATCATCCTAAAGGGTGACGACAAAACGGTGGTGTCAGAGATAGATTCCGGAGCGAAGTTTCGAAACCTACGAAGGCGGGAGCAGCAAAAATGAAAAAGACAGTTCTGACGTTTGGTTTGATTTCCGGGTTCATCATGATTGCCATGATGACCTTGAGCCTCGTTTTGTCGGAGCGAATCGGCTTTGGCCACAACCTCGTGCTCGGCTATACAACTCTAGTTCTCGGGTCTGTGCTGGTGTTCTTTGGGATTCGTTCGTATCGCGAGAATGTCGGGGGCGGGCAGATTAGTTTCGGCCGCGCGTTCGCGGTGGGGATCTTGATTACGCTCGTCGCCAGCGTCTGTTATGTCGTGACGTGGGAGATCATCTATTTCAAGTTCATGCCTGATTTCGCCGACAAGTACGCGGCGTACATGATCGAGAAAGCCCGGGCCGCCGGTGCCAGCGCCCAGAAGATCCAAGCCATGGCCGATGAGATGAAGGGCATGAAGGCGATGCTCAACAATCCTCTCCTCAACGCCGCGTTCAGTTTCCTTGAGCCGTTTCCGATTGGCTTGATCGTGACGCTGATCTCAGCAGCGATCCTGCGAAAGAAACCAAGCCCGCCCACGAGCGACGCAGTCGCGGCTTAACTAGTGTTGCCACGGTAACGATTGGGGCATTAGCCCGACCGTGAGGAAGGGCTCCTACTCCCGAATCGCGATTGAGCCCTCCCTGACGGTCGGGCTAGTGCCCCGCCTCGCTTCGAAGTTCACCGGCGTCTCGGCGCCTCGGCAGGTAACGCACAAAGACCGGAGACCCGGGGTCAGGCTTGCGATTCTCAATGCTCAACGTTCGCCTCGGCATGGCGTGTGATTGCGCTTTACGGCTGATGAATGCGAGGAAGTCTAATCGTCGCTTACGGTCGAGCAAGATCGCAAGAATCGCAGGCCTGACCCCAGATCTGCACCGATCTCCTGCTCCAGAATGTTGCCGATTTCTTCCCTCATCTTCCCGCTCTCAGCGCGAGCACCTTCCAGTAGGACACCGGCAGGAGGCGCGCGATCAACGATATGAATTTGGCGTCAGAACCGACGAGGACTCTCGCCTGTCGGCACTCGATACCGCGCACGATCGTCTCGCCTGCGACCTCGGGGGGCAGCCTTAATAACCTCCGGACCCGCTCGCGGCGGAGTTCAACTTCCTCCTCGCTCACGCCGGCCGGAACGCGGGCCCTCTCTGCGATCGAAGTGGCGACGCCTCCGGGGTGTACGACGGTGACGCCGACGCCGGAACCCTCCAGCTCGTGGCGCAGAGCCTCAGAGAACCCGCGCACCGCGAACTTGCTCGCCGCATACGCGACCTGCTCCGGCGGTGCGATCACGCCGAACACGCTCGAAAGGTTCACTATGCGCGCGCTTCCGGAAGCGCTCGCGCTCGCGTGAAGCAAAGGCAGGAAAGCGCGTGTCATGCGCACCACGCCCCAGAAGTTGATCTCGAAGAGCCACTCGAAGTCTTCCTCCGAGACCTGCTCGAACGTGCCGCCCAGGGCGACGCCCGCGTTGTTGACGAGCACGTCGACGCCGGGGTGCTCGGCCGCGACAAGATCCGGGAAGTCAGCCACAGCGGCGCGGTCGGCGACATTAAGTCGGTGGCGAGTCACGCGGACGCCGTAATCTCGCACGAGGTCCGCCGTGCCGGCCATTCCGGCTTCGTCGATGTCAGCCAGTGCGAGGTGGCACCGCCGGCGCGCAAGCGACACGGCGATGGCCCGCCCGATGCCGCTCCCCGCACCCGTGATCACCGCCGTCCGGCCTTCGAGGCGCATACGCTCAGCCACGCTCAACCGCCTCCCGCTCGGCGCGGCGCGCGCCACGCACCCCCGTGAATTCCATCGTCCCGTCGTCCACGCGCCCGTATCGAAGCATGGAGAGGTCTTTTACGTAGTTCTGGTGCAGACGCCAGGGCGTCTTCGATCCCTGTCGCGGCAGCGTATGAAGCGCCCTCTGCACGTAGCCCGAGGTGAAGTCCAGGACTGGCTCCCCCTCAAGGGATGGGTCATTCACGCGCGGCGTGCACTGGGCGTAGCCGTGCCTGTCCATGTGGTTCAAAAGTCGGCAGACGTACTCGGCCGTGAGGTCGCACTTCAAAGTCCAGGACGCATTCGTATAGCCGAAGGCGAATGCGAGGTTGGGAACGTCGCTGAACATCATCCCCTTGTAAGCCATTGTCTTCGACATCTCTACGGGCGCGCTGTCAACGTAGAGTTGCAGACCGCTCATGAGCTTCAGCACGAGGCCCGTGGCCGTCACGATGACGTCTGCTTCCAGGTGCTCGCCGGACTTGAGTTGTAGGCCCGTCTCCGTGAAAGTCTCTATGTAATCTGTCACTACAGAGGCGCGGCCCTCCTTTATCGCACGGAAGAGATCCCCGTCCGGGACAAGGCACAGCCGCTGATCCCAGGGGTTGTACCGCGGCGTGAAGTGCTTGGCGGCGGATTCCTCGCCGAGTTGGCGGCGCACGCCCTTCGCCACCATCCCCTTAAAGAGTTCGGGTCGCTTCCGAGCCAGGTTGTAGAAGAACATCTGGAGCAGCACGTTCTTCCAGCGTGTCAGTGTGTACGCGGCGCGGTCCGGCAGGCGGCGGCGGAACCAGTTCGCTATCTTGTCTTCGGCGGGCCGCGAGACGACGTAGGTCGGGGAGCGCTGTAGCATCGTGACGTGCGCGGCGCGCTCGGCCATCGCGGGAACGAGCGTGACCGCCGTCGCCCCACTGCCTATCACAACGACGCGCTTGCCTGCGTAGTCGAGGTCCTCGGGCCACTTCTGCGGGTGCACGATCTGCCCGCGGAAGCGTTCCGTCCCTGGCCACTCGGGCGTATACCCGTTCTCATAGTCGTAGTAGCCCGTGCAGAGGTACAGGAAGTTGCAGGTAAACTGCACGACCGTGTGCTCCGGCCCCGTCTCAGCATCCACTGTCCAGCGTGCGTCGTCGGATGACCAGGAGGCGCGCCTCACCCGGTGGCCGTAACGGATCATCTTGTCCACGCCGTACTCGGCGGCCGTCTCGCGGATGTAGTTAAGGATGGACGACGCGTCGGCTATCGCCTTGGCGTCGCGCCAGGGGCGGAACCTGTAGCCGAGTGTGTACATGTCGGAGTCCGAGCGGACGCCCGGATAGCGGAACAGGTCCCATGTCCCGCCCATCGCGCCGCGCCCCTCGATGATCACGAAGCTCTTCTTCGGATAATCCATCTTCAGGTGACACGCCGCGCCTACCCCGGACAGGCCGGCCCCCACCACCAGAACCTCTACGTGCTCCACGCTCGTCCTCCAAATTGGCGTAACTAACTCGTGTGGCGCGCGCCGTCAGCGACCACCCCGAGGCTTGGTACGCGACGGTACCAGCAGCCTTTGGTACTGTCCAGTACCAGGCAGGGCTATTAGACTGTACTAGACCGGCCTTCGTTCTTCAGTGCGATTCCGCAGAAAAGATTGAAAGCGGAACCGGGAAATCTGGGTCTTGGGTCAGGCCTGCGATTTGTGAGATTCTTATCCGCGCTAGCGACGGGCCTTTGGCTGCGTCAGAATCTCACTCGAAATGATCTTCGGTCTTCGTTAGAAGAATCGCAAAAATCGCCTGCTTCATACCATCAAGCGTAACCCAATGACCACTCCGCCCCTCCCCGAACAGATCGAACTGCATCGCGACAGCATGTGGCGGCGCGACGAAGACCTCCGCGTTGAACGCGCTCTTGACGCCGAACGTTTCATCGAAGACGTGGGCTTTGCAAATACGCTGACAGATACCCGTCGCGCCGGGCCATCGCTGTACATCGCGGTGTGCGGTCGGAGGGACGTGAGTCTACCCCGCAATGTTCAGAAGGACGAAGAGACGGGCCTCACCTGGCACCTCAAGGACGAAGTCATGCGTCGCGGCCGCGTTTATTACGCGAAACTCGCAGGCGGTCGTTCGATGTTTGTCGCGCCGCGCTTGATTAGCCATTTTGCCGCCGTCTGGATGCCAAGGCGCAAAGACGAGCCGATGGTTTTGTCCCCCGCAGCCCAGCGCGTTCTGAAAGTGCTCCGGCGCGAACACGATCTGGCCACGGGCGATCTGCGCGCGGAAAGCGGAGTCACCGAACGTCCGGCATTCACCCGCGCCCTCGACGAGTTACAAAGGCAGATGAAAGTCATCCCGCAGGACGTCATCTATCAACCGACGTTTTCATACATCTGGATGCTGGCGGAAGACCGTTGGCCGGAGGAGCTGAGAAAACGTGGCGCTGAATTGGGGGCGTCAGGCGTGGCCGCCAGGCGCAAGACCGCACTGCGAGAGATCGCTCGGGCATATCTGGCAGGCGCGGGGATGTCGGTACTGGGCGAGACCGCGCGCGCTTCCGGTTTGAGCCGCGTTGAAGCGGGCTCCGGAAACCATCAGCTGGTGGACGAAGGATATGCGATCCGGCTCAGGCAGGGGATCTATGCGCTGGCATCATTGAAGAACGACTGACGTCAACGGACCAGGAACCGTGGTCGGGCCTCAGAGACTGCGTGGCAATGAGGTCGGTACCCGGAGCGTAGCGATGGGGTCCCAATTCAGGCGACGTTCAAGATCACGTGGACGGCGACCCGGTCGCTGCGCTCGCGGTACTGACTTCATGACCAGGGTCGTCACGCTTCGGTAGCCGTCAGGACGCTGAGCAGTTTTGCGAATTCGGCATCCGCGTCGGGAGTGAAGCGAATGATCATCTGCGGTTAGCGCGAGTTCATGAATCCGCTCTGAGCATCCGTTAATTCAAAGGCCTGATTCTCTTTAGCCGCATTATTTTTTCGTTAGATAGACCGTTTCTCCAGTCATCACCATTTTCATCCGCGTGTCGCTTTCGAGGGTCGCGGTGGCGGCTCCCCCTTCCGTCATATTGATCGTTGCTTTGTCATCTCCAGAGGTGGTGTAACTCCCCACTTGCTTATTAGTACTCAACTCTATGATCTTGCCATCCTCTGTGAACTTCGATCCCTGATCGCTCTTCACGCCTTCTTCAGCCCACGTCCCGACAAAGCGTTTAGAAACAGTTGATGACGTGCCGGCCGGGGAGTTACTACTCTTCACCGGCGAGGAGTTAGCATTGGCATTCCCCGACGAGGTCTTGTTACAAGCTGTGGCCATCAGTGTCAGCATGCCCAACGCGACGACGAGCAGCGTTATCTTTCGGGTCTTCATTTTTCAATCTCCTGTATTTGTCGTCAATGTTTAAGAGCGGTCGGATCGTAGGCGCCCTGCGTCGAACTTCACGCACGCGCGCGCTAAACTTACGGGCAGCCGAAGATTTCTTCGCTCACGCTCGAACGATAAATTTCGGCGTTGAATCTGCCGCCGCCCGCGTAGTCTTGCTTGATACGCGCCGAGACGACGCGGCAGAAAGGGTGATCGTCGTTCGGATCGCGAAAGTAAACTTTCACCGTCTTGTAGCGATAGCTCGGCAGTATTTCGTTGTTTCCTTTCTCGATGTCCCAGCCCGCGGTGTCCGTCCCGATGCGGAAAATCTTGAGCGTCGCAGGATTCTTCAAACCGCCCATTAAGAGTTTTTCGCCGGCGGGATCGCGAAAGCGATAGCTGGCCGCCGAAGGTTTATAAGTCGGGATCTTCTTTGCGGCGATGGCTGCCAGCTTGTCCCACTCGGTTTCAAACTCTGCGCGTGAAGTCGGATTTTTCAGCCACTGCTTTGCCCACTCCTCGCGCGCGCGTCGCGACACGGCATACAGCAACTGCTCGCTCGGCCCGCCGGCGCTGACGAGATATAGATATTCTCCGGGGGCGTATCTTTGGGCTTCGCCCTGGGCCTTTTTGATGTCGTCGAGGAAAACGGGGAGACGAACATCCGGCTTATCATCTTCTACTCCGACCACGCACCTTAGATATTCGGCCCGCTGTGAGACGATCTCTGCGACGATGGCGGGATTGGATAGATATTCGAGGAATGTGTTCGGCGCGACGCCGCCGAGCTTGCTCTTTAAAAGACTTTCGAGTTCCACCAACTTGGGCTGCTCGGCTTGCAGCGTCCGTTGTGCGTCCTGCGCGTTGTCGAAATGGCGCGCGCCAAAGGCGTTGTAACCTTCAACCGTCACTTTGTCTGAAGCCAGATTGTGCTTCTTGCCGTAACATTCAAGGTAAGGCGCAACAAAGTGTTTGTAATCAAACATCATTTCTGTGAACGCTCGACTGTCGAAATACGGATAAACGGAATTGGCGTTGTACGACTGAACCTCGTTCGGCGATTTTAGTTTAGCGACTTTGTATCCTGCGCCGGATTTAGCGACAATTCTGACCATCTCAACATCCCTAAAACGATCAACGGCAATCGCCTGATCGCCCACATTGAGATTGGCGTTGTAATCAGCCGGCGCATTGGGGTTGGTTTGCGCGTCGTCCTGCGCGCCGGCCATATTTCCACCTAATGTTCGGACGCCGGATTCATTAGACGCTGTTCGCTCCGGCTGACTCGTATCGTGTTTGTTCGGATGTTTCGGTTGCGAGATGTTGAGGCCGCCGATTCTGATCTGGGCCGAAACCTGGTGCACCGCACATACAACGGCAACGAGCAGACAAAAGTTGATAATCGTTTGTTTCGTCAAATTCAAAATGAAGATAGTTTCCCTTCTCACGTGATTGCGGAGTTTTTGTGCCGGCCATTCAACCCAAAATGGTTTCAAGATTTTTCGCTTTGCTCTGATAAGACATTTCGGGAAAAACATTTCACCGGGAGCATAACTATTTTGGGAAAGGCAGTTTCCTTAACGAATGGGCGTGACAAATGTAAGGGAATACCAAATTGGGGTCAAGCTTGCGATTTGCGAATCTTCGAGGTCAAGGCGTCGGACCGGATTCGATCTGAGCACGGTCGCCGCCAAAGAAGCGAGTCGCCACGACATGGGACCGCAGCGACTTACGAATCCGGCAGCAACGTGGACGCGCGAGACTTACTGGCGTCCTCCGCGGCCACCGCGTCCGGCGGCCGGTGGCGGCACCGTTGGAACGAACGTGCATGACGCGGGCGGCGTGAGCGGCGTCGGGGTGATCTTCAGAGGCGTCTGGTTGTTCTTCGTGAGCAGGGCGTTGAACGTCAAGAGGTCTGCGGTCAACATCGTCTTCCACGCATTCACCGTCGACGTGAACTCCTTGCAACCGGATTCCCACGTGTCGATCTGTGCCTTGCTGGGCGGCCTGTCGATGCCGTTCTGCGCGAGCGACGCGAGGACAGTATTGAACGTCCCGTTGATCGAGTAGAAAGTCAGTACGCTGCCCGGAACACGTGCAGGGCCACCACCGAACCCGCCCCCAAAACCACCGCCACGTGGGCCGCGGCCACCGGCAGCTCCTAAGGTCGCCAGCTTCGCCTCGAGCGCGGTCGCGGCCGCCGCGACTTCGGGCGGAAGCGAGCCGCGCACGATTGCGGCCAACTGTGCGCGCACCGCCGCCACTTCTTCGTTGGCGGCGTAGCTGTCCTTCATGCCCTGCCAGGCGGCCAGCGCCAGTTTGTTCTGTGTCCGCAGCGCCGACATCACAGTCGAGCTCTCGCCGACGCGCGGATCGTTATGCACTGCGAGCGTCTGTGTGTACGTGGCACCGTCCACCAGCAGCTTGACGGTGTACGTGCCCGGCAACACGAGCGTCCCGTGCGGCGCCGGCAGTACCTGGCCCGGCGCGGAGTTCATCTGGTTATTGATGTCGGGGTTGTAGCCGGGTGGATCGTCATAGCGCAAATCCCAGTTCGTTCGATTTGTTCCGACGTTCGTTGAGAGCGAGCGATTCTCTGGCGACGCCAGCCAGTAGTCGGGGAACGGCGGCCGCTCGTACGGCTTCGGCTGAATGCTGGTGATAGTGCGGACCAGCTTGCCGGCCGTGTCGAAGATCTGCAGCTTGATCTCGCCGGCGGGCGGCTTGCTCAAGTGGTAATAGATGAGCGCGCCGAACGGCGGGTTGGACGCGTGCGGCAGCTCAACGTTCATCGGCTGATCCCAGTTCGCGCTCACGCGCGCGCGGATCGCGTCGCCTGGTTTGAAGAGATACGCCGGGGCCGCCGCGATCTGCTGCGCCTTCGCCGCCAGCTCGCGCAGCGGACTCATGTCGTCGAGCACCCAGAACCCGCGCCCGTACGTACCGATCACGAGATCGTTCATGTGATCGTCGGTATGAAACACCATGTCGCGAATCGACGTGCTCGGCAGATTGAGTCGCAGCGACTGCCAGTGCTCGCCGTCGTCGAATGAGACGTAGACCGTCGTCTCTGTGCCGGCGAATAGAAGCCCCTTCTGTTTAGGATCCTCGCGGATCACATGGACCTGACTGCCCGTGCGCTCCTCGATTGGCAGTCCATTGACGATGCGTGTCCAGGTCTTGCCGCCGTCGTGCGTGCGGTAGATGTAGTGCTGCTCCGTCGTTGGCGCGGCGACACCACGGACAAAGCCGAGGTTCGCGAGCACGTAGGCCGTATTGACGTCGCTGTGTCCGGCTTCGACGGTGACGAAGTTGGCGTTGGGCGGCAGGTCAGTAAAGTTCGTCACATTGTTCCAGGTCTTGCCGCCGTCCATCGTGTTGTAGATCTGTCCCGAGCTGCTGCCCGACCAGACGACGCCTTGCTTGACGGTTGAGATCGAGAAATCGGAGATCGATCCTGGTACGACACCGCGCCCCGCACCCGGTGCCGCCGGAGTGGGCGTGGGTGAAGCCGCCGGAGCTCCCGCTCTCTGTGCGGCCGGCGGAGTCGCCGCGGACGCGACGCCGCACGGCACCATCGGCTGACTTTTCGGCGTGGTCAGATCGGGACTGAAAGCCTTCCACGTCTGCGCACCGTCGCGCGTCACGAGAATGCAGTTGTAGCCGACGTACAACGCTTTCGGATCGAACGCAGTGTCGAAGCGTTTCCAGAAATCGCGGCCCGCGATGTAGAGATTGGAGTCGGCCCCGAAATTAGGCGCTACGTTGCCCCACTGTCCCGTTGCGAGATCGATCTTGATCAGTCCGTTGCCCTGGCCTGCGCCGTAGCCCACGCCGAACACAGTCGTGGGCTTGAGCGGATCGGCGACCACGGTGCCGAACTCGGATGACGGCAGCGGCAGCCAGTCGACCACAGTGATCTGCCCCCAATCGCTGCGGCTGCGCGTCATGATCGCGCCGGTGTCCTGCTGTGAGCCCATCACCCAGTAGGGATATCTCGTGTCGGTGCTGATGTGATAGAGCTGCGCGATCGGGATTTGGTAATAGCCGCTCCAGGTCTGACCGCCGTCGAGCGTGACGGCCGGGCCCTGATCGAAGCCGAGCAACATACGCTGGCCGTTGGTCGGATCGATCCAGATTTCGTGCGGGTCCTCGCCGCCGGGCGCGCCCTTGAAGGCGGCAAACGTCTTGCCGCCGTCGGTCGATCGATACACGGTGGTGCTGACCGTGTAGAGAATGTCCGGGTTTTGTGAATCGACCCAAACGCCTGAGCTGAACGCGCCCTGGCCGTTGGCTACGCGCGTGTCGTTGCCGGCCATGTGCTGCCACGTCGCACCCTGATCGTCTGAGCGATACAAACCCGAGCCGCCCTGAAGCGCGCCGCCAACAACGTAGACGCGCTCGCCGTTGGTGTGCATCGCGATCGCGACGCTAATACGTCCCGTGTATGGCGGCAGCGTGTCGACCTTCTTCCACGTCTTGCCGGCATCAGTGGACTTGAAGAGCGCCGTGCCGTTCGGGCCCGCGGGAGCGCCGCCACCTCCGCCACCGAAGCCGCCGCCAGCGCCCTGGCTCGTCGCGAACATCACGTTCGGCTTGTCGAACGCGTACTCAAGGTCGCGAGTGCCATTCGCGTTCTCCGGCTTGAGCACGTTCAGCCACGTCTTGCCGCCGTCGGTGCTGCGATAGACGCCCTGGCCATTGTGCCGCGCGTCGCCCTGTGTCGACGCGAGCACGAGATTTGGATCCTTCGGATCGATGACAATCTTGTTGATCTTGACCGTGTCTTCGAGGCCGATGTGCGTCCATGTCTTGCCCGCATCGATCGACTTGTACATGCCGTCGCCCAGCGAACCCTGCACTGAGTCGCCGGTCCCGGCATACACAATGTCGGGATCAGACGGCGCCACTTGAATCGCGCCGATGCTGTCGACGTTGGTGAACTGATCGAAGATCGGGAACCACGTCACGCCCGCGCTCGTCGTTTTCCAAATGCCGCCGGCGGGCGCCCCGACGTAGAACACGCCCGCCTGCCCGATCGCGCCGGTGACCGCCGCGATGCGCCCGCCGTGAAACGGGCCGATGTTGCGCCAGCGGAGACCGACAAAAAGATCCGGGCTGGTCTGTTGCGCCTGTTGCGCAACTGCGCTGAACGTAAAGCAAACCACCGCGGCGAGCACGGACGAGAAGAGAGCAGAACGACGATGGACGTGAATCATGGCGCACACATTAGCCCCGTTTCCAGGCGCGGGCAAGCGCGCGATGAGAGCGATGTCGGTGCGAGACTCTATGCCGGCTCCCGCTTCGCGGGTTGAAGCGCACGTGAAATCTTTCGCCCGTATTTTCTTCTCTACGCCGGATTCAGCATCTCCGGATCGATGTTGTATCGCTTGATTTTGCTGTAGAGTCGCGGTCGATAGATGCCGAGGAGACTGGCTGCGGCCCGCTTGTTTCCGCCGGTGCGTTTCAAAGTGCTCTCGATGAGAAGCCTTTCCATCTCTTCGAGCGTCATGTTAGCTGGTATTTCCCAACCAGCGTTGGTTCCTTCCTCGCGAACAGCACCGGTCTTGTCCAACGCCAGGTCAATCGAATCGATCTTTGAGCCCTTTGCCAGCAACACGGCCCGCTCCATCATGTTCTGCAACTCGCGGACGTTGCCGGGAAATTGATGCTCAAAAAGACGGCGGTAGGCCGCCGCACTCAGGCCCGTGATCGGCCGTTCGTATTTCTTTGCATACAGTGCCACGAAATGTTCGGCGAGCAGTTGCACGTCTTCATTGCGCTCTCTCAGTGGCGGCACGTTTATCGTGATCGTTGAGATTCGATAGAACAGGTCGTCGCGCAACGAGCCGTCGCGAATGGCCTCGGCCGGAACGCGATTGGTCGAAGTAACCAAGCGGAAATCCACTGCGTAGGTCTTCTCCGAGCCGACCTTTCGATAGCTCCGTTCCTGCAGGACTCGCAGAAGTTTGGGCTGGAGCTGCACCGGCATCTCGCCGATTTCGTCCAGCAATAGAGAGCCGCCGGCGGCGTGCTGAACCAGACCTTCCTTTTCTGAATGGGCTCCAGTAAAGGCCCCTTTGGTGTGCCCGAACAGTTCCGACTCGATCAGTTCCTTGGGCAGAGCCGCGCAGTTTACTTTGATAAAGGGTTGCTTTGAACGGAGCGAGTTGTAATGAATCGCATTGGCGATCAGCTCCTTGCCAGTGCCTGATTCGCCGACGATCAAAACGTTGGCATCCGACTTGGCAACGGCTTCGATGGTCTCGTAGATCTCCTGCATCTTCCTCGACCCGCCGATGATGTTGAAATACTCAGAGCGCGTCGAGAGTTGGCGGCGCATACTGGCCGTTTCGGTTACCAGTTGGTTATGCTCCAGTGCCTTGTCGATCAATAACTGAATCTCTTCAAACTCAAATGGCTTCTCGACGAAATAGAACGCGCCGGCTTTAGTCGCTTCGACCGCTTTGGCGATCGAGCCGTAGCCCGTCGCCATGATCACTTCGCTGGTAGGCCGCGCGTCCTTGATGTGCCGCATAACTTCCAGGCCATCCGTATCCGGCAGCACGAGATCGCAGATGACAATCTGGTGCGTGCCCTGGTCGAAGCATTCAATTGCTTGCGCGCCCGTGGTGGCGACGTCAACTGAATAACCCTCGTCGATGAGGTTTTGCCTCAAAGAGTCGGCCATCATCGGCTCGTCATCGACAAGTAGAATCCGCACCTTTTCCTTTTTCATGGTTTGCTCCTCATCAAACTGACGCCGGATACACGAGCCCAAATGCAGAAGGGCCTTACGGTCATCGCGCTGGTTCGCAGCTCGCGCATGGCTTCAGCCAGTTGTCGGGTCATTTGTATTGTTTTAGAACCGTCTCAGCATCGCGACGGCCGATTTCCAGTTTTGTTTCCGCATTCTACGAAGATTGTCCGGCGTCGTATGTTGCGGTTTCGTGGCAAACAATCGACAAGCCGATGACAACGTACGCAATTCCTGCTAACGGATCGACGAACCAAAGCAAGAGGCATTCCATTTGCTGACCATAAGAACAGAAACCCATGAGTTAGTTATTGAGCCAGGCAAGCGGGTACTAATCTCATAGCGCGACCTACTGAGTACCGAATGGGCCGCACCATTGTCATCGGCAACATCCACGGTTGTTTTGATGAACTGCAGGACTTGCTCCCACTGGTCAAATTGCGTCCAATGAGGTCAGTACCCGGAGCGGAGCGACGGGGTCTCGATTCGCGCGACGGTCGAGATCGCGCAGAGTGCGACCCGGTCGCTGCGCTCCCGCTACCGACTCCATGACCATGGTCGTCACGCTTCAGTAGCCTTCAGGTCGCGAAGCAGTTTCGCAAATTCCTCACGCGCGCGGTTTCTTGCCCGTCCGATCGGGCGGCGACAGGCGGCGGGTTTCTTTGGCAATTTACCTGTATCCGTCCGGTACATTCCGGGCAACGGCCATGTCCTACTTTACAACCCTGATCGAGTCGCGCTTGAGTCGTCTTTCCAGCTACTAGGGCCTTCGTTTTCTAAGATGCTTAACCCTAAAGAAGTAAGAGTCCGAACGGCCAGCACAAGCCAGAGTTGCAGATGCACTTCACGCTGCGAAGGGCTCGCTCAGAGCCTCTATCAAAGTTGTGGCGTGCATATTGCTAGCCTCCTCAGCGAAGGAATATGAAAACTCAAGGGGGGAAGCGGACTCATGAAGAAGGAGCAAGTTAAGGAACTTCTGTATCAATCGTTGGAAACAGAACTGGGCGGCGTGCAGATTTACACGACAGCCCTGCGGTGCGTTGAGAACGACGAATTGAAGGAAGAATGGGAAGAGTACCTCGAGCAGACAAAGAATCACGTCACGATCATGAAGGATGTTTTGCATGCCATGGGTCTGGATCCTGATGAGGAAACCCCGGGACGACAGGTTGTGCGTCACATCGGCGAGTCTTTGGTCCAGGCAATGGAGATGGCCTTGAAATCGGGCGAGGACGGCGCTGCCGAATTGGTTGCGGCAGAGTCGGTCGTGCTGGCCGAAACAAAAGATCACCTCAACTGGCACCTGATTGGCGAGGCGGCGAAGAAAGCGTCGGGTGAAGTTGCTAAGCTGTTAAGTGAGGCGCACGAGAAAGTTGAAGACGAAGAGGACGAGCATCTCTATCACACGACCGGGTGGGCGAGAGAACTTTGGATTAAGTCTTTGGGATTGCCGGCGGTGCTTCCGCCGCCCGAAGAGGTCAAGAAAGTCGAGACGGCTATTGGCGCAGCCCGTGCGGCGCAAGCTCGCGCGCAGATGCTCTAACGCTATCGGACCAAGGAGAAAAACATATGTCGAAACCTAAATTAGTTACTGGACTCTTCAAATCGCGGGCGGCGGCTGAGGCGGCTGTGGATGCGATCATCAAGCGCGGGTACACGCGTGACGACATCAGCGTGTTGATGTCGGACGCGACCAGCAGCAAGGAGTTTGCGCTCGCCGCGGGCACGCACGCAGGAGATGGCGCCGCAGTCGGTGGCGCCGTCGGCGGCGTTGCCGGCGCAACGCTGGCGGCGATCCTGGCCGTGGGTTCGAGCCTCGCGTTGCCGGGCCTGGGGTTAGTCATCGCCGGACCGATCGTGGCCGCGTTGGCCGGTCTCGGTGCAGGAGCCGCTACCGGTGGCCTCATCGGCGCGCTCGTCGGCGCGGGTATCCCGGAACATCGGGCCAAGGTTTACGACGCGGGGATTCGCGGCGGCGGCATCTTGATCGGGGTTGAGGCGAAGGCTGACAAGGATGATGCCGACAAACTCGAAAAGCTGCTCGAGGAACTTGGCGCCGAAAACGTAAGACAAGAGTAGTTCATCGAGCGCGATCCAAGAGTTGTATAGGGGCAATTAAACCGCGGCCATCGTCATGTCGTTCAATCTTGTCGTTGATTTGTATGCGGCCCGGCTGATCGATATGACTGTGACCCACTAAAAAGGAGCACCGAAAGCAATGTTGTGGACCATTATCGTTATTCTGCTGGTCTTGTGGTTACTTGGATTCATAGGCCACATCGGCGGAGGCTTGATTCACTTGTTATTGGTCATAGCCGTAATCGTGCTGGTAATTAATCTCATCACCGGCCGGCGGGCCTAGGCTCGGTCATTCTCAGCGGTCCCGGCGTGGCGTTCTCACGCTGCCCGTGGAGACGCAAAGGCCGTCGTCGAGTTTGAGCAAGTGCGCACGAGGCCCGGATCTCTAAACAAATCCAAAGGAGAAAAACATGCCATCAAAGAAATCGAGCAAGAAATCAGCCAGCAACAAGTCGCGATCCGCCCCTACCGCAAAGAAGGGCGTCGCCAGGAAGTCAGCAAAGAAGAAATCATCACCGGGTGTCCTCAGCAAAGCGAGGAAGGTGGTCGGCGCAGTGGTTGTGGGCGCGGTCAAAGGGGCAGTGGTTGGTGCTGTCAAAGGTGCGGCCGAAGGAGGAGGCAACGCCACTGGCATCACGCAGGGAAGTGAAGACGAAACCAGGAGAAAGTACCGGAAGAGCAAAGCCAAGGGTGCATGACCAACTAGCGTGGACAGTCCGGAGCCAAACTCCGGTCATACGCAGAAAAGTGAAAGCGGCAACGAGTTTATCCGTTGCCGCTTTTCCAAAGCGCGAGCTTTTCTATTCGCTACCGGTGAGGTCGCAGAATCGACTTCCACTGGCTAATTCTCTGACAGCTCTGACAGAAGACATGACGAGGATGACGCCGTGATCCTTAACCTTTCAAGATGACAAACGTTGAAAGACTTCGAACGACCGGCATCCTGCGACTGGGCACCCCTCAGCGCGGGTTTCGTTACCGCAGAGCAGATCGACGAAGAACCACTGCGGAAGATTTGCGCAGGATCAAAAACCTCAAGATCCCGCCGGCCTGGAAAGACGTTGCCATCAACTCCGCCGCCGGAGGACGGCTGCAAGCGATCGGCAGAGATGAAGCCGGGCGTTGGCAGTATCTCTATCACGAGAGTCATGTAAGAAATCAGGAACTAAAAAAGTTCAAGCGACTGCTTCAGTTTGCAGCGGCGTTACCTTCAATGCGCAAGACGGTCGCGAAACACTTGCGGGGCCAGGGCGTGGGGAGAGAACGGGTGCTGGCCAGCATCGTCAGAATTCTCTCGATCAGCTACATGAGGCCCGGCAGTCAAGTCTATGCACGCGAAAATGGTAGCTACGGAATAGCCACGCTGCGGCCCAGGCATGTGGCGGTGAAAGGCAAAGTCGTCATTTTCGACTTTCCCGGGAAAGCCCAGGTCCGCCAGTACCGGGAGATTCGAGACGCCAAGGTCGCGCGCGTCGTGAAAGAACTGCTCAAACATCCGGGCCGCGAAGTATTTAAATATGCAGATAGCGAAGGCTCGGTAGTTAATGTGCAAAGGAAGCACATAAATGAATACATCAAGGAAGTGATGGGCGAAAAATTTAGCGCGAAGGATTTTCGCACATGGGCTGGGACCCTTACTTGTGCTTGCGCCCTCGCACGTCTCGGGGTTAGTCCGAATGGAAACAAACGCGAAGTCAGCGGATGGGTCGTCTCAGCAATTAATGAAACCGCGGAACTGCTGGGGAACACGCCCGCAGTCTGCCGCAAGGCTTACATTTCCCCGCGGATCATTAGTTCTTTCGAGAAGGGAAAAGTCATCGAGCGTTACTTTGAAACGGTGGAGAATCTGATCTCATACCGCGGTCACCAGTTGCACCCGGCCGAAAGAGCGCTGGTGAGACTCTTGAAGTAAGTTCGATTGCTGAGAAGTACAGAGGAGCGCAGCTAGGTTCTGCCCGTCAGCTCCGCGATAGTTGAAGTTAGTGCCCGAAGATCGATGGGCTTTGTTAGTTGAACCTGGTAGCCCGCGGCGCGGGCCTTTCGCTCGTCATCCGCGCCCGCATAACCGGTCAGAGCAATAGCCGGGATCCGTCCACCGTCTTCCAGTTTGAGGGCCCGTATCTTGCGAATCAGATCGTAGCCACCCTCGCCCGGGATACCGATATCCGACACGATAATCTCAGGCTTCCAGTCCTGGATCATCCTCAGTGTCTCAGCTACGGACCTGCAGGCCCGCACTTCTGCGCCATGACGCGTAAGAGTCAGACTGATCAGATCGCGAGTATCCAGTTGGTCGTCAACGGCAAGCACCCTTAGTCCGCTCAGGACGTTGGTTTTCAAGTTTCCGGATGCCTTGCCATCGCCGGGCGCGTGCGATTCAAAGTCAACGTCAAGACCATCAGGAGGCGCGCCATCCATGAGCGGGAGGCTGACCGTGAACTTCGCCCCGCGACCCTTTCCCTCGCTTTCGCCTTGAACGCTGCCGCCATGCATCCGGACCAGGGTGCGAACGATCGAAAGGCCGAGGCCCAGACCGCCGTGCATCCTCTTTGATGAACTGTCGACCTGTTGAAAACGCTCAAAGATTTGGGAGAGGAACTCTGGCGGAATACCCTCGCCGTTATCTGTGACAATGATCTGGACGTGAGTTGCGCTTCGTTTCAGCCCGACGACGACGCGGCCGCCTTTAGGGGTGAATTTGATCGCATTAGTCAGGAGGTTCCAGATTACCTGTTGTAAACGAACGGCATCTCCGGTCACAGGGCCCGCCTGCGAATCGAGCGAATAGATGATCTCGATGGCTTTGGCGTCTGCGCTCGGGCGAACCCCATCTATGGCCGCCTCGATCACGTTCGGCAGATCGACCGCTTTCATCTCGATCTTCAGTTTGCCGCTGATGATGCGCGAGACGTCGAGCAGTTCGTCAATGATCATTGCCTGCGCCTTGGCGTTGCGATCGATGATCTGGATTGCTCGTTCGATCTCGGGCTGATCCAGTTTCCCGCTCTTCAGCAACAGCGTCCATCCGACGATCGCATTCAGAGGGGTGCGCAGTTCGTGCGATACCAGAGCCAGAAATTCATCCTTGACGCGGTTGGCGACTTCAGCCGAGGTACGAGCTTCCTGCTCCCGAATCATCAGGGCCTTGAGTTCAGCTTCCGCCCGCTTGCGCTCCGAGATGTCACGGGCAATTTTCGAAGCGCCTACGACCCGGCCGCGTTCATCGCTGATGGGAGAAACGCTCAACGAGATGTCGATCCGGGTGCCGTCTTTACGCCTGCGGATTGTTTCGTAATGTTCGACGCGCTTTCCGAGGCGGAGCCGCTTGAGAATCTCTGGTTCTTCATCGAGCCGGTCGGCGGGAAGCAGCATTGAGACGGATTGCCCAATCGCCTCCTCAGCCGTGTAGCCAAAGAGACCTTCCGCGCCGCGGTTCCAGCTCGTGATGACACCGTTGAGGTCCTTGCTGACGATCGCATCATCCGATGACTCGACGATGGCCGCGAGGGTGGCTCGCGCTTCCTCTGCTTGTTTGTTCGCAGTGATATCGAGGGTCACTCCGGTAATGAAATCGGAGGCGCCGTCGTTGCCAACAATCAGGCGTCCCTGTTCGCGCAGCCAGCCGACCGTGCCGTCATCTCGCAGCACGCGAAACTCCGCCTGATAAACGCCGCTGTCGTCGATCGCGCGCTGCCAGGCAGCAATGACTGCGTCTCTGTCTTCGGGGTGAATCAGCCGGAAACGATCTTCGATGGGCTGGGTGGAACTGACGGGGCCAAGTCCCAGAATCCGGTTGAGATTCGCATCACGCGTTCCCAGGCCGGTTCCCAGATTTGCGCGCCAAGTGCCCATGTCGGCGCTGGTAAGCGCGAGGCGCAGCCAGGCTTCGCTCTCGCGCAACGCTTCCTGAATCCGGGCAAGTTCGTGCTCGGCACGATCGCGAGCGCGCCGGATGCTTCTGGCATTCTCAATCGCCACAGAGCGTAGTAGTTCTTCTTCGCGTTCTTCAGTTTCCATTGCCGTTCTTGATCTTTTCGGCTGCCAGTGCAGTCCCCTCCACGCGCGCCCGGATTTTGGCAAAGGCAGTGTCGCGGCTGGTCGAAGTATCATCGCTGAAAGGCGAGAATCCGCAATCGTCCGTAGTTCCCAATTGCTCGATCGGAATATATTGGGCTGCTTCGAGGACGCGGTCACAAACTTCTGCGGCGGTTTCAATTCGCGGATTGATTGGATCGACGACGCCAACGAAAATCTTCTGATCCGGTTTCATGCATTCGGCAATGATCCTCAAAACGCGGGTACGATCTTTCTCGCCTGCCAACGCGATGAGGAAATTCCCCGCCTTTAGATCGAACAGGCTGGGCAACAGTTCGGAATAGTCAACCTCGCCGCTGTGAGTCGAGTCGCGATCGCTACCGGGACAGGTGTGCACGCCAATGCGTCGGCGCTCATCGTCAGAGAATCGCGCCAAAGCAAGATTGATCAAATCAATAAAGCTGTTCAGGAGATTACCGGTGGGATCGAGCTTGACCGCCAGCCGTCCCTCGGTGAAATCGATCTGAACTGAGTGCGCGCCCTTTTCCAGGCAGCGGCGCACTTCGCGCACGTGCTCATCCAACAGATCGTCAATGAATTGCTCGCGCGAATAACCTGGGATTTCTTCGGCCGGATACATCAGACTCAAGGCCGATGGCGAGATGACCGCCTGTTTCACCGGCACGTGCGCATAACGAAGCGCGATGTCGAGATAGCGATCGGCAGACGTCTGATATCGAAACGGACCGGCGGTGAGCCGATGCATTCGTCGAGTGTGCCCAGCAGAGAAGGGAATCTTGAAGCCGTCCGGCGCGATGTTTGGAAGCCCATGCACGGCATAGGTCCAGAAGTTGTGGTTCTTCCACTGTTCGCCATCGGTAATCACCGGAGATCCAGTCGACTCAAATCGCTCGATGGTGTCGCGAATCGCCGCCTCGTACAGCGGCTCCAAAGCTGGATCCGCGTCGTCACCCGACGCCGCTATCCTCTCGATGAGTTCGAGAGGTCTGGGAATACTTCCAATTGGTTCGGTTGGGATTGGCATGGGTATTCCTGGTTTCTAATCTGAAGTGCAAAGCCATCCGCAGGCTTGTTGAGGAACATGCTCGGCAATCAGGTCACCGCTGGCGCCTTCCACCATGATTTCAAGAACGACGCAGTGGCGAGGCTGACCTTCTCTAGCAAGACAACGGAGCAGAGACAAAGGAGACAAAATAGATCCTCCGTTGCGCTGGGGCGCCAGACTTAGTGAGCGGCCAACTTTTTATACGATCGGAAGCGACGCCGTCAACCCCCTTTATTTATGTGTGTGTCGCCGCACATAGCGGGTCGCGCGACCCAACCCCTGGCGCCAATGAATGTCCTTCTGGTCCCTCGTCGGCGACGAGCCTAACCGCCAATTCAATTCCGGCTCATGCTGACGATCTTCGCGGCTGCTTCGGACCGGGATCTTTCGATTTATGTGAGGTTATATGGAGGCGGCGATCGGAATCGAACCGATGAATAAAGGTTTTGCAGACCTCTGCCTTACCACTTGGCTACGCCGCCATTCTGCAAGGACAAAAGAAAAAAGGCGGAAGGATGAAGGTTTCCAGCTTTCAGTTTGCAGTCCTCAGCCCCAACCGCCAATTTAGCGGCTACAACACTGAAAACCAAAAACTGAAAACCAATCCTTCACGCTTCCGCCTTCATTCCTGAATTTGGAGCGGGAGACGAGATTTGAACTCGCGACCCTCGCCTTGGCAAGGCGATGCTCTACCACTGAGCTACTCCCGCTTTTTCAACGAGTTTCGATTCTAAGGATTCAGGATGGGTTGTCAAGGCAGCAAGCAGTGGCACAGACTTCAGTCTGTGATTCGGTCACCTGCAATCACAGACTGAAGTCTGTGCCACTAAGTTATGGTTGCGGCAAAGGCTTCGCCAGCACGCCGGCGATGAACTCGTTCAGCCCGGCGTCAGAGTTCTCGTGCCGAAACTTGTAGAGATCAGTGAGCCGTTTGGTCCACTCGGCTTTTTTGGCCTGCTGCTGCGGATCGTTTGCGGCCAGAGCCACCGCGCGCGCGTAGGCGTCAACGATGCGATCCATCACTTTATTGAGCGTCTCAAGCGCGGCCTTGCTCTCCGGCGTTTCAGGTTGATCCGCAAAGCGCTTGGTATAGTCGGCGGACAGTCTCTTGTACGGCCCTTGCTCGTACGCGACGGCAAGCAAATAGAACGTCGAAGGAGTCTTTCTGAGGTCGCTATCAATATTAATAACTTTGATAAAGCGGCTAATCGCTTCTTCCGGGTGCGGCTTCAAATCGATAAAGCCGATGGCGTAATTCAGCGACGCGATCGCATCTTCCCGGCTCTTGAATGGCTCCCAGGCGTCCGGTGTCTTGCCACTCTCGAGTAACTGAATTGCTTTCTGAGCATAGCGGATTGAGTCGGCGTTGAAGGTCTCGTTCTTGGCGTTGATGGTCGAGAGGTAGCCGCCATAGCCAAGCGCGATCAGCGCCTTAATGTCTTCGGGATCGTCGGTCAGAACCTGTTTCGCCAACCCGAAACCCGCGGAGTAGTTCTTCTCGCCATAGATCGAACGCAGCAGATTGTCCTGACGCTCGTCCTTTTCAAAGGCGCTGATCCACTGTTTCAGATAGCGCGTGTACTGATCGTCTTCCTTGTTATAGCGGGCCATGTAAGCTTTGGCAGCCTGATAAGCCGCGGCTGGGTTTGGCTCGCGATTCTCGACGAATCTCTTGTACGTAGTGACCTTGAATTCGTCTTCGGTTTCCTGGATCGCGGTGCCGGTTCTCGGTTGCGCCTGCAGCCTCGAAGAAGCAGAGAATGCCAAAGCCAGGCCAAAGAGCAGGGCGAGCGTTATGGGATGTTTCATCAACTTAAGAAGCCTCCAGCGAAAGTAAGACGCAGCCTTGGATGCCACTACATCTTAAAACGTTTAATGCGTTCTGATTTTAGCAGACAGGACGGCGGGTTTTGTAACGGCGAGGTTAAGATTTACCAACTTAGTTCGGTTCTTGCTCGCCAAAAGCCCGACTGAAGTCGGTACTCTGAACACCGAGCGCTACGGGCACAGGCGCCGGCGCCTCTTTCGCAGCGGGCAAATCAACAATCTCCCAGGCGGCGCGATTCCGCAGCAGTGACGACATCAGCGCGGCATGCAGCAGGTGTCCGCTGCGCTCGGCCGTCACCCGGCCCAGCAGAGTCATGCCCAGCAGCGCCAGGTCGCCAATGATGTCAAGAATCTTGTGACGCACGAACTCGTCAGACCAGCGCAGGCCGGTTTCATTCAACATGCCGTGTCTGGTCAGAACGATTGCGTTATCAAGTGAACCGCCGCGGATCAGATTCGCGCGGCGCAGTGCCTCGACTTCTTCGATAAAGCCAAACGTTCGCGCGGACGCGATCTCACGCGCAAAGGAACCGTTATCCAAAGTCACCGAGCGATGCTGTACGCCGATCAGCGGGTGAGGGAAGTCTATGACGCAATCGATCTCATAACCATCAGCGGGCTCAATGCTGATGCTGCGATTTCCAGAGACGGCCGAAACCTTTTCCCGGACCATCAGCGCGCGGCGTGCGATCGGCTGGTCGACGAGACCGGCGCTCTCGATCATCTCAGCGAACGCTTCGGCCGACCCGTCCATGATCGGAACTTCCAGGTTGTCGACTTCAACGTACGCGTTGTCGACGCCGCAGCCGCGCAAGGCGGACAGCAAATGCTCGACAGTCGAAAGCATCACGCCGGTGCGCATCAGCGTAGTCGCGTAACTGCAATGGGCGACCGACTCGACCGTCGCCGGGATTTCAAAACCTCCGAGATCCGTGCGGCGGAAAACGTATCCGGTGTCAGGCGGCGCCGGCATCAGACGCACCTGGACCGGAACCGCGGTATGCAGACCGACGCCGCGGGCTTCGACCGATCCGGCCAGCGTTGTTTGGCGTGCGCTTGTGTGTTTCGATTGTTTCATTCGCGAGAACTTGAGCTGGGCGAAATTCTCAGTGCAATGCCTATGCCCTCCCAGAGTAGTACAAAAAGTGAATGATTGTGATCGCGCGCGTGGCGGAGCCGCTACGACTGTGCGCACTCACGCGGCAAGGATGCCACTAGATTGATTCATTGGGCTTGAGTTTTTCTTTGCGTCTTAAGTAGTACCTTTGCGCCTTTGCGAGAAACAGCGAACCGTCTGAGTTTCACGCAAAGGCGCCAAGAAAATCGGAAGGCGCAAAGTCGATCCCCTCTTCAGCACAAATTGACACCCTCAAAGCGCCACCCTATGATCGACCTCATAATGCCACCGAAGAGTTCCCCTGCCGGAGCCAAGCCGGCTGAACGAGTCTTTCTCATCGACTCGATGTCGCATATCTTTCGCGCCTTCTATGCCCCCATGGCCAACCGGGCGGCGCCGCTGTCGAATTCAAAAGGCCAGGTAACGCAGGCCGTCTATATTTTCACCAACATGCTGCGGAAGCTGATTCAGGACGAGCAGCCGAAATACATCGCGGCTGTCTTTGAGTCGGGCGAAAAAACTTTTCGGCACGAGACGTTCAGCGATTACAAGGCCAACCGCCAACAAATGCCCGACGATCTGACTTCGCAAATGCCTTACATCAAACGCCTTTGCGAAGCTTACAATGTGCCGATGCTTAGCGTGCCGGGTTTCGAAGCCGATGATGTGATTGGCGCACTGGCGTCTCAAGCGGCAGATCAGGGATTGCAGTCGGTGATCGTTTCCAATGACAAAGACATGTGTCAGTTGGTGCGCGACCCGCTGATCGTTTGTATGCGGCAGAATTCGCAAGTCATCAAACGCAAGGAACCGGTGCCGCCCATTGAATGGTGTGACGAAGCCTGGGTCGAAAAAAAGTTCGGTGTGACGGCCGGCCAGGTTGTCGATCTGCTCGGCTTGATGGGCGATTCGGTGGACAACATTCCGGGCGCGCCGGGCATTGGCTCGAAAGGGGCGGTGCAACTGATTCAGACCTACGGATCGATTGATAACGCGATCGAGCATGCTGAGGAAGTTAAGCACAAAACGTATCGCGAATCTCTGCGGAACAATGCCGAGCTAATTCGCCAATCGCGCGAGCTGGCACGGATCAGGATCGATGTCGACGTGCATCTTGATTTGGATCAACTTGAAAGACGACCGCCGGATCGGTCCGCCGCTTACGAGTTATTTCGCGAAATGGAGTTCACGGCGCTGACGAATGAATTTGCCGATGGAGCAGTCGCGGCCGCGAAGGTAGCCGGAGTGCGGCAATATTCAATGGTCCGAAATCAGGCGGAGCTCAAAGCCCTCATCGAGCAGTTGTGGCAGGCTGAACATGTCGGGCTGGCCATCTCGAACTCTTCGCCGGCGGGCGCGGGACAGCAGCAGAGCACGCATGACGGCCATGCCCACGGTCTCGCCTTTTCACAGCGCGCCGGCACGTCAGCGTTCGTCGATCTGGACAATTTTGCCGAAGGCAAAGACGCAGCGCTGGAGGCAATGCGAGAATTGCTGAGTAACGGATTGATCGAAAAGTCCGTGCACGATCTGAAGCGAGCCACGGCGTTACTTACGCCGCTCGGTGTCGAGTTGGCAGGCGTGTCGGACGACACGCTAATCGCCGCTTATGTGATCGATCCGACGCGCAGCAAGTACGAGTTATCCGACCTGGCGCGCGAATCGGTGGGAGCGGAGAGTGGCGGCCCGGCCTACGAAGGCTGGAGCGAAACCGGATGGCAAGCTGCGGAAGTCGCGGATTTGACGGCGCAAGTGGCGCGCGTTCTACGCCAACGAATTGACGAAAAGGATCTCGGCAGCATCTATCGCGAAATTGAACTGCCGCTGGCGCCGATGCTTTATCGGATGGAGCAGGCCGGCATTCGCGTCGACCTCAACGTCCTGAACGATTTGTCTCATCATCTCGGCGAGGAACTGGCGCGGCTCACCGACAATATTTACAAACTTGCCTGTCGCGAATTCAATATTAACTCGCCGAAGCAGGTCGCCGAATGTTTTGAGTCGCTGAACATTCTGTCGGGGCGCAAGACTTCGACGGGGCGCGTCTCGACCAGCAAAGCCGTCCTCGAAGAGTTGGCGCTGACGTTCGAACTGCCGAAACTAATCATTGAGTACCGCGAATTGGACAAGTTAAAGAGCGTCTATACCGACGCGTTGCCGCATCAGATCGCCGCCGATGGACGCATTCACGGTCAACTCAATCAAACCGTCGCGGCAACCGGCAGGTTGTCGTCGAGCGAGCCGAACTTACAGAACATTCCGATTCGCACCGAACTCGGCCGCCGCATCCGGCGCGCGTTCGTGGCTGCGCCTGGCAACAAACTTATCTCAGCGGATTATTCTCAGCTCGAACTCCGTTTGCTGGCGCACATCACGCGCGATGAAGTAATGCTCGACGCCTTTCAAAAAGGCGAAGACATCCACTCGCGCACGGCGCGTCTGGTCTTCAATGCAAAGACGGATGAAGAGCTGAAAGAAGCGCGGCGCTTTGCCAAGATCGTAAACTTTGCGATCGCTTACGCGATCGAGCCCTGGGGATTGTCACAACGCGTGGGCATTAGCCGGCAGGAAGCGCGCAAAGTGATCGACGACTATTATGCGACTTACAAAGGCGTGCGCCGCTACATGGAGGAGATTCCGGTGCAGGCGCGTGAGCAGGGGCTTGTGCGCTCGCTCTATGGACGCATTCGCCCGCTGGCGGGAATCAATGATCGCAACGCCAACATCCGCCGCGCGGCTGAGCGCGAAGCCATCAACATGCCGATCCAGGGCACTGCCAGCGACATCGTGAAAATTGCTATGCTACATGTCGAAGACGCTTTTCGGCGTGAAGGCCTGAACGCGAAAATCCTGATGCAGGTGCACGACGAGTTGCTGGTCGAATGTCCAGCCAACCAAGCCGACAAGGTGGCCGAGACCTTGAAGCGCGAGATGGAACACGCAGTTGAGATCGACGTGCCCCTGGTGGCTGAGACCGGCATCGGCGACAATTGGATGGACGCGAAGCACTGAGGGCAGTGGGCAGTGAGCAGTGAGCAGTGGGCAGTGAGCAGTGAGCAGTGGGCAGTGAGCAGTGAGCAGTGGGCAGTGAGCGAGTGAGCAGACGGGGCAGTAGCCCGACCGTTAGGGAGGGCTCCTCTTAGAATCAATGGCCGACAAAAAACCAACTCAACCGTCTGACGGCGAGGTCGTCTATCGACGAGTCGTGCCGCCCGCTCCTGGCACTAAGAAAGAGGCCCGGATCGATCCAACTCTGGTGCCGTTGGTCGCCGGCTTCGCGCTCGTCTTGCTCCTGATTTTGGTTCTCGGCAGCTTGAGTGTGAGACGCCTGGAGGAAACCAGCCGCGATGCCCTTAGCCTTGAACACGCACATGCGGCCAGAGTTGGTTTGCTCCTGCAGCTTCGCGTGGCGGTCACCAAGCTCGATACCGAAGCGCGTAGACGGATGGAGGCAGATGCCCGCCGCGAATTGACTCCGCCTTTCGATTTGCGTCTGGCTACGGCGCGAGACGACACGGCCACCCTTTTGCCACTATTAGATCGCGCGCAGCTCGCTGATTACCCAAAGTGGCAGAAGTTGCGTGACGATTTCGCCGCCTATCTCGAGATTACGAAAGACAAAGAGCGATACTCGCGAGAGGGTTTTGCAAAGTTCCGTGACGTCGACGTCGAACTGGATCAGAAAATCAAGGATTCGGCGGTCGAGCAGGAACAGGTCTTTGCACGTGCTGAAGAGATGCAGAAGGCGGCCACGCGATCGATTCGGATCTGGAATCTGCTCGCGCTGTTCGCAGGTCTGGGTGTGGCCGTGGCCACCATCTGGCAGGTGCAACGGCGTTTTCATCAGACCATGAGGAGTACTGAAGCCGCGCGCCGTGAGCGCGAGTTCAGCAATCAAATGCTGGAAGGCATGGTCAGCGCGGTCGCGGCAATTGATCGACGCGATCGCATTCGCAGCGCGAACACGGCGTTCCTGCGCATCTTTCCCCAGACGACCATCGGCGCGTCGATTTACGAAGACGTCGGTTCGGCGGAACGCGCCAGGCTGTTGCAGTCCGCGGCGGCGTCGCATGTCGAGGTGGCGACGTATCGCGGCCGCTGGAATCTGGACGTGGACGGTGCGGAGCGCGCCTTTGATGTCTACTCCTCACCGCTGGAGATCGACGGCGAACATGGCCAGATCCTCACGCTGGTGGATGCGACTGAAGCGGCCAAGGCCGAGACTGCTTTGCGGCGCGGTGCGGCGCTGGCGGCAGTTGGCGAAGCAGCCGCGCAACTGGCTCACGAAATCAAGAACCCGTTGGGCAGCATTCGTCTGGGAATCGAAATGCTGCGCGAATACATGGTCACCGAAGACGCGCTCAAGACCATGAGTTTGGTGGAACGAGGGATTCAGCACCTGAACAAGCTGGTCGTTGACGTGACCCAGTTTTCGCGGCGTCGACAATTAGATGCGGCCGAGATTGACCTGCACGAGTTGATCGATTCGAGCCTTGAGCTAGTAGCCGATCGCATCAAGGAAAAGGAGACGCCGGTGGAAAAGAATTACGCTCGCGATGCGGCGCGTGGGAATTGGGATGAGGAACAGTTGCGCGAAGTCTTTGTCAATCTGATCGGGAACGCCATCGATGCCAGTGAGGCGAAGTCACCGGTAAAAATTACCACCGAACCGGTCGAGTCCGACAATAGATCCAAATCGATTGAAGCGCCCGCCCGCACGAGCGACAGAGTATGCATTCTGATTACCGACGTCGGTACCGGCATGGACGCCGCGACGCAAGCCCGCCTGTTCGAGCCCTTCTTTACCACCAAGAAACGCGGCACCGGTTTGGGTCTCTCAATCGTCAGACAAATCATCGATCTGCACGGCGGGACCATCGAAGTTGAGAGCGAGCCGGGGAAGGGCACGACCTTTCGAATTGAACTTCCGGTTGAAACTGGGAACACCGCTTAGTTGCTCCACTCGTTTCAGAAGCCCGACCAGGAAGGGCTCGCCATCAAATTCGATCGACAGCTTCCTTCGGGGCCACAGTAATGTTCTTAAACCTCGTCAACCGCACCAGCCCGGGCGCGGCGCCTTTCGGCTTCGAAACAAACTTGCGGTGAGTGTAGTGCACGTCAACTTTGGGATCTTTGCGCGCGCGGGAAAAGTTGGCGGCAAGCTGGGCCGCTTCGATAAGCGTGCGATGGGGAACGTCTTTGCGAGTTGCGTTGCGCACGACCACATGCGAACCGGAATAGTCGCCGGTGTGCAGCCAAAGGTCGTTCGGTTTGGCGACCTTAAAAGTTAGATAGTCATTGTCGCGCGCGGTTCGTCCCACCAAAATCTCAAAGCCATCCGAAGAAAGATAGCTGCGGGTGCCCGGGATCCTCTTCTCGGCCTTTGACCCGCGCGCGCGGGCCGCAGGTGCAGATTTCTTCGCGGTGAACTGATCGAGCTTTGCTTCATCGCGCGCGGCGATTATCCTCTCTAATGCTTCGTGGTGCGCGTCGAGTAGATCCAACTCTGAGCGAACAGCGGCGGTGCGTGAAGTGATTTGCTTCACCGCCCGCTTTGAGCGGGAGTAGAGCGCAAAGCGGCGCTCGGCTTCTTCGGGGAGCGTCGATTGCTCGTCAATCTCAATCTCGACAGGGGTGGCGTCGGCGGCAAAATAGTCAATCAAGACGACCCGCGTTCCTTGTCGCCGCGCAGTACTTAGATTTGCCAGCAAAAGGTCGCCTAAACGTTTGTGATGCGCCGCATCGGCGTGACCGGCCAAATCCTGTTCGAGTTGTTTGAGTAACTTTCGGTGGTGTGTAATCTTCTTTTTCAGTTCGGCGCGCGCGGCGCCGGCACGATTGTCGAAGGCTTGGCGGAGCAGCAGGGAAGTGAAGTACGCATCCGCGGCGGCGGAAGCTGATTCGTGCCGGCCGTCGCGAATCATCTTGATCAACTCGCCGTCGCCGGTCGTTGCGGAGCGTCCGCCGGCTGCGGGAGGCTTCTGATACACGTCGCCGATCTTTTGACCCGGGCCTTTGCCTTCGCGAGCTTGATTGGTAACGACTCCCTGTCGATCGATCAAGAATAGGTTTGCCGCGCGCCCGGTCAACTGGGCGATCATAGTGCGCTCGATCTGCTGGCCTAACTCGTCTGTTCCGGAAAAGTGAAACGAAATAATCCGATCGTCGGAATCTTTCTCGATCGATCCCAATGTTGTATTGGCCAGCTCCTTTCGCAGGCTTTGGGCGAATTGGGTCAGCGGAATACTCTGCTTTTCCAGTTCGCGCACTCGGCGCCTGACTAGATACATTCGGGGCTGCGCCGGCTCGACGCTAATGAAAAGATCACCGTGATCGCGGAGCCTGAAGTCGATCACGAGCGCGAGTGGCGAGAGCTGGAATATTTTGCCGGGCGCGCGGCCGACGATCAACGGCTGGATTTCGGCGACTATTTCCTTGATTGCTTGATCGTCCATGGGTTCATGGAGAAACTAGCACATAAACGCCGGCAGGATGCCGGCGTACCGCACGCAGGGATGCGTGCGCTCCGTTAATGCGTGCGCTCCGTTTGTGCGTGCGCTCCGTTTGTGCGTGCGCGCCGGCTTAATCGCGGATTACGATGGTCTTGGAAAAGCGATCGTAGATTGTGCGGCGGTCGGGATCGATAAACGCGTAGAGCACTCCCAGACCAAGCACGGCCAGCGCGAAGATGTAACCGATTGCGCGCTTGATCGACTGACCTCCCGTGGGAATCAACCCCGTTCGCAGGTCGATGGTGCGCAGAGAAAAGATTCGCATGGCCAAAGTCCGGCCGGTCAGGGCGATGGAGACGGTGAAGTAAGCGAACATCGTTACGGCTGCGATGCCGCTGATTAAGCCGATGACTCGCGGGTCCGACCACACGCCACCAGAGAATTGAATCGCAGCCGCCGCCGGCGAAACCATTAGAGCTACCAACAACAGATCAAGAGTGCCCGCGATGGCCCGGCGGCCGAAGCCCGCGCTCTCGTTGGTCGTCTCGATCTCCAGTGCCGGCAAGGACAGGCACGTCTCGAGGTAAGAGAGCGCGACGTCGTCAACTCGATCGGAAATCATGCGCACCGGTTTGCGCTCAGTTACTTCCATCTTGATCTTTGCGGGTCCGACCGTCTCAGGCTCTTCGGGCTCGGGCTTCAAAGGAGCGACAACTGTCAGCTTCGGTTTGGTCTCGACCGGTTTGGGATCGTTGATCTCGGTTTCCGCGAGTGGTGCCAATGGTTCTAAGGCGGGGGCGGTAGCTGCTCCGGCAAAACCGCTGATGACCTGGTCCGGACGTCGCGCTCGCTCGATTCGCTCCAGTGCCTTTGAGACGATTGGGTTCATCACCGTTTGTTCAAGATTGGGAACCAACTCAAGCTGAACGGACGGCAGCGCACACGAAACGGCGCCGGCATCCTGCGCGGCGGCGGCTTCTTCGGCGGCTTCGCGCGCGCGCCGTTCCTGGACTTCGCGGACGCGCTGACTCAACTGTTTTCGCCACTCTGGCATGGGCCGCGTCGTGCCAGGGAAAGAGATCAAGGTAGACGTTTGTGGCTTTGCGTCGGCCCGATTCAATGGTTCGTCACAAAGAGCGTCGACAAGTCCACTGTCATTAATAACTTTTTCGATCGATGAATTCGGTAGGGGTTCTTGCATGATGGATCGTGACTGAGATACGGGGCAGTATCTAAGTTGCAACGGTGAGCAACGTCGCCAATCTTGCTTCGCAAGAGTCTCCGTCTGCTCGGTAAATCAAACCAGGCCGGGCAACGATCCAAACGGCCCAAGGCCTTCGCTATTCGAGGCGGATGGTATCAGACTTTACTTTAAGTAGTCAACGAGAAAATATAGCAGGGCTTGAGGTTGTAGTAGCACAGACTTTAGTCTGTGGTGAATGATGGAAGGCGGATCACAGACTAAAGTCTGTGCCACTAGAGCGGCTGGCGACCGCCGAATCCGGCTTCGAGGTCGTGCCACCATTCGAGTTCATCGCCTTCGTCGGCCTTCCAACAGAGCAGTACAACGCGCCCTTCGCGCATCGACGGAAAATCAATCAGCCCCTGCGAGTAGTCTTTCAGTTGCACGCCCAAACTCTCCAATTGACCTGTTCCCAGCGACAAATCAACCAGCAGCCGGGCGTATCTTGGCCCCTGGATCATGCCGCCGCCGCCGCTCTCCGCGCCTTCGGCCGCGTGCTTGGCTGTCGTTTGAAATGAAATCAGACGGCGATGCGAGCGCTGAATTGATCTGACGATCGGCCGAACGCTGGGGAGCAGGGAATTGGCTTCTTCGATGGTGAAAAGCTTCATAACGATTTCCGATGATCAGCGCGTCTATCCTGGACACACTGATCATCTGGACGCTGACGAAGCTCCATTCTACTGATTTGATGAGGCTGGCGCTACTTGTTGGTTGCGGCCTGATCGGCATCGCTCTTGGGCATATAGTAGCCGCGCCGTGATGCGACTTCTAACTTGCGCTGTTTGCCTTTGGCGTCGAGCGCTTTTACCCGGACGGCAAGTTCGTGCATGCGTCCGTCGTCTTTTTCTTCTTCTTTGAGCGCAAAGCCGAGACTGTATCGCGCGGTAAGATTGCCGATGATCTTCGCGAGCCCCGCGCCGTAGTCTTTGACACGTCCGACATGGACGGATTCACCTCCGCTTTGTCTGGCCAGACGCTTGGCACTGCCGGCCAGGCTGAGCCCGGCCCACCCGGCCAAAGGTTGACCGATGGGGAGGAGGAACTTGTAGAGCGTACGCATGTCGACTGTCAGCGTGTTGAAGATCGCGTTCTGCCGAATCAGAATCTGCTCAGTGGCGTCGATGTCTTCTTTGAAGATCGGAGCGATCCCATCCGATAGCCAGACGATCGTGGCCTGAGAGTTAGGCCGTTTCGACTCGACCATCTGAGTTGCGTCGCGCGTGGCGCCGGCCATGTCATAGATGTCGTCCAATTGGATCGTCATCGTTCCGTTGCTGCTTACGCGTTTGACGTTTACCGATCCGTCTTTCTGGATTGTTCGGGTGATCACCGCGCCGTTTTTGGCTTTGATTGTCTCCGTCTCAAGTACCTCGGTTTTTTTTGGCTTGACCTCGGCAGCCTCGTCCGGCTTTTTGGTTTCGCTCGTGTCCGAACTCACACTCACACTCATGCTGCTCTCGCGATCAGGACTCTTCTCATCGTGTTTCGCGGCATCCTTCTGATCAGACTCAGGAGCGGGCGCGACGAGCGCCGGAATTCGGGCCAGGGCAGTTTCGATCTGCGCGCGATCACGCGTGAACTCGGTGAGCCAAAGAGCCTTTCCGTTTCTGATCACTGCTGTTTTGTCGTCCACGCTATTCAGGTTAATCGCGAGGATGGCAACTTCATCGCCCGGCGGGAGTTTGGCCAGTTCTTCGACCATAGCTTTGCGGACCTCTTCGCGCTTGAGGTAGCGGCCCGCGCCGTCGTCGCGTAGATCGAGAATCAGGACCATGGCCAGCGGCTTGCGCGCCTGACCTTCGCGGGTAAAGTAAGAGATCGCCCGCGGCTGGCCCTCGTCAAACAGTTCGAAGTTGTCCAGCTTGAGATCCGTGACAGGGACGCCGGACTTCTTGTCCTTTACCAGAGCGTCCATAAAGACGACGCGCGTGCGCACGCGAATGGTGTCGGCGACTTCCTGCGCCGACGCTGAAGGCGCAGTGAAAAGAGTTAGGAAAAGAGCGACCGAAAGCACCGAAGTGCGATTCATGAGCCTTGCTTTGCGCCTTTGCGCCTTTGCGTGAGATACGGGTTGTGTTAGTGAGTTCATAGTCTTCTCCTGCTTACGCCCTCCCTCACGGTCGGGCTACTGCACCGCTCTAATGGTCGTTGATAGTTGCGTCTTCGGTCAGGGCCTTGGCAATGTCGCCTGGATCTTTCATTAGCTGCGCCAGGATGTCCGGCGCCAACGTGGCCTGGATCACGGTCGCCTCGTGTCGCTCAATCGTGACAACGAGCACGTGAAACTTGCTGCCGGCGTCCCGAATGTAAATGTAGGTTTGCTCTTCATCCTTTGGCGCGAGGGTTTGGACCAGCGGTGACCAGTCTCTTTCTAAAGTCGTCTGCATCGATCTTTTGAAAGCGGCGATCTGGCCGCGTGAGTCAAAATTCTGATCTTCAAAGAACGCTACGCGCACGCTGCCGGCCTCCGCCAGGCGTTTGTATTCACCGCCCTTGATTCGAGCGGCGGTGCGCGCGGCTTTCATTCCGGCGCGCGCCAACAGCGGAATGCTCTGGTGCTTGACGTGATAAAACTGTTCGATGATTTTCACGGTGTCATTGAAGCCGTCGCCACTCGCCAGCACTCTGATCGAGGGCCCGGCGACGAGCAGCAAGGCAATGACGAATCCGGCAATTGTGATCTTCATCTTCATGGCGTGCGCCTATTTCTTCTTTGTCTTGTCGGCCTCGATGCCAAGGTCGGGAACGCCGAACTGGCCTTCCAGCTTGCTGAGTTTTTCGAGATCGATTGGCCCCACGATATTCACGACCGTGAATTCCCTGGGCTCCATGCTAAGCACGGCCAGGCCGGTGATCTGATCGCCAACCATGTTCAGATAGACTTCGACGTTGTCGCCTTTCTTACTCTTAACACTTACTACCTTGCTCCAGGTGCTGCCGCGAAGCTGGGACACGACTGAGTCGACTTCGAGCTGCGAATACTCGCCTTCCTTTTCGAAGGTGAAGCTCTTGACGTAAATCCCTTTGATCCCTTTGAGCACGTTCTTGATGTCAGCATCGTCCTTGCCCGAGAAGAACCGGGCGGTTGTAGCCATCAGGCGCTCGTCCAGCTTGACGTCGACCGTTTCGCTGGCTTTGTTGGCGAGCAAGTCGAGCTGATCCATCTGCAGCTTCGGGCCTTGTGCCCGGGCCGTCATGACGCCGCCGGCCAGCAACAACAGCAGGACTGGCGCGAATCTCCGAATAGTTTGGAAGAGTGTTTTCATAGTTCGTTCATCCCATCTTATGTTGATTGCGAATTGAGTTGAGTTGGGGAGTGCCTTGCGTCTTTCGTTGCGCGAGGTTGAGTTTGGCGCTAACCAGACGTAGCGCCACCAGCACCTGTTCCTTTTCAGCTAGTTCCTGCGGAGTCAGACTCGGCTCTCGAATAACAGTCCGACGGCTTTGGTTCCCGGCCAGAAGGTGGCGCGGCGCTGTGCTGTGTTTCTGAATAGCCCTCGGTTTCGGATCGACAGCAACTTCCACCCGAGTCGGCTCAGGACTTATCAGGGGCGGTGGTGAGTTGAGATGCTGATCAATTTGTTTGTCGTGCTTCGCGTCGAACGCCGGGGCCTGGCGCCGGTTGAAGCTGAACCACAGGCCGAGCAGAACCGCGGCCAGCGCTATTGCCGCGGCAATCGCCATTGCCGGAAAGAAACTTCGCCGGCGACCTGTCTGAATGTCTTGCGGAATCTCCAACGGCCGCGGTTGATAACGCAACGTGCCGAGAATTTCTTCGAGCTCCTGGACTTCCGCGTCAGGCTCTCCTGAACGATCCCATAGGTAATTGTCTTTCATAACGTGATCCTTCGTTTCCATTGAGCGCCCTCCCTCACGGTCGGGCTACTGCCCCGAACGAGCCCTCCCTCACGGTCGGGCTTCTGATACGGCTCCGATCTTCTCGCGCAAGAGTTTCACTCCGCGATGCAGGTTGACCCTTACTGACGCCGGCGTTAATCCGGTGCGCGCGGCGATCTCTGGTCCGGTCATTCCTTCGACGAATCTCAGGACCAGGGTTTCGCGATAGGCGTCGGGCAAACGGCAAATCAAATCCAAAATCTCTTTCGCGGTTCGATTCGGTGACCGCGCGATCGCCATCTGTTCGGTTACCTCGACGGTTTCGCGCGAGCTGCGATAAAAGTCCATGGCGCGGTTGCGGGCGATCATCGCGATCCAGGGACCAAAAGCGGTGGCGTCGCGCAACGTGTGCAGCTTTCTCAGCGCGTGCAGAAAAATGTCCTGCGCCAGATCGTCGACTTCTGCGCGGGGCACGCGCGCCAGCAGAATTCCGTGGACCAGCGGCGCATACATTTCATATAACCGGGCGAATCGATCCCGCTCGCCGCTCAGCACTGCTTTGACCAGTACCACCTCAACCGGTTCGTCGGTGGCAACGTGCGCAGTGAAGGGTTGAGTCATGAGCAGCATGTCTGCGGTTGCTTCAGCCTCTAACATTCCTGCGCCTCTCTGGAAATCCTGCGAACGATCGGTTGCGGCTAAGTTGAACACAAGGGTTTCGTTGCTCGGCAAAAATTGACCTTTGCGTTTGTCTGACATGGCTAAGACGGGAATCGCGGAGAGAGTGTTAACGAGTAGTCAGAACCTCCTGCGGTAGCGGGCAGGCCTATCTCTTGCGTTAGTCAAGAATGGTCAGCGGGAAAGATGCCCGCCCGCTACCGCAGGCGGTTCTGACCCGCGCTGATCGCCTGTTACGTCCGCCGCCGAGAATAGTTTCGTGCGCCAGATGAACGCCGTCGAGATCAGCAGTGCCACGGTACAGGCGGCGCCTCCTTCGATTCCATAGGCGCCGCCGGTCAACCAATCGGGCCCCAGGTTCATGGCCTGCAACAACGGCGCGGGCGCAATGCGCTCAATGCCGCTGACCGGGAAACCGAGCAGAGATGCCTGGGCCCAATTCCACGACCAGTGCAGTGCCAGCGGCAACCACAAACTTCGCGTCCGCAGATATGCGACCGCCAACCAAACACCGGCCAGCGCCGTGTTCACAAAAGTGAAGCCGGGCACGGCGTGCGGATTGTTCAGATGAACTGCGGCGAACGGAACTGAAGTCAGAAACACACCGAGCCAGGCGAGATGCGCGCGCGTGAACGTCTGTAATGGATAGCCGCGGAAAAGCATTTCTTCAGCAGCGGCCGCGAACACAAAGAGAAAGAGAGACACTGCTAAGGTCTGACCGATCAGCCGTGGCCCCGCCGGATCGAAACGGAAGTGCACTCCGCGAGTTACGGTCGCCAACAGAGCTGCCAGGCAAAGCGTGGCTGCGCCCAGCACCGATCCCAGCCCGAGGCTTTTCAGCCAGCCGCGCTGCGGCAAACATCCCAAAGCGCGAAAGGGCAACTCTTCGAGCAGTGCTCCACACGCCCACCCTATGAGCGTTGCGGAAATCAGAAGCGATCCATGCCCGGCGACAAAGCCCCAGTTGCCGTTTGCGACTTCAACAACTGTGCGGCGTAGCGCCGTGGCCAGACCCCAGAACAAAAGCGCCTGGCTTAACTGGACCGAAATCAGAAAGGCCACGATGAAGATGGCCAGCCGCCATCCGCTACGAAGGTGGCTCTCTTCATTGATGAAAAAATTATTAGCTGGCATTGGGCCGCGGCATTCTAGCACTTTGCAGGTAGCTCGCCGCGCAAGGATTATCCGCAGATTTCACAGATTACGCAGAACAGGCAGACTCGAGGGTTGGGATTTCATTCTCTATCTTCTTAATCCGCGTAATCTGAGTAATCTGCGGACAAATCAATGGTTTCGGCGACGGTGTGCTAAACTTTCGCTCGCTGATTCCAACAATCGAGCCAACCGCTTTACGTGAGCAAAGCCACAGATCAACCTGCTGAACTCGGGCCGCCAATGCGTCGGAGCCGTCGCACCGTACCCTGGCTTCTGGCCGGGATTGTGGCGGTGCTGCTGGCAATCATCGTTGCGCAGCAACTGCTCAATCGCGGATCGGTCGTCACGCCGGAAACCGGATCCGATACGCTGCTGCTGTATGCGCTTTCTTCTCTCAACTTCGCTGCGTTCATCGTCTTTAGTTTCATTCTGCTCCGCAGCTTGTTGAAGCTGCGCCGCGAACGGCGCGAGCGGCAGCTCGGATCAAGAATTCAAACTCGCCTGCTCGTCTATTTTATTGGACTAAGTTTGTTGCCCATTGCGGCGATGGCCGCGTTCTCGTACCTGTTCCTCAATCGCTCGATCGAAAAGTGGATGGGCCGCTTGCCGGAGGCTGTTGTCGAGCGTGTGCGCGAGCAACAACGCGATAGCCTCGCCACGCAGAATGAGAATCTGCGCAAGACTGCCGCCTTGCTGGCGACTGCGATCAGGGCCAGACCGCAGACTGAGTGGCAAGGGGCGCTGGACCAGTTGGCGGCTACTGGCGAGTTGTCGGCGGTCGAAATCATCTCAGACCACGGTCAGGTGTTAGCGCACAGCGAAGCATCTCTGCCCCAGTCTCAAACTGCTGAGTTGAGCGGCGTCCTGCAACGCGCTCGCGATCCCAATGCGCAGGCCAGCGAAACGCTCGCGGACGGCAAGGGATTCGACTCGACCGCAGTCCCACTGACCGGCACGTTGCGTTTGATACTCGTGCCGCATCGTCTGGGCGATACCGACGTCAACGACACGATTGCCGGCTCGCAACGCGAATACCAGCATTTGCTGCAGAGACAGCGCAAGGTTCGATTGCTGGGACTCTCAACGCTTGGTCTAATGACTTTGCTGCTGCTGTTTGCTTCGACGTGGGTGGCGATACATCTCGCCCGCGGTTTGGCTGCTCCGATCAGATCGCTGGCTGAGGCTTCAAAGGAAGTTGCGCGCGGAAACCTGGCCCACCGCGTCGATACGATCGCGGATGACGAGTTGGCGTTGTTGGCTGAATCGTTCAATCAAATGACCGCCCAACTTGATGAAAACCGGCAGCACATCGAAGACGGCGCGACGGCTCTGAGAGAAAAAAACCTGGCGCTGGAAGAGCGCCGTAACTATATCGAGACGGTGCTCGAGTCGCTTTCGACCGGGGTAGTGTCGCTGGATCAAAACAATTGCGTTACGACCATCAACACGGCGGCGATATCGATATTGAAGCTGAGCGAGGCGCCGCCGGCCTGGGCCAAGCTGACGACATTACTGAATAGTGAGGATCAAGTTGCGCTGGAGCGACTGGTCCGGCGCGCGCGACGTGCGGGCCGGGCCGCCGAGCAAAGTCAGTTGACGCGCGGCACCGTCGGCGGAGCGATCCCGGTCGCGCTTACGGCGACTGCCTTAAGAGGAACTGCCGGCGATGGCCGCGGCGTAGTGGTCGTGATCGAAGATCTCTCGGAGTTGTTGTCCGCGCAACGCGCCGCAGCCTGGAGCGAGGTCGCCAGACGAATTGCGCACGAAATCAAGAACCCTTTGACACCGATCCAACTTTCGGCAGAACGAATCGCCCGAAACTTCCGCATCCGCGTCAACGGCGCTGGTACAGAACCGGGAGCGGTAGCGACCGGGTCCAATGGCTCAATCGAGGGATCCGAGGAATCCGGGAACGGCGGCTTTGCCCTGACCGAAGAGAATCGGGAAGAACTCACCCGTGTGGTCGAAGAGTGCACGACTTCAATCACGCGTGAAGTGGCCGGTTTGAAGGCTTTGGTGGACGAGTTCTCGCGTTTCGCGCGGATGCCGCCGCCGCGCATGGAGCCAGGCGATCTTAATGAGGTCATCAGACAGTCGGTGCAACTTTACGCCGACCGTTTGGACGGCGCCGAAATGCAGTTAGTATTGGCGGATGAACTGCCGCCGGCGATGCTGGACACCGAACAACTGAAACGCGTGTTTGTGAATTTGACTGACAACGCGCTGGAGGCGTTAGCCGCGATGCCCGACCAGCGCCGCTTGACCGTCAAGACCAGGCACGACTCTGCGCGCGATCTTTTGATCGCGTCTGTCGAAGACACGGGCGAAGGGATTCCGGCGGGAGATTTCAAGCGACTGTTCCAACCATATTTTTCGACGCGCGGGCGAGGCACGGGGCTCGGCCTGGCCATCGTTGCCCGCATCGTCACCGAACACGGCGGGCGCGTCTATGCAGAGCCTAATGTTCCACACGGCGCGAGGTTTGTGATTGAATTGCCCGTTAGCAGTAGTTGATTGCTGGCTTGATTAAGACGAAGTAGGTCATATGGGACCTATTTGACCTATTCGTCGCATCAAATTTGAGAGATGTCTGATTCAATCTTAATTGTTGACGACGAGCGCGGCATTCGCGAGACGCTGAGCGCCGTGCTGCGCGACGAAGGGTTCAACGCCGATGCCGTCGCGTCGGGCGAAGACTGTCTGAAGGCGATCGCCCGCCGCGCCTATGGCTGTGTGCTGCTCGACGTTTGGTTGCCGGGTATCAACGGGCTGGAAACTCTGGCCCAGATGCGCGAGTCGAACTGTGACGCGGCGGTCGTGATCATCTCTGGTCATGGCAATATCGAAACGGCCGTGCGCGCTACGAAACTCGGCGCGTTCGACTTTATCGAAAAGCCGCTCTCAATCGAGAAGACAGTGCTCACCGTCCGCAACGCTTTGCGCCAGAGACAACTCGAGCGCGTCAATGAAGAGATGTCGGCTGAGTTAAAAGCCGAGTATGAAATGGTCGGCGAGTCGGTGGGGATGCGAGCCTTGCGCAAGCAGATCACCGTGGTCGCTCCGACTGATGGCCGAGTTTTGATCTCGGGAGAATCAGGCGCGGGAAAGGAACTGGTAGCGCGCGCGATTCACGCGCAATCTCGTCGCGCCGCCGCGCCTTTCATTGAAGTTAATTCGGCCGCCATCCCGGAAGAACTGATCGAATCGGAACTCTTTGGCCATGTAAAAGGCTCGTTCACCGGCGCGACCGCGGCAAAGAAAGGGAAGTTCGAGGTAGCCGACGGGGCGACCCTCTTTCTCGACGAAGTTTCGGACATGAGTCCGAACGTACAGGCGAAAGTCTTGCGCGTATTGGAAGAGCAACGGTTCGAGCCGGTCGGCAGTAACACACCGATCAGTGTAGATGTGCGGGTGATCGCGGCCACCAACAAACGCCTGGATGAAGAAATCGAGAAGGGAACTTTCCGTAGCGATCTTTTCTTCCGGCTAAACGTGATTCCGTTTGAGGTGCCACCGCTGCGCGAGCGTCTGGAAGACGTGCCTTTGCTGATCGATCACTTCAACCAACGATTCGCCAAAGCCCACGGCAAAAAGCCGAAACGTTACGACGTCAAAGCCATCGAAGCGATGCAGCGCTACTCGTGGCCAGGCAATGTCCGTGAACTGAGAAACACCATCGAGCGCGTAATGATCATGCACCAGCCTCATAAAGTAGGGGTCAAAGACCTGCCGGCTTTTGGCGACGAAGAACCGCCGGCATCTTCTTATCGTTTTCCTTCCTTCAAAGAAGCCAGCGATGCCTATCATCGCGAATTCATTCAACGCAAACTCGACGAAGCCGGCGGCAACGTTTCGCGCGCGGCTGAGTCAATGGGCATCGATCGCAGTCATTTGTACCGGCGGATGCGGGCGCTGGGGTTGAGCGCGCGGGCGTAAAAAGGACATATACGTCCTATAGGACCTATCGTGCTAGAATTGTCCCGAGGATTTCATAATGGATTATACAACTCGAGAATTACTTAAGCGCTACGCCAAGCTGGCGACGGGACAGCCGTTTGCCCCGGTTTTGCTCAATATTTTGGTGACATCGGTGTGCGACATGCGTTGCACTCATTGTTTCTTTACGGACGAACTGGACGATCGGCCGCGTAAGAAGCTCCAGATGAAGACCCAGGAGATCGATCGCATTGCTGAGACTCTGGGTGGCAATCTCGGCGTCCTGATACTCGCGGGCGGCGAACCGTTCACGCGCAAAGACCTGCCCGAAATCGTCAGTTCCTTCTATCGCCACAACAAGCTGGAATCGGTTTACCTGATGTCGAATGGACAGATTCAGAAGCGAATCTATCCAGACGTGACGCGCATTCTGGAAGAGTGCCCGGACCTTAACGTCACGGTCGCGATGGGCATCGATGGATTGTCGGAGCAGCACGACAAGATTCGACAGAAACCCGGCTCCTGGTCGATCGCGATTGAAACGGCGCGCGAACTAAAGGCAATGAAAAAGCAGTACCCGCGTCTGGATCTGCAAACCTGCACCTGCTTTATGCATTCGAATCAGGACACGATCTTTGAGTGGTACGATTTTCTGAAACACGATCTGAAGCCGGACAAAGTTAACTTCAATTACATTCGCCCGCCATCAGCCGATCCGATCGAGCTGGATATCGATAAGGATCGTTACGCCAAACTGGCGGCGATGATCGACGACGATTCGCGGCATGCGGCGATCAAGAACAACTACGGCGGGAAGGCCGGATACTTCAAAGCAGCGATCGATATCTACATGCATGGATTGATCACCAAGACGCAGGAGACCCAGAAGGCGCAACTAACGTGTTATGCGGGCACTGCCGGCGCGGTGATTTACGATGAAGGCACTCTGTCGTCGTGCGAGAACCTGGCGCCGATTGGCAACCTGCGCGATCACGATTGGAACTTTCAGGGTCTGTGGTTGTCCGACGCGATGAAAGCGCGGCGCAAACAGGCGGCTGACGGCTGCTTTTGCACCCACGAATCCAATTGCTACTATCCGTCTCTGCCATTCAATCCGAAGCACTTGATTCAAATAAAAAAGATCGAGCGGGAGATGAAGAAGGCTCGTCGACATCTGGGCACGCAATCCGAATCACGACCAGATGGAGTCACGGTTCGAGCTTAATTGAAGCTAATGAATCCGAACGCTCCAAAAATTCTGATCATCTCTTCGGACACGGGTGGAGGCCATCGCTCGGCGGCGGCGGCGATCGTCGCCGGGATCCAGGGCATCGTGGAGGGAGACTCTTACGCGATTCGGGTGGTTCGGGCAGTTGAAGAATCACATCACCTCTCGGCCAAGCTGGTGGCGCTTTATAATTGGTTGCTGCGCAACAAGCAGCACTGGATGAAATATTACTTTTGGCTGATAAACCGCTTTCGTCCGGAAACGCGCGAGTTCTTTCAATCGCGCTCGATCGGTTTTGTGCGCGAAATCTTTGAACGCTGGTGCCCGCATATCGTGGTCAGCGTGCATCCGCTGACCCAACACATTTTCGCGCGCGTGCTGAAAGAGTTGGGGCTGGCTGATCGCATCCCGTTGGTTACAGTGGTGACGGATCCCTACTATGGTTTTTGGAAGGGATGGGCTTGCGACGATGTGCGGCTGTATCTCTGCGCGACCGAAGAGGCGCGCCGCCAGTTGATCGACTATGGGATTGCCCCGGAACGGATCAAGATCTCCGGCATGCCGATCCATCCAAAGTTTTCCTTTCCCGGCGATCAGGCGGCCCAACTGGCACGCACGGCGCTGGGTCTCGATGCCGACAAGTTCACCGTCTTCGTTAATGCGGGCTGGGAAGGCGGCGGCAACATTCCGCAAATTTTCCGCGAGTTGGTGCGCGGTGAATTGAACATGCAGGCGATCTTTCTCGCCGGCAAGAATGAAGCTTTGAAGAGCGAGGCAGAAACGCTGGCTGCCGAGGCGAAGTTCCCAATCAAAGTAATTGGGTACTCGGACGAAGTTGAGAAGCTCATGGGCGCCGCTAACGTAATGATTTCGAAACTTGGCGGTCTGAGTACATTCGAGGCGTTGAGTTGCCGGCTCCCAATCATCGCCGACGGCACCACTGAACCGATGCCCCAGGAAGCGAGCACCGTCAATCTGATCGTCAAGAGTGGTGCCGCGGTGTTGCTGCAACGTGCGTCGGATGTGGTGCCCGTAGTGCAACGGATGATCGCAGATTCGAAGCATTATGCAGCGATGCGGGCGGCGACCATCAGCGTGACCATTCCCAACGCCACCAGGCGGATCGTCGAAGAGATCACTGCCCTAATTCCGGTTCCCGCGAAGGCCGAAGAGAATTTGCCAGCGCGCGACCAAGTGATCGAAAGCGCCGTCGCTTGAAGATGCTGGGAACGCGGACGTCCCGTCCGCTACGAGCGCGGCAGGACTTCGTATCCAAACGCATCAGAATTTCGTACCAGCTAATCCTCTCGCGCTTCGCGCTCAGTGCGGGACGGGACGTCCGCTCTCCCAGCGAACTGGAGCCTCATGATTTTGGAACTGAATCGGTATCAATGTGCCTCTCGTCTTGACTGTCCCCCTCGCTTCGCGTTCTAATCCCCGTTTTATCACCGCTAATAAAATTCAAGCAGAAGTAATCGACAGCTATCCAGCCTGTCGCATAGGAGATGGCATAGAGTGAGCCTCTTACTCGAAGGAAAGCGGGCGTTTATCACGGGCGGCACGCGCGGCATCGGCGCCGCCCTGTGTGAAGTGTTCGCGCGCGAAGGCGCCGACGTGGCGTTCAATTATGGTTCGCGCGACGATCTGGCGGAGGAAGTTAAGCAAAAGATCGAAGCTTATGGCCGCCGGACTCACTCATTCAAAGTGTCCGTGACTGATCGCTTCGGCATGAAACACCTGACCCGGGAGCTCGTCACTGAATGGGGCGGCATCGATATCCTGGTAAACAACGCGGCCATCAATCGCGGCGACAACTTTGCCACCACCACCGACCGCGCCTGGGACGAAGTCATCGGCGTTAATGTCGGCAGCCTGTTTGCGGTAACCAAGCCGATGTACAAACAGATGATCCGGCAGCGCAAAGGAAAGATCCTCAACATAACTTCGATTGGAGCGATGCGGGCGCTGCCGACCGCGGTCCACTACGCCACGTCCAAGGCTGCGATGATTGGCTTCACGAAATGCCTGTCCCGAGAAGCGGGGACTTTCGGCGTCAGCGTGAACGCTATTGCCGCGGGAATCTTCGATACGGATTTGGCCAAGCAGCTCCCGGAGAGGCTTTTACAGATGCACGACTTCTGGGTCTCAAGCGGCCGCCTCGGCCGTCCCGAAGAATTGGCAGAGTACGCTGCGTTCATGGTCAGCGATCGCAACTCGTTTATGAATGGCGAAGTCGTGATTGTTGACGGCGGGGCGATTACTTAAACAGATAAGGGTTTGAGCTGTGCAGAAATTCCGGCCAATTGGTGAGCAGGGCCGCTACCAGGATCGTCGAAAGGCAAACGTAGAGCGACCAGAAGAGCCAGAACAAGAAAGCCGTGCGCGCTTCTTCTCGCGACCAGTGCGGTGACTCACTCTGATTTTGATTTTTCAATCTCATCCAGTCTCTTCTCCAAAGCCCGGATTCGTTTCGGCAGGTCTCCCAGTTTTTTGAAGACCGCGATGGCGCGCCAGAAAGCGCTCACTTCAAATGCCGGAGTGCCGACCAGCACCTCGCCGGCTGCGACGTCGTTCGGCACGCCGCTCTGCGGATAAAGAATCGCATCGTCACCAATATTGATGTGACCACCGATGCCCACCTGTCCGGTGAGAATGACGCGATCACCGACGCGCGAACTGCCGGCCATGCCAACCTGCGCACATAGTAAAGCATCTTCGCCGACAACGCACGAGTGGCCAACCTGAATCAGGTTATCGAGCTTGGCGCCGCGCTTGATTCGTGTCTCTCCGGTCGAAGCCCGATCGATCGTCGTGCCCGCACCAATCTCCACATCGTCTTCGATCACGACGCGGCCCGTCTGGGGGATTTTCAACCAGCGGCGCTCTTCATCTTTAGCAAAGCCAAAGCCGTCGCTGCCGATCACGGCGTTGTTGTGAACAATTACCCGTTGGCCCAGAACCGAGTGCTCCCGAATCGCGACGCCGGAATTAATTACAGAATCATCGCCGATGGTCACATTGTCAGCGATGGTGACGTTGGGATGAATCTGCACTCGCTCGCCGATTTCTGCTTGGCGCCCGACGACTACGTGAGCACCAATCATAGCGGTGTCAGACACGCTAGCGCTGCTGTCGATCACCGCCGAAGGATGAATCGACGGCGCAAACGAAACCGATGGATGAAAGAGAATCAGTGCCCGTGTGTAGGCCAGATACGGGTCCTTCGCGCGCAACACAGCAATGTCTGTGCGGAAAACCTCGACATCTTCGGCGACATAGATAGCGGAAGCGCCCGTGCTGTTCACGCGCGAGGTGTAGCGCGGGTTAGAGAGAAAAGTTACGTGCCCAAGTTGGGCCTGATCGAGTCCCGCGGCTCCTTCTATTTCAATGCCGGCGTCGGCTGTTTCACAGCGGGCGCCGGTCTGAGCAGCGAGTTCGGAGAGTTTCATGAGAGTCAATTTGGAATATGGATGGCCAGTAAACCGAAGGGTAACTCGTCGCAGGTCGGCTTGCCCTCGTCTTATGCGGCAGACTCAACTGCGTCTTCCCAACCGGGGAAAACCAAAACGGCTGGATGGCACTTCAGCGCTCTTGCCAACACTTTCGCGCGCTCCACCCCGAGTCGAACGCGATCATTCTCGATTGCCGAAATTGTAGCCTGCGGAATTCCAGTACGTTTCGCAAGCTCGTTTTGGGTTAGGCCTTGCAGCTCACGCATGATGCGAAGCGATTCGCCAACGGATACCTCTATGCGTTTTTTTGCGGGACGAAAATCTTTCATGTTCATTGCCTCCGATAGTCATGCGGAGTGATCGATACCACTTCGAATAGTTGCGTCCGGGGCACCGGTCGATAGATAACGCGGTATTGTAATCCGAGGCGCGCAGAACGATACCCCTTCCACCGACCGGCGAGCGCCTCGTCATGAAAACCCTTGATGAATCTGAGCCCCAATGGCCCTGACACCACCGCGACGTCTTTCCACTTCTCATAGCGCTTGAGGATTTCTCGAGGCATTGCCGCGGCTTGCTTATCAACTCGGCGATGCTCCTCGATGCGCCACATGCGGCATTCTGACTATGCCAAAGATGCTATGTCAAGAGACTTGAACTCGCTTTCACATCATGCTTACCGGATCAATCTCCACCGTGACCGAACGTAAGTCATTCCCGGCCTTCTCCATAGCTTGCAGCGCCGCATCAATCACCAGCCGCATTTGCTTCCGGCTGCGCGATTTGATCAGCAACTGCACGCGATGCTCGCCCCGTAGCCGCGCGAACGGTGCGGGGGCGGGCCCGAGTATCCGACAAGCATGATCGCCGTTCGCTTCAACCAGAGCCTGACGAAGCTGTTGCGCCGTGGCGTTCGCTCGCGTCGCATCCTTGTGGCGCACCAGCAGCAACGCCAGCGCGACGAATGGCGGATAGCCGTGATTGCGCCTGTGCCGAATCTCTTCGTCATAGAACCCCTGGTAATCCTGGGCGCACGCGTGTCGCAGCGCGTAATGATGCGGGTGATAGGTTTGAATCAAGACGCGTCCGGGCAGGTCACCGCGTCCGGCGCGGCCGGCAACCTGAGTGATTAGTTGGAAAGCGCGCTCGGCAGCGCGAAAGTCCGGCAAAGCCAGACCGGCATCGACTGAGACCACGCCCACCAGCGTGACGTTCGGAAAGTCGTGACCCTTAGCCAGCATCTGTGTCCCGACCAGCAGATCCAGTTCTCCCTTGCCGAAATCCAGCAGGGTTTTCTCGAACTCGTGGCGGCGAGACTTGGTATCACGATCTATGCGTCCGATGCGCATTGTAGGAAAACGTTTGCGCAGCAGTTCTTCGATCTGCTCAGTGCCTTCGCCGACGTAATAAATATACTTGCTGGCGCAATTGGGACACTGTGACGGCGCGCGCTGATGGTGATTGCAGTAGTGACAAATCAAAATGCGATCGGTTTGATGATAAGTGAGCGTCACGTCGCAATTCGGACAGTTGATCGATTCGCCGCAGGAGCGACACAGAATGAAACTCGAATAACCGCGACGATTTAAAAGGATGATCGTCTGCTCGCCGCGAGCGTGAGTTTCGGCCATCGCCTTAAGCAGTTCATCTGCGAAGACCGCCGGCTTCTTGCGGCGAGCAAAAACCTCGCGCATGTCGATCATCTCTGCCCGGGCCATGGCGCGATTAGCGACTCGTTCGGGCAGATGCAGGTACTCGTACTTGCCGCTCTTCGCGTTATGAAACGACTCCAGGGAAGGCGTGGCGGAGCCTAATACGATGACCGCGGATTCTTTCTGGGCGCGCACGATGGCGGTATCGCGGGCGTGATAGAAAGGAGACTCCTCTTGCCGGTAAGAAGAATCCTGCTCTTCATCGATGATGATGATCCCGAGATTCTGGACCGGCGCGAACACGGCCGAGCGAGTCCCCAGCACGACGCGTGCTTCGCCGCTACGCAGACGCGACCACTCGTCAAAGCGCTCGCCTTTGGAGAGCGAGGAATGAAAGATCGCTATCTGGCCACCGAAGTGGGCCCGCAGACGTCTCGAGAGTATCGGCGTCAAAGCGATCTCAGGAACCAGCATCATCGCCCCGCGACCCTGATCAAGAGCAGCTTGCATGGCCCGAATGTAAACTTCGGTCTTGCCGCTACCGGTGACGCCATGCAACAGGAGAGTCGCGAAAATATTTTCGCTGATTCGCTTTTCGATGGATCGCAGGGCGGCGGTCTGTGCCTCGGTCAGATGGAAAACATTCATGTCCGGCAGCTCCGCACGCAGCAGTGGATCACGCCGAACATCCGCTTCAAATTCCGTTACGACGCCTCTCTTCGCCAGCGTGTTGACGACCGACTCGCTCACGTTCGCGGCCTTGATCAAATCGCTAACGGCCATCGCGTTCTGATTGGAGCGGAGAGCTTCGATTGCGCGTCGCTGAGCTGGCGTCACCCGTTTGTTTTCGGTTTGCGGTCCGTCGACTTTAGCCAGACGAACCGCTTTGCGTCGCTTGGCCCGGGTGACAGTTGAGCGAGTTCGATAAGCGCGCTCAATCGAGCCTTCTGTTTCCAGCTCTCGCAGCCACTGCGGAGTTTTCGCCGCGCCGATTCGTAAACAGAAGGTAGTTAGTTCGAACTCACCTTCGGTTGCCAGGAGTCTCAGCGCGCTGGTTCTGACGTTTGCGGGGCTGCTTATCTCGAAATTCGAAAGGGCTTCGCGTCCGCGCGTGGTGATCGAAACCATCTGTTCGACGGTCGCGTTGACGCCGGCGGGTAGCGCCGCGCGCATGACTTCGCCCCAGGGCGCGGCATAGTAATCCGCAACCCAACGGGTGACCTCGAACACCTCGGTGGTCAGGGGCGGATCAACGTCGAGCAATTCCTTAACGTCCTTGATCTCTGACTCGATCAGGCTGGTGCCGGATCGCAGTCGCGGGAGCAGCGCGACAATGTAGCCAGTCAAAGGCTTCGCGCCGAGTTGAGCCACCACTCGCGACCCGATGCGCGCCACCTGCTGGATCGAAGGTGGTAGACGATAGGTGAAGGTCTTGCTGAGATGGACCGGAAACGCCACCTGGGCGTACAGCGGCACTGTTTGATCGGAAGCTGGGATTTCAGACGTCATCGGAATGGCACGGGTTTCGGTTCGCGAGCGGAAGGTTAGCGCGAACCGCGGCACGATAAAAGTCAAACGCTTCGAACTATTGAGCTCGCGGCGGCAGATTGTCGAGATAATCCCGGACCTTCTTTAGGTCTTCCCAGACCTCTCTTTTCTTTGAGGGGTCGCGCAGCAGATAGGCCGGATGGAACGTCGGCATTACTTTGATGCCACGAAAATCCCTGAACTTTCCGCGGACGCGGGAAATACCTTCGCGTACGTCCAGCAGATTTTGCAGCGCAGTGTTTCCCATCACAACGATCACCTCGGGTTGCACGGCGGTGATCTCGCGAAATAGAAAAGGCCGGCAGATGGCCGCTTCTTCGAGAGTCGGCTGCCGGTTACCCGGTGGGCGGCAGCGGTTAACGTTGCCGATGAGCACGTCTTCGCGCTTCATGCCGATCGCTTCAATGATCTTGGTGAGCAGTTGTCCCGCCCGGCCGACGAAGGGTTTGCCCTGCGCGTCTTCGTCGGCGCCGGGGGCTTCGCCGACAAACATCAAACGTGCTTTGTGATCTCCGAAAGTATTGACGACCTGGGTGCGTCCTTCGCACAAACCGCAGCGGGTGCAGTCGCCGATGTCGCGCCAGATATCTTCGAGACGTTCGTCGGAGTGAAGCGAGATCGATTGAGACGGTTCGGAGAAAAGGGAAGCCGGAAGTGACGCATTCGAGTCAGTCGGCGCCTTCATCGAAGCCGGAGCGGATATTGAGTTGGTTGGGGAGGTTCGCTGCGGGGAAGGTTCCGCCGCCGTAGTAGCCGGCAAGGTCCTGAATGATTCTTTGGATGCCTCTAAAGGTACGCGGTGACTTGATAAGGCGATTGTCTCAACGCCAAGCTCGGCGAAATACTGGGCGTACTCACGCGACTGTTCCAGCAAGTCCAGCAGTTCGTTCGCGGTTGCATCAGGGTTCATGTTCTTTTCAAGACTTCGCGATCGAAGCTGCCTCGTCGGGTTTACTGGCACGGCGTAACTTTATCACCTCGTCCAAAATTCGATGCGCGGTCTCGCGCTTGGACATCAGAGGTAACTCTATGGGTTCAGAACCGTCGCGAAGCAAAATGAAAACCGCGTTGTCTTCGGAATCAAAGCCGGCGTCGTCGCGTGAGACGTCGTTGGCGACTACCGCGTCCAGCCCCTTGCCAACTAATTTTGCGCGTGCATTCGCAAGCAAATCATCTGTTTCCGCCGCGAACCCAATCAAGAGCTGGCCATTGGTTCGCGCCTGTGCGACTTCGCCCAGGATGTCGGCCGTGCGCTCGAGTTTCAATTCCATCTCTGCTGCAGACTTCTTGATCTTGGTCGCAGCCTTGTCCTTCGCTCGATAATCCGAGACCGCAGCTGCCGCGATAAAGATTGTCGCAGCGCGAACTTCTTTCGCAACAGCAACGCGCATTTCTTCGGCGGAGCTAATGCGGACAACGCGCACGCCACCAGGTGGGTCGACGCTGGTTACGCCGGCCACAACCGTAACGTCGGCGCCCCTGTCGCGCGCCGCCTCGGCGAGGGCAAACCCCATTCGTCCTGACGAGCGATTTGAGATGAAGCGGACGGGATCGATGGGTTCGCGTGTCGCTCCGGCCGTGATCAGAACCCGTTCATCGTTCATATCTCCAGGTCGGCTGGTCTGTGCTCTGTCAGTGGAAGCATTTGTTCGCCGCGCCTGCTTTCGTAGCAGTTCGAGCGCGGCGAAGACAATTCCTTCCGGCTCGCTGAGTCTGCCGGGCCCGAAACTTCCGCAGGCCATCTCACCTTCGTCGGGATCGATGAGGTGAACTCCATCATCGCGCAGCTTTTGGAGATTCCGACGAGTGGCCGGATGCTGCCACATCACCGTATTCATCGCTGGCGCTACCAGCACCGGAGCGGTGCAAGCGAGATAGGTCGAGGTAAGAAAATCGTCCGCGACTCCGTTGGCTAGTTTGGCCAGCGTGTTGGCCGTCGCGGGCGCGATAATGAACAAATCGACCGTCTGGGAAAAGGTGATGTGGGCGATCGGGTCGGGATTGTCGGCTGAGTAATCGTCGACGACGACATAGGATCCTGAGAGGGCACGGAATGTGAGTGGCTGAATGAACTCACAGGCATGCTTCGTCATGGTGACGCGCACTTCGCAGCCGGCGCGCTGCAAACCCCGCAGGACTTCGATGGCTTTATAGGCCGCGATCCCTCCAGTGATGCCGAGCGCCACACGGGTTCCTGCGAATTCTTGCCTGGCCTGATTGTCACTCATCTTGAAACTGAAATGTAACATCGCTGAATTACGCCGTGCAATATGACGAGATCTAAATGACTGACGATTTCATCGGCTGACAACTGGCTCGCAGGCGCATTTCTGCGTTAAAGTATTTCCTTTGATCGGGTTCAATCCGACCTGAAGGCCGGATACAGCCAGACCATTCAAGGAATTATCCATGGGTAACCCAAGCACTTTTCCGCGTGTGTTAATCTCGTTATCGATCTTCTTGCTGATGAGCGGAGTGGCGATTGCCCAGCGTTCGGGCCCAGCCACGAGCGCCAGCTCGAACTCAGGCTTTGGGCCGGTCATGCGCGCGTATTTGGGCTACCTAAATAACGAGGAAGAGGTGGTGGATGATCGAGCCAGCCGGCACGAGATAACACCCGCATACTATCGTCGAAACCTGGGCCGGATCCGTGCGCTGCGACAAATGGCGATTCGACTGGTCCGTCAAAGTGACAATGATTACGTCCCCGAGCTTGAAGCGGTGACCGGGGACGAACTCGGGATGCTGTTCGATCCGCCGCCCAAGCCCACCACCTTGCGAGCGGACGAAACAGTCGCCAATAAGTTCAGGTTTCTTGCGGCGGTCCACTCGGGCGAGGTCTTCTACCTATTTGCTCGTCTTGATCCTTACGAGCAGGCGGAGCTACTACAGCGACAGAAGAAGGCTCCGGTTTCGCCAGGCCCCGGGCCTGGAGTGGAAGACAGCGGAGGAGTTACGCGAACGACTAACAGGCCGCGGCGCGCCGTTCCACATCAGTGATCGGGGTTTGGGTGATAGAAAGGTTTGGCGGGATTCTAAATATATTTCTTGTAACTGCCAGACTTAGTCCCTGACTCGTCAGACCGACGCAGAAAACACAAAATCTTGACAGCATTTGGTAAAAAAGCCCTTTACAGAGGCCCGACCGCGTGTTATCGTCCCCTAAAGCTGGCTAACAACTGTGGCTTTGGTCGTTGGGATCAAGCGTTGATTGTTGACATATGGGCCGGAGTTCGTGTAAAAAAGGCAAGGCTAGATATACCTTAGCTAGTCCGGCATGCTTTCTTTTCTTTGATGTCGCGCGCGTGCGAGATTGTTGATTTAAGACGGATTACCAGTTTTTGAGAGTCTTTAGCGCGCTTCCACAAAACTTTGTTCACTTGTACGGGAGGAAATGATGATTAGCAGAACTTGGAGCCGTAAGTCCATCGCATTCTTAGCCGCGGTTGCCGTGTTAAGCGTTTACTCAATGGTGGCACTGGCAACGCCGGGGCAGAAAGCAGCGTCGGGCGAGCTTTCGGTTTCCGGGCAAGTCACCGTTAATGGTCAGGCCGCTATTTCTGGCGCCACTGTTTTCTCTGACAGCGTAATTGCAACGGGAGCCAATAGCAGCGCAACGATTAGCCTTGGAAAGCTCGGTCGCGTTGAGTTGTTCCCAAACACGAGCATCAAACTGGGCTTCGGTGACGCGAATATCTCAGCCTCGCTCGATGCGGGCCGAGTTCAGGTTGCGACGTCGGCAGGTATCGCGGCGATCGTTACCGCGAAAGACGGCGCGGCTGTCGCGAACGCCCAACAGGCGGCCACGTTCATGGTCGACGTAGAGTGCGGCAATATGATTGTTGCCTCTCAAGGCGGGCTGGTTGAATTGCGGGCAGCTGGAAAAACCAAGGCGGTTGCGGCCGGAACTTCGGAATCTGCGGGCACTCCGCAGCCCGGAACTCGCTGCACACGTCTCACCAAGTCAGATAGCTTCGGTAAGTTGAGCGGTGGTGCTTTGGCCGCTCTGTTACTGGCGGCGGGCGGTGCAGTCGCGGCGGCAATTCTAGCGACAACGCACAACAACGACCTGAACTTCGGTGGCTCAGTAACCGTGGTCAGCCCAACAAAATAGCTAAAGGCCAATTCGGCTGATGGCGCGCACCTCGCGCGGCATTTGATTACAATTTTGCGGGTCACGCGTCAATGGCGCGCGTGGCCCGTAAATTTTGGTTAGACAGAGGAATTCCTCCCAAATAAGAGCAAGCGAATGCACATTGCCGTCATTGGTTCCGGTTATGTCGGACTTGTAACCGGGGCATGTTTCGCCGAGTTCGGTGTTGATGTTACCTGTGTTGACGTAGACGCCGAGAAAATCGCCCAGCTCAGTCTCGGCAAGTCAACAATCTATGAGCCCGGCCTCGACCAACTCGTCAAAAAAAACTTGGAAGCAGGTCGGCTTCGATTTACGACCGATAGCCAATCAGCCATCGAACAATCCCTGGTGATCTTTCTCGCAGTGGGTACACCACCGGCGGCTGATGGATCAGCAGATCTCACTTACGTCGAAGCTGCGACCCGAGAAATTGCCGAACACATGGACAGCTACAAAGTCGTAGCTACCAAGTCCACGGTTCCGGTCGGAACTGGCCAGCGCCTGGCTTCGTTAATCCGCAAACACCAGAAGAAACCTGTCGAATTTAGCGTAGTCTCGAATCCGGAATTCCTGCGTGAGGGCGCGGCGATCAGTGACTTCATGCGGCCGGACCGCGTGGTCATCGGGAGTAGCGATCAGAACGCGGTCGCGATTATGCGTGACCTCTATCGGCCTCTGTACCTGATCGAGACCCCGTTTGTTATCACCTCGCTGGAAGGCGCGGAATTGATTAAGTACGCCGCCAATGCCTTTTTGGCAACCAAGATTTCCTTCATCAACGAGATTGCGAATCTTTGCGAGAAAGTGGGTTGCGACGTTCACGAAGTCGCGCGTGCGATTGGCATGGACAAAAGAATCGGCGGCAAGTTTCTCCATGCCGGCCCCGGATTTGGTGGCTCATGTTTTCCCAAAGACACCCTCGCACTCGCTTCGATCGCGCGCCAATTCTCGTCTCCAACCCGAATTGTCGATGCCGTGATCGAAGTCAATTATCAGCAACGACTCGCGATGGTGCCGAAGATCGAAAAGCTGGCGGAAGGAGTCAGCGGAAAGAGAATTGCCGTGTTGGGCCTGGCTTTCAAGCCTGAGACAGATGACATGCGCGACGCTCCTGCAGTGGAGATAATTCGGGGTTTGGTTGGGCGCGGCGCAACGGTCAGCGCATATGATCCGGTCGCGGCTGAAGAGGCGCGGCGCCTTTTGCCGGAAATCGAATATGCGTCTGACGAATACGGGGCGGCTACCGGCGCAGACGTGCTTGTTTTTATGACGGAATGGAATCAATTTCGTGCCCTGGATATGGAGCGCATTCGCGGATTGATGAAAGTCCCCAGGATTGCCGACCTCCGAAACATTTATGAGCCAGCCGACATGCGGAAAATGGGCTTTGAATATGTCGGAGTAGGACGATAGACAACTATGCCGCTCTCTGGAGTAGCTTTGGTTACGGGTGGTGCGGGCTTCATTGGGTCCCACATCGCGGCCGCATTGATCGACCGCGGCGCGCGGGTGCGCATAATCGATGACCTGTCAACCGGGTATCGCGAGAATGTAGACGACGTGGGTGGCGATATTGATTTCATTCACGCGAGTCTCACGGATGCCCAGGCGGTTAAGCGCGCGCTTCAGGATGTCGAGTGGGTGTTTCACGAAGCTGCCATTCCTTCCGTGCCGCGATCGGTAGCTTCGCCGACAGAAACACACGAGGCCAGTGTCAACGCTACTTTTTCGCTGCTACTTGCCGCCCGGGATCAAAAGGTTCGTCGCCTGGTCTACGCCGCCTCGAGCGCAGCTTATGGTGACCAGCCGGAGCTACCCAAGCGTGAGGACATGCGTCCCGACCCGTTGTCTCCCTACGCGGTCGCCAAGTTGGTGGGTGAGTACTACGGCCGGGTTTTCAGTCGAGTGTACGGGCTTGAGACCGTGTCGTTACGCTACTTCAATGTGTTCGGCCCGCGGCAGGATCCAGGTTCGCAGTACTCCGGAGTAATTTCCCGTTTTATCGATGCGGCGCTGAACGGAAAACAGGCAACCATTTACGGGGACGGAGAGCAGTCTCGCGACTTTACCTATATCGCGAACGTAGTGGACGCGAATCTTAGGGCAGCCGAGTCTGACTCGGCAGTCGGTCAGGTAATTAACATCGCCAACGGCAAGCGGGTGACCATCAATGAAGTTTTTGAAATGGTGAAAAAGCTTACCGGCCGTACCAACATCGAGGCTGAATATGCCCCACCGCGAACCGGTGATGTGCGCGATAGCCTGGCAGATTTAAGCCTGGCAACTTCGCTGCTGGGATACGCTCCCCAAGTCGGTCTCGAAGAAGGTCTACGCTCGACGATTGACTGGTGGACGAAAAGTCGTTTCAACAAAGTGACTAGCTAAGCACGGGCGGGTTAAGAGCGCCGGCGGCGGACTCGACTCCTCAAATGAGTCCGATCAGTGGCCCTGCGACAGCTTGCCAATCAGTGAGAACATCGGCAGGTACATCGAGATTACGATGCCGCCGATCGTAACTCCCAGAAATCCAATCAGCGCCGGCTCCATTAGTGTCAAGAGGTTCGCGATCGCGGCGTCAACTTCCTGTTCATAGAAATCCGCAATCTTGCCCAGCATTGAATCGAGGGCGCCGGTCTGCTCGCCGATGCCAACCATCTGCGAGACCATGTGCGGAAAGATGTCCGCGTCGCGCAGAGGCTCAACAAAACTTTTGCCCTGCTCAACCGCCATCCGAATGCTGATGATGCCTTCCTCGATGATCACGTTACCCGCCGTGCGGGCGGTGATATCAAGCGACTGCAGAATTGGAACGCCGGAAGATAGCAATGTCGAGAGCGTCCGCGAAAACCGCGCGACGGCGATCTTCAGAAAAATCGGACCAAAGATGGGGGTCTTGAGCAACAATCCATCAATGCGCTTCCGGCCCTTTGGTGTCTTGTAGTAGAAGTGCAGCGCTACCGAGACACCGATGATTACCACTAGCAGGCAGAGCCCTCCCCAACCGGCTAGAAAGTTACTGAAGCCAACCACGATCCGCGTTGGCAACGGCAGTGGCTCACCCGGACCCAACAGCCCGAGGAAGATGTTCTGAAACTGTGGAATGACTACGATCATGATCACGGCGATGGCGACGATCGCGAGCAGGATAACCGCGGCCGGATAAATCAACGCCGAAACCACGTCGCGCTTTAACTTAACAATCTTTTCGATAAACGTGGACAGGCGCTGCAGGATCAGATCGAGAATACCGCCTGTCTCTCCTGCTTCCACCATGTTCGAATAAAGTTGATCGAATACCTTCGGGTGGCGGCTCATCGCGGCGGCCAGAGTTGAACCTTCTTCGACGTCCTGTCGTACCTGTGCCAACACCTGCTGGAAATACTTGTTCTGCTGTTGTTGAGAAAGAATGTCCAGGCACTGGACCAGCGGCAGTCCCGCATCAATCATGACTGAGAACTGACGCGTGAAGATTGCCAGATCTTTCGATTTGACACTCTTGCGGCCAGAGAGTTTAGGGATTCCGATCTCGCGGCCCTTGTCCTTAACTGAAGTTAGGGTGACTTGCTCACGACGCAGGATCTGGCGTAGCGCCTCGCGGTTGTCCGCGACGCGTTCGCCCGTCACTACTTCATTCATGCGGTTGCGACCTTTAAAAACGTAGGTAGGCATTTCTCAGCACTCCGTTTCTTTCTCTTCTGTCTTATTCGACAACTATTTTCGCGGAAGTCCGGGGCGCGCCTGCGAGTAGGCAGGCGGCATGCCCGGCCTGGCCTGCGAGCCGTTGCTGCTGTTTAGTCCTGCTCCCCGATCAATCAGGTCACGCAGTTCGTTGGCATTTGAGGTGCGTTGCATGGCCAGTTCGCGGGTGATTAGACGCTTGTGGAAGAGGGTGGCCAGCGATTGGTTGAAGGTTTGCATGCCGTGGATGTCCTGGCCGGTTTGCATCATGGAATAAACCTGATGGACCTTGTCTTCGCGAATCAGATTCCTGATGGCGGAGTTGGGAATCAGGACTTCCATGGCCATGGCACGGCCACGGCCGTCGGCTTTCGGCAGCAACGTCTGGCAGAGGATGCCTTCGAGCGTGAGCGATAACTGCGCGCGTACCTGGGCCTGCTGCATCGAGGGGAATACGTCGATGATGCGGTTGATGGTAGAAACGGCGGAGTTCGTATGCAAGGTCGCAAACGTCAGGTGGCCCGTCTCAGCGATTCGCAGCGCCGACTCGATGGTTTCGAGATCGCGCATTTCACCGACGAGTACTACGTCCGGATCCTGACGCAATGCTGTGCGGAGGGCCTCGGCAAAACCCTTCGTGTCCGCGTTGACTTCGCGCTGATTGACGATGCAGTTCTTGTGATTATGGAGAAACTCGATCGGGTCCTCGATGGTCAGGATGTGTTCGTGACGTTCTTTATTGATCTTGTCGATCATCGCCGCGAGGGTTGTTGATTTACCGGAGCCAGTCGGACCAGTAACGAGGACCAGGCCGCGTGGCTTATTGCAAAGGTCCTTGACTACCTGCGGCAGGCCTAAGTCCTCAAACGATTTGATCTCGTAAGGAATTGCACGGAAGACCGCACCCACGGCGCCGCGTTGATTGAAAATGTTGGCACGAAAGCGCGAGAGGCCTTTTACGCCAAACGAAAAATCCAGCTCCAGGTTTTCTTCAAAGCGATGCTTTTGGGCGTCGGTGAGGACGGAATAAGCCAATTGCTTCGTTTCGGACGAATTGAGTGGGCGATACCCGTCGAGGGGGCGGATCTCACCATGGACGCGCACCAGGGGCCCGGTGCCGGTTGTAATGTGCAGGTCAGAGCCGCCCAGTTCGGACAGCTTGTGCAGCAGCTCTGATAGCGAGATTTGTGGTGGATTTTCCATTGTCTCCGTTTCCTTTGGCCGACTGACCGCGGATATCCGCAGTCGTCAAACCGCCAGACCTATTGGTTCTTGGTTACCCCCGTTGGTTGGAAATCAGAAAGGAACTTCTCGGCATCACCAGCAACCTTTTGGGTAGAACCACCAGTCGTGCGAGTTGTCAGCGAGTAGACCCGCCCGTTGATTTCGGTGAAGTAGAAGTTCCACAACTGCTCGGGCTTTCCGTCACTGGTCGAAGGGGTCTGGGCAATCACCTCGAATACGCGATGACCACCAATCTCACGCTGCCGGTCGTTAACAACCCAACCGCCGGAGGTAATCATCCGGTCGATGACGGAGCGTCGGAGGTCTGTGAACGTCACGCCGCCCAGCATTCTCCTCTGCTCGCGACCAATGACCTGATCAGCATTCGCCGGCGCTACGGCCACAACTGCGAGGGTGGCCTGCCCATCCGGCATTCCGTTCGGCGGAGCTATGCGAAAACTTGAAGCGCCCTTAGCGGTCGATCCGGCCGACCAGCCGTTAGGTAGCGACATAGAGAAAGCCCCATCCCGATAGACGCCTTCGGGAAAGGCAAGTGCTCCGGGTAGGGTTGCGTGATTCTCAGAAGATTGTGCCACGGCCGCAGGCGCCGACGCGGTTCGTGAGTTCGCTTCCAATCCTCGGCGTTTGGCCAGCATTGCCTTGCGGCGGCGAGCCTGGGCGCGGTGACGACGCCACCAGGCGCGCGACTGATGATGAAAACGATGTGAACGCGCAGCCATTTGAGATCTCAAGTTATGCGCGGTTGAGTTCGCAAAGGGCAGCATTGCCACAATGGAAACGAGCAGAGCTAATGAGAGACCAATTCGACGTAACATAAACTCACCCCTTTCACGCCACCGTCTCGCGGAGAACTTCCTCGATGGTGGTAACACCGTTTCGTACCTTTTGTAGACCCGACTCGCGCAGCGTGATCATGCCGTCTTCGATCGATTTCTTTCTCAGTTCGAGCGACGACGCGCCGATCAGAATTAGCTCGCGAATCTCGTCGGTTACTTCCATTACTTCATAGAGTCCGATCCGGCCTTTGTAGCCGGTATCGTTACAGCTAGGACAACCCTTGCCTTTGAAGGTCTTGACCTTGTTTGCTTCTTCCAGCGTAAAGCCGACCTCGACCAGGGCCTCGGTGGGGGTGGGGTGCTCTTTCTTACAGTCTTTGCAGATGCGGCGAATGAGTCGCTGAGCCTGGATCAAGTTCACACTGGTGGCAACGAGGAAGGGCTCGATACCCATGTTCATCAGGCGTGAGATCGTGGAAGGGGCGTCGTTTGTGTGGAGGGTTGAGAGTACGAGGTGGCCAGTGAGCGCGGCCTTGATAGCAATCTCGGCGGTTTCGAAGTCACGGATTTCACCGACCAGAACAATGTTTGGATCCTGGCGCAGGAATGAACGGAGGGCGGCCGCAAAGTTCAATCCGATCTGTTCTTTCATCTGCACCTGGTTTACACCTGGCAGATTGAACTCAACCGGATCTTCGGCCGTCATAATATTCGTGTCGACCGTGTTGAGAGATTGGAGCGCGGAATAAAGAGTGTTCGTCTTGCCGCTGCCGGTAGGTCCTGTGACGAGCACCATGCCGTAAGGCTTGGAGATGTTCCGCTGGAACTTAACCAGAGAGTCAGGTTCGAATCCGAGGTTAGTCATGTCGAGCATGAGCTTCTCTTTATCGAGCAGACGAAGGACGACCTTCTCTCCAAAGAGGGTGGGGAGAGTGGAAACGCGGAAGTCGAGTTCACGAGAGCGTGAATCAACTTTGACGCGAATCTTGATGCGGCCATCCTGAGGCAGGCGCTTTTCAGAGATGTCCAGTTTCGACATGATCTTGATACGCGAGATGAGAGCGTCGCGCATCTTCAAAGGAGGGTGCATGACGTCGTAGAGAAGGCCGTCAATACGAAAGCGAATGCGCAGCTCTTTTTCGTATGGCTCGACGTGAATGTCGGAGGCCCCGCGTCGCAGCGCGTCAACCAGGAGGACGTTGACCAAACGCACCACCGGCGCGTCTTCGCTCATGCGGGTAAGGCTGGAAAGATCGATCTCCTCGTTGTCTTCAAGGACGTCGACTTCACTGGCGAGGGACTCTTGATCGAAATCGAGGCTGTCGAGTGAAACCAGATCGGCCTGGGAGAAGCCATTGCCATTGAGGCTTTCGACGGAGAGATCCGGCGCGACAGCGGCGAGTTCGATCTCCCGCGAGTTGCTGTAGTACTTGGCGATTGCCGTCTGCACACTGGCTTCAGCGACAACCACTGGCTCGACGTTCAAGCCGGTCATGAACTTGATGTCGTCCATCGCGAACACGTTGGTGGGATCAACCATCGCGAGCGTGAGTGTAGCGCCTACTCGTGAGAGTGGCAGGACGGAGTATTTCTGCGCGACCTCTTGCGGAATCAACCGCAGGACCTGGTCCTCGATATCAAAGAGATCCAGATTTACCGACGGAATACCGTACTGCCTGGACAGCACCGCGGTGATTGTGTCGTCGGAAACCAGGCCGAGCTTGACCAGGTTGAAGCCGAGCCTGCCGCCATGCTCGCGCTGGTAATCCAGCGCCTGGCGGAGATGTTGGGGGCTAATAAGGTTCTCGCGAACGAGAATTTCGCCGAGTTTAGCTGACATTTGGGGTATTTAGTTTCCGGCTTTTCCAGTTAAAAGAGACATTTAGTGGTGGGATCGAGCCCTGTTTTGGGGTCCGAACGCGTGAGTTGCAGGGCGAGCAACGATGCCCAACACCGTTGCAATGCCAATTCTAGCGATCAACGCTGACGCTGTCAACAAGGATTTCCCACTGAGGAGATTGAGGGACCCCTACTAAGGTGACTTCGTCATTTTTAAGGTGTCCAGCCAAACTTTTCCTGGCATCTGTAATTTCCTGCTGGACAACGTTTGTTTATATTCGGTAATATTCGGCCACATTCGAAAACTGAAGGAGAACCCATGCCGATAACAGCAAGACAGCGCAGAGTATTGGATTACATCAGGCATTATTTTGAAGCGCATCAAGAGGCCCCGACCATGGCTGAGATTGGCCAGGAATTCGGCATGAGTTCATCGGCCAGTGTGCATCACGTAGTTTCGCTTCTGGAAAGGGAGGGATTAATTCGGCGCATTCCTAATGTTAGCCGTGGCATCGAGCTGGTGCAGGATGAACCTATTGAAGACAACTATGAGATCCCTTTGCTGGGAACAGTCGCAGCGGGTGCGCCAATTGAAGCGATATTAAATCAAGAGACGGTTTCCATTCCGCGGGACATGTTAAGACCGGGACGAATGTTTGCGCTACGGGTTCGAGGTGACTCAATGATTGATGAGCAAATTCGCGAAGGTGATTTTATTGTTCTGCAATCAAAGCAAACGGCAGACAACGGGCAAACAGTTGTAGCGCTGATCGACGGCAGTGATGCGACAGTCAAACGCTTTTACGGCGGTCGCAACCAGGTGCGTTTGGAAGCAGCCAATCCGCGTTACAAGCCAATCGTGATCCGGCCGCCGGAGCGTGTGCAGATTCAAGGTTTAGTGGTGGGCGTGATTCGGAAATACAAGCATTGAACCCAGCTTTTGAAATCTCAAATATCAGATCTCAAATTTGAAATTTCAAATTAAGAGTGTTTCTGTTTCAAATGCTCAATGCAACCATGAAATCGGCAGTCGCAAAAAAAGAGCTCGAGTTAGCACTGGCTGGACGCTTTGGCGCGGTCTTTCAGCGTCGCGAGAAGCAGCCGGCTGAAATTGTGCCCACCGGTGTCGGGGAAATTGATGCGCGCTTAAATGGATTTCCTCGCGGAGCGATTACTGAGATCCATGGAACAGCATCATCGGGACGAACCAGTCTGTTACTTTCTGCTCTGGCGGTCGCAACCACGCAGGAAGAAACCTGCGCGCTGGTGGACACCAGCGACACTTTCGATCTTTCGTCTGCGGCCGATGCTCGAGTCGCTTGCGATCGCTTATTGTGGGTTCGCTGTAGCGGCAGCGTAGAGCGCGCTTTCAAGGCTACTGATCTTTTACTGCAAAGCGGAGGTTTTGGCTTAATCACGCTTAACCTGGCTGACGTGGCCGCAAAACATGCGCGCCGAATAATCACGTCGTGGTGGTTTCGTTTCCGGCGGGTAATTGAAAACACGCCCACCGTGCTGATAGTAGTAACCTCTGTCCCTTGCACTCGTTCATGCGCGGCGCTGGTTTTGGAAGTAAAGAACGAAGGCCCAGTGTGGCCCAACACCGGCTCATTAGTTTTGGAAAACAATGGCGCAAAGTTAACGAAAGAACATTCAAGACATCGTCTGGCGCTGATCACAGAATCAACTCCAACGCTTTGGCCCTCTCTTTCTCTGAGAGAGCGGCTAGAGGAGAGAACTGGCGTCCCCCGACCTTATTTTCCACCAGAAGGGGCGGGATTTACTGCTGGCAGTCACTCTTTGCTAACCCATTCACATTTGCTTCAGGAATTTCACGTTCGAGTAAATCAAGAGCGGCCGGTTATATGGACCGACGGTCCCGTCAGATTCAGAACGCGATTGCACTAAGCCCTCCAGCCTTGACAATATTCGTAGATATTCGATAATCTTCGCTTTCAAGAGTCAGAGCTTTTAATCTAATCAAAATCAGCGTGGATTTGTATGTTTGCGAGTATCTATGGGCGAGCCGTCCCCAAAAACGGGTTTCAAGAGAATGCCGAACAGGCCATGCTGGTCGACCTGGCTTTCACTTTCTCTCCTTTAGTTGAGCAAACGGCCATTGACACAGTGGTGCTTGATATCGCCGGGCAGGATTTATTGTTTGGCTCGCCCGGCAATTCCAGCGCTCCTGTAGATAACAATGCCGAGATCGATTCTGCCCGCGCCCTGGCCAGTGAAATTGTCCGGCGGTCGAATCAGTTAGGTTTCAAAGTGAATGTTTCTGTGGCAGCGAATCCTGACGCGGCGATCCATTCGGCGCGAGCATTCAAAGGAGTGACTGTCATCCCTGCCGGAGAAGAGTCCTTACAACTCGGAAAGCTGCCATTAAAGATGCTCGATTATTCCCTGGCTGAGATTGAGCCAGAGAGAGTTGGGGAGATAGACGAGACGCTGGGGCTTTGGGGCCTGCGCACGTTTAGTGATTTTGCCAGGTTGCCATTGGCCGGAGTGGCGCAGAGGCTCGGCCAGGCAGGTGTGCGTCTGCAAAAGCTGGCTCAGGGCAAGAGCGATCGCCAGATGGCTTTGGTGCAGCCGCCGCTCGGTTTCGAACAGACACTCGAGTTAGAACATCCCGTAGAAGAACTCGAGCCGCTCTCTTTTATTCTTTCGCGTTTGCTTAATCAGCTTTGCGTTAATCTGCACATCCATGCGCTGGCGACAAATGAATTACGGCTTTGCTTGAAGTTGGAAAATAGAACAGAGCATGAACGGACGATTACCTTGCCGGTTCCGATGCACAATCCGAAGACGCTTTTGCGTTTGCTTTTATTTGAAATCGAAGCCCAACCACCACCGGCGGCGGTTGTCTCCGTAACTGTTATTGCCGCGCCGGTGAAGCCACGCGTCGCACAGACGGGCCTGTTTATTCCGTTAGCTCCCGAACCGGAAAAACTCGAAGTGACATTGGCGCGTTTGGCGAAGCTAGTCGGAGCAGACAAGGTTGGCTCGCCTGAGCTTTTGGATACGCATAGACCAGACGCGTTTCGCGTGAAACGCTTCAACCTGCCTCAACCGAATAAATCACGACGCAACCGGCCATTAGTAACCGGCAATCGGCAATGTGTAATGGGGTTCAGAGTGTTTCGGCCGCCCTGGCGCGCGGAGGTGCAAACCATGCAGGGACGGCCCACGCGTATCAGCGCGCACGATGTGACCTCGTCGTGCCTGGTGCGCGGCAAAGTTATCTGTGCCTCGGGTCCGTGGCGGATCTCGGGTGATTGGTGGCGCCCGGATGTCTGGGCCAGAGATGAATGGGACATAGCAGTGGCTGATTCAATTCAAAAACAAAGTGACGTGCTGTGCCGGATCTATCGCGATGTGCAGAGTGAGGGGTGGTTCGTGGAAGGGATTTATGACTGAGGGCAGTGAGCAGTGTGCAGAAAGAGTCGAAGCAAAAAAGAGATGCAAACGTCTAACGGAAATCTTTCAAAGCGTAACCCGCAACTGCCCACTGCCCACCGCCCACCGCCCACTAATTACGTGGAGCTTCATGCACGGTCAGCCTTCAGCTTTCTCAAAGGCGCTTCAACTCCTGAGGAGTTAATTGCGACCTGCAGTGAATTAAAAATGCCGTCGATGGCTCTCCTGGATCAGGACGGCTTATACGGTGCCGCACGGTTTCATTTGGCGGGAAAGAAACTGGGTATCAAAGCGCATATCGGGGCTGAGATTTTAGTTCGTTTGGATTCGCCAGGGCTTCATAATAATAGAGCTTCAATGAGCGCCGCAGGCGCGGCAGACAATAGCCCCGGGCGTAAGCCCGGGGATCAGCATGCGGGCTCGTTGACGCAGCTATTCACAGTTCCGTTACTCGTTCAGAATCGCGCCGGGTATAAAAATCTCTGCCGCTTGATCACCTTGATGAAACTTCGCGTGCCCAAACATGCGAAGCCGGGTGAGTGTGCGGTGACGCCGGATGAGCTGGCTGAGCATGCGGAAGGGTTGATTTGTTTGAGCGGTGGAAATGATGGGCCGATGGGAAAAAACTTTCACCGCAGAGACGCAGAGAGCGCAGAGACAGCGCAGAGAAATGCGGAATGGTTGATCGATGTCTTTGGCCGGGGAAATGTCTATGCCGAACTGCAGCGTCACTTCAATCGTGATGAAGAAGCGTGGAACCATTCGGTAATCGAGATTGCCCGGCGATTAAGATTACCGTTGCTGGCGACGAATGGAGTCTGTTATGCCAAACGCGCACAGCGCCAAGTCGCGGATGTATTTACCTGTATTCGCAACCATGTGCGACTGGAAACTGCGGGGCGTTTGCTCTCGACCAATTCAGAACATTTCCTGAAATCACCAAAAGAAATGGCAGACCTGTTTGCCGACTTGCCGGAAGCGATCGCAAATACAGTAGAGCTTTCGTCGCGACTTGAATTCACGCTCGAAGATCTTGATTATGAGTTTCCCCGGTATTCCGTGCCGCCAGGCGAGACGATGACTTCTTTTCTGCGCCAGCGAACTTACGAAGGCGCGCGGCTGCGTTACTCAGGACGGAACGGCTCGCCAACTTTCGCGCGCGCTCAAAAACAGATCGAGCATGAGCTGGCGTTGATCGAGAAGCTCAAACTCGAAGGTTACTTCTTGATCGTTTGGGACATTATTCAGTTCTGCAAACGCCAGGGCATTCTGGTGCAGGGACGTGGCTCAGCGGCGAACAGCGCGGTTTGTTACAGCCTGGGAATTACCGCGGTCGATCCGGTTGGCATGGAACTTTTGTTCGAGCGTTTTCTTTCTGAAGAGCGCGGCGAATGGCCGGACATCGATCTAGATCTGCCGAGCGGCGATCAGCGCGAGCGGGCGATTCAATATGTTTACGAGCGCTACGGAAAACTTGGCGCGGCGATGACCGCGAACGTGATCACTTACCGAGGCCGTTCGGCGGCGCGTGAAGTCGGCAAGGTACTCGGGTTCGATGATGAAACGCTGGGGCGTCTATCCAGTCTCGTGCACACCTGGGAGTGGAAAGATCCGAAAGACACTCCCGAGCGACAGTTCAAAGACGCTGGGCTGGACATAAGCGATCGGCGCATCAAGAAATTCTTTCAACTTTACCGGGCCGTTCAGGATTTGCCGCGCCATCTGGGCCAGCATTCGGGCGGGATGGTGATTTGTCAGGGCCAACTAAATTCCGTGGTTCCGCTTGAGCCTGCGGCGATGCCCGGACGTGTGGTAGTGCAATGGGATAAGGAGGATTGTGCCGATCTTGGCATTATCAAAGTTGATTTACTTGGCCTGGGAATGATGGCGGCATTGGAAGATTCAATCCAAATCATTCGTGAAGACTATGGTGAAGAAGTTGATCTGGCGCACCTGCCCGCCGATGACCCGACAGTTTATAAAGCGCTCCAGCACGCCGACACGATCGGAATGTTTCAGATCGAAAGCCGGGCGCAGATGTCTTGTCTGCCACGCCTTCATCCGTACAAGTTTTACGACATCGTGGTCCAGGTAGCGATCATTCGGCCGGGACCGATTGTCGGCAACATGGTGAATCCTTATTTAGAGCGACGGCTGGGTCGCGCGCCGGTTGAGTATGCGCATCCGGACCTGGAGCCGGTGCTGAAACGTACGCTCGGCGTTCCGTTATTCCAGGAGCAGTTACTCAAGATGGCGATGACTTGCGCCGGTTTTAGCGGCGGTGAAGCCGAAGAGCTGCGCCGGGCAATGGGATTCAAGCGTTCGGAACAACGGATGCGCGACATTGAAGTGAAACTGCGGCGCGGCATGACGAAGAAGGGAATTACGGGAAAGACTCAGGATGAAATTGTTCAGTCCATAGCGTCGTTCGCGCTCTATGGTTTTCCTGAATCGCACGCGGCCAGTTTTGCTTTGATTGCTTATGCCAGCGCTTATCTCAAGTGTCATTACCTGGCGGCGTTCACCGCGGCCACGCTCAATAATCAACCGATGGGTTTTTATCAGTCGTTCACGATCATTAAGGACGCCCAGCGGCATGGGTTGAAAGTGAAGCCGGTTGATGTGACGCGATCGAATTGGAATTGCACTCTGGAAAGCGGGGGACAGGTGACAGGTGACAGGGGACAGGGGAAGGACGAGGAGCACGAGGCTCTAATTACTGACCCCCGACCCCCGACTCCCGACCCCTGCCTCCGTCTCGGCCTGAGATGCGTGAAAGGTCTGCGCGAAACGTCCGGCCGCGCAATTGAGCGCGAGCGGAGCCAGCGTCCGTTTACCAGCCTCGATGATTTGCACCAGCGCGTGCCGGAGTTGAGAAAAGATGAGCTGCGAAAACTGGCCGCGGTGGGAGCTTTGAATTTTATTAGCTTCGATAGACCCGAAGGGTCGACAAGTAATAGCCCCGCCCGTAAGGGCGGGGATCATCAGCAGGGGCAGAGTTCTGAGGCGCGAGGCGCCGACACTGCTTATTTCTCAAACGAATGTCGCACCTTCGGCGCTCAGGAGGAATCATCATCATGCAAGGAACCACGCCCTTACGGGCGTGGCTATTACCTATCGCCTCTTCGAGGCTCAACTCATCGCCGCGATGCTTTGTGGCAGGTTGAGCGGGTGGCGCGTGAGGCGGGCCCGCTGTATGAAAAACTTGAAGAAGACGGCGGCTCGCCGCTCGAGCCGATGACGCTCAACGAACGTTTGAACGCAGATTTGCGCGGCACTGGGATTACCATCGGCCGCCATCCGATGGCCCATCAACGCACCTGGCTGGACAGTATGAAAGTGGCCCGCGCGGCTGATTTGAAGAATATGCGCAATGGCCAGTTGGTGCGCGTGGCGGGTTGGGTAATTGTGCGGCAGCGTCCGGGAACTGCCAAGGGGTTTGTATTTCTCAGCCTGGAAGATGAAACCGGAATTGCGAACGTGATCGTCACGCCACAACTTTTCGAAGAGAACCGCCTCGCCTTAGTCGATTATCCGTTTCTTTTGATCGGCGGCGTCTTGCAGCATCAGGACAATGTTGTTTCAGTAAAGGCCAGAAGTGTCGAGCCACTGCAGATGAAAATCCAGAGCCCGGCCTCGCATGACTTTCATTAACTTCATCGCTAATAAAAAAAGGCACGGTGGGCCGTGCCCTCTTCAGAAAAAAAAAGGCGGGCAGTAGCCCGCCTCTAAACGTTAGAAACAAACTACGGACGCTTGCGAGGCGGCCTGGTTATTTTCTCAGGAGTGACGTTGTCCGTGTTCTTCATTTCGGCCAGAATTGCCTTAGCGTCATTCTTGAACTTATGCCCATCCGGAGCCTTGTCGACGAAGTGCTGTAAATAATTAGCGGCTTCCTGAAACTTGGCTTTGTCCCCGGCGCCGTAAAGCGACAATCCCGCACCCAGGTTAGCATCCGGGTCGTCAGGGTTCGTGGCCAGGATTTTCTTATATTCAACGAACGCTTTGTCGGCGGCGCCTGCGTCCAGCAGCATCTGCGCCAGATCAATCTGGGCCTTCGTTTTCTTGACGGCGTCGGTTTCCACGGCCATGTAATCCTGAAACGCGGTGATGCCGGCGTCTGCCTGGCTTGGGTCACCCTTGCTTACGTAAAGACGATAAGCCTCGGCCCTGACATTCAGCGCCGTGTACTTGTTCGCTTCATGTCGTTTCTGATCGTTCGGGTCGGTCGCTGCCGGTTCCTTCTTCACAAACTCAAAGGCTTTATCCGCGGTCTCGGCAGCGTTCTTGAAATCTGCTTTGGCCGCGTCAATGCCGGCAGTTCTCGCGGCCTCGTCTTTGTTTTGAATCGCGGCGTTGTATTTTTCTACCCCGCGTGCCTTCAATGCCGCTGATTTGTTTGTCAGCAAAGCGGCCTGTTCGGGATCAGTCGCGAGACCAATATCATATTGCTTGATTGCTTCGTCGTAACTCTTTGCGGCTAACGCCGTGTTGCCAGCCTTGAACGACTCACCCACAACCTGGTTGGTGTTCTCGGCCTTCTTGTTCGAGGCCATAATCTCTTCATTCTTTTTCTTGATTTCTTCGAGCTTGGCCTTCTCCTCAGCGCTCTCTCCGCTCTTGGCTGGCCCGGCGTCGCCCCCGCCCGCCGCCTGCATCTTCTTAATATCGTCCAGCGTCAATTTGTGCCCGTCACCGGGGTTAAGAATGATCTCGAAATCGATATCCCGACCGACTTTCACTTTGCCCTGGTACGTTGGCATCGCGCTGGGCAGACTGGCAGCGATAACATAGGTGCCGATAAAGGGAAGACCGGCGAAAACAAACTCGCCCTTTTTGTCAGTCTTGGTGTGATAAACGCCGGTGAGGTCGGTGCGGTAGACATCGATCACTACGTCAGCAGGCTTAAGGCTGGTGCCGTCGGCTTGCTTAAAAATTACGTGACCGCGAAGCTGACCGGTTTGTGCTGAAGCAGCAACCGCGCTCAGTACCAGGACGGCACTTACTACAATCAATTTAAAAGAATAAAGGAGACGCATTGTGATAATCCTCCAAACAATCTATGGCTCTCGTCGGGCCATCGGTAAGATGCTCAATTCTGCCAACAAGTTGTAGCCGTGGAACCGCATTAAGTTAATCAGCGCGAGCATCACTGTCAAGCATAACTGATCGGATCCGGCGTTCCAGCTTCCGCGAAGGCGCGCAGGCGAAGCGCGCATGAATCACACCGGCCGCAGGCCCAATCCTCAGATATATAGCACGACCAGGTCAGTTCCAACGGCGCGCCCAATTCCAGACCGCGACGCACAATTTCGGCTTTGCTCAAATGAATTACGGGGGTGACGATCTCAACCTTTGTTTCCGGCCTGGTGCCGGCATCAATCGCCTTTTGAAAGGCCCGGTAGAATTCGGGCCGGCAATCGGGATATCCCGATGAGTCTTCCGCGACCGCGCCGATATAGATGCGCCGGGCGCCGAGCGTTTCGGCCCAACTGGCGGCGATCGCTAACATATGTGCGTTGCGGAATGGAACATAACTGGTCGGAATCTCCCGCGATGTCAGGTTCGCTTTAGTTACCGGAACCTTCTCGTCAGTCAACGACGAGCCTCCGATCGCCTTCAGCGATTCGATCGAAACAGCCAGTCGTTTCTGGATAGTGAAATGGTCGGCCAGATCTTCGAACGCGCGTCTCTCTCTCGCTTCAGTACGCTGCCCGTATGAGACATGCAGAAAGGCAACTTCGGCATTCTCGGCGCGGGCGATGGCCGCGGCGACACAAGAATCCATCCCGCCTGAAACCAGGCACACGGCTAAGGACGAAGCGTCAAAGGTCAACTCGGTCGCCGCTTCCGGTTCATCGATTACTTCGTTACTTCCTCCCATTGTCTTCCAACTTGACTGCTAATGAACGTTCGCAAGTTAACAACTTGCGCTACACACCATGCACGTCAGGGCCCCAAATATACTTGTGCATCTGGATCTGCATCCTGACTTTCAGGCCGCTTTCCACAATCCAGTTTGCCAGTTGCTTCAAATCGATTTGTTCCCAGGCCGGGGAAATCAGGATCGACGCGGCGCGGGTTTCCAGGTCATAGTCCACGACAATTGTGCGAACAAAATCCCAGTCTGCCCGATCAGCTACCACAAACTTCACCTCGTCCAAAAGCGGCCGCAAACGCCCGAGATTCGGCCAGTGATTTCGTTCAGCTTCTCCTGATGCGGGGCATTTCACATCAAGAATGATCTTCGCGCGTTGATCCAGATCCTCGGTCGAAACATAACCGCCCGTCTCAACCAGGACCTCATAGTCTTCATCACACAGGCGTTTGATCAGGTCGAACCCCTCGCGCTGGGCCAGGGGCTCGCCGCCGGTAACTTCGACCAGCCGGCAGCCAAAGTCGCGTACCCGTTTCATCACCTCATCGAGCGAAGTGTGTTCACCGCCGGTGAAAGTATACTCGCTGTCACACCAGGTACAGCGCATGGGACAGCCGGTCAGGCGCACGAAGGTGCAAGGGCGGCCGGCATGCGTGGACTCTCCCTGAATCGAGCGAAAGATTTCGGTGACGCGAAGCACGATCAGATTCTAGATTTTAGGCTAACGATTGTCGATTCGGTTGCGGCGTTTTCTTTGCGCCTTTGCGCCTTTGCGAGAGATTGCATCACGCAAAGGGCGCCAAGACGCAAAAGCAAAGGTCTCCGGACTCGCAGTCTTGCGGCAACCAACGGCCGGGCTTCTCATCAAACTCAGGTGGACGCAAGTTGTCGAATGAGAGATCGTGATAGCATAGCCCGAGACGAACCGGGAAACGGATTGAGCGAAGATCGACAGCAAATCGACGGATTGATTCTGGCTGGAGCCCAACGCCTCCTGGCACGCTCAGCGAATACGCGCGGCCTGGATGCGAGTTTGTTGGCGCCGCGCCTGCGTGCGTCGGTCGAGAAATATGTTTTGAAGGATGAGCCGGCAGCCGCGCCAGCGCGGATCGACAAATTCATCGATGGATTGCATGCCGACGATCTGTGTTTGGTAATCGCTTGTGAGGGGGGTGATCAAGGCGCCTGGGGCGATCTCTTCCAGGGTTATGGCACCACCGTGCGGTCCGCGGCGCGCGCGGCCAGTTCAAACGAAGCCATGGCGGACGATGTGGCGCAATCGATTTGGGCCGATCTTCATGGGCTGAAAATGCGCGCGGATGGCAAGCCGGCCGGAAAGCTGGCTTACTATTCCGGGGCGGGGTCGTTGGGCGGTTGGTTGCGGGCCGTCGTCGGGCAACTGGCTATCGATCAGCACCGCCGCCAGTCGCGTTTGATCCAGACCGAGGAGGATTCCGATCTCGAACGCCTGGCAAACGATGCCGACGGCGAATCGGATCGTTTTCATTCGGCGCCGAGCCCGGAAGAGTCCCTGGCCAGTGACCTGGCTTCGGCTGATGTGGAAAAAGCTTTGGGACGGGTGCTCGGCGAGCTTGATGATGAGGATCGGCTGTTAATGAAGCTTTACTATTTCGATGGCTTGCGGTTGCGCGAAGCAGGTGCGGTGCTTGGAGTCCATGAAGCCACTGCGAGCCGCCGTCTGACGCGCATCCACGGCGAAGTGCGAGAGCGTGTAGAATCGATCCTGATGAAAGAACACGGCTGGACCAAAAGTGAAGCGACCAGGTCACTCGCTGAAGTCGCCGCGCATTTGCAGACAGAAGTTGAGCCAATGCTGGCCGGAAAGTCCGGACAGCGTTTGCATGGCTCCCCGGCCGGAGGATAAGAGCTAATTGCTTTCGAATTGCGATTCATTCGCGATGATTTCGCAAGTTGGTTTGGGTGTGGACGTTCATCTAACAGGGTAGTAACCGCACCGAGAAGTATTGCCAGACATGACGACTAACGACGCACAAATCGATGTTCTGCTCCGGCGCTACGCCCGAGGGTCACAGGCTGTCCCGGCAACTGAGCATCTGGACGCAGACGAACTCAACGCGTTTGCCGAAGGCTCGCTGCCTGACGCGGCCCGCGCTCGTTATGTGTCGCATCTGGCGGGCTGCGATAACTGCCGCCAGATCGTTTCTCAACTGGCGATCAGTAGCGGCGCATTGGTGGCTGAGCCGATCACTGCACCTGCGGCATCCGGCTCTGCCTGGTGGAAAAGACTTTCCGGGTTCTTCTCGCCACTGACTTTGCGCTATGCGGCGTTTGCGATGGTTCTGATAGCTGCCGCGGGCGTAGTTTTCCTGGTGACGCGCCGCCCGTCCGAGTCCAACCTCGTAGTGCGAAACGAGCAAACGAACCCGGCGAGGGCAAGCGCGGTGAAGTCTGCCGAGGATGCGGCGCCCCAAACCGGCAGCACGTCTCAGTCCGGCGGCTCTGAGAATAGGCAAGCTTTGCCGGCCCAACCCGGATCTTCTTCGCAACCCTCGCCGAGTTCAGGTCAGATCGCGAAGCTGGATGACAAAACCAAGCCTGAAGACATATCTACTGCGCCTCCTAAGCCTGCCAAAGAAGGGGAAGTGATCACCAATCCGGCGCTCGCGGCTAATAAGAAAGGTGAGTCCGCAAGTGAAGCTGCACCCTCTTATGCCCCGCCGCCTCCGGCCCCAGCTCAACAGTCGCAGATGCAAGCTCGCGAACAGCAAAGAGTCGGGGGCCCTTCCGTCTATACTGCTCGAAAGACCGCCGAACCGACGGATAGCCTTAAGCAGATGGATCGAGGGCGCGGCGGTGAGGCCGGCAAGGATACTCGTCAGGAAGATGACTCTCGGATGACGCAGAATCAGACGCAGTCGAGCCGCAGATCAAGTGATGAAAAAGTCAAAGGGCCGCGGAGAGATGTTGACAATAATGTGGCAATGAATCGCAGAGCGAACGAGGCTCCCGCCACCGCGTCCAAAGCCATAGGCACCAGTGACCGCGCCGCGTCTGAGGAGAAGGCGCCGGAGACCCGTTCCGCGGGCGGCCGCAAGTTTAAGCGTCAGGGCAGCGCCTGGGTTGATACAAAGTTCAAGTCGTCCATCTCTCTGAAGAGTATTTCGCGCGGTTCGAGCGAATATTCGTCGCTTGATGCGGGACTTCGTTCGATTGCCCAACAGCTCGGCGGCGAAGTCATAGTCGTGTGGAAAGGCAAAGGCTACCTGATCAAGTAGGTGGCACAGACTTCAGTCTGTGAATTCAACTACCATCACCGTCCGTTAACAGAAATCACAGACTCAAGTCTGTGCCACTCACGCTAGCCAATAACAATTCCCGTGAACCTTAATGCCGTTTGAGCCGTATGGATTACGGAACGGAGAGAGGCTGCGTTTACTATTCGGCGTCTTAGACTTACCATTCACACATCATGTACTGTCCATCCTGCGGCTCCGAATACACGGTCGAACTGAAGTACTGCAATCGATGCGGCGCGAACCTGGGCGGCGCGCTCGAAGAACAGGTTCAGGTTGTTCCGGTAAGCCTGACCAAGCCGGCGCTCATCATTGGCGTCGTTATGGCGATTTTGACGGTCATGGGTTTCGGGATGGTGATTGCAGGCGCGGTCGAGCTCTCGCATAACCCCCGGTTCGGTCCGGATGCTATTGCCTCGATCGTTGTGCCGGGAATGATGACAATCTTAGTCATCGATATTCTTCTGGTTCGGCAACTTTCCAAAATTATCACTGCGTCGCTCTCTTCCAGCACACAAGTTCAGCACAAAAGAACTAAGGCGCTCCCGAATCCTACAATGGCTCAACTACCCCAACCGCCGACCTCTCGTCTTCAGGGAGTACCCAGCGTGACCGAAGGCACGACGCGATTCTTCGAGCCTTACCGAACGCCCTCGGCGGCGGATGATCGAACGACTGCAGAGCCGCTCGAACGCAAGCTCGAGAAATAATCGTGGCCGGGCATCCTGCGCGTGATTCACGGGTGGGACGCCCGTGCCACTCGGCATGTCCGCACTATTGCTCTCACAATCCTGACTTGGTACAGTCTGGTTCCGTTCGGACAGCCAACTAGACCCCGAGGTGCCCAATGCGACCAGCCCAGAGCAACTGTTTGCTCCGTTTACCTTCCTTCTGCTGCTTGCTGTTCGTTATTGTCGTGCTCGTCGTTCCTGCGGCCTGGGCACAACCGCAATCCGCCAAACCGGCGACAGCAAAGACGACGACCTCTGGGCCTCCGCGTCGTGCTCCTGCCGGCAAAACCGCTGCGGGGCGCAATGCGCAGATTTCAAGAATTGTTTCTGAGATCGATGCGCGCAATATCGAAAACACGATCCGCAAGCTGGTAAGTTTCGGCACGCGCAACACGTTGTCGGATCAGAACGATCCGAATCGAGGCATCGGCGCCGCTCGTGATTGGCTCTATGGCGAGTTCATGAAGGCCGCGCAGCGTTCGAACGGAAGAATGACTGTCGAGAAGCAAACGTTTGAACAGGCCAAAGTAGCGCGCGTCCCTCAGCCGACCATGCTCACCAACATTGTGGCGACGCTGAAGGGGACCCAGCCTGAGTCGGCCAATCGAGTCTATGTCGTCAGCGGTCACTATGATTCGATGTGCAACAGTCCCACCGATGCTAAGTGCGATGCGCCGGGCGCGAATGATGACGCGTCGGGAACGGCTGCGGTCCTGGAGATGGCGCGGGTAATGGCGCCGCACACCTTTGACGCCACGATTATTTTCATGACGGTCCCCGGTGAAGAGCAGGGCCTGCTGGGCGCGACTCACTTTGCCGAAGAAGCGAAGAAAAGCAACATGGACATCGAGGCGATGTTCACCAACGACATCATCGGCAGCTCGCTCGGAGGCAACGGCGTGCGCGACCCTCATACTGTGCGAGTGTTTTCCGAAGGTGTCCCGTCGAACGAGACGACGCAGGAAGCAACTACCCGCCGCAGTGTGGGCGGCGAGAATGATTCAGCGTCGCGACAACTCGCGCGCTTCATCAAAGAAACCAGCGAGCGGTACGTGCCTTCGATGAGAGTCTGGATGATCTATCGCCGTGATCGGTATGGCCGCGGCGGCGATCATCAGCCGTTTCTCGAGCGCGGCTATGCGGCGGTGCGTTTCACCGAGCCGAACGAGGATTATCATCATCAACATCAGAACGTGCGCATTCAGGACGGCATTCAGTACGGAGACCTGCCGCAGTTTGATGACTTCAAGTACATCGCAGACGTGGCCCGGGTGAATGCGGCGTCGCTGGCGGCCCTCGCCTCAGCGCCGGCGCGGCCAAAGAATGTGACCTTTCCCAACAGCCTCTCAAACGACACACCGATCAAGTGGGACGACAATAAGGAACCCGACATCGCCGGCTATGAAATCGTCTGGCGCGATACGACTGAAGCCACGTGGACGCATTCGCGCGACGTTGGCAACGTCAACAACTTCACGATGAAGGGCATGTCTAAAGACAACTACTTCTTCGGCGTGCGCTCAGTGGATAAGGAAGGCAACCGCAGTCCAGTGAGTTATCCAAAGCCCCTGCCGCGGACGCGGCCGGCGGGAGCCGCTCCAGCGACAGCCACACCGCCGCCAGAGTGAAGTGCCTCGACCAGCAGCACCGGCGAGGCATTTGCCCGGACCGTCAGGGAGGGCTCACGTACTTACCAACCTACAAAAGGAGGAGCCCTCCCTCACGGTCGGGCTACTGCCCCCGGTTGCGGCAAATCCACTAAGTCCCTAAGATTAAGCCTTCTTTAAGCGTCTCTGTCTTGCAGATTTACGAATGCTCTCCTGGTATCTAGTCCAGATCAAAGACCATGGCCTTGTGCGAGCGACCTGCTTGTTTTGTCGGGTCGTTTGGCGTCGGGCATTTGTCATCGTTTGCAACCTTACCCTGTCCGCAAAGCTAATCTGCCCGTGCTGTGAATGGCAGGGCAGGCGGTTCTTTGACTACATGGAGATGGGTTACTCGGTGCCGAACGCAGCGTGCCCGCATTGCGATAGTCATTCGCGTCATCGGGCGCTGTTTCTCTGGTTGCGAGATGAGTATCGAATTCATGAAAGGACCGGTATGGCGTTGGTGTTTGCTCCGGAGCGGGCGTTGGCGCCACTGTGGCGAACGGCAACCAAGCTGCGGGTCTTTAAGTTGGATCTGGAACTTGGGCGGGGGACCGATGCTTTGGCTGACTTAATGCGGCTGCCGTTTGCTTCGGACGTCGCCGATCTGATTTGGTGTCACCACGTGCTCGAGCAAGTTCCGGACACTCGGGTTGCGATCAGTGAATTATGCCGGGTGCTGCGCTCAGGCTCGGGTGAGTTGATCGTGTCGGTCGGCCTGAGCGGGCAGGAAAAGACCGTTGAGTTTGGCTTTTCAAACAAAGCTTTATCAGGTAACCGGCGGGCCTTCGGGAAGGACTTTGCGCAGATGTTGGCAGAAGCGGGTTTTGAAGTGACTCCGATGGTTCACAACCTATCGGACGAGGAATGCCGGCGTTATGGAATTAGTCCGGAACCCTTTTTTCGTTGTGTAAAGAATTAACCGTTGAGCGTTGGTCGCGAACTAGCCAGTGGTCCGGCACAATCGTAAGTCTTGGTTGCCAGCGGGCCGTACGCGGGGGCATGTGCGGGTTGGCTCTCACTCGGATTTGCCACACCGAAAACGCGCCTGAGCCGGCTAATCCACCAGGTCAAGCCTGAGACACGGGCCGCAAAAGTTGGTAGATCGTCATCGCTGGCAATCGTGGTGCGGCTGAGCGCGAAAACGTCGGCCTCGCTATCGTTCGGCCCCAGCTCGGTAGTGATTGCACACGAGTAACCCAGCGATTGTCCCAAACGGATAATTGACTCCGAAGTGCGCCCGTGAGGATAGGAGAGCGGAATCTCAACCTGCTTTATGTGATCCAGGATCGCCGTCCGCGAATCTGCCAACTCTCTTCTTACTTCGTCGAGCGAAAGCTCCGGCAACTTTGGATGCGAGCATGTATGCGAGCCGACCTCAACACCTGAGCGTGCCAACTCCTCCACCTGCGGCCATGACAGGAAGGATTCGCCATTTGGCGGATGGCGACCATCTACCTTGTCTGTGATAACGAAAACCGTTGAGGCTAATTGACGTTGGGCCAGTTGGCCGGCTGCCACTGTATAAAAATCCTGGAAACCATCCTCGAACGTCAGTACCACAGAATAATTCGGCAAACCGAGATTCTTGCGCCTGGCGTTGAGATAGTCTCTCAGCGATATGACCGTGTGTTCTTTTTTTAGATGATCTAAATGCTGGCGGAAAAGATCCAGCGGAAGGTGCTGCTTATAAGGATCTGGGCTGGTTGGTTCATGGCTATCGACAACGCTGTGATAGCTCAGAATCGTGACCTTCCTTCTATTAATCCACTTAACGAGTTTAAGCAAACACGTCGAGTGAAGTAGGGCAAAGAGAAACCTTTTCATAATGGCGTCGCGCCCGGCCTTCAATCCCCACTGCGGCGCGATTGCAAGACCCTGATCAAAATAACGACCCTGGCAAGAGGGCCGATTACATCAAGCAAAACCGTTTCGATTTGTGGAAGCAAGAGCAGATTACTACAGTGTGGAGGATTGCACAAACGTCTGAGCCCAAAACAGAAAAGGGGCGCCACATCCTTGCCGATGCAGCGCCCACTCTCACGAAGATCACTTCGTGGGTTAACCTTCGGCGAAATCTCTTTGCCCAGTACTTCGACGACGGTTATCGTTTAGACGTATGGGCTGGTCGCGCAGTCTGAAAATCCCCATCTATTTTTTTGGATATGAACTCGAGGCTCTGGACAGCTTGCGCTTGCCGCTACGCCGTCAATTGGACAGGGCTTCTGTTGTGTCGAATAATGCTCGTCGTCAGTCTTTTTTCAACCATCTCCCTCGGCAGCGCGTCTTAATTGGCGTTAGCAAAAGGCATTGACGAGTTTCACTTGGCCCAAATCAAACAGGAACGAACGTTATGACAAGCAAGAAAATTTTCTCCAGTCGCAGCTTTTCGGTGGTACGGCGAACTGCAGCAGCTCTGTCCATTGCGGCGCTGCTGGCGAGCACCTTTGCCCTCGGTATTAGTGCGCAAAACATGAAAGCGCCGGCCGCCAGGTCGGCGGTGAAGCTGCGCGAAGATCAGCGCATCCTGCACGTGCTGAACCGTCTTGGCTTTGGCGCGCGTCCAGGAGACGTCGAACGCGTGAAGGCGATGGGGATCGACAACTACATCAGTCAACAGCTCTGGCCCGAAAAGATTGACGACTCATCGTCCGAGGCCAAGCTGCAGAATCTTGGCACGTTGCGGATGAGCACTGCCGAACTCTACGAAAAGTATCCGCAGCCCGGACAACTGCTAAAGAAACTTGAGAAGCGCGACGCTCTGCCGGCTGATCTGGCCGCCGCGCGTGAGAATCGGGTGAAGGGTGGCGCGAACGCCGCGCCGGCCGCGAGTGCGCCAAAGAGCGGCGAAGCAATGCCGGGCGAGATGCAAGGTCCGGAAATGGCAAAGGGTAATGACGCGGCCAAGACGCCCGCGGCTAACGATGCGAACCCGGCGAACAATCCGGCGTATCGCAAGGCCCTGATGGAATATTTCAAAGAGAACAACCTGCGTCCGGCACAATTTCTGACTGGTGAGTTACAGATGTCGCGCATCCTGCGGGCTATATACAGCGAGCGGCAGTTGCAGGAAGTGATGGTTGATTTTTGGACGAACCACTTCAACGTGTATGCAGCCAAAGGCGCCGACCGTTGGTTGCTACAGTCTTACGATCGCGACACGATTCGGCCGCACACGTTGGGAAAATTCTACGACCTCTTGCTGGCTGATGCGCAAAGCCCGGCGATGCTTTTCTACCTCGATAATTTTCAGAGCGTGAGTCCAAACGCGCAGGCTCCGCAACAGCGGCCGGGCGCCGCGCGCGGGCCACTGGCGGGGTTATTGGGCGCCAATCCGGAGCAGCAACAGCCGCAGCAACAGAAGCAACAAAAGCGCGGTATCAATGAAAATTACGCGCGCGAGCTGATGGAACTGCATACGCTCGGCGTTGATGGCGGCTACACCCAAAAGGACGTGCAGGAAGTAGCGCGTTGCTTCACGGGTTGGACCATCATAGCGCCGCGTGGGGCCGGGATTGCGGCGGACGCGGGCATGAATGGCCGGCGTTTGAACATGCTGCGCCAGTATGCGGGCACGTTCCGCTTTATGCCTGCCGTGCACGATAACGGCGAAAAGATTGTGCTCGGCCACAAGATCCCGGCAGGTGGGGGAGAAAAAGACGGCCTGATGGTTTTGGATATCGTGGCCCATCATCCGGCGACGGCTAAGTTCATCGCCACCAAACTGGTGCGCCGCTTTGTTTCGGACGGGCCGCCACCGGCTTTGGTCGATCGCGTCGCGCAGACTTTTATCAAAACCGACGGCGACATTCGCGAAGTTCTGAAAGCCATCTTCTTCTCGCCAGAGTTCAACTCGGCGGACGCTTACCGCGCAAAAGTGAAGCGGCCGTTCGAACTCGCCGTCAGTTCCGTGCGCACGCTCGGCGCCGACACCAACGGCGGTCCGCAATTCCATCAATGGATTGCGCGCATGGGCCAGCCGCTCTATGGCTTCCAGTCCCCGAACGGTTATTCGGACGTAGCTGAGAATTGGGTGAACACCGGCGCTTTGCTTGAGCGCATGAACTTCGCGCTGGCGCTGGTAAGCAATCGCATTCCCGGAACGCGCGTCGATCTATCGCGCTTTGTGGGCGAGATGAACAGTCAGTCCATGGACAAGGAAAAACTGCTGGATCGATTTGTGACGCTGATTGTAGGCGGCGAGATTTCGTCGAAGACACGCGAGATGCTTTTGAAGCAACTAAGCGATCAGGTGACGTTGCCTGCGGCGACGCCGCGCACGCAGCTCGCGTCAAACGGTGCGCCGCCAAATCCGTTCGAGGCGGCTTTCCAGAGGGGCAATCTGAATCCGGGAGGCGGAGGCGGTGGGCAGCAACAGCAGCAACAGCAGCAACTAGCCAGAGTTGACGTGGCCGCGATCGACAATCCGTTGGTCAAGATCGCCGGCCTGATTCTTGGATCGCCAGAATTTCAAAGACAGTAGATACTATTCGTTTAGAGAGCGGACTGGTCCGCTCTTGGATCAAGGACCGGGACAAGTCCCGCAACTAAACAGTTACTTTGGTAGAGGTAGCGTTATGAAGAGAAGATATTTCATCAAATCCGGGGGCATCGCGCTCGCTTCATTTGGCCTGATGACGGCGACGCCGACCTTTCTCAGGCGCGCGCTGGCCGAAACCTTTGACCAGGTTACCGGCGGCAAGCGGAAGACTCTGATCGCGATCTTTCAACGCGGCGCCGTTGATGGCTTGAACGTCGTCGTGCCGTATGGCGAGCACAGCTACTACGACCTGCGCCCGAACATCGCGATTTCGAAACCCGACGGCGGCGCCGAGTCGGCGATCAATCTTGATGGCTACTTCGGTTTGCATCCGTCGCTTAAGTCTTTCAAGCCGCTGTGGGATTCGAAGCGGCTCGCGATCGTCCACGCGTCCGGCTCGCCCGACAGCACGCGCTCGCATTTTGACGCGCAGGATTACATGGAGTCGGCTACGCCCGGAGTGAAGTCAACACCCGATGGCTGGCTCAATCGTTACCTACAAAGCAAAACGGATCCGCAGAAGTCTCTATTCCGCGCGGTCTCGATGACGCAAAATATGCCGCGCGCAATGCAGGGCAAGGCGCCGGCGCTGGCGATTTCAAACCTGGCCGACTTCAGCATTCGCGCCGGCCAAAGTTCGGCCGCCGTGCAAGGCGGCTTTGAAGAAATCTACGATCAGACAGTGAACGATGCGCTGCACGGCACGGGCAAGGAAACGTTCGAAGCCGTCAACTATTTGAAAAAGGTGAACCCGTCCCAGTACAAAGCCGAGAACGGCGCCGAATATCCGCGCACCCCGTTCGGCAACTCGCTCTTGCAGATCGCCCAGTTGATCAAAGCCGGCGTGGGTTTGGAAGTCGGCTTTACCGACATTGGTGGTTGGGACACGCACGTCAACGAAGGCAATCAGCAAGGCCAACTCAGCAATCTGCTGAGACAATTCAGCTCAGCGATCGCGGCGCTTTACACCGACCTGGGCCAGCGCATGGACGATGTCGTCGTGCTGACGATGTCCGAATTCGGCCGCACCGCGAAAGAGAACGGCAATCGCGGCACCGACCACGGACACGCGAACGCGATGTTTGTAGTTGGCAATAGCGTGCGTGGCGGTAAAGTGTATGGCGACTGGCCGGGCTTGAAGACGGATCAGTTGTACGAAGGCCGCGACCTGGCGTTGACGACTGACTTCCGCGATGTGTTCAGCGAGATTGCCAGCAAGCATCTCGGTGCTGCTAACTTGAAAGCCGTCTTTCCCGGCTACACGGGTACGGCTGCAAAGTTCCGCGGCGTGCTGGGGTAACTGAAACTCAATAAGGGAAAGTAAGAAGGGCAGCGCGGATCAGGCGCTGCCCTCTTTCATTTGAAAGCCGACAAACCGTCAGTCTTTAGGCGAGTCGCGCCTGCGACAAAGTCATCAATTGTCCAGGAAGTTTTGGTAATTATCGGTCGTGATGAATACCTCGTGGTAGATCTTATTACTTTGAGGCAGTTTTGCTTTCCGCCCGTTGATTGTCAGGTTCATAAGCTCGCGGGCCGAGAAGATATAGTGAAGGCGCACGCTCTGCTGCACCGTAATCTCAAAAGGCTGTCCCGGCTTTATTTGAAGATCTTTGGGACTGCGTTCGTCCGCCGTCATCTGCACGTCGATGGCGCGAACCCCTCTGTCGCTTGGCAGGATGTGACCATTGTGACTAATCCGGATTGCTAACTCGGTGGCTTTCGCCGGGGCCGTTGAGCTAACGGCATTATTTGATGGTCCGCTGATGTTTATGTCTACTTTGTTGCTCTTCGCTGTCTTCCGCGATAGAGACCGCACTAAGAAGACTCCCAAAACTGCAACGCCAATTAATACGGCTACCGTCACCAAAACTTTCGCACCGACTCCTGACCGTCCAGCCGCCACGGCGGGCGGCTGTGAACGCTCGCGCGCTTGCACTTGCGGGACCACTGGAGGCGGAGCTGTGATCGTTGGCTGTAGCGGCGGCGGCGCTGCGGCGCGCGTCTCGGGCAATGGCTGAGACTGAGGCGCAGCGTTCAGCACTTCGGTTCGCGGCGGACTTGATTCGCGGGCCGAGGCGTTAGACTGTGTTGCTGCCGGATCAAATGGCGCAGACAAAACCGATCCATCCATCAGACAGAACGCCAGACTGTCGTCAGGATAAGTTCGATTGCAGGTGGGGCAGCTTTTCATTGCCTCAGCAGTTTTACCTTAGTTTTCCAGCGCGCCGTCTGCTGGTTCGTCTGACGCTTCTCGTGAATGCAATGGTGGCACTCGCGGCGGCAAAGCGACAATTGTCGACTGTAACGCCTGCGCAGTCTCCGCAGGCGTTGCCGGAACGTTCAGTATTTCGGTTCGTGTGGAATTGGTCTTTCCAGACGGTGGGCTTGGCTGAGTTGCTCGCAGATGATTTGCACGGACCGAGCCTTCGAAGCCGGCATTCATGGGTTTTGACAACAAAGAACCATCTGCCAGACAAAAGCTCAGACTGAGATCCGAATAGGTACGCTCACACTGTGGACAACTCTTGATTTGCCCTCGGTTGTTTGCCGGTTGAGGTGAGGCTCCTTCGGTGTGCGACCTCCTGCTTCGAAGAATCAACAATACCACTGCGACAATGACCATGACCGCAGCGAGTAGTATGACGATTGCAAACAGGCCGAAAGAGAAAAGTTTCAAGTTTCTGGTACTCCTCGAGATGTGAGAGCGGTAGCCAGATTATACGAGAGTTTTCCGATCGTCAATGCTCCGAAGTCGAAGGCGCTCGCGCGTCCTTTGGCTCCGACCACCTGGCATGTGGCGCACACCAGCGTTATCGTTTATCCTCCGAAGTCTAAGCGATTACGAAGTAAATTATACTATCTGAGGCTTTGTCTATGTTCATGAATCGCGGTCAAAAACGTTTCCGGCCCATCCTGGTTGTCTCCTTGATGGTTTCGTTCGGGGCCATAGTTGCACCGGCTCAACTCTCGCGTCCGCCACAGGCGCCGCCGCTGCAATACGCGCCGCAGTTCGTGGCTGAAATAAGAAGAGTTCAGCAAGCGGCCCTCGGAAGCGATTACGCCTATCGTCAACTGGCGCATCTTTCAAACAACATTGGACCGCGACTGAGCGGCTCGCCGCAGGCGCAGGCGGCGGTTGAGTATGTTGCCGCGGAACTTCGCAAACTCGGTCTGGAAGTACAACTCGAAAAAGTGATGGTGCCGCACTGGGTGCGTGGCGAAGAGACGGCCGCGCTGACGGAGTATCCGAGTATGGCGCCGAACACCACGCAGAAAGTTGTGCTCACGGCACTGGGCGGCAGCGTTGCGACTCCAGCGGCCGGTTTGAGCGCGGAGGTGGTGGTCGTAAATAACTTTGATGAATTGCAGGCGCTCGGTCGTGATCGCGTCGCGGGCAAGATCGTCCTCTTCAACGCGAAGTTTGACCAGCAGCTCGCCGACAACGGGTTCGCGGGCCCGGCTTATGGCCAGTCGGTGATCTATCGTGGCATTGGCGCCAGTGCGGCGGCGCGTCTGGGAGCGGTCGCGGCACTCAACCGATCATCCGGCGGCGCGGATTATCGCCTGCCGCATACCGGTGCTCTGCGTTATGCCGACGACGCGCCGAAGATCCCTGCGGCGGCAGTGACTGCAGAAGATGCTGATCTAATCGCGCATCTCACCAGCGAAGGAAAAGTAAAAATGCGCCTCGTGCTCACGCCTCAAACCTTGCCGGACGCAGTCAGCTACAACGTGATTGGTGATCTGAAGGGAAGCGAACATCCGGAACAGATCGTCATCGTGTCGGGCCATCTGGATTCATGGGACCTGGGCCGCGGCGCGATCGACGATGGCGCTGGCGTGGTCGTGGCGATGCAGGCGGCACAGTTGCTCAAACAACTGAATCTGCGCCCCAAAAGAACGCTGCGTGTAATTGCGTGGATGAATGAAGAAAACGGAACCAGGGGCGCACAGGCATATGCGAAGGATTATCAGAGCGAGTTCGCAAATCATTTTGCGGCCATCGAAACCGATCTCGGCGCAGGCCATCCTTTGGGTTTTAATGCGCAGGGCAAGCCGGAGCTGTTGACCTTGCTGCAACCGCTGGCGGTGATTTTGCAAAGTCAGGGAGCCGGTGTCACGCGCATGGTCGAAGAGACGGGTACAGATGTCGAGCCCCTGGGCGCCGCGGGCGTGCCGACCTTCTCACCAATTCAGGACTCGCGCACTTACTTCAATTATCATCACACGGCGGCAGACACTCTGGACAAAGTGAATCCGAAAGAGTTGCAGGAAAACTGCGCAGTGGTCGCGGCGTTGGCGTACACGTTGGCAAACATGCCGCAGTCTTTGCCTCGCTGAATTTAGTGGCACAGACTTCAGTCTGTGATTCGTGAGTGAAGACACAGACTGAAGTCTGTGCCACTCCATGCGAAATCGATGAGTCTCCTTAATCCAACAATTCTCCGCTTTGACTCAATCGATTCGACTAATCTCGAGGCGATGCGGCAGGCAAGGGCCGTAGCGGCTGAAGGCTTGTGCGTCGTAGCGCGGGAACAGACGATGGGTCGCGGCCGTCTTGATCGGAGTTGGCAATCGCCGAAAGATGCCGGACTCTATTTCAGCATAGTCTTGCGCCCCGTCTTGGAGATGAGTGCCTGGCCCCTAATTACCTTGATGACTGCGCTGGCCGTGCGCGACGCGCTATTGAGATCCAGCGGCGTGCGCGCAGACATCAAATGGCCCAACGACCTTTGCGTGAACGAACGCAAACTGTGCGGCATCCTGGCTGAAACCGTCGACACGAAAATCGGTCCAGCGACCATCGTTGGAATTGGAATCAATTTGAAGGCAGATAGCTTACCCCCGACAGTGAACGATTTGGCAACGTCGGTGGAGGCCGTGACTGGAGTGAAACCGGATAGCGCCGCGGTGCTTACGGAACTCTTGAAAGCAATCCGCGAGCGCTACGATCTCCTGCAAAGTCCGCTGGGAAGCGAGCACACAATTCGTGAGTGGTGCGCTAATTCTTCTTACGCGATTGGCCGCCAGGTGCGCGTCGCGCTGGACAATGATACGTTTGAGGGAACGACGCGCGGCCTGGAGGCCGATGGCGCGTTGCGAGTAGAAACCGCAGGCGGGAAAATGAGGATTGTGCGCGCGGGCGATGTTACTGCTCTACGGGCGACTTGAGAGGGTTTGATTTTCCAATTGTCATTTGACATTTATCATTGGCCGTTTACGAATGCTTCTAGTAATCGACATCGGAAATACTAACACCTCGCTCGGCGTCTTTGACGGGGCAGCGTTGAAGACACATTGGCGTCTGACGACTGCCCGCGAGCGCACAGTTGATGAATGGGGCGTGCTGGCCCGAAATCTGTTTGCCCTGGCTGAGTTGGATTTTAAGGCTATTGATGCGATCGCCGTAGCCTCGGTGGTGCCGCCGCTGAACTTCACTCTCAAACGCATGGCGGAAAGTTATTTCCGGCTGACGCCGTTGTTTATCGACCATAAGATTGATACCGGACTACCGATTCTTTATCAGCCGGCCTCAGACGTTGGCGCTGATCGGATCGTCGACGCAGTAGCGGCAATTCACAAATATGGCGCGCCGTGCATCGTCGTGGATTTCGGCACCGCTACGACATTCGACGCGATCAATGCGCAGGGGGAGTATGTGGGTGGAGTAATCACGCCTGGCATAACCATTTCCGCTGACGCGTTATTCGAGCGGGCCGCAAAACTACCGCGAGTCGAAATCAAACGTCCGCAAAAGACCATCGGGTCGGCTACGGTAGAAGCCATGCAGTCCGGTCTCTATCATGGCTATGTTGGTTTGGTTGACGGCATCCTGCGAAAGATGATCGACGAACTCGGATCGACGGTGCACGTGATCGCCACCGGCGGCCTGGCTTCGCTGATTGCCACCGGATCTGAGTTCATCGAACACGTGGACGAGACGCTGACGCTGGAAGGTTTGCGGTTGATTTACGAACGCACGAAATGATTTTCTCCGAGGTTCGCAGAGAAAAGCTCCAATAGACGGCTCAAGAAGATTGAACTACTTTTCCTACTTCTCTGAAATCGAAGACACTTTCATTCGCCGCCGCGGCAAGCATCTCATGCTCAGTCCCATGGATTGGGCTTTGATCGAGGGTTGGAAAGAACGGGGCGTGCCGCTCCACGTGGTGGTGCGGGCGATCGAGCACGCTTTTGATTCGCACGAGGCGAAGAAACAGAAGCGGACCGTCAAAACGCTGCTCTATTGTCAGGAAGAAGTCGAAGCGCAATATGCCGAGTGGCTCCAGTCTCGCGTCGGCGGCCACGATGAAAAGGAAGCGGAAAGCAAGAGCGCTGACGAAAGCAAGTCTCCTTTTCCCCGGGACGCAGTCGTGGCTCATCTCAGTCGTTCACTCGATACTCTGGGCCAGCTCAGCGACGAGCGCCGGCGAACTAGGGATGATGAGTTGAGCGAGGCGCTGTCACGCGCGGTCACATTATTTTCTGAAATCAAAGACGATTATGCGTCGGCCGCGCAACCCGACGCTCGCAAGCTGGAAGATTCTCTAACCGGGATCGAGCGTCTGCTGGACGATGCGATTCGGAAGACGGCATCTGCGGGCGAGCTTGAATCCGCCAACGCTGAGGTTGATGCACAGGTGAAGCCTTACAAACGTCAGATGGATAAAGCGGCCTTTGAGCAAACTCGCGAAAACCTCTTGCGCAAGCGTCTGCGCGAACACTTCGGTGTGCCGCGCCTGAGCCTCTTCTTTCTTTGATTTCGGTTGACGTCCGACAAACTTTGAAGTTTGTGGATACCGACGTAGACGTTTGTTTAGAGTCGGGCTACTGCCCGACCAAGCGGGCGGTAGCCCCGCTTCTAAACCTACGAACAAGGAAGTGAGAGTGTCGAACATGGAAGTCACGATTGAACGCATTCTGCCAGGCGGGTTGGGATTGGCGCACGCTGAAGGCCGCACGATAATGGTCGCACTGGCTGCGCCCGGAGATCGCCTGCGGATTCGCATCGATCGTGTAAAAGGAAATGTTTCGTTCGCTGTCATAGAAGAGATACTCACGCCGTCTCCCCATCGCGTTGAGCCGCCCTGCCCTTACTTTGGCCGTTGCGGCGGTTGTGACTTTCAGCAAATGAATTATCAGTCGCAGCTGGAAGCGAAAGCCGAAATCATCAGAGACTGTTTGCGCCGGCTGGCTCGCATCGAAAGCATTCCTGATTTTCAAATCACCGCCGCGCCCGATCCCTGGCACTATCGTTCGAGAGCTCAATGGCAATACGACGCAGTGAGACAGAAGCTCGGTTACTTCGAAAGTGGTTCGCGAAACGTTTGTGATGTAGTGGAGTGCGCGGTGCTGGACCCCCAACTCCAAAACACCTTGCAGAATTTGCGTGAGCGGATGACAGTTGGCTCGCTGCCGGACGTTCGCGACTTCCGCGCGGTGTTAGGTAACGAAGGTGTTTCGATGGCCCCAAGTGTCGGAAGCCCGACCGTAGAGGAGGGCGACGGGCCCGCCGGACTGCGAGAGATTACCCGAACAATCCACGGCGACTCGTATCGCTTGAACCCTGAATCATTTTTCCAGGCGAACGATGGTTTGGCTCCAGAACTCATCGACGCCGCTCTCGGAGACGCCACGGGCAAGACCGCCCTGGAACTGTATTGTGGGGTAGGCCTATTCACTCTGCCGCTGGCACGACGCTTCTCTCATGTGACCGCTGTTGAATCGGATGCTGCCGCGGCGAAGTTCGCGCGCGAAAATCTAGCCAAAGCTGGTTTGACGAATGCCGAAGTCTCTACTCGTGACGTGGGCGTCTGGTTGGACGAAATGAGACGTCATGACCTATCAAGGCTCACCAAAGATTCGGCCACCGCACTCCAGGGTCAAATCGATTTCGTTTTGCTGGATCCACCGCGCACCGGCGCCGAGTCACGCGTCATCGCAGGCGTCCTCGGCTTGAAACCTCAAAGGATATCCCACGTGTCATGCGACCCGGCGACCCTCGCCCGGGATCTCAAAAAGCTGATTGCCGGCGGTTACCATGTCGCTTCGATCTCCGCCTTTGACATGTTCCCGCAAACACATCATGTCGAGACCGTAGTCCATCTATTGGCGTAGCCAAGACTCACCGTCGGTGTTGCCGCGATCATCACTGAACCTTGTTAAGCCAGTCGTCCCCTTCGGTTGCGATTGCCAAGACGGTTGCAAGCGAAATGACTTGACGCTGAAGGCACAATTGAACCGTTGTGACTGGCAGCATGCAATCGAACGACAGCGTCGGCGATCTCATTCAGGTTCGCTTCGCTCAGAGCCCGCTTCTCACTCTCGCGGTCGCGAATTGCGCGGGCATTGCGCTGGCCCGTTACGCTTCGACTCAATCAAAGTCAGCGTTTACTGGAACCCTTGTTGTGGGCGTTAGTCTTACCTTCCTCGCGATCACACTCCTTTTGTGGAACAAGACGACTCTGGCAACGGGCTTCCTGGTGGCGGCCTTTCTTTTCGCCGGAATAGTCCTCTCGTTTATCGAGAGTCGCCCGCTTGCGCCGAATCGCATCTCGCGCATGTACGACGAAGGCCTTCTTACGTACGGTGAACCGGTTGAATTAACTGGTGTTCTCTTCGGTCAGCCGGAACCGGCGCCGGACAGTTTCTATCTCACTCTGCAAGTTGAAAGAATTGCCTTCAAAGGAGCTGAGCGTGATGGGTGCGGGACGGTGCTGCTACTCGCGCACATGCATGAACAGCAAGTGCGGCACGAATATGACTCTTTGGAGTTGCGGCACGGGGCCCGAGTGCGAGTGTTGACGACACTCGATCGCGACGAGAATTTTCGTAACCCAGGTGTCTTGCCGCTCACCGAATACCTCGAGCGTAACGGTTTCGATGCGACCGGCGTGGTAAAGAGTCCGCTGCTGATTGAGCGGCTGGATGACGAACGAATTTTCCTGCCGTTGGCGTGGCTTTACGAATGGCGGCAGCATCTGGAAAACGAGTTTGCGGCTCACTTCTCACCCGAAACTGCCGGCGTGCTTGAGGCAGCGTTGCTCGGCAATCGGTATAACATTTCGCGTGGGGCAGCCGAACGCTTCCGTTCGGGTGGAACCTTTCATGTGCTGGTGATCAGCGGTCTGCAAATCGCTTTCATCGGCGGGTTGGTGATCTTCACAACTCGCAGGTTGACCCGGCGAAGACTCTTGCAGTTTTTCATCGCCGCCGTTTTCATGTGGGGATATACGATCGCGGTAGGGGCTGATCCTTCGGTCACGCGATCTGCCCTGATGTTCACGCTGGTGGTACTTGCTCCCGTCGTTTGGCGACGCACTAACTCGCTGAACGTTATCGGCGGCGCTGCTCTCGCGCTGCTGGTTTGGCACCCGGCCAATCTTTCCGATCCATCATTCCAGTTGACCATTCTTTCGGTGCTGTCCATCGTTTCAATTGCGGTTCCAATCATGCAGAGAATGCAGCGCGTCGGTTCGTGGAGACCGACACTCGAGACGCCTTACCCGCCGTCATGTCCGCGCCGGTTCCGCGTGCTCTCAGAATCATTGTATTGGAGCGAGCGCGAGTGGCGAGCTGAAATCGCAGCCTCAAATATTAGGTACCGGCTTTTTAAGACGCCCACGGCGGCTTGGCTTGAGCGTTGGCATCTACAGCGACTCTGGCGGTTTTCGTTTGCCGCAGTCGTCGTCTCGGTGAGCGTGCAGCTTGGGCTCCTGCCGCTGTTGGTGATCTACTTTCATCGTCTTTCAATTGCCTCGCTCGCGCTGAATATCTTCGTCGGCATTCTGATGGCCGCGCTCGCATTCTCCGCGCTCGGAGCCCTGTTGCTCTCGCACCTGAGTGGCTGGCTCGGCGCACCACTGATTATCCTGTCAGAGAAAATCAGCTGGCTCATGATCCATCTCGTCGATCCCTTCACCCGGTTCGGCGTCGCCTCGATGCGCTTGCCGCATTACTCTGGTTGGGCGGGCGTCGTTTACGTTCTTTACTATGTCGCTCTGGCGTTTCTTGTTTGTGCATTAGCCGAATGGAATCCGCTGCGACTTGTCTGGACAAGAAGGACGACAGCATTTTCGCGAGGTAGGCTCAGGATTGCGGCGACAGCGTTCGGCTTACTGTTGCTAGCAATTGTCTTTCATCCTTTCAGTGCGCAACGACCTGATGGGAGGCTTCACGTCGATTTCCTCGATGTAGGTCAGGGAGATTCGGCTCTGGTGACCATGCCGGACGGGACGACGCTGCTGGTGGATGGCGGCGGACGGCCCAACATAACGCAGCGCAGCGGCGAAGACGGCGATGGCGAAGAAAGTTTTGAGCGTGACACGCGGAGTATCGGAGAGGGCGTGGTGTCGCAATATCTGTGGTCTCGCGGAATGGATCGGGTGGACTACGTTCTGGCTACGCACGCTGATGCCGATCACATCGATGGTCTTAACGACGTGGCGCGTAATTTTAGTGTTCGTAGCGCAATTGTCGCCCGCACGCCTTCCGATGATCCCGAGTACGCGCGATTTGCCGCGACGATGAGAGACGCAGGAGTGACGGTCGACAAGATTGGCGCGGGTGACGTGCTGCGCATCGGCGGCGTCTCAGCGCAAGTGCTTTGGCCTCCAGCTACCCGAGATGAAAGCGCGCCTTCACGGAATAATGATTCGATCATGTTGCTGATTCGCTACGGTGAAAAGACGCTCTTGTTGACCGGTGATATTGAGAAGCAAGGCGAGGCGGCGGTTTTGAGGGAAGGCGTTGATCTCAAAAGCGACCTGGTGAAGATTGCGCATCACGGCAGCCGGACCTCTTCGACCGAAGACTTCGTCGCAGCGGCGCACCCATCACTGGCAATAATTTCGGTTGGCCGCACCTCGATGTTTGGCCATCCGCACAAAGATGTGGTGGAGCGCTGGCGCGCGAGCGGCGCGGAGGTGATGACGACGGGGCAGCAGGGAACTATTTCGGTGGTTACTGATGGGCGTGATTTGAAGGTTAGCACGTTTGTGCGTCAGTGATGTGGCACAGACTTCAGTCTGTGATTTCAACGCCCCCACCACAGACTAAAGTCTGTGCCACTCTTTCACAAAAAATCCGGATCTGCAGGTGTGTAGAGATCAATGGTTGAGCTGCCCAGCTTGTAGGTCTTCAGCACGCCGAGGGGTGGCGCGTAGATGTGAATCGTGATCAGATCTTCACCGCTGACATCCGGATTGCCGATTTGATGAATGTCCGGCAGCTCGGAACCGGTCAGGCCGCCGGCGCGAAGTTCATGATGGGCTTTGTAGCCCAGACCGGCTTCAGTGTCATACTCGAAAGTCGTTTCCCAAAGGATGCCCTCATGCACAAACACCGCGCCGTGCGATCCGTTGTGATCGTGAATCGGGGTACGCTGTCCAGGCTTCCAGCACAGCACCAGCATCTCGACAAATTCATTACGCATGACGCGATGGCGGCAATAGTTCCCGGCTTTGAAACCCAGGTATGGTGACAATTCGTCCGGAGAAATCGTGGTGCGGGCGATTAACTCGCTGATTTCCGGAAGCGATGGAACGTATCGCCGCGCCAGCAAGGCCTCGGCTAGATCTTTAAAAGAAAAATCACGGGCAGGTTCAGAAGCTATTTCGCTTGGGTGGAGTTGAGCGGCCAACGTGACCTCCTGGGGATGGCACTGTCATTAGGTTTATAGTCCGCGCGCCATGCAGTGTCAAGACACAACCGGATTTACTTAGGCCGTCAGATCATCAGTGGTCGCAAGCAGAATCCGGATATCGCGAACATTGGTCCCGGTCGCTCCGGTCGCGATCGCATCACCCAGCGCGACAAAGAATGAATACGCATCGCTGCGATCGATGAAAGCGGACGCGTCAAGGCCAATTGCCCGGGCGCGTGCGTTGGTAGTGTTGTCGACAATTGCGCCGGCGGCAGGACTGTTGCCGTCGATGCCGTCAGTGCCGGCGCACAGCCCAACGAAGAAGTTCGGCAAACCTGGCCCTGCTGCCAGACGCAGCGCGCTCTCCAGGTTTCGTCCTCCCAAACCTTCACCCTTTACCGGACAGGCAAACTCGCCGCCCGAAATCACGCAGACGGTATTTGTCGCGCTCGACTGAGTGATCTTCGCTCGCTCCTGCAGTGCGTTAAGTCGCCCGACGAGTTGCCTGCATCCTTCTTCGATCGGTTGATCCGAAATGTCGGCGGCGATTTCAGTCGTGTAACCTCGGCGTCTGGCCGCTGCTGCGGCAGCTTCCATGGCGCTCTGGTTATCGAGCAGAACAAAGCGCCGACGCGACGCTGTCGGCTCGCTCTGCGGAACTCCGCAGTCATTTTCAACGGCTCGCAGGACGCTTTCAGGAAATTGAGTACGGAGATCATAATGGTTGATTACTTCCAACGCGTTCGGGGAGTCCTCGGACGGCAACAGAGTTGGGCCTGAGGCGACGTTCCGTTCTTCTCCGCTCGGAACGTCCGAGATAATCAGGGTGATCTGGTCGCAATCCGGGGCGCGCGCCGCCAAACGTCCACCCTTGACCGCTGAGAAGGCACGGCGGACCGCATTGATCTCGCTAATGGACGCGCCGCAATTGACCAGCGCTTTATTCGCGGCGCGCAAATCTTTCAGCGTAATGCCATCGTTGGCCGGCCATTCAAGCATCGCCGAACCGCCTCCGGAAATGAGAAAGATGATTTGGGCGCGCTCCTCATTCGCGCGTCGCAAGAGTTCGAATGCTTCATTCGCGGCGAACAAGCTGGTTTTGTTTGGCAGAGGATGACCGCCTTCGCACCAGCGCCAGCGGGTCTCTAAGCTCAACTCAGGCAGCGCTCCCAGGCCAATCAATGACGGACTAAGGACCGGACCACTCATGAATCCCGCCACGAACGAATCACCGAGTACTTGCTCAAGGGCGTGCGCCATGGCGGACGCCGCCTTGCCGATTGCTATTGAGTAGATTTTTCGGCTTCCGATATCGACAGTCGTGTCGCAAACGTGCAACTGCGATCCATCCAGGCGAACGGCGCGGCGCAGGGCTGCGCTCGCACCAACAGCGCGGAGGGTTTCATCAAAGATTTGGCGCGCGGCCAAGCGCAGTTGAGTGAGATTGGTCATGCTATTCAGAGCTAAGTAAGTTAGGATTCGCGTTTACGAGAATAGGCAGAGCGCCGTTAGGCGCGAAATATTTATAGATCATGCTCCAAAAGGATTTACTCCGACCGGAGCCAGATCAAATGGGTGACGCGGTGGCTATAAACATTTGGCTCCTAACAGAGCCAAAGCCTACTCAACTGTTACCAAATCCCGCAGTGCGCGAAACCGCTTATCGCTGATTCCGCGGACGATGATCAGATGTTCGGGGCGGCGAAAGGGACCGAACCTCTCGCGATGATCGATGATGCGCTGCGCGAGACCCTTTCCAATTCCAGGAAGTTTTTCGAGCTCTCCAGCCGCCGCGGTGTTGATGTTAATAGGGCGCTTGTTTGATTGATCAGGGAGCGAAACGCTCTGGGGCGAATTGCCCGATTGCTGATCGTTCGCCTGTGGACTAACTTCCGAGTTCGCTTTGATCGCCAAGCGCGGGTCACGAGATCGCTTCACGCAACCAAAGTAAGGCAGAGCGAGTGAAAGTGCGAGCAATGACAGAAACAATCGCCGATGCCTGACCGAAAGAAATTTTGTTCTCAGCTCAATCCTTGTTTCATGCATGCAAGTAGCTGATCAAAAAGGGAATCACGCAACGCCGCTCGCGAGTGCAATTTGCTGGAAGTGTTACAAGACAAAAAGTTGTGACATATCGCGGGTCGATCTCCACAAACTTTTCCACAGATTGTGTGGAAGAAGAGTCGCAGATCGTTTCAGGTTCGCGCTACGCGCTCAGGCGGGCAGGATGCCCGCGCTCCATAAACTATTGTGACGCCCCCTGTTCGTCCCACTCCTGCACCAACTCAAACGAGCGGGAGAGCACAGGACGTGGGCGGGCGCCGTCAGCTTTGCCAATCAGGCCTTCGCGCTCCATCTGATCGAGCACGGCGGCGGCGCGGCCATAGCCAATGCGCAGGCGGCGTTGCAAGACGGAGGTTGAGGCGCGCTTCATGTCGACACAGATGCGCAGGGCTTCTTCGAACAGCTCGTCGCGCTCTCCGCCGGAATCGTCGAGACCCATCGCTTCTTCGTCCGATTGAGTGATGGTTTCGTCGTAGGCCGGCTCCCATTGACCCTTGATATGGGTAACGATCTTGTTGATTTCGGTCTCGTCGATGTAGGCGCCGTGAACGCGCAATAGACGCGAAGAGCCTGGTGGCAGGAACAGCATGTCGCCGCGACCGAGCAGGTGTTCGGCGCCGTTGGTGTCGAGGATGGTGCGCGAGTCGACCTTCGAAGACACGCGATAAGAAATGCGGGAAGGGAAGTTTGCCTTAATTAATCCCGTGATCACGTCCACCGACGGTCGTTGGGTGGCCAGCACGAGGTGGATGCCCACGGCCCGCGCCATTTGCGCCAAACGCGTGATCGAGTCTTCCACTTCGTTACCCGAAGTCATCATCAGATCGGCGAGTTCGTCGATGATGATCACGATATAAGGCATGCGGACCCAGGGCTCGCCCGTTTCCCCAAAATCTTTCACGGTGTTGCGGCGGTCGCGTTCGGCGTTGTAGCCGTCAATGTTGCGCACACCCCAGCCGGCCAGCTCCTTGTAGCGCCGTTCCATCTCTCCGACCGCCCAGCGCAGCGCGCGCGACGCGGGTTTGGGATCGACGATGATGGGCGTGGCGAGATGCGGGATGTCCTCGTAGAGGCCGAGTTCCAGCCGCTTCGGATCGATCAGGATCACCTTCACTTCGTCAGGCCGAGCGCGATAAAGAATCGACACGAGCAGCGCGTTAACGCCGACTGATTTGCCTGCTCCCGTGGTGCCGGCGATCAGCAAGTGCGGCATTTTTGCCAGATCAGAGACATAGTTCAGACCATCAATCGTTTTTCCCAGCGCGATCGTGAGTTTGGAAGTCGATTCCTTAAAAGCCCGCGACTCGATCACTTCGCGCAGGTAGATTGTTTCGCGCCGCGGGTTTGGGACTTCGATGCCGACGTGCGGCTTGCCCGGCATGCGATCGATGCGAATAGACTCGGCTTTTAATGCCAGGCACAAATCGTCGACCAGACCCGTGACGCGGGAATACTTCACGCCGGGATCCGGTTTGAATTCGTAAGTAGTCACTACCGGACCGGGACAGATGAACTTGATTTGGCCGGTGACGTTGAACTCGCGGCATTTTTCGGCGAGCTTGGTCGCCATGTTGAGCAACTCATCGTCGGCTGTCTCGCGGCGCATCGGCGCCTCGTTCAAGAGATCGACGGAAGGCAGTTGATAGTCGGAAGCGGCGGTCTTGGTCGTCGAAAAGCGACGCTGGCCCTCGAATGGGAGAGCGCCGGTGGCCGGAGCTTCGGTCTTTCGCTTGACGGCGGCCTCGCGCACCATCTCCTCAATCAGCGCGGATTCGGAAGCTGCCGTGGTCTTGCCGCGTGAAGGCAAGGCAAAGCGTTTCGCCGGCGCCGTGGCCGCCCCCGCCGCTGCCGACATCGCTTTCGCTCCACCGGTCGCGGCGGTGAAGTCCGCGAAGGCGGCTTCGATTTCGGCGCCGTCACCGCTGCCGATTGTCGGGGCTTGGCGTTCCTCGCCCACCGTTTGGGTTCCCAGGGCCGCGGTAATATCGGCGGCGAGTGCCTTGGCTTGACGTCGCTGATCGAGACGTTGTTGGCGGCGCTCGCGCCGCGCTTGTCGCCAGGCGCGGAATCTTTCGGGGATCAATCGCAGTGTCTCAAAACGACTGGCGATGGTCAGGGTCAGATTCTCGTAGAAAGCTGCGAATGAAAAATTGGTGGCGAGCAGGACGCCGGTAGCGGCAACCGCGGCCAGCAGGATCGTGGCGCCAATCGTGTTGAGGCCGGCCACCAGCGCGCGAGCGATTAGCGCGCCCGCCAAGCCACCAGCATTGAAGCTGGCGTCGAAGAACGGCCGAATGTTTGCCAGTGACAGCAGTGCTGCCGACGAAAGCACGAGCACAACCAATCCACTGACGCGCGAAACTGGAGCATTAATGCGTCGCGAGCGAAAACGACGCCACGCCGCGGCCAGCAGTAGGAATGGGAGCAGGTAAGCGGCCAAACCAATAGCTTGAAACAGACCGGCGGAGACGTTGGCCCCCACCGCGCCGATCCAATTGTGTGCGCCCGATTCTCCCGCCGCATTCCAGGACGGATCGTCCGGATGATAGGAAGCGAGACAAAGACCAAGCAGCAGCGCAAACGCAATCAAAGCGATCGCCACGATTTCGTTGAGGCGCGAGTTGGTTGTCTCTGGCTGAAGATCGATTTCGTTTGAGATAGTAGCCATAAATCTTGAATCGTCGTTTAGGGTCGGGCTACCGCCCGACCAAGCGGGCAATAGCCCGCTTCTAAACCGAAAAGTTTACGCCGCGCGGCGAAAGAGCAAGTAAGCCTTGATGAAATCGTCCAGATCGCCGTTAAGCACTGAGTCAACGTCGCCGCGCTCCAGTTTCGTCCGCGCATCTTTCACCAACTGGTAGGGTGCCAGCACGTAGTTACGAATCTGCGATCCAAAACTAATCTCCTGCTTGTTGGCTTCCAGCAGAGCCGTCTCCGCTTTACGTCTTTCCAGTTCCATTTCGTACAAACGGGAACGCAGAACCTGCATCGCCACCGCCCGGTTCTGATGTTGCGAGCGCTGGTTCTGGCACTGCACGACAATCCCGCTGGGCATGTGCGTGATGCGCACGGCGGAATCGGTCGTGTTGATGTGCTGGCCGCCGGCGCCGGTGGCGCGATAGGTGTCGACTCGCAAATCCTTTTCGTTGACCTCGACCTCGATGTCTTCGTCGATTTCAGGATAGACGAAGAGTGAAGCAAACGACGTATGACGCCGGGCGGCTTGATCAAACGGCGAGATACGCACTAATCGGTGCACGCCGGCTTCCGCTGCCAGCAGGCCATATGCATATTCGCCTTCCACTTTGAACGTCACGCCCTTGATACCCGCTTCTTCGCCCGGCTGATAGTCGATGGTCTCAGTTTTGAATTCGCGCCGCTCGGCCCACTTCAGGTACATCTTTAAAAGCATCTCAGCCCAGTCCTGCGATTCCGTTCCGCCGGCGCCTGGATGAATCGTGCAGATAGCGTTACGCGCATCGTTTTCACCGGCCAGGAGCGTTTCGGTCTCGGCTTGCATGATTTCGTGTTCGAGGCGATCCAGCAACAGTCGCAGTTCGTCGAGAGAAGTTTCATCCTCTTCCGCGAATTCAAAGAGCACGGCGGCATCGGAAATCTCTGTTTCGAACTTTTCCTGCCGCTGGATGGTTCGTTGCAAACGGCTGCGTTGCTGCAAGAGCTTCTGGGCCGCTTCCTGGTTAGACCAGAAGTCCGGCGCAGAGGCCTGAACTTCAATTTTGTCTAATTCCGCCTGCTTTGCCGGAACATCAAAGAAACCTCCCGAGTTGCTCGACTCTTTTTCGCAAATCCTCGTAAGAAGTTTTCAAGTCCTGTATTGATAACGTCGCAATCATTTCTTAACCTCGCTTCTGATACTTAGTTAATTCTCTTCCGCCTGCCCATAAACGTTCCCGAGACGAGTCCCAGAGTAATCAAGGCGCAGACATAAGCGAACAGATCGCCGTGTTGCGTGTAGAACGTCCGGCTCTGCTTCCCGTTCCCAACTCGCCAGGTTCGCGCGGCTGGCTCGAAGGCAGGCGTGGAATCCAAAATCCTGCCACTGGAATCTATGTCGGCGCTAATGCCGTTGTTGGTTACCCGCACTAAATCTCGATCGCTTTCGACGGCCCGAAAAATCGCGTTAGACAAATGCTGTCGCATGACGGGCGTCGGTCCCAAGTAACCATCGTTCGAAATATTAATCAGAGCATGCGCTCCTTCGTTGGTGAAGCTGCGGGCAATCGCCGGGTACGCAGCCTCAATACAAATAAAAACCCCGACGCGAAAAGCGCCGAGGGGCATCAGCGTATAAGAACTGCCAGGCGTGAAATCGCCGACGATTCCGCGTGCCGAACTCGCACCCGGTAGCCAGTGGGGCAGCGGCACGTATTCGCCAAAAGGCATCAGGCGGATTTTAGCATACTGCGCCACAATTCGACCCTCTTCATTTATCATGACGGCAGAATTATATTCGCCACCTTCAGCGGACGTTTCGAGAGAGTTGAGCAGGATGGACGTGTGGTTACTCCGCGCAAAGTTCGTCACGACTTCCTGCAGGTGCGAATCGCGCGAGTAACTGAAGTTCATCGGCGACTCAGGCCAGATGACTAGCGATGCCGAAGAGACGCCGGCAGGCCGGTTCCTCAAACCCTGAATGCTGAGTTCGAAATGACGATTCAAGAGTTGCTCCATCGCGCCTGAACCATCTGCACCCTCCATCGGAACGTTGGGTTGGACAATTACAACCATGGGCGCCTGGTCGCTAAGATGCATCAAGCGGTTTCGATTTCCCTCAAGAACGGCGGTACAGATTATGACTAGTATGAAGATGAGAACAGCGAGTGAAAGAGTTAGGCCCTTTGCCTTGCGGCGCAACAGGGCAACCGCCAGAGCCGTATTCACGGCTATGATCAGGAAACTTACGGCGTAAACCCCACCCCATCGTGCTGACTGAATTAGAAGCGGCTCGAAGGCCAGCGAATAGCCCAGCGCATTCCACAATTGCCCCGTCACTGCGTAGCGCGCCCATTCACAGGCAACCCATATGACCGGCGCTGCAAAGGCTGCACCAACACCGAAGCGCGCAACGAGTCGAGACAGGAACAGGCTGAAGAGGGCAGGGAACAAAGCGACCAACGCGATGGGCAGCACCAGAAGTGGGTAAGCCAGCCAGGCCGAAATGTGCGCATAGTGGATCATCGGATACGTGAGCCACCAGCAGGTTCCATAAAAAAAGATTGCGCCCCATAACCAGCCCAGCAAGAGGGCGCGTCCGGCCGGCAAGGGTCGAACGACAACCACGAGGAAGGGAACCAACCCAATCCAGGCGAGCGGCCACAATTCAAAATTTGGAAAGGCCAGGATCAGCAGCAGCGCCGAAGCGATTACCAGAGAACCTTCGGCAAGCGTAGGAATGCTGGCGCGAGCAGCCGCCTCAATGGATAACTTGCGATTGCGCGCGTCGACGGCGGCCGCTTCGTGCATGGACGGAGTTTAGCAGATGAAGCGCTTCGATTCTCAGCTCTGATGTGTCAGAAGCCTGCGCGTAAGCAAGGGCGACGCTCGCGTTGGCCGATGTCGTGATCCGATCAGCGGCACCTCGGCATGTTGAGCGTAGAGCGTCGGACCCTCCCTTACGGTCGGGCTTCTGACACGAGCTGAGTTTTTGGAAGTAGTTTTTCTTGCCGGAAAAATATTTCCAGATTTTCTCTGGAAGGTCAGTAGCGGAAGACGGCAGCACCTCAAATTCGCGGTCAAAACGACAAAAATCGTCACTGTCAAAGTGACAAAATCCGTCGTTCTGACTGTTCGATGAAGAGCGAACTTGATCCTGATCGGTCCCGGCAGTTTCAGTCTGACTGGACCAGCAACGTGAACGAGGGGCTTTGGAAAAGTATTGCAGAATGAAGACTGGAATTAACAAGCCTCAAATAACAGAGGCCCTAAATGCGGGAGAACCCGGTCATTGCTGACCGGGTTCCAATTCGGGGGGATTAAACTGAAGGATCGCTCGGCGGGCGGCTGGCGCAGCGGCATGCAGCGCTCAGAGAAGTGATGGCGGCGGGGGCACGTTTGTTTGCGTGCTAGCCGACGTTATGTTCAGCACTTGCTGTGCCATGGGGTCAGTACCACCTGCGTGAGCGGGTGGATCAACCACTCAATTTGTCGAGTTGACGCCTGATCCACCCGCTTACGCAGGTGGTACTGACTTAATGACCCCTAAACGCGGGAGAACCCGGTCATTGCTGACCGGGTTCCAATTCGGAGGGATTAAACTGAAGGATCGCTCGGCGGGCGGCTGGCGCAGCGGCATGCAGCGCTCAGAGAAGTGATGGCGGCGGGGGCACGTTTGTTTGCGTGCTAGCCGACTCTATCCTCAGCACTTCTCGTGCCGCGATCCTCTTATGGTCTACCCATCGTCACCTGACGTTGGAGGGCCATCGCCTCCTGGTTCGTCGCATCGATGTTAATTGCGCTGGCCGAATACTTCCTGGCTTCACCTAGATCTCCGCGCTCGAGAAAGATTCGACCCAGCAGGATATGGGCATCAATCATTTTGGGTGGCGGGTCCCAGAAGATTGCAGTCTTCAAAGCGGCGATGGCGGCTTCTTGATCTCCACGGCGTTGATTTATTCGACCGCTGAGAAGAAAGGCATCGGCGTTGGTCGGCTCGACGATCAAAACCTTTTTGATTTCTGCCAGCGCCTCGTCGTCTCGACCCTGCTGGTATAGCTCGCGAATCTTATCGAGTGCTTCCTGAGTGTTGTTTGCGTTGACCGCTTCGATGATCTTGCGGCGATCCAAATCGGAGATGTCAATTTGATTGAGCACGTCGCGCGAGCGCAGTGTGAGCGAGGCGAGTGACTGTGACTTCTGCCAGTCAGTCTGCCATTTCGCATAGCTTTGCGCCGGCATATATTTTCGCGCTTGATTGTCCGCGGCGCTCGCAGCCTCAGCCTGATTCGCACGCTCCTGCACTTTGGCCAGAAGAAAGTACGCCTGGCCGTCCCTCGGGTCGGCGGCAATTACTTTCTCAAGCTTCTCGGCTGCCTCAGGATATTTCTCGACCAGAAAAAGGGCGTACGCATAGTTGAAGAGGACGGTCGCGTCATCAGGCGACGAATCGACGGCGCGCGATAGTAACGTGATGCCCTGGAGCAGGAGGCGAGTTCGTTCCGCAGCCTTCGTTTCAGCGCGGGCGGCCGCCACCGACGCAGCACCGGCGTTGTTGTAAACGCCCACCAGCGGCATCACTCTTTCGTCGGCCAGCGGCACCAGCGTCGCCAACGCATTTTTTATGTCACCTGTTTTCCAATACGCGAGTCCCGCATAGAATTGCGCCTCGCCGTAATGCGAGTCCTTCTTTTGGAGCTTGGTAAAGTACTCAATCGCGTCCTTCCATTGGACCTGGTTGAAGTAAAAGCGTCCCAGTTCGAACGCTGCTTGCGGATAGACAGCCCCGCTGTTTTCTTTCTCATAGAGACGCAGGGCGTTCTTGAAATAGATGGCTCGCGTCTGGTCGCGATCCGGAGTCAGCAGCCCCTTCTGCAAAGCTTCATACGCCTGCGGCGGCACCTTCGTGGCTTCCTGCACCAGACGATTGCGAGAGAATGGCAGCGGCGGTACCTCGCAGCGGCACTGCCCCTTTTCATGTTGATAAAGAATTTCGTAAGCCAGCTCGCCGTGCGTTTTTTGTAAGTCAGTCGCAGTGGCGCCGAAATAATAAACGCGTGGCGCCCAGGCTCCGTCAAAAATATCGCCGGCCATGCGGCCTTCGTTGACTCGCACCACGCGGGCCTCTCCGGAAATGGTGGCCAGGGGCTTGTCGACCGGAGGTTGTCCTGACTTGTCATCGCCGGTTGACGACGGGACGGCGACGTTGTAGGTCCCGATTACGATCATCGAGGCCTTGAGCTCGCGCGCGATCTTAATAGCCGTGGCGCGCGAAGGAAGAACGGTCAGCGGCAGACGCAAACGTTGATAAGCAACGGCGCGCTCTTCACTGGTTACTACGATGAGACCTGGTTTGTTCAGCAACGCGGCGAGCGAGTCGGCAAAACTTTCACCAATCCAGTTGTACTCGGGATGATTTGAAACATTCTCGAAAGGGAGTACCAGGACTATTTCAGCCCCTGAGCCGGTCTGGGCCGCCGAGTTTCGCGAGGCCGCCGGTAGAGCCAGAACCAGCGCCGTCGTTGCCAGCAAAACCGCTAATTTCTTTTGAATCATTACGAAAATCCTAACCTATCTATGAATTCCGCCGGGAAAAGTTCGATGCGACTATGATAACAGCGGTTGGACGAGAGCGCACCCTGAGTGCCACAGACTTCAGTCTGTGATTTCCATTATCATTTAGAGTTTTCTTAAGGAGAAGCACAGACTGAAGTCTGTGCCACTAAGGCGTGGCGAGGGTAATGACGAGTTGATTGTCCACGCTAACGACCCCTTTGACGCCGCGCACGGCTTTTTCAACTCGTTGTTTCAGATCTGCTGATCTTACCGACCCAACGATGATTACCGTGCCACGTTCAACCAGCACGCTGACATCTAGCTTCGCCAGAGTTGGCTCTGCAGCAAGCGTTCGCTCTACTCCGGATTGGATTGCGGCGTCATCGGGAACGGTCGCGGTTGCGGCGGTCGGCTCGGGCGATGGCGCTACGTTAGTGGGCTGCTTCTGTTGAGGTGAGGGCGAAATCGTCGGCGAAGGTTTCGGAGAAGGCTGCCACGCCAGCGATCCCGCGGGAACCGTCTGCGCCGGCACGAGTGTCGAGTTTATCGGATCGTACGGCCTGCTGGTCAAGAAGAGCGCCATGAACGTAGCCAATGCAGCCGCGCCGATTAGGGTGAGGGCGACAATTCCTTCGCGAGCGCCGGCTTGCGGCCTGCCGGCCGAATGCGAGCGGCGCTGATTGCGCGCCGTCGGAGTCTCAATTACGATGCGGTTTCGCCGCCTGGTGTCGGCCATTTCTCTTAATCACCTCGGCTGTGTACCGAGTCGCCGGCCAGCCTTCTACGGTCCGGAGCAATCCTCAGCAAACAGTAGGACGATTATAGAAGATTGACCCTCGCATCTTCTAAGGCCGTCCTCTCCGCCCAGACGTTTCGTGGCGCTTCCGTCATTTCTGCTATTCTGCGCAAGCCTGCGTCCTATCTGCCGTTCTAACTACGAGCGCAATTGCCTTATGCGTTGCGATCGACGAATGTTTCTTGGAGGTTTTTTCGATGTCACGAATACTCAAGGTTCTTTTTACGGTTGCCTTGTGCAGCCTGAGCGCAGTCGCGGCCCTGGGGCAGACTTCGCAACAAACTACGACCGGGCGCGATCGCCAGTCGGTTAACATCACGGTTTACAACTCGAATCTCGGTCTGGTGCGCGAGACACGCAGGTTGACGCTGCCGCAGGGCCGGATCGCCTTGAGATTCGCCGACGTCACGTCACAGATTCGCCCGGAGACAGTCCATCTGGCCTCTCTGACGGCGCCGGCTTCGCTGCGAATCCTCGAGCAGAATTATCAATACGATCTGCTTAACCCCGGCAAGTTAATGGACAAGTTTGTCGGCAGGGAAATTACTCTGGTGATGCGTCGTTACCAGAACAATACTGAGAGTTTTGAGTCTGTGCAGGCGACCTTGTTGTCGAACAACGGCGGACAGGTCTGGCGCATCAACGGGCAGATCGTGATCAACCCCACCAACATCACTGAAATGCGATTTCCCGATCTGCCGAAAGATCTGGTCGCGACGCCAACGCTGGTTTGGGACGTTGAGAATCGCGAGAGCGCTTCACAAATGGTCGAGGCAAGCTACCTTACCGGAGGCATGAACTGGCGCGCCGATTATGTGCTGCTGATCAATTCCGACGATACGAAAGGCGATTTGCAGGGATGGGTCACCCTCACCAATGCCAGCGGAGCCACGTTTGAAGACGCGCGTCTGCAATTGGTGGCCGGAGACGTGAATCGAGTATCGGACGATCGAAACTACGCTTTGGGTGCGGCGATGGCCAGGAAGTCAATGGACAGCGTGTCTGAATTTCAGGAGCAGGGCTTCTTCGAATATCACATGTATACGCTCCAGCGTCCGACCAGCATTCGCGATAACGAAACGAAACAGGTGTCGTTGTTGGAAGCCGCGGGCTTTGACGTAAAGAAAGAGTTCGTGCTCAACGGGCAGCACTACTACTACACCAATTACAACAGTCCGGGCCAGCCAATTAAGGAAAAGGTCGGCGTCTATGTTCAAGTGCGGAATTCGCAGCAGAACAAATTGGGGATGCCGCTGCCCGCCGGGACCATTCGGCTTTACAAGAAAGACGATAAGGGCAATCAGCAATTCATCGGTGAAGACAAGATTGACCACACTCCGAAAGACGAAGATGTGCGGGTGAAGGTCGGCGATGCGTTCGACATAGTCGCTGAGCGAAAGCAAACCGATTATAAGGTGATCGCGCGCAACGTTTATGAGTACGCCTACGAAATCAAGATTCGCAATCACAAGGACGGTTCCATCAGCGTGGTGGTGAACGAACCGATCGGCGGCGACTGGGAAATGCTCTCGTCGACAGTCGAAGCGAAGAAGACCGCCGCCTTCGCGGCGCAGTTCAACGTGCCGGTTGCCAAAGACGGTGAGACTACGCTGTCGTATCGCGTGCGCGTGCGGTATTAGGCCCACTCCAAAACCATCAAGTCACTTCCGTGGCGCAACCCCCTCGCGGGGCTTGCGCCACATTTTTGTTGACTTTGATCGCGCTCCCGAGTTAGATGGGCGGCGTCCAATCTTCAGTATCGTTCAAATGAGTTCGTAATGACACCGATCAGATTCCGAGTTCGAGTCGCCGCAACATTAATGGTGGCGATGGCCGCGACTTGCGTGATTGCCCAAACGCCGGCGCCTCCGCCGTCGCTCGATACGCTCGTCCGCGCTGAGATCGCTCCCTTCAAAGGCAAAGTCTATCTATTCGCGAAGAACCTCGAAACCGGTGTGACCTATTCTGTTAATGGCGACGAGCGCGTCCGCACCGCGAGCACAATTAAGGTCGCGGTGATGATCGAGGCGTTCACGCGCGTCGCTGAGGGGAAGGCGAAGTGGACTGATGAATTGGTGTTGACTAAGGCAGCCAGGTACGGCGGCTCCGGCGTATTGCCGGAACTCGCCGATGGTCTGCGTCTTACCCTGCGCGACTGTGTGAATTTGATGATGGTGGTCAGCGACAACACGGCCACCAACATGGTCCTCGATTATCTGACGACGGATGCGGTGAACGCGCGCATGAGCGCTCTGGGATTTAAGGACACACGCATCATGCGCAGGATTGGCGGCGGTGGCGAGAGCAAGGAAGGAAAACTGCCCGACAACAAACGTTTCGGTCTCGGCGCGACGACGCCCCACGAGATGGTGCAGATCCTTGAGAAGCTGGATGCCGGCGAGATTGTCAGCAAGACTGCCGCAAAGGAAATGATCGAGCTGATGAAGCGCGAACAGGCGCGCTACGCCATCGGTCGCGCGAACTGGGATGTGCCCATGGCCAGCAAATATGGCGCGCTTGACAGTCTTCGCAGTTGCGTCGCCATCGTCTACTCCAAGCATGGCCGCATCGCGATCGCTATCACGGTTGACGATATGCCCGAGGTCATCTGGTCGGTGGACAATCCGGGTTATCTCTTGATGTCCCGGTTGTCTTCGATTCTGGTCGAAGGCCTCAAGTCCCCTCAGTAAGGGTAGCTGACGGTCGGTCTGCCTCTTCGATGTGTAATCCAAAAATCTGTAGACATGGCTAGAGTTTTGGATCAGAATGTGGCCGTTAACGGATTGTTGGATTCGAGCTAAGGGAAAAGCGCCGGGTTTTTAAGACCCAGGGTCGTTGCGTGAAGCGGAACACTAAGTGCCTCCTCAGAATTAGGTTCATGCAACTCGAATCGGTTCTTGAAAATCTGGGATCTACCCCACCAGGTAGAAATTCGATTTTCGCTGTCGCGTCAATAACAGTGTAGGCATTCTTTTTTTGGGGCGTAGCGTCTTAAGGCTAGCGCCTCGACCAATCCTAATTACCAACTTGAACGGCTGGAGGGACCCACTATGAAGAGACATAGAATTCTTGCAGATGTTGTTTCGTTTTCACTTGGTCTGGCCCTGGTGCTGGCAGGTGGATTGAGCGCCTTTGGGCAAGCCGGAACTTCCATGGTGCGCGGCACCGTGTCAGATCCGCAGGGCAACGTAATCCCAGGCGCCACCGTAACCCTTACCAATACCGGCACAGCCTCATCACGAACGACGATCACAAGTGATACGGGAGGGTACAGTTTCGAGTTTGTTCCGGTTGGTGATTACCGGTTGGAAGTGCAAGCAAAGGGATTCAAGAAAGCTGTAATGAGTGGCATCCACGCCCTCGTTTCCCAGCCAACTGCGGCCGACGTCAAGCTCGAAGTTGGCAACGTGTCCGAGACCGTCACGGTGACTTCGAATTCGGCTGAGACGCTGATCAATCGTGACGATGCGACGCTGGGAAATACATTTGTCGCAAAACAGATTACGGAGTTGCCAACCAATGCGCGGAGTATTCCGGCGTTGCTCACTCTGCAGCCCGCGACCACCAGGGCCGGCAACGTCGCCGGCTCGCGGTCAGACCAGGCAAACGTTACGCTTGATGGGGTCGACATCAACGAAACTCAGACCAACTCTGTGGGCGCCAATGTGCAAGACGATCCGATTAATTCAAATCTTCCGGCTAACAACACGGTGCTGAGACTTAATTCTGAGGCCATCCAGGAGTTTCGCGTCACCACCACGAATCCTAACGCGAACCAGGGGCACTCGGGCGGCGCCCAGATATCGCTCGTTACCAGAGGTGGCACAAATGACTTGCACGGAGCGGCGTTTGAGCTTTATCGATCGAAGGGTTTGGCCGCGAATGATTTCTTCAACAATCGGAGTGGCGTAGCTAAGCCGCAGTTGATTCGACATAGCTTTGGCGGCAGCCTGGGCGGCCCGATAAAAAAAGACCGGGCCTTCTTTTTCTACAGCTACGAAGGCTTACGACAGCTGAGTCAGACTTCAGTTGTGCGCACTGTGCCGCTACCAAGCCTGGGACTTGGCCAAATCCGTTACGCGAATACAGCCGGCGGAATTACCAGTCTGAGCACTGCTCAACTAAACACGGCGTTTCCGGCGGTTGGCATGAACCCGGCAGCCATCGCGGTGTTGGCGCAAGCTGCTACAAAATATAAGGCGAACGACTTCACTACCGGCGACAGTACGCCGACGGCTCTTTTGAATACGGCCGGTTTCCGATTCAATGCGGTGACGCCCGTTCAATTGAACTCGCACGTCGGCAAATTTGATCTTAACCTCAATAGCAAGCAACAGCTCTTCGTCCGGGCCAACATCATTTACGATCTGACGGGCAAAGCTCCACAATTTCCCGACACCCCGGCCCCGAAAGTCTGGTCGCACCCAACCGGATTCGCCGTTGGGCACACCTGGACTGTGAATGATCGAGTAGTAAATAGGATAACCTACGGATACACCCGCGAGGCCTTCAGTGATCAGGGGGATTCTTCCGACAACGCGATCAGCTTTCGCTTTGTCTATTCGCCGTTCGCCTTTTCGCGCACGGTCACCAGAATAACCCCGGTTCAGACAATTGCCGACGACCTATCGTGGGTAAAGGGCAACCATACGATTCAGTTGGGTGGAAACATTCGTCTCGTCAGCAATAACCGCGTAGGGTTTTCTAATGCATTCGACAACGCGATCGCCAATCCATCGTTCTACTCGGGTGGCGCGGGCGCCAGCCTTTCGACGCCAGTGCAGAATTTTGCGCTAGCCAACGCTCTTCCGGGAATATCCGGTTCGCGGGCAGGCGTGCAGAACGCCGTCTCGGCGCTGATCGGGAGATTCTCGCAATACACTGCGAACTTCACTTTCGGCGCTGACGGGAGTTTGCTGAAGAGCGCGACGCCGACAGATCGCACCTTCAAGACCCAGGAATACGAACCTTACGTGCAGGACATCTGGAAGTTTCGCTCTAACCTGACCTTCACGCTTGGGTTGCGCTACAGCCTGTCACGGCCAATCTACGAGGCCAACGGTTTCGAAATGAAGACCAACATTCCGCTGTCAGATCTGTTCGACCAGCGCGTGGCTGGCGCGGCGGTGGGTAAGCCGGTTAACACGCTAATAACATTTGATCGGTCAGGTCCAGCCAATGGGAAGGCCCCGCTATATGACTGGGACAAGAATAATTTTCAACCGCGCGTCGCGGTTGCCTGGTCGCCGGCGTTTAAGCACGGTTTCCTGGCCAAGGTGCTTGGGGCGAACAACGAGTCACAGTTCCGTGGCGGGTTTGCAATCACAAACGACCAGTACGGTTCGGCCCTGGCTGTCAATTTTGATTTGAGCAATGCCGTCGGTTTCGTGTCCAACTTTACAACTTCGGCGAACACGTTCTGCACGAGCAGCGCAGCCTGTGCAGCACCTCTGTTTACCGGGTTCGGGCAAGCTGTCAGGCCACTACCCAAGATAATTGTTCCCACCAAGCTGAATTTTCCGAATCTCCAACCCGCCGACAACTCTCGCCGGATCGAGACCACGCTGGACTCGAAACTGGTCGCTCCCATCAACTATAGCTGGAACTTTACTTATGAACGGCAACTTCCGAAGGGCCTCTTCATTCAGGCGTCCTATATTGGGCGCTATGCCAATAACCTGATAGCGAGCCGGGACGTCATGGCTCTGAACAACCTGGTCGATCCGAAATCGGGTACGGATTGGTACGCCGCCGCGACGAAACTGGAAATTCTTCGGACCCAGGGCGTCCCGGTCACTGCGGTGGCGCAGATCCCATACTTTGCCAATCTCTTTCCCTCAAATTTGGCTGCGCTAATCAATGCGAATTACTGTGGCGGGACTTGTATTCCGCTCACCACCAACGGATCGCCTACTACTCAAACTCAGGCGGTCTATTACATGGCGGCGGCTGACTTCTTTGGGAATGACTGGACCGACACGCAGGATGGGCTGGATACCGCCGTGGGGGGGAATCTCTTCTTCCACCCCCAGTACGGCGCGCTCTCGGCCTACAGTAGTGTCGCGCACTCCAGATACAATGCCGCCACGCTCAGCATTCGCGAGCGTCTGGGCAGCACTCTGACAATGGATTTCAACTATACGTTGTCACACTCTCTGGATGATGCTTCCGGTCTTCAGACGGGTGGGGGCTTCGGTGGCTTGTTTATCCTAAACCCGCTAAGGCAGCATGATAACTATGGGAATTCGGACTTCGATATTCGCCATCTGGTCAATGCCAACGCCATCTGGGAGCTGCCGTTCGGACGCGGTCAACACTTCCTGAGAAGTGCGAACCGGTGGGTTGATGCAGCGGTTGGCGGATGGAGGATGACCGGTATTGCCCGTTGGAACTCAGGACTCCCGATCAGTACGCCGTTTGATGACGCGCGCTGGGCGACCAACTGGAACGTCCAAAGCAACACCGTGCGCATCAAGCCATTTAAGTCGTGTCCCGACCGCGGCGGCCCGGGTGCGCCCAAGCTCTTCGGTTGTAATCCCAATGGCATCTATCAGAGCCTGAGAAATGCCCGGCCGGGTGAGACCGGCGAGCGCAACACCCTTCGTCTTCCGGGATATGTTGCTCTGGATATGGGCATCGCCAAGAAGTTTAAGCTGCCATGGGGCCGGGAAGGTGGACACTCGCTTGAGCTTCGCATCGAGGCCTTCAATGTAACCAACACTCAGCGGATGGGTGCGCTGACCGGCGGAAGGACCGGCTATGGCGTAGGCCAGGATCCAGCCGGTGCCCCCATTGGTTGTACAGGTGCTGCCTGCGTTAGTACTCCATCTACTGCGCCGACAATCTGGTCGAACTTCTCGGCCATTCAGGGTAAACCGCGCGAAATGCAGTTCGGTGCGATTTATCGATTCTGAGTTCATCTGAGTGCTCAGATCATCCATGAATTCGGGCTGGCTGCTTCTTTCAGAGCCAGCCCGCATTTCTTTGCGGCGACAATCGGCGTCTGTTAGCATGTCTGACAAGTTAACCATGCGTCTCTTCATAGTCTTTTTTGTTCTCGGAGTAGCGGGAATCGGCTCCACTGCCTTTGCCCAGCGCGATCCAGGTGTGAACGGCCGGTCCGGCGGCCATGCAGTCTACGGAGACGTTAGTATCGAAGGAGATCGGGCTAGCGGTAACAAACCCATCACCCTCGATCTCATCCTTTACACTGAAGACAGAACGATTGTTGCGCGCGATACAGTTTCTGGTAACGGCCGGTACCGGTTCAACAACATACCTTCCGGCTTCTACTCACTGGTGGTTGAAATCGAGGGCCAGGAAGTCACGCGCTTTAGGATCGACCTCACCTCTCCTCTGGTCACTGAACGAAAGCAGGATTTGGCTTTCGCATGGAAGTCGAGCGGGACGGCCTCGCCAAAACGAAATCCAATTTCCGCGGCCGACCAATACCAGAGGAATTCTGCGAACGCAGCCCTGTTCGTCCAGGCCACCAGCGCTATCGATGCAAAACGCTACGATGAAGGAGCAGAATTGCTCAAGAACATCCTGGCCGCCGATCCCAAAGACTTTCAAGCATGGACTGAACTGGCAAACGTTCACCTTTTGCAGGACAAATACGCGGAAGCTGAGACTGAATATTTGCGGGCGATTGACCTTCACCCGGAATTCTTTGCGGCACTTCTTAATCTCGGTCGCGCCGAGGTCGCTCAAAAAAAATATGACATGGCAATCGAGGTGCTCAATCGCGCTGTCAAACTGCGGCCCACCTCAGCAGATGCTAACTACCTGCTTGGAGAATCCTACTTGCAAACCAAAAAGGGTTCTCTCGCAGTGGGATATCTGAACGAGGCTTTGCGCCTGGATCCTAAAGGAATGAACGAAGTACATTTGCGGCTGGCGTTGCTATACAACAACGCGGGAATGAAAGATAAAGCCGCCAATGAATATGAGCAATTCCTCAAACAGAAACCTGATTATCAGGATCGGAAAAAGCTGGAAAAATACATAGCTGACAACAAGAAGCGCTAGCAGAGTGGGCTGGCGGTTCCTACTCTCACTTTTCTCATGAAGATCTTTCGGGCATCGCTGGTCTTCCTTTTCCTGTTAGGCCTACCTGTTACGGTCGCGAATGGACAAGGTGACAACCACACCCTATATGGCGATATCACGGTTGACGAAAGCAAGGTCGATGGCCTAAAGCCTATTAGCATCGAAGTAACTCTCTACACCGCTAGTCGGGTAATTATTTCCCGTCAATCAGTGCCCACCAATGGTCGATATCGGTTCAACAATTTGTCTACTGGCTTCTATGAGTTGGTGCTCGAATTGGAAGGTCGGGAAGTCGCTCGCATCCGCATCGATTTGTCGTCGCCGCTCCTGGCTGAGCGGAAACAGGATCTCTTTCTCGAATGGAATTCCATCTCCTCACCCAGTACTAAACCGGCAATAATCTCCGTCGCGGATAGATACGAAAGAAGCTCAGTGAATGCTAAGTTGCTTGAAAGGGCCAATGACGCCGTAGACAAAAGGAATTATGAAGGAGCCGCGGTGGTGCTCAAGGCCATCACAGCTTCAGACCCGCGGGACTTCCAGGCGTGGACTGACTTGGCAAATGTTCACTTACTGCAAGGAAAATACACCGAAGCAGAAAACGAATATTTGCGGGCGATTGATCTGCACTCAAATTTCTTTCCGGCGCTGCTTAATTTAGGCCGCCTGGAGGTCGCCACGCGAAAGTATGATGTTGCCATAGCGGTGCTCGGCCGGGTGATAAGGTCCTATCCTGAGTCCGCTGAGGCAAACTACTTTATCGGAGAATCGTACTTGCAACTCAAGCAAGGGTCGCAGGCGGTCGCCTACCTCAATCAAGCAATCCGTTTGGATCCGAAGGGAATGGCGGACGTGCATCTGAGGCTGGCCACGCTTTATCACCGCTCGGGGATGAAGGACAAGGCGGCCGCTGAGTATCAGGCGTTTCTCAAGAAGAAGCCCGTCTATCCAGACCGGAAGAGACTCGAAAAATATATCTCTGCAAATAAGAAACTGTAGAAAGCTTTCCAGTTCGAGACCGGAAATCCTACGCCGCAGCGAATTCGGCGGAACCTTCGTCCGGCTAACTTCGTTCAGCAAGAAGAGTTCGCAAAGACAAGCAACCCTAGATTCTTCCGGAGAAATTCCATGAAACGTGTGCTGATCGTAGTGGTCCTTGTAGTCGGAGCCGCGGCCCTTGGTCTATGGCGCTCGCACGGCAGCGTGCGCGCTGGCTTGAACAGAGTGGCCGGCGTGGCGAGCGATAATTCGCAGGCCGAGGTTCGCGATGAGCTGCGCAAGAGCTTTGAGCTGCAACCCGGCGCTCGCCTTGAAGTTCAGGGGATAAACGGCAAGGTCGAGATTCAAACGTCCGACACCAAAACCGCTGAAGTCTATGTGCTGCGCACGGCGAACAGCAGTGAGTCGCTTTCGCGTCGTGAAGTGACCATCGAGCAAACTGCAACTGGTTTGCTGGTGCGCGGCAGAGAGGCACGCCATCTCGGACTTTGGGAACACCTCTTTGGCAGCAATCCCAACGAAGAGGTAATGATCAAGGCGCCACGTAGAATCGCTCTGGCTCTGAAGGGTATCAACGGTCGCGTCGCGAGCGGAGACATTGACGGAAGTGTCGAAGCAAAAGGAATCAATGGCCACGTCGAGCTCGGCCAGGCTAGCGAGTCGGCTGAACTGGGAGGCATCAACGGCAGCATAGTCGTCGGCCTCAAGCAGCTGGGCGAACGTGGCGCGCGCATCAGCGGTGTCAACGGTGGCATCGAAATTCGCCTGTCGCACGAACTCAACGCGGACCTTACGGCGAAAGGAATGAACGGCAACGTTCGCTCAGAGATTGCTGAGGTAACGGTAGACAAAGACGATCGCGGCTCACGTTATTCCGCTCACATTGGCAGCGGCGGCGCGCCGATCACGCTCAGCGGCATCAACGGCAACGTGCGGCTGACGCGTCCGGGAAGCATTGCCGAAGCTCCTGCTGCAAACGAGAAGAACGAAACGAAGGCAAAAGACACCGGCACCGCAAAGAACGCGCAGTAAACCAGATTCCACGCTCGCACAAGATAAAGGGCCGGCAAACTCGCCGGCCCTTTATCTTTTGGAAGACCACCATGGCTCTGCCTGACGGTCTGAAGCAATTGTGACTGGAAAAAATTGGTGCACCCAGCAGGACTCGAACCTGCGGCCTTCTGATTCGAAGTCAGACGCTCTATCCAGCTGAGCTATGGGTGCACGGCGGGTAAATAGTAAATCGGGAATGGTGAATAGTAAAAGGCCCAGTGGGCAGTGGGCTGTGAGCGGTGGGCAGCAAACGACGACTGAATAGGGCCTGCGCTCGCTTCGGCCGAAGTCGGAAACCTCAGTTCGTCTTCATATTCTTCATTGGCGACATCATCGGTTCTGCCGGAGGCATCATTCCACCCTGGCACTCATGCCGAATGAAGCGAACCATCTCGGTTATTTCTTCCGGCTTGCATTTGTCGCCAAAAGCCGGCATGCCGTCGCCGCCCTTCGTAATTTGTTTGACGTAATCTGAGTCGGGATGTTTAAGGGCGTGCCCTTCACGCAGGCTCGGCACTTTTAGTTTCGTGCCGTCGTCGAGTTTCACCGGGCCGCCCTCGCCGTTCGCGCCGTGACACACCTTGCAGTTCTTATCATAAGACGCGCGCCCTACCGCAAACTCATCTGGCGTCGAGCTAGCCGGAGCTGAATTGTTGTTAGTTGTTGGCGTGGTCCCCGCATATTTCTGACAGGCAGTCATCAGCAGCAGGGCAACAGTGATCACCAGTAATGATTGACGTTTCATCCTCAGAATTCTCCGCGTGGTCAAGGCCTGAATTTTTGAAAACGGCCCGGCAGTATAACACGCCAAATAGCGATCATCTTCTCTGGTTGCAACCAGTAAGCACAAAAGGCAGAATAGGTGCGCGCCACACTCAAGCTTTCAGGCGCACCAGGCTTTAGACGAGCGAGACTTCCTTTTTGATCGAAAAATCTCAACGATGACTACTGAACGCGAGCAAACCAACAACGCTACCCGGGGATCGCTGCGGCTCGCGCCCAACGTTGAGGAACTCGAAGAGCACAAGAGTAAGCTGCCGCGTCAGTTCGTCAACTTCACTTTTTATCGCACCCGCCCTGAGTGGAGGATGCTCGACGAGGTCGAAAAGTCCAGCTACAAGCAGTCTTTCATTGAGACAATCGATGACTTTCGACGGCACCTGTTGATTAATACTTATTCCACCGTGGGCCTGCGCACGAATGCCGACTTCATGATCTGGCGCATCGGCCCTCAACTCGATCCGATTCAGGAAATGACCGGCCGTCTGAACCAGACAGCGATGGCCAAGTACATCGAGGCGACGCAGTCTTTCCTCTCCATGACCAAGCGTTCGATGTATATCGAGAAGGATTGTTCCGAGCAGCCGGAGGATCGCGTGCACGTCGTGCCCGGGCAGTCGGATTATTTGTTCGTGTGCCCACTGCAAAGAACGCGCGAGTGGTATTCGCGTCCGCAGGAGCAGCGCCAGGAAATGATGGATGAGAATGTGCGTATCGGGTCGAAATATCGTTCGGTGAAGCTACACACGACGTATTCGTTCGGGCTGGATGATCAGGAGTTCGTAGTCGCGTTCGAGACGAACAATCCCTCTGACTTTTTGGATCTGGTTCAGGAACTGCGCGAAACGAAAGCGAGTTGCTTCACTCTGCGGGACACGCCAATGTTTACCTGCCGGCGCCGCACCATGGCCGAATGCCTGGATGCGCTGGGCTGATGCAGCCTCGTTTTTCTCGCCCGCCAAAGTGCTTGCACCAAACAAAAGATGGCCGTTCCTTCCCTGGGTCGTTGTCGGGTTGGTTCTGCTCGCCACCGCATGGCAACTTCACCATCAGGGCCGCTTGTGGTGGTGTGACTGCGGCCACGCCTTTTTTTGGACCAGCAATGCCTGGGGTTCGTTAACTTCGCAAGCCTTCCTTGACCCTTACAGCTTCACGCACATCCTGCATGGTTTGATGTTCTGTGGTCTGCTCGCACTGCTGGTTAGCAGACTGCCGGTGAGCTGGCGCCTCTGCCTGGCAATCACGATCGAGTGTATCTGGGAATTGATCGAGAATACGGACACAGTGATCCAGCACTATCGCGCGGCGACGGCGTCACTCGGTTATCAGGGCGACACCGTTATGAATTCGTTGGGCGACATCATGTGTTGCGGCATCGGGTTTATGATCGCGCGTAAGCTTGGCTGGGCCCGCTCAATTATCGTGTTCTTCGTCGTTGAGGGAGTGTTGCTGATTTGGATCAGGGATAGCCTGCTCCTGGAAATCATCATGTTGGTGTCGCCCATTAACGCGATTAAGGTATGGCAGCTAGGACATTAAAGAGAGGGACGCGCGGACACGGGGACGGGGAGACAGGGAGAGCAAACAGCTGGACTTATTAAGGAGGTCTTCAACGAATGCCGAACATAAGAAGCTACAAGGAACTCCGCGTGTATCAAGCGGCCATTGAGGCTGCTATGCGCATATTCGAAATCACCAGGCGATTTCCAGGGGAAGAGAGATTCTCAATGGTCGATCAGATGCGGCGTGCTTCGCGATCCGTTTGATCGAACATTGGTGAAGCTTGGCGGAAGCGCCGCTATCCCGCTCATTTTGCCAGCAAACTGAGCGATTCTGAAGGGGAAGCCGAAGAAACTCGAGTGTGGTTGGACTTAGCCTTACGTTGCAAATACATTTCTGAAGAAGAAGCCATCGAGCTCGATCAGACCTACGATGGAATACTCGGTCAACTCGTCCGGATGATTGAGCATCCTGAACAATGGAGCATAAGAACGCCCAGCAGAGAAAAAGCGCGCTCTTGACGAAACGCTTTTCTGCACGCTGTCGCTTACGAGCGAGGCTCGTTGCACTTGCCGCCTGTTACCTCCTTCTTCTCGGCGTTACGAGTCCCGTCTCTTCACAGAGTGATCGCCGAGATCAATTCTCCGCGTCTCCGCGTCTCCTTGTCTCCGCGTCTCTCTCTTTCGAATACCTCTGGTACGAAGCTGAAAACATGCGCGGCCTTACCGAAACGGCGCGGCATGAGCCGCAGTTAAATCCTTCATACCTGGATCTGCCCGCAGCCAAAGCGCCGGGTTGGTCCATCAGCGGACCGGGCGTCTCGGCTGAATGGACGCAGGGCGGCGAGAGCGAATGGAATTCAGTGGCAGCCGCCGCCGACGAAACGCGGGGCGCCATCTGGCAGGACATCGAGGTCCCGCGATCCGGTGAATCCAAAATCTGGGTGCGCTATGCGGACTGGGCCAACAAAACGGAAACCTTTCTCGTGCGGATTACGCAACAAGGGCGAGAGGTCGCGCGACATGAGTTCGGCACGAGCGATGTGATCGATCCGCATGATGAAGTCAGCCTGTACTGGGGCTGGGCCTTCGCGTGGGACGGCGCGCGGGCGACGCTGGCGAAAGGTCCCGCGCGAATTTCCATCGAAGTCGAGAAGGCGTCCCAAGCCCGCCGTCAAATCGATTGTGTCCTGGTAACCAACGACCTCGCTTACGTTCCGCAGGGACGGCGTAAACCGGATTTCGCCGCGATGCGTTACCTGCGCGACTGGGCCGGCACTCACACTCCGCTGACGCCGCTGATCGAAAGCCAAGCGCGAGTCGAGGTGCCGGCATCGTGGGCGCGGCCAAAGGTAGTGGGGCGTGATTTTGTGATGCCCTGGAATATCGCCAAAGAGTTCTGGCAGATGTACGACAAACCGTCGGCCCAGCGTCCGCTTTATCCCTTTAATGCTGAGCCGATCGAAGAGTTTGTCAAAGCTTACGCAGGCAAGAGGGATTTGCCGATCTTTGGTTCGAAGCTGGTTGTGCCGACTATCTACATTAACGATCTGCCCGAGTTGCTGAAAGACGGCAGCGCCTTTCGTCGTTATCTGGCTGAGACGAAATCGCCTTTTGCCGTCTTGATCAATTACGGTGCGGCAAACTTTGCTTCCGACGCAGAGGCGCAAGCCGCATGGAAACTCCTGAACGGCGAGTTGCGCGATCAGTTTCTCGGTTGGATTTCCGGAGAGAGTGTCGGCTTTGTCTGGGGTGAAGCTCCGCAGTATTTAAAGATCACGCCGGACATGACCCGAACCCAGTTGCTCGACGCGCATCGCAGGTTCTACACCGACGCGCTGGCGCGGAAGTGGAGCGCCATGTTCAAGACACAGACCGGGCCGATGTGGGACAAGATGATTCCGGCCCAATCAACCTCCAGCACGTCATTCGCGCATGCGCTGAGTGAATGGGGAGTGCGATCCATCGGCATGGAAACGGCAGCCGTGCAACCGATGACCGCTATGCGCCTCGCGTTCAACCGCGGCGCCGCGCGCCAGTTCGGCGGGAACGTTTTCTATTATCACGCGCCGGGCTTTGGCGATACCGCGACGACCTTCACGAAGCAGCAGAACTTTGCCGGGCCCGACAATTTTTTTCATTCGCGCTACGGGGCGACCATGGGTCCGTCGCTGTCGTGGTATCGCAAGAGCTACTATCTCTATTACATGTCCGGAGCGTCGGCTATCTATCTCGAGCAGGGTTTCGATCAGTTCTTCAAGCCTGGACCGGGCGAACACGCGTTCCAACTTAATCCGCTGGGCCGCATCACCGAAGAGTTCATGAGGTTTGCCGAGAAGCATCCCGATCCGGGCACGCCTTACACGCCGATTGCTTTTCTGCTCGACCCGGCCCACGGTTGGGAAATGACCGATTATCCGCAATGGCCGTTCGAAGTTTCGCAAATCAATCGCAGCGATCGCGCACTGCGCGAGTTGTTCGGCGCGGCCTACTATCCCGGGCTGGTGCGCGAAGGCGAGCCTGCCTCTGGCGAGCGTCAGGCGTTCGTGCCCGGCATCTTCGGAAATATTTTCGACGTGCTGATAGCTTCAGCAGTGGGTGAAGCAAATGCCGGGAGCGCGGCCGTCCCGTCCGCACTGAGCGCCAAAGGCGCGAACAAAAATCGCGGTGCCGAGCCTCTATCCCGGATCAACGCCATCGATGCATACCGCACGGTAATGATCGGCGGTCGCATCGACTGGTCAAAACAGTGGGCCGACAAACTGGCTTCGTATGTTCGCAACGGCGGCACGCTTGTTCTTAACTCTGCTCAGATCAAAGGCCTCCCCGCCGATTTGCTTGGCGTTCGGCTAACCGGCGCCGCTGCCGAAGCCGAAGACGCGAAATGTTTGTCTTCCAATGAAACTAAACAGAATCTCAGCGGCCAAACATTCCGTTACGATCGGGTGGAATTAAAAGGCGCCGAGGTTCTGATTGCTGCGCCGAATGGCGATCCACTTGTGACGGTCAACAGAATTGGTCGTGGTCGAGTCGTCTTCGTTGCTTTGCCAGACCTGCTCGGTGAAGACGAACGCCTAACGCCTTTCGCAGCGCATTTGCTCACTCACCTCGCGAGCGAAGCGACTCCCGTCCACGTCGAAGGTGAAGTTGAATATTTAATCAATCGCAATGCACACGGTTGGATCGTAACGCTTTTCAACGACAACGGCGTGTTCAAGCCGCAGCAGGGGATGGCCCAGGTAGATCGCAGTGCGAGCGTAAGCGTGACCCTTTCGTTGCGCGGCGCGGGAATTTCAAATGCTAATGAGTGGACTTCGGATCGAACTCTGGCGGTGAAGAAGCAGCAGGCCGGTGCTTCTGATAGCGTCACTCTCGACATAGCAGCAGGAGGCATCGCCGTGATCGAGTTGCGGAGTGGGAATTAGCGGCAGGCGCATCTTGCGCATGGTTCACGGGCGGGATCACTTCTTCTTTCAATCCGACTCCCACGGCTGTAAATGGAAGAAACATCGATTCAAGTTGGTCAGACACTGGCCAGCAAAACTTGTTGCTAAATCGGCCGAGTAGGTATAGGCTGGCCGTCGCATTTCTATGAATTTCCGTCAGCTCACGTCCTCAAATGGAGTGAACTTCCATGCCGCGAGCAAAGCGAAATTTTCGCACGGTGCTCGCCAGTGAGAGGGAGGGACTATGGCAGAACAGAAAAGAGGCTTTCCCATGCTGCCCATCGCACATTGGTGGGCGCTGCGGAAAAAGTTCAAGCAGAGTATTCCGGGGGTCGTTACAGACAATTACCTAGCGACAGTCTTGGCGATGGGCGTTAACTCCGCCCGAGCGAATGTTCTGCCATTTCTCAAAACGCTAGGCATCATCGATGATGATGGAAAAACACGCGAGCGGGCTAAGTTGTGGCGGGATGACGGACAGTACACCGAAGTATGTAAAGCAATTCTAAAAGAAGTGTATCCGAAAGACCTTCTCGAAGCTGTGCCAAATCCAAAACAGGAACGGGCACAGGCCGAGCGTTGGTTTGCAAACCACACCGGTTCAGGTCAAGCAGCCGTTCGTCGGATGGCTGCTCTGTACACTATGCTTGCAGAAGCGGACCCAGCGAAACAGCCTGAGGAAGACAAAAAGCCCCGAACTCAAAAGACGACCAACGATGCCGCCACGGCCAAACAAAGGAAACCCGTCACCCTGATCGAGCAACCTCGAAAAGAGGTCAACTCAGGTGCCCAGGTGACGTCGGTGCAACCACCCGCCTCACCGCCAGGCATTAACATTAATCTCGAAATCCATATCTCCGCTGATGCCACTCCAGACCAAATCGATCAGATCTTCGCGAGCATGGCAAAGCATATTTATAGGCGCGAGTAATCAGATGGTTTCCAAAGGTCGAGAAGCCCTTGAACTCGCGAAGAAGCTGAAGGGAGAGGCGCCTAAGTCTTTTGTTCCTCCCTCGGAGGGGACGAGGCCCACAAATGAGTGCATTCTTCCGCATGCGATCATACGCGGAACACGAGGATACATCGAAAGGGTGGTCTTTCAGATCAACGGGTGCTACGAAAAGGGATGGTTCGACGGTTGCGCTGTGATGATGCGCCGTCTCATTGAGACGCTAATCATCGAATGCTTCGAGAAACACAACATAGCGCACAAAATCAAGAATCCAGGCACCGGCGACTTTTGTTTCTACAGGATCTAGTCGACAAGGTGATTCAAGAACCGACTTGGAATCTTGGAAGGAATACGAAGCAAGCCTTGCCCCGACTTAAGCGCATTGGAGATCAGTCAGCTCACAGTCGCAGATATAATGCGCATCGCGAGGACATTGACAAGTTATCGAACGATTTTCGAACGGTCTGCCAAGAACTCATCTTTCTCGCAGGCTTGAAGTAGGTAGCTAACCACCCGAATGCACCGTAGTCGCAAAAAGCGCGGCACGCTAGTGCGTAACGTTAGCTAGAAACTTGATTCAAGAGATGTCAAAGAATGAGATAGCTCCAGAAAAGATCACATCTCCGATCCAACTCCTCGCAGCTTGGCTAGTTGCCTTGATCGTTGTGGACGGCGCCTTCCTAACAGCCGCCGGCCTTGTCTCTTCACCTATTTGGCTCCCGGCAGTTCTTGTCATTGCTGCGATCCTAAATGTGCCTCTGTTTCTCGGCTGCATGTTCCTTCTTCAGACTCGCTTTCGACCAGAGATGCAATCGGATGAGCACTACTCCGAGTATCTTAAGCAAAAAGACAAAGCTAAGATTCTGGCATCGCAGGTTCGTGAGCGAATGAGTGAAGAAGGGCTTGACCTCGTTGATCTCATCCAGGGTCGCGCGATGTCTACATCATCAGCCGACAACATCCGCCCACTCGTTGCAGAACTCAGTCAATCAATTAAGTTGCTGCAAAACAAACGAGAATCTGATACCAGCGTCGACCCCGAGTCCCTTAGGGCTCTTGCACACGGCGAGCTTGGTGTCGGCAACTGGCTCGCCGCCGCAAGAATTCTCGACGAATACGCTGAACATCGGCCGGATGATTTTGAAGCGAATTTTTCGCGCGGAGTCGCATATGCAAACGCCCGCGGGGGACAGCAGACCAATGTACATGCTCTTCGCGCATACAATGATGCGGTTGCTTCCATTCCTGACTCGCTTGATGCGAACTATCGCGCTCGACTCTTTACGTACCGTGGCGCAATGCTGAAGCGTATGCACCGATTTGAAGAGGCCCTTGCCGATTTGCATGTTGCTCAGTCGTTGGCGACTGCCGATTACGAAACAACGGACTTGATGTACAATTTCGCTAGCACCTACGCCATGATGGGCGACCGAAACAGAATGATCGAGGCCATCCGGGGGCTCCCTCCTCACTCGGAGATTCTGACCTTGATTCGAGCGCGGATAGATGATTACTTCAGTAACTTTGCAAACGACAAAGAATTCTTGGCGCTGATAGGTGCCAGCTAACAGTCGGACCGGAACGCGGGTCGCGTGTTCTTTAACCTGTTCGATTGACCCGAGGTTGCTGCGAATCGCCGCGCCCGGTTAACTCAACCGTTATGCGCTTCACTGCCTGACCCAGGAAGGATTCAAGATGATGGAGAAAGTCAGTTACGTCCTCCGATGGATTTTTACATATCTTCTTTACCCCGGCCTCGTATTGACTATATTTGGGTGCATAGTTGCGACCTTGGTGGGAATTGTCGCGGGCGGAAAAGGTCTAGGAGTCGTTCGTCGACTCACTGGTGCACTATTGCCAGTCGCAATATTGATCTTCGTCGTTATTTTCTCGGACGCAAATAACGAACCTATCACTAGGTTTATTCTGTGGCTTCCTGTCTTGGCGCATCTAGTTATTGGTGCTGTTATTGGCATTGCAATCGTGGAGATTGGTCGCGCCATTTCGGATACGGATGTTGAATCATCTGCATATGCGCTCTTCCTATCGTCACTAGGAGTATTTGTCCTCTACTCGATAATGCAAGGCATACTTGGGCACCTAAATTATTTCCTTTTTGGTCTCGTTGTTATGGGGGGCCTTGATGTGATTTTCAGAGACTAGCGTTATCTTGGCGCGCATAACACGTCGTTGGATCGTTAACTTGTTCGGTGGGACGAAGGTCGGATGTAATCGCCGCACCGAGTCAACTCTGACGTCATGTCGGCTGCGTTCGCGGGCATTTCATTTTGGTAAGTTGGTTGATCCACAGCTTGCGTTGTGGGCTACTGATATGTCGTCGGCTTCACCGGCTCACGCCCTCCCTCACGCCCTCACTCACGGTCGGGCTACTGCCCCGTTCGACCGTCGGCGCATCACGGCGTACAATAGGTTTTCCCATGAGCATTCTCCTTTCCACCGACCTGGATAATCCAAACGCCGTTCCCTACTTCCTGTGGGACGAGCCGATGACGGTTGCGGAGTTTCGGCAACGTCTGAAGACGGCGTCGGTTGAGGAAAGGACCCGATTGCTGGCGAAGGTCCTCCGCGAAGCTCGCGATACGGATGTTTGGAGGTTCACCACGCCGGCAGAGGTCAGGCGCCGGTGGCCGGAACTGTCTCAGCGCCTGGGCCGCAGACGCGGCTTTTGGACCTTCCTGTTTGAATGCTGGCAAAGAGAGGGCCTGGTTGGTGAGTAGCAAGCTCACGAGTCTTCAGCAGCGGATTCTGAACGCCTTCTTTGACGGCGAGGATCGGTTTTTCCTGACTGGAGGCGCCGCGTTGTCAGGGTTTTATCTGGAACATCGCGAGACGCACGATCTCGATCTCTTTACTCAGAGCGACGCGCTTAACGATGGTGTGGCATTGGCTTACCAAATCGCCAAACAGTTCGGGGCGTCGATCGAATCGTTGCAGACATCCCCGGATTTTCACCGCTTACTCTTTCGCCTGGGCGGGGAATCCGTGGTGATCGATCTGGCGCGTGATCGGGTCAAACAGGCGATCCCGACAAAGCCCGTCATCCGAGGCATCAGGGTGGATCCGCCTGAGGAGATTCTGGCGAACAAGCTTTGTACGCTGCTGTCGCGATCCGAAATTCGCGATCTGGTTGATGTGCGTGCGCTCGAGTTAGCCGGGTATCGGGTCGAGGAAGCGATCGCGGCAGCGGCGGCGAAGGACTCGGGGCTGACGCCGGCACAACTCAGTTGGGTTCTTAGTGAGATGAAAATTGGCCAGGATGCATCGCCACCTGGAGGCGTGACGGTGGAAGAGTTGAATGGATACTTGAACGACCTCAGCGCCCGACTTGCGAGAATGGCCTTTCCGGCCTGACGCCGCGATCATCAATCTTAGGTATTACATTCTTTTTACCGGATATGTCTTCAATTGCGCGGAAGTTTTTCATTGGTGGCGAGGTGCAGGGCGTGGGTTACCGTTTCTTTGCCCAGCGCGCCGCCGCGCGGCATCAGATCACGGGTTATGTGAAGAACCTGGAAGACGGCCGCGTCGAGGTGCTCGTGGAAGGTCCGGCGCCGGATGTCGAAGCGTTCAAACACGAGTTGGCCGCCGGGCCGCGCTTCTGTTCGGTGGATAATGTGGAAGAGATCAGTCTCGATCCGTCAGGGTTATACTCGTCGTTTCGCATTGAACGCTGAGTAGTGGAGACTGATGGTTTGGCGCTTTTCGCGGGTTGAATAGAATCGTTCACTGAGTGGGTGATGATGCTGTTTCGATAGTAGGACCTGTACTGGGAATGCGGGCGCCCCCGCCCGCTCCGCGCCGTAGGCGAGCAGTCTTGTTACGCAGGTATGAGGCATCACCAGATTCTGTTTGGCGCTCAATTGCGGGCGGGGGCGCCCGCGTTCCCAGTGAAAGAGAGCTTCTCACTCCAACGAGCATCAGCGTCCCGACTGCTTTCGGGTTTCCTTCGGCCTGTGGCTTATCTCTTGTCGCAATCACAATCACCGACTGAAGCATGTGCCACTCAGCTAAGACTCATCGAGCCGGTGCCCCAACTGAAACTGTGAGCCAATCGACAGCGTAACAAACAGCAATATGGAAGATACCAAACCTACGCTGGTGCTGGATCACGTCTCGAAGAGCTTCGGCGACTCTGCGGCGGTCAGCGATCTGAGCCTACAGGTTCGACCCGGTCGCGTCTTTGGACTGATTGGCCCAAACGGCGCGGGCAAGACCACGACCATTCGCATGATCGTCAACATCACCTTGCCTGATTCGGGGCGGGTGGAGTTATTCGGACAACCGATGAGCACAGCGATGCAGGATCGCATCGGCTATTTGCCGGAAGAGCGCGGGCTGTACAAGCGGATGAAGGTGGGCGAGCAGTTGCGTTTCTTTGCCGAACTGAAAGACCTGCGTGGTCCCGAAGCCGAAAAGCGAATTGATGCCTGGTTGAAAAAGCTGCAGCTCTCTGACTGGAAAGAGAAGCGGACCAAGGAACTGTCAAAAGGCATGCAGCAGAAAGTTCAGTTCATCACCGCCGTGATTCATGATCCGGACCTGGTGATTCTGGACGAGCCATTCTCCGGCCTCGATCCGGTTAACGTCGAGTTGATGAGAGACACCATCCTGGAACAGAAAGCCGCGGGCAAGACGATTATTCTCTCGACCCATCAGATGGAAATTGCCGAAAAGCTTTGTGACGATGTCTGCATGATCAATAAATCGCATAAGGTGCTGGACGGTAAGCTGCGTGAAATCAGGCGCAGCTTCTCGCGCAACGCCGTAGCGCTGCAATTCCAGGGCGGCGACGGGGTGCTGAACGATCCGGAGCTGGTCGCGAATATCCGCCAGCACGGCGACGACACGGAAGTGCTGCTGGTGCCCGGCGCGAGTCCGCAGGATTTGCTTAGGCGTCTGGTGGATTCAGGCGCGGCCGTTGCCAGGTTCGAGTTGGTCGAGCCCAGTTTGCATGACATCTTCATCGAGAAAGTCAGGGAAGTCTCATGAGAAAATTCCTCGCCGTCGTTAAGCGTGAATATATTCAGCGCGTGCGGACGAAGTTTTTTGTCGTCGCCACCATTCTGGGCCCGGTGCTGCTTGCCGGCTTTACCATCGTGCCGGCAATGATGTTTAGCATTAAGTCCGGAGGGCCGGCGCGCATCGCGATCGTGGACCAGACCGGCAAGATGTATGAACGAGTCGCTAAGGAGATAGCGACTGGCAGGAAACAGCGCGACGATAATGAGGCCCAGGACCCGGCGCAGCCCGTGCAAAATCAAAACCCCAAAGAAAAAGTCGATCAAGCGGGCAAGATGTTTCGTGGCAGCTATCTGGTCGAAAGTGTTCCGCTCGACGGTAAGTCAATCGATGACGTCAGGAAGAACCTGGAACTGAGAATTCAAAACCGGGAACTTGAAGGCTATGTAGTGTTGCCCGCCGACGTGCTCAAGGAAGGCAGGGCAGAATTTCGGGAACGTAATGCCGCGGATGTCTTCACGGCCAACTACGTTGCAGGCGCGATCAGCCGTGCGGTGCGCGGGCAGCGTCTGGCGGAAAAGAAAATTGACGAGAAGTCTGTTGAAGAAGCTTCCGAGCCAATCGATCTCAAGACGACCGGCGCCGGCGGCAAAGAGAGCAAGGGCGAAGTCAGCTTTTACTTAGTCTTCGGCGTAGGTTTTCTAATCTACATGAGCGTCCTGCTATACGGCCAGTTTGTCCTGGGAGCCGTCATCGAAGAGAAGGAAACACGCATCGCCGAGATTTTGTTTTCCTCAATCCGATCGTTTCCGTTGATGATGGGCAAACTGATCGGGGTGTCCCTGGTCGCGCTGACGCAACTTGGGATTTGGGCTTTGGCTTTCGTGATAATTTCACTGTGGGCAGCCGGCGGTTCGATCACGATTCCTCACATCCCACTCGTAATGTTTGGGTATTTCATTGTCTTCTTTTTGATGGGCTATTTTATTTACTCGACGATCTACGCGGTAGTCGGTTCAATGGTCACGACGACGCAGGAGGGCGGCCAACTCGCTTTGCCGGTGGTGCTATTGCTGGTCGCGGGGCTTTATCTTTCTTTCAATATCATTCGCAGTCCGAATTCGTCTCTGGCCTTCTGGGCATCAATGTTTCCGTTTTTTGCGCCGATTACGATGCTGGTGCGTATCGTCACGGAAACGCCGCCCTTCTGGCAGATTCTGCTGTCGCTGGGGATTGGGTTCGCGACGATTGTTGGATTGATCTGGCTGGCGTCAAGAATTTATCGGGTGGGCATGTTGATGTATGGCAAGAAGGCCACGATCCCTGAAGTTTGGCGCTGGGTGAGACAGGCTTGAGCACCTTTGATTTCAAATTTGAATCTCAAATTTGAAATTTCAAATCTCAGATCTCGAATGTGAACTCGCTGGTTTAGCGTGAATACGCTGCGAATGAGATGGTCTGCGGGTTCACCAGAGAGTTAAAGCCTCTAAGGCCGAATTCAACATTTTAAATCTGAAATCTGAAATCTGAAATCCAAAATCGCAAATCCACAAATGCCAGTTGAGATTGAAAAGAAATACCGTCTGACAAAGAAACAGCGCGAAGCAATTACGGGTCGTTTGCGTAAGTTGGGAGCTGCGCCGGGCGAACTCGAATTCGAAGAGAACACTATCTATCGCGGTGGGCGCCTCGAGCTAGGCGGCTGCGCGCTGCGACTGCGGCGCGTTAACGGTCGCGCGTTACTGACTTTCAAGGAGCGAGTTCCCAGCAAGTCCCCGATCAAGCATCAACGGGAAGAAGAGACGGAAGTCGCGGACGCCAATGCCGTGGCCGCGATTCTGCGCTCACTCGATTTTCGGCCGGCGTTGGTTTACGAAAAGCGCCGCACCCGCTGGCGGCTCGGAAAGGCCGAGATCGCGATGGACGAACTCCCGTTCGGGCTGTTCATGGAGATTGAAGGATCTGAGAAGGACATCATCCAGGTTGAGAAGCAGTTGGGAGCGGAAGCTCTGCCCGCCGTAATTGACACCTATCCAATGTTGACTTCACAGTTAGGGCAAAAACGCGGCGGAGTCATCGAGTCGCGGTTCGCCCGCTCAGTCCGCGAGCGAGCGCGACAGCCGATACGATAGTGGCACAGACTTCAGTCTGTGATTTCCTGGTTAACAAACACAGACTGAAGTCTGTGCCACTGGCTAGTTCCGATCGCGCACGTCCACTCTCTGGACCGAAAAAACCACGCGCATTGTTTCGGGCCGGCGATCGAGTGCGGCGGGCACAAACGCAGCATTCTGCCGCAGGGCTTTCTCAAAGTCTTCCAGCATCCGGCGATCACGCGGCGCCTGCATCACGTCAGCCATCGACGCGGAGCCGTTAGTGAAAACATCAGCCACTACCATCATATGGTCATCGCTGCCGCGGCCATTTCCACGGCCAGGTTCTGAGGTCAGGGTTGCGAGCGCGCCGCCGGGATCCAGGCTGGGCGACTCAGTATTGAATGGAGTACGCAAAGCCACATAACTCTCGGGCGAAATCGGTTTGGTGAGGTCGTAATCCGTGCGAAACGGGTCGGGAGGGACGACAGTCTCCTGCATTTGATCGAATGCCAGCGCGGCTTCGTGCAGCGCGACCATGTGCGGACGCAAAGCAGCGAATACTCCGGTGAAGATAATTATTGAGGCGAGCGAACTGAAGGCGTAACGCATCACGGCCGGTTGCAGCCAGGCGCGAACCTGGTCGCCGAAGGTTGTGTCCTGAAGGGTTCGCTTCCGGGACGCTTCCGCCACCAGAGCCCTATTGATCGATGGAATCAGATCGACGGGCGGCGCAGGTCGCGACAGCATCGCCAGACCGCCGCGGATTGATCGCATTTCCAACAGACGCGCGCGACAAACCGGGCAAACTTCCAGATGGCGGTAGCACGTGCCCCGCTCATCCGGTCTGAGGCCGTCATCGACGTAAAGCGAAAGCGATTGTTGAATCTCGTCACACGACATAAGTCATTGCCGATTTCCGATGATGATTTACCACAGAGGACACAGAGAAGACTTAATAAACGGATTAGCTTTAGCTGGCTTCTAATTCTTCTCTGTGTGCTCTGTGGTTCATTTCTCTTAAACCGAATGGCTGGCCGACCCCGGCTGCTTCTCCCAAAATCCGGGAAAGCAAGCCGACTCGGGAAACTGTGGTTTGCTCATCATCCGCAGCGGAATGGAATCTACGGGCTGTTGCTGGCCACGTTTTCAAATCATTCCCTCTGTGGTTGAATTGCATTTCATCCGTTCCCAAACCGTCACTTCGACCCAATTGGCACCGAGTTCACGTGAAGCCGGGGCGGGCCAACCATTCGTAATTACAAAGATCCTTCCAGCTTGCGGCGCAGTTCGAGTCTGCCTCGCGAAATTCGTGACTTCACCGTGCCGATGCTGATCTGAAGCGTATCCGCAACCTCTTCGTAGCTAAATCCTTCCACGTCGCGCAGAATCACGGCTTCTCTATACGACTGCCGCAATCCCAGCAGAGCCTCGCGCAGTTGACCTTCGCGTTCTTTCGCCAGAGTCTCTTGTTCAGGGTCAACCGCATCGTCGTTTCGCAACATCGCGCTGAGCGGTTGTTCGTGACGATCGTCGGTGGCGTCAAGCGAAACCGTAACGTCGCGTTTCCGGCGGCGCCACCAACGCCAACGATTGCGGGCCTGGTTAACGGCAATCCGGTATATCCAGGTTTTCAAATTCGAGTCGCCGCGAAAACGACTGATGCTCTGAAAGGTGCGGAGGAATGTTTCCTGGGTTAAATCGCGAGCTTCTTCCGGATCGGCGGTCAAGCGATAGAGCAGAGCGTAAACATCACCGGTGTACTCGGCGATCAGACGTTCAAACGCCGCTGCTTCCCCGCGCCGGAGTTTTTCAAGGAACTGATCCTCGGCTGACGATCGAACCTCGACCCCCGCTGCCGAAGCAACTTCTTCCAAGTCCGCATGCCCGCGGAGTGCGATCTGCTCTCCGTAGCTCACCTTGGACCCCCATGGACGGGAAGCGTCAAATTCGTTATCCGCCGTGCCTTCCCGGACAGACGCTCAGTTAGACAACCGCCAACCTGGTTTTGTTCCCGCGTCCTCATTTTGGCTTCCATCGCATCAGGACCGTTTGTTGGATGACATTGCGCCTCTTACGGTTGTGATCGCGGCAGCCTCCTTGACAACGTTCCGAGCGGTCGCTAAATTCGCTGTTTCTGCGATCATACACCAAAATGAACGCCGGTGACTGTGCGTTCTTGCAAGAGGAAGACCGTTGGCAAAATACAAGAAGAGGGCCAAGGAACTAAAGCACGACCGGTTTCGCGATACCACGATGCTGCTCGCCGACAAGCTCGCCGATCGGGTGGCCGGTCGCGGTCGGCAGATTCTTTACGGACTGCTGGCCTTAGTTGTGATTGCGGCGGCTGTCTATGGCGTGATCCGCTGGCGACAAAAGCATTCGGGTGAAGCGGAAGCCGCCATGGGCAGGGCAATCACGATTAATGGAGCGGAAATCGGCCCGGCGCCGCCCGCAGGCTCGAGAGATCCAATCTTTAGTACCCAGCAGGAACGCTCTGAACGGGCCATCGCAGAATTTGAAAAAGTTGCCGCCAAGTACGGTGAGCCCTATCGCTCGGAGGCCCGCTACTTCATCGCGACGAATGAGCTGGTCACCGAACGCGCCAAAGGCGAGACTGACTTGCAGGCTTTGAGCCAGGGCAGCGGAGAGATAGCGACGCTCGCGAAATTTGCTTTGGCGCAGGCAAAAGAAGCCGATGGCAACCTCGACGAGGCGGCCAGACTTTACAGCGAGATTGCAAAAGAGGGTTCTACGATCGTGACCCCGGAAACCGCGAACCTGCGCTTAGCTTCCGTTTACGACAAACAGGGAAAGAAAAAGGAAGCCGCGGATCTGCTCTTCAATGTCGTTGACACAGCCCGCAAGGCGAAGGACAAGGATAACAAGCTCGTGCCTGAATCTGCGGCGTCTCGCGAGGCTGGACAGAAACTGCTGAAGATCGATCCGGCACGTCATGCGCAATTAACGCCACCACCCGCGCCGACCGGCCTGCCGTTTTGATAGCCTTTGAAATCTGAGATCTCAAGTCTCAGATCTCAAATCTGAGATCTCAAATCTGAGATCTCAAATCTGAAATTTCAATGGATGGTCTGACTCATTCGCTGGTTGGCCTGACCTCAGCCAAAGCGGGGCTCGATCGTCTCTCACCTTACACGACCGTCGCCTGCATTCTCTCTGCGAACGCTCCTGACAGCGATGTCGTTTCAGTCTTCTTCGGCGGCCCCTGGATCCTTCTACAGCAGCATCGCGGAATAACGCACTCCATCATCGGCACGCTCGCGCTCGGTTTCCTGATTCCGACGATCATGTTTGGAATCGAGCGATCAATCGCGAGGTGGCGACACCTACCGCCTCAGATTCAATATCGCGGGCTGATCCTGGCATCATTGATTGCCGCCGCAACGCATCCGCTGATGGACTGGACCAACAATTACGGAGTACGGCCCCTGCTGCCGTGGAATGGCAGATGGTTCTACGGTGACCTCGTCTTCATTGTTGATCCCTACCTGCTCCTGGTTCTGGGAGGCGCTGCGTTCCTACTTACCAGCAACCGTCGTTTGAAAATCGTGGGCTGGTCGTTGCTGGCCATCATCGTCACGTTAATCGTTTTGCGCGTGCAGCCGCAACGGGCAGCCGGTATTGGCGGTCTCAATGCAGCGCGAACGATTTGGATCATCGGAATACTGGCGTTGGTTGTTGCGCGCTCGCTCGGATTTCAGAAACGCCTTGGAAGAACGCTCGCAGTTGGCGCTCTGACATTCGTTGTCATCTATTGGGGGGCTCTTACCTGGGCTCATCACAGGGCTTACGCGAACGCGGAAGCCGAGGCGAACGGAATAGCCGCGCCGCGCGGCGAACGTTTCATGCGCGTGGCTGCGATGCCGACGGCAGCTAATCCGTTTCAATGGCAGTGCGTTGCGGAGACGGATCGCGCGCTATATCGATTCCTGGTCGGCGTCAGCGAACCCGCAGGCGATCGGACAGAGTCAATCATGACTGGGAGTTCGTATGAGTTGATGCAACGCTTTGAGAAACCAACCGGCCAGGATCAACAGCTCGTCGCTGAAGCGTCTCGCGACCCTCGAGCTCAGATCCTGCTCGACTTTGCCAGATTTCCGATTGCCAGGGTCCAAAGTGACCACTGCCCAGGTCAAGCGTTCGTTCATTTCGCCGATTTACGTTACACTGAACCCGGTGCCGCGTCCGGAAGGTTCTCGCTGAGCGTTCCCGTCAATTGTCCCGCGCCTTAAGGTTTTTGGTTCCGTCCGATTAGGGAAAATTTTTTGAGCGACTCATCACAAAATCAGTTGCGCGAAGTATTGGTAGAAACAGCGCGTGGCCATGTCGCTCCGGCGAAACGAAAGAAGCTGGCCGGCATTCGCGTGTCTCCCGGGGGATATTTCGCAGTTGCTGCTCTGCTGACCTTTGCCGCGCTCTTGTGCCTGCGCAATCATCGTGATCTAACCGCACTCGCGCTCGCCGCCGGCACCTGGACGATCATTCCCTTGCTCGTGCTCACCAATCGGCTCAGTTTTGACGGACATACGATCTCGCGAACCGGCCTGGCTGCATTACTCATGAAGCTGGTACGCAGGCGCACTCAAAACCTGTCGGTTGACGAAGTCGAGCGCGTTGAGGTTGCGACGCTGCGCACGCTGCGGCGTGGCGGCAAGGTGCGTTACCGCTATCGCGTGGAGATCGCCGGCAAAGGCTCTTCGTTTGTTTTGGCGTCGGGCGGCCAGGAATTTCGGAGAATGGTCCGCCTATTGTTACCGCTGATCGGCGATTTCAAGATGGACGCGCGCGCCGGAGAACTTCGCGATCACCTGGCCGAGGCAAAGGCTGTTCGCGCCGAGGCCGCAAAGCTGGGGGTTGCTTCAAATCTGGTTTTGGAAGAAACCACTGACGCGAAGCGAGTGGATCGATATCGGGCAGCAGTCGCTGCGAATCACGCAGCGCGGGGCTCTGATCAATCCTCGCAAGAGGACACTGAGCGCGCGGTTTTGCTGCGCAAGGCAGCCAACGATTTGCGTATCAATGGTTCTTTGCAGCAGTCAGGCGAAGCTTTTCGGCGCGCCCTGCTGATTTCACCTCAGAGTCCCTGGCTCATTTACGAATACGCGCGACTGCTGAAGTCACAAGCCAGTGCTTTTAGCGATGCGCGCCTGTTGGGACGTGCTTGCGCGGCTCTCAGACTTGCTGCCATGCGCGGGCCGAAGGATGCGATTTTGCTGGCGCGAGTTGGCGAATCTTTCCTCGAGTACGGCGATCCGGTGCGGGCTGCAAAATTATTTCGCCGGGCGCTGGACCTCGACGAAAACATCTATCGCGCCCAGCTCGGTCTGGCTGAAGTAGCTCTTACCAACGGCAAACTCGCACACGTCATTCACCACTACAATGACGCAGTGCGGATCGCTCCGGACAAAGCCACGTCCAGTCTGGCGCGACGCGAAGCTGACTACTATTCGCGTTTGAATAATGACGAAGACTATCTGGCCGCCGAGCTGCGCCGCATGAATTGGTTGGAAGGAGCAAACCGCGTCCAACGTCTCACGGCGAGGGTTAGCTTTGCCGCGATGCTGATCGCGTTGGTGGGATCTTCTGTCGATCAAGTGGTCGCCGGCCTCGGTTGGGCGCTGGCTTCATCCTCAATTATCGCCTGGTCCGGTTCGCTGATTACCCGAAAACTTCTGGCAGCCAGAGGCCGTCCGGAAACCAGCGATGCCTAAGTTCAGAGTTCAATCTTTAGATTTCCGATTGCAAGACAAGCTAAAGCTTGAACTCTGAACCGATACTCTTCAGCCCGACGCTTCGTTGGCTTGGTCTTTCGTCGCTGAACTTCGCGACTTCGTTGATCCCTTCTTCTGTGTAGAAGCTTTGGGCGCCACGGTTCGACCAGCCTGCTCAGTCACCATCGCCACTGCCTCAGTCCGAACCGGCGCGGGATTCAGAAATGCGTCCCAGCGATAGCGCGGACGTTCAGCGGTTTCACTCAGGCGGCGGAAAACCAGATTCGTCACAGCTTCAGTGACCCAGTTGTGATAAAACTCGCCTACTGATTGAAGCTCAGCATCCGGCGCGGGATTCATGAAATCGATCGCGTAGGGCACGCCGTCCTTGATCGCGAACTCTACCGTATTGATGTCATAGCCCAGCGCCGTGCAGAGTGTCCGCACGTCTCTCACTACTCGCGTGGCCATCTCGGGCGCCAGATAATTCGGGTCGTTGATGTACTGCTCTCCGGAGAGATACGTCTTGCGCGGGTCGTAGGGCATGATCATGACTTCCTGCTGCCCGATGCAATAACAACGGACGAACTGATCGAAGTCAATGCCCTCTTGCAAAGTCATGCAGAGCGTCCCGGTTTGATCGTATTCGGCGATCAGTTCCTCGGCCGAGTTAACCTTCGAAACATTTTTCCAGCCGCCACCGTCGAAGGGCTTCAGGAATGCTGGGAGCCCAACCCAATCGATGATCGCTTGCCAGTTGAGCGGAAACTCGAGATTGCGCAGGCTCTCACCGGTGATGCCGGCGATGTAGTCCTTTTGCGGCAGCAGCACCGTCTTTGGCACCGCCACGCCGAGTTTGCGCGCCAGAGAGTAGTTGAAGAATTTGTCATCAGCCGACCACCAGAACGGATTATTTATGATGATCGTACCTTCGAGCGCCATGCGCTTGAGCGTGGCCCGATAGAAAGGCACCTCGTGCGAGATGCGATCGAGTATCAGATCGTAAGCCGGAGGCGCGTCGTGGCGAATGCCGCCGAGGTTAAGATATTCCGCGACTACCGATCCGTTTCCGCGTTCATTGACGTTTCGAATCAGGGCGTCTGGAAACGTCTTTTCCCGGCCAACCAGAATGCCAACTCTTTTCATCAATCAAATGTCCTTTCGTAACCACTCTCTCGGATTCGCGCTGCCGGCAGCAGCTACAACGATCCGGCGAACGGCCTGTTAGTGATTACTCTCTTACTTAACGCGGTGCCGAGCGTGTTGTCAAACTCATGAGTGGTCAGGGACATCCAACAATGCGAGACGGGCATCAGTGAGAAGGGCGCAGACCCAATTCAGGATTGGCTTGTGCTACAATCCCGACCATTAGCAGAGTGTTTCTTTTATCGACGCGGAGTATGAAGTCTAACCCCCTATTGCGCTTTCGAAACCTACGGATCCTGGCGGCGGCGCTGGCCACGTCTGTTCTCCTCTTGTCCATTAGCTCTTTGTCCCGGGCTGACGATCCCAAAGCCCCAACGGCTGACCAGATTGCCGAAACTGTAATCGCGTTCGCGGGCGGCGGCATGGGCCGCGTAGTCCTGAATCAGATTCGGCGCAATGGAGTTGAGCGCGGGCGATTGACTCGCAGTGGTCAGGACGGCCGCGTTGAAGAAGTGCGTTACGAACTGCGCTTTGTGCGCGGGGACAAGCCCGACAAAGACAAAGTCCGCTTTGATAGCAAGACACCTCAGGCTGAATACTCTCTGGTTTATGGTGGCGGCCGCGTTTTCGGCCTCGTCAACGGTTCAATCTTTACGCCGCGCGCAGAGGCTACGGCTGACTTTATCGCGCAACAAGCGCACAGCATCGATGCGCTGCTGCGGTACAAAGAAAACGAATCGAAGCTGACTTCAGCCGGCAAAGACAAACAGCAGGGAGTCGACCTGTACGTTATCGATCTGACCGACAAAGCGAATCGCAAGACGCGATACTTTATCAGCGCCAAAACATTTCGCGTGCTGTGGCTCGATTATGAGGAGATCCCGCCGGGCTCAACGACAGCCGTCAAATACACCAGGCGTTTCTATGACTATCGAATGGCGCAAAGCACCTGGGTACCCTACCGCACCGTTCTGCTCGAAGACGGAAAGCAAACCTCCGAAACCCGCATTCTTACGATTACCTATGGCGTGAAGATGGAAGACTCGCTGTTTCAAAACCCGGACGCCTCAACTACCGCCGGAAACCCTTGAGTCGTGGGTCTGCGCTATCACGACTCATCCCACTAAGTACGCGCAGGGTCTCGCTGAAAACAAATTTTGGCTTGGACGGATTTGGTCTAAGCGCCGTCAGGCGCGGAATATTTATAGACCGCGGAATGGAAATCCCTCTTGGATAAGACGTTCACTGCTTACTATAAATATTTGGCTCCTGACGGAGCCTGCTTGGTTGCTTAGAACCTTCGGTTTTACGAAAGGGAACGGCGGCGAACCGCGTTCTGAGTTATCCAGATGGCAGGTGCGCATCCCAGAGCGCTGGATTCCTAAACGAAACCATCCATTTTTTCGGAACCAGAGCGGAGCCCGGGCGTGTCTACTGCCGAGGCGGTCGCGGACCGGTGTATAATTTTGCTCGCGATGAACCGTTACCCAGGTTGAGAATTGCGCCAGTATTGACTGAGAGCCTGCCTGCCCGATGAGAACGCTAACTTCGATTGAGGAGTTGGACTTTGCTGCCGCGATGCCCGCGCCCGCGCCGGTCGTGGTCCAGAGGACGTCCGATCACGTCCTGCTGGAAGAGACGCTGGCGGGCGATGAAGACGCGTTTGCTGAATTGGTGCGCCGTTATCGCAACCAGATTACTAGTTACATTTATCGCATGACTAACGATTACGATGGAGCAGTCGACTTGGCCCAGGAGACATTCCTGCGGGTGTATCGCGCCGCCGGCCGCTATCAGACGACCCACGCGTTTTCAACCTACATCTATCGGATCGCGACGAACCTGGCGATTAGCGAGTTACGCAAGCGCAAGCGAAGACGGCTGGTGTCGCTCACCGGCTTACTCTCTTCCGAAGACGGCCAGGAAGCCAGGGATTTTGACGCTCCCGATGATCGTCCTTTGCAGGACATCAGTCTCGTCGATGCGGAAAAGCGCGCCGTGATAAAGCGGGCCATCAGTACTCTGCCGGACAAGTATCGCGCGCCGCTGGTATTGCGCGACGTGGAAGGGAAGAGTTACGACGAGATCGCGGCGATCTTGTCTACGAGCGAGGGCACGGTGAAGTCGCGTATCAACCGGGCCCGGAATTTCCTGCGCGACAAAATGCGGAATTACATCCAGGTGGTGCCATGATGAATGGGAAAGAATGCCGCGCTACGCGGCAAGAAATTGACGAATCAGAATTGAATCAGAGGTTGAGCGATCGAGCGCACTCGCATGTAGCGCTATGCGGATCGTGTAGCGACTTTCGCGCGGAACGAACCAGTCTGCGCGAGTTGGTCGGCAGCCTTGAGCCGGTCACCGCGCCCGGAGATTTTGAGCTGCGCCTGCGGGCGCGCATAGCCAGTGAGCGGCAAGGTCGCGCTCGACAGCCCTACATTTTTCGTTTGCTAATCGGCACTCCGGCAATGGTCGCCGCCGCACTGGTCGTAATGCTGGCTTTGTCTCTGATTTGGTTTGCACAGCGGAATAGGAGCCAGTCACCGGCTATCGCGAGAGTACCGCCCCAGGTTGTACCTGCGGCGCCGCTGGAACCCGCGTTGGTTGCAGACAAGCATGACGCGGCGCCAGGGACAGAGGGCGGTAGACCCGGGCCTGATTCAGCAACACCGAGTCGAGCTGGAGTTACCATCCGAGAAAACAATAGTCGAACCGGCTCGACCTTAGCGAAGTCCGTCGACTATGCCACGGCACCGGCCGAACGGTTTAGCCAGATAGAACAAAGAGCGGGTGAAGTTTCTCTCAGCGCGCCGCTTAAACCGATGGTTGTGTCGATGCAGGACGATCGTGGCGCGACGCGCAGGATTTCCTTGCCGCCAGTCAGCTTTGGCGCCCAACGCCTGGTCAATAATGGGACTCCTGTAAGTTTCAGCCCGAACAGCCGGAGTTGGTAGCGTCGGTTTTAAGTAAGCTTATGAATACGAGTTTCAATCGAACGTTGAGGTTTCTGGTCGCCGGCATTGCGGCGATGTTTTTAGCTCTCGCGGGTCAGGCACAGACAATTGCACCGGCAGCGCCGACAGTCGGCCAAACGCCTGCCGTGACGCCGGGAACTGCACCGGAGAAATCGCAACCACGAAGACCGCTCCGGCGCGCATCGACTCCGCCAGCTACCGTGACAGTCGTCGCGGATCAAACCAGGGTGGCACCGCAAGTAGTGACCGTGGTTCATCGTTTGACCGGGGTCAAGATGCTGCGGTATTTGCTTCGCCAGACAGGCGAGCCCGGCACGATTTACACCATCGACACAGAGGCGATCACGGGCGACGCCCACGCGAGCATCATCGCCGGCTGGGCCTTGAGCGATGGGATAACGATCGCTGTGCGTCTTCCGCAGGCGGGAGCAGAGTTGGAACCCTTGAAAGCCATGATGATGCCTCCCGACCTGACTGCGCGCACACCGGGACCGGTAACTGGACGCATGTTTATTCCACCAGGTGCAGGCGAGCCCGATGTGACTGTCATCACCCGCGACGGACGAAAACTGAGAGCCCGGTATATCGGACTCGACGGACAGACGGGACTTTCGGTGTTGCAAGTGAACTCAGTCATCATGCCGCCGTTAACTGATCAGCTTGCCAAAGAATTGACTCAGGGCCAGGCGGTGCAGATTTTCGCACCTGAACGCACTACACCCGACGGAGAGGGATCATCGCGAACCATCTATGTAAAGGTGGGCGAGGTGGCCACAAAGATTTCCGCGCTCGAGCGGAATGCCGGGAAACTGGATCGGCTGACGGTGCGCGGAGCCAGACTCACGCCCCTGGTGATTGGCGGCGTTGCTTGTGATGTAGCGGGAAATACTCTGGGCATCGTTGAATCTGTCGAAGGCGAGGATGCACGGATCGTTTCTGCTGATACGATTCGCGCGGCCGCAGGTCGCGTACTCAAACATCAGACCAGTGTTCCCAAACCGCTCCTTGGTATCGTCGGCGAGCCGGTGGAATTCGCAAAGCGCGCGGCCTTCCTGGCCAACGGATGGCGCGAAGATCAGTTGAACGATTTGTTCCAGCAGCACCTGGGGATTCTGCTTACCGAGGTCAGACCCGGAACGCCGGCCGCTCTGGCGAAATTGCACGCGGGCGACGTCATCGTCCGCGTCAACCAGAAAGACATAGCCAGCAGCGATGTGTTCTCAAAACTACTCGGAGATGCGGGCAGTGGCCAGTTGGTGCAGTTTCTGGTACGGCGACCGAGTGCCCCGGCGCCGTTTCCGATCGATGTGAAACTGGGAGGCTCGTTTGATCCGGTCTTCAAATACCGTTTTGAATTCCCGTTGATGCCTCAGAAACTAAATGGGTTGGAAGGACTTGGAGTTGAGACCATCACCCTGTCGCCAAGGAACCTGACCCAAATGGGCGCTGAGAACGGCGTCCTGGTAGTCTCAGTCGAGCCGGAAAGCATCGCGGCGCGCAGCGGGCTGAGGGAAGGCGATGTGATTGAAGCCATCGACGGGCGGGTCTTGGGACGGGGCCCGATTGCCGCGCGCGTGCAGTTCAACCGCCAGAAAAAGCACGTGCTGTCGCTGGTTCGGAAGCGTGAAAAGAAACAGGTAATCCTGGAGCCGGTGGAGTAGCTCGACGATCTGAAATTTCAGATTTGAGCTTTGAGATTTGAGATTTGAAATCATCAGTCGTCCGGTTTGCCGGGAAGCAATCCCTCGCACAAGAGCGTCTGCGGTCCACTTTCATTGCAGATAGCGAACTTCGCATTCGATCCCTGATACATGGTCACGCCCGCATATTCGCCCCGAGCATTCAAAATATAAAAGTTGACGTAGAAGTTGGGCATCCCTTTGCTGTTCAGCAAACGCTTCTCAACCGTGTTCGCCTTGATGCGCTTAAGCGCTTCCATTCCAGCGTCCTTGGGATGAGCGCCACGACGCATCTCGTCGACTATAAAGAACGAAGAAAGACCGTAGAGATTCGCTTCGCCGCGACCGGTTGAGCCGGCGGCTCCCACCTGGCCGTCGACATACAAGCCCGCGCCGAGAATCGGCGAATCCCCCACGCGTCCGGGAATCTTCCAGGACAATCCGCTTGTGGTCGTGACGCCACAGATTTCGCCCTGGCTATTGATTCCGTCGCAATTGATCGTGCCGTAGATGCTTTCCGGTCGCAGCAGTCCTTCGGCCAGCATTTCGGCCGCCGCACGCCGGCCGGCCTCTGCCCGCTTCTTCGGATCGAGATAGTGCGAGGGATCGATTCGTCGCTTCCACTCGAGCCACAACGCCCGCGAATGTGGAGTGTTTAGATCATCTTCGATCTTGAAGCCCATGCTGCGGGCGAAGTCCTGCGCCCCTTTGCCGACGATCAGATGATGATCGGTCTGCTCCATCACCGCCTTTGCGATCAGCGATGGCGTGCGGACACCTTCGATCGCGGCCACGCTGCCGGCTTGTTTCTTCGGTCCGTGCATGCACGACGAGTCGAGTTGCACGACCCCTTCCGCATTTGGCAGACCACCATAGCCGACACTGTCATCGAGCGGATCGAGTTCAACTATATTCACGCCGGCAATCACAGAGTCGAGCACGACCTCACCGTGCGTGATCATCGTGAACGCTTTCTGGACGCACGTCATGTTGCCGCCGTTCTTGAATTGATTTCCGTTGGCGGATGAGATGACCAGGGGCTCTACGGCGCTGGGCACAAGCATCGTCGGCAAAGCCGCCCCGGTCCCCGACTTTGATGCCAGCACCATGCCGGCTGCACCAGTCCCGATCATGAAATCACGGCGTCGCATTTTCTTCGACCTCGCTTCTGTTCGAATGTGCAGGGCGGTTCCTCTCCCCGCGGCATCAGTCAACCTGAAAGCCAAACTTTTGAGAGGCGCTCGCTTTGGCGGTTCGATCAATTACGGTAACCAGCAGCAAATATCGACCCGGTTGCAGGCCATCGAGCGTTACCTCAGCGGCGTAAGGAAGTCGCCGCAAGTCAGAGAGCCCATCCACGTGAATCTTATGCAAGGGCAAAGTGATAACCGGTTCGTTGTCGCGAAACATCTGCACCTGGACGGCCAGGTCCGGACTGTTCGCACTGGCAGACGTCACCGGCAGGCTATTAGGTGGCGCAGAAGTGCCGGTGCTCACCGGCGGCGCTGGCGGCGAAGCGCCGGCCACTGAACTGCCACTCGCGTTATAAACGAAAGTTACGAAGCGGAGCAGGGAAGACCTGGCAAAATGGTGATCAATATTCAGGAACACGCGGCGCAGAGCTTCCGGCGCCTTGCTGGGTTCAGACGCATCGGCCGAAGAAGGCAGGCTGTCCGATTCAGTTTTGCTTTCGCCCACAATCAAGGTGCTGAGAGTAAGCGCTTTCGATCCGACGTCCGGAATCTGGATCCAACGAACGGCGCTCCCGACGTTGCCCTTCTTTGGGTCGACTGCTGCCACCCGAACTTGATACAGGCCAGGCTTAATCACGCAGAAGTGGTTATAGAAAATATTGTTAGGTGGCTGTGCATTCGCTGCGGTGGAGCTCGACTGAATGGTCAGGTGCTTATTAAAGCTACTGACAGGTCTGCCCTGGTCATCGTAGACACCACCGGCCAAATCCAGGCTGGTTATCAACTGGCCGTTCTGGGTCTCGAGCACCAGCGAGTTGGTGGAAACCTTGATCGACGTTGTCAGGGTCGAGCCGTATTCGGCGAGATCAAGAAAGTTCAGCGAAATCGATACCGGCAAATCGCTCTTCGGATATTGTGCTCTGAGCGTCTCACCAATTAATTCACTGCTTGGTTTAGCGCCGGCCTCGCCTTCCTTCTTTTTCTGCGCTGCCGATTCGGCAGTTGAGTTGTCACCAAAGCCGCGATGAAAACGGATTACCAGATCGGGGCGCCCGGTAACGCTGACCTCGACGCGGCGAGCCTTTTGATTGCGTTGCTCTTCACTGTCGGGCCGCCAGGCCAACAGATAGTACGCGGACGTTTCTTTCAAAGCCGTCGTGACCGCGGGTGACAGATCGTTGCTGTTAAAGAAGGCGCGACCGCCCGTATCTACTGCCAGAGAGTGAAGGCCGTCCTGAGCGGCGGTTTTTTCGCCGGCGGCGCCGCGCTCCAGCCTGCCCGAAGGATCGAACGGTCTCTCGGTGCTGGCGTCCGGCATTCCGACGGTCAAGCCACGCGCATCGATCGAGTAAATAATGACGCCGGCCGCGGCGGCCGCGGAAGTGATTTGGCGCAGGCGGTCGTTTGCGTCCCCGTTCTTGTTGTCCAGCAGAAATCCATCCGACACCAGAAAAATAAGTTTGCGTCCCGGCAACACGGCAGTGTTCTTGACCAAACCTTTGAGTGCGTTCAGCGTCGCGTTGGTTATGAAATCCGTCTGCTGAACAATTTGCGAGGCCCGCCCTTGAATTATTGCCGCGGCCAGATTGCGAGGAGTATTCGCTCCTTCCAACCGGATCAATTCATCGACGAAATACGTGAAGACATCGTCATTCCCCGCTTCGATCAGTTGGGCCTGGTATTCAGTCATCACCGGGCGCTGCGAGTCTCTGATCGTGGATACCCTCGTCGTTAGTCGTTCGGTGGCGGCCTTCAGCACCATCTTATCGTCGGTGAGTTGCTGCAAGAACCCGATTTGCCCGCTGGTGGACATGATTGAGGCTTCGTCGTTCTGGCCCAGTTCGCGATCGATAAACCGTTGCAGCATTACCCGCGCCTGCTTGGTGCTTCCGGGGGAAAGATGCAGGTCGTCGAGAAAGAAAAACACCGTGCGTCCGCGATCGAGAGGTATGGCGCTGCCCGTGCGGCCCGGCGAGTTACCACGGGCGGCCGCCAATTGGGCTTCCTCGTTCCGGCTTCCCGCCACGATGCGTTCGAAAAAAGAAATATCCCTGGGCTTGCCATCGATCTTCAGGACGAACTGATCGCGCTTCAGCCCATCGACAAAACTTCCTTCCTTGTCCAAAACCATGACATCGGTTTGGACCAGCGCGGTATTAACTCGAATGACATCCGGGCCCTGACGGGAAGGCGGCGGGTCTTGCGCAAAGCCCGGTGCGCCGCACGCCCAGCATACTGCTGAGAAAAAAAGAATTCGCACCGGCAGGCCGCGCAGTCGCATGCAGAAAAAACTCCTGATTCAAGCGCAGAGGGTAGCTGGGAAGATCGCCAGAGATGATATCATGCCGCACCCGGAAACGGGATGGCTCGATTTTGATTCGACGTGGGTCGGATCAGGTTCAGAGTTCAATCTTTCGGTTGAGGTTAGAGGCACAAGCTAAAGCTTGAACTGTAAACTACTTTTTCTGGATTAAGGCTGCAGCTGATTGACGACATCATGGACCAACTGAAAAAGCTTATTCGCGAAGTGCCGGACTTTCCCAAACCGGGGATCAACTTCTACGACATCACCACGCTACTGAAACATCCCGAGGGTTTGCGTCTGACGGTGGACGCTCTGGCCGCGGAATTTGAGGGCGCGCAAATCGACACGGTGATCGGCGTTGAGGCCCGCGGCTTTATCTTCGCGCCCGCGCTGGCTTATCACCTGGGGGCGGGCTTTGTGCCGGTGCGCAAACCAAAAAAACTGCCGGCTGATCGCACATCGATCTCGTACGATCTCGAGTACGGGCAGGACACGCTGGAGATTCACACCGACGCCATCAGCGCGGGCGACCGCGTCATCATCGCTGATGATTTGCTGGCGACCGGCGGAACTGCTCGGGCAGTTTGCGACCTGGTCGAAAGCCTTGGGGGAAAGATCGACGGCCTGGTTTTTGTCGTGGAGCTGGAATTCCTGCCCGGGAGAAAGAAACTAGAAGGGTACGACGTACGATCTTTGATCAAGTATCAATCTTGATTGGTTCGCCGGTTTGCTCCTTCATCAAACGTGCCACCCGCGGCTTCAGCCAAAGCAACGCCAGGGCTGCGGCGATCACGTTGCACGCCACTGCGCCCCAGAAAACCGGAATCCACGAATGCGATGCGGCCATCAACAACGCGGCGCCGGGGCCCGCCAGGATCGAGCCGATCCCTTTCGCCGTGTATTGAATGCCGTAGTTGGTGGTGGCGTGTTTGCTCCCGAAGATGTCAGCGATGGCTGCCGGGAACAGCGAATAGATATCACCCCAGGCAAAAAACATCAGCGCCGAAATGATGATGAAAAGAAACGGTCTCGCAACCACAAAGGTGAGCGCCGTGATGGTGATGGCTTCCATGACAAAGACGATGGCCATCGTGTCGTAGCGTCCAATGCGATCTGAAACCCAACCAAAGAAGGGTCGCGCCGAGCCGTTCAGCACCTGATTCACCGACAGCGTCAGCGTCAACACCGTGAAACCGCCAAACAACGCGTACTTGTCATACCCATACGTGACGCCGATTGGTTTCAATTGTGCGGTCAGCATCAATCCGCTCGCGGTCACCAGGGTCATCATCAAGTAAAGGAGGTAAAACGATCCGCTGCGCAACATTTCGCTGGGCGTACAATCGCGGGATGACTGCGGCACTTTCCGTTGTACTTTCGCTTTGATCGCTTCCCATCCCGCCGGCAACCAGCCGGCTGGAGGCATGCGGAGAAACTGCGCAGCTACCAAAACGACGGCGCCTTGAATTGCGCCGAAGATTATGAACGCTGAGCGATAACCCTGGTGTTCGATCAAATAAGAGATCGGCAGAGTCGTCAGCGCCGTGCCGAATCCGTAAGAGCCGGCGACAACCCCGACACATAGCCCACGCCGATCCGGAAACCACTTCATCGCGACGCCCACGCAGGAACTGTAAACCGCCCCGGCGCCGATGCCCCCCAACGCATAGACGGCATAGAGAACCGGCAAACTGTTCGCCCGACCCGCGCCGATCCAGCCCACTGCAACAAACAGGCTGGCCAGCGTAACTACCAGACGAGGGCCAAACTTATCACAGAGATAAGCATTAATTGGAAAGAGTGCGGTCTGAGCAATGACGAAAAAGGTAAGAGTCCACTGAACCGCGTCCAGACGCGCGTGCATGCTCCGTGTGATGTCGGTGGTGAAGAGCGTCCACGCATATTGCAGATTGGCGATGGCTAGCATCGCCGCGACGCAGGGGATGAGCGTTGGCCAACGTGATCCGTGGTGTTCTTCCGGTGGAGTCATCGAACTCTCTCGCCTGACGGTTCAGAGCTAAGTCCGAATGCGGCTTCGCCGCCTGATGTGCGGAAGGTCTCTGACCTTCCGTTAAGAATTCTTCTTTGAGTTGGGCTGCGCCCTACAGCCAGTGCGGGCGCAGCCCGAAAGGAATAGAGAGCCGATTCGGAAGGCCACAGGCCTTCCGCACATCAGGCGGCGAAGCCTAATTCCTAACCTCGCTTCGTTGCTTGTGCAGTGGTGCTCTTTCCCATCAACTTCACGCACGCATAGACCGCGTTCGTGTACGGCAGAGCCAAATCCATCTTGTTACCTAGCTCGACCACGGCGCCCACGATCGACTCGAGTTCCATGGGCCGTCCGGCTTCTACATCCTGAAGCATTGAAGTCTTGTGATGGCCAACCTTTTCTGCGCCTTCGAGGCGTTGTTCGATCGAAACTCCGATGTTAATGCCGAGTTGTGCGGCGACAGATTCCACTTCCGCCATAATGGCGGCCGCGACCACCCGGGTTTCGGGACATCGGACAATCTCGATCAAGGTCGCTCGCGTCAGAGCGCTGATGGGATTGTAGGCGACGTTGCCCATCAGTTTTACCCACATATCGTGCCGAATGTCCGTGCGAATCGGACAGCGCAAGCCGGCTTTGATGAACGAGTCGGCCAGACGCCGACAGCGTTCGCTCTTTGAGCCGTCCGGCTCGCCGATCGCGAACCGCGTTCCTTCGATGTGCATGACGATGCCCGGCTCGACTAAAGTCGTCGAGGGATAAATCACGCAACCGATCACGCGGGCCGGATCGATGCTTTGGCCGATTACTCCGCCGGGGTCGACGGTTTCGAGATGCGTCCCTTCCCACGCGCCACCATGACGATAGAAGTACCACCACGGGATGCCGTTCTGCGCGCTCACCACGAGAGTGTCAGGACCGATGAGCGGCGCCAGGCGCGCAGCCATCGCTGTCAGGCTGTGCGCCTTGAGAGTTAGCAGCACGACATCTACTCGGCCGACTGCGGCGGGATCATCAGTAGCCCCGGGATGCACTTCAAAGTCTCCAATCTCCCCGCGCACGCGTACGCCATGCTCCTGCATCGCGCGCAGATGCGCCCCCCGTGCGATCAGAGTCACGTCTTCACCGGCCCTGGTTAACATGGCGCCGGCGAACGCGCCGATGGCGCCCGCGCCGACGATGGCAAATTTCATGGTGACTAATCTTCGACGTAAATCATGAACGCAGATTCAGAAAACAGCGCCGTAGGCGCGGAATATTTATAGAACACGCTGATTAATTCAACCGAGCTCCGGAGGAGCGGCATATGACATGTCGCTCCTCCGGAGCTAACTGAAGAATTGCTGTCGCTGGGCTATAAATATTGCGCTCCTACGGAGCTAAGGCCAGAAAGCTGATTACCTAACGTTGCTCATTCGGAAAGCTAAGCATTAGGAGTCTTTCGCAATCGCTGCCGCGACGTTACGCCGCTGAATCTTTCCGGTCGCCGTTCGCGGAATGGACTCGACGATGTAGATGGTGGTCGGGCATTTGAAATCTGCCAGCGACGAACGGCAATGGGCCATCAGATCGCTTTCAGTAGCGGCTCCGTTAAGCACGACTGCCGCCGCCACTCCTTCGCCATAGACTCGGTCGGCAATTCCAAAGCACACCGCCTCTGCCACCGCTGGATGGGTGAGCAGCATTTCATCAATCTCGCGCGGCGAAATCTTCTCGCCACCGCGATTGATCAATTCCTTGAGGCGCCCAACCAGCGCCAGATAACCATCCGTATCCAGATACCCCTGGTCGCCGGTGCGGAACCAGCCATTGGAAAATGATTCAGCATTTGCTTCCGCGTTGCCTTCATAGCCACCGAAGACGTTTGGACCTTTGATCGAAATTTCGCCCACAGTATCCGGCGGCAATTGATTACCAGTCTCGTCGAGGATGGCGATCTCAACCGCGGTGCCAAGTCCGACTGAGCTGGCCTTGCGCGCGCCCGGCGGCAATGGATTCGAAGCCATCTGATGCGCGGCCTCGGTCATGCCGTAGGCTTCCAGAATCGGGACACCGAATCGCTCTTCAATGTCAGCCATGGTCTGCGGCGCCAGCGCCGCGCTGCATGAACGGATAAAGCGAAGTTGTTCCGCGCCGGCAGGTCTTGTCTTTGCTCTTGAAAGTAAGACCTGATGGATCGTCGGCACGGCTGAATACCATGTGGCCCGGTAATCCCTGACGGTTGCCCAGAAGGAGAGGGGATTGAATTTCGGCGGCACGACCACCGTTCCACCGGTAAAGAGCGTCGCCAGTGTAGAGGCCACCAAACCATGAACATGAAACAGCGGCATCACGCACAACGAAACATCCGCGGAGGTTAGCTGATAGGTTTCGGCCACGTTGCGCGCCGAGGTCTTCAGGTTCGCATGCGACAGCGGCACCCGCTTCGGACGGCTCGTGGTCCCACTGGTGTGCAGGATCAACGCGATATCATCGGGTTTCGGATATTCGGTCGCGCGTGGAGCGCCGGCAGCTGCTGACGAAAATCGAACCTGCCCGTCGCCATCGATATCGGCTTCGATGATCAATACGTTGTCGCCTGCCGCTGCTCTGGCTTCGTCACAGTCTTTGGGAGGAACGATCAGCGCGCGCGCGCCGGTATCTTCAAGGTAGAACTTAAATTCATCGCGAGTGTAAGCGGGATTAAGCGGCGCAGCCGTCCCCACGGTCGACGCCGCCAGGAACGAAGCGATCACTTCCAGCCCGTTCGGCAAAGCCATCGCAATCCGATCGCCGCGGCCGAGGCCAAGTTGGTTGAGCGATCTAGCCAGAGCATCGACCTGCTGTCGCAACTGTGCGTAGGTGACTCTGGGCCCGCCGCCAGCGACGCTGATCGCGACCTGTGATGGTTCGCCGTTCTCCAGAAGGTCAAGAATCATGAGCTCCTATGCCCAGTGCGAGTAATTTATTGTTCGACCTTTGCCGGTAAAGCGATGAGTGGAAGCGCAGCCTATCATGTCCAAGGGCGGTTGTCAGCAGTTAGTTGTCGGCGGGGAGGTCATACGGTGTCCTGATTTAAGAGATTGTCCGGTCACGTAGAGCGATCCACGAATGCACACGAAAGTGAACTTGGATTTGTTCGTGCGGCTTCGTGCGAATTCGTGGATCGTTCTTGTTAAGAGGAAAAACAAAGCTGGGTACTGGGTCGGTCTATAGATTATGCAACTTTAGAACTCGTTACGGAACCGCGAGCGGTAGCGACCGGATGCGATGCTCAACTGGGATTAGAGTTCGGAATTACGAGCCATTGTGTCTCAATTCTCTCCTTGAGTATGGCATCCGGTCGCTACCGCTCGCGGTTCCGTAACGGACGCTGCTCGTAAACTGAACTCACGGGTGGCTAACTGACAACTGACAACTGACGTTGTACTATTCCCTCGGTGTGCTCCCGTAGCTCAGTTGCATAGAGCGCTCGCCTCCTAAGCGAGAGGTCGCGCGTTGGAATCGCGCCGGGGGCACCATTTATTCCTTCCACGGATTTCGCAGATCACTCAGAAACATCTTCAGCAATCATTCGGTGGAATCTGTGTAATCTGTGGATATTGTCAGTCGTGCGATCGTTGCTCCCAATCCGCCCGCATCCGGCGGCGCGTCACTCCAATCTGCGACGAAAGAAGTGCGCGCCAGAATTGATCTGACCATCTCGCGCTGCACGCCTATGCCTTTGCCGTGAATGATGCGCAACACTGGAAAGCCGAGCCGTCGGGCCTCGCGCAGATATTCTTCAACGACTAGTTTCACGTCGCGTGGCGCGATCGTGTGCAAGTCAAAAATATCCGTGATTTCGATCTCGACAGGTTCCGGAAATGGATTCAGGTCGTCGTCGTCGTTTTGCATTTCTGATTCCTGGGCCTATAATTTTAAGCGAACCGAAATTAATTAACTAACTTGTTCCCGCTGAGACCAAGAGCCTTGTTGAGCACAGCCCGCAGAGAGGAGCCCTCGTGGCGATTCGTCTGAGCAGAACTTTCATTCTGCGAAAGCTCCACCAGTTAACGGGCATCATGCCCCTGGGCTTTTTCCTACTCGAACATTTTTATACGAATTCGAAAGCCCTAAACGGGGCGGCGTCCTTCAACACTGCCGTTACGGACCTGCAAGCGATCCCTTACATTTTGCTGATCGAGATCGGCGGCATCTTCATGCCGCTAATTTACCACGCCGTCTACGGCATGGTGATCACGGTCGAAGCGCGGCCAAATAATTTGCATTATCCCTACGCGCGCAATTGGTTCTACACCATTCAGCGAGTGACCGGAGTGATCCTGTTTTTCTTTATCGCTTTTCACGTGCTTAATTTCCGTTTCGGTTTAGTCCCCGGACTCAATACGTTATCAGTCGCGCATCATCCCGAAGAATCTTTCCAGATAGTCGCACGCGAATTTCGCATGGCGCCCATCTTCATCGTGTATGTAATTGGGATTACCGCGACAGTGTGGCACCTGGCAAACGGCATCTGGCTGTTTCTGGTTGATTGGGGAATTACGATTGGCGAGCGAGCGCAGAGGATCGCCGGCTATGCGTGTTTGGGGTTCGGCGTTGTGCTGCTGATCGTGGGCATTAACGCGGCGGTGGCGTTCATTCGGCCGGGCGGCCTGCTGCCGGGGATTTTGTAGACTGGTGACATGAGGTCAGTACCACCTGCGTGAGCGGGCGGGACAAACACTCAACGCGTGGATTGAACTCTCGATCCACCCGCTAAGGCGGGTGGTACTGACTGCATCTTCAAAGAACCTATGGCAAGTGGAATCAAGATAGTGGTGGTTGGTGGCGGCCTCGCTGGCCTGGCGGCGGCGATGAAAATTGCTGAAGCCGGCCACGAGGTCGATCTGCTTTCCGTGGTGCCGGTGAAGCGTTCGCACTCTGTCTGCGCGCAGGGTGGCATCAACGGCGCGGTTAATACGAAGGGCGAAGGCGACTCGACCTGGGAGCATTTCGACGACACAGTCTACGGCGGAGACTTTCTGGCGAACCAGCCGCCGGCGAAGGCGATGTGCGAAATGGCGCCAGCGATCATCTACCTCTTCGATCGCATGGGCGTGCCGTTTTCGCGAACGAGTGAAGGCCTGCTGGATTTTCGGCGTTTCGGCGGCACCAAGCATCATCGCACCGCGTTTGCCGGAGCTTCGACCGGCCAACAGCTTTTATACGCGCTGGATGAGCAGGTGCGCCGGCATGAAGTCGATGGGCGCGTCAAGAAATTCGAAGGCTGGGAAATGATGTCGCTCGTCCTCGACGACCATCAGGTTTGTCGGGGTGTGGTCGCGATGAATCTGCGATCGCTCGAGTTGAAAGCTTTTCCTGCGGATGCAGTGATCATCGCGACCGGTGGTCCCGGATTGATCTATGGCAAGTCGACGAACTCGATGGTTTGCACCGGCAGCGCAGTTTCGGCTTGCTACCAGCAGGGCGCGAAATATGCGAACGGCGAATTTATTCAGGTGCATCCGACTTCGATTCCGGGAGAAGACAAACTGCGTTTGATGAGCGAGTCGGCCCGCGGCGAAGGCGGCCGCGTTTGGGTGCCGAAGGCGAAAGGCGACAATCGCTCTGCTTCATCGATTCCCGAAAATGAGCGTTGGTACTTTCTGGAAGAGAAGTACCCGGCGTACGGCAACCTTGTGCCGCGCGACATCGCCACCCGCGAAATCTTTCAGGTATGTCTCAACGGCATGGGCGTCAATGGAGAGAACCAGGTCTATCTCGATCTCACGCACATTCCGGCGGAGACTTTGGATAAGAAGCTCGGCGCAATCCTGGAAATCTACGAGATGTTTGTCGGCGACGATCCGCGCCACGTGCCGATGCGCATCTTCCCGGGCGTGCATTATTCGATGGGCGGGCTGTGGGTTGATTTCGAGCAGCGGACAAATATTTCCGGACTGCTCGCGGCCGGCGAATGTGATTACTCTATTCACGGCGCTAATCGTTTGGGCGCTAACTCATTAGTCAGTTGTGTCTACGGTGGATTTATCGCGGCGCCTGCGGCGATCAGTTGGGCCCAGGGAGTCGAACGCGATGGGGCCAACGGCTCTGGCCTCTACGAACAGGAAACGAAACGGCAGCAGGAAATCAACGACAAGCTAATCGCCCAGAGCGGCAACGAGAACCAATACAAGCTGCACGAAGAGATGGGCCGGATCATGACCGATAACGTGACCGTGGTCCGCTATAACGATCGTTTGAAGCAAACCGACGATGTTCTACGCCAGTTACAGGATCGTTACCAGCGCATCTCGATTAACGATTCAAATCTTTGGGCGACAATGGCCCTGCCGCAAGCGCGTCATCTGCGCAATATGCTCGATCTCGCGCGCGTGATTACGCTCGGAGCGCTAAATCGGAACGAATCGCGCGGTGCTCATTACAAGCCGGACTTTCCCGATCGCGATGATCCGAACTGGCTGAAGACCACAATCGCTGAGTACTCAGGAGAAGGCCCTGTGTTTTCGTACGATGCGGTCGACGTTTCGCTGATTCCGCCGCGCAAACGGGACTATTCGCACGAGAAGAAAGAAACGGCGAAGGCTTAGGACAAGACAAGCCACGAAAAGGCACAAAAGGCACAAGAGTAGAAAAGGAATGTGCCGGCGAGAACTCGAAGGACGAACCACAAAGTAACACCAGCAGTTATTGGTTTGTGTCTTTTGCGCCTTTTTGTGGCTAACTAAAATTCAATGAACACAGTCGAGATACATATCAAGCGTCGCGAGGCTCCCGGTGCACCACAGCATTGGGAAGAGTTTGAGATTCCCTACCGTACCAACCTCAACGTGATCTCATGCCTGATGGAGATTCGCAAGCACCCGGTCACTAAATCCGGACAGGCCACCACTCCTCCATCATGGGACATGAACTGTCTCGAGCAGGTCTGTGGTATCTGCACCATGGTCATCAACGGCCGGGTGCGGCAATCGTGCTCGGCGCTGGTCGACAATCTCGAACAGCCGATCAAGCTCGAACCGATGACCAAGTTTCCGAACGTGCGTGACCTGATGGTGGATCGCTCGCAGATGTTCGATCACTTAAAGCGGGTGCATGCCTGGATCGAACTCGACGGGACGCACGAACTTGGTCCCGGACCGCGCATGGATCAGGAAGACGTGGAGGAGCGTTACGCCTACTCACGCTGCATGACCTGCGGTTGTTGTCTGGAAGCCTGCCCGCAGTACGACGAAGATCATTACATCGGCCCGCAGGCGATTGCCCAGGTGCGTCTCTTCAACATGCACCCCTCGGGTGCTATGACGCGCGACGAACGCCTGGAAGGAATCATGGGCGAAGATGGCATCACCAACTGTGGCAACGCGCAGAACTGCGTCAAGGTTTGTCCGATGGGTATTCCGCTGACCAAGGCGATCTATGAAGAGAACCGCGAGACGGTTTTGTATGGGCTGCTTGGTTGGTTGAAGAAGTAGCGTTCGCTTGAAGTTTTAGTATGCCTAAATGAGCATTCGTCGCATAAGGGCAGCGGTAAGGGACGGCCGGTACGACTATTCGGGTCATGCGCTTGAAGAGATGGACGACGATCAGTTGCTCGAGTCGGAAGTCTATGAAATTATTATGCGAGGCATGGTGGTTGCCAAGCTAACAGATGACCCGAGGGGGACGCGCTTCGTTATTCGCGGGTCAACGGTTGAAAAGGAAGCCGAAGTTGTTTGCCGGTTTCTCCCAACAGGAAAGCTGCGTATAATCACAGCGTATGCCATCGAAGACTAAGACCCCCAAATTGGATCCTTGCGAATACTGTGACGCGCTGCTGGACGATCACGAAAAGCTGGTGACCGTGTTCCGCCATCGCGCCGGATCCCATTTCATCTTTGAGCAAGTTCCCGCCCGAGTCTGTTCCCGTTGTGGAGAACGGTATTTTTCCGCCAAGGTGGTTCGGGAAATGGATCGACTCATGACGGAACAGCCCCCGGAGGCCCGCAAGACGTCGGTGCCGGTTATTGCGTTTAGCCTAGCGGCGTGACGGAACAAGATTTACACCTGAATTGAAAAGGGCAGCCGATCCAGTGGATCTGCTGCCCTTTTGTTCGTCCGCGAAATGGAAGCCTAGATCATTCGGCCAGAACCCCCGCAATATCGACAGTCTTGACTGCCTCCGCAATGGCATAGCTCTCCTTGCTTTCGAGAGTGCGCTGTGTGCTTCAATTCCGGCTTCACGGGATCGTCCGTATGATCCTTCTTGGAGTAACATGTATGAAGCTTAAACGGCTTAAACGGGGATCGATTAACGATCGTTGAATCGCAAGTGCATTTATACGTTGATATCAAAGACATCCTCAGCTACTCCCCCTTCAGTTAAGTGATTTAAAGAACGGAAGACAATCGTGTCTTCACATGGCGGATTATTCAGCCGGAGGAGAAAGATGTCAACGCTAAATCCCCAGAACGTCGATCAATTCCTGCACCGCGGCGGCGCTCTTCTGCAGAGCGATGCGCTCTTCGGCAGTCAAAGTAATCTCGATCACCTGTTCCAATCCGCGGGCTCCAAGTTTGCACGGCACGCCCACATAGAGTCCGTTCACGCCGTACTCGCCTTCGAGATAGGCCGCGCACGGCAGGATCTTCTTCTTGTCTTTCAAAATTGATTCAGTCATCTCGACCGCAGCGGCTGATGGCGCGTAATAAGCCGATCCGGTCTTCAACAGGTTTACTATTTCGGCGCCACCACTGGCGGTGCGCTTCACGATCGCGTCGATTTGTTCTTTCGATAGCAACTCAGTGATGGGAATGCCGGCGCAGGTTGAGTAGCGTGGCAGCGGCACCATCGTGTCGCCGTGGCCGCCGAGCACGAACGCGGTCACATTTTCGACCGAAACATCCAAAGCTTCTGCCAGAAAGCAACGCATGCGCGCGGCATCTAGCACGCCGGCCATGCCGATCACCCGGTGTTTTGGAAAACCGGAACGCCTGAGCGCCACCTGGCACATCGCATCCAGCGGATTCGAAACAATGATCAGGATCGATTCAGGCGAACGCTTGACGATCTCGTCGACGACTGCGCCGACGATGCCGCCGTTGGTGCGCAAGAGATCGTCGCGGCTCATGCCGGGCTTCCGCGCCAAACCCGCGGTGATGATCACCACGTCCGAGTTTGCTGTCTCTTCGTAGCTGTTGGTTCCGGTCAAACGTACGTCAAAACCTTCGACCGGCGCGGCTTCGGCCAGGTCCAGGGCCTTGCCCTGCGGCACGCCTTCGACGATGTCCACCAGGACGACATCGCCCAGTTCCTTCGCCGCCAGCCAGTGCGCGGCCGTCGCACCGACATTGCCCGCCCCGACTACCGTGATTTTCTTTCGTGGTCCCATCGATTCGATCCCTTCCTGAGATGTCCGACAAACTTTAGTTTGTCGCCCCTCGGCCCTATGGAGCTTGGGTGAGCAGCGACAAACTGAAGTTTGTCGGACTAAGTGTTACGATTTGAAAGAAAGCGAGTCTAAATGCGCGCTTGCGAGAGTGTCAAGGATGTGGCTTGAATGGCACGTCGGTCCAAGTCCTGAAGAGAATGATGGCAAATCCCAAGGGCCGTTAGGCGCGAAATGTTTATAGCTCGCGCAGGCTCAAATCTTTCCAAGCTCCTTTAGGAGCGACACAGAAGGTGTTCCGCTCCTAAAGGAGCTTGCAAGCCGGAGGAATTCCCAGGTTCTATAAATATTTCTCTCCTCCGGAGCTTTGCCGAAAACAAATCTTGTCGAACTTGTCCGAAGATCTAACCACCCGCTCGGCAACGCAGTTGGCTGAGCTAATTCGATCGAGAGCCGCGTCGCCGGTCGAAGTTGCCGAAGCTCATCTGCAGCGCATCGACGAAATCAACCCCTCGCTGAATGCAATCGTTACCCTTGCGCCTGACGTGCTGGACCGAGCGCGGGCCGCAGAAGGCGACCTAATCCGTGGCAGAAAAGTTGGTCCTTTGCATGGCGTACCGCTCACCGTCAAAGACACGATCGATACTGAGGGTCTGCGGACTACGAGCGGATCACGTCTGCGTGCGGCCCATGTTCCGGATCGCGATGCGACCGCGGTGGCGCGTCTGAAATCCGCAGGCGCGATCATTCTCGGCAAAACCAATACTCCGGAAATGGCGATTCCGTATGAGACCGACAATCCCGTTTTCGGCCGCACGAATAATCCTCACGCAATCGAACGCACACCCGGAGGTTCCAGCGGCGGTGAGGCGGCCGCGATCGCCGCTGGTCTTTCTCCGGCTGGGATCGGCAGCGATCTTTCCGGATCGATTCGCGTGCCGGCGCACTTTTGCGGCATTGCCGGATTGAAACCGACCACTGGAGTGGTGCCGATGGATGGTCACACTCCGACTGCTTCCGGGCTTTTATCAATGGGAGGTTGCATCGGCCCCATGGCCCGCACGGTTGCGGACGTGGCGTTGTTGTTCAGCGTGATCGCGGGCAAACAAACTGAAGGTGGGCCCGCGCTTGAGCAAGGCGCTTCAGCACTCCGCGGACAGCGCCTCGCGTGGTACGCGGATGATGGCGTTGTGCCGGTAACAGTTGAAACGCGCGTTGCCATCGAGGCCGCGGCGAAAGCTCTCAGCAGTGCTGGACTGGAAGTGAACGAGGAGAGACCGCCGGGCGTGTCAGAGGGTTCGCGACTTTGGATCGAACTGTTTTCGCGCGCGGCGAGCGAACAACTCCGCGAGTTCTATCAGGGGAGGGAAGCCGAAGCTGGACCGCTCGTCTCGGCGCTGCTTAGTAGGTTTAAATCAGGAACCGACCTACAGGGCAAGATACACACCGCCGAAAAGGTGGCCGCTGCCGTGTTGGAGCGCGAACGTTTGCGCGAAGATCTCCTGCGATGGATGAAAACGACGCCCTTAATATTCGCTCCCGTCGGATCGGTCCCTGCGTTTGAGCATGGGGCGAGTCGGGTTGACGTCAACGGTCAATCGATCAGCGTCTTTCGCGCGTTCAGTTACTCTCAGACTTTCAATGTGTTTGGATTGCCGAGCGTGGTTGTGCCGGCAGGTCGCTCTGCTCTGGGCTTGCCGATAGGCGTACAGATTGTTGGCCGGCCGTTTGCAGAACACACTGTGTTGGCGGCGGCCGCGATTGTCGAGAAGGCGTTAGGAGGCTGGCAAAGACCACCCCGGTCAGAAGCCCGACCGTAAGGGAGGGCCGTCTAGCGAGGGTTTGCCCTCCCTGACGGTCGGGCTTGCGGATACTTCATCTTTCAATCATGCGCAGCATTCGTTATAGTTGCGCCGCGAGATTCAACAGACAACCTGGTCAGCTTTAGCGGAGGTGAGTTATGCCGTTTGCATTCATGATTCTCTTGCAGGGTGGCGCAGCAGTGCCGGCGTTTTTATCCGTATTCTTTCTTTTCTTTATGGGCATAGTGCTGCTGATCATCGCGGCCAAGACGATTAAGATCGTGCCCCAGGCCACGGTGATGTTGATTGAGCGGCTGGGCCGTTTTAGTCGCGTGGCCTCGAGCGGACTGAATATCCTCTGGCCGTTCATCGACAAGCCACGCGCCGTCTATTGGACCAACACGCGCGGCGGCGTCACCTCAATCGATCTGCGCGAGCAATACATCGACCTGCCGCCGCAACCTGTAATCACGCGCGACAACGTCACCATCCACGTTGACTCAGTGGTGTACTGGCAGGTTACAGATCCTATCAAAGCGGTTTACGAAATGAACGATCTCGTCGGCGGCATCGTGCAGCTGACTATCACCGGCATGCGCGCCGTGATGGGCGACATGGATCTCGATCACACTCTGTCGCAGCGCGATCAGATCAATTCAAAGCTGCGCATCATTCTGGATGAGGCCACCGACAAGTGGGGCGTGAAGGTGACCCGAGTCGATGTTAAGAATATCAATCCCCCTGAAGACGTACGCGTGACGATGGAGAAACAGATGACGGCCGAGCGCAACCGGCGCGCGTTGGTTTTGCAGGCCGAAGGCGAACGCCAGGCTGCGATTACCCGGGCTGAAGGTGAGAAACAAGCAGCCGTGACGCGTTCGGAAGGCGAGAAGCAGTCAAACATTTTACAGGCCGAAGGATTAGCGCAGGCGCGCTTGCGTCAGGCCGAAGCCGAGTCGCAGGCGATCACCCAGGTGGCTTCGGCGATGGCGGAGCACGGCAATCCCGCCCAGTATCTAATCACGACACGCTACATCGAAAGTTTGCGCGACATGACCAAGAGCAACAACGCTAAGGTGATTTTCATGCCGGTCGAAACGTCGAGCATGCTTTCGGCTGTGGGCTCGATCAAAGAAATGTTTTCTGAGACAGGCGGGAAGAGCTCGTCCGATGATTCACAAAAGCCACCGCCACCGCGGCAACTGCGTTAATGGAGCGCGGGCATCCGTGCCCGCACGACGCGCGCAGCGCGCTCAGATTCGCGCTGAACGCGCGCAGGCGGGCAAGGATGCCCGCGCTCCTTTCGCGCTCCAGGAACTCGACACGTACTCGTCTCCCATGTAAAATCATCCGCTTAATTCATGAGTCGAATTGCCAACAGTGTGAGCCCTCAAGGATTCGCCGACGGAGACACCGGCGCACTCGAATTGCGCGTCTTTCGCGTGATGATTGCGAGCGTGGGGCTGGCGGTCATCGTGAGTACGATGCTCCTGCCATGGCGGGTCACGACTGGGCTGATGCTCGGCGGCCTGCTCTCGCTTTTGAACTTTCACTGGCTGCAAACGTCGGCCGCCGCAGTCTTCAACGTAAGCGCCGGCCAGCGACCGCACATGGGCGTAAGCCGCTATATCATTCGTTATTTCGTGGTTGCAGGGGCGGCGGTCGCGGCGTATGAGCTGCGCTTGGTGTCGTTCCCCGCGCTGTTGACCGGCTTATGTTCGTTTGTCCCGGCGTTGTTCGTCGAAGCTTTTAGACAATTCTATTTCGCCATCATTCGTCGAGAGGAATCTTTTTGATGTTCTTTCTTTTGGAAACAGCCGGCAAGGCGGCTGAACACGTTGAGGAAGCGCCGATCGTTGTGCGGCTCGTCAACCAATACTTTGGTCATGCGGCGTATGACTTCGAGATGAAGTACACGCATCCGTTCTGGACGAAAGTTCTGGGAAAGTTTGGCACGACGCCCGACGCTGCGTTTGGCGTGTACACGCCAGAGAATGCGATTCCCTGGTATACCGTGATGTTCGTCCTGGCCTGCATCATCAGCCTGTTTGTGATTTGGATCTTCAAAGGCAAACTATCTGAAGACGAACCCGGGTCCGGACAGCAGACGCTCGAGGTCGGGGTGCTCGCGGTGCGCAGCATGCTGGAGGACATCGTCGGTCCGCATGGTTTGCAGTACTTCCCGGTGGTGATGACCTTTGCGGTGCTGATCCTGATTTCAAACATGATGGGTCTGTTCCCGCTGTTCATGTCACCGACGTCGGCGACCAGCGTCACGTTTGCGCTGGGTATTTCGTCGTTTGTTTATTACAACTACATCGGCATCAAAGAGAACGGATTGTTCCGGCATCTAAAACATTTCGCGGGTCCTATCTGGTGGATCGCGCCGCTAATTTTTCCAATTGAGATCATCAGTAATTTAATTCGTCCGTTCTCGCTCGGTATTCGTCTGTTCGGCAACATGTTCGCGGATGAGAAGGTGATGGATTCGATCGCACATCTGGTTCCGGGCATTACCTACTGGATTGTGCCGGTCGCGCTAATGCCGCTGAGCCTGTTTGTAGCGCTGATTCAAACTTTCGTTTTCGTTCTGCTGTCGCAGTTATATCTGAGCGAGGTTTCGCATCCGCCGCATGATAGTCACGCTGAACATGGCCATGCGGACGATGAGAGCGAAGAATTCATGGTTCCGGTCTTAACTTAAACGGTTTTATCCACGCGTTTCGAGCGACGCCGCGAATCGCCGCAGTGCACGTTGGAACGTAAGACAAAGGCAGGCGCAAGTCGGCCGAAAGCGCAGTCGGTGATTCCAGTTCCTAATGTCTGTATCGCAGGAGCGCCGTTGTAAGAGGGGCGGTGGATACCGGATTCAGGCGAAATCATACAGACCGTCGGTAGCTTTCGATCGTCCGCGCCGAAATTCTAGTACGGAGATAGAGAAATGAAAAAACTAAGAATGATTGGATTTGCCACGCTCGGCGTGCTGATGGCCGCGATGACAGCGGCTGCTCAGGTGCCCGCGGCGGCTGAGTCTGCGACAAGCTATAAGGGTTATGTGGCGCTTGCCGCCGGCATCGGTTTCGCGATTGCGGTTTTTGGCGGGGCCATTGGACAGTCGCGCATCGGCGCGGCGGCCTGCGAAGGTGCAGCGCGCAATCCGGGTGCGGCCGGCCGCATTCAGACCATGATGATTCTGGGTCTGGCACTGATCGAGTCACTGGTGCTGTTTGCGTTGCTGGTGATCTTCGCGGTAGTCAAACCGATGGCGGGCTAGCTCAATCTAGGTCGATCGAGCAAGAATGCGAGCGCGGCTTTCCAGCCCCGCTCGCATTTTTTGTGGAGGGTCAGTGATGAGGTCAGTACCGGGAGCGATAGCGACTGGGTCTTAACCACACGATCCGAAATCGCGAGGACGTAACCCGGTCGCTATCGCTCGCGGTACTGACCTCATCTTATGCTGTATATCTTTGCTCGCCGCAAAAGCAGTGTGTTACGCTGACGCAACCCAGAAGAAAGATGATCAAATGAAAGTTTGCCCCACTTGCGGTAAGGAATACACGGACACAACCACGCTTTGCCCTGCTGATGCAGAAGTGCTTCAGAGGGTTGGCGATCCGTTGGAGGGACAGACACTCGCTGAAAAGTATCTGGTCGAAGAGCTGATCACGCACGGCGGCATGGGTTCTGTCTATCGCGGCAAGCACGTGATGATGGACAAGACCGTCGCGATCAAAGTCCTGCGACCGGGACTCGCCGGCGATGACGCAGTGGTGGCGCGTTTTTCTCGTGAGGCCAAAGCGGCCTCGCGCATCTCTCACCCACATGCCGTCAGTGTCACCGACTTTGGAGAATCCGAAAACGGTGTTGTCTTCCTCATCATGGAGTATCTGGACGGCCGCACTCTCAAAGATTTGATCAGAAGTGAAGGGCCGATGCCGTTGGCGCGTGCCGTCGAAATCGTGCGCCAGGTTTCCGGAGCGCTGGACGCCGCCCATCTGCAAGGAGTCATCCATCGCGATCTGAAGAGCGACAACATCATGCTGTCGCAGACCAACGGCGGCGACTGGGCCAAAGTCCTTGATTTTGGGATTGCCAAGATTCAGCAGCCGGAAGGCTCTCGGGACAACGACATCACCGCGGCGAATCTGGTAATTGGGACGCCGCAATATATGTCGCCGGAACAGTGCTCGCAAACCGGGGCGATCGATGCGCGCTCAGATATCTATTCGCTCGGGGTGATCGTTTTCGAGATGCTGACGGGACGGGTCCCGTTCACTGGCGAATCGCCCACGATGATCATGATGAAGCAGGTGCAGGACGAGCCGCCATCGGTGCTTGAGGCGCGTCCAGATCTGCCGGCAAGTGTAGATGAGTTGATAAAGAAAGCCCTGGCGAAGCAACCGGCTGATCGTTTCCAAACGGCAGGCGAGTTGTCCGAAAGCTTGAACCATGCTGCTGCTGGTGCGGCCGATGAAGAGGCGGCGGTGCCACGAGTTGCCGACACCGTTCCAAACGCGCCGATCAATTTGACCACGGACGATCTGGACGAAGTCACAGTCGTCCGGCCCCGTGATGAAGTCACCGTGGTACAGCCACACCAGGATCCTCGGTACGCGCCGCAGGGCGCCAATCAGGCTTCGCTCGCAAACTTCAACCCGTGGCGGGTCATGGCGCCGGCCGCAATCGTCGTGATAGTTGTTTTTGGAGTCGTGTTTCTGCTTACGCGCGGCGTCAGCCAGACGCCGACGAATCAAGCGCCCGGTCAGACCGGAGGCCAAACCGGACTGGTGGCGGATCCAAATAGCCAACCGGTCCACGCAACTGGAACACCGGCAGGCGAAAGCGAGCGTGGCATCCAGCCCGCTTCGAGCGCGACTCCTCTGGGCCGGACTTCAAATGCGAATGCGAACGCGAACGCCAGCCAGGAAGTGGTACCGGGCGCTTCGCCAGGAGACAGCGGATCCAACAACAACGCGAATAGCTCCGCGCCTGGGAACAAAAATTCGAATCAGCGCGAATCGCCAACGCCAAAGTCGTCTCCGTCAGTGGAAAAGGTCGAACAGCCGCCGCCGCCAAAGCCTGTACCAAGTGTAAAGCCGACACCTAAAACCAGTGTCACCCCACCTTTCTAGGTTTGGCGGCTTCTGACACACGCCTTAAACCCTTGTCCCGGTGAGGGCCGCCTCAATCAGATCCCTTAGCTTTTCCTGATTCTCGATCTCGATTGCAATGTCGGCGGTGAAGCACGGCAGCTCAAATTTCAGCGAACGTAGTTTCACTTCATCCTTGGCAGTAGTCAGAAGGATTTGCGCGCCCTGTGCGACCGACTCGCGGATGACGCGGTCTAAGTCCTTTTGAGTGTAACGGTGATGGTCGCGGAAGGCTTGTGTGTGGGCAAGTTGAAAGCCGTTGCGCCTCAGCAGAGCAAAGAACGATGCCGGATTGGCCACGCCACAAAACGCCGCTGCGCTTGATGCTTTAGAGTCTTCCGCGGACATCAGAGGTTGGCCCAGTTGCGCCGCTCGCAGGCCACTCAACTTCATTCGCGAACAATAGACGGAGAATTCGCCTTGCGCGGCGATCTCCGACTTCAATTCCTCAGTTGCATTGGAATCATCCGCGCGCGTTAGGACAATGCAGTCGGCGCGCGCCAGCTCCGCAGGCGACTCGCGCAAGACTCCGGCGGGCAGGAGCTTTCCGTTGCCCCACGGATTCGTGGCGTCGATCGTCAGGACGTTCAGATGGCGGGCCACGCGCAAGTGCTGAAAACCATCGTCGAGAACAAAGACGTCGCTGTGGAGGTTCTCAACAGCCCAACGCGCCGCCACTACTCGATCGGCATCGCAAATCACAGCCGCCAGGCCTTTCAATCTTTCCGCCAGTAACAGCGGCTCATCGCCGGCCAGGCCGGCGTCAGTGATAACTTCACTTCCATCCGAAACGATGACGCGGGCGCCGGCGCGGCTCCGGCGGTATCCGCGAGAGAGAATGCAGACTCGTCTTCCAGTTTGCGCCAGCTCGCGCGCGATCCATTCAACCAGCGGCGTTTTTCCCGTGCCCCCCGTAGTGAGATTGCCTACACTGATCACCGGCACACCGAGGTCGTGCACGCGAAAACGGCCGGAACGATAGAGGGCGCGACGCGCTCTCATCGCGACGCCGTATAGGCCACCGAGCGGACTGAGCGCGAGTGTCACGGCGCTATTCATTGGATTCTGTGACAGTCATTTGGCTGCGGTGGCTGAGAGCGCCGGGAAGGGGATTGACTCAACGCCGGATGTTTCGAGCAGGGTCGCAAGCAGTTGTAGCGTCCGCTCAGTCGCGCCGAGATTTCGATTGCAAACCTCCAGAGCCCGCTGCCCGATATCTCGTCGGAGTGAGTCGTCCGACAAAAGCTGATTGAGAGCGTTAGCTAGTTCTGCGGGTGCCGCTGAAGCTGAAACATTCGGTAACTGAACAATCGCATTCTCGTCCAGCATCGCTTTTGTCACGGCTGCGAAGTTATGCATGTGCGCGCCGGTGATGACGCAAACCCCGCGAGCGCCCGGCTCCAGAATGTTATGGCCGCCATGCGTCGCGATGCTGCCGCCAACGAAGGCCACATCAGCCAGCGGATACGCGGCGCGCAACTCGCCGATGGTGTCGAGCAGGACCACGTCGCAAGCTCGGTCTTCGGCTCGCGCTGCCGCGGACCTGCGTGACCAGGTCAGACCGGAAGCTTTCAGCAGCGCAGCCACTTCGCCGAACCGTTCAGGATGCCGGGGCGCGATCAGCAGGCGCGCACGACAGTCTGGCTGAGCGAGCTTTATCTGCTTGAAAGCATCGATAACTACTTGCTCTTCGGGCGCATGCGTGCTGGCGGCGACTATCAGGCGGGCGCTTTGATCGAATCCGAAGCGCTGACGCAGGTCTCCGGCCGCAGGGTCGTCGTTCGAACTCTCGGCGCTGTCGAACTTCAGGTTTCCAGGCATCAACACTAATTCGTCGGGCATACCTAACTCTAGTATCCGCCGGGCATCCTGATCGGATTGCATCAGCGCCACCGACAGATTAGCCAGGACCCTTCGAATGAAAGGACGGATCATCTGGTAACGACCAAACGATTTGACCGAGATTCGGCCGTTAATCAGGGCGACGGGAATCGCGCGCCGGTGACACTCGCGAAACAAATGCGGCCACAGTTCGGTCTCCATGATCAGTACGGCCGCGGGTTGCAGAGTCCGCAGAACTCGGCGCACGGTCCACGCCCAATCAATCGGAAAGTAGAAGACGGCTGCGGCATCGCGTCCGAAAGCGTCCCGAGCGATGCGCTGACCCGTGACCGTCGTGGTGGAAATGACGAGGCGGTAGGACGGATATTTATCAAGAAGTGCACGAACCAAAGGGCGCGCGGCTTCAGTTTCTCCGACGGAAACGCAATGCAACCAGATTACTCTCCGGCCGTCGAGAGCGATTGCCGGTAAGTTGCCAAGGCGTTGACGAAGGCCGGTGATGTATTTGCGGGTGCGGAAGGCGTCGATTGCAAACCACGGCAACAGCGCGAGAAAGCCAACCGTCAAGAGCAGGCTGTAAAGCAGGTACATAGGTGGCACAGACTTTAGTCTGTGATTCTGTGACTACGGAAACTGAATTCCACGTTTAGTAGTAGTATCACAGACTGAAGTCCATGCTACTTCACTTTGCTCGCTCGATGTAACGGCCCTCGGCGGGATCGACGCGCAGACGATCGCCCTGGTTGACGAAAGGTGGCACCTGGATAGTCACGCCGTTTTCCAGGGTCGCGGGCTTGTTGACGTTGGAAACCGTGGCGCCCTTCATCGTCGGCTCGGTTTGCGTCACCGTGAGTTCCATCGACGGCGGTAGTTCAATACCGATGGGCAAGCCCTCATAAAACTCAACCTGGATCTTGAGGCCGGGCGCCAGCCACTGCGCGGCGTCGCCAAGGTCTTCGCCACTCAAAGCAACCTGTTCATAGGACTGGGTGTTCATGAAGTGGTGATGCGAGCCGTCGGAATAGAGGTATTCCATGTCGTGCTGTTCGAGCGCGGCCTTGTCCACTGTATCGGCCGAGCGAAAACGATGATCGAAAGATGAGCCGGTGCGAAGATTACGCAGCTTGGTTTGCACCATCGCGCGCAGGTTGCCGGGCGTGTGATGTCGAAAGTCGACGACTTTGCAGAGCTGGCCTTCGAAAAGTATGACCATGCCTCGTCTGATTTGGGTTGCTGGAATTGCCATTACGGTTTCTGTTGAGTCTTTCTGATTAGTTTTGTTCGCGGGCTACAGATAGGAGCCGCACCTGTCTTGCAAACGACGTAGTCTAGCGGGGGGAACTCGCAGTTGTCCAGCGGTGAGAAACAGAGGTGTCAGGTTATGCGAATGTTGCTAATGCTGTCGAGACATTGGGTTGAGTGAGTTGCCAAGCCACTTCAAAATCTGCCGATCACGGATCAATTCTTGGACTAAGTTTTCATTGTCTAACGTCAAACCAACTAGCAGGGAGATCGGAGAATGGACTTGAACCGTCACGCATGTAGCCATCGCTCAATGAGCTGATACGAAGCTGAACCGTGTTCACGAAGTGGAGTAATTGTCGCGGTCATTGTTATCGGTTCCCAATTTCGAGCGTCGGTGACAAGGTCCCCGTAGTACCGCACGCTGTCTACCTTTCTGAAATGTCGGAACCACACACCAATCTCCGGTGCAGCGGAGCGAATGTAGTTATAGGGACCTGCGACTCGGGCAAGTGCAAAAGGGAAGTGATGTGTGAACAGTAAGACCCAGTCTCCAACTTCCATTTCATGTCCAAACGACCAATAGTTGCGCGAATTTTCCGGAAGGTCGGTCTGCGGCACGGTGAGTAGGTCGGGAACGTCTGTCGCAAAATCCAATCCAATGTATCCAGCGGACAGGCTCTCAACGGTGTGTCGAATAGCACCCTCGGACTCGTTTGGGTGCAACTGCATTCGCCAGTACGCCATAAATCTCCTTCGTTAGTTCGTCATGAAACGGGGAAAGGGCGTGGGCCGCCTCTCACGCCGCCAGTTCCAACGTTACCTTGCGTCCAACGCGAGCCGCCAACGTGATCAGCAGCTCGAGGCTAAACTCCTGCCATTTGCCGCTCATCAAGTCAGCCATTCTCCGGCGACCGATCTTCAATCTCTTCTCTGCCTGTGCCTGCGTCATCCCGGTCGATTGGATATGCTCGCGCAGGTCACTGATGAGTCTGGCACGCATCTCAAGGATCGCCGCTTCCGCCGGGTCAAACCCGAGATCGACGAAAACGTTGCCACTAGATTCGGTGATGGTTGCGCTCATTGTTTCTCTCCAATCTGGCGGTATCGCTTGCGAGCCAGCTCGATGTCTTCGCGTCGCGTTTTCTGTGACTTCTTCTGGAAGGAATGTAGCACGAATACCGCATCGGCTAGCTTAGCAGCATAAAGAATTCGCCATTCGCCCAGGACATGAATTCTGATCTCACGTACTCCGGCTCCGATAACATTCATTGGCTTCCAGTCCGATGGTTCCAGTCCGCGTTGGATCGCATAGAGTTCAAATCCGGCCTGCCTCCGGGCCTCGGCTGGAAAGTTGCGAAGATCGTCGAGACTCGAACCAACGAACCGTAAGGGTTTCACCAAAGGATTATACAAGGAACTTGATAGGGCGACGAAGTTGTTTGCTTTCTCGGCGTCAAACAAAACAGAGCGGGCAAGCTCGCTTTGAACGCATCACAGGGATGACATCCGGCGCTGCTTGCCCGCTCTCAGGAGGAGCCCACCTACCTGAATGAATTAACGTGGAAAGCGGGACAGAGTTCCAGAATAATTTCGTGGCATAGACTTCAGTCTGTGATTCTTCTTTGGGCGCCGGGGATCACAGACTGAAGTCTGTGCCACTAGGCCGCGCGCGCCCGCAGTTCCTGCCGTTTTCGAACTACATGATCCAGCCATTCCTGCGCGTGCTGGTAGCGGGGAAAGCTCTGCTCTTCAGCTCGAAACGCGGCCGTGTGGTAATACCGTCTGCCGTTGACGATGCGGGCGGGATGTTTGATGTGCAGCATTTCGTGAAAGAGGATGTATTCGACGAACCATTCGGGAACTTCTCGGGAATCCAGCATCTTGCTGATCGTGATGGTGTCGTGCGCGGCGTCATGATGACCCAGAATGCTGCGGGCCGGCCGCTTTGACCAGGTCAAGACGGGTTTTTCGAGCTCGCCGTCAAAATGGCGCCGGTTGACCTTCGCAAAGATCCGTTCGAGATCATAGACCTGGCCGTTAGCTGACGAGATTACTTTGCGGCCACGTTGGCGTCGGGCAATATCGGAGGCTCGCAAGAGTTGAGGACTGAACGCGTAGGAGCGATAGATGCGCTCCTGTTCGCGCGGCGCCTTGCGCGAAAGTAAGCGCGCCACCAGCAGGAACGCCAGCGCGCGGATCACTTCCGGTGGCGCCGTCTGGAAGAGATCAGAAAGCCGCACATAAACGCGACCGGCTCGCAATCGAATCGTGTGGTGCGACCCTGCATACGGGTAAAACCTCACCTCGATAACGCCCACGTCGGGTTGAAAGCGTTTACCACCGCGATCAAGCTGATGGAATGCCTCGCAGAAGATTCTTTTGAGAAGGTCTGATGGCGGCATTTTCGGGGACCCTGGAACTCGCCCACATCTTAGGGCGGGCGTTCGCGGCTCGTCAAACACGCTCGAAAGGATCCCCAAAAACCCTTGCCAGCGCGCGGAAAATGACTTGGACGCCTTCACACAAGCTCGGAGCTTGTTTAGTGCTGCGGCTTAAGTATCGCGGTGACAGCGATTTAACTCGTTACGCTCGCTGCGGCTCAGGACGAGATGAATGGCGCGGCGGCTGACGAGACCGCTTTAGAAACAACAGTTTGCGAGACCTCTGGTAATTTCGTTATACTGGCGATCGGATCGGAAAAGTTCCTCATGGCGCGGTTGGGACTTCAATCAAGGGTGATTTTAAGATCGGGGAAACGCATAGCTCAGTCTAATGGCCCGCACAACCACTTCAAACAGACCTGGACGACCAACGCCTGAGTCGCGGCGCGCGGCCGTGCTGTCGGCGATCATCGAGGAGCATCTGGTGACGGGCGATGCTATCGGATCGCACACGGTCTCTGACAGGTTTGCGCATGCCACCGGCTGGAGCTCAGCGACGATTCGGAGTGTCATGTGCGAGCTGGAAGACTTTGGCTTCCTCGAGCAGCCGCACACTTCCGCCGGGCGGATTCCCACCGACACCGGATACCGATACTACGTCGATAACATGCTGGACTCGACGCGTCTCTCGAAAAATGATCTAAGGGCGATCGAAAGGATCGACCTGGAACGTGAGGGACAGGCCCGCCCCGAACGTTTGATGGAGAAAGCTTCGCACGTGCTTTCCCAGCTTTCCGAAAACGTTGGCATTGTTGTGTGGCCATCGCTGGCTGAAAATCGGTTGAAGCATATTCGCTTTATGCGGCTCCCCGACAGCCGGATTCTCGTCGTGCTGGTTTCGACCTCGAACATAGTCCACGACAAAGTAATCACCCTCGACGAGGACTTCACGCAAGACGAGCTGGATCGGACGGCGAGTTACCTGAACGTTGAGTTTGGCGGCAAGAGTCTGCTGACCATTCGCGATGAGATTATGGCGTTGTTGTTGGAAGAGAAGGCGCTCTATGACAAGCTCTTGTGCAACGCGATGCTCTTATGCGAGCGTAGCCTCCAGGGCGAAGATGAAGCCACCCCAGAGGTGTATCTCGATGGGGCCTCAAACATTCTGACCAAGCCTGAGTTTGCCGGAGCTGAGGGAATTCGTGAGTTGTTTAGAACTTTCGAAGCCAAGTCGCGCCTGGTAAAGATTCTCAACGAGTGTGTGGCCAGCAAATCGGCAGCCGGAAATGTGAGGGTGGTAATCGGACGAGAGAACGTGGCTTCTTCGATGAAGCGTTGCTCGGTAATCACTACCTCGTACCGCGTCGGCGGTGATGTGTCGGGCACTTTGGGCGTGGTCGGTCCCATGAGGATCGAATACGGCCGCATGATGGCTGTGGTAAACTACCTTGCGCGTTTCATCGAACGCGCCCTTTTGAATGAAGCGTCACTGCAATAGACCGAACCCGGTTTCACAACCGTAACCCCCGGAATAGAGTTTCGAATCTCAATGGCATCAGATCGCAAGCATAAGTCGAATAGCATCCCCATTCGCTTCTTCGACGGAGACGACCCGCGCGCCTCCGAAGACGATGCGGAATTAGAGGACCGTGCCGATGACGACGCAGAGTCGGAACCTGAGTTGGCCGACCCCCAAGCCAACGACTTCGGAGGTCCCGAAGTGGCGGAACTCGTCGCCTCGCGCGCGGAACTGAAACGCCTCCAGACCGCGTTGGGTGAAGCAAAGGAAGGCCTGGCGCGTCGGCAGGCGGATTTTGAAAACTATCGCAAGCGGATCGAACGCGAGCGCGGCGAAGCTCACCAACGCGTCGTTGGGGAGGTCGGCCGTAAGTTGCTGCCGGTTCTGGATAACCTCGACCGCGCCCTGGACGCCGAGAAGACAGTTCAGTCCAATGAGTCCAAAGAGTTCCGGCATTTTCTGCATGGCGTCGAGTTAATCAACCGGCAACTAAAAGAGGTGCTTGAGTCACTCGGCATTCAGCCAATTGTCTCGGTTGGCGAGCGATTTAACCCACACCTTCACGAAGCTGTGGTCACTGAACCCTCAGACAAGTACGAACCCGACACAGTGACCGAAGAGCTCGCCCGCGGATACCGCATCGGTGATCGTTTGCTGCGGCCGGCTATGGTAAAGGTTGCGGCCCGCAGGGATAACGACTAGAGCTTTCGTCTCAAGAACAACGCATGGGCAAGATCATCGGGATCGATTTAGGAACGACGAACTGCTGCGTCGCGGTGCTCGAAGGCGGCACGGTGCAGATCGTGCCCAACAAAGAGGGAGGCCGAACCACGCCCAGTGTCGTGGGATTCACCGACAAAGGCGAGCGTCTGGTCGGGCAGATTGCGAAGCGGCAGGCAGTCACTAATGCCGCGAATACAGTTTACGCGGTTAAGCGCCTGATCGGTCGCAAGTATGATTCTCCCGAAACGGGCCGAATGCGCGAGACGGCGCCCTTTGAAATAGTAGATTCCCAAAATGGAGACGCTCGCGTCAGAGTGCAGGGCCGAGTCTACAGTCCGCCGGAACTTTCGGGAATTGTCCTCCAGCGTTTGAAAGCCGCGGCCGAAGATTTTCTCGGTGAGGCTGTGGCCGATGCAATCATTACCGTTCCTGCCTACTTCGATGACACCCAGCGACAAGCGACGAAGGACGCCGGCAAGATCGCAGGCTTGAAGGTAGAGAGAATTATCAACGAGCCGACCGCCGCCGCGCTGGCTTACGGCTTGGGTAAGACTGATGCCGAGAAGATCGCGGTCTATGATCTGGGCGGCGGCACGTTCGATATTTCCATCCTGGAAATGAACAACGGCGTGTTTGAAGTTTTGTCCACTTCCGGCAATACGTATCTCGGCGGCGAGGATTTCGACGAACGCATCATGAATTGGATGGCCGACCAGTTCCATCAGGACACCGGCATAGACCTGCGCAAAGATCGGCTCGCCCTGCAACGCCTGAAAGAAGCTGCCGAACGCGCCAAGTGCGAATTGTCGTCGGCCGCTGAAACCAGCTTTAACTTACCTTTCATCGCAGCTGATGCGTCGGGCCCGAAGCATCTGAACAAAGTCCTTACGCGCGAAAAGTTCGAGGAGCTGGTTAATGATTTGGTACAGCAGACCGTCGAGCCCTGCGAAAAAGCGCTAATCGACGCCAAATTGCAGGCCTCAGAAATCAATAAGGTGATTCTGGTGGGGGGACAGACTCGCTCGCCGATAGTTGAACGCGCTGTCGCCAGCATCTTTGGCAAAAAAGCTTCGGCGGAAATCAATCCGGACGAAGTGGTGGCGATGGGCGCGGCCATCCAGGGCGGGGTCTTGACTGGAGACGTCAAGGACATCGTGTTGCTTGACGTGCTTCCTTTAAGCCTGGGCCTGGAAACCCGCGGCGGACTGTTTACCAGGATCATTGAGCGCAACTCGACGATCCCGTTGCGCAACAGTCTTACTTTCACCACCGTCGTCGACAATCAATCGTCGGTCGAGATTCACATTCTTCAGGGCGAGCGCGAAGTCTCAACCGGCAATCGTTCGCTGGGAAAATTCGAACTGGTCGGAATCCCCTCGGCGCCTCGCGGCGTGCCCCAGATCGAAGTGACTTTCGAAGTCGACGCCAATGGTATCGTGTCGGTCTCAGCCGCGGACAAGGCTACCGGTCGCGAGCAGCAGATGCGCATCACGCCCACGTCGGGACTGTCGCAGGATGAAATAGATCGGATTATCAACGAGGCGGAAACTTCGGCCGAGAGCGATCGCGCGCTGCGGGACAAGGTGGACCTGAATAACAAACTCACCAGCCTGGTGCGGAACACTCAACGCGCATTCATGGAATTTGGTGGCTTGCTTTCAAAAGAGGCCCAGGAGAACGGGCAAATTATTTTGACTGAGGGCGAAGCCGCGATTGGCGCGGAAGAGGTGGGCGCTGTTCGCCTGGCGCTGGACGCAGTTGACCGGCTGGCGCGTCAACTCACCAACGCCATGATGAAGCAAGGCGAAGAAGTCGATACGAAAGACAGCGGCAGTAGTGCTTGAGTTTAGAGTTCGAGCCTAGCTTGTGCGTGCATTCGGCATCCTTAGAAGTTGAACTCTGAGCGCTAGTCGAAATTGCGAATCAGCAAACTGGCCGGCTTGCGCGGACCATAACAGTTTGCGCTACAATTACCAGGCGGTCAGTAGCTTGCCGGTCAAACGGTTCAACTTGCTGGCCGCTCACTACTGATATCAGGGACTATGGCGATTAATAAACGCGACTATTACGAAGTTCTGGGCGTGGCTCGCACCGCGACCGAACAGGATCTGAAGAGCGCCTACCGGCGACTGGCGCATCAACTTCATCCCGATAAGAACCAGGGAGACGCTGGGTCAGAAGAGAAATTCAAAGAAACGGCGGAAGCTTACGCGGTGCTGTCGGACGCGGAACAACGCCAACGTTACGATCGGTTTGGGCACGCTGGAGTCTCCAGCGCCGCCGGAGCGGCCTGGGGCGCGCCTGGCTTTGGCAACATCGAAGATATTATTGGCGATCTCTTCGGGTTTGGTGACATTTTTGGCTCCCGTTCGCGGCGCTCAACCCAGCAGCGTGGCGCTGATCTGCGCTACGATCTCGAAATCACTTTGGAACAGGCGTCCACGGGCTTGGTCGCTCAGCTGCGCATTCCCAAGCTGGAAACCTGCGAGACCTGCAAAGGCTCCGGAGCAAAGGAGGGGACTCAGCCGGAGGTTTGCCGTACCTGCGAAGGCGCTGGCCAGGTGAGCTTCAAGCAGGGCTGGTACGAAGTCGCACGCACGTGCAGCGCTTGTCGCGGGCAGGGTCAGGTCATTGGTTCGCCCTGCGCGCAATGTCGCGGCGCCGGTCGCGTTGAGCAGGAGAAGTCGATCGAGGTCAAGATTCCCGCCGGGGTCGAGACGGGATCGAGACTACGATTACAACGCGAAGGCGAGTCCGGAGCGTACGGCGGCCCGCCGGGAGATCTCCACGTCTTCATTTATGTGGCTGAGCACGAGCAATTCCAGCGTCAGGGAGTCCATCTGTTTGCTTCAGTGCCGATCACGTTTGCCCAGGCCGCACTCGGATCCGAGATTAGCGTGAAAACGCTCAACGGCGACCGATCGCTCAAGGTTCCCGCCGGAACTCAGACGGGCAAACGTTTCCCTGTGCGCGGGGAGGGAATGCCCGTGGTGGGCGGCCGTGGCCGGGGCGATCTGATTGTGACTGTATCTGTAGTCACACCGACGATGCTGACCCGCGAACAACGGAAGCTGCTGGAACAGTTGGCAATGATCGAAACTCCCGATCTGGAAAACAAGAAACTCGTCGACAAGGTTCGCGATATTTTTGGATAGATGTAGCGCAAGTTGTTAGCTTGCGCATTTGCCCGGTGCCACCAGCACGACCGGGTGAGGCCACCACGGTTGGTAGAAGTAGCGCAAGTTGCTAACTTGCGTCTCCCAGCTAGCTGCTTTCGCTAGCTCAAAGAAAGGTACCTTATGAAATCGCTCTTCAGCTTCTCTCGTCTGCCGCTACTCCTGATGCTGGTGCTGTCCGCGTTTTCCGTAGCCAGCGCTCAGGACGAGTACAAGGCGGTCAAGACGTGGGAGACTTTCGACTTTGCCGGCCACAGTGTGGCGCCGGCGGGTATTTCCGCGCTGCAACTGGATGATTTGAAGCTGGTCCGCGGCATTGTCTTTGGCAAGCACGGACGCGTCTTTAAAGATCCGGACATCAAGCGCTTTCTGGAATCGCGGACCTGGTTCAAGGCTGATCCGAATTTTCAGAATTCCGCACTCAACGATACTGAACGCAAGAACCTCGATGTCATCCGCATCGCGGAAGCGCAGAAACATGAGACTGTGCAACCGGGCGACATGCGACTTTATGTGGACCGCGCCCTGACCCGAAAGAAACTCGGCGCGCACACCACCGCTGAATGGACCGTGCTGTCCGCCGAGATCGAAGCCATTCACGGCAAGCGATTTGATGATACGGTCTGGCTGCAACAGTACTTTGACGAACGTTACTGGTACCGCGCGGCCAATAAGTACGATCCGAAGAGCTTGAGCGCAGTCGAGCGCAAGAACCTGGATTTGATCGGCACCATTCAGAGACAACAACGGCGCCTCGCGATTTCACCCGGCGACATGGAGTTGTTCGAGAATAAGTTGATCTCAGAGCAGATGTTGCGCGGTGTTAGTCTGCATGAGCTGCGTTTGCTGCGAAACGAAATCTACGCGCGCCACGGTCGCATCTTTAAGACCATGTGGATCCAGCAGTATTTTGGGGGCCAGCCGTGGTACGACCCGAAAGAGGATTTCAAGGATGAAGACATTTCGGGCAGCGACAAAACCAACATCGAAACCATCGTCGCGTACGAAAACAAGCTGCACGATTCGATAAGCAAGAAACCGATCACGCGGCCCCTGCTTGAAGGTTTGTTCCTCGAGGACGTGCGCAAGATGCGTGAAGAGATCTACGCGCGTCACGGCAAAGTCTTCAAGGATCCCTGGACGCAAAAATACTTTGCCAGCTTTGACTGGTACAAAGCCAATCCCGATTTCACCGACGCTTCATTGAGTCCGGTTGAGAAAGGAAATCTCGCGGTCATCGCCGCCTACGAAAAGAAAGCAGTAACGGCGATGTCCACGATAGAAGGTTGATAAGGCAAAAGCGGGTCCCGCGTGCCGGGGCCGAAAAAAACAAAAGCAGTGAGTAGTAGAGAGCGGGCAGGATTGATTTCCTACCCGCTTTTTTCTTCGCTGGAGCTTCGAGCTACGGCAGCGGCTTTGAAAGAACAGAGGCAATCAAATCGTTCAGACCGGCGTCTGAATCGTTGTGAAAATTCTTGTAGAGCGTCGTCAACTGCGCCAGTATTCTAGTTCTGGCTTCCCGTTGTTCGGGCCTGGTGCTCAAAGCCACCGCGCGGGCATAGGCGTCAATCGTCCGCTCAACCAGATGACCAAGTTTGTCGAGCAGAGCCTTCTGTTCCGCGGAGGCCGGCTTCCCGCCAAACTTTTCATTGTACTCCGCGGAAACCTGGGCGAACTCTCCTTTAAGAATTGCGACGCCCATCCGATGGTAGATCGAAGGATCGGTGTGATAGGGGCTTTCTGACTGGGCCGCTTTCAGAAAGGCAGCCGCTGCTTCAACCGGCAACTGGTCTTTGACGAACCACGCCAGAGTTGAGTTGAGAAAACCGCGGGCCATCTCCATATTCTTGAAGGGATCGGGTCTGGTAAGCTTGCCGCCCTCCAAAAGCTTGATCGCCCTGCGCGCGTAACCGATCGTCTCCTCGTTAAAACTCGCGTTACCCGCGACGGCGTTGTCGTAGCCCGCTTCCGTCAAAACGCCGAGCACAAAGAAGTCGTCGGGATCGGTTTTCAAATAAGGACGTCCGAGTTCGAAAGCCTTCACGTAGTTCCTGGAGTTATAAGCTGCAAACACGTCGCCGTTATGCAGGGCGCGTTCGTAGTCAGTGACGAACTTGTGCACGTCCTTCGCGTTACTATCGTTGTCTCCGCCAAACTTTCGCAGATAATCCTTCGCCGCCGGGTAGGCGTACTTGCGCTCTTCGGGGTTGATGCTCTTACGATAGTCATTGAATTGAGCGTAAAGGCGCTCCTTCAAGTTGTCGCTCGACTGTGACGCGTCGGATTGATTTGGGCCGAGACGTCCGCGGACAGCACACACAACAGCAGAGAACTCGTAAAGGCGAAGATGAGGTGCGACGATTTCTTCATGAGCGCAATGATATAAACAGCAGACGGAATTCGGCAAGAGTAAAACTACATCCTGGTGGTTGCGTCGATTTTGATCCGGACTTGTTCGAGTCGTTCGCGAAATTCGCTTTCATCAACTCCGCTAACGTGACCATCACGATAGACTTCTTTTCCGGCTACCATCGTCAGCAACACCTCGCGGCCCGAAGATGAAAAGATCAGCGCGTCGACAGGATCACGCAGGGGTTGTTGCTGCGCACGGCTCAGATTTACGACGGTGATGTCAGCCTGCATCCCAGCGGCAAGCGCGCCAATCTGATTAGCTTTGCCCATCGCCTGCGCTCCACCCAGGGTCGCAGTGAAGAGAGCTTGTTCCCCGGTGACCGGGGCATTGGCGGGCGGTAGCCCACCTCTAAACAGATCGGGGGTAGAGGGAAGGCGCGCGAGCAGAGTAGCAAAGCGAGCTTCCTCCAAAATGTCGCAGGTGTTGTTACTGGCTACAGAATCGCTACCCAACCCGCCATGGATTCCCAGGGTGATGAAATCTGCGAAAGGCGCGCGGCCGTGACCCAGCTTTGCGTTGGACCTGGGACAATGTGCGATGCCCGCTGAACTCTGTTTGATCAGTTCGAGGTCGCTATCATCGACGTTAATGCAATGCGCTAACAATGGACTGGTTTCCAGTATGCCGTGTCGCTTCAGGTATTGAATCGTCGAGATTCCCGGAGTCTGCCAGGCGATGCCGCGTGCTTTCAAGCCTTCGGCGAAAGCGCCCTGACCTTCCAGCATCAATAACTTTTCCGCCTGCGATTCAGCCGCGTGCATCATTAGCGGCAGGTGTTCGTCCAATGCCAGACGCGAAATCAATTCCAACTGCGGACCGCTAACGCTGTAGGGCGCATGGGGCGAAACCCCAACCCGCACCAGCGCGTCTTCGAGCGAGCGCAGCTCTGAGATCTGCTCGCGTAGTCCGGCTACATTTTCGTCGGCAAGCTTTGGGTCGGGACCGAACGATTCCTGAAAGACAACTCCTCGCAGCCCAACTGACTGCAAGGCTTTCATTGCGGGTTCGGCCGCGGAGCTCGCATCACCCAGGCAGGTTACTCCCGCGCGGGCGGCTTCAATCGCGCCGCAGGTTGCTGAGACAAGTAAGTCCTCCGCCGACATAGCCAGGCGCGCGAGCGTGAGTTTCTTCAGCCAGGCAAAGAAATCGTTTTCTTCGCGTTCGAGGAAACCGCGCATCACGGTTAGTTCCAGATGCGAATGCGCATTAACAAGGCCCGGCAGGATCGCTGCCTTCCCGAAATCAGTTGGTACTGAATCGGGAAACTTTGCCATCAGATCCTGGCGCGAACCAATTGCGACGATGTTGGAATTCTCGACGGCGACTGCGCCATCCGGAATGACTGGAGAGATGATCGGCAGAACCCAGCGCGCTGAGTAGATAGAGGTCATTTTTGGATTGCTAAATGTGGCACGCGCACCCTGCGCGTGATCATGGGCGGAACGCCTATGCCACTCGAAGACTAATCTGAACCCGCGGCAGTCGAGCCTTGCACTTCACTTCCGATCTCGCGCAGCAGTCCGATCAGCCGCGTATTTTCTTCGAGCGAAGTAACCAACGCGAACCGAAGTTCGTGTTGGCCCTGGTCCAGATCTTTTACGCTGAAGTCATCAAGCCGCTGACCCTCGCGCTCGAGCAAGTCAAGCAACCGCGCCAAAGACTGTGGCGCATCAGGAGTCTTCAAAACATAGTGAAATAATCGCCGCCCGCGGATGAGCGCCCGTTCTACTTTTCGTAGCAGGACCAGCACGACGATAATCAGCACCGTCGTCATTACGGTGACCGTAAACATTCCTTCGCCGATGGTGATGCCGACTGCGGCCACCATTAGAATAGTTGCGGCCGAAGTCAGACCGTGAATCGAACCGCGCGACTGCAGAATGACACCGGCGCCGATAAAGCCGACGGCGGTCACCACCTGGGCCACGAGTCGCGCCGGATCCGTATAAGGCAGGCCACCGCCGATGTGACGCGAAACGATCATGAATAGGGCTGCGCCGACGCAGACGAGTACGTTCGTTCGCAGGCCCGCCGGCTTACGGCTCAACTCCCGCTCAAATCCGATGGCCCCGCCGCAGGCAACGGCCAGCAGCAGCTTCAAGGCAATGAGAATGTTGGGCGAGTGAATCATCGGTTAATTGATCCAGCATTCTTCGCCGACCGCACCCGGTGATAACGATCTAGAATTGAAGTAACGTAAGCGCGCGTCGAGGCAATGTCTATGCGCGCGATGAATTCCTGCTCTGTCAGAGGGGGCGCTCCACTGGCGACACGACTCCATTCCACGGCGCGACTTGGTCCGGCGTTGTAGGCGGCGAGGATGCGGGCCTCGTGGCCAGGTGTGTTGCGATATTCCTGGTCGGCCTTTTCCAGATACCAGCATCCGATCTGAACGTTGCGTTCGGGGTCACGCAGGAACGTTTCCGTGTTCATCGAACTGCGCTGATCGATGGGCGCGACGCCGCTCTCGGCAGCCCATTCACGGGCCACCACCGGCGTCACCTGCATCAGTCCGATCTCGCCGTTGCGACCTTTCTTCCAGGGGCTGAAGTAAGTCTCTTCGTACACGATGCTCCAAACCAGATCCGGGTCGAGTTGATGCAACCCGGCCTCGCGGGCGATTAGCTGGTCATAACGATGAATCCAATACTGGTCCAGGAGATAGAGCCCGGCGGCCAGAACGACCAGCGCGATGAGGATGATAATGATCAGTCGCTTCATTCAGTAAAACACCCGGGGGCGATCAGCACGCTGCAAGCAAGCGGCAACCTGGCGGAATCAAGCGACGTTGGTCTCCAAACAACGGTGGGGAAGCCGGACTTAATTTGTACGCGAATAGCGCGACCAGAAGCTTATTGCCGTGCTGGCCGGGTCAACGCCTTCATAGCGCAGCCGCAGAGCCTGGTCGTCAAAGACGTGACCCTGAAGCCAGACTTCCGCGGAGAGGGTGGCGCCCACTGTCAGGCTACCGCCGCTCAGGGCCCGAGTGTTAACGAGTACTTCCAGCTTCAACCCATTGAGGTCGAGATAAATCCAGTAAAGTTCGCTGCCCGAAAGAGGATTGCGCAAGGGCTTGAAGGCGATCACTCGACCGCGCAGAATCCAGTCGTTTTCGTGAGCGGCGCGCGACGGCGAGGCCTTTTCCAACGGCAGCCAGCGCGAGTTCATCTCGCGCGAGCAGACGCGCGCGCGATAAGCCAACCCACACAAGCCGACATGCAAGGCCGGCGCGCGAAATCCCGACGCGCCAACTTCGGTAAGATTCTGCAACTCGAACAGCACCTCAGTATCGGTGCCGTCCCAGTATCCGTGAATGACTGCTTCGCCTTCTTCATCGTATTCGGTCAGCGCCCAGGGCGCGATTCGCTGCATATAGCGGGCGCGAAAACCGGGCCGGCAGTTCGCGTAAAAGACGTCGCCCGTTTCCGATTCGTACAGCACTGTCCAGACTTCCAAACCTTCGCCGAGCTTCCAGCAACGCCCGTGCAGGACGGCGCCGCGCCGTAGTAACTGGGTCGGTTCGCCCTGGTTTTCGGCGCGTTCGGCCAGAAAGTTAATGGCCTTTTCGCTGGGAACCTCCAGGCCGATGGTTTCGAAGGTGGCGTCCATGCTCATTCAGTTTGGATTCTCAAATCTGAAGTTTCAAACTTGAGATTGAAAGAATTCTATCTCGCGGCGCGGTGTCGCTCCGTTAAGGGCGTTTCGTTGTCGGCTTCGTCGTTGCGCGGAGCGCGCTTCTTGAATCCACGGATATTTCGTTCGGGACCGTATTCAGGGCGAGCGCCCGAACGCACCATCTCAGCAAACAGGTCAACGTCATAGTCCGCTTCGCGGGACATGGTCTCGCGAATCTTGATCAGCACGGTCAGGAATTTTGGCCGGCGATACATGACGTGATCCTTAATTTTGGTTTTCTGATTTAGAATTGCTAATCTCACTTCCCAGTTCCGAAACCGTCGCAAATCAAAAGTACCCGCGACTCCACATAGAACTTACGATCTCAGATTCGAAATTTCAAATCTCAAACAAAGATATCATGCTCAAACAACGATATCACGTTTGCGCAGAATCACTCTTGAGATTTGAACTCGGAAATTTCAGTTCCTTCTGAAACCAAAAACTCCGGAGTCACGATCATAGGAACAAAAAACCCAGCCGCGGTATTGAACAGACGAATGCGCGCCTGCCGGCGAACGTTAGCCAGGTGTCCGAAGTTCCAGGTAACTAGATAATCGATTTTGTGGAATGAAGCAACCGCTACATGCAATGCATCGGCGATGAACTTGCGATGAAAGATTCCGCGTGAGACATAGCCTTCGGCGAGGATGGCCACTTCATCGGTGAGTTCGACCTGTTCCAGCCCGGTGATCAATTTCAAATACGCTGAACGATGGGGTTCGGAAACGCGTTCCAATTCGCGCGTCACCAGCGGCGAGACTACGGCCCGGTATTCCGAGAGCTCGTGTTCCCACCAACGGATTGTCAGATCGCGGCGAAACGGCTCGCCATTATCGAGGTACGCGCCGATGACCGAAGTCTCAAGATACACACTGGGCTTCATCGCGAGTTACTTTCTAGTTTGCGACCTCGGGCATTGGATTGCCGGTTGGCGGCGCCTTCGTTAGTGGCTCGAGCCGCACCACACCTCTGGAAAAATCGAAGATCAGCCGATAGAAGTGAAGGAAGTTGCCGCCGAGAATTCCGCTCTGCAGAAAGCCGGCGGTTTCATTCACCGGGTCGAGATCAAGCACCGCGGCGTCGACCTTCTCGCGCGCATAATCACCGATCACGATCTTTGGCAGGACGGCCATCTTTACGTTTTCAGCCACGCCAGCGGCGCCAAACACGCGCATTCGGGTCTCCTTGATGAAGGACTGTGCTTCCTCGAGCGCGGCCAGTTTTTCAGACATGACGGTTACCGTGGCGCCCGTGTCAATGATGAAGTTGAGTGGTTTACTGATCCCCTCAATCTTGATTTCGCCGCTCAAAAAACCACTGGCGGTCGTGCGGACCGGGATATTCATGGCGGGAGCTTCTACTGCTTCTGCGTTCCCCGGTTTTCCGTCGGTGGCTTTTGCCGACTCTGCGTCTGCGGTGCGTTGACGAACCAGGCTCAAGCGCCGTGTGCCATAGTCAACGGTGGTGAGGAGGCGGCCCAATGCGGCGATTCCCAGGTATCCGTCCACCTCAGTATGCTCGTCAAAAAAGTGACGGATGTAAACCGGAATATTCGTGACGCGGACCTCACCGAGATCGATGGAGTTGAGGTATCCGTACACGATTTCAAATCGTCCGCCACCACCCACCGCGCGCGCTAAACCGCCGCGCGCGACCGCCTTGATACCCAGCTTGCGCGCAGTCTCGTCAGACAGCACCGACATTCCCGAGCCAGTGTCCAGGACGAAACGCAAATACTCTTTCGATCCATTGATGCGCAGTTTGACGATTGGCCGATAGTCGGGCGCTTCAAAATCGACGACCGTACGGTCAGCGCCTTGCAGATCGTAGAGCGAGCCCTGGCTTCCCAGGTAACGCAGAAAATCGATCAGACCACGAATGCGCGCCCGCCGCTCGGCGTCCGTGCGCGGAGCGATCACCAGAAACCGTTCATAAGCGTCGGCTGCTTCCTTGTAACGCTCTGAACGAGCTGCGGCCTGGCCGAGGTTAAAGACGTAGTCAGGTTCGTTTGGATCGATCTCCGCGGCGCGGCGCAATCCTTCGATACACTTGGCGGTGCGGTTCTCGTAATAATCGACCATGGCCAGGCCGGCGAGGGCCATCGCTTCGTTAGTGTCCAAAACCAGCGCCGTCCGAAACTCTTCAACCGAGAGCCGAAAATCTCCCGACGCCAGCACGGCCGATCCCAGCAAGGCGTGCGCGCGTCCGGACAAAGGATCGATGGCTACCACCCTCGCCGCGTGATCGAACGAATCCTGAAGGCGACGCAGTTTCAGCAGGGCATGGCTGAGTCCCAGCCGCGCGTCGTTGTCGTGATCGTCTTTGGCAAGGATGTCGCGATAGAGTTGTTCGGCGCGGTCAAAATCTCCGGCGCGCAAAGCCTTCTGGGCGCGATTACGGGCCTTTTCATTGTCCGGTGGGTGCGCCAGGACGATAGTGGCCAGCGCCAGAACGATAGTGGCCAGCGCCAGGCAAATGAGCGCGGCAGCCAACCGTCTCCCGCTCGAGCTACTTGAAACGAATTTGAAAAACCTGAGTTTCATTCGCTTGCTACTTGAGAATCTCGCCCGTCTTGATCGACCAAAGGACCAAATCCAGTTCATCAAAATCGATGCGAACGTCGCTGGCAAATTGCCTCATTCTGCTTTCGGTTTCCAGATAGCGGCGGCGGTTGGTCGGGGGCTTGGGCGAATCGATCACGCCGAGTTCCGCCAGGCATCGCACGATATGCTTATCCAGTATGCTGTACCCTTTGAAGCCGATATTGCGCAAATAGTGGCTCGCCTCTTTATAGCCGAGGCCTTTTATTCGCGGCTCGGTCGCCAACCAATCGCGGCGCTCGAACGGATCGCTAAAACTTTCCAGGCGCTCACGGAGACGCATTGAGAATGAACTTTGCAAATAGTCGCGCGTGATCACCACGTACGCCGGTCTGGCATTGGGAAAGCGATGCGCGCCCGCGGCAACCAGCGCGTTCGTCATGGCCTGTTGCTTTCCCCTGGCCAACAATGGTCTCAATGTTTCGACTGACCGCAAGCCCATCTTCGCCGATGCTCCTGCCGTGAAGATGCAATAGACCATCTCTTCCCACAGCCGCGCGTCCGAAGCTGTCTGCCACACCTGGCGAAACTCTCGCAGCCGTGCTCGAACGTCTTTGCGCCGCGCCGCATGTGCGACGCGCAAGCTTTCAATTGTCAGCGGTTCCAGATCGCGTGGCACGAACTTTCTTCAACAAGTGGGATTCTAGGTGCGCGCTTGTTTGCATGTCAACGAAGTTACGGAAACGGGCTGCGTGAGATTAGCATCGGTGGGTGAGAGCTGAGCGTTAACTTTCCATTACAAACGATCAGCGAGAGAGTCGGGCAAGCTGAACATCCAGGTTAATGTAGTCGGCATCTAAAGTTAGACGGGTCGCCCACAGAAGCGACCTTGCTTTCATGGTATGATGCGAAAGGCAGCGAGATCGCGCCAGATTGGCATTTCGAGATAACTAAGTTGTTCATTAAATCAGTAAAGATTTTCACGTTCGTGCTCCTCGGGTGCGCGTTTGCTTTTGGTCAGCAGGCTACTCCGCCTGTTCCGCCGTCAATCTCGAGCCAAACTCCAAAACAGCAAACGGCGCAGGCGACGGATGTTCCCAATGTCGCCGTTGCGAACCTGCCTGGCAGCAACGGATTAGCGCAGCCTGCCTATCTGACGCCGATCTACGGGTTGCAAGGCGTGTTGGCAGAGACAGTCGAAGGCGCCACGGTTGCGGCGCAGTCAGTCGATGAGAGGTTCAATCCGGCGTCCTCAATCAAGTTGGCTACGACGCTGGTCGCCTTGCAGTCCTTCGGACCAGAGTACCGTTTTCTAACTTCCGTCTGGGCGGCCGGAACGATCGACAAGACAACTGGAACTCTAAACGGTGATTTGATCATCAGTGGCCGCGATCCCTCGTTCCATTATGAGCATGCCGTAATGCTGGCAAAGCAATTGAACGAACTGGGAATTCGCACAGTCACCGGCAACCTGATTGTGGCGCCGGGTTTCACAATGAACTTCGACTGGTCGGCGAAACACTCAGGAGAACAGTTCCGCGATACGTTTGACGCCGCGCGCCGTTCAGCGAGCGCCACGCGCGCCTGGATTGACGAGCGCACGATTATCGCCGACAACGAAAGCCTGCGCACCGTCCCAGGCGTTTCAATCACGGGCGAGATTCAGGTGGGCTCAGCGCCTGCCGGAGCGGTCGCGCTGTTGACCCACAAGTCCAGCAGACTGGTCGATGTACTCAAGGCGCTGCTCTGCTACTCGAATAATTTCATGGCCGAACGGATCGGCGATTCGCTCGGTGGACCGCAGATTATTCGTGCGGCCCTGATCGATAAACTCAAGATTAATCCCGACGAGATCATGATGGCTTCGACCAGCGGCCTGGGTGTCAACCGCTTTACGCCGCGGGCGATGATGAAGATTCTGCGCGCGCTGCGCGATGAACTACAGAAGAACAGACTTTCTCTTTCAGACATTCTGCCGGTTGCGGGAATCGATCCCGGCACTCTGGAAGATCGATATACCGATCCGTCAGAGCGCGGCAGTGTCATTGCCAAGACCGGAACTCTGGTGCGAACGGATGGCGGCGCCAGCGCGCTGGTCGGGCAGATGAAAACGAAGAGCGGCCGCGTGGTGCTCTTCGTTATCCTCAATCAACGCGGCAATGTTGGTCGCTTTCGCCAGAACCAGGATGGCATTGTGACCGCGATCCAAGCCTCGCTGGGTGGCCCGGCGCCTTTTGACTATCGTCCCATCAGGTTGTCGATGCGTCTGGCAGATTCCGATTATGAAACCGCGAAAGCTCGTGGGGAGTATGAGCCGCGCAACTAACAATCAGCCTCTTCCAGCCTCAAGTACCCGACCAAATCTGTCAGTCAAAAAGACAAATTGTCAGAGTGAGGCTGTCACTGTGAACGAGGCTTTCGTGTCATGTCACCGACCGTGACGCGAATTCGACCATTTCTCTAACTTTTCCTCAGGGCCTCGCTGGCATAAGGCTTGCCACGCGCGTAGGTAGCCAGGACTGTCAGTCCTGTGCCGCAGACCGCGTGATTAGAGGTTAAGGCTCCCCAATTCCGCACTCCTAAAATGAGTTCAACCGACGCACATATCAAGCTTTGCAACTCTCTGATGGCCGCCGACCGCATGTGGGAGGCGACCATCGACACCTTGCCCGACGCGGTCTATATCTTTGGCCCGGACAAGCGTCTGAAAAAAATCAATCGCGCTGGTGAAGGCCTCGAGCAGGCAGCGCGTTTGTTTCTCGCGGGCCGCCGTTGCTGCGACATGCTCTGGGGACTGGAAGAGACGGGCTGCATGGTCGACCGCGCGGTCGCGAGCGGCGCCGAAGTTGAAGTTGAACTCACGTCGGGAAACAAAGCTCAGCGGCCGTTATTGGTGCGCGTGGTTCCGCAGAACAAAGTTCAGCAGCAAGAGTCAGCCACCGGTTGCATAGTCATCGTTCGCGACATCTCTGAGCTACGTCGCGCCGAAGAAGAGGGAAGTAAGAACCGCGCCTTTCTTGCCAGTCTCGCCGACCTCGCGCCTGATGAAATCTACACGCTTGACACTGAGCGGCGCTTCACCTGGATGAACCAGCGCGCTGAAGTAGATAGTGGGCTCACGCGTTCAGTTCTGCTCGGCCAGGACTTCAGCATGATCGTCGCCGCTGAATCGGAAGAAGAAGCCAACGCCGCTGTGCAATGCACTCTGGGTGGTGAAGAGAAGCAATTCGAGGTGCGCACGATTTGTACCGATGGCCGCGTGCGCTGCATGGACGCGCACACCTCGCCGTTGTGGCGCGATGGGAGCATCACCGGCGTGATGGTTTTCATGAGCGACATTACTGAGAAGAAGCTGGCCCAGGCCCGCGCCGCGCGATCCGACAAGTTGCGCGCTCTGGGAGAGCTGGCCGCCGGCGTCGCGCACAACTTGAATAATTCTTTGACGGTGATCCAGGGCCGGGCCCAGTTGTTGTTGATGCGCAGCACTGCCGATGACGGGAGCAAAAAGAGTCTCGGAGTTATCACGCAAGCAGTTGGCGATTGTTCGCAGACCTTGCGGCGCTTGCTTGACTTCTCACGACGAGAAACAACCAGGCATCCGATGCCGGTGGATTTGAGTGAGCTGATTGCGTCCAGTGTCGAAATTGGCCGGCCGAAGTGGCAAGCAACATCGGCTGAACGGACGGGCACTATCGAGGTGCACCTCAACGCTCCCGCGCCGGCGTTCACGCTCGGTGATTCGGCTGAGTTACGCGAGGTCGCCCTGAACTTGATCTTCAATGCGGTCGATGCCATGCCGAACGGCGGGACGATTGAGGCCGGAACGCGAGTCGAAGGTAAGACAGCCCGCTTTTGGATCGCAGATACCGGCAACGGAATGCCCGCGGAAGTCATCGCGCGAATCTTCGAACCGTTCTACACGACCAAAGGCGACCGGGGTACGGGCCTTGGGCTCTCTGCATCGCATGGAATAATTGAGAACCATTCAGGCGACATCAACGTGATCAGCGAGCCGGGCAAGGGCACTCGCTTCGAAGTAATTCTGCCGCTGCACGAATCCGTCGCGCCCGTCGTCGCAGCTCCTGCCGTGCAGTCAGGCAGCACAAAGCCGGCGCGGGTACTTGTGGTTGAAGACGAAGAGAAAGTGCGAGTGCTATTGAATGACGCTTTCCGCGCTGAGGGTCACGACGTTACCGAAGCCACCACCGGCGCCGAAGCGCTGAAGCAGTTGGACAAGGGCGACTTCGATTTGATGGTTTGCGATCTCGGTCTGCCGGAGTTGAGCGGCCTGCACGTCGCACGTTGGGTCAAAGAGTTCCGGCCCAACCTGCCCGTGATCATTGCGACAGGATTCGCCGAAATGATCGCCGAAGAAGACTACACAAAAGCCCGCATCGACGACGTCATCCGGAAACCCTACGCGTTAGCCGACGTGCTCAACCGTGCGCATGTTCTCCTGGCTGCGCAGCCAGAGCTTCGCGAAACAGTTACGGTGTAACAGTTGACTTGATCACGCGCGCTGCGATGAACGGCCCGGTACAGAACCCGGAGCAGTAGCGACGGGGTCCAGCCATCCAATTTTGTGTGTCCAGAAATGCAGTGCGACGGCTTCGATTCCACTTCGCGCCGATCTGACTAGCACCGTTCGCATGTTGAGTGTTTGACCCGTTATGCGCCGGTGCGGTCGCGGAGGATTGACAGATACGCGCTCCAGGGACCGACCGTCTCTGTATACACCTTCGCCATCGTCCGCGCGACCTGCGTCACATGGTCCATATCATGCACGACCCAAGTCGCCAGCAGTTGGCCGAGCGTCACTGCGCCCAGTTCAGGATGCACACCACCGCGACCTAGATCGTCATCGGTCAGATTCAACGCGACCAGGGCCGCGACATTTTCTCGCCGCAGGTCGGCAAATGTCGTTAGCAGTTCACTGAGGCTCTTGCCCTGGCTCTCTGAAAGCTGCGCCGTTCTGTCAAAAGTCTCGAACGGCCCTGTCTCGCCTGCCATGATATGCCGCGCCCTTGGGATCCAATCCGTGCGCTCGCCGTGTATGAGGTGGCCGATCACGTCGTAGGGCGACCAGGTGGCGTCGCCTTCGGTCGCCCGAACAAAAGTCTCGGGCAGGCCTTCGAGCAAAGCACTCAAACTTGCTGGCGTGCGCTCAAGGATCGCCACCGCATCTTTCAGGTTGAATTCAGGTTTCATCGTCGTCAATCTTTTTGCCTAGGGTTATAAGAATTGTTTTAGTCGCCCGGACGAAGTGGCGCCAGGATAAGAGTGAGCATACCCGACCAGCATTCTTAGGCGGTCGCCCTGGCCAAACGATCCGCTCGGGCGGGCCCAGCCACCAGCCGCATTACTGCGTGCCCCACGATGACAATCATAATGTAGGCCGCGCAGTCAGCGAGGATTGGCGCCACACCCGGCGCGAAGACCATCCACTTCGGAAACGTTGTGCGTACAAATAATCCCGCGGCGGACCGATGATCGCTACGATGCCAACACAGACCGCCAGTCCGCGCCAGCCGAAGCGGCGGGCCACTCGCCAAGTAACGAGATAGATTGGCGTACACGAGATGGCGAGCCCGAGGAACATCATGGGCACGAAATATGGCGTTGAGGCAAACGGTATCCGCCACCACCCGAGGGCTTCGCACAGCGCGATTATCCTCAGCGCTATCGAAGCGACGACGGCGCCGCCGATGGATGCTCCGATGACGCGCCGCACAGTCGCGCGAGTGAAGTAAGTGACCGCGACCGCCGCAGCCAGATACAGGAAAGTCATCAGGAGTATTTCTTTGGTTGTCATTCGATGCTACGGCAGCCGCACGGTTGAGTTGCCTCCTGTTCATCTTTGCGCGCGCAACGTCGTGTCATTCAACTGTGGTCGTCTTCGTGTCTGTATGACTAGGCAGTTTGTCGATGAATTATCTTTCGCCCTCTCCCATTGGGAGAGGGTTGGGATGAAGGTTTTACGACGCACAGCTCACTTCTTTTATTTGTTTGTCGTACGGTGCGCGCCCTCACCCTAGCCTCTCTCCCAATGGGAGAGGGTAACAGAACTGACACTTAGATATTGAAGAGGAGGATGCCCAGCGAGATGATCGTGATCGCCACGATGGCAAAATAGTAACGTATCAGGCCTCTCTGAAACTTCTTGTCTTTGCGCCGCCATAATTGCCACGAACAAATTGAGAGCACCAGCAGCAGGGTTATCAAGTCAAACAGAAGAGACTGTTCACGGCTCATCAAAGTAACGGGATTTCCTGAAGAGGTAAAATGCACGGCAATTTGTGACGGAAGTCTGCTCCACAACAAAAGATAGCCGGCTAAGACAACCGGGAGAGAGAGCCAGGGGATAAGGATTAGATTACGAGAGAGATTAACGTTCATCTTGTTGTCCTACTGGAATTATGATGTCACAGCCCTAGTAGACGCCAGGAACGAATCGCCGTGTGCGTGCACAGTACTCGCGATACCGCGCGCCAAATGCCTGCTCGAGCAGCTTCTCCTCGGCCCGCGCCCGCAGATCGCTGCCCATGATCATCAGCACGAATGCGCCCCACATGATCGCGCTGGGCACCCAGATTGCGGAACCGAACGCCAGCAGATTCAATCCCATATAGATCGGATGCCGCAAGAGTCGGAAGGGCCCGCCATCGGCGAGCTGATGATCCGCATCAAGCTGGGCGCGGAAACGCCACGATCGAAAATAGACCAGCGCCCACACCATGAGTGCGGCGCCTGCGGCAATGACAATCGTTCCAACCACGCGCTGACCGGGAAACCATCTCGGCACCCGACCCGGAACCACCGCAAACCCGATCCCGAAGTACATCACGGCGAAGGCGAGCGCATGGAAGGCGACTAACACGCGGGAGAATGGTGCAGTCTTCTCGTGGTTAGCAACCGGCGCCGTCTCGGACGTGGTGGTCTTGCCGCGATCCAGCCAGCGCAGGATCAGAAGCGTCACTCCGAACGCAGCCCAAAACGCGTTGTGTACGGCATAAAGAAGAAAGTCGACCTTAGGCATCAGAATGATCAATCCTCCAAGAGGGCGAGAGCGGCTAGACCCGGAGAATCGTAGAATCGGGAACCAGCCCGACCATTTAATCCGGATCATGACTGCCTGATAATATTCGCCGCGGCTATTATGCGTCACTTTCTTCGGAAGGGAGCGCCTTTATCAACCACTGACGCCTCCAGCTTTCGATCTTGACACACTGCGCAGCGCAGTTAATGATGAGCGTTGAAGGTTCAAGTTTGGGAAATCAGATCCAAGTATCTCAGATTTGAGATCTCAGATTTGAGATTTGAGATCTGGGATTTCAGATCCGAAGTCATCATTCATGCCTGACATTCTTCTGGTCGAAGACAAAGAGAGCCTGCGCCGCGTGCTGCGGCTGACGCTGGAGCACGCCGGCTATTCGGTCACTGAAGCTGCCGATGCGCGCGAGGCGATCAATGAAATTGGCCGCGTCCCTCACAAAATCGTGCTGACTGATCTGCGCATGCCCAACGGGTCCGGACTCGACGTCTTGCGCGCCGCGCGCGCGGCGGACGGCGACGTGCCGGTGATTGTGATGACGGCGTACGGCTCGGTTGATGAAGCCGTGCAGGCGATGAAAGACGGCGCGCACGATTTCCTTCAGAAGCCGGTTGATTCGAATCATCTGCTGTTGCTGGTCGAGCGCGCGCTGGAGCAGTCGCGTTTGCGCACCGAAAACATTCTGCTGCGCGAAGAGTGGTCAAAGCGTTATGGCTTTCCACGCATCATCGGTGAATCAGATGCGATCAAGCGGGTCGTGGCTGAGACGCAGCGCGTCGCGCAGACCGAAGCGACCGTGCTGCTTTTGGGCGAGTCAGGGACCGGCAAAGAGCTGTTCGCGCGCGCTGTGCATCATCTCTCGAACCGTCGCGACAAACCTTTCGTGGCCATTAACTGCGCCGCCATTCCGGAGACTCTGATCGAGAACGAGCTGTTCGGTCACGAACGCGGCGCCTTTACCGGCGCGGGCGATCGCCGGCTGGGTAAGTTCGAACTCGCATCCGGCGGCACGGTTTTCCTTGATGAAATCGGAGAATTGCCGCTGGCGGTGCAGGGGAAGCTGCTGCGGGTGATTGAGGAAAGGTGTGTCGATCGTATCGGCGGGCGCGGACCGATCCCGGTTGATGTGCGCGTCGTTGCAGCGACCAACAAAGATCTGCGGGGCGCCGTAGATAACGGCGAGTTTCGCGGCGACCTTTTCTTTCGGCTCGCGGTTTTTCCGATCGAGATTCCGCCGCTCCGCGATCGCGGCGAGGATGTAGTCTTGCTCGGCCACCATTTCGCTGCGCAGCTCGGAAATGAATTGCGCGGTCGGGAAGCGACGCTCAGCGAAGCGAGCGTGGCAGCGATGCGCGTGCATCGCTGGCCGGGAAACATTCGCGAGCTCGAGAACTCGATCGAACGTGCCTGCATCCTGGCTGACGCGAATACTTTGGAACCGCGCGATCTGGGATTCGGCAACATTCCGGCAGCCGATCCGAAAGCGCTTGGCTTTGATACTTCGGGAACTCTCGGCGAGGCAGCCGAACGAGCCGTGGCGCTGATTGAGCGGCGAAAGATCGCCGATGCCCTCGCTGAAAGTGACGGCAACAAGACGCGCGCCGCGGAAGCTTTGGGAGTCAGTTACAAAACGCTCTTGACCAAAATCAGGGACTACAACCTCTAAAGCTGATGAACGACGAGCAGGACCCAGGTCCCAGGTCAGAAGTCCCGGACGCGAAATCCGCAGATGGCGCATCCGACGCCACTCTTCCCGACAACCTAAATCCTTCAGGTTTGGAATCCCGCAGCAGCGCTTCCGAGATCGCCGGCGAAACTGTCGACGTGGTTGGCGAAGCCACCGGCACCTTTCCCAGAGCTGAAGCCGTCGAACGCGAGGAGCGCGAAAGTACCGCGAAGTCGGCGTTCATGGTCGCCGCCGGAATCCTGCTCAGCCGGATCATTGGCGTCATCAGGCAGCGGGTGTTTGCTCACTACCTCGGCACGTCGGACGCGATGGGCGCGTTCAGCGCGGCGTTTCGAATCCCGAACTTCCTGCAGAACGTCTTTGGCGAAGGCGCACTTTCCGCCTCGTTTATTCCGGTCTATGCCAGGCTCCTGGCCCAGGGAGACAAGAAGGAAGCGTCGCGAGTCGCTGATGCGGTCCTGACGCTGTTAGCTCTGGCAACGTCTGTAATTGTCCTGGTCGGAGTTTTGACGACGCCTTACTTTGTAGGGCTGTTTGCTCACAGCTTTGATCCCGCGACGCGAGCCCTGACCATTCAGTTAGTCAGAATCTTTTTCCCGGGCGCAGCGCTGCTGGTGATGTCGGCCTGGTGTCTGGGAGTACTCAACAGTCACCGCCGTTTCTTTCTCTCTTACACCGCGCCGGTGGTGTGGAATCTCGCGCTGATCGGCACCTTGATTTGGTTTAGACGCGAGGACCAGTTTCACCTCGCGATGTGGGCGGCCTGGGGTTCAGTCCTGGGAAGCGCTTTGCAGTTCGGCGTCCAGATGCCGACGGTCTTGAAACTGATTCGCCGTCTGCAGCCGGTCCTGGACATCACGAGCGTAAACGTCCGCACGGTGCTGAGAAACTTTTTTCCCGTGTTCATGAGTCGCGGCGTCGTGCAAATCTCGGCGTTCGTCGATGCGATGTTGGCGGGACTAATCAGCCCTCAGGCCGTTGCCGCCCTTAACTACGCGCAGAGTCTCTACACACTTCCAGTCAGTTTGTTTGGCATGTCGATCTCCGCGGCCGAGCTGCCCGCGATGTCTAGCGCACTCGGTTCAACCATAGAAATTGCCGGCCAACTACGCGTCCGGCTGGATGCGGGTTTGCGCCGGATTGCATTCTTCATTGTTCCGTCAGTGATGGCCATGATGGCTTTCGGAGATGTAATGACCGCAGCTCTCTATCAATCCGGGCGTTTCAATCACAGTGATTCAACTTATGTCTGGGGCATCCTCGCCGGTTCGACCATTGGCTTGCTGGCTTCGACGCTCGGCCGTCTCTACGCTTCTACGTATTACGCGTTGCATGACACGCGGACGCCGCTGCTCTACGCCGTGATCAGAGTGACCCTGACAACTGTTCTCGGTTATCTCTTCGCGATTCCTTTGCCGCCGGCAATTGGCCTCGATCCCAAATGGGGAGTTGCGGGATTGACGGCGTCGGCGGGCATCGCCGGTTGGGTTGAGTTTGCCTTGCTCAGGAGGAGTTTGAACAAGCGAATTGGACGAACCGGACTACCGCTTAGCTATGTCGCCAAGCTTTGGCTGGCGGCTGCGGTTGGCGCCGGTGCAGGGTGGGCGATCAAGCTCTCTATCGGCGTCCACCATCCTGCGATCATTGCGGTGCTCGTCTTGCTTCCTTTTGGTCTAATCTATTTTGCGGTTACTGCCGTGCTCAAGGTGCCCGAACTTAACGCTCTGCTTGGTCGGGTACTTAAGATCGCCGGGCGGCGATGATGAGTGACAAAAGAAAAGGCCTCGCGACGGCGCGAAGCCTTTTTTCGATGTTTGAAGAATTATAGTGTGGACTAATCGCCGACCAGCACTCCATCACCGACCAGTACGCCATCGCCGACCAGCACACCGTCGCTAACCAGCACGCCATCCCCGATCAGAACGCCATCACTGACCAGCACGCCATCACTAATCAGGACTCCGCTGCTCACCAGCAGAGTACCGTCGCTCATGGTGATGCCGTTGCTGACCATGATGTTATCGCTGACCAGAACACCGGTCGAGAGTTTCGCGGCGTCAGAGACGAGCACGCCATCGCTAATCAACACGCCATCACTGATCAGCACGCCCAGCCCGTAGATTCCCTGGTACTTCGTGATTAGCTCTGAGCCTTTGGCCCAGTCGTATTTGAAGATCACGCCTTGCGACCACTTGAAGGTCTGTCCGGCAATCGTGGTTTGAGCCGAGGGCGCTGACGAGGTTAGTAGCGGAGCACCCATGGCCGTGTTGGATGACAAGTCAGTCCGGACGAGTTTCGCCAGGCGCATGGCGCCTTCGATGTTGAGCTCGCCCGCGCCTTGCTCGAGCATGTTGAACTTCGCCAGGGGCTGCGCCGTGTACATCAGAATCATCTTCACCAGGTTCGGGGTCAGGTTTGGATTTGCTTCCAGCAGGACCGCAGCCGCCCCCGCCACGATCGGAGACGCTACTGAAGTACCGCTCATGCGCATTTCAGCCTGGTCCTTACCCGTTGCTACCGCGAGCAATGGATTCAGCCCGAGCAGAGAACAATTGTTCGCCGCCGCTCCCATGAGTTTGTTGCCTGGTGCAACCATGTCCGGCTTGATCAGATTGTCGTAATGCTTGTTGCCTCTCGCGTCTTTCCAGTAGCTGCGGGTAGGCCCACGCGAGCTGTACGTCGTTACGCCGTCGTCGTTACGCGCATCGGTGCCGAAAGTGTTTGCAGCACCCACAGTGATCGCGGATGGTTCGTTGCCGGGCGAGTGAATCCGGCCGTAAAGCTTGGGATGCAGGAGGTCTTTTCCGTCGTTACCGGCGGCGGCAACCACCACGATACCGGCATCGACCAACTGACGCACCGCGCGGCAGATTGGGTCGTTCTTGTAAGAATCAACGGCGGGCGTGCCCAGACTCATGTTGACCACGCGGATGTTGTAAGTCGCGCGCTTGGCCATTACCACGTCGAGAGCACTGAGGACCGCGGAAGCCGTTCCCCGGCCCTGCGAATCAAGCACCCGCAGGTTGACGAGCTTGGCGGCAGTAGCGACGCCGCTGTACGTGCCGTTGTAATCCGTGTCTTTGCCGGCGGCCATTGCGGCGACAAATGTTCCGTGCCCGTAAGGATCATCGGTCCGGTTTTCGCCGGTGAAATCCTGGCTATAAACGACGCGTCCGCTCACGGTGTGGTGTGTCCTGGAAATGCCTGAGTCGAGGATCGCAATCCCAACGCCACTGCCGTCAAGGCCCGCATTTCCACTCTGACCCAACATGGCGGAATCGCCGGTCGTGGTCTGAACGTGGCCAAAAGACTGAATGGCGCGATCGAGCGAGAGGTGGCGAGTTTGACTGCTGTTGGCGAGTTCTTTGATTGCCTTGGTCGGAACGTCAACTGCGAGGGCTCCGAACTGGGCCATTTGTGCGTCAATGTTGACGCCGTATTTCGCGAGTTGAGATCTCAGCGCTTCGCTGTTCGTATTGTCGACTTGCAGAATTGCCTTGACCCGAGCAGGTGCTTTGCCACTATCGATCAACTGGCGCAGGTCGTCGGAGATCTTGTCGCCGACGAACTCTTCCGAATTTCTCTTCGATGAATTCTCGGCACTTGTATTGTCATTGCCTTGCTCAGCATTGGCTTCGTCAACTTCCTGCATCTCGACGCCGGCAAAAAGCGGCGCCAGAGATTCATCGCTCGCTACGTTTTCACGGAAGGCGATGTCGGTTGAAGCACCGAAGCATTGAACGTCACCGTTCCTGATTGCATCGCGCAGCATCGACGAAGCGGCGCCGTCAAATGCGCCGGAGGGACCCATCAAAGACTGGATCGGATCCACAAGGAGAATGACTTTCGAGTCTGATTGCGCTACTTCAGAAAGAATCTCGGAAATGTTCTTTACCAGGTCGCCGGAAGTTTTCGAGTCGTGGAACAACGCTTCAAGATTCAGCTTGAACAAGCGCTTGCCATAAAGAGCTTGCGGTACATCGCCCCTGGCGATGCGTAGCGCCACACCTGAGGCGACCAGGTCGCGTACGGCTGGTGAATCGCTTAGGACCACTGGATTGTTTTGATGAGGACGGGAAAGGATTTCCACGGCGCGGTTGATTTCATCGCGTCTCTCTGTCAGGGAATTAAAGCGGCCCTGCTCTGCGGCAGCGGTAAGATCCGAGGCGAACTTGCTCAGCGCACTTTTGGCAGCGGCGTTGGTTTTCTCAACACCTTGAGCCCTGGCGCTATCAGTTACTAGGATGCCGGCCACTAGCGACATCGCCAGTCCGATGGCTGTGAGCCACCGCCAACCTAACCTCGTCCGCACTGTTTTTTCTCTTGCCATGTTATACGCTCCGCGACTGCTGTGAGCTGGGGGGTCTTGTCGCCGCACTCGAAGGTGCTGGCGCTGTTCCCTTTAACAATGGTTGTGCCAGAGCTCGAATTGCGGTTTTCCGGCCGTTTTCGCAATATTGAAACGGGAACCGGCGATTGGTGCCGTCAGTCTGCAAGGTCGTTCAGTCAGAATGACGAGGGTCGGTCAAGAGCTGAGAATCGGGCGTTCGGCTGCGTTTGAGATATTTCTGGAGGGCTTGGCGCATTGGCTCTTTACTTGGGTATCCCGAAAAGACGGATAGGCTGGAGCAGCGGCAGGCGGCGGGGAAATCCCTCAGCGGCCTTTTTCATTTGTGCCGTGAAGCACATCGCCGACAATCTTGTTTTGCTTTCCTCAATTGACCCATCCGTAACCTTCTCCTTATCATCGCGGTGTGCAACCTGTTATTTCTTCGGCCCAGATGCGCGAGATCGATCGCCTGACGACCGAACTCTGTGGTATTCCATCGTCGGTGCTCATGGAAAACGCAGCGGCCGCAACTGCCCAGGTAGTCACAGCCCGCGGCGGCGTGTTGGATAAATCGATTCTGGTTTTGTGTGGACCGGGTAATAACGGCGGCGATGGCGCGGCGACTGCCAGGTTGCTCGCCCATGCCGGAGCAAAGGTCGACGTTGTCTTGTTCGGCCGTGTCGAAAACACAAAGGGAGACGCACAAACAAATTTTGAGAAGGTGAAGAGTCCGCCAGCCGCTGCGTCCATCAGGTTTTTCGAATGCGCGTCAGACGGTGAGTGGAGCGCTCTCAAGCACAACGAGTTAACTAAGCCATACTTCGCGGTAGTCGATGCTCTATTCGGCACCGGACTGACGCGGCCGCTGGACGGAGTTCATCGCGAAGCCATCAGCTACTTACTTCAGCTTAGGCAATCACCTGATGCACGTCCTTTTATTCTTTCGATCGACGTCCCATCCGGGCTCAATGCCGATTCAGCTCAGCCGATCGGTGCAGCCGTACAGGCGGACGTCACCGTCACGATGACCGCGCCCAAGCCCGCAAACGTTTTGCCTCCCGCCGCGAACTACAACGGAAAACTAATCGTCGCCGACATCGGTTCGCCCTCAGAATTGATTATGAAAGCTAAGTCAGAGACTTTTGTGACTGAGGAATGCGACGCGACCGACTGGCTGATCAGAACTCGTTACGTTCCTGATTCTTACAAAAAGACGCACGGTCACGTTCTGGTGATCGCGGGCTCGCGCGGATTTACGGGGGCGGCCGCACTTTGCGGCAACGCCGCCATGCGGTCAGGCGCGGGCCTGGTCACAGTGGGGACGCCAGGGTCGGCTCAGCTTTTGGTGGCCGCGCAAGTCATGCCAGAACTGATGACAGCCGCCTTGGCAGAAACTGATCGCGGCGCAGTCAGTGACCAAGCGCTCAGCCATGTCTTAAAACTCGCCGAACGCGCCAACGTGATTGCCATTGGTCCAGGGTTGTCTTCAGAAGACGATCGCACGCGCAACTTTGTCAGGGCCGTGGTTGAACAGCGGCAGACGCCGATCGTAGTCGATGCAGACGGATTGAATTGCCTGGCGCCGTGGCCCGCCGATTTGCGTGGCTCTTCAGATCTTCCCGTGGTGCTAACGCCGCATCCCGGTGAAATGCTGCGGCTGATGGGCACGGATGATAAGTCGGCGCTTGACGATCGCGTTACAGCGGCGCGAGCGTTCGCGGTGAAACATGAAGTGATCCTGGTCTTGAAAGGTTTGCGGCCGCTGATTGCCGCGCCCGACGGTCGCGTGTTTGTTAACCCGACGGGCAACGCAGGTCTCGGCACGGCCGGCGCCGGCGACACGCTGACCGGAGTCATCGCGGGTTTTCTGGCACAGGCCGATGGAATTTTGAGAAGCGAAGCCAACGCGCTGGAGACGGTAATCGCCGCGCTTTACGTCAGCGGTCTGGCAGGTGATCTCGCGGCCGAGGAGATCGGGATGCGCACCATGGTCGCCTCCGATATCCGCGAACATCTCAGCGCCGCGATTTGCGCGCTGGATCCCGAAGGCGAAATACCATTGCCCGACAGCGGGGCCTAGCGTAAGCCAGGTTCCCAACCACGGCAAAAAAAAGATGAGCGCTACAGAATCACGAACAATCGCTACCGGCGAATGGATCTCGTTCAACGAGCAAGAGACTTTCGACTTCGGCGTTCGCATCGGTGAGCAGCTTGCCGGTGGCGAGGTTATCTTGCTTAACGGCCCGCTCGGCGCCGGCAAGACCATTTTCGTGAAGGGAATCGCGCGGGCCCTGGGCTTGGACGAAGAGGACGTAACCAGTCCCTCATTCACCCTCGTCAATCTCCATCAAGGCCGTCTTTTGCTTTATCACATCGATCTCTACCGGCTTGACGAAGGAGCCACGGCGGCGCACGCGGTTGATCTGGATGAGATCCTCACGGACGAAAAGGCGGTGGTAATCATCGAGTGGGGCGAACGCCTGGGGCATTTCCCTCTGCCCGCTAACGTCTGGCGGATCCGAATCTCCGGTGACGGTGACGAGCCGCGGAACATTACCGTAGTAGCATAGACTTCAGTCTGTGATCCGGCGTAGCTAGAGACTCAATCTCTGACTGAAGGAAGTTCTGGATCCAGTTACTAAAACTGCATTAAGCCCGCGGAGCGGGCGAGAGCATAGAGCCTGGGGTGGAGCGAAGCGAAACCCCAGTTTGACGAACCGCACGAAACTGAGCGCGCGTAGCGTGCGAAAGCCCAAACCCTTCGGCTATTCATAATTAAATCGCTGTCGCCCACTTCCGCGGGCTCTTCCGTGGTTTCTCCGCCGGATCCTTTATGCTCTCGCCCGCTCCGCGGGCTTTGATCATGATACAATCGCAACTCAATCAACTTGAACAAAGAGATAAGAGGAGAAATTAAGAAATGCCATATCCAGAAGAAGTGATTCGACCGATGCGCGAAGAACTAACTCGCCTGGGTGTTCAGGAATTAAGAACACCCGAAGCCGTCGACGAAACGCTGAAGAATTCAACAGGAACAATAATGGTCGTAGTTAATTCAATCTGCGGTTGCGCCGCGGGCAAAGCGCGCCCCGGCATTGCGATGGCCCTGCAAAACGAGATCCGGCCGGACAAAGTAGCGACGGTGTTTGCCGGTGGCGACATCGAAGCGACCGAAAGAGCGCGCAGCTACTTTACCGGTTTCGGCCCATCGTCGCCTTCCATCGGGATTTTGAAGGACGGCCAACTCGTCTACATGATGGAGCGCTGTCAAATTGAAGGCAGAGGACCGGAACAGATTGCGGCGGAACTGCGACAAGCGTTTGAGCAGCATTGCACAGAAACTGTCGCCGCAGGCTCTTGAGCTTTTCTTTGCTGAAAGAATAAACGCATTTGGGGCACGGTTCGCGGTACCTCTTTCATTTTAGTCGAGGTCGTGATCCTCGGTATTTGCGACTGCGTTTCTTTGCGCCTTAAGTTCTTCTTTGCGCCTTTGCGCGAACTAAGACCGAGCCTATTTAGTTTCACGCAAAGGCGCAAATAGGAACGAAAGGCGCACAGGTAAGTTGCTCCTTTCGTATCTTAAACGTCGATTTGTGCGTCCTGGTTTCCTCAACTTCTGACCGCCTGCATTGATCATTTGCTGTGTTATGATCCGGTCGATGCCGGCACAGATTTCCATCTCGCTCGACACCAGAATCCTCGATCTGGCGGAGGCTCGGATCCCACGCTTCGGCCAACAAAGCGCGCGCCAATTGGCCCTCGCATTGACCGAGGTTTCTCCGGGAAAAGACAGCGCAACCGTGTCCGTGGAAGACCTCCTCAGCTATCTTCCTTCGCGTTACGAAGATCGTTCGAGCATGGTTGAGATTCGCCACCTGCATCATGAGCTTGAGGCTTCGCTTGACCTCACCGTGCGGGTGGCCGGCGGATTCCAGGTGCGCAATCGCCGTTCGTTCCGTCAGCAACTCTACAAGTTCGAAATCAGCGCCGTCGATCAGCAACGATCAGGCAAGCAGGTCGTCGTCTGGTGGTTCGTTTCCGGGCCGCGAGCGCACGACATTCTTAGGTACAACGCTAAGCGATTTGTTCCGGGTACCCGTTTCATTGCTTTCGGCAAGTGGGAGCACGACATCAGGCGCAATACGTACTCACTCAGACTGAACAAACCCGACGAGTTGGAATTGATCACCGGTGGCGAAGAGGAAGAGGGACCTGAGTCAGATCCGAAGCTGGCCGCGATTCACGTCGGCCGCCGCGTCCCGGTCTATCGCAAGCTGGGAGAGTTCCGATCGAAGCGTCTGCGCGAAATTGTGCACGAAACGCTGGCGCGCTTGCCGAACAAAGCCTTCACCGAGACGTTGCCGCCGGACTTGCTGGCGCGCCGGAAACTGATAGCGCGCGGCGCGGCCCTGCGCGAAATTCATTTTCCCGCTACTGAAGCTTCGCTGGATGATTACCAGAACATGCGCAGCCCCGCGCATCACCGTTTAATCTTTGAAGAGTTATTTTGGGTGGCGCTCGCACTGGCAGTAAAGCGCGGCAAGCGTCTGAAAGAAAGCAAAGGCGCGGCGATCAAAATTGATGCGCCGATGAAGCAGCGGATCGGCTCCGTGTTGCCATTCAAACTCACGGACGCCCAGCGCAAGGTTGTCAAAGAACTCTTCAAAGACATGCAAAGTCTCGCGCCCATGAATCGTTTGCTCCAGGGCGATGTCGGCAGCGGCAAGACGGTCGTGGCGCTGATTGCCATGCTGGCGGCGATGGAGAATGGTTACCAAACCGCACTGATGGTGCCCACGGAGATTCTCGCCGAACAACACGCGCGAAACATCAAACGCATCCTGGCAAAGTCGCCTTACCGCGTCGAACTGCTTTCGGGCTCGCTCAAGAGTGCTGTCAAAAAACGTCTGCATCAATCGATCGCCGCAGGCGAGATTCAAGCGAGTGTCGGCACGCACGCGCTGATTTCTGAAGGCGTCACTTTTAAGAATCTAGGTTTGGTCGTCATCGATGAGCAGCACCGTTTTGGCGTGATACAGCGTGCCGCATTGCGCGCGCGCGGAATGAATCCTGATGTGCTCGTGATGACCGCGACGCCGATCCCTCGTTCGCTGGCGATGACAGTCTACGGCGATCTCGATGTGTCGATTATTGATGAACTACCCCCGGGTCGGACGCCGATTGAAACCAAAGTGTTTGGCGAAGAAGGACGGCAAGAAGTTAAGAAACTGATCACGCGTGAAGTTCGCGCCGGCCGCCAGGTCTATATCGTCTATCCGCTGGTCGAAGAGTCAGAAAAGATGGATTTGCGCGATGCAACCAAACGCTACGAATACCTGCGCGATACGGTCTTCACAAAATTCTCAGTCGGCCTGCTGCATGGCCGCATGAAGCCGGAAGCGAAAGATGAGGTGATGTGCCGATTCATCGCCGGCGAAATCCAGATTCTGGTTTCGACTACTGTAATCGAAGTCGGCGTCGACGTCCCCAACGCCTCAGTGATGGTAGTCGAACACGCCGAACGCTTCGGCCTGTCTCAACTTCATCAACTGCGAGGCCGCGTCGGTCGCGGCGCCGAACAGAGCTACTGCGTGCTATTGGCTTCCGACAAACAAACCGAAGTCGCCCGCGAACGCCTGGGCATCATGGAGGAAACCAACGACGGTTTTAAGATCGCCGAAAAAGATTTAGAAATCCGCGGCCCCGGCGAAGTCATGGGCACTCGGCAAGCCGGCCTGCCCGAATTCCGCATCGCTAACCTGGTTCGCGATCTCGACATCCTGCAAACCGCTCGCAAGGAAGCCGAGTTCTATATCAACCAGCGCAAGACTTCGGCTGAAGCCGCGAAGATGATCAAACGAGTGCAGGGTGATGCGCGAATGAAGCTGGCGGCGGTTGGGTAGGAATCATCCATAGATTGCGCAGATTTCGCAGAGAGGAGACCAATCCGCAACCTGCGAGCTAAATCTGGTCTGTGTAATCTGAGTAATCTGCGGACAACCTGTTCTCGTGCGAATAATTGCCGGCAAATATCGTGGACGAAAGTTGAAGAGCCCGCCGTCGCTTGAGACGCGGCCGACTTCGGATCGTTTGCGCGAGACGTTGTTCAATATTCTCGCGCCGCGAATCAAAGGCGCGCGGTTTCTTGATTTGTGTGCCGGGTCGGGCGCGGTGGGGATCGAGGCGTTGTCGCGCGGGGCGGCGCATGCGACCTTCGTCGATCTATCGCGACGGATGTGCGAGTTGATTGAAGCGAACCTGGAACCGCTGGAGCTTGGTGATGAGGAACTTAAAGTTGTGATCGCTGGGGCATCGGAGTTTTTGCGACGGAGCCTTAAGACAGAGAGTCAACCATTCGATATCATTTTTTACGATCCACCTTACGAGGCGGATTATGACGGGGTGTTGGGATATGTTGGCGAACATACGGCGGTATTGTTCGCGGAAGCCGGGGTGTTGATTGCTGAGCATTATCGGAAGAATGATTTGAAAGAAGAATTTGGACGGTTGAAGCGTTATCGGGTGGTGAAGCAGGGCGACTCGTGCCTCAGTTTCTATTCCCGGCCAGCCGAGTAGTGGCGGAATATTTATAGAAGCCGGGCTGAAACATGTTCAGCTCCGTAAGAGCGGCACATTCTTTCGCCCATATCGACGCCGGTCTATAAATATTTCGTTCCTAACGGAACTCCAAACATCTCTATCCATCACTTAGTGCTCATGCGATCCCAACCTCGCCGAGATCTCTGTGGTTCTCCGTGTCCTCTGTGGTAAGAGCAGCCCCAAGATAAATTCACCACAGAGGACACCGAGGGCCACAGAGTTGCACAGAGCGATCCGCCACAGGTATCGTTGTCGCTAATAACTGACAATGCTAGTTCTCGGTATCGAAAGTTCCTGTGATGAAACGGCGGCCGCTGTAGTGCGCGATGGGCGCGAGATCGTCTCGTCTGTTATCGCTTCGCAGATCGCCACGCATACGCGCTTTGGCGGCGTCGTGCCGGAGCTCGCTTCGCGCGAACACCTGGACAAGATTGTTCCGATTGTTGAAGAGGCATTCACGCGAGCTGAGACGACGAAGGATGAAATTGACGGCATTGCGGTGACTGTTGGGCCCGGCCTGATTGGTTCGTTGTTGGTCGGCGTTTCGTATGCCAAAGGGATGGCGTTTGCGCTGAACAAACCACTGGTCGGCGTCAACCACATCGAAGGACACATCTATTCGGTCTGCTTTGAGAATCCGCCGGTCGAGCATCCGGCGCTGGCGCTGATCGTTTCCGGCGGTCACACGAATCTTTTCTTTGTGCCTGAACCCGGCAAATACAAAGTCGTCAGCCGCACGCGCGATGATGCGGCGGGCGAAGCGTTCGATAAGGTCGCCAAGCTGCTCGGGCTCGGTTATCCGGGCGGGCCGATTATCGAAAGGCTGGCGCGGGAAGGGAACCCGAAGGCGGTGAAGTTTTCGCTGCCGCGGATGGGTGACAATCGCCCGGATTTCAGTTTCAGTGGACTGAAAACGGCAGTGACGAAATACGTGCGCGAGTCAGGACTGCAACCGGTGCAGAACGGCGAAGAGCCTTCGCAGGGCATTAAAGATCTCGCCGCGAGTTTCCAGGACACAGTCGTGCGTTCGCTCGTCACGACGATGGAACGCGTAGCGTTGGAGTATCACCCGAAGACACTGATTGTGGCGGGTGGCGTGGCATGCAACGGCGCTCTGCGCGAGGCCGCGCGCGTGGCTGCAGAAAAATTGAGTCTGCCGGTTTACTTCCCCTCGCCGCATCTATCGACCGACAACGCCGCGATGATCGCCGCCGCCGGTACGGTGAAACTTGCAGCCGGTGAGCGATCGGGTTGGGACTTAAACGCTGATGTCATGCTGCGTCTGCAGAACATCGAAGTTGAGGATGAAGAGTTGCGCAAGCACGTGCGATATCGACTCTGACACTCCGGGTTTTCCCATCTTCGTGCAACCGAAAGCTAGTCTCTTCGCTCTAACAGGAGACGAGGAGGATTCAGAATGTCAGGCCTCAAGACCCTTGGTTCGATAGCCCTCTCAACGCTGCTGATTGTCACGGTCCCGCCACCGAAGGGTTTCACTAAGCAGGAACCGAAATCCCAAAAGGCCAAAGCGGCCGTCCTTGAAAAAGGGAAACCCGCGTCGGGCCAAATGAAAGTTCTGGCGGAAGGCTTTCATTCTGCCGTAACCCATCCATTCGTCGCGGTGTTGCGCGACCAGCGGACCTATCAGGATCTGAGAAAGCTGGATGGGAGTCTGCCACCGCTTGATAAGGACTTCTTCGAAGCGAGCGTTGTCGTCGCCGCGTTTTTGGGTGAGCGCAACACCGGCGGCTACGCGGTTGAGTTTACCCGCGAAGTTGGTGGCGAAATTCACATCGGCGAAAAGAAACCGGGCAAGGGCATGATGGTAACGCAGATGATCACTTCGCCGTTCAAGATTGTGGTGATCGAGGGCAGCCCAAATGCCAGGGTACCGCTGTCTCTCGATCTTGCGTGGCTACACCGGGCGCAGACTTATCGCGTAACCAGCGGCACATTCACCTACTCCGGCGGCTTTGCCGGAAAGAGCGAGACATTCGCACTCAAAGGCCGAGTCCTCGCTCTGCGCGAAGAAAAGTTGGTTAGTCTGCTCTTTGATATTTCCAGTTCCGACGCGCGGGAGACGCGTTCGCTGGCTGATTCGACTACCGGAGTTGTGACGGCTGATGGCGGAATTGCCAGCGCGCGCATGAGTGCGTGGTCGTTGGTGCCGCCGCCGAATGGCGGTCTGCAAGTCAGCGGAATGCTCAGCGACGAAGGGAAGAAACTACTGCTGCAATTCGCTTCGATGCCAACTAATATTGCGGATGGTTATGGCGGCTGCGGAAGTATAGAGGCGGAATTGGGTGCGTCGATTAACTTTGGCGCGAGCGGCAGATACAGAACCGGGAGCGGTAGCGACCGGGTGCGTCAATTCAAGTTGAGTCTATGACCCGCTCGCTACCGCGCGCGGTTCTGTACCGCGTCCCCCACGCGAATTATTCATTCAATCAGAATCTGCGCGCGCAGGCCGCCACGATGCACCAGCCCCGGCAGAACTTTTTCATGGGAAAGTCTCTGTAGATGCGAGCATGGTTCGCACAGCCTTAAGCCGCGCGCCTTTACTTCGCCAATCCAGAATTCCTTTCCGACCAGATGATTCAGGGGCACGCCACGAGTAACGACGTTACGGCGGCTGTCGCTGAGTCCGTAATCCACATCGAGTTCGTGCTTCATCGCCTCAATGGCTTCGGCTTCGATCAGGGTAAGCTCGCGGTCGGGCTTCGCTTTTGAAAAGGTTCCCTTGCCGTCGAAATAACGATCGCCTTCCAGTCCGCGGCCGGGGATGGCGCGCGCTTCGTTGACTGATTGCATGGGCGCCGCGCCGTCGGGTGCGATGTTGATTGAGATGACTGTGCCTTCGAACATGATTGAGAGTCTCCTATTTGGAGTGCGCCGGCAGAGCGAAGCGGCGACGGCGCTTTGGTTAAGTCCGAGGGTACGTCACATCCAAAGCGGTGTCGCGCTGCGCTTGCCACAGCACTCCAAATTTACTTCGAGGCCGCGATAGCTTCGTCAAAAATTTCCAAAGCCACGTCCACATTCTCTCTCGTCAGGATTAGCGGTGGTGACCAGCGGATGCTGTTCGGGCCGCAGCCCAGCAGGATCAGGCCGCGTTCAAAGCTGGCGACTTCGACGCGATCGCGCAGGTCCGGGTCGGGTGTTCTGGTCGTTTGGTCCTTGACGAACTCGACCCCGAGCATCATCCCAAAGCCACGCACGTCGCCGATGCACTCGTACTTGTTCATCAATTTGTCTAGGCCGCGCTTGAGATAAGCGCCAACTTCGGCGCTGTTGGCTACGAGTTCTCGCTCGAGCAACTCAATCGTTTTCAGCGCCGACGCGATACAGACTGGATTGCCGCCAAAGGTCGACGCATGCGCGCCCGGCTTCCAATTCATCAAATCAGCGCGCGCGACGCACGCGCCGATGGGTAAGCCCGAGGCAATCCCTTTTGCGATGCAGACGATGTCGGCCTGGACTTCGTAATGCTCGCACGCAAACATTTTTCCGGTGCGGCCCATGCCGCTCTGGACTTCATCAACGATCAGCATGATTCCGTGTTCGTCGCAGATACGACGCAGGCCTTTCAGGAATCCTTCGGGCGCGGGCACGTAACCGCCTTCGCCCTGCACGGCTTCGACTACGATGGCCGCGACTTCCTCGGGCGGCGTCGTGGTTTTGAACAGCCGGTTCTCGATCCAATTCAAAGCGCCCTGGGCCGCGCCGCCGTTGCCGCAGTCTTCAGCGCTGAACGGATTCCGATAGGCGTTTGGATAGGGAACATGGACCACGTCGAGCGCCTGGCGTTTAAATCCAACGCGCTGCGCGGCCCGCGACGAAGTAAGCGATAGCGATCCCAGCGTGCGGCCATGAAAGCTGCCAAAGAAGGCGATAAATTTTTCGCGGCCGGTGGCGTGCATCGCCAGCTTCAAAGCAGTCTCGACAGCTTCGGTGCCGCTGTTGGCAAAATGCGTGCGCGTCGGGCGTCGCACTGGCACGATCTCGTCGAGTTTTTTGGCCAGCTCCGGCATCTGCCGGTAGTAGTAATCGGTGCCGCACATGTGAATCAGCTCCGCGGCCTGGTCCTGGATCGCGCGCACGACTTCGGGGTGGCAGTGACCGGTGGAACACACGGCCACGCCGGCGTTGCAGTCTAAAAAGATATTGCCGTCCACGTCTTCGACCCATACGCCCTTCGCGCGTTCGGCCACCAGCTTGAACGATGGGCGCGGATACGAAGGCGTCATAAACTTCGCATCGGCTTCTACGATGGCCCGCCCCTTTGGTCCGGGTAGCTCGGTTTTGATCTCAGGTCTCTTGGGTGCAATTGCGGTTGACATGATCCCTCCTCGTTGTTTGAACACTCGGGCGAGACACTTGCAGAAGCAGTGTCAGACAAGCGCAGCGATTTTGATGAACGACGGCTAGTCGGCGAAGAGGTTCGCGCGGCTAACAAGGGGGCGGAAATGTAATTCGTAACGATTGCACATAGCGGTTAAGAAGTGGCGTGATAATAGCACTGAGCGATGGGCCAGAGCCAGCGTTTCGGAGTACCAACTTTAGTTGGGCTTTCTCAGCTTAATAAAGACCCGACTGAAGTCGGTACTCTAGACTAAGCTGAATACCAAAGCACGGCGAAGAAATGGCAGGTGGTTCCGGCGATCACAAACAGGTGCCAGGCGAAGTGGGCATAACGAACGCGATGCGCCGCATAGAAACCGACACCGGTCGTGTAGGCGATCCCGCCCGCCGCGATCCACGCCAGACCCGACCAGGGCATGACTCTTAATATCTGGGGAGCAGCAATCACTACCAACCATCCCATGACTAAGTACAAAACCACTGACAGCCAACTGTATCTTGCTCTCAAGACTGCTTTCATCGTTAGGCCCACAGCAGCCAGTGCCCAGATGAGCGCAAACAGCGTCCATCCCCAGGGTCCGCGTAGCACGCCGAGGGTGAAAGGCGTGTAAGTGCCGGCGATCAGAAGGAAAATCGCGCTGTGATCACACATGCGAAAGATTCGTTTGGCTCGCTCGTGCGTCAGCGCGTGATAGAGAGTTGAGGCGAGATACAGCGAGATCATCGACGCCGCAAACACGCTGACACCGATCATGTTCCAGGTATTGCCGTAACGCAGCGCCGCGACTATTAAGATTGGCGTCGCTATGACAGCCAGAATCAGGCCGATGCCGTGACTGATGCTGTTGGCGATTTCTTCGCCGAGCGACGGCCGGCGTTCCTCTTTCGCAATTGCTTCCGTCATGCGGAGGTCATTGTACATGATTTGTGATGAGTGAGAAGACTTCAGCCTGCGACGTTTGGCCCTGAGCCCGCGTAGCGGAACCCAAGGAACAAATGGAAAATAAAGAGAGGAGCCCGCGAAGTGCGGAGACAGCCATTCATCATAAGTAGATTAGGGTTTTTGAGCTATCGCACGCTGGGCGCGCTCTGTACTCTCATTGGTCTTTGACCTGGGGTTTCGCTCCGCTTCACCCAGGCTTTATGCTTTCACCCGCTCCGCGGGCTGCTTATCAAACAGGATTTTTTCCATTGAGAAGAGCGGCGTGCCGAACAAGTCGTGCGGACCTTCATCGGTGCGCTGGAAGCCAAAATGTTCGTAGAGTCGGATGGCCCGAAACAGGAATGGCGTGGTGCTTAAGGTCAGCCGTCGAAAGTTTTCGCTGGCAGCGAACTGCTCGATATGTGTCAACAGCAGTTCACCTATTCGTTGCCCTCTGGCTGAAGGCAGCACCGCCATTCCCCGAACGTAAAGGGAATCGCCCTTCGGCGTTACCGACGCGGTGCCCAGGATTCTTTCGCCGCTGACGGCAACCCACACAGGCCCTTCGGACATGCGCAGGGCTATCTGCTCGGTCTTAAGCGCGGTCGCGGCAAAACCATCCGGCGTGTAGAGGGACTCATATTCGGCGAACGACTCGAACAACAAAGAGCAGATCGCTTCGACGTCGAAGGCTTTGGCTGGGCGTATTCTGACGTTCGCGATCGGTCTATTTCCTCACCAAAATCTTCGCGGTGAACGGTCCTTTGATCGACATCGCGCCGCTGGTTAGATCGACTTCACCGGTGATTGTGTCGCCAGAGACCGAGGTTACTTTCGCGTCGCCCGTCAACGTGCTGCGCTCGAGCCAGGTCTTGGTGTCCGCTCCGCCTTTGCGCGACACGATGAGCGCATCTTCGACTTTCATGAATTTGTCTGCTTTGGCCGAGTAGGTTCCGGCCTTGGCCGCAGTCTTTTCGTTGCCGCCCTGGTCGCCCACCAGACTGAACACCACGCGCACCTGATCGTCAGACGCGAGCGGCTTGTCGAGAGTCAGCGCGAAGTTTCCCGCATCGAGATCATAGTTGGCCGCATACACCCGATAACTCGGCGCGGTGGTGATCTGATTGGCAGTGTCCGTAAAGGTCTTGGTGACGGAAAAAGCGTAACCGGATTTCACCGGCATGTCCTTGTCGCCGGTCGCTGCGGACTTTAACTGCATGTTGCCGCCGCCGGCTTTGCCGCAGGCTCCGACACAGAGCACCAGCGCGATCAAGCACGAAGTGAAAATAACTCTTCGGGGGAACGTTCTCTTAGCTCTTCTGGTCTGGGGCATATGGTTTCTCCTCATAGAAAGTGACTGATGATCGAAAACGGTGAGCTTGGCGAAACGACGAGCTTTGTACGGGAATTCCGGCCGAGAGTCAATCGCCGCCCAATGACGCCCACCGGTTGAGTTAACGCGGCGGCGCGAATTCAATCAAGCATCGCGGATGAATCGAGTTAAGAAACGCGCTCCGGCCAAAACGATTTGTTCGGAGGCAATTAGTTATCTTTCAACATCAAGAGCAGTTGTCAGGCGACGATCAATTTCGACAACAGCAGAATACAATTCAACCATATCGTAGCTTTCGCCGTGGAATCTAAAAATGTCTCCGTCGAGCGCGCGCAGGAATGCCTTCGCAGGAAAGCCCTTCCCGCCGGTGATGATGTTCATGTCGAAAAGAGCCTGGCCGTCGAAATCGCGAACCCAACGATCAAGGCGCTCGTCGAAATGCTCCAAGTGATTTCTGAGCCGACGGAAAGGTTTCAAGTCCACGCTTGAGAGATCAACGCGACCGTCGAGAATCGCATGGCGGTCACTGCCGGGTTGGGTATCAAGGATCCGGTCGATATTCGTCGCGTGCACAAGAAAATGATGCAAGTGAAAGAATACGTCGAAAAGAGACGACCGCCGTTCCGCATCTCGGAACGCAGAAAATGATCGTTTAGCAAAGTCCGCTTTCGCCTTCGCTTCCTGCAGATAGATTTTGGATTTGTCCACAGTAACTACGCATTGCCGCCGAACAAGTATTAGTGGGCATTCGCGGCAAGAATCTTTTGCACCTCGGCCTTAAGACTCGGTAGGTCATCGACTGCGGTCAGCCAGACCTTTTCAATATCTACTCCGAAATAGTCGTGAATGAGTTTATCGCGCATTCCGGCTATGTCTTCCCAGGGAACGTGGGGGTAACGACCGCGTAATTCGACGGACAATCGCTTCGTTGCTTCGCCGATAATCTCTATTTGTCGGATTACTCCGTCTTGGACCAAGGTGTTTTGGCCGAAGGCCGCTTCATCCCGGCCTTGCAGGTATTCTTCGGTTTTTGCTATTGCGTCGAGAATGTGTCGCAGGTAAAAGGATTCATCTCGCTTCATAGATGACTCGACGGTCGCGATTGATTTGCTCGCGGATGTAAGGACTGATTGCGGCTTCTGTGAGCAAATCCACTTTTCTGCCAAGCGCGGCCGATATTTTTCTTTCGAGCGAAACCAGAGCAAGCAGGCTCTTGCGCTTTGAAAACTCGACCAACAAATCTACATCACTGTCCTCGGTGGCCTCGCCTCGAGCTGTTGATCCAAACACCTCCAGCTTCGCGACGTCATTTTCGCGGAATATCTCAACCAGGGCGTTCGAGTCAAATAAGATTGCGGACATGGGTTAATACTAAGGCCTAACCATTTTTGCGGGCAAGGCCAACCGTTAAGGGATGTGGAGTTCTTCAGCTTTCGGTCGCCGCTCGCGTGGTGATACGCTGCGCAGCACTCTGATCCGAAAGCGCCGGTAACTCTTGCGCAAACGAGAGTCTGATCGAGTCCTTTGCGGGCGGCTGGGGCCAGATGGGAAGTCGCCGGCCGAGGAAGTGTTCCTGCACCCGCGCGCGAAAGTAGTGTTCGTGGTCCCACTCGACCTCCGCCATCTCCAACAGGCAATCAACCAGATCGCTTCGGCCACAGTCGCGCGCATGTCGCGCGGCGGTTTCATACTCGCGAATGTTTCGACTCTCAAGACGACCGGCGCCGTACATTGGCGCCAACCAACCCATTACGTGACACAGGAATCCCAGCGTGCGGCCGATCAAGTTCGCCCGCATTTCGCGTCGCGGCTCAGGCGCGCCGGCCAGGGTTGAGAGCATTTCACCCACGAGTTGGCGATGACGCCACTCGTCGTTCTCAATGGCTTGAATCGCGGCCTTCTCGTCCGTATTGCTCACCGACTTCCAGTGCCCGCGATAGGCGTACGCCGCCGCCAACTCACCTGAATAGGCCAACTGGAGCAGAGCGATAAGCTTTTGTCGACTCTCGGTTTCGAGGAAGGTCATCAGTGCACGGGCGGCTAAAGTTCAATGTCTGGGCTTGCGAGTCCCGAACGTAACTGCCGACGGCGTCCAGGTAATTGAGTCGCCAATGATACCCTGCTTCACGCTGATCAGCTCCAGTTTTTCCGGCGTCACGGCAATGAGTAAGTAGTTACGATTGGGATAGAAGTCCTTCCACTCATCCTTCCAGTGCCTGGCTTTTTCAGCGGCGTCACGAACGATTCGCGCGCGGCCTGAGATGGTGACATAGGCCTGGTCGTCGCGCACAAAGTAATAGAGGGTGACGCGGTTGTGGCGGCGAATTTCGGCGACTTTGCGGCTCTTTGGATTCGTCGCCAGCCAGACGACCATGTTCTCTTCGGGCGGAAACGGATCCATCGTGCGGGCACGCACCCGGCCGTTTGAGTCAAGCGTAATCAACGCACAGTAACGGGCAGACGTCATGATCTCGCTCGCTGTAGCGATCAGACTTTGCCTGTCCGGAGGTGGAGGTGGCTTCGTCTGGCTTCGAGGGTGTGGCGTTATGAAAGCGAAGCAAAGCAGCAGAACGGTTGCGGTCAACTTTTTGGAGTGCGCAGACTTGTCAGCGCTTTGTCGGTCGCGACTTGTGACGGTCATTTGGGGATTGAGTTTACAAGGTGAGCGCTCCAGACCAAAGCGGCGACCAGTCGCCGCACTGCAAATAATGGTGCTCTTCATTCATCAGGTCTGCAGCAGCTACGGGTTGCTGGGTGCCCCCACCTTGACGTCCTTAATCTCAGTGGAAAAGTGTATGTAGTCGCTGTAGCTCGAAGTGCTTTCAAAAGTAATATGATCGAAAAGTGTGGGATAGTCCATCCCGTTGATTCGTACCACGTGCGGCAGCCAAATCCCTTCCCGAACGCGCATCATTTCGACGTAAACGGCCGGGGGTTTTTCAGTCGATGTAGTCGTTGATTCAGTTGCTGGTTTCGAATCGCGTGGCCAGCCGGCGAGCCGTGTGACGATGCGGTCGGCGGCGTCGATCCAAATCTCGCCCGTAAGTTGCGTAATGTATTTATTGTTGACGTCGAATTGTGCATCTGTTCGCGGGGTGAAACGGAAAACCAGAACTTCACGCCCGTCCTTGGGTTCGCGTCTGAGGAAAGTCAAATCGCATATTTTGAGAAAATCATGGATTGAGAGAGTTATGCCGCCGGTCCGCGCCCCCAAAGCACTGCGGTTCACACCTGAGCGCCCATACGAGCCGAGCGGCAGCAGGCCTTTCGGCTCCTCTGAGTTTGTTGGCGATGGCGTTGCAACGCTCGCGATTTTGTTCTCTTCTTTTTCCAGACGCTCGCCGGTTTTCAAACGTTCTTTTTCCAATTCGTCGGGCGGCACGGGCACGCCGTTACGACTTGTCACGAGCGTTATGCCCCTCGCCTTCATGCCGCTTTTCAAAGTCGGAATAAAGACCTCGTAAGTCGTCGTGTCTTCCTTTATCTTTCCCTTCTTGTTCTCACGGCGGCTTTCATTCATCACGTACGTGAACTCAGCCATCATGTCGCCCGCGCCTTTGCACCGCGCTTCCTTAACTAAAGCGGGCAGGTCGATCGTCCCTTCGATTGAGGCCGGAACGACTGACTGACACACCTTGGGAATCCTGGTCGCATGCTTTGCCACCTCAACCCGCACGCCTTGTGCAGCTATCGGTAACGAGGAAAGCAGGGCAAAGAGGATTAGACCGGGTAGATTATTTGGCAGCTTGAGCTTCATTTTCATCTCTTCCTTTCATGGGACTAACTGAAGGGGTGGAGCATAGCGGATTGTCAGCTGCCGGTGTCAGAAGCCCGACCGTGAGGGAGGGCCATCAGCGCTGGTTGTCCTCCGTGACGGTCGGGCTTCTGACCCGATTGAGCGAACTTAGGTTCTCGGCGCTATATAAGTGCGGCGCGCTTTGACGACCAACTTGTCTTTTGCAGGATGAGCCGCGGGTGCCACGTCGATCTTCAACTTGCGCGTTGTTCCGTCTCGCTTTTTATTTGAAGAGCTAAACGCCAGGTTGTAGCGGCTGCGCAGATGATCCATCAGAGTTTGAAAGGTTGCGTTGAGATTCTCAGGCTTGTCGGCCAGAACTTCGCCGCCCGTTTCATTCGCCAGATTTTGAATGTCGAGATAACCCTGCCCCTGCACCTTTCCAATCCGACTGGCCCAGATCATGACGCCGTTTTCGATCACCTGCCCCGTCGTTTTTGGGATGATGCCGCAGACGACGCTGCCCGACTCATAGATCGCCTGGGCCGCCGATTTGCCCGACGGACTGTTGGGACAATCAAAGTTTCGAGTGACCCCGGTGATCAAGATCACGACGCGGCGTCCGACCGGATTGCTCGCTCTGATCATGTAGTCCGCGGCGTCAAAGAACAGCGTGTTGAGACAATGGTCCGCTTCTTCGTCGTGAGCCGGAACGCGATTCAGCGCATCCTCGACCAGAGAGCGATCGCGGGTGAAGCGTTGCAGCAGACGCGTCGTGTTGTGATACGTCATCACCGCCACTTCGTCCGACGGCTTCAGCCGCGCGATTGCGTCACTCGCGGCGTGATGCACTTTGTCCCCAAACGGATCGAGACAACCGCCACGATCGATCAGCAAAAGCACCGACAGCGGCAAAGTGTCCTGACTAAAGTGCGTGATCTCCTGTTTCGCGCCATCTTCGAAGAGCAGGAAGTCTTCTTTTTTCAGACCGCCCACCACGCGCGCAGTTTTCTTTTGCAGCACCAACGCATCGATCGCCACAAGATCGACGTCCACCTTCACGACGTCCGCCGGCGGGAGCGCAGGCATCTTGTCTGCTTTATTTGGATTCGCGGGCGACTTATTCGCGTCTGAACTTGTTTGAGAAGCGTTGTCTGCACCAACTCGCCTCTCGCGCGTCTGGCACGTGACCAGCAGCGGCAGGAAAAAGAAGCCAAGCGACAGCAGGACTGTAAGAGAGACTAAAAGCAGAAACGGTAATGTCGAGTATTGAGTTTTCATCAGCGCTCTCCATGACTGAAATGCAGCAGGCGTCGATGACGGTCAGACAGCGCCGACTTCTTCCTGCCTACTGCCTTCTGATTTGAGGGGGAGAGTGCTTTTCCTCGGCGAATACTACCTGAAAGCCTTGTCTGTGGGGAAGACGTTGCGACTGTTTGAAGTGTTAACAGAGGGGCTTTATCCAAAAAATCCGCGGCAGCGGACGAATGAAAATAGCCCAGCGATTTATTGCTGGGGGCGCGGGAATGTCAAAGACGAAGTCCGTGAAGCGGACGGCTGAGTGATTTGATTTTGCCTTTGCGGCTCAGCCGTCCGCTTCACGGACTCACGTTCATTACTCTCTTATCCCAGCAGTAAACTGCTGGGCTATTTACATTCGTCCGCTGGGCGGGGTCTTTGGGCAAAGGCACGGCGTGTTGTTCTGGCCCTGCGGGAGCACAAAAGCGGTGCTACCACGTCCTGCTGACCGGATGCGCTTCAGTATTAAAGATGACATTGTCGAAGGCGAGCGTCCTCGGCTGAGCAAATAAGAGATAGAAATACTTGAACGTCTCGGCGAAGAGAAAGCTTTGCATTGAGTCGGTTTGCTCTTTTGTCACCACGTTCTTCAGCGCCGCGTAACCGGCGTCGGTGCGACAGTATTTGACGAAGTCACGGAACATCATCTCGCCCATCTGTTGATAGTGATTCGGGTCGAGATCTCTACTCCCTTCGTTTAGAGGCGGCACTTGTGCCGCCTGCGAGGGACGAGTCCCTCGTCTAAACGCGGCCTGTTTCTCCGCCGCGTAGTGATAGAGATAATAGGTCGACTCAACAATCTCTGGCCGCAGCGGATAACCCGGTCCGGTGACTTCCATCGTTTGATAATTGATCTCTTCCGGTTCAATGCCGTGCTTCATCCACATTCGATACGAAGACTCTTGCAGAAGCCTGGCCCGATTAAGATCACCTGAGAGCGCCAGCACCGCCGGAAAGAAAGCGTCCAATGCGCCGTAAGTGGTAGAAGTTCTTTGGCCGGTGTTCATATCGGCATGGCCGTACCACAACTCAGGTTTCATCCTGCCTTTTGTTTCATCGCGGAGATATCTGTTGATGGCCGCAATGCTTTCGTTCCACATGCGCCGGCAGTCCTGATCGTCAAAAAGGATCGCGCATTTCAGAAGGTACTCGTAATAACTATCGATTGCCCCGCTAATGTGACTATCGGTGTCAGTCCACTTTCCGGTCTCGACATTGATCCAGGTGCCGACCAGGCCGATGGGCGAGCGTCGATTGTAAATCTCAACCAGCGCTCGTTTGGCTTTCTCATAGAAGACCGTCTTGTGCGTAAGTTTGCTGAGCGTGCCAAACTCAATCAGCAGAGTTCCTGCTTCAGCAGGATTGGTTACGTTGCCGCGAACTTTGCCGGTCTTGAGATTGACGTAGCGATACGGCAGGCCAGTTGGCGAATTAAAGACCGGCAGCAGTCGGTTGCCCAAATCCTCGGCGAGATCCAAAAGGCGTTTGTCTCCCGTGAGTTGGTAACTCGAAAGCAAACCACCGAGCAGGCGGATCGTGATCTCGAAGTTCTGCACGTCAAAGTCTTTGTTGAAAGAAAGATTCTTAACGATGTATTCACGCGTACTCCTGGCTTCATCGTTCAAGCCCATTAGGATCATAGTGTCGAGCGCATCGACCGGCGTCATCAAGAGAGGTTCGGCGTACCAATCGTGATAACCCTTGCTCAGCGGTTTCAGATCGTCATGACCCCACGCACATTTTTTGTAACCGGTCCAGGCGTGGAGAAATTCGGAACGGACCTGTGCCGCGAGCTGCGCTTTGTTGACGGGTTGTTGGGAACAGGTGATTGGTGCAGCGACGACTGCAATTAGAACCATGCCAATCAACTTTAAGACGGAAGATCTCATCCGCAGCGGCTCAACTCTTCTTTCAGTTTGCATATCTTGGCTCATGATTTACCGGCTCAGCTAGTCGGCGTAGCCGACGAAATGCTAGTAGCCCACAGCGCAAGCTGTGGGTTAGTTGGGCGCGCAAGGATCGTAGCTCCGGAGGAGCGACACAATAAGAAACATGATTAGGTAGAATCGGAGCAGATCATGTCGCTCGCTGCGCGAGCTTTAGATCGATCTCTAACGGGTTCCCACAGCTTGCGCTGTGGGCTAGAGATAAGCCGTCGGCTTCGCCGACTTGATGGACGCCGCTAAGCTTCGCTCGACCTATTCAACGCGGATGCAAATTTGTGAAGCCGGGAACGCAATTCCGGGCAGCCCGGTTTTGATCCATACCATTAGCGTGTTGATGCCTGGCGCTTTCGAAAGCGGCACGCGCACGCGAAACCGGTTGCTGCTGTCAATCTCGATGCTGCCCTTGCTGCCATCCGCATAAGTAATTCTTTCAGGCAATCGCGGCAGGAATCTGCTCATCCCGGGTGGCATGCCGTACGAGCGAGGTTCACGAAGCCAGTCGATTTTTGGCGCAGACGGCAGGGGCTCATAAAAAACCTCGACGCCATTCAAATAGTGGCTCAGATTAAGCTGGCCCCTTAACACTACGGTTGCGTTAGGCTTTGCCACCCGCGGGATAGGATCGATTTTGACGTATCTTGACAGATAAAGCTCATCAATTCTCAAGTTGCGTCCCAGCACTGCGATCCCAAATCCCACGTGTGTATGCCGTGGAAATAGAATCGTTTTGCGATGGCCGTCTTTGGGCGCCACCTCACGGAACATTGACTGGTGCATTTCATAAAGATCTTTGGCGACCCCCGTCGTGGTCAGCGACTGAATGTTTTCGGCGGACGAGACATTCTCTTGCACGGCCTCAGTACCGCCGGCGAACGAGTAACGATGATAAGGCTTGCGTCCGTCGCTGCCCCAGTGACTGAGAAAGTCGCCCTCGACCATGTCACGCGCATGTTCGCCCGCGACCTTGCACGCCAATTCGTCGAGCTGAAGCTGGCTCAGGCCGGTGGCCGCCCGTTCAAGGTTAACCTGCTTCAGCAGTTGCTCCCGGGCCAGCGGAATGTCGTCCTCGCTGAACCGTCCGCGCTCCACCGGCATCTGGGCGCGTGCGATGACGCCGAGCCCCAGCGCGAGCGGAGCTGCAGCTTTAATAAAAGAACGACGGCTGATTAGTTCGATGTCCATCTGCGTGTCAGAAGCCCGCGCTTGAGCAAGGGCAACGTTCGTCTGGCTCAACTATCATCACAAACCGACTCGTCATCAGACTCTTGAATGTAGCCGACCGTAGCCCTCCCTCACAGTCGGGCTTCTGAGACATATCATTCACTCAGGATGCAAATCTCAGCTCCGGGAAAGCCTTTGTCTGCCGGCACCCGTCTGATCCAGAAGACCAGAGTGTAGATGCCTGGCTCGTCTTTAAAAAGTTTTGCGGGCACGCGGAATTTCCCGTCGCGTCGCCAAACATAATCTCCCCGACTGCCATCCGGGTAAGTGGTTCCTTCGAGAGCTTTAGGCCGGAGCGTCACGTATAAATCCGGGAGCGAAACCGGCCGGGGTTCCCGCAGCCATTCGAGAGCCGGCGGCGTTGGTAACGGTTCATAGAAAACATCAACTTGATTCAGGAAGTGGCTTGGGTTGAGTAGATTTCCAGTCACGACTACCGTCGATTTCCGTTTGGCCCGCTGCGGAATTGGATCGACGTGAACGTAACGGGCCAGATAGAGTTCGTCGAGTCTGAGACTGTGCCCCTGCAAGGCGATCCCGAAGCCCACATGCGTGTGATACGGATCAAGAATTGTTTTGCGATGACCGTCGTAAGGCGGAGTCTCTTCAAGCATCGAGACATGCATGTCCCGCAAATCCTGGATGACCGCGGTGGGAGTTACTGACTGAATGTACTCGGCTGCGGATGCATTCTCCTGGGCGGCATCAGTGCCGCCGGCGAAAGAGTAGCGATGGTAAAATTTGCGGCCGTCGCTGCCCCAGTGACTCAGAAATTCATGCTTAACCATGTCGAGGGCGTGTTCACTCGCAACCTTGCCGGCCAAATCGTCGAGGGCTAATTGACTGAGCCCTGCGATCGCGCGTTCCTGGTTGACGAGTCTAAGGAGCTGTTCGCGGGCGAGAGGGACTTCCTCTTGGCTGAATCGTCCGCGCTCGACTGGAATCTGGCCTCGAGCGACGGCGCAGACTCCGAGACCGAACGGCGCGGCCGCTTTAAGAAATGCACGACGGTCAATTGCGCTTCTGGTGGGTCTTACCATTTCGTGGTTCACGCGCTGCTTTAGTCGCCACTGTTGTAGTCCCTGGAACGCGAGCGCTCCAATAAAATAACGCGTCCCGATTCGAAAATTGCCTCACTGTTCTTCATCGCTCATATCGCTGATCACGATTTCCGAAGTTAGTGTTTTGTGCACGGGGCACTTGTGCGAAATCTCCTGCAAACGTGTTCGCTGTTCTTCGCTCAGGTTTCCTTCGAAAGTGACCGAACGTTCGATTCGGTGCACAAAGCCTTCTGTTGTGTGTGTGCATTCACCGCAATCCTCCGCGTGAATTCGTTGCTGGCGGAGACGCACCGTAACTCGATTCAGCGGCCAGCTTTTTCTTTTTGCATAGAGCGTAACGGTCATGGCAATGCAACTGCCAAGCGCGCCCAGAATTAGCGTGTAAGGATCTGGCCCTGCATCTTCGCCCCCGGCTTCGGAGGGCTCATCGGTAATCAGTTTGTGGTCGGTTCCGTACCGAACTTCATTCTTTAAGTTTGCGAGAGATGTCACCGTCACTTCGGTCATCGCGGAAACCTCCTGCGCTTGAATGGGGACATTCTGCTCCCGTTGACCGCTTGCCGTCATCTCTTTTGTACCGCTAAACTCCATTTGCTCCAATCAGGAGATCGTTTTACGGGTGTCTTACTTTTAAGAGATTGCCGTTCGCCAAATAGAAACGATCCACGAGGTAACACGAAGCGGCACGAACAAATCTGGTTCCTCTTCGTGTTACTTCGTGGAGCGTTCTTGTCAAAGCGAGCAGAGAACATGATACGAAGTTAAGACGCTCCGAACGTTTGATAATCGAGGCCATTAATGAAAATTCATGAATACCAGGGCAAGGAACTGTTGAAGAAGTTTGGCGTGCCGGTGCCGCGCGGCATTGTGGCGCGCTCAGCCGAAGAAGCGTACCAGGCGGCGAAAGAATTGGCGTGCGAGCGGGTCGTGGTCAAGGCGCAGATTCATGCCGGTGGCCGCGGCAAGGGCGGCGGCGTGAAGCTGGCAAAGAATGCTGAGGAAGCGCGTGAAATCGCGGCCAAGATGCTGGGCATGCAACTCGTCACGCACCAGACCGGGCCCGAAGGGCGGGAAGTGCGCGTGCTGCTCGTCGAAGAAGGACTGCCGATCGACAAAGAGTTCTACCTCGGGATCGTTTTGGATCGCGTCAGCAGTCGCCCGGTATTTATGGCGTCGGCAGCCGGCGGCATGGACATCGAGGAAGTGGCCGCAAAAACTCCGGAGCAGATTTTCAAAGAGACGATCGATCCAGCGGTGGGATTTCGTGCTTTCCAGGCACGGAAGCTGGCATTTGCTCTCGGGCTGCCGGCCGCGCTCGTGTCGCAAGCGGTAAAGTTCATGCAGTCGCTTTACACTGCATATGAATCGATGGATGCGACTTTGATGGAGATCAATCCGTTCCTGCTGACTAAAGACAATCGCCTGATCGCCCTCGACGCGAAAGTGAATTTTGATGACAACGCGATGTTTCGTCACAAAGAATTTCTCGACCTGCGCGACCTGAACGAAGAGGAGCCGCTGGAGATCGAGGCGTCGAAGTTCGATCTCAACTACATCAAGCTGGACGGGAACATTGCCTGCATGGTCAACGGCGCCGGTCTGGCGATGGCTACGATGGACATCATCAAACTCGCGGGCGGCGAGCCGGCAAACTTTCTCGACGTGGGCGGTGGCGCTTCCCAGGAGCGAGTCGAAGCGGCCTTCCGGATCCTGCTCGCTGATCCAAACGTCCGCGCGGTGCTAGTCAATATCTTTGGCGGCATCGTTCGCTGTGACATGGTCGCGCGCGGCGTGGTGGGCGCCGCGAATAACCTCGGCGTGAAGGTTCCGGTCGTAGTGCGTTTGGAAGGAACGAATGTTGAAGAAGGCCAACGTGTGATTCGCGAATCGGGTTTGGGCTTCACAGTAGCCGATGGGATGAAGGACGCGGCTGAGAAGGTTGTGGCGCTGGCCGCTTAGAATGAACCGCAGATTTGTCGCTATGCGAAATTCGGACGACGGGGTCGACTTGCTGCTGGAGCCCCGTTAGGGGCGAAATATTTATAGCATGGTCTCTTGATTAGAACGCTCCTTGAGCAGAGGACATGTCGTCACATGTCCTCTGCCCGCGGGAGCAAACAACATTCACAGTACTGGGTGCTATAAACATCTCGCTCCTTGTATCTAACGGAGGCGAAGACATCGTGGGTTTCCCGGCCTCCTGGAACTGCCATTGTCTGCATGAACGTTCGTAAAATCACACGTATTATCGTCCAACTCAGCCGCTTTGGTCTGGCGGCTTTTTTTCTTTTCACTGCGGGCGCGAAACTTTGGATACTGAAAGAGTTTGCCGGAAAGGTGGCCGAGCTGCTCAGCTCAGCCGCTATCAATTACGAGCGCTGGCGTTGGCCGGCCACGATTGGCGTGATAGCCGCCGAAATAATTATCGCCGGCTTGCTCGTTATCCGCCGCACGATGCGTTTGGGCGCGCTGATGGCGGCGCTCATGCTACTGGGTTTTAGTGGGTTCGCGCTCTACTACGTCTATGTCCTGCATGGCGAGCCGCTGGAGTGCGGCTGCTTCGGTGGAATCATCGCGAGCCAATTGGGTTTGAAGACAGCGCTGAGAAATCTACTGCTCCTGATTCCGGCATTGATTGTCCTCTTCGGCGGAAGTAAGACAAGAGGGCCGCAAAAAGGCACAAAAGGGACTTCAGCTTAGTTCCAAGTTTCGGCTGCTTCCTTTTTGTCCTTTTTGCGGCTTAGCTTCTTCTTAACGCCGTCTCATTCGCGCGATTTCATACCTTGTATTAGCGATCCGTTCCTCGGCATCCGGGTGATCGGAAAAGAGCGAGCCCAGGAGATCTGAATTGCTCTCTTCAATGCGCTGCAGTTTTTGAAACATCGTCACCATGCCCTGCGGATCGAATCCCGCCTTTGGCATCGTGCGCACGCCCAGAAAATCCGCTTCGCGTTCTTCCTCGCGCGTGTGAATCGTAAGGAAACCCGACGCAACGATTTGTCCCAGGGCAACTCCCAAATCTCTGGCGATGTCGCCGGCGACTCCGGTGAGTTCACCAAGCTGCTTCGCCATGTCGTCGTATTCCTGCGACTTCTTGAGCGTCTTCAAGCTGTGGCGCGCGACCACGTGGCCGACTTCATGAGACAGCACGGACGCCAGTTCGTTGTCGTTTGCCAACCTCAGCAGCGCCGACGTGATGTAGATGTGCCCGCCGGGAAGTGAGAAGCCATTAATCTCGCGGCTCTGAATGACGTGAAACTTGTAGAGCATGGTTGGCCGAAGGCTGGCCTTTGCACAGCGTTGGCCGATTCGATCCACTCGATCAAGGCCGACGTCCGTCAGGTTGTATTTCTTGGTGACTTCGCGATGCAGCTGTGTGCCGAGTTTTATTTCGTCTCGCTCATTCAATAAGCCGACGTTTGAATAGCGCGCATTGCGATAGTCCGAATACGGATCGTCGTATTGAACGGACGCGATAGTCGCAGCCGTTGAACCCAAACGATCATGTGATCGCGCGGGCACCAGGCTCTGCGCGCTGGTTGCGCAGAGCATCGCGGCCAGAGTGGCGGCAAAGAAGTTGAAGCGGGGGTTTGATTGTTTCATTGATTCGATTAGTTTGTTCTGAGACCTTTCGGACTGAATCATAAGCGAGGAAGTGGTTACGGGAAAGTGCGCACGGGGAATGAGGTCAGTATCGGGAGCGATAGCGACCGGGTCTCGTCCTCGCGACATGGTCAAGGTGGAGCATTGAGACCCGGTCGCTATCGCTCCCGGTACTGACCTCACCATCACTCGCTTGAAAGCCAATAGACATGCTTCGCGAATTCGGATACTTTGCTTTCGCTAAGACTAAACATCAGATCATGACGACACTTTCATTCTGGGGCGCAGCCGGCACCGTAACCGGCTCGAAATATCTGATCGAAGCTGAGCGCGCGCGCGTGCTGGTTGACTGCGGCTTGTTTCAGGGCATGCGTGAATTGCGCGAACGCAACTGGGAGGAGCCGCCTTTCAATGCCGCGTCAGTCGATGCGGTGATTATCACCCACGCCCATATCGATCACACGGGTTACCTGCCACGTTTTGTCCGACACGGTTTTCGTGGGCCGGTTTATTGCTCGCGCGGAACGGCGGACTTACTGAAAATTCTTTTGCCGGACTCGGCGCGTCTGCAGGAAGAAGAAGCTGACTATCGCAACCGGCACAAGATCGCGAAACATCTGCCGGCGCTGCCGCTTTACACCGAACAGGATGCGAGAGAAGCGCTCAAGCTGCTTCAGGTGGTCAAGAATACGGGTGAATCCTTTCAGGTAGGCAAAGGAATTCGCGCGGAGTTTCGGCAGGCCGGTCACATTCTCGGTTCTAGTCACGTGCTGGTCCAGGTCGACGGTGCCGGAGATGATCGCAGCGACCGGAGCATACTTTTTTCGGGCGATCTTGGTAAGTACGATCAGCCGATCATTCGCGATCCGGTCGCGCCGCCGGCTTGCGATTACCTTCTGGTTGAATCGACGTACGGCAATCGTCTGCACGATGTTGAGGAACCGAAGATAGCCCTCGAGCGGATTATCAAAGCAGCCGCGGCGCATAACAGCGCGATCCTGATTCCGGCATTCGCGGTTGGCCGGGCGCAGGAAATTGTCTATTTGATTCGCGAGCTCGAGGAGGAAAAGCGAATTCCGATTCTGCCGGTGTCGGTGGACTCGCCGATGGCCGCGGCCGCGACCCAGGCGTACGCGCGAACGACGCCAGAGCACGATGAGGAATACGAAGCTGCTCTTAAAATTACGCCGACACCGTTACGCACGCACTCAATGATTGCGGCGTCGACACGGGAAGAGTCGAAGCGTCTGAACGCTGCGCAGGGCGCGCGCGTGATTATCGCCGCGTCGGGAATGATGAATGGCGGCCGGATATTGCATCATGCGCTGCGGCTCTTGCCCGATGAAAATGCGACGGTGGTGTTTGTCGGTTATCAGGCGGCGGGCACGCTCGGCCGCCGCGTTGCTGACGGTCAGAAAGAAGTGAAGGTCCTGGGTCAATGGATTCCAGTGCGCTGCCGGATCGAAAAGATCGGCGGCTTCTCAGCGCACGCGGATTGGAAAGAAGTTGTGCGTTGGCTGGAGGACATGCCATCGCCGCCTCGCAAGGTGTTCGTGACTCATGGCGAGCCGGATGCCGCGGACGCAATGGCGGGCCACCTGCGCGATCGATTCGGTTGGCAGATTGAAGTACCGCAGTATGGCGAGAAGTTTGAACTAGCTTAGGCACGTTGCCCGGATTACGTCGAAACCGGAAAATTAGCGTAGACTGGATCCGAGTTCAATTGTTATGGAAATGTCAGACACAGATCGCTTGCGAGAATGGGTCCGCAACTGGGAAGTGGTTGGGCCTGAGCTCGATCGAATGAGACGCGAAGATATTCGACGCGCGAATACTCAGGACTCGATCAAGCTCTTTGATCTAGCGTTCAAAGCGGCGCTGCGAAATACTCCGCCTCGCACAACGTCCGGTCTGGTTGAGTTCCAAAGACTGCTCCGCAAATTGCCCCGCCGATGATCGATCTCGTCACTGAGGCGCATCAATTTCAATTACTCTGCGAGCGCATGGGTTGGCAGTTTTGTTTTATCGGAGGCTTGCCCGTGCAGCACTGGGGCGAACCTCGCGTCACTCGTGATGTTGACGTGACGATCTTGACGGGGTTAGGCGCTGAGCAAGATTTTGTTTCGGCTATTTTGGAATCCTACAAAGGGCGCCGTGCGGATGCTGAAGAGTTTGCTCTCCAACATCGAGTGCTCTTAGTGGAGGGAAGTTCCGGGATTGGCGTCGACATATCTCTGGGCGCGCTGCCATTCGAGGAACAGATGATCAGTCGGGCTGCAAATGTTGAATTCCTCCCGGGCATCGAGTTGCGCCTCTGCTCGCCGGAGGATCTGATCGTGCTCAAGAGTTTCGCCAGCAGGGCGCAGGATTGGCTGGATATTGCTTCGGTGGTCGTACGGCAGGGAAGTGACAATCTGGATTGGGACTACATCATTTCGAATCTCAAACCTCTGGTCGCGCTAAAAGGAGAGCCGGAAATAATCGACAGGTTGGCAGCGCTGCGCCGGGCCGACAACGTCTAGCTTCGAATTTATCTGCCGTGACACCATGCTATACTGCGCGCTCATTCATAACTCATCTTATATAGGAGTAATCGTTGAGCATTCTCGTCGATAAATCTACGCGCCTGGTCGTCCAGGGCATCACCGGCAAAGAGGGCACGTTTCATACCAAGCAGATGGTTGAGTATGGAACCAACGTCGTCGGCGGGGTGACACCCGGCAAAGGCGGCTCGACGCACGAAGGCATTCCTGTTTTCAATACTGTCGCCGACGCCGTCAAAGAAGCCGGCGCAAACGCGTCGGTGATTTACGTGCCGCCGGCCTTTGCCGCGGATGCGATCATGGAAGCAGCCGATGCCGGAATTCCGGTGGTCGTCTGCATCACCGAAGGCATTCCAGCTTTGGACATGGTGAAGGTAAAGGAATACCTGGCCGGTAAATCAAGTCGGCTGATCGGACCGAACTGTCCGGGAATTATCTCGCCCGGCAAATGCAAGATCGGGATCATGCCCGGCCACATTCATCGCGAAGGTCGTGTCGGCGTAGTCTCACGCTCAGGCACGCTCACTTATGAAGCCGTAGGCCAGTTGACGCATCTCGGTTTGGGTCAGTCGAGTGCGATTGGCATCGGCGGTGATCCGATTATTGGCACGACGCATGTTGATGCGCTCAGGCTATTTCAGGATGACAGTGAAACAGATGGCATCGTGATGATCGGAGAGATTGGCGGGACTGCGGAAGAAGAAGCGGCCGCTTTCGCCAAAGAGTACGTGACGAAACCAATCGTCGCATTTATCGCCGGCCAGACAGCGCCGCCCGGACGACGCATGGGCCACGCGGGGGCGATCATCGCCGGTGGGAAGGGAACTGCGGCGGAGAAAATGGCTGCACTTGAAAGTGCCGGCATTCGGGTGGTGAAATCACCAGCTGACATCGGATCAGCGATGAAGGAAGCGCTGGCGTGAGCTTGCCGGTGACCGCCAAGTACTCGCGCGAGTCAGCCTAAGAACATCAATGAAAACCTGTCCCTCTTGTCGTAAGAATTACGAAGACGAGTCGCTGGTGTTTTGTCTCGACGACGGATCGAGACTGGAACGCGAGAGCGCCGCATTGGATCCCAATGCCACCTGGAATCTGCCGGTTCCTGGTCCAACTGTCGCCAGTCCACGTCAAACTGTGCCGCCGGCGCAGTCGACCATCACGGCGCGGCCGGAACAGTTTCAAAGATCAGTGGGCTCTGACGATCCGCAAGGCGAATCACGTAGTCGCGTTTTGCCGTGGGTGTTTGCGATCGTCCTGGTCCTCGGCGCTTCCGGGGTCCTGATTGCGTGGTTAATGTCGCGGGGCGGCGGAGCGGATGTAAGCAGCAAGTACCCGGTGTCGACCCCCGTGCCAAGTGTCGTGGCTTCTCCGTCGCCGGTCTCGATGGAAGAGGCCGCCAGCTCGATGGAAGAGGCCGCCAGATCGACCCAGAGAACGACTGCGACGCCCAAGCCTCCTTCCATGCCCACGCCGACGCCGCGTCCGAAACCGATGTTCACGGTGCTGAACAACATGAGCTTGAATGGATCCCGAATTACTTACTATCAGCGGACGAGCTTTGCGCTGTGCCAGGCGGACTGCTCGGGCAATGCAAACTGCAAAGCCGCAACATGGATCAAGCCAGGCACATATAATCCGAGCGACCCCGGTATGTGCTATCTACTGTCTGCTGTTACTCAAAGAGTGCCGGCGGCGGGCCACATAACCGCGGTGAAGAATTGATCGCTTCGATCCTTAACTCTTTAACCATGAGACCTCTCATACTTTTTCTTTCGGGCGCGCTTATCCTGGCCGGCTCTGTTTTTGGCAACACGAACCGTTCGTCGGAAGCAGACGCTAAGAAAGTAATCGTCTCCGGAACTGTCTATGACTCAAACCATGCCGTAATTGCTGGCAGCCGGATAGTAGCGCAGGATCTTGAAGGGAAAGAATACTCGGCACTGACCACCGATCAAGGTGTCTATAAACTCGAACTACCTTTCGCCACCTACAAAGTAGAAGCCAACGCTTCGGGTTTCTGTCTTAAGCGAGTCGACGTGCTCAGAGTTCGCAGGTCGCTGACGGTAAAGCCTCTCGACTTTGTGCTACAGGTTAAGGACGGTGATGGACCGTGTCCCCAGAAGACCATGATCAAGAAAGAGCAGAACATCAGAAGACCGGAGATCTTTAGAAGTATCGCTGAATAAACGAGGAACAATGGCAGAACCAGCAGGTAACCTAACATTCGCAATCATCAAACCCGACGCGGTGAGCGCAGGGAACACCGGAAAAATAATCGATCGAATCATCGCGGCTGGCTTTCGGGTCCGCGCCATCAAAATGATTCATCAATCGCGCGGGCAGGCCGAAGGCTTCTATGATGTACATCGCGGCAAGCCGTTCTATGAAGGCTTAACCGAATTCATGTCGAGCGGGCCATGCGTCGTAATGGTTTTGGAAAAGAAAGGCGCGGTGAAAGCCTGGCGCGATTTGATGGGCGCTACCGATCCGGCGAAAGCCGACGCTGGCACGATTCGCAAAGAGTTCGGCGCGTCAGTTGGAGAGAATGCCACGCACGGATCGGATTCTGACGAGAACGCGGCGATCGAGATTTCGTACTTCTTTAACCGACTGGAAATTGTTTGAACTCAGAAATCATTTGTGGGATGAGGTCAGTACCGGGAGCGATAGCGACCGGGTCTCAATGCCGTGATGGATCGGATTGCGCGGACCAGGACCCGGTCGCTATCGCTCCCGGTACTGACTTCACCGGGCCCGCGTCTAAACTTGTGCCGGACAAGTCCGGTGTCTAAGCGACCGCTATCGAAAACCAAATGAAACGCTGCCCAACTTGTAATCAGACATTCTCGGAAGGCTGGCTGAGTTTTTGTACTCAGGACGGCACCACTCTGGTCGAGGACTCGGTTCAAAGAGACGAACCGCCGCCCACCATGATGTCGTCGGCCCCGCCGCGGCCGTTTACCAATCCGAATCAACCGGGGAATTGGGGCGCGCCATCGGGCGGGTTTGGTTCCGGACCGTTTGCGCCGCCACAACCGTTGACGCCACAGCCGATTCAGAGTGGATGGCAACCACCGCCGGCGCCAACTATTGCCGGACCGATGCAGAGTACGGCGGTAGCCGCGATGGTCTGTGGAATCTTGAGTCTGCCGCTCATCTTCTGTTGTAATCTGGGCATCATTACCGGTCCCGTGGCGATCGGTCTCGGGATATACTCGCTGAAGCAGATCAAGAACTACCCCGATAAATTTGGTGGCAGGCCTTTCGCGATTACGGGGATCATCACAGGAGCGCTGGGACTTGCGTTTTCCCTTCTTTGGCTCCTATTTGTGGGATTAGGGTCCTTCATGAACGCAATAAAATAGTCCGAGCATCAGGTGTCAGGGTTTGATTCGAGCCGAAACTTGTGAAGCGTTGTCCCACATGTAACCGCGCGTTCGACGATGAAACGCTGAGCTTCTGTCTGGAGGACGGCACGCCTCTGGTCCGCGACTCCTCGAGTCGCGCCGATTCTCAGCCGACCCTGGTGTCGCCATCGCCGGCAGCGCCGCCCCCTGAGACCCTCGCATTGCCTGCCACGCAAACCTACGGTCAGCTACCAGGAAAGGCGACGGTCAACGTATCGCAGTCCAACCCGCCTGCGGCGCAAGCGTACGCTCCGGCAACAGCCCAGCGCCGAAAGTGGCCGTGGGTGGTCGCTATTCTGGCGATTATTTTTCTGGTCATCGGCGGTATCGTGATCGCGGCGGTGGTAATTCCTCCGCTGCTGCGCAACGACAATCGCGCTCAACCCACGCCTACTCCTCCGAACCAGGCTGCCAAATCCTCGCCGGCTGAAAGTGCCGACGATGTTCCGGATGATGAGGATGCGGTTTTGGCGCAACTAACCAAGTTGGAAAATGAATGGACGACGGCGAACGTGAAGGGGGACAAGCAGGCGTTGGAAAAAATTCTCGCGGATGAATATAGCGGCGGCGCCGATTCGCACACGAAACGCGAATACATCGATTCACTGACGCCCGACCCTTCCATTAAGTCCTGGACACTGCAGGATCTGACGGTCGATTTAACCGGGGACCGAGCGACGATTCACGGAACTTTACAGGAAGAGACAACTAAGGGCCCGAGCGCTTACGCTTTTGCTGACACGTTCGTCTGGCGCGACCATCGTTGGCAAGCTGTGGCTTCGCATACTCGTGGTGTAAAGTAGAGAAGAATTGCGAAATTGGAATTGCGAATTGCGAATTTGCCATGGACAAGTTTGAGCTAGAAAAGAGGACCAAGGTATTTGCGCTGAAAATCATTGCGTTTGCCGCGACCTTGCCGCCCGGAAGAATTGGCGACGTCATCAGATACCAACTGGTCAAGGCCGGAACTTCAGTTGGAGCGAACTATCGTGAGGCAAACCGAGCCGAATCCCGCAATGACTTCATTCACAAGATCGCCATCGTCGAAAAGGAAGCTTCAGAGACTCAATATTGGCTGGAGATTTGCGATGAAGCGAATTTTGGCGCACCTCAACAGGGAGAATGGTTACTACAAGAAGCTGGAGAACTCTTAGCAATCTTTACGAGTGCGGGCAGAACTGCGAAAGCTGCAAGGGCCTGACAATTCGCAATCCGAAATCCTAAATTCGCAATTAAAAATATGTCCATCATCACTGAAGTTATCGAATCAACCAAAGCCATCATCCAGGGGATGAGTGTCACGCTTTCCTACCTGCCAAAGCGCAAGCAAACCGTTCAATATCCAGAGGAACCAGTCACACTGCAGCCGCGTTATCGCGGGCAGCACTTGCTGCACGTCGATGAGCTGGGCCGGGAAAAGTGCGTGGCGTGTTTTCTGTGCGCGGCTGCCTGTCCGTCCGAGTGCATCTACATCGAGGCCGCGGACGATCCGCGCCCGGCCGAAGAGCGCATCGGCGTCGACGAACGGTATGCGAAGGTCTACAACATCGACTATGGCCGCTGCATTTTTTGCGGCTATTGCGTCGAAGCTTGCCCGAAGGACGCCATCACGCACGGCTACAACTTTGAGTTGTCCGTTTACAACCGCGCCGATCTGCTCAAGCGAAAAGACGACCTGCTGATCACTAAACAAATCCAGTCAAAGAATTATCGCGTAGCTTTCTCGGATGAGGATGTAGATTCAGAGTACAAAGAAGTGTGACGCAGATCGATACTGGTTATGCGAGCTGATCTTCGCTCCGCATGAGCGAAATATTTATAGATCCGACGAGTCTTTGGTTCTCGTCTCCGCTCGGAGCGACATCGCGATGTCGCTCCGAGCGGTGTTGTTTTGTAGGAGAAGAATTGGTGCTATAAACATTGCGCTCCTAACAGAGCTTTAGAGCCTCCTTATGCGTGACTATCACTACCGCTGGGAATTCGATCTCGAATCCTCGCCGGAACAACTCTGGCCGCTGGTTGCCGACACCAATCGCTTCAATCGCGACACCGGCGTGCCTGCGGTCCAGGTGATGCTCAGCGAAGGCAAGGGTCTGAAAAACGCACGCCGTTTGATGAGGCTAACGGCCTTTGGCATTCCGGTCGAGTGGGAAGAACAGCCGTTCGAGTGGACCCGGCCAACGCGTTTCGGAGTAGTCCGTCGTTACCGCAAAGGCCCAATCATGGAGTTGCGCGTTGAGGTGGATTTGACGCCCAGCGACAAGCCAAACGATTCACCTTTTGACGATCGACCAAGCGTGGGGACGAAACTCGTCTATGAAATTTGGGCCAAACCCAGAAACGTGATCGGGCTAGTCGCGATTCCGATTCAAATCGGGATTTTGAGCGCGCGTAGTTTTGCGCGCACCCTGCGCGAATATGACCTTCTGGCGAGACACGGACGCACGGCGGCGAATCTCTCACCCTCCGTTGAATTTGTTTCCGGCGGCCGGGCGCGGCTTTTGGCGCTGAGCGAAAAAATGTTGGGCCAGGGCACCGACGGCGAATTGGTCGCGCTGTTGGTGGACTATATTGAGAACGCCGATGAGATGGCGATTGCGCGCATCCGGCCTTACGAGCTCGCGCGTCAATGGAACAAACCCGATCGTTCGGTATTGGAAGCTTGTCTCTGGGCCACGCGCGCGGGCATGCTCGATTTGCAATGGAACCTGATCTGCCCGCTTTGCCGCGGCGGGCCGGCGACGGACTCGCTGAAGGATCTTGATTCAGCAGTTCATTGTCAGGGCTGTAACATCGACTTCGCCGTGAACTTTGAACAGTCGGTTGAGCTTACTTTTCGACCGAATCCTTCGATTCGCAAAACTGACAGCGAAGTGTTTTGCATCGGTGGCCCGCAGGTGATGCCGCATGTGGCAGCCCAACAACTGCTGGCGCCGCATTCGACCCGCGGGATCGCCTTGTCGCTCGATGCGGGACGTTATCGTCTGCGGACGATGAGTATTCCCGGGTGGCAACATTTGCGCGTGACTGAAGATGGCGCGAGCGCCGTGACGCTGCGGGCGACGGGTGACGGCTGGATCGCGGAAGAGTTGGAAGTCGATCGTAATGCCGAGATCAATTTTGAAAACGCGACCGCAGACGAACAGTTGTTTATCCTTGAGCGCACGGCCTGGAGTGATGCCGCGGCGACCGCTGCTGAAGTGACGGCCCTGCAGGTCTTTCGCGATCTATTTGCGAGTGAAGCGTTGCGGCCGGGCGAACAGATTTCAGTCGGCACCCTGACGGTTCTGTTTACTGACTTGAAAGACTCAACCCGCATGTACCGCGAGATTGGCGATGCGACGGCGTTCGGCCACGTGATGAATCATTTTGATATTTTGAAACAGGTAATCGCCGACGAAGATGGCGCGCTGGTAAAAACCATCGGTGATGCCGTCATGGCGGTTTTCCGTTGCCCGGCGGGGGCGGTGCGTGCCATGCTCCACGCACAGCGCCAGCTTGCTAGTCCGCCGAGCGGAATGCAGCCGTTAAGCCTCAAGGCCGGTCTGCATACGGGTCCATGCATCGCCGTCACGCTGAACGATCGTCTGGACTATTTTGGATCGACGGTAAACCTGGCTGCGCGCCTGGAGGGGCAATCAACCGGCGACGATGTGGTTATTTCAAACGCCGTCTATTCTGATCCCGAAGTGCGTGGGCTGCTGGGCGATCCGGACAACGGTGTCTCAGCCACGCGCTTTGAAGTGCCGCTGAAGGGGTTTGATAAAGAGCAGTTCGAACTGTGGCGAGTCGCAAGAGTAAAATCATGATAGGACCTATACGACCTATAGGTCCTATGAGTCCTATAAATCATAGAGGGCTATGTCTCTGATCGAAACTCAGGCAGTCACACGCGTTTATCAGATGGGCGCCAATCTGGTGACCGCGTTGGATCACGTCGACGTCAGCGTGGCTGAAGGCGAATTTGTCGCGATCCAGGGGACGTCGGGCTCGGGCAAGTCGACCTTGCTGAATTTGCTGGGCGGTCTCGATCAGCCAACTACCGGAGAGGTTTTGTTCGACTCGAAGCCGCTCGGGCCTTTGACTAAGAAACAAATGGCGCGTTATCGCCGCGACTCTGTTGGAATGATTTTCCAAAACTTCAATCTGATTACCACCATGACCGCGGCGGAAAATGTGCGGTTGGCCCTGGCGTTTGGCGGCGTGCGCGGCACTGAGCGGCGCCAGCGTGCCGGCGAATTGCTCGAACGCGTCGGCCTGAACGGCCGCACGGAACATCGCCCGCTGGAATTGTCCGGCGGCGAGCAGCAGCGCGTAGCCATCGCCCGGGCACTCGCGAACCGGCCGCGCGTTTTGCTTGCCGACGAGCCGACCGGGAATTTAGACTCGACCCGCGCGCGCGAGTTGCTGGCACTGTTGCGCGAGATGGTGGACCGTGAAGGTTTGACGGTGCTGCTGGTAACTCACGATCACGAATTGGCGAGCAGCTTCGCTAATCGAATCATCATGATGAAGGACGGGAGAGTTATTTGAGTGGCACAGACTTCAGTCTGTGATTCTACTTAAGAGAGTGTAATGCTAATTGAAATCACAGACTGAAGTCTGTGCCACCTTATCGAGGTAAGGCCATGTCGACACCAACCCCCCAAGAGATGACGCTGGATGCGATTCGTTCGGTGCCGCTGTTTGCTTCGCTCGACGATGAAGCTGCACGCGAGTTGCGGCGCTTGCTTAGCACACGTGAAGTCGCAACCGATACCTCGCTGTTTCGGGCTGGCGACGACGGCGATGCGATGTATCTGATCGAGAGTGGCCGCGTGCGAATTGCCATTACCGACGCAGACAAAAAAGAAATTGTCCTGGCGGAGTTGGCGCGCGGCGACTTTTTTGGCGAGATGGCGATCATCGACGGCAAGCAGCGCTCAGCCGATGCCGTGATTGTCGAAGACGCGCGGCTGGCGGTGTTGTCACGCGACAACTTTCTGCGCTTCATTCGTAACAATCCCATGGTGGCGCTGGAAATGCTGAGCGCGACTTTTTCTCGGCTTCGCAGCACGGACAAAATGCTGCAGCAACGCGTTTCGCGCAACGTGAATGAAGAGCAGGCGAAACGTTCTACCGTTGCCGATCGCGCGGCCGACATGCTGGCGGAGTTCGGCGGCAGTTGGAAGTTTATCGGCTTTGCGCTGGGACTGATCCTCTTTTGGATTCTGCTCAACTCTTACATTCTGATCAAAGGTTTCGATCCGTTGCCGTATCAAATGCTCAACCTGGTGTTGGCCGTAGTAGCGGGCTTGCAGGCCCCTATCATCATGATGTCGCAGAACCGCCAATCGGGAAAGGATCGTCTCCGCGCCGATCTCGACTTTCAGGTAAATTTGAAAAACGAAATATCGCTGACTGAGGTGCTGCGCCGTCTGGACGTACTTGAGAGCGAGCGGCTTCCGGTTCTGTTTGCGGAGCAAAACGCGCTAATCACGGAATCGAGATCACCGGACTCAATCGCTTCAATCAAGAGCGCCCCGTAGCGGGGCGAACCGGCGCTAGCCCGACCGTCAGGGAGGGCTCAAATCTCAGGCGCATCAGGACTGAGCCCTCCCTGACGGTCGGGCTAGTGCCCCGATGATAACCACTCAAGCCGAGTTTTTGGACGTCACACGACGTTCTCACGTTAACCAATGATTCAAGCCATCTTCTTCGACTTCAACGGCGTTATCATCGATGACGAGCGCATTCACTTGAAAGCTTATCGAGAAGTTTTACTCGGCGAGAACGTTCCGCTCACCGACGAAGATTATTTCGCTTCGCTCGGCATGGATGACGCGGCGTTCGTGCGGGCCGCGTACGTGCGCGCCGGACAGACCGTGACTGACGAAGTTATGCATGCCCTCATCAAGCGTGAGCACGAATTGCATCGCAAGTTCATCACCAGCGATTTGCCAGTGCCCGCTGGCGTGGTTACGTTCATCAAAGCAGCCGCGCGTCATTACCAACTCGGCATCGTCAGCATGGCTGAGCGCAGCGAGATAGATTACGTGCTGGGCCTCGCCGCGCTTAATAATGAATTTTCGATTATCGTCAGCGCCGGGCCGGGATTGCCGCATAAACCCGCGCCCGACTGTTATCAACGGGCGCTGGAGTTGCTGAATGAGAGGCGGCGGGCTGCGCGCGAGTTGCCGCTGCTGGCAAGAGAGTGTCTGGTGATCGAGGACGCGCCGCCGGGCATCGCCGCCGCCCGCGCCGCCGGCATGCGCACCATCGGTGTGACTACTACCGTTGCCGAAGCCGACTTGCGCGCCGCGCAAGCAGATATCGTCACGCCCAATCTATCCGACTGGACCACTGCGTCGGTGGATCACTTGTTTGACTGATCGCGCCGTCTTGCAATTTTCGTTGGATGGTTTACAGCGCCAAAGGCGCGTAGTGTAAGAGCCTGGGGCAACGCCCCAGGAAAGAAACATTTCCCCATCTCGGCGCCACGAAGGGCCAGACGATGACCCTGCATCTCACTTCAGCGAAGAAGAACGCGTTGTTCGGTCTCTACGCGCCCGGCATGGATTTGGTTGCGGGCGCCCAAAGTCTGAGCGACTGGAGCGGAGAGTTGCCGAAGAATGACGACTACGAGATCATCGTGTTCCCGGAAGACGAAAAAACCAACACCACCTTCACGTTCGAGATCACTATTCGTTAGTTTCACATCTCTTTGGCTTAGCCAGGATTGATCCACGAAGTATCACGAAGGACCTGAACACGACCAACTCCACTTCGTGTCCTTCGAGGAATCGCTCTACTCTCTACATATCAGACGCCTATACAAGGCAGGCACTTAAGTAGTATCGTGCTTGCGAATCGAGCCTGGCTCCCTCTTTCGCCGTTCTTCTGGAATCTCACCAGACTATCTGAAGTCCATAGCCATCCGAAACAATTATCTAAAGAAGAAGAGGACAAGTGTTGAAAAAACATCAAATCGCTTCGAAGTTTTCCGGAGGTCAGTTGACCAAACTCATTTTTGCGTTGCTGGCCATTATCGGCGCCGTCACGCTGGTTGCATCCGGCAGGATCGGAATTGTTGCCGGACAGGGCAAAGCCGACAAACTCGAGTACGGCGTCGTGTATACCTGCCCGCAAATGAATGACTACGAATTCAAAGTCATCAGTTGCGATGATAAGAATTGGTGTCAGGTGTTTATCGCGAATAAGTATGCGCCAAAGGGTGGGAACGTCACTGGAGAGGGCAAAGACACGGTGATGTCGCTGATGAGAAAAGGCGAATGCACCGTCAAAGGTCGGCCAGCCGCTGCTGAGGACAAACCTGAACCGGCTAAAGCGACTGACAAAGCGGAGAACGGAGATAAGCAGGCGACGAATGCTACCCGCGACCAAACCAATAACGGAGCGTGTCCATCCGATCCCGGCCTGACGGCCAAGCCGAAAGCCGGCGATTCGATGGAACTCAATTCCAAACGCGCTATCCTGGCGCGCTTCCAACAAGCTGTTGATAAGGGTGAGAAGGTGGGCGTGGGAATTACCTTTGAGAGTTTTCAGATTGGGCCGCCGCGCGCGAACCTCAGAGGCAGCACCTTATATTACGAGGACGCCCCGGTCGGAGCGAAAATCTATCCCGTGAAAACCAACTTCACTATGTGTAGTTTGTTTAGCACAGAGATCATGCGCGACGTGGTTGATGGTCGCTATGAATGCTTCAAGGACAACTTCGGCGCGTGGGTTTGCGGTACTGCCTCAGGTTATCGGGTCGTAAATACCAAGTACGAGAAAATCAAGAAGTAAGGAACGGAGACATCACTCGCTTATGACGCCCCGTGTGAATGCTTTTTAAGATTTCGCGGGGCGTTATTTTGTTAAGGCCCAGGTCACGGGGCCGGCGCATTAGTGGGGCAGTTTGAAAGAGGTAATCCAACGTGAACGGTAAAATGTGGTTGCTCGCTCTCACGGGGGTGATTGACGTCTTCCTGTTTCTTAAGTTTTTCATTCCGTTGAAAACCGCAGGCCGGAATTCCTTTGCCCTGATGGTAGGCATAATCGCCGGGAGTGTTTTTGTTCTCATGTTTGTCTTGCTGGTGAAAGAATGGAAAAAGATTATTGGTAAGTAAGTAGCCGAGGATCGTTTGTCCCTAACGGAGCCCTCCCTCACGGTCGGGCTACTGCCCCGCGACACAAATAGGCTAATCTAGCAGCGAACTTCAGAGCCTTTTGTTTATGCCTTTCTTCGATCTACTAAGACTCGCTTTTAGAAACCTGCGCGAAGCCAAGTTGCGCGCGACGTTGACTTCGATGGGAGTCATTGTTGGCGTCGCTGTGATTGTGACGATGGTTTCATTCGGGCTGGGTTTGCAACGCAACATGCTTTCGCGTTTTCGCGCGCTGGATCTGTTCAATGAGATGCGCGTCTTTGGCAAGAGTGTCTTTTCGATGGCAGCGGCGGGGGCTAATCAGAATGCGGCGCGCCGCGGCGAAAATCCCAATGACCGCCGCGGACCGTCGTTCCGACCCGATAAAGAGCCGACGCGAATTCTTGATGACGCGGCGATCGCTGAAATCTCGAAAATTTCCGGCGTGTCCTACGTCGAGCCGAGCCTGTCGATCTTTACTTACGTGCGCATCAATGGACATTCCCAAATCGAATCCATCGGCGGCGCTTCGGTGCCCAATGCCAGTTCGCGTTTCAAGGATTTCAAGGTCGGGCAGATGCTCACCTCGCCGGACGCTGACGAAGCTGTAGTTAAGGACACGTTCGCGCGCGACTTTGGTTTTGACAAGCCCGAAGACGCGATCGGCAAGACGATCGAGTTCCTCGCGGCGCCTGCGGACGATGCTGCGAAAGAAAAGACCAAACCGAAGGACGCGGAGGACGAGCCGCCCGGGTTTTTTGGTCTCCCGATGGATCAGGGTTCAACAGTCGACAACGGCGAGGGCGAACTGGTCGCTAAAACTTTTCGCATCGTCGGCGTAATCAATACAGAGATTAAAGAAGGCGCCGGCCAGGGTGGTTTGCGTGGCTTGCTCCCTGACGCGCGCATCTTCATTCCGCTGAAAGCCGCCGGACAGTGGGCCAAAGAGCATCGCAGCCAGATGGGAATGGTGGCGCTGGCGCTGGCCCGCCAAAGCGGTGGGTTGGGACAGTCGGACGCCGAAGGGTATGACTCGGCAGTTGTCAGAGTAACTGATCCGGTGGTCTTGACTGAGGTGCGGCGGCAACTGACGGAAAAAGGCTTCGGCAGCTTTTCGATCGTCGATCAGTTGGATCAGATTCGTACGGTCTTTCTGATCATTGATTCGGTGCTGGGATTGCTCGGCGGCATTTCGTTGCTGGTAGCCTCGTTTGGGATCGCGAACACGATGATCATGTCGATTCTCGAACGCACGCGCGAGATTGGAATCATGAAAGCCATCGGCGCGGAGGATCGCGAGATCAAGCTCATCTTCTTCTTTGAAGCGGCGGTGATCGGGTTGACCGGCGGCGTGCTTGGCTCGCTGGCGGCGTGGGGGATTGATGCGATCGCAAACCGTCTGGCGTTTCGTTTTATTCTGAAACCGCAGGGCGCGTCGTTCGTCGATTTCTTTTTCCTGCCGCCTTATCTTTGGCTGGGCGCGATTGCGTTTGCGCTGTCGGTTTCCATCCTGGCGGCGTTATATCCCGCGGCGCGGGCGGCAAGGATTGATCCGGTGCGGGCACTGCGACATGACTAGCCAAGAGTCTTACTTGACTGCGCCGGTATTCTCGGTGGGTGAGGTTCAACTGGGATGAGAGGAAGAACAGAGAGAACATCCTTAAGCACGGCTTCGATTTTGCTGATGCTTCTGAAACCTTTGATTTCCAATGCTCGCTCAACTGGACTCCCGAACGGACTATGGCGAGTACCGGGTGGTCGGAATTGGATTTCTAAGGCAACGCCGTGGTCGTAGTTGTTTTTGTCGAAGCCGACGATGATACAATTCGGGTTATTTCTTTGCGAAAGGCGTCGAGGAATGAGCGCAAACGATTTGAAGAATTCCTCAGAAACGAACTGGGAGCGGATTGATCAGATGACTGACTCGGAGATCGATACGTCTGACATTCCACCATTGGATGACGCGTTTTTTGATAACGCCGAATTGCGACTGCCAAAGGGGAAGGTTCCGGTTGTAATGAGCGTGGACGCCGATGTCTTTCAATGGTTCAAGTCATAGGGTGCGGAATATCAGAACTTGATTAATACCGCTTTGCGACTCTATGCGGAGCAGCACAAGAGTTAACTTGCCGACCGCTCTTCCTATTCCGCGGCTCAAAGCTGTCAGTGACTTTCCGCCACACCTCATTGTCTACAAACAAAACGAGAGCGGAAGGTAGCGCTGACGCCACATTCCGCTCCCGTCCTTAGTTAAGGGCCGACCAGGGCCATGAACATCCCTTGGCTAACAGAACCAGCCATGGTCGGCGACCGTCAGATAGCTCTGCGATCTTACTGCTTCGCCGGAGGTTGCGTTCCGGCGGCTTTTGCCGCCGCTGGTTTCTTCGCGCGCCTCTTAATCATCATCGGCTTCTCGGGTTTAGGATTCCAGAAGGTTGGGTCTTGCGCGGCCATGTCTTTTTCCACGTAGCTCATGCGCGGCTCGTATGCGTAGGTGCTCGACTCGCTGCTGATCACGGCATCGGCGGTTGTCTTGTCGGCGGTCTTGCGCATATCGTCGGTCATGGCTGCGCGTACTTTCGCACCAACGTTCTGATCAAACTCGCCGAGTGATTTCATCGGCCGGAAGAACATGTAGGTCCCGCCCGGCGCGCCCGAGATGACCTGATAACAGGCAAGGTGATAGTTGTCGATCTTCGCCTTATCGCGCGCGACGTTCATCACCGTACGGATGTAGTCAGCGTATTCCGCATCGTGTCCCGGCCGAACGCGGACGGTGGTGATTGCAAAGTAGCGCATCGGCGCGATGTTGACGTTCGCGTTGAAGCTCAACTCCGGACGATAAACTGTCAGCATGTCGCGCATGCCGGCGTGCAGATCCGGTGCTTCCTTTTCGAGCCGATCGAGTTCGGCTCTCGTGGCACCGCTGGCGGCAGCCATCTTCTTGTCAGTGTCTTGCTGCAACTTTTCGATCTCGGCAAACGAGGCGGCCCCGGTGATGTACACCAGATCGTTTTCGCTGCCTGCAACCGGCCACAGCGCAATCCGGTGATTGGGTGTTTGGAGTTGCGAGAAAATCCGCGCAAACGCCGCTGAGTGCTTCGCGTGCGCCGGCATCTTGCCCGGCTTGATGTCTTCGCGGACGATTAGCAGCACCGGTGGCGGGCTGTTGCGCTCGGGCGCCTGTGCCTGCAGTTGGGAAAAGCCCCCAGCCAACAGTGATATTGCCAAAACAAAGAAAACCTTCTTCATATGCTCTCCTCCTGATCGTATGGCCGTTAAAAATCGAAGTGAAGTTCTTTTGGGATCAAACAAGCCGGGTACTGAAATGCGCCGGCGGAGGATCTCCAGGGAAGTGTCGATGTTCGGAATTAGAAACTGAGCGGCGTGACAATATGGCTAATAGCGTAGCAAGTCAATACTAATCCGGCGGGTGCCGAGGCAGGCGCGACGAGCAAGGAATGCAGCCTACATGGTAAGGCTCTTTAGTCTCAACTGCCTTCGGAGAATGCCTTGCCGCAACTGTTACAAAAGCGCCCGTTGGGATCTTTCTGGATCGCATTACAATCCGGGCAGGTGATACCCACGTGCAAATTCGCGCCGCACGAAGAGCAGTAAGCTGAGCCGGCGCTTGAGGCTGTCCCGCAGGTGCCACATCGTCCCGGCATCGGCGGCACATAGCCGCCGGCTTTTCGCGAAATATGATCTTCGATTATCTTCCACGCGTCTTCCGTCAATTTGTATTGCCAGTAGGCGCCCAGGGCTGGGAGTGCGATCAGAAAACCTGACACGAGCAAAGCCACTGCAGCGACTGCAGCCTTGTCGAACCACTTCTGCATGCCGATTTCAACGCGAGTGCCGCCCGTCTCAGGCGTAATCTTGATGGTGACGGCCGCGGTCAATCCGGTGATTTCGCGCAACGTGCTGGACTTGCGCGCTTGCAACACCGCCGTTGAAGAGACCTGCATGGTCTGAACTTCGAAGTCTTCGTCAAAGAGATCGCGCAACTCGGTCGTTAATTTAATTACATCGGCTTCAACGCCGGGATAATAGCGACTTTCCATTTTGATATCTCCTAACGCCATTCTACGCGAAAGAGTGGGAGATAGTTCAGGCAATTCGGTCATGTCCGCAAGCCTTGGTTCGCTTAACGGACGAGTAACTCACGCAAAGGCGCAAAGACGCAAAGGATAGGACATGGACAGTCAAAGATACTCTGCGCCTTAGTGTCTTTGCGTGAGCTCTAATAAGAGGAGAACAAGGTGCGATTAAAAGCAGGCAAGCGTAGTCCTGCCTACTGTGGCCTGCTTACTGCCTACTGATTTTCAGGTCTCTTTTTCTTTTTGTCCGGCTCCGGGGCTGGTGGTGGAAGCTTGTCGCCTACGTCGATGATCTCTTTGGCATGGTCGGCCACCCGCTCCAGGGCCGCTATTTCATCAGGGTCTTTCGCGCGATCTCTGAGCGTGACGAGTTGGTTCACGTATCCTTTCGTGCTGGCAGTCAACTTACGAAGAGCTCGGGAGATCAGTGGATTCTTTTCGTCGCGGTGACTGACGTCGTCGATGTTGGTGATCGCTTCGTCCAGGATCCCGGCGATGTCGCCAAGCAGTTCCGCGTGCGTGCCTTTGGGTGCATCGCCCCAATCAGGCTCGTCCTTGACCAGCTTTTTTGACACCGGCTGTGCAGTGCCGTTGATAATCGCGAACCGGCGGTCAATAGCTTTGGTGAAGACTTCAATCCGCTTGTCGAGTTCCTGATAAAAACGCACCAGGTCCGTTTCCTGATCAGTAAGATGATCGCGAGTTTGCGCGGCAGCCGATCCGCCAAACAGAAAAATCCCGGCGCAGAGAGCGCCGTGCAGCAAGATCCTAACGAGCCACTGTGCGTATGGTCCGCGACCTTTATAGATACGGCGCGCATAACCGCCGGGTTGAATCATGGGTGTTTGTCTCCCTCAGGATCCTTGGGGCTTTCTGGTTTCTTTTCACCGGCGCCTTCGCGCAGAACCGAATGGCCATAAAACGAGTCGAGGGCTTCAGACCGCACTTCACGCAAATACTCTTCGGCGTCCTTAAGGTTTCCGGCGTACTGGGCCGGCGTTGAGCGCCGCATGACCGCCAGCCGGGGAATTTGCGCGCGCAAAATGATCTCGAGGTGCTTATAGAGATCGCGCGTGCTGCCCTTATCGTGATTCATGCTGCCGAGGAACGCGCGGGTGTCGTCGAGCACTCCCAGATAGCCGCCCAGTTCTTCCGAGGCCTGATCGAACTTTCTGTCGGAAGTGAATTGTTCGGTGTGGGTCAGACGACTCTCTGCGAACTCCATCGATGTACGGAGGCGCGCCTTGGGATCCCTCTGCGCGTTCAATTGGGATCGCTCCTCAGGCGTGACGGCCCGCATCGGCGGCGGCGCCGGCAGTCGCGGACTGCGTGGTTGTTGGGCTTGCTGGGCGACGGTGATCAGTGATAGGGCGCAGACGAGGATGCCTGGCTTCAGAAACGTCCAATCGTGACTGGGCGAAAGCGGCATGCACTTGACTCGGCTGACCGAAGATTTCGATTCAGGGCTTCTTGCGCTTAGCGCCCTGTCCGCGGCTGATTTGATCGCGAAGCCTGGGGAGGCGCAGGTTAACTTTCTCAATGTCGAGTTTATTGTTGGCCGGATCGGCTCGCGACAAAAACTTTTGATAAGCATCCAACGCCTGCTCGTACTCTCCGAGATTATCATGCGCAGTGGCCATGAAAAAGTAGGTTGCGGCATTTTCGGGGCGGCTCGCCGCCAGCCACTCGTATTCAGGCAGCGCCTCCGCAAAACGCTTCAACTCGTAGAGCGCCAGCGCCAGATTCGAGTGCGCGATATATTCGTCAGGCGCTACGGCGATCACGCGTCGCAGGATGGATTCTGCTTGCGCAAAGCGTCGCAACTGGACCAGCGCAGCGGCGTAACCGGTAGCGAACTTTGGATTGGCAGGATCGATCTCGTTGGCCCGGCGATAAGACTCGGCGCTCTTCTGTGGGTCGGTGCGGCGGGTTACTTCGCCCAGGCGGGCGAAGAGGCTGGCGTTTTTTTGGTTCTTGGATAGAAGCTTTTCCAGCGCCGGGCGCGACCTAGCCGGATCGTCGCTATTGGCTGCTTTGATCTCATCAGGTGTTCCCTGGATTAGTTCAAGCATCTTATCGAACGCCCGTCCAGTAGGGATCGGCCCTGGTCTGCTGAGACCGACTGATTGATAAATTCGCTGTGCTTCATCAGGCTTGCCGGCCAGATCATAAACATTACCGAGCCTCGCCGAAATCTGCTTGTCATCAGGCTTAACGACGAGCGCAGCTTTCAAGTCTTCGATCGCGTGTTCGTAATCCTTGGCCTCGATTCTTAGCTCGGCGCGTTCCCGCAAAGCCGAAACATGCTTCGGATCACTAGCAAGTGCGTGCCCGAGACTGTTCAGCGCGGCAGTGGTGTCTCCGTTTGCACGCTCAACTACAGCGCGCCAGGTCCATGCTGAGGCCGGCGCGTTATCATCCAAGGTGGCCGCTCGCGCGAGCGAGAGCGCCTCGCCCTTGTCACCTGCTCGTAGCCGCACCGACGATAGCGAATCATTTGTGACGTAGTCGTTGGCCCCGAGTTTGATCGCCCGGCGCAAGATAGGCTCGGCTTCCTGGTCGCGCTCGGCGCGCGCCAGCAAACTGCCGAGCGCGATAATTGGCAGGACCCAGTCCTTTTTCAACTCGATCGCGCGTTTCAGAGACGTTTCCGCTTCGGGAAATCGTTCGAGAGCTACTAGCGCGACGCCGCGTTGGTATTCAGCCTCGGGAAACTCAGGCCGCAGTTTGATTGCCCCTTCATAAAGCGCGAGTGCGCGCGCGAGATCTCCTTTCGCATGGGCGTTCTGGCCGCGCTCGAAGAGCTTTACCGGATCAGTTTCGCCGTCGGTCGGATCGTCTGTCTGTGCTTGAGCAAGTTGAAAGCACAGTGCGACCATGAGAATGGCGAGGGCTCCGAAGAAATATTGGCGCGAGTGCGACAGGGAAAACATTTGTAGGTTCGATTAAGTTGTAATGGTCGAATGACTGCTGCTGGATCAGCGTTGCTGAGATTCGATGTTAACACCTGTCTTCGAGTTGCGTCCAAATACCGACGGTCAGTATTTCGGTTGCACCTGCCGAATGCTTGCGTTAACATTTGCGGGCCATCAAAAAACCAAAAGAGCTATTCAATTTGATTACGCTGGAGAGTGCCCATGCCTACTGCGCTTGTCGATGACATCAAGGAGATAAAGGAGGACAATCCCTTTGAATCGATGATGTCGCGATTTGATCGCGCGGCTCAACTGTTGAATCTCGATTCCGATCTATACGCGGTGATGCGGGTTCCGAACCGAGAACTCAAGGTCTACATTCCGACGCGGATGGATTCCGGGCGAATCCAGGTATTCGAGGGATTTCGGGTGCAGCACAACTTTGCGCGCGGGCCGGCGAAGGGTGGAATCCGTTACTCGCCCGACGTAAACATCGATGAGATACGCGCGCTGGCCGCCTGGATGACGTGGAAGTGTGCGGTGGTCAACGTCCCGTTTGGCGGAGCCAAAGGCGGCATCATCTGTGATCCTTCGCAGATGTCACTCGGAGAGCTTGAGCGGATGACGCGACGCTATGCATCAGAGCTGCTGGATTTCATCGGACCGGAAAAAGATGTGCCTGCGCCCGACATGAATACCAACGAACAAACAATGGCGTGGATCATGGACACGTATTCGATGCACGCGCGACATACGGTCAACGCCGTAGTCACCGGCAAGCCGGTCGACCTCGGAGGGTCGAGGGGACGGCGCGAAGCGACCGGAAGAGGATTGTTGATTGTCGTTAGTGAAGCAGTGAAACGATTCCAGATGACGCCGGCGAACACCAGGGTGGTGGTGCAGGGAAGTGGAAACGTTGGTGGTATTGCCGCTGAACTGCTGTACGAAGCGGGCTTCAAAGTAGTCGGTATCTCCGACGTTCATAGCGGAATTCAGAATCCGGCCGGCATTGATATACCGGCGGCTTTGGAGTATCTGAAGACGACTCGATCGTTTGAAGGCTATCGCGATGCTGAACCCGTAAGTAATGCGGATCTCCTGGAATTGGAATGCGATGTCTTGATTCCAGCGGCGACTGAGAATCAAATCACCTCACTGAATGCCGAAAGGCTGAAGTGCAAGGTTCTGGCTGAAGGGGCGAACGGGCCGACGACGGCCGCGGCTGACGAGATCCTTTACCAGAAGGGCATCTTTGTGATACCCGATATTCTTGCAAACGCCGGGGGCGTGACGGTGTCTTACTTTGAGTGGGTGCAGGATCGAATGGGTTATTTTTGGCGAGAGGACGTAGTTAATGAACGGCTCCAGGACACTATGGTGGCCAGTTTCAATGACCTCTGCCGGTACGCCGATTCGCATTCAGTGGATACCAGGACTGCGGCTTACATGTTGGCAATCGACCGCGTTGCCTACGACACGCGCATGCGCGGGATCTACGCGTGACGGAAAAAACATAAACAAATTCACCCCTAAGTCATGAAAGAGTCTTGATTTCCGGCCACGGCAATGGTACGCTTCGCGGCGTATTTACCCTTAGCGAGGATTGTCTGAGGTTGGGCTGCAGTGGCGGCATCGCGCTTGGGTGGTAGATGATAGTTGACACGTGCGCTTAGTTTGCATATAAAAGAGCGCTAGATTAATAGGACTTTCCAGAGAGGTCCATAGTGGTTTAGGCCCCCGTCTTAGTTGCGTCGCTCTACCTGGAATTTTACTGGGCTCAGAGCGGCAGCAGTTTTGTTAACGT
>JBBQWP010000002.1:0-272110 GCA_038210455.1 Pyrinomonadales bacterium | reverse complement strand
CCGCTGAATCGTCATCGTCGTTGCTCCTGGATGCAGCTCTTAAATCAACTACATCTTATCGAACCAACCTGACATTCAGCATACGTGTCTCCAAATCGCTTTTGGAAAGCGAACACGCATGCTGTTACTATTTCGTGTTTGAAACCTGACGCTTATGTCTACTGAAGCACCGACACGTGAACTGAAAAAGACCATCAACCTGCCGAAGACCAAGTTCGCGCAGAAGGCCAACCTGCCCCAGAGTGAGCCGGCCCGCCTGCAAAAATGGGCCGAGATGGATCTTTATCAACAGATTCGCCGCGCGCGCGCCGGCGCCCCGAAGTTCATCCTGCACGACGGCCCGCCGTACGCCAACGCGGACATTCACCTGGGTACAGCGCTCAACAAAAACCTAAAAGACTTCGTCGTAAAATCGCGCACAATGCTGGGTTACGACGCGCCGTACGTGCCGGGCTATGACTGTCATGGACTGCCGATCGAATTGCATGTCGAGAAGAAACTCGGCGCGAAGAAGGCCGACATGCCGGCGCTCAGTATCCGCCGCGCGTGCCGCGAATTTGCCGCGAATGCTTTGAAGCGCCAAACGCGCGACTTCCAAAGGCTCGGCATTTTCGGCGAGTGGGACAATCCCTACATGACGATGTCCGACCATTATGAAGCCGAAACCGCGCGCCTGTTCGCGCGTTTCGTCGAACGCGGCTTTGTCTACAAAGGCGCCCGGCCGGTCTATTGGTGCATTCACGATCAGACTGCGCTGGCCGAAGCCGAGGTCGAGTATCGACAGCACAACAGCCCTTCGGTTTACGTAAAGTTTCCGCTCGCCAGTGATCCGGCGCAGATTGATCCGGCGCTCGCCGGACGCAAAGTGTTTGTGCTGATCTGGACGACGACCCCCTGGACGTTGCCGGCGAATCTCGGCATCACGGTGCATCCGGATTATGACTATGTAGCTTTCGAAAGCGGCGATGAAGTCTACATCGTCGCGGCCGATCTGTTGGAAGCGGTCGCGTCCAAATGCGAACTGGCCGAGCCGAAAGTTTTGGCCCGCTTCCGCGGGGCAAAATTGGATCGCCTGGAGGCCCGCCATCCTTGGATCGATCGTTCATCACTCTTAATGGTCGGCGAGCACGTCACGCTCGGCGGGGAAGCTGACGCCGAAACTGAACTCGATGTCAGCGAAGCTCGCGAAAAGAAAGCGACCGGCAAAGCAGGCACGGGTTGCGTGCACACCGCGCCCGGTCACGGCCATGACGATTTTGTGATCGGGAAGAAATACGGCCTGGAGATCTATTGCCCGGTCGATAACTCTGGGCGCTTCACGTCGGAAGTCGAAAACTTTGCCGGGCTCAGCGTCTTTGAAGCCAATCCGAAAATCGTCGAGTTCATGCGCGAGCGCGGCGTGCTGTTGTTCAGCGAAGACTACGATCACCGCTATCCGCATTGCTGGCGCTGTAAGAACCCGGTGATCTTTCGCGCGACGCCGCAGTGGTTCATTGCGATGGACCGTGCGGACCAGAATGAACCGGTCGAGCAGGATGAAGATGGTCGTGATCTGACGAACTTCACCAGCAACTTCAGCGACGGCGAGAGTCTGGACAACGAATCTTTGCGCGCGATGGCGCTGCGCGAGATCGAGCGCGTGCAATGGATTCCCGCGTGGGGTGAAGTGCGGATGCGCAACATGATCGCCGGGCGGCCCGACTGGTGCGTCTCACGCCAGAGGGTCTGGGGCGTGCCGATTCCTGCTTTTTATTGCCAGAAATGCAACGCAGTGGTCGCTGAGCCCGCCGTGATCAGAAACGTCGCTGACATCTTTGAGAAAGAAACCTCCGACGCCTGGTACAAGCGTGAAGCGAGTGAACTCCTGCCTGCGGGATTTGTGTGTCGCAAATGCGGAGCGAACGAGTTCACCAAGGAGACGGACATCCTGGATGTCTGGTTCGACAGCGGCTCGTCTTCGATCGCGGTCCTGGAACATCGAGAGAATCTGCAATGGCCGGCTGATGTGTATCTCGAAGGCCCGGATCAATACCGTGGCTGGTTCAATTCGTCTCTGATGGTTGGCCTGGCAGTTCACAACCGCGCGCCTTACAAAACCATCCTCACGCACGGCTGGACGCTGGACGCGCAGGCGCAGGAGATGCACAAGTCGACGGGCAACGCAGTGTCGCCCAACGACGTGATAAAGGATTCCGGCGCGGACATCCTGCGACTCTGGTGTACCTATTCGAACTATCAGGAAGACGTGCGCTGCTCGCCCGAGATTCTGGACCGCGTCGCTGACGGTTATCGCAAGCTGCGCAACACCGCGCGATATGCGCTCGGTAATCTCGACGGCTTTGATCCGGCGCGTGATGAAGTGCCGGAGGCGGAGCTGCTGGAGCTTGACCGTTGGGCGCTCGGCGAACTTGATTTCGTGATCGCCAAAGTGCGCACGGCTTATGAAGCCTATGAATTTCAAACGGTCTATCACACGCTCTACGACTTCTGCACGGTGACGCTTTCAGCGCGCTACTTCGACATTTTGAAAGACCGCCTTTACACGTTTGCGCCGCACAATCTCGCGCGCCGGGCGGCGCAGACCGCGCTCTACAGAATCGTTGATGCGCTGTCGCGCATGCTGGCGACGATTCTGGTGTTCACGGCAGATGAGATCTGGGAGAACCTGCCGAGCAATGGTGAGCGCGCGGCCTCGGTCCATCTCACCGAACTGCCGGCGGCCAGCGGCCAACGCGACGAGGAACTCGCGGCGCGTTGGGAACGCTTGTTCGAAATCCGCGAGCTGGTGTTAAGTAAACTGGAGGAGGCACGCGTCAACAAGATCATCGGCAGCTCACTGGAAGCCGCGCTGGAAATCCAAACCAGCGGCGAAACCTATGAACTCCTGGTGCGTTACAAAGACGATCTGCGTTACTTCTTTATCGTTTCGCAGGTTTCGTTAGCGAAGGTTGATTCAGGAACCATCAGCGTGAAAGTGCGGCGTGCCGACGGCGAGAAATGCGAACGGTGCTGGAATTATTCAACCCGAGTGGGCGAGTCTTCGCGTTATCCAACTGTATGTGAGCGCTGTGTTACGGCGTTGAAAGAGATCGAGGCGAGCTAGCATTCGTCCTAGAGTGCCGTTAGGCACGAAATGCTTATAACACCGATGGACTCTCCAATCTTCGAGCCCATTTATGGGTGGCGGAAACATTTCGCTCCTAAAGGAGCTGTGCAGTCTTTTATTGATTCGGATCTATAAACATGTCGCTCCTACGGAGCGAGGTTCTCTTATTTACTCGGGCCTATAAACATCGCGGCGCTGCAGCTTAACGACCGATTGATCAAAATCCGAAATGAGCGATAGCGAAACACAATCCGCCAAAACCCGTGTCGCCTGGCGTCTGGGCTATCTCGTCGCCGCGGCGGGCATCTATTTGATGGACCAGTCGACGAAGGCCTGGGCTGTGCGCCGCGTGCGTTTTGCCGATCTCACTGTGATCAAGAATGTGCTCGACTTTGTTTATGCCGAGAATCCCGGAATCGCGTTTGGCCAGTTACAGGAAGGTGGTGCTTTCGGCCGCTGGTTTTTCGTGGTGCTGGCAGCGCTGGCGGCAACGGCGGTGTTCGTTTACTTTGTGCGCACGCCGCGCTCTGATGACCGTGTCCTCGGCGCCTGCGGCTTGTTGCTGGCCGGCATCCTGGGCAACCTGACGGACCGAGTGCGGCTCGGGTTTGTGATCGATTTCATTTTGATCCACGCCGGACAGTATCGCTGGCCGGCATTCAACGTCGCCGACGCGAGCATCTTAATCGGCGCATCTCTGCTGGCTTATGATCTGATTTTTGCGAACCGCAAAGCAAAAGAACCCGCGAACAGCCGGCCACTGACAACTGACATGTGACGTCTGCTTTCATGTATCCCATTCTCTATCGCATTCCTTATTTTAATTTTCCCATTAACACCTACGGAGTGTTTCTGGCGCTGGCGTTTCTGTGCGCGATCTTCGTGACGGTGAAGCTGGCCACGCGCGACGGATTGCCGAAAGAGAGAATCTACGATCTCTGTTTGTGGCTGCTGCTCTCCTCCCTTGTCGGATCGAAGCTCCTGATGTTCTTTACCGAGCCAGAGTATCGCGAGCATCCGCTGCAACTCTTTTCTCTGGATTTCCTGCGTTCCGGCGGAGTTTTTTATGGCGGCTTGCTGGGCGCGCTGATTACCGGCTATTTACTGATGCGCCGTTGGAAATTGCCGTGGTGGAAAACGGCTGACGCGTACGCGCCGGGTATCGCGCTGGGCAACGTGCTCGGCCGCCAGGGATGTTTTTCGGCCGGATGCTGCTGGGGCAAGCCGACGAATCTGCCGTGGGGCGTGCGCTTTACTGAACTCGGCCACGAGGTCACCGGTGTGCCGACGGGGACGAAACTCCATCCGACGCAACTCTATGAATCATTCGCCATGCTGATTGTTTTTTGCTTTCTGCTCTGGCTGCACAAGCGAAAGAAATTCAGCGGTCAGGTGATTCTGGCTTACGCGATGATTTACGCGACAGTACGTTTTCTAATCGAGTTTGTGCGCGACGATCCGCGCGGCGACATCTTTGGCCTCACGACTCTGACCGGGCTTTCAACTTCACAGATGATCGGCATCATAGTCTGCGTCGGTGCTTTAGTGATTTTCGTCATTCGTTCGCGACAGGCAACGAAAGCGCTGGCGTCAACGGTGGCGGCGCGAGTTTAATCTTCGGAGTCCTGCGACTGCATTCCTTATCTCATTAGCACCGTGGCTTTAGCCCGGTGACTCCAGTGCCGGACGTAAAACTGAAACCGTTTTAAACGGTTTTCCATCCCAACCTAAACACCGATCACCGGGCTAAAGCCACGGTGCTAATGAAAAGGACCTGCGCATTGGTACTTCTTCCTCGCTGGCTAACTCATCCAACTATTGCTAAGATGGCGAGCTTTTGTGCAGATGAAACTTCGCGTCCTTTATCACGGTCACTGCTTTGACGGCGTCGCTTCGGCGGCGACGTTTAGTTGTTTCTATCACGAACAAATAAATTCGGACGCGGACATTTCATATGCCGGCCTGCTGCACCGGCCCGGCAATCTGTTCGATCAAACGATGTTCGACGGTGACGAAAACGCCATCGTCGACTTCAAGTACTCGCCCTCGGAAAAACTGACCTGGTGGTTTGATCATCACCAGTCCGCTTTTCTCACGCCGGAAGATGAAGCGCACTTTCACGCCGAGAATTCAGACAAGAAGTTTCTGGACGCGACGCGCAAGTCTTGCACTGAATTCATTGCCGAAGTGGCGCGCACTAAATTTGGTTTCAACGATGCGCCGCTAAACGATCTGATTCACTGGGCGCACATCATCGACGGTGCGCTGTACGAATCGCCGGCCCAGTGTGTCGAGCTGCAGGCGCCCGCGCTCCAGCTCATGCAGGTGATCGAAGCCGATCCTGACGATGCTTTCGTCGAACAGATCATTCGTGATCTGACCCACCGCCCACTGAATGAAGTAGCCACCAGCGCCGAAGTCCAGCGACGTTTCCAACCGATCTTAAAGTTGCACCTGGAAACGCTCGAAGCGATTCGGCGCAAAGCGAGCTACGAACATGGCGTCGTCCAGTTCGATTTGGTAGACGAAGGCTATGAAGGCTTTAACAAATTCATTCCTTATTATTTATTTCCCGAGGCCACCTACACCGTCGCGCTCACCCGCGGTCCGCAACGGACCAAGATTTCGGTCGGCTCGAATCCCTGGTCGCCGCGCCCGCGCACCCACAACATCGCCACCATCTGCGAGCGCTATGGCGGTGGCGGACATGCAGTGGTAGGCGCTATCTCTTTAGGCCCTGAAGAAGTTGAAAAGGGGCGGGTTGTATTGCGCGAGATCGTTGCGGAACTTTCGCAGGAGTAATCGATCGAGCGCTCTTCGATTGAGCGAGACAGCGGCTCCAGCTTTCATCCTCTCTTCCCATTTGTCGTCTCTGCACCTTGTGTGATACAGAAACGATGTCCGCGAATTAAAGGAGCCATCGCAAACATGCCGTCCGAAACCACCAACATCGAATCCTTCCAGCACGAAGAGCGCGTCTTTCCGCCACCACCAGAGTTCGCAGCCAACGCGCACATAAAATCGATGGCTGAGTTGGAAGCACTGCGTGCCGAAGCGACCGCCGACCCCGAGGGGTTCTGGGCGCAGCTGGCAGAAAGCGAACTGCACTGGTTCAAAAAGTGGGACACCGTTTTGAAATGGGAGCGACCGCATGCTGAGTGGTTCGTGGGCGGCAAGATAAATATTTCCGACAACTGTCTCGATCGCCATCTGGCAACCTGGCGGCGAAACAAAGCGGCGCTGATCTGGGAAGGCGAGCCAGGCGACACGCGCACGCTTACTTACCAACAACTGCACACCGAAGTCTGCCGCTTTGCGAATGTTCTGAAACGGCTGGGAGTTGAAAAAGGCGATCGGGTTGCGCTCTACATGCCTTTGATCCCTGAGCTGGCCATTTCGATGCTGGCCTGCGCGCGCATCGGAGCCACTCACTCGGTCGTTTTCGGCGGCTTCTCGAGCACGGCGCTGATAGATCGCATCAACGACGCGCAGTGCAAAGTGGTTGTCACCGCCGACGGCGGATGGCGCCGTGGCAACGAAGTAAAACTAAAACCTGCGGTTGACGAGGCGCTGAAAGAAACTCCATCGGTGACATCATGCATAGTCGTCAAGCGCACCGGCAGCCGAATTCATATGGAGTCGGGCCGCGATCACTGGCTGCACGAGTTGCTGGACACTGTCGACGCCAATTGCGCGGCCGAAGAACTGGACAGCGAGCAACCCCTTTTCATTCTTTACACCTCGGGCACCACCGGTAAACCAAAAGGAATCCTGCACACGACCGGCGGTTATCTTCTGCAGACCCACCTGACCACCAAATGGATTTTCGATATTAAGGACGAAGACATTTACTGGTGTACGGCCGATATCGGCTGGGTCACCGGCCACAGCTATGTCGTCTACGGGCCGTTGTCGAATGGCGCAACGGTGTTGATGTATGAAGGCGCGCCCAACTGGCCCGAGCCGGATCGTTTCTGGGACATCATCGAGCGTCATCGCATCAACATTCTCTACACGGCGCCGACGGCAATCCGCGCCTTCATCAAGTGGGGCGAACAATGGCCTCTCAAGCATGATCTTTCTTCGCTGAGATTACTCGGCACGGTAGGCGAGCCGATCAATCCCGAAGCCTGGATGTGGTATCACCGCATCATCGGCAAGGAGCGGTGCCCAATCGTCGATACCTGGTGGCAAACCGAAACCGGCGCCATCATGATCACTCCGCTGCCGGGTGCGACACCGACAAAACCCGGTTCCGGGACTAAACCGTTTCCCGGAATTGAAGTCGACGTGATGACTCGTGATGGAAAATCCGTCGGTGCCAACGAAGGCGGATATCTGGTCATCACGCGGCCGTGGCCGTCGATGCTGCGCACGATCTATGGTGACGACGAACGTTATCGCGAGCAGTACTGGTCACAGATCGATGGCGTCTATTTCGCAGGCGACGGCGCGCGCAAAGACAGCGACGGCTATTTCTGGATCATGGGCCGGATCGACGATGTGATTAACGTCGCCGGACATCGGCTGGGCACCGCGGAGATCGAAAGCGCGCTGGTTTCGCATGAAGCTGTGGCCGAAGCCGCCGTCGTCGCCAAGCCTGATGACTTGAAAGGCTCAGCGATCGTGGCTTTCGTCACCCTTGAAGGCGGGCGGGCGCCTACTGACAAATTAATGGAAGAGCTGCGCCAGCACGTCGCGAAAGAGATCGGCGCCCTGGCCAGACCTGACGACCTGCGCTTTGCCGACGCTCTGCCAAAAACCCGCTCGGGAAAAATCATGCGGCGATTGCTGCGCGAGATTGCGACCAGCGGATCCGTGGCCGGAGACGTCACAACGCTGGAAGATTTCTCGGTTTTGGAAAAGCTGCGGACTGAAGAAGAGTAAGTCCGCGTATGGTTTTTATTTCCTCTCCTCTGGGAGAGGGTCGGGGTGAGGGGTTGAGCGCGGGTTCCCTTTTCACCTCCACTGTCTTTGGCCAGACACGCGTTAACTAAAATTTTTGTTTCACTCCCTACGCTTCGCGCCCTCATCCCCGGTTCTTCTCCCAGGGGCAGAAGGCAGTAGAACATCTTCCTTCGGCAAATCGCCGATTTCCCTGTATCATACGAAACGGTCGCCTCGAACCAGCTTCAGTCGAAAGAGGAGTCACGAATAGAAATGCCCCAGAGTCCTGCTATTGATAATCGATCCGGCCCTCGCTATGTCCACGCCTTTCCAATCCGTGCCGAGTGGGACACGAATGATGGGATCCACGTCGTGGCCGAAGGCGAGACGGACAACGTCGGCCCAGAGGGAACGCTGATTCATTTCCAGCGCGATTTACCGCCGGTCGGCGGCCGGGTCAGTTTGCTGGTGTTCGGCGACGAAGGTGAGAAACTGCGTGTGATCGCGGAAGTGCTGCGCATTGAACGCAACCCCAGCCATCCTCAGGCGGCGCTGCAAGTAGTCGGCGAAACAGACGAATGGCGCGGTCTGGTTTGGGAAGAAGCCGGGATCAAAATGTCGGAATCCGACCACGATTACGACGAAGACGAATTATAAATCGATCGAGAAACATCTTCTCTGTCGACGATTAGACTGCCGTGACTCCAGACCATAATCAGCAGACGACAAAAGAGGGCACTCAAGCATTGGCCTGGGCCCAAACCAGAGTGGTCCTGCGAATCATCGTGATCCTGCTCGCGGTGGGCGCGGTTCTGTGGGTGATTTACAAGCTGACGACGGTTCTCCTCCTGGTGGTCCTTTCGGTTTTCTTTGCCTATCTGGTCGCGCCACTGGTCGATTTGGTACAGCGGCCGATCCGTATCGGCGGGCGGAAACGAGTGGTGCCGCGCGGACCGGCGATTGGAATCGTTTATCTGGTGCTGTTCCTCGGAATCGGACTGGCGATTTATTTCCTATTGCCGCAACTCGCCGATCAGTTTCCTCAATTCAGGCTGCAAGCCATCGCTTATTACAAGACAATCACGGGCGCATCTGATCGCCTTAATCAATATTTCATGCAGCACCGTATGCCTGAGGGCATCGTCAAGGCTATTAACAGCACCGTCCTTGAATTGATCGCCAAAGCCGGCGGACTTGTCAGTGCTGCCTTCGAAAGAATGCTGGGCTGGATCGTCTTCGTTCCCTGGTTGGTCCTAATTCCAATTCTGAGTTTTTTCTTTCTCAAGGACGCCGATGCCTTTCGCCGATCAGTCCTCTCGATGCTGCCGCGCGGCCGCCTGCGTTGGCGCGGTGATGAGTTCTTTCAAGATGTAAACACGACGCTGGCACTCTACATTCGCGCACAGTTGACGGCCTGTTTCTTGATTGGCGCGATTTGCAGTGTGGGCTTTGCGCTGATGGGTCTGCCGAGTCCGCTGGTCCTCGGATTGATGGCGGGCATGCTCGAGTTTGTGCCGCTGGTAGGCCCTCTGGTCGTTGCAGTTCTTGCTGCCTTGCTGGCGCTTTTACATTTCGGCTTTGGTATGGCTTTCATAGTCCTGCTCTTTCTCGGCATCCTGAGAATCGTCCAGGACTATGTGATCTATCCGCGGATCATCGGTGAAGGCATTCACTTACATCCGCTGGCGGTGATTCTGGCAATTCTGGCCGGAGCTGAAATCGCCGGCGTCGCCGGAATATTCCTGGCCATCCCGGTGATTGCGATCATTACCGTCACCTATCGCAACTGGCTGGAGCATCGGGGGAGCGAAACCATCGCCGAAGTTTTAGAAGAGGCGGTCATCGAAGGTGCGATCGGCGCCCAGGAGTCAGAACATCCCACCGTTGCCACCACTGCGGAAGAGATGGCCCGCGTGCGACCGGACTTGCTGACCGGTGAACTCAAGCTACCCGCAAAAGACCTGTGAAAACTTCTCATGCGATTGAGGACGTTGCGCTCACCATTGGTGTTTTCTTTACTCCTTCTCTGTATAACCGCGTCAGCCCAATCAACCGGAAAGAAGCTGGAGATCGGCGCTCAGTTTACTTCGCTGACTCTCTACCCGCCAGACTTTGATGGTTTTCCCCGCACCAATGGATCTGAACCTGGTTTTGGCGGGCGGATCACTTATAACATCAACGATAAGATCGCTGTTGAGTCAGAGCTGAACTTCTTTCCGACCAATAACGTGTTTCAGTTTCTCGGCGATGGACACGCGATCCAGGGACAATTTGGAGTCAAGGCCGGTAAACGCTTCGAGCACTTCGGCGTTTTCGGAAAAGCGCGGCCGGGATTTCTTAGTATCGGCGATGTCTTCTCCATCGTGCCTGGATCCACAATCATTGGTTCTGGTTTCCCGCTTCCCAACGCACGTATAGCGAGAAAGGCATATTTCACCACGGATGTTGGCGGCGTGTTTGAGTTGTATCCATCGCGCCGGACGATAGTTCGCTTTGACGCAGGCGATACGATTGCTAGATTCGGCCCGGGCTTTGAGCACAGCCCATCCAATTTCAATAACCTAATCGCTGTACCAGCGAAGATCAGCCACAGCTTTCAATTTACCGTGGGTGTTGGTTTTCGTCTCAAAGATCCGAGTCCTGCTCCCGGAGTGTCGCCAAACAAAGCCAGCCGCCACGAACAGGTGCCCAGATACGAAGTTGGGGTTCAGTTCACTTCCATTTCGTTCCAGCCGACCCCGCCCATCTGCTCTGGCATTTGCCTTAGTGGAGCTCCGATTGATACGGAACCCGGATTCGGGGGGAGATTCACGTTCAACCTCAATAGCCACGTCGCCGTTGAAGCAGAGGGAAATTATTTGCCGCGGCTGTCCCGAATCGCAGGCGGCGGTGGTCATCAAATGCTGACGCAATTCGGCGGTAAGGTCGGAAAGCGCTGGACGCGTTTCGGAGTTTTTGGCAAGGCCCGGCCGGGCATGATCACGTTTACCGATGTGAGCAAGCTGGTGCGAACTCAGAGCGGATTGTTTGGCACTATCCCATTCACGTTCGGCATCTTTCGCCAGGGGTGGAAATCATATCTTGCGATGGATGTGGGCGGTGTGATGGAGTTCAACGTGTCACGGAGGTTAATGACCCGCATCGATATCGGCGACACCGTCGTGCATTATAGCGAATTCCCGCATCCGGGCTTTTCCGTGAGTATGGCATTGCTAAGGCGTCCCCCGGAAACTCATCACAACTTTCAGTTCAGCGCCGGCGTCGGGTTCCGCTTCTAGGTAGCGCAAGCTGTTAACTCGCGCCTCTCTTCTCCATCAAATCAATAAACCGTTGGAAGTGATGCTGCGCATCGTGCGGACCAGGCGCGGCTTCAGGGTGGTATTGAACCGAGATGATGGGGAGCGTCTTGTGCCGCATGCCTTCGACGCATTGGTCGTTGAGATTGACGTGCGTTACTTCGACTTCGGGTGGGAGGCTATCGGCTTGCACGGCAAAGCCATGATTGTGAGAAGTGATCTCGACGTGCCCGTCGCGAGAATCTCTGACCGGTTGGTTGCCGCCGCGATGACCGAAGACGAGCTTGAAGGTCTGACCGCCAAACGCGCGCCCCAGTAGTTGATGGCCAAAGCAAATGCCAAACGTCGGCACGCCTGACTGGGCGACCTGCTTCACTTCCTCGACTTCCCGGTTCATCGAAGCCGGATCACCGGGGCCATTGGAAAGGAAGACCCCGTCGGGTCTCAGCGCAAAGACTTCCGTCGCTCGCGTCGAAGCGGGAACGACAGTGATGCGACAGCCGGCCTGCGACAACTCGCGCAGCGAATTCAGCTTCACGCCAAAATCGTAACAGACAACGTGAAAACGCTCCGCGCCCGCCGAGGGAAACTCGTACGACTGTTTTGTGGTAACCACGCTCGCCAGTTCGCGGTTCTCCATCGGTGGGGACTTGCGCGCCTTCTGAATCACGCTGTCAGCCTCGGCATCAGTCGTCGAGAGACACGCTCGCATCGCGCCTTTGTCACGAATGTGGCGAACCAGAGCGCGCGTATCGATGTGATCGATCGCCACGATGTTCCAACGCTGCAAATAATTTTCGAGCGATTCATCTGAGCGCCAGTTCGAAGCCATACGGCTGAATTCGCGCGCGACAAATCCTTCCACCCAGGGCCGCGACGATTCCCCGTCTTCGCTGTTGACGCCATAGTTGCCGATGAGCGGATAAGTCATGCACACGATCTGGCCGGCATAAGAAGGATCGGTGAGCACTTCCTGATAACCAGTCATCGAGGTGTTGAAAACCATCTCGCCGGTGCTCTCGCCCGCAGCGCCCCAGGAACGCCCGCGCCACACGCGGCCGTCTTCGAGAGCCAGGATTGCTGATTTAGATTCCATGATAGCGACTGATTAAGCGACGAGAAGTATAGCGTCAGAGAATTCCAATTGCGACCAGCGAACAACAAATATCGGGGCCGAGTTAATAAACTCGACCCCGAATTCGCATACGTCACGTTGAAGCTTTCGGGACTCTGTTCTCGTGGACGCCTTTCTGGCAGACCTGGTGCTTTCCTACTTATTCGTGGACTTTTCCGTACCTGTCGTGCCCTCTCCCAAATTGCACTGCCATTCCCCGAACTGGTTCTTAAAGCAGTAAAAGTTGTTGTTGTCCTGTCGGGTTTTGATCCAGCCCTTAAAGCCAGATGGCTTATAGCCGGGCACGTCGGTGCAAACTGTAAACACGGCTTTGACTGGGTAGACCGTCGTTCCGGCTTTACCGCCTGGACCGTCCGGGCTGTAGCCGCCAACGCCGGACCGCCATGCATGCGTCGCGCCGACCTTAAAAGTTTGAAACGTTACGGTTGCGGTTGGGTCCTGCTCGCTCTTGGACTTATGTACATATCGATCGAGAATCAGACCCTTAAAAATGTCACTCTGCGTTTTGCCCTTCACTTCGTCTGATGGAGGACAGGAATTTGCGGCAGCAGTTTTCTGCTCTTTTTCCGGTTCCGCTTTCTTCTCCTGATTCTCATTGTCCTTCTTAGCGTCGTTTTTCTCTGCTTCCTGCAATGGTCGAATCATGTTCGAACCGGTCATGACATAGTTGTCGGTTGGGCCGGAATCGCCTTCGGCATCAACTCTTACGTAATATCCATGTACCCCACCGCCGACCGGTCCGATTTTGGTGACCGTGGCTTTATGCCATATCTTATATTGGTAAGACATCGCAGAGGCTTGCGGATCAACCTCAACGCGGTCGCCGACTTTGTACGATGTCTGCTCTTGCACGGCAGCTTGAGCAAATGATGAAAATGCTGCGGCGAAAAAGATAATGACAAAAAGCGATAACGTAACCAGCAATCGTAGACTTATTTGTTTTTTCAATCTGATTCTCCTGTTTGGGTAGTCTGCTGCTGAGGCGAGTTCTGCGGCGTCAAGTTAGAGAGTTTCACCGGCTTTGGAACGTTCGACCTCTAGCTTGATCGCGATCAGACGTCCGAGTTCGCGATCCAATAATTATTTAGCTGTTGACTTCAGATGGTCCGGATAGTTCCAGAGGAGCTGAGGACGGAGTTAGCTGGGACTCAATCTGCCATCGACGTTAGGTTACGACCAGACATATGTCAAGGAGGTACTGGTTCATTTTCAATGTTGCACTAATTTCAACCTGAAATAGTACCGTCAAGGGATTAGTTCCTTTTTTCCCCTCATAGCAGAGGGACTAAGGGAGAGGTGCGAAGCTTAGCGCTAGTTTTTTTGCTTCTCGCGTCGTCGCTATGAGCGACAACCTGAAACAGCAAGGAACGCCCCTCAGGCCCTCAGCCTCCGAGATTAATCTTGAATCCCCCGCCATTCCCCTGTGTCGGAAAGAAAGGCTTTAGCAGTCCGGCCAGCGCGGCCAGGTTGCGCGTCTGAATCAGCAGCTCACCCGGGCCCGTGAATTCGGCAACGATACCTTCGCCGCTCACCATGCTGCGAAAGAAACCCGCGGCGGCTTTTCTCAAAGTGTACTGCGTCGTTCCTTCCCAGGCGACCAGGTGGCCGGTATCGACTACGTAACGCTCGCCCGGCTGCAAAGTCTTTCGATGAATCGCGCCAAAGGAAGAAACCAAAAGCAGTCCCTGCCCCTGCACGAGCAGGACAAACAATCCTTCGCCTGAGAAAAAGGTTTTCGCGCCACCCCATTTTGTATCAACCGAAAGGCCGGCATCGCCGGCGAGGTAAGAACTCGATTGGACAAAGAACGACTGGTTGTTCATCTCAATCGCCGCGATGTCGCCGGGCGCGCCGGGCGCCAGCGTGACTTCGCCGGGGCCTCCGCGCGCGGTGAACGTCGAGACAAAAGCCGACTCTCCTCCCGCCGCGCGTTTCAGCGCACCGAACAGACCGCCTTTCATCTGCGACTGCAACTCAATGTTCGCCGACATTGAAACCATCGCGCCCGCTTCGGCCATGATTGATTGTTCCGCCTGGAGCTTGAGTACCGCGAGCGAGAACGCGGGTTGATGCATGATCTCGTAACTGTAACCGCGCCCGGTACCCTGCCCATCAGTATCGAGATTGATTCCATGCGCCGGCGCTGATTCCACGCGCGTGCCGCAACGGCCGCAAAAAGTTCCACCGTCGGCGATTTGGTTACCACAAGCAGGACAATTCATGGATGTCTCCTTAAAGAAGAGTCCGACAAACTTCAGTTCGTCGGACCATTTCACATGTGACCTATAGGCCTACATTCACTGTCTGCTGCTCACGGCCTCGCGCCGGCCCTTGAGGAACTGCTGCGCTTCGTTCAGCCAGCGCTTCTCGATCCGGTACTTATAAGCTGGCGCAGTCTTAACGGCGTCAATGCAGGCCTGCATCGAGCTGGCGGCCTCCTGGTTGTCGCCGAGTCCGGCGTGCGCCCGGCCGAGAAGATACAGGGCCTCAGGGTCGTTAGGCCGGTGATCGAGAAATTTTTCCAGCACGTCGCGCGCGTCGCCGAACTGTCCGGCGGCAATGTAGGTCGAGCCAATCTCGCGCCAAATCTCCTGCTGCGCGTGAGTTTGATCGCGTTGCACGACTTGTTCGAAATGCCCAATGGCTTCAACCAGGCGGCCCTGAGCGCGGGCAATGCGGCCCAGTTGATAATGCGCATCCAGCTCTTCCGGATCGATGTCGATCGCGCGTTGAAATCGCTCGCGCGCCAGATCCAGCTCGCCTCGCGTTTGATGGATCAACCCCAGGTTGTAATGCGCCGATGCATCACGCGGATTGATCGTCGCCGCTTCCAGGTTCTGCTTGAAAGCCGCGCGCGAACGTTGAGTGCCTACTATGCCCGTGTAATAACCTCGCAAAAGAAGGAAGAGCATCAGCAGAATAAACGGCGAGCCGATAATCCTGGTGAACAAGAGCAGCCAGATCGGAGAGAGCAGCAATGCGGCCCCGTAACCCATCCCGACGACTACGATTGAACGCAGCAACGAAAGACGAAAAACCTTTCGGACTGCTTCAAGCGCGCCAATTGTGAAGATTGCGATCTTGACCGTACGGAAAAGACTCCCGGCAATAAAAACGGGATCGCGCAATTCTTTGTCCACCTGTTGTTGCAGGTCCGGCGGCAGTTTGAAAAGTGCCTTGATCTGATCAGCGGATTGCATTGAGCTGGCAACGTAAGCCGCCTGGACGCCGCTGACGTGAAAGAAGATGGCGATCAGAAGCGTGATCAGGTTAGCGGCAACCAGGACATAAAAGATAACCGACGCCAACGACGCATACTCCTGCTGCAGGACGAGACCGAAGCTGCCGCGCCGTTCGAACATGTTGGACATCAAAGCGAGCAGTGGAACGAATACCAGCGCATACGGCAGCATCGAAGTGGCGGCCTGAAAGAAACCAGCGGCCAGGACCGACGGTCGCGTGAGGAACGACTTGTCTCCGGCGAGCCACTGAATCGCAAAGACATAAATCACCTGCGAGACGTAAGCGCAGATTATCGCGGGCAAAAGCGCGCCACGATCGCGCACTTCGCGCATCCCGCGGAACGGCGCGTAAAAGATCATCCCCAGCAGTCGCAGCCAATCAGTCATCAGGAGCGCCGACATCCTTACGGAGCGCCGACATCCTTGTCGGCGGTTCGCGAGCATCCTGCTCGCGTTTTTTCGAGCCCTCCCTTACGGTCGGGCTACTGCCCCGGCTTACCGGTCGTCCGGATCGGGAATGCCAATTCCGTCACGCCGGTAATTCGCGGCGGGCGGAACTGTGCTGTTGCGTGTGTCGCGGCCCATCATGGTCGCCGAGCCCAACGGCCAATAGCGAAACAACGCCTTGCCGTAGACATATTTCTTCGGCACCAGTCCCCAAATCCGTGAGTCACTCGAATTGTCACGATTGTCGCCCATCACAAAGTAGTATCCCGGCTTCACGTAAGTGGGCGGCTTGCTGGCGTGTGACATGTTCAAATGCTGGTCGAGATAGGTCTCGTCCAAGTCGCGGCCGTTTACGTTGACGTGGCCATCGCGCACTTCGACGGTATCTCCGGGCAGGCCGATGACTCGCTTGATATAACTCTTGGAAGGGTCTTCGGGAAACCAGAACACGATAACGTCGCCGCGATAAATCTTTGGCGCCCAACCATAGTCGTCGTAGTAAATCAGTTTATTGACAAAAATTCGTTCGCCGTCATGCAGGTACGGGAGCATGGATGTGCCTTCCACCTTCACCGGTTGGACGATGAAGACCATCACCAGCGCCAGCACCATCAGGGCAAAGATCAGATCGCGGATCAACAGCCGCGATTCATGCCACAGGTGCTTTCGCGCCGCGTCCTTGGGCCGCTGGACCTGAATGTCATTATCGTCGTCCGGATGGACCGTGCCGAATGGGGGTGGCTGGCTAAATTGCTTACCAAACATGCTATTCGTAAGATGGCGAAGACGATGCCAGGCAGTTGATAAAAACCACCGAAGAAGGATCGGCTTCGTTCGTCATCAATCCTCATCGAGGTTATCCGTCGTTTGCTTGCATTGTCAAACCCGAGCGCAGGAATGGAGCGCAGGCATCCTGCCTGCGGTTCGCCAGCATCTTTGCTGGCGTCTTACTCCCGTCTCCGCGCGCGTCTCTGTAAAAGCTTGACAGTTGTTGGCGCGGCTCTCTATCATCCCCACACGTCGGCAGGTAGAATTCTCCAACCGAACAAGTCAGCGCTCGACCGCCAAATACCGGAGGCTCAAATTAGTGATTAAGCTGGACATCATCAACCGCCTTGCCGATCAAACCGGCATCCCGAAGTTGAAAGCTGAACAAGCAGTGGATGCGCTGTTTCATTCGATGAAAGATGCGCTCTCTCGCGGCGACCGCATTGAGCTGCGCGGTTTTGGCGTGTTCATTGTTAAGCCACGAAAACGCGGTGTCGGCCGCAACCCGCGCACGGGCGAAGAGGTCGCGATCCCCTCGGGTAAGACGATCCGTTTCAAACCGGGCAAGGAACTGCAAGCGCACGAAGGCGATGATGCAGTGACTCCGGTTTAGAAGGCTACGTCGAAATGCATCGGCTCGGAGCCGCGTAGCGGCGAGATGTTTATAGATCGAGCGTAAAGAAAAGCCGGCGCTTCGTTAGAAGCGAAATATTCCCGTAACGCCCATAAATGGGCTCACAGAATAAACAATAACGTCATCGTGGCTATAAACATTGCGCGCCTCCGGCGCTGAGAGCTTCTTGCTGAACCTGCTGTTAGTCTCTCTTCATTTGCAACCCAACACCCCCGACTTTATCCTAAACTCACAAGTGGATTACTGATCATTCGTGTCCGAGCCAACTGAAAACATCGCGCTAGCTCCCGAAACGTCGAGTGCCGAACACCCGCAGGTTCGCGGGCTCAATGCCCGACAGGTGCTGCTGCACGTCGCTCTGTTCGTCGCGACCGCGATCACCACCACGATTTCGGGAATCGTATGGCTGGGGGGGTCGGAGGTGAATACGGGTGGAGACGCGCCGGCGCAAAGCAGTGGTTGGGCCGCCTCGAGTCTGTTACTGCCCTGGTACTACCTCAGGGGGATCGGCGCATTAACCTGGCAGGCGCTCACTCATCCCGCGCTGCTGGCGCCCGGACTAAAGTTCTCGGTTTCGCTGCTGGCAATTCTGACCGCACATGAATTCGGGCATTACTGTTTTTGTCGCTATTACGGCGTCGACGCCACGTTGCCCTTTTTCATTCCGCAACCGCCCGGATTGTTGCCGGGAACGTTTGGCGCATTCATCAAGATGAAATCGCCCGTGCCTTCGCGCCGGGCCTTGTTCGACATTGGTTTGGCTGGACCGCTGGCCGGATTCATCGTGATTATTCCGGTTGCTTTCGCGGGAGTATTGACGCTGCAACATGGAACTAATCCGGCGGGTGAATCGGGTGTGATCATCTTTAACGATCCATTGCTGTTTCGCCTGATTGCTCGGGCGTTCAAGATATATCTCGACGATGGCATCTTGAACCCTTATTACCTGGCCGCCTGGGTTGGCTTGCTCGTCACCGCTTTGAATCTGATGCCGGTGGGCCAGCTCGACGGCGGTCACGGGACCTTCGCCGCGTTTGGAAAGTTCGCGCATCACTGGATTGGACGTGTGGCTTTTGTGACGATGGTCGCGCTTTCAGTTTTAGGATGGCTTTGGCACGGCAGCCCCAGTGGATTTCTCTACGTAGTGCTGCTGGCAGTGATGCTGCGCGTCCGCCATCCTCAACCGGAACAGATGGAGCCGCTGGGTACAATGCGAGTCGCTATCGGGATCATCACGCTAATTGTCTTTGCGCTTTGCTTTTTGCCGTTTCCGATTACGATCAGTTAGGTCGTTCTCTGTGAATCTCTGTGCACCTCTGTGTCTCTGTGGTGAATCTTAGCTGATCTAGACGCAACCACAGAGGACACAGAGAAGACATGAAAGGAAGTTCGATGAAAAAGATCCTGACAACTATTATCGTGGTGCTTTTAGTCCTGGCCGCTGTCGCGCCGGCCAGCGCGCAGACCGATGATCCAATCCCGTCCATTCGCCAACACTACGCCCAAATCAATCGTAACGCTGCAAGGTATCGAAAGGTCAAAAAGAATCTGTCGGGCTTTTCGGAGGAAGGCGGGACGCTGGTCGCTTACTTTGACGGGCCGAACATCATGAAGATCGCCGCCAACTACTACGGCGAAGGCGGCAAATCATATGAAGAGTACTACTACGGGAACGGCAAGCTAATCTTCGTCCTGCGCCGAGATTATCAATACAACAAGCCTCTGTCCGGGAAAGTAGTCAGGACAACCGAGAACCGCTTCTATTTCAAACACGACCAGATGATTCGGTGGATTGATGAGAACGGAAAGCAGGTTGCTACTGACACTAGTGAATACGCAGAGAAGCAGAAAGACTATTTGGACAGTTCAAAACAACTCAGTGCGGGAGCGCGGTCGAGGAAGCGGACGATTGAAAGTAATTAACCATCGCTATGAGAAACAAAGATAAGACCGTCGATCCTTTGCCCGACTCGTTTGAGACTGAAGAAGAGGCTGGGGCGTTCTGGGATACTCACAGCACGATGGATTATCAAGAACACTTAGAGCCAAGCAACGACACTATCGAAATCGATGAGCGTGTTTTCGAGGTACAAGTTGCCGAAGAAGTGTTCAAAAGACTCCAGCAAGAGGCGACGTCTCTTGATCAGTCAGTGCCCACTGTGGTTGATAAGATATTGCGAAAGGAACTAGCTTGACTCGTTCATATCCCGCGCGCGTGTGTCGGAAGAGATATTCCTCATAAGCCATCTCTTTATTTCTCATTGCCACGAAGACCGCAAGTTCGCAAAAGGCTGTCAGACCAGGCTAAAAGAAAACGGATTTGCATCCTGGAGGAGTGGCAGCATTCCGGGTGGCGAGGATTGGCGCAGAGAGATCGATAGGGCCATCAAAGACGCATTCGCCCTAATCGTCGTGATCACGCCGAATTCAAAAGCATCAGAGTATGTGACTTATGAATGGGCTTTTGCGTGGGGCGCAGAGGTAAAAGTGATCCCTCTATTGCTGAAGAAGACAGAAATCCATCCCCGCCTTGAATCACTTCAGTATCTGAACTTCACGACTCGCGCTCGCCCTTGGGACCGATTGATTGAGATCTTGCGAGAAGCCCGGGCGTCGAGACCTCAAGAACCAAAGCACGTTGAACCCGCGCCCGCAATGGCGGAAGACAGGAACCAACAAAGGGCACACGCCAAAATGATGGAGGCATTGAGTGATGAAAAATGGACATGGCGAAGCATCGAAAAGCTGGCAACCATCGGTGGGGTGTCTCCGAGGATTGCGTTGAAAATCTTGACTCGTGACCCAAATGTTGCCTTCGCTCGGGGAGACAAGGGAAAAAGAATCGCAAAGCTCAAAGTGAGATAGGCAAGTCTCGGTTGTTTTTCAGCTACGCCGGCAACAGACCCTTAATCTCCCGCACCACTCTTTGCAGTTCTTCCTGATCCGCGAGCGCGATCATGAAGAACTTATACCCCTGGTGAAAACAGATGACGCCATTGGCGAACAGCCAGACGCCGTCGAGAAAAGGATTGCCGCCGAGCAACCAACTGATCGGCGCGCCGGTGATTCCGGCTGGGCTGGCGATTTGCGCGATCATCACCGCGCCCGCGGCGCAACTGAACGCGCCGAGCAGAGGCGCGCCGACGTACTTTGCCATCTTCCGTTGAAATTCAACTCGCTCACGCTCGGCTGCGTCTAATTCGCCCGCGGCGATTCGCGCTTCCTGCTTCTTTAAATATTCATCGAACTTCTCGCTCGCCTTTTTCAATCCCCAGACCGGCAGAGCGGAATGCGTCAGCCAGTGCGGATGCGAACCAAGCAGGACCGCGTCGATCCCAGGAAACGAAGCGCCCAGGCGAATGCCCAGAACTAATGAGAACGAAACCGCGGCGGCTTTGCCGGGATTCTCCTTCACCCACGCTTTGGCCTTCATTAGTCCGGCGGTCGCGGCGGCGGTAGCGCGTGTCGCCCGCACGCCCTGGCCGGCAAACTTCGTGGCGGTCGCCGCATAGTCGACTGCTTCCTCAAAAACTTTTTCGGCCTTCTTGCCGGCGGGTCCGGCGGCGTCGCGGATGATCTTGCCGGCATCTTTGGCTCGCCGCTTGGCTTCATCGACGGCTTTGCCAGCGGTTTCGCGAAGATTGTTTTCGTCAGCGAACCGGCTCGCCTCCGCCCGCAGTTGTTCCGCGCCCTCGGCAACCGTTCGCGCACCCTTGCGCGCCGCATCGCCGGCCACACGCGCAGTGTCTCCAACGATGCCGGTCACGTTGAGTTTCTCGTCCAGCTCACGGGCTTTGCGCTTGGCCGCGCGCTGCAAGTCGTCAAATTTCTCTTTGTAGTCAGTCATCTAGGTTAGTTGCCATCCAATTCTACGCCATAAGGCGAGTCTGAGTTCGGAGAAAAATACTGAGGGCGTCAGGATTTTTGCGGTCAGGACGCAAGCTCCGCGATGGCTGTGTGAAGATAAACAGCTATCTTGCTGCCTCAACAACTCTGGACAAATCAGCAAATTAGCGGTAAACAGGTGGCAAGGTTTTGGTGAGAACTCCAATACGTTGAGACAATTTGACGCCAGGGAGTTTATCGATCACAAGTTCGATTAGACCCGGAAGGTGTACTTGAGTTATGGCGTCTAATCTATTCCCGCAATGGAGGACAAAAGAATGCTATACCGTGTAACGATTCTCTTCGTGCTGATGATTTTCTGTGTCGGAAGCCTGCCGTTGATTACCCACGGCCAGCGAGGTTCTGAACCAGCAGCGCAGCAAAGTCGGCGGGTGACGCTTTTCACAAAACACGTTGACCATCCGGATGGTAGAACGGTTGATAGTTTCAGCGGGCGCCACCAAAAGGGCGACAAGACAATTAATCTATCTTCATTTACCGTGAAGAAAGGGGCCAAACGCCGCCGCGACGCACCGACTTCCCAGAGCCAAAGCTCCAACGCCTTGTTCTCGAAGGCTTCGATGACAAACTCGCCCCTAACGTATCTGGTCAAGCCACAGAACCCAGCGCCAGTCGAAGGTGGTTATGATCCAGGGTACGAATATTATTACGCTTACAGCGGAATGACTCGACCTGACGGCTCCGTAATGGCGGAGGCGGCATATGAATATGACTCGTCCGCCAGCCAGAACACGCTTTCCATTACGCTTGGCGGAGTCACTCTCAATTGCGATCTAGCTACCGAAGAAGCGGCGCCGCTTTCTGACGCCGAACAGGCACAACTCGAGGCTTGGGGAACCAGTGACGATGCCAATATGGTTCGGGACGCATCCCTGGTCATTATTGACGAAGGACCACAGCAAACGCCATCCCAGCTATTACTGAATTACTATGCTATTGCGCTGTTCGTTGACACGATTCCGGCAACAGCTTCCGGACCCCGACTGGACAGCCCGCGGAAGAATTCGTTGCATCACGCGGTCAGTAGTTTCAGCGCTCCCGCTAATGCTGTTTCAGCACCCTGTCCCGAGCGAATGATTACTCCGGTCGCGGCCGTCGCAACTTCGCTTAAGTCAACTACCAATTCAATGATAATCGGGAATGTTATGCCCCAATGCTTCGGCTGTTGCGGACTTGGTTGTCATTGTATTACTGACAGATACGGTGCCCCAATTTACGGGACCCCATGTGCCAATCACGACGCTTGCGTTGGACAGCCCGGTTATAATCATTTTTCCCCTTCGTGCGGCGTAAAGTTGGCCAAAGCTGTCGTGTACACATGGTGGCGGAATTCCGCCATCGGCGCCAGAATCTACTACTTGAGATGAGCCACAGGCGGGTGTGTTAGGCTCGAGAGGTTCTGTGGCGCACCGATGACTACTAGCGACATTCGAGCGAGAATCCTTGCCGTCCTTGTGGGCGTTGCGTTGTTTCTCTTTGTAGCATTCGTGCCGCCTCTGTGGTTCGAAGACTCTGAGTTGTTATTGTTTCTGTTCTATATCGCAACTTACAGCTTAGCCGGATTTGTTATGGGGTTCATTTGGCCGAATAATGGTTGGCGATTAGGACTTTACCTGTTTGCGATTTGGCCTCCGATGCTCCTGTTCGCAGCATTCCTGTCTGGGGAACAGCCATGGCATGTCAAGGCGGAGTTGATGAGCCTCCTGGGGTACCTGCTAATACTTGTCGGTGCGTGCGTTGGCGCCTGGCTCGGCGCGTACATCGCGCGGAGGGCGAGCACTAAGACTTCTACCGCTGGCGAAGGTTTTTCTTAACAGGTCTTGCATTCGCAAGTTCAATGGCTCGTGACCGTCTCATGTACGTGCGAAAACAAGGCGTTGTATGGCGGGTCACAGCGTTCCTGACTGGAGTCGGGCTGCTCCTTGTAGTCCTTTCTCTTTTTGAGTTTCTATTGGGCACCGGGTCACCATTGATGCTTCCCGTGCTCGTCGGAAGTTATGCGATCGTTGGCGCAATCTTAGGTTATTACTTTCCCGAGAAAGGCTGGCGCTCGGGCTTCTGGTTAGTCGCTTTCTTCCTCATTATGATGGTGGGAAACGCTCTTTTCGTGGGTTCTGGGCCCCCTTGGGAGTCGAGAAAAGAACTCAAGGGTTTGCTGGAAGATGCGACGATCGTGGCTGCCGCATTCGTTGGCGCCGGACTAGGATCGTTTCTTCAGCGTCACTTGACCAAAAGCCAGCATCCTCACGGGTGATCGCACTGAGCAGCCTCGCTTCCATCACTGGCATTGCTTGGTTCAGGATAAGGCCACAGTTGGCCGGACCTTCGGGGAAGGATTATTGAATACTAGCGACATTCGAGCGAGAATCCTTGCCGTCCTTGTGGGCGTTGCGTTGTTTCTCTTTGGGGCATTCGTGCTGCCTCTGTGGTTCGAAGACTCTGAGTTGTTATTGCTTATGTCCGATATCTTAACTTACTGTATCGGCGCATTTTTTTTGGGGCTCATTTGGCCCAACAGCGGCTGGAGATTGGGTGGATACCTATTTGCGATCTGGCCGCTAATTCTTACGGTAAACTTTCTGTTTAGTGATCCGCCGAAGGTCATACATTGGAAGGAGGAGCTAATATTCCTTTTTCTGTACATGCTTATTCTTCCGGGAGCCGTGTTTGGAGCCTGGGCCGGATCACTAATTCGACGATCCGTCTCGGGTAATAAATCGGCTGAAGTCATGACTCCATTGCCTCGACCGTGATGGCTTGATTTTGCGGTTAGGCTGGTAAGGTTTGAGGTGCCCTATGAATACTAGCGACATTAGAGCGAGAATCCTTGCCGTCGTTGTGGGCGTGGCGTTGCTTCTCTTGGGAGCGGCCGTGCCTACTCGATGGTTCGGAGATTCTTCGCTGTTGTTGTTTTCGTTCGACGTATCAATCTACGGCGTCGCCGGCCTCGTGCTTGGATTTATTTGGCCGAATAGCGGTTGGCGATTGGGTTTGTACCTGTTTGCGATTTGGCCTCCGATGCTACTGTTCGCTACATTCCTGGCTTGGGAACAGCCAGTGACCGTCAGGGCGACGTTGATGAGCCTCTTGGGATACCTGCTAATACTTGTCGGTGCGTGCGTTGGCGCCGGGCTCGGCGCGTACATCGCGCGGAGAGCAAGCACTAAAACCTCTACCGTCGGCGAAGGTCTTTTCTAACTGGTTTTGCATTCGCGATTTCAAAGCTCGTAATGGTCTCATGTACACATGGAAACAAGGCGTTGTATGGCGGGTCACAGCGTTCCTGACTGGAGTCGTGCTGCTCGTTGTCATCCTTTCTATGTTTGAGTTTCTATTGGGCACCGGGTCTCGAATAATGCTTCCGGTGCTCGTCGGAAGTTATGCGGTCGTTGGCGCAATCTTAGGATACTCCTTTCCCGACAAAGGCTGGCGCTCCGGCTTCTGGCTAATCGCTTCCTTCCTTTTGCTGACGGTGGGAAACGCTCTCTTCGTGGGTTCTGGACCGCCTTGGGAGTGGCAAAGAGAACTCAAGGGTTTGCTGGAAGCAGCGGCGATCGTGGCCGCCGCGTTCGTTGGTGCCGCACTAGGATCCTTTCTTCAGCGTCACTTGACCAAAAGCCAGCATCCTAACGGCTGATCGCACTGACCAACTTCGCCTCCATCACTGGCCATTGTTTGGTTAAGGATAAAGCCTTGATTGGCCGAACCATTGGCACGTCGCGCTGTGGCTTGTCGTACTGCAACGGGATCCTTTCTTTCATAGATTGAACAAAACCCGGCCTCCCTCCGGCTGACCTCGCCTTTACTTTTCCTCCCTTCCTTCTTACTTTTGCCTTATGCCGAAATGTCCGACGTGCGGAAAGCCGGCCGAATGGCAGGACAATCCGTGGCGCCCATTCTGTTCAGAGCGCTGCAAACTAATCGACTTCAGCCGTTGGGCCAATGAAGAGTATCGCGTGCCCGGCAAGGAAATTAATCCCGACGAAATCACCGATCAGTCGGAAGGTGAAACGAAGCGCGCAGAAGATACTGAAAGCTAAGCTGCTAACTGTGAACCGAAGAATCAAAATTCATTTGGCGCTGATCTTGCTCATGTTCGGATCGGCATTTGGTCTGGGCGCGTGCAGAAAGAGGCCGCCCACCTCGGTTGGCCGCGAGAGTCCCGTCGCACCCGGCGGCTGGACGCTTGATAACAATCAGCGCGCAAAGCTGGCCGATTATAAAGGGAAGGTCGTGGTGCTGGATTTTTATGCGACCTGGTGCGAGCCCTGCCGGGCTGAGACGCCTCGCCTGGTTGAATTGCAGCGGCAATATGCTGAGCAAGGTTTGCAGATCATCGGATTGAACGTCGGCGGCGAAGACGATCGCGAACAGGTACCGTCCTACGCCAAAGAATTCGGGATCCAGTATCCGCTGGCATTTCCCGACGATGACCTGGCCGATGCTTATCTGAGTGACAATCAAAATATTCCGCAGTCGTTTGTTTTCGATCGGAACGGGAATCTGGTGAAGCGGTTTGTGGGTTATAGTCAGAACTCGGGAGTCGAACTCGATCGGATCGTTAAGGCGTCGCTCACCGCGGGCCCGCAATAGAAAAGATGATTCGCGAAAAACTGATCGACAAAAGCATTGGCGATAACAAGAAGTTTCGTTGGCGCAGCCATGAGATCTCGCGCATCGAAGGCTTGAGCGACGGCGTCTTTGCCTTCGCGGTCACCCTGCTGGTGGTTTCGCTGGAAGTGCCGCGAACCTTCTCTGAGTTAATGCAGACTGTGCGCGGGTTTGGCGCTTTCGCGATCAGCTTCACGCTGCTCCTCCTCGTCTGGTACAACCAGTACAAATTTTTCCGGCGTTACGGTTTGCAGGACGCAATGACCGTCTGCCTGAACTGCTTCCTGCTGTTCGTGGTCTTGTTCTATGTCTACCCGCTAAAATTTCTTTTTACTTTCCTGGTCAGCCTGTTTACCGGAGGGCAGGGACGCATCCGTTTGCCGACCGGCGTGGACGTGAACATGGTCGACAGCAACGAACAGGTGTCTACTCTGATGATCATCTTCGGGGCGGGCTACATCGCCATCTTCGGCGTCTTCGTGCTGCTGTACTGGCACGCGTACCGCAAGCGGTCTGAGTTGGATCTCAACGAGTTGGAAGTCTTTGACACCCGCGTCGACATTCAGGAAAGCTTCCTTAACGTCGGAATCGGCTCGCTATCGGTCGCGGTAGCGGCGTTGGGTGGTGGCCGTTATTCGTTTCCGGCAGGCATGGTTTATATGCTTAACGCGGTCGTGTCGCCGGTGCACGGAATGATGATGGGTAAGCGCCGGAGAAAGCTCGAAGAGCGAGCGAGATCTCCCACGATCGCGCCGCTGGAAGTGGACTGAACCAGGCATGTTTCTTTATCTCGAGTTCTGGCCCACTCTCGCCTTCGGCGGCGTCATGATGTCCTGGTTCGCGTTCGCGTTGGTGTTCGGATCGTTCGTGCGGAATAAACCGCCGTCCGCACCTGACCGCAAACGCGAACGCACGTCAATCATCGGTATCGCCTTGCAGGGCGTTGGTTACGCCGTCGCCTGGTCCATCCATCGACGACCCTTTACACCGATCATTGCCCTGGGCAAATACTTTGAAATCGGGTCGGCTGTGCTGGCCATGGGGCTGGCCATTGGATCGGTTTGGCTTTGCTCGGCGGCGGTGCGCACGCTCGGGAAACAATGGAGTCTGGCCGCCCGGGTACTTGAAGGGCATAGATTAATCACAACCGGGCCGTATAGTGTAGTGCGGAATCCGATCTATGCCGGAATGTTCGGTATGCTGCTGGCGTCGGGTCTGGCCATCAGCCACTGGATCGGGTTGGTGATAGCGGTGATCGTATTTGCCATCGGCACTGCGATCCGAGTGCATAGCGAAGAAAAACTTTTGCGTGAGATGTTCGGTCAGGAGTTCAAAGCCTACGCCCGCAGAGTTCCGGCCGTAGTGCCTTTTCTTTTTTGAGAGAGAACCGGGCGTTAGCCCGACCGTGAGGGAGGACTCATTTTTAGCGGCGGGAGAGGTTGAGCCCTCCCTGACGGTCGGGCTAATGCCCCCGTGCCAAGCTAATGAGCCCGAAAAGAAAGATCGACAGATTGTGAAGCGAGCAAAAATCTTAGCCACCATCGGTCCAGCTTCCCGCGATTCGCAAGTGATGGAAGCTCTGCTGGCCGCGGGCGTTGACGGCGTGCGCATCAACATGTCGCACGGAACGCAGGAAGAAAAGGCTCAGGACATACGTATGGCGCGCGCCTGCGCTGAAAGGATGAACCGCCCGCTGGCCGTGCTGGTTGATCTTTCCGGCCCAAAGATTCGCACCCGCGCGCTGAAAGATCATCAGCCGGTAAAGCTGGAAGACAACCAGCAATTCATCATTACCACCCGCGACATCGAAGGTGACAACACCCAGGTCGCGACCAACTATCCCGGCATGCCGCGCGACGTGAGTCCGGGGGCGCGCATTCTGCTGGACGACGGCGCAATCGAGTTGCGCGTTGAAAGCACGACCGCAACCGACGTAACTTGCCGCGTGGTCAATGGCGGAGTTCTGGGCGAACGTAAGGGCATTAACCTGCCGGGCATCACGCTGCCAATTCCGTCACTGACCGAAAAGGATCGAGACGACTTAAAGTGGGCCGCGCAACAGTCGATCGATTATTTTGCGTTGTCGTTTGTCCGCAGCGGGGCTGATTGCACGGAAGCGAAAGCGCTAATCAGGAATGCGGGGAGCACGGCGCCGCTCATCGCGAAGATCGAAAAGGCCGAAGCGATCGATCACCTGGAGGAAATCATCGACGCCGCTGACGGCGTAATGGTGGCGCGCGGCGACCTGGGCGTCGAAACCAGTGTTGAGCTGGTGCCGGTCTACCAAAAGCAAATCATCGAGCAGGCCAACGAAGCCGGCAAGCTCGTCATCACCGCCACGCAGATGCTGCAATCCATGGTCTCCAGCCCGCGGCCGACGCGGGCCGAAGCCACCGATGTCGCGAACGCCGTATGGGACGGATCGGATTGTTTGATGTTGTCGGGCGAAACGGCTACGGGACTCTACCCGGTGGCGGCCGTGGCCACAATGGCGCGCATCATTGACACCGCCGAAACCCGAAACCAAAAGCGATCGCTGATCAGTAAGCTGGTGGGAAGACAGAGTGGCCGCGTCAGTCGTGCCCTCTGCGAAGCGGCCGCCTTTGCCGCCGACGAGATGAACACGCGCATTATCGCCGTCTTTACTGAGTCAGGATTGATGGCCCGGCGACTATCCTCCCTGCGACCGGATCAGCGGATCATTGCACTCACCTCGTCGCCTGAGGCTATGAACGAGCTCGCGCTCATGTGGGGAGTAGAATCTGTGCTGACTTCCAGATCAAAAAGCACGGAGGAACTGCTAAAGATAGGCGAGCAAAGTCTGCTTAAGGCTGATTTGGTCCAGACAGGAGAAACCGTTGTGCTGATGGCCGGTCGGATGTCAGGCTTGGGCTTGTCGAGTTCGGTGACGCTCTACACGGTTGAAAGCGACATTCACGAAACGATGTAGCTTAATTTGGAGTGCGGCAGCGCGACGCCGCTTTGGATTAGTGTTCCGATTAGACGCGCCGAGTGTCTTTTGATCCAAAGCGCCGCCGATGGCGGCGCACTCCAAAATATTCACTCAGCCCGCAGCACCTGGCCCACGCGTTCTTTTTCTTTCTGTTTTTGTTCGCGGCGAATCTGGACGGGTGTCATCTGTGGGTCGCGCCAGTTATCGAGGATGCCGACCTGGTGGACGCATTGAATCGTGCAGGTGGGCGCGCACCATTTTTCGGTTTTGTACTCGCGCTTGAAATCTTCCATCGTGTAATCTTCGAGCGGCGTGCCGGGATAACCGCGCTGCTGCGAGCACCAATGGACCAAACCGTCTTCGCAGATGTAGAGGTAGCGCGAGCCCGAACGACAGCGCCATTCGTAAGGCTTCCCTTCCGCGATGCTGTCCTGAAACCAATTGAGCCGCGCGTGGTCCTTGTTGCCGAGTTTCTTTACCGCATGAAAGATCTGCTTTTCGTTTTCAGTCAGCGGCTTGAGCGTCCCGTCCCCGTCATGAATCACGCCCACTGTGGTTGAGAAGCCAAGCTCGACTGCCCGCTTGGCTACCGTCAGCGCATCTTCCGGTTGCTTAATCCCGCCGCCGATTACTGAATTGATATTGATATGAAAGTCAGCGTGCTCTGCCAGGTAACGGAGTTTCTTGTCCAACACGCGCAGGCTCTTGCGCGACACTTCGTCGGGCGCCACGTTGTCGATGCTGATTTGCAGGGACTCAAGGCCCGCGTCGTTCAGCCGCTTGATGCGATCGGGCGTGAAATAGTATCCGTTGGAGATCAGCCCGGCGATCATTCCATGCGAACGAATGTGACGAATGATCTGATCGAGCTCCGGGTGCATCATTGGCTCGCCGCCGGAAACCGTGACAATGGAAGTGCCCAGTTCGGCGAGCTTATCGAGCCGGCGCTTCATTACATCGAGCGGCACCGGCTTTGAAACTTGATCGTATTCGTTGCAATATCCGCAGGCCAAATTACAGCGTCGCATCGGGATAATGTGAGCCAGCACGACATGGTTAGTCGAAGCCAGTGCCCGCGCAATAAAGGCGGCCTGGCGGAATTTCCATTTAACAAAAGTGCTCTTTCGCATTCGAAATCCAACGCCTGTGGTTCGGTTTCCGCAAGGATATGACTACGCTGCCGAGAAGGCAAGAACCCGCGTCGCCCGATAGCTGCAAAAACATCGAAGGGCTTCGGTTACCCGAAGCCCTTCATCACTTGAAATCAAGCGCGGCGTCTTAGCCCTTGACGTGCTTCACATCCGCATCCAGCCTTTGCTTGAATTGATCCAGCGGAATCGTCTGGTTCTTTTCGACGTTCGTCAAACGCATCGTGGTTGAGTCGTCATTCTTCTCAACCATCTTGGTCTGGACCGGCATCCCGCTGTCATCGACCCAAACCTCAATGTACTTGTAACTGGCTGCGGCTTTCGAAATGGCCTTAAAGTGCGTGGTGTGCACACCACCCCAGAGCGTTTCGTCGCGCAGATCCTGGAGTTCGCCGAATCTAGTGCGAAGTTGCGTCGCGGACATATTCATCAGTGCCAGCACGTCGCCATCCCTCGCGCTCTTAATTCCTCCGGTCCTTCCTTCTATCACCTGCTTGATGCGCGGGCGATACAAGCTGTAATTGCCATTCATAACCGACAGAATCTCATGCTGAGGCTGAGTCCATTCCAGCTTTACAAAAGCACTAGCGCTGCCAGCGGCGCCCGGAATGTACAGCACGAAGCCCTGATACTTGTCCTCGTCGCGAAGCTGTGCGTTGTATCGCACCATGCCGATGTTGGCGCGTAAGCTCTTCAGACTTCTCTGGTTCTTTTCCATCTTGCTGAAAAGCGCGCTCACAAACCCGGGGCCTTGCGCTCGAACCGGCGTCGGGGTCTGGATCAAAAGGGCCGTTAACAACAGCCCAGACACTAAACTTAGGGTAAATATTTTTTTCATCATAGCTCCTAAAACTGAAGGCCCCTGCGGGCCCCATGTATTGCCTCGAGTGCGCTCTAAAGAATTTCGCGCCCCAGGCCGATTGATGCCCGAAAATTATAAAGCATGCTTAGCGAATGTCAACCTCATAGCCGATTAATCTCTTTGAGTTGTCACGGAGCTCGCGCACCTCGCTGACCTGTGCCGCCGATCGACCCGGCAACTGCCTCACGCGTCGCTCAATCTCCGGCCTATCTAGTTGAACGCCAACAGCATCGGCACTCATCACCATGGTCATCTGACCCATGTGAGTGCGCTGATAAGCCTTGTTCTCGAACCAGCCTCGGGGCGTCAGAAATATGAAAATCAGGATCAACACACAGAGTACATCCCACTGCCAGGAAGTCCGCGGATAGGTCCAAAAGACCGCCTTTTTTGTTGTATCTGAGATGAAACCCATAATTCTATTCGTCGCCCGCGTGATTATTAGCCGTAAGCCAGGGATTTGTCGAGCAAATGTGGTTCCAGACCACGCCGCTCACCGAATCCCAAAACGTTTGGACAGATTCTACCGGAGAAGAAAAGGTTGCTGCCGGCTAGACAATGTGACCATCGCGCATCTGGATTATGCGCTGGCACGCCGCGGCGGCTTCAGGATTGTGAGTGATCATGATGATGGTCTGATTAAACCGGTCATTTAGCTCGCGGAACATTTTCAAGACCAGCGCGGAATTTTCGCTGTCGAGATTCCCCGTCGGCTCGTCCGCCAGGACGATCGCGGGCCGGTTGACGACCGCGCGGGCCAGGGCCACGCGTTGCTGCTCTCCGCCGGAAAGTTCCAGCGGCTTGTGATGCATTTTGTCTTCTAACTTTAGCATGCGCAGGATTTCGCGCCGCCGGTCAGGATCGTCTGAGCCGTTCCCGTGAATGCGTTCGGCCAGCCGCAGGTTTCCCTCGGCAGTCAAAGTTGGAAACAGATTGAAGCGCTGAAACACGAACCCAATCTTGCGCCGCCGTATGTCCGTCCGCCGGGAATCAGAAGCAGCGGTCAGGTCTTCGCCATCGATGATGATGCGTCCGTTGGTAGGCGTCAAAAGGCCACCCATCAGATGCAGCATGGTCGATTTGCCGCAGCCGGATGGGCCCATCACGGCCAGAAACTCGCCCTCCTGAACTGTCAGGTCAATCCCGCGCAAAGCCGGCACGTCGACTTTGCCGACGCGATAGATTTTCTCGAGACTCTCAGCTTTTAGAATGGTTGCCATTTAAGAGAGGTGATAGCGAGTTGAGCGATCACCTGGATCCACTTGCAGCATTAATCCGACAATAGTTATCAAAAGTCCCCGCGACTTGCACAAACGAACGGGCTGGAGATTTTCAGGCTATTCGTAAGCCAGAGCAGTAACCGGGTCAAGGTTTGCCGCCCGCGCGGCGGGATAAAGCGCTCCCAGTGCACCGCCGGCCAAACCGATTACGGCGGCAGTCACCGCCCACCACGGGCTGAATTCAAAAATCAAACCCGTAGCCTTATGAATTCCTAAACCGGCCAGGGCTGCCAGCGCAAATCCGACCAGCAGGCCGATGAAGCTGATTGCCAGAGCCTCTGTTTCAATCTCGCTGATGATGTAACGTCGCGACGCACCCATCGCTTTAAGAATGCCAATCTCGCGCGTGCGCTCAGTGATAGTCGTGTGCATGGCCAGCATCACGACCAGAGCGCTCACCACCGCGGCCAGCCCCACCAGCACCCGCATGAAAATAGCCAGCCCCGGAACCGAATTTTCAATACTGGGAAAGAAGTCCGAGGTCCGCTGAACTTTGTTTCCGGGGAGCTGCTCATTGATTCGCTTCGCCACCGCCATCTGATCGGCCGGGTTTTTGCACTTCACCAGGATGTAGCTGCACTTGGCCGGCACTTCAAGGTAGTTTTGCATTGCCTCCAGCGTCAGCTTGGCGCGAGCGCCGGACTCGGGCGCAAAAATACCCACCACTTTGAATTCCTTGTCGCCGAAGATCTTTAACGAACTACCAACCGGATGGTTACGGCTGGCTTTGGTTTCGTCGATGACGACTTCGTCCGGCGACCTGGGGCCGCGACCCTGGACCAGCCGCACGCTGCTCATCTGCGCAAAACTGTCCCAGTCAACGCCTTCGACTTGATCCACTCCCCACACTCCACTCGTATAGATGTGGCGAATTACCGGCACCGCCGCTTCGACGCCGTCAATCTGCTTGAGCATTTCAACGTATTTCGTGCTCAGGTTCGCTGTGGTTGCACTACCCTGAAAGGAGCCTGGCCGAGTAAAAATTATTTCCGCGCGCACGTTCGATGAACGTCGATGCAAATCATCGGACATTCCGCGCGACAGGCCGGTGAACAACATCACCAAGGTCACACCCAGCGCCACGCCCAGCACACTGATCGCCGACCGAAGCGGGCGTTGGCGAATATTGGAAATGACTAAGTTGTCCACTGCAGCGCAGACCTCTTTCTCGAACGCGCAATATTAATACAAGCTGTAGGGAAAGCCTAACCGGAAGGGATTCTGATCTGTAGTCCGCTTGCGTTGAGACACGTGGGGCGTAGCCGTCTTAAACCCAAGCTAAAGCTTGAACTCTAAGCGTGGAGTCGAACGTGGAAAAGCATTAACCAGTTGCTAGTTCTTCGGACCCGCGGGCTGTTTCTCGGCGTCCAGATCGACTTCCCGCAAGCCCCATCTGTTTTCCAGGACAAAGGCCTCAGCCGGGTAGTCGTGATCCAGAGCTACAGATTCAGGCATTTGATAGGTGATCGTGATCTTATAGTGGTCCTGCGGCCTGGTGATCCCGACCTGGCCTGGCAGAAGGGCCTCGCCCCCGGCGCCGAATCTCTTCAACTCACCATAGTCAACTTCAGTTATCAATGCTCCCTTATCGTCAAACGTCTGCAAGCGTGCCAGGCGTATGCCGTTAACACGGTCGAACCAGAAACGTCTCAGCAGACGTGCGGAGCCGGCGGCGGTTGTCTGTAACTCCTCAAGAAAGTAATAGCCGCGCACGACTCGCTTGCTACTCGCGAGCTTGGCCGGATCTTTTTCCGACTGAAAGAACTCACTTTGCACATAGGTTACGCCGGGAGCCTGCGAATCGATCGGGCGAATCAACAGCGCCTCAGTCAGGTGTTGTGGTCTCAGATTCGAAAGCGCACTCACCGTCTGTGCCTCTGAATTCGGCTTGTCCTTCTTATTCGAATTCGCGGCCGGGTTTGAACTCGCATCCACATCCAACTTTGGATAGACGGCATTGTTCGTGCCGCGCACAAAGCGGTGATATTTCTCATCGCCCCTGAGAATTGCAATGCGGAAGTGCTCGCCATCGGAAGTCATCTGCGCCACATCCGAAGGGATTACCGGCGTCTGGACCACGAGCAAAACCTTTCCCGGACGCTGCAAGGTGATCGAACCATCAGCAGTGCGATATTTTTCGGAGATGCCCGAGGTGGCGAATGAAGTATCTTCGAACTGAATGTCTACTCTGCCACGGATCGAGCGGGCGGCAGAGAGGCTGTTGACGACCCTGATAAGTTGCGCAGTGTCCGCCTGCGAAAGAGGCGTCAGCAGCTTTTCAACCTCGACTGGTTTATGGACGTTGCACGCCGTGGCCATGGGGAGGATGATCGAAAGCGCGAGCGTAATTGCCAGCCGTACTTTGGCGGCCGGCAAACAGGTGATTTTATTCAGCATCAACGATCAAATAGGCCGGCGCTTGAGGTGGTCGCCGGCACGTTCATTAAGTAGCCTTCCTTAGGACGCCTCACGCTAACAAAGCACGTTCAGCGTTGTCAACGCGACTGAAGGCTGTGCCTTAGCATTGGGCTGAGGCGCTCCGAGACCGGGGCCGAGGCACCGTTTGACCCGCTATAGAGAAATGCGGCGATTCGGTTGAACGGAAGGACTGAGTTGCGTTGAGGCGCGAGTCTACCGGTGCACGGAGCCTGTTCGTTCGCGCACGGGCAAACTAATGCTGGACCGAAACCTGCAAACCTGGGCGGACCAATTGCTCAGCTGCACCCGGAATGCTGGCAGCCACAGCCGATCTCCGTGACGTGAGATTTTTCAGCTTCCTGGCAGTATTCGCTACAGTACTTGCTGCCTTCTTCGGGCGAACAATCGCACGCCCCGTGACCACACGTTACAGTCGTTTCTTCGGCCATCAGTGTAGACCTCCTCGTACGTCCCTGGGGGGGGATATTCCAAGTTGTTGGGGGAAGTTGTGGCTTCCATGCTAGACCCCATGGCAGGTCAGGTCAAGACGATCGAGCCGGGCTCAGATGACGTCAATACCGGGAGCGATAGCGACCGGGTCGTCCTCGCGCTATCGGATCGTGTGGAATGTTAAGACCCGCTCCCGGTACTGACCTCACTTCAGCAAACCCGAGAGCCAGTGAACGATGTTGAGCGCTAACTGTCGATTGTCGATGCCGGGACGATTCATGCCGAACTTCATCTGGTTGGCTCCCGTGATTTGCGCCGAGAGCATCGCCGCTTCGCCGAGTACGACCATGCGTCCTTTGCCAAAGCTCATCACAATTCCCTGTGCGCGTCCGGCCGCCGGCACGGGCTTGCTGTCCGGACCCGGCATCACATCCTGAGCCGTCTCAGACAATTTCATGAAGGCGACGCTGTCCGGCGGGCCCTTCAACGACTGACCGGTGAAGGCGATTATCTTGTTAACGCGTTCCGAGTCGTTGCGCCCGCGCGTGATCGCATGATCGCCCAACCGTCCGCTGGCGCGCGTGTAAATGATAAAGCCGGGATTGTCGGCTTCCTTGTCATAGTTCTGCTCGTCGATCGTGAACATCTTGCTCATGTCGATGCTGAAACGCCGGCCAAGAATTTGGTTGGCCGATCCCATCGGCGCGTGATCGGCAATTAACAGCAAGGCGCCGCCGCCCTTTACCCAGTCACGCACGGCATCGCATTCTTCCTCGGTGAAGGCGGGATTGCTCGCCTCTGGTTGGTTCATTCGCGGCGCGCCCAGGGCGTTTGAAATTACAAGAATGTCAAAACCCTTCAGAGCTTCAGCCGAAAACTTCTGCTTGTTCGGTGTGATCCGATAACCGTCATTCGTGATCAAGTCAGCGAAAGGTTTGTAGCGCCCGCTCGCGGTGTGAAAGTTGTTGTGGGCTTCATCAAACAACACTTTCGGTCCGTTCCTGGAATAAGCGGGCTTAACCACCTTCGCGTCAAAGTCTGGGTCCGCGACCTGGCCTCCACCTTGCGCGCCTTGCGCCTGCTGCACCGCGGCCATCTGGCCCCCGCGAGCGAGCGCGATTGTTCCTTCGCCCACTTTGGTTTCGCCGCGGGTGGACTCGAACGTACCGTTCAGTTTGTCGCCATCAAACTTGCCTTTGAATCTGGTCACGACGGCGCCGTTGGCAACTTTCCAGGAAAAGGAAATATCAGTGCCGACGATTTTCAGTTCTTCAACGGTGGGTGTCAGGTCCCCGTTCGGGACTCGCAATTTCGCGGTCGCCTGCCAACCGTCACCATCGCGCGCCAGGACGAGTTCAAGACCAGCAAGACCGGCCGGCCGATTCATCGCGCCGGCCCACGTGCCGGCATAGTCAGGGGTCTGCGCCGATGTCAGCGAAGCGGCCGCGAGCGTGAGGAGAAGAATCAGAACCACCACGAAATTTCGATTCATATTAGTCCAGACCTCGGCATTGAGTCGAAAACCGCTATTCAAAGCGGAGCATAACGCTCGCTCAATCCCTTGACGTGAAGACTCTTTGGTTTGTTATCAGCGGAGTTTCGTCAGTCTCTCGGCGGCGAGTAACAGCGTCTCGTCCTTCTTACAAAAGCAGAACCGCACCTGTTGCGACCCCAGCGCGGGATCACTGTAGAAACTCGAGCCCGGCACGCAGGCAACGCCAACCTCCCGGATCAGATGGCGCGTGAATTCGACATCGTTCTTAAAACCAAAACCGCTGATGTCCGTCATGATGTAGTAAGCGCCGTCCGGGGAGAAAGTTCCAAAACCCGCTCGTTCAAGTTCAGGGAGGATCAGATCGCGTCGGGCGCGATAGTCGCTCTGCAATTGGTCGTAATACGAAGGCGGCAGAGATAATGCGTAAGCGCCCGCGGTCTGCAAAGGCGCGGCCGCTCCCACGGTCAGAAAGTCGTGCACCTTGCGCACGGCGCTGGTGATTTCCGGCGCGGCGATACAGTAGCCGACGCGCCAACCCGTTACCGAATAAGTTTTCGACATTGAGTTGACGATCACTGTCCGGTCGCGCATGCCTTCGATCTGGGCCATCGAGATGTGCGCGATCTCCGCGCCCTCGCGGGGAAAAAGTATGTGTTCGTAGATTTCGTCGGTAAAGCAAAGCGCGTCAAATTCCTGGCACAGCCCGGCGATGAACTCCATCTCGGCGCGCGTGTAAACTTTCCCGGTGGGATTGTTGGGATTGCAGATGATTATCGCTTTCGTCTTCGGATTGAAAGCCGCGCGCAACTCATCCTGATCAAAGCTCCAGTCCGGCGCCCGTAACGGAACATGTCGCGGTCGCGCGTCCGAAAGAATCGCGTCGGGCGCATAGTTTTCATAGAAAGGTTCGAAGACAACTACTTCCTCACCCGGATCGACGGTCGCCATCATCGCGGCAATCATGCCTTCGGTCGAGCCGCACGTGACCGTGATTTCAGTTTCCGGATCAATGTCGAGACCGAGATACCATTTCGTCTTGCGCGCAATGGCTTCGCGGAAATCTTTCGCGCCCCAGGTAATCGCGTACTGATTCACGTCGTCGGCAATGGCCTGCATCGCCACCTGCTTGATGTCTTCCGGCGCCGCAAAATCAGGAAAGCCCTGCGAGAGATTCACAGCTCCATACTTCATCGCTTCGCGCGTCATTTCACGAATCACGGATTCAGTGAACAAGCCGGCTTTACGCGAGACACGATGCGATCTTGAAGGCGCTGTAGACATTAGGCTTGGGGTTGAAATCCTTCGCGATGCTCTCACAAATACTGTGACAGTTCAATAACCATCACACGCAGTCCAACGGCCGGTCACGGGCCGGGTTATCTTTCGCTCGGTAAAATAGAAAGGGGCGGATCATGACAAAGAAACAGTTAGCGACTGGATTGCTGGCCGTGGTCTTGGTAGCCATTTGTGCGCCGTTCTCAGCGGCACAGTCAGGACGAGGACGACAGTTGCTTATTGCGGAAAGGCTTAACGGGCAAACTTCGGCCGGCGACTCGGTCCCGGAAAACGCGCGCCCCGTGGAGGGAGCGGTTAGCGAAACCCGATCCTCAGTGTCTGGAAAGGCCACCATTAGCAGAAATGCGCGGCTGATCTATCGCAACAACACCGAAGACACTCACCCGAATCGGGCCGACAAAAAAGCAGGCTGGATTCTATTGGGATTCTTCGCGTTCGAAATGGGAGTTATGATTGCCAACGATGGCAACTTCTGGAGCCCGCGCTAGTTCGGCGACGCTTTCAACTGCTCCAGGATCGAGCGGACCGCGGGGGCGAGCGAACCATTCGGCGCCAGCCTCAAATAGTTTTCATAGGCCGCGATCGCTTCCTGGTTGTGGCCACTCTTTTCATAAGCCGCCCCGAGCAGCTGATAAATAATCGGCTCAGTATCAGCCAGCTGTTTGATGGCGATCTGAAATTCGCGGGCGGCCAAATCGTACTGGCCCTGGTCTTCATAGACGCGGCCGATGCCTACGTGCGCTTCGGGTTGGAAGCCGTGGCTTTCGCGAATGGATCTATTAAACGAACCGACCGCTTCGTCGGCCTGCCCGGATTCGCGATAGATGCGGCCTTCGACGGCTGAGGCTTCGGCGTACACGGCTCGGTCACGCCGCGCCGACTCTATTTCTGCCAGCGCACCGTTGATATCGTTGAGATCCAACAGAACACGAGCCAGGCCCACGTGCGCCGCCGGAAAAGCAGGACGAAGTTTTAGCGTCCGGCGATAGAGATCAACGGCTTTCTGACGCGACTCTTGATCCTTCGCAGCGTCGCGTGCAGCTTCAGCTTGCTGAAAAGCCAACTCTGCTTCATCCGTCGTGCGTATCAGTCGCACTCTGATCTCGCCACGTTGCATCGCCGTTACCGGCACTGAGCTCTCTTTGAAACCGTTCGCACGCAGGCGCAGGTTGTGCGCTCCCGCTGAAACCTTAATCTGGACGAGCCTGCCGGTCGCATCCGTCGTCCCACGGCGGATTTCGTCGATCCAGACAATCGCGTCTGGTGCAGTGAGAATGGTTAGCGTGCGCGCGGTGTTTGTGTTTGGAGGAGAAACCGTTCTTGCTCGCTGCTGTGGCTGCGCCAACACCACAGAGGCAAGCGCAAACAAGCAGACTGCGATTGCGCCAACTCTCCTGCCTGATCTGTTGCCCACCGTCACGAATTCTCCAACCTCTGCCGGGATTGTTGCGCCTGAGCCCGGGATGGTACACGACTAGCCTTCCGAAAGGAACTATTGCGCCCCGCCAGTCTCTGGGTGTAATCTTCGCTCGTCAATACCAAGCAACTGAATCTCAACTTACCGCCACTCGCTCGTGCAAGCGGCGCTGACAAGTTCTGGAGGAATGAATGCTGATCGACACAACTGTCCATCTCCCCGTCAGTCTGGCGATGCTTGACGGTATCTTCAAAGCTCCTGATATTCACGAGCTGGCGCGCATCACTTTTCGCTGGTTCCACTTTCTCGCCGGCGTCACCTGGATTGGACTGCTATACTTTTTCAATCTGGTTAATGTTCCGCTCCAGAAAAAGCTGGACCCGGAAACCAAGAAGAAGGTAAACCCTGATCTGCTGCTGCCGGCCCTTTGGTACTTTCGCTGGGGCGCGGTGGTAACGGTGCTGGCCGGTCTCGGCTATTTTGCCATGTTCATTCTTAAGACCGACGTCAACAACGCCAACAACCTCGGCGGCGCTAAGCTGAATCTTTGGGTGTTGCTGCTTGAGTGGCTGACTTATCCGATCGTGCTGTTCGTCATCGAGTTCCTGATCGTCAAGAAAGTTCCGGCGCTGATCAAAGACGGACGCGTCTTTGCGAGCGTGATGATCATTATCGTTAGCGGAGTTACCTTCGGGCTGCTGAAGTTTTTCCCGGCCATGTTGACAGTCGCGGGACAGAACTATGCCAGCAACAAGACCTTGTCGATCGGCGTCGGCGGCGCTTACGGCATCGTGATGTTGTTGAATGTCTGGGGGATCATCTGGCCAAACAACAAGCGGATGATTGGTGCGATGACAGGCGGTCCGCCCGCCGCGCCCGAACTCGCGCGCCAGGCCTTCGTGGCTTCCCGCACCAATGCCTGGATGTCCCTGCCGATGCTTTTGTTCATGGGAACGTCGCACGGCGACTGGCTGATCTTTAGCGGGAAGTAAGTAGCATAGACTTTAGTCTGTGTTTCTTGAGAAGTGGCACAACTTCAGTTCGTGGCTTGAATCACAGACTGAAGTCTGTGCCACTTTTCCTGATCGCAACAGTATTGGCTCATCCCCTCCATTCCTTCGCCACACATTGCGTCCATCATTGAATCATTCTGGCAGAGGTTTGCATCGATTATACAGCAATAAGTCAAGGGAGGGGTAAATGGGTTCAATAAACAGTTACACAGCGAGGGAATTCAACTTGAGCAATTTGAAAGGCATTTCTGATCAGACGCTCGAGATGCATTTCAAACTCTACGAAGGTTATGTCAAAGAGACGAACAAGCTGAACGACAAGATCGCGGAGTTCGTCAAAGACGCCAAAGTCGATCAGGACGAGTTCGCAGAGTATTCAGAACTGAACCGCCGGCTCGGGTTCGAATACAACGGCATGGTGCTGCACGAATATTACTTTGACAATCTGAAGACCGGCGGCGGCACCGGGGATCCAAATAACAATTCAGCATTTCGCACCGCGGCTGAGCAGAGCTTTGGCAGCTACGATATCTGGAAGGCGGAGTTCATCGGTGTCGGCAAAATGCGCGGGGTGGGCTGGGCCATCTGTAGTCAAAACCCGGACAACGGACGGCTTTCGAATCACTGGATTACGCTGCACGAAACTGGCAACGTCGCCGGATTCGCTCCACTACTGGTAATGGACGTCTGGGAGCACGCCTACCTGCTCGACTACAAACCGGCGGACCGGCCGAAATACATCGAAGCGTTCTTTTCAAATATCGATTGGAGCGCGGTCGACAAACGAACCGCTAAACTGACGGCGAAGTCACTCACCGCGTAAACTTTAGAGTGCGCCGGCAAAGCGAAGCGTCGACGGCGCTTTGGCTTTGCCGTGTCAGATCATTAAATCCAAAGCGGTGTGCTCCGCTTGCCACCGCACTCCAAACTCTCGGGCAGGGCTTGTTCCCTGCCCGCTTTTTGTGATAAGCGAGAGAGTGAAATCAGCATTCGAATGTCTTGCCGGCATTTTTGGAGGACCACCATGACACTTTCAAGATATACGCCACCCGCAATCGTTGCCTGCTTCGCGCTGCTCGTAATCGTAACCGGTTGCCAACAGGCTAACGATAACGCGAACACGACCGCGACCAGCAGTGTTACGCCCGTCGCGGTGCAGAACCTGACAATCGTGCCGCGCCCGCAAAAGATAGTCGACATGATGACCGCCCGCGGCGAACAGGACCAGGCTAAGCCAGTCATAAAAATAGTTTCCCCGGCCGCGAACGCCGCTATTAACGGGTCGACCGTTGGTGTCAAATTGGAGCTGAGCGGGGATCTGAAAGGCTACATGCCGCATAAGGATCCAGCTACGGGCAAAGGCAATCACATCCACGTGATTTTAGATAACCAACCGTACGAAGCCTACTACGACACCACTCAGCCGTTCGAACTGCGCAACGTGACCGAGGGCAAACACACCCTGCGCGTGTTTCCGTCGCGGCCGTGGCATGAAAGCTATAAGAACGAAGGCGCGTTTCAGATGGTGGCTTTCACTGTGAAGGGTGGCGGGGATGCGTCGAAGCCGACGACCACCAAGGACGGCCAGACAATGGCGAGCCCAACAAAGAGCCCAGCGGCTGCAAAGCCCGCCGATGCCACTTCAAGCGCCAGCCCGACTCCTGCGCGCGAAGGCAAGGACTTTGCGCCGAGCACTGCCGGCGATGTAGATCCAACCAGACCGCTGCTCACCTACAGCCGGCCCAAAGGCGAGTACAAAGCTGAGGACGCCGATCCGATCATGATCGATTTCTGGCTCCTGAACGCCAAGCTGCAAGGCGATGGTGGAACGTTGCGCGTGCGCTACTCGGTTGACGGTGGGGAAGCCAAGTTTCTGGATAAGTGGGAGCCAATCTGGCTAAGCGGATGGATTTCGGGCAAGCACCAGGTCAAGCTGGAACTCGTCGACAAAGACGGCAATGCCGTCGACAACGGCGGGTACAATTCCACGACGCGGGAGATAACCGTGGTGAAATAGCTGACATCGGCACGGCGGCGACGCTCCGCTCCTTCACTTCCTTATTACCGTAATTGTAGTGCTTCTATCGCTTGCCTTTTCGTGGCGGGCGGGTGTTGATTCAGTTCAATTTCACGCGACCTTCAAGAACCAAAACGGCCACTTCTAGTTGGCTAGCTGATAATGAATATCGATCAACGCGCGAGCCCCGGTGCAGTTGACAGCTTGATGCCGACCGGTCGCCGCATCAAAATATGGTTCACTGTTAGCGCACTCGCATGCGTGGCGCGGCTTGTCGCCGCAATAGCCACAAAGAGTTTGCTAAATCCCAAGCTCTATGAGTATGACGAGATCGCGCAGTCGTTGCTTGCAGGCGATGGCTTCACTTATGGCCACTTGGGTATCAAGTACTATTCTTACTGCGCGCCGCTGCCCGTGTGGATCAGCGCGGGCTCTTATTGGCTTACCGGCACAACCGCGCCCGTCATGCTTGCGCAAATCGCTGCCGCGTCAGCCCTGGCCGCAATAGTCGCCGCCATTAGTGAACGAATCTTCGGAGGATGGATAGCCGCCGCTAGCGCGGGCGTTCTAGTTGCACTCCATCCGGGCCTGATAGCTTACAGCGCGACTAAGGCTCATGTCCTGACATTCGACGCTCTTTTCTTTACCCTCGCGCTGCTTCAGTCCTTCCGACTGGCGGAGCGTTGCACGATTCGTCGCGCCCTGGAGTTCGGACTCATTCTGGGAATCGGAGCGCTATGCCGCCCCACGATTGTAATCTTCGGTCCGATTACCCTGGCATGGCTACTGGCGATCGCACCGCGGAGATCGCGAACCCCGGTCTTCCGCAACCTCGTCATCGCCGGGTTGCTTACGGGGTGCATAGTCGCACCGTGGACGATACGTTGCTCACTCCTCCACCATCGCTTTGTGTTCCTTCTGACAACGGATGCCGAGGATTTCTGGGTCGGCAACAATCCTTACGCAACGGGCCACGCTTATATCACCAGAGGGCGCCCGGTCATCGCCGCCCCGCCGGCAGATGAGTTGAAGGACCTGGCTCAGCAGCCTAACGAGACGGCGCAGGCTGATTGGTTCGCGCGCCGGTCGCATGCTTTCATCCGGGCCCATCCCGGCGGGTTTCTGCGCTTAACTTTTCTAAAGTTTTTTCATTTCTGGTGGTACGCACCTCAAACTGGCGCTGAATACCCCGGCAAGTGGTTTTATCTGTACATGATTTATTACGTCGCGGCGCTGATCCTCGCCGGCTTCGGGATATGGCGAGTGGTCCGGGCCGGCCCGCCGGCAACTCATCTCGTCTTGCTTATGGGCTTTTTTCTGTTCGGATTGTCCGCGCTGCAAAGCTTGTATTATGTAGAGGGCCGGCACCGATGGGCGATTGAGCCAATGCTCCTCGCTGTCTCCGGCGGCGGTCTAGCATCGTTGGTAGAGCGGATCAGGCGACTAAAGGTGATCAAATAGCGAACTGATCAAGTCGGGGCACGGAGGAAATGCCCCGAACCATCTCTCATTGCTTGGGGGTCGTAGTTGCCGCTCCCGTATCGCTCGGTTTCTTTGCCGCGGGTTTGCGCTTCCTGGTCTTTAGCTCTACCAGGAGCACTTCAAACGGTTGGTCGCTGGTGTTCTCGGGCAGATGAAGACCTCCCGCCGACCACTGCGTCGTACCAGCCTTTGGGTTGAAGTCCTGAGACTTGCCCTTCGGAAACGTGAACTTCCCGTTAGCGTCCGTGACAAAGATTGCGACGGAGTTTGGATGGCGGTGCATGACCGACTTCTCATGTGGGCCGTAGTTGATGCGCAGCACTCGCACCTGAGAATTCTCAAACTCAACCTTGTAGTGTTTCGAATCTAACTTGACCGGATCCTGTGCCAGGGCGGGAACCGCGACCGCCATCACGAACAACGCTAAGAATAATGCTCGACGCATAAAAAAATCCTCCTGTGACTCACTTGAATGGATAAGGCCTGCAAAGGCAGAGCACTTCTAGTCCAATTTGGTCGGTAAGTCAATAGTCTTTCCCTGGTTGGATATGGGCCTGATTGCAACTGACGAGAAGCGAAGTCAGTTTTTTGAACTGGCGACCGATGCCGCCCATTGCATTCTCTGCCCCGCGATGTGCGAACGCGCCGCGGTGCTGAGTGAATTGAACGGATCGATGGACGCGCGCGTGATGTTCATTGGTGAAGCACCGGGACGCAAAGGCGCGGATCGAACTCGCGTCCCCTTCTCTGGCGATCAATCGGGAAAGAATTTCGAGCGCTTCCTGGCATCGATTAATTTACCGCGCTCAGAGATCTTCGTTACCAGCGCCGCGCTCTGCAATCCACAGGTTGACTCAGGCGCGAACCGCCGGCCAAAGGCTTCCGAGATCCGAAACTGTTCGGCGTTTCTGCGGCGGACTATTGAATTGGTAGAACCCGCGGTAATCGTCACGCTGGGAACGGTCGCGCTTGACGCGCTGAAACTGCTTCATCATCATGAGTTCACTTTGAAGAATGATGCGGGCAGGATTCGTCGCTGGAATGATCATTTGCTGGTGCCGCTTTATCATCCGAGTCCACAGGTCTTGATCACCAGCCGTGACGAGAAGGCACAATTGAGAGATTATAAAGTTGTGGCGCGGGCGATTCAACAAGTGGACTAACTGTGATTCGCGTGATCGAGATTGGCGTTCAAGCCGCAAGATGAGAGAGGAGTTCAATGAAACGGTGCCCCCAATGCAGTCGCACTTACACCGATGAAACTTTGGCCTTTTGCCTGGCTGATGGCTCTTTGCTCTCTGCGCCGTATGATTCCAACGCAACTCTGCGCGTCTCTTCAGCCCAGCGCGTAAACTCAGCAACAAACGAAGTCCTACAAAGCGAATCGCCGCGCGTTGACGTTACCACCCGGGGCGGCAAACCCGTTTTTCTTTACACATCTATTGCGCTGGCAGTGGCGCTCGTTGTCGGAGGAACCACAATCGCGTGGCTTAAGCTGAGCGACGGGAACTCATCTAAATCATCCAACTCAGTACCAGAGACAACCCTGAAAACTGTTCCTGCTACTTCGCCGCAGCCGTTCCCGACCTCTGAGCCAATAAACATCAGCGGCCGCTGGCGAGACAGGTTCGGTTTCATTTCTCAGATTACTCAACAAGGCGATACGTTTCAGATAGTGGCCGCCGGTATTGCCTGTAAAGGCAAATTCACGTCAGCAGGCAGCGGTACAATCAATGGAACTGCGGTCAAACTATTTTACAAGTCCACATATTCCGCAGGCGAGTGTCAGGGAATAGTGTCTCCCGACGGCATGCAGTTGGAATCAACCTGCGTTGACACTGTGTGCGGAGCGTTCCAAAACACTTCGCGCCGACAAAGGGAATAGGCCAAAATGATGAGTAGTCCGGACACGACAAAGGATTATGCCGCCGTGCGTGATGGCGGCGCCGGCGTGATCGATCTTTCCTCACGCGGCCGTCTGCTGGTCAGCGGTTCCGAAGCCGTGATGTTTCTCAACGGCCTGATCACCAACGATATGAAAACGCTGGCGGTGAATTCATGGATGCCGGCGGTTTTTCCCAACGTGCAGGGACGTTTGATCGCGGCGGTGCGCGTCATTCATCGCGTTGATGGATTCCTGATCGACACTGAAGGGGCTTCGCTAACGACTGTTGCCAAACTTCTGGAACGCTTCACCCTCGCGGGCGACTTTCGCGTGAAGGATCTGTCGAGCGAGACGGCAATGCTTTCCGTTCAAGGCAAGAGCGCGGCGAAAGTCGTGCAGCACGTACTCGGCGAGACGGCGGCGAACGTCGAGCGCGCACAAGTCGCAACTGCGAAACTCAAAGATACCAATGGCGAGCCAATCGTCATCCGCGCCACCCACACTGCCGAAGACGGCTACGACATATTTATTAACGGCGTCGAGACTGAAACCCTGCGCGAGTCTTTCATCGCGGCTGGCGCGCAGGCCATCGGCTCTGAGACCGCCGAAACGTTGCGCGTCGAAGCCGGCATCCCGCGCTTCGGGATCGACATGGACGAAACCAAAGTGGTGACCGAAACGAATCTTGACGACGCCGTCAGCTTCACCAAAGGCTGTTACATTGGCCAGGAGATCATCGCGCGCATCAAGTATCGCGGGCACGTGGCGAAGAAGCTTACCGGTGTGCTGCTGGAAGAAGATGTCGCGCTGGAGAGCGTCGCGAAAATTTTCTCAGCCGATGGCAAGGAGATCGGCAGTGTCACTTCATCGGCGATTTCACCGCGGCTGAAGAATAGGATTGGGCTCGCCTACGTAAAGTACGATTATCTCGAGCCGGGAACTAAAGTGAAGTTGATTGCAAATGATGTGGAATTCCCGGCCACAGTTACAGAGCTGCCGTTTGTCCGCGGAAGTTGGTATGCGGATTGAGCTCCGTCAGGAGCGCGATGTTTATAGTTACCGCAACAGCTAAGAACCCAGCTCCATAGGAGCGAAATGTCAAATTGGCGATCAGAATGTTTCGCTCCTCCGGAGCTCGATGAAAAAAGGTGACGGGGCTATAAATATTTCGTCCCTGCGGGACTCGGGAAAGATGGCAAACGAGCCGATAAACACCACTGAGATTGATGAGCCCACGCCTGAACTCGATCAGGCTGAATTGGCGCACTCGATCATCGAGTCGCTGCTCGAACACACCCGCGTGGTCAGCGATCTGATCGCGGTGATGGCTCAGGCCCTCGATCAGGATACGACCAAAGCGCTCACCTTAACCGCGCAGTGGCAGTCTTACCTGGAAAGCCGCCGCCAGTTGGAACACACCCGCAAGGACGTCGAGAAATTTGTCGAGATGATCAAGAAGCGCGGCGAAGCCTAACTTTCAATCTCGACGACCAACTGCACACTTGATCTCGCGGAGTTTAGGCCCGCAGGGCCGTTAGGTAATAGCCACGTTTGTAAGGGCGTGGTCGAAAATATCGATGAGTCTTTTGAGGCCCGCAGGGCCGGCACTGGATTCCCTGCGGGGTTCTTCCCTCATCCAAGTATGTCGCACCTTCGGCGCTCTTCATCCAGCAACTGCAATCCACGCCCTTACGGACGTGGCTATTACCTAACGGCCCTTCGGGCCTAAGATCAAAAATCCAATTCAAACTTGAGCCGCAAGGACGGCCCCAGACTGTTAAAGAATTGGCCGGCGTGGAGACTGCCGGTGTTGTTTTGGACATCGCGTGGGTTGAAGTGGTTGGTGATGTTGAAGATTACGACACCGGCGCGCGCCTTCTTGTCCAGAAATGGAATCTTGAAGCCCTTAAGAACCGACGCATCCAGCGAGAGAAATGCCGGAAAGCGGGCACGGTTGCGCGCGCCGACGAAATCCAGACGATCGTTGACGAGCGAGAGCGGAAACCCCGATCGAATTTCGAAGGCCGGCATGACGCTGATCTCGAACGGCACTTTGATTTCTCCGTACGCAAGGAATCGATGCGGCGCGTCAAACGGCAAGGGCCCGAACTGATTTGGCCGCACCACCAGGACGGGCATGTCGCTGAGAAAATTATCTGCCGTGTTCAAGCTGCCACGGGCGCGCGACCAAACATAAGCAACGTTCCAATTATGAAAGCGCTCACTGCTGTAGAGTGCGATTGCCTGAAATTCGTCGTACCTGGAAACACCGCGGCTCTTGAGCACGAGTAACCCCTGACTGGCGCTGATGACTTTGGGAATAATGATTGGTTCATTCCTGGTTGAGCGTCGCAGGTAACCCAAACGCAACGTCAAATGCTTAGTAACACTGCGGTCGACCTGCAGGCTCCAGCGCCGGCTGAGCGCGTCACGCCAGGGGCCTTTGACTACATTCATGAACTCACGCGGGCCATCGGTGACGGTAAGCCCATCGCCGGCATAGCTACTGACGATGCGTGCCGGAAAATGCGTGTGGGTCAAGTTACCGACTGCCGCATTGCCGATGAGTTCGTCGTCGTCGCTCAACTCTTCCAGTTCAAAATATCTCGATGACAGCGAGCTGCGATCGTAAAAGAGTCCGACGCCCCCGCGCACAATCGTGCGATCGTCTTTAAAAGGAAGATAGAGAATTGAGAGCCGGGGCGAAAGGTCACCGTGATTGGAAGTGCTGTTGCGGTCAAAGCGCACCCCGATGTCTATCGTCACGCTCTTGTTGATGGCCCAGCGGTCCTGAGCGAATGAGCTGAACTCGGTCAGGTGTCGGTCAAGGAACGTTTGCCCGACAAAGTCGATCCGCTGGCTGATAGTCTGATCGCGCCGGCGGATAACGATCGGGCGGAAATTGAAACGGCTGGATAGCTCCGTATAGTCTACTTCACCGCCAACCTTAATCGAATGCTGGCCGGCGAGCATGAGCGGGCGGGCGAAATACTGCTCCTGCCACTGAAAACGCTTTGTCGAACGGCGCGTGTCGGCAAAGTAGCTGCCGGTGTTGCCGTCCGGCAGAATCGTGAGCGGCTTTCCGCCTTGTCCAAACACGTCGAACTTGAAAGTCTTGTAGGCGAACAACGAAGACAGAAAGGACTGGTTCTTAAAAACAGCCTGCTCGGATACTGAAACGAGCTCGCCTTTCTGCCTGGTGTTCGGTGTGGTTTCCTGGGGATTGAAGGTATTCAATCCGACGTAGCGCTTCTTCTCAGGAAAGAGCGCGCCCACAAATTTCAGGTGATTCGCGCTGTTGACGGTGAGGTCGAGCTGCGTAAAAGAATTGAAAGCCTCTGAGGTTGAATTGTCGACCGGTGCGGAGAGGCTCGGCACGTAAATCCGCGAGAAGCGATACTCAAATGATTGGAGAAAGTACAGGCGCTTGCCGATAACCGGTCCCTGAACGGTGACGCGTGGTCTGAAAGAATCGATCTTCCCACCGATGATTTTATGAAAGACTGGGAAGACCCGAGTAGCGCCGAACTTGAGCTTATCTCCTCCAGTCTTAGTCTCGAGATTGCTCGAGCCGCCGGTTGCCTTTCCAAACTCTGCCGAGTACGGGTTTTCTTCAACATGCACACTGGCGGCGGCTTCGAGTGGAATATCAAAAGCCAACTTTCCGTTGACGGGATCGGTGATATCGGCGCCGTTGAGCGTGTAGGCACTCTGGCCCGCACGAGTTCCTTTGATGTGATCGGCGCCATCCATTCCGCGCACGACGCCTGCGGTCAGCGGCAGCGCGCTCTGATAATTATCGGCGCGCAGGGGCAGCTGCTCCATCTTCGCCGCGCGGACTGTATTGGAAGTCGTCGTTTCGCCGGTGCTGAGCTGGCCTTCTTCATCCCGCACGGTTACCGACTCAGTTACCCCGGCAGTGAGGACAAAGTCCACGACCAGAGTGGCGCCCGCCGTAAGGCGAATCTCGCTGGTTACGCGCGGCAACCCGTTGGCTTCGGCCGTGGCCGTATATACCGCGGCGGGCAAGTCCCGGAAAATGAAATTGCCGCTTTCATCGGTTATGGTTTTGAAAGGCTTGCCCGGCAGATCGCGATTAACGAGTGTCAGTTGTGCGCCGGGTAGCAATTCGGGACGAGCGGAAGGATCGCCCGCGGTAGCGTTAACGGTGCCTTTGATAATACCGGTCAAACCCTGGGCAGAGACGCTCACCGCCTGGGCTTGAAATACGAGCACCAACACAAAGACCGAGACAAAGCTCAGCTGGTGCTTGATCATCAGCGCGGGTTGTTTACTGAGCGCAAAAAACACTTCGGCCATTTGAACCTTGGGAAAACACTGAGTCCTGTTATTGCGGTGTCGGAATTAAGTCTGCACCGCGATGCTAAGATCTAACTCGAATTCTGCCTTGACCCGGAAGTAGGGGAACTTCTATTGACGTCCGGCATTCGGAAATCAGTTAAGGGTGGGGACTGCTCAGATACGGTTGAAACTGGAGCTTACTCTAGTTCGTAGTTGCCTACAAGTTACCACTCATCTCAAGAAACTTAACGAATCATCATGATCACCTTGCGCTCGCGCCCGCCGTCGAACTCGCAGAGAAAAACTCCCTGCCAGCGTCCCAGCAACAACTCTCCGTCCACAAACGGAATGGTAACGCTGGGGCCGACGAGGCTGGCTTTGATATGCGCGTCGGAATTCTCTTCGCCATGACGAAAGCCCATCCCGTGCTGCGGGATCAAAGTGCGCAGGGCATGCAGCATGTCGCGCGGTACATCCGGGTCGGCATTCTCGTTCACCGTCAAACCGGCCGTCGTGTGTTGGACGTAGAGGACAACGATGCCTTCTTTTAGTTCCGATTCGCTTAATTTCTTCTTGACTTGATCGGTGAACTCCACGAGTTCTTCGCGTTGATGCGAGCGAATCTTGAGTGTGTACATGGCGATGATTATCCGCAGATTCCACAGATTACGCAGAAAACTAAATCAGAAGTTAAGAAAAGCCTGACCTGCCGTTTGTCCAATGCCTATCTGTGAAATCTGTGTAATCTGTGGACAGCTTACTCTTCTTCTTCGCCAACCGATCGCCGCACACGAATGCTTGGATCCGGCGGCTGCGAGGGCGTCCCCTTCGCAGGATAGATCGCGCGCGCCCCAACCTCGGCGCGGAACTGACCGTTCTCGTCGTACAGACGTCTATATTGCATGGTGTTGCGCACCACGCCTTGAATGTAGAGGCGTGTCTCGCGGAACGGTACCGCCTCGGCCCACTCGTCGAGCTCCAAAGGCAAAGTCGCGCGCCACTGCACCACCCGGCCAGGGCCGGCGTTGTAAGCTGCGGCGACGTATTCGATGCGGCCGTACTTGTCGATCTGATCTTTCAGAAACGCGGTGCCAAGCTGAATATTCAGGCGCGGCTCAAACAACGAATCCATCGTCACCGTGCGATCAACTCCATACTTCCTGGCCGTCGTTATGCCGGTAGGGACTACGACCTGCATCAGACCGTACGCGCGCGCCGATGATACCGCCCGGGGATTGAACACCGACTCCTGACGAATCAACCCGGCAACTTGATATGGATCCAGCGAACGCGCGCGCGCGGATTGCGAGATCATGTCCCAGTAAGCGAGCGGATAAAAAACGTCCCACTCGTCGCGCCGCATTTCCTCGGGCTTCATTTGGGAATAGTCCGGATAGCTGCGCTTCAAAATGTTGAGCGCCTGCACGTTGTCATTCTTAGCTCGATAAATACGGGCGATCGCGAGATTGACGCGCGGACTGGCCGGCGCGGCCCAGGACGCCGCAGTCAGTTCTTCCAGAGCCCAATCGTCGGTCCCAATGATCGAAAGCTGATCGGCTTTCGCGATCCGTTCATCTTCATTTGCGCCGGCAGTTTCTTCCGCGACGGTCACGGTTTTCAGGTTCGCGACGGCGCGCCCGATTTCGGAGTCGGCGGGAAAATCTCTCCGCGGCGCGTTGCCGTTGCGATTCATCGTATCCAGTCGTTGCTGGGCCAGATAGCCGTACCAGTTCGCGTCATAACGGGCCTGCAAACCCTGATAGATCGCCCGCGCTTCGGCGAGCTTGCCGCTGCGTTCACTGTCGCGCGCCGCCCAGTACGCCGCCTTGCCGCGAAAGTCCGTGTTGCGATCGGCGTAGTTTGCAAGATGCTCAGTCAGCAGCCGTGATGATTCAGCAAAGTTTTTCCCGTCGTGTGCTTGCCACGCGAGATAAAACTGGGCCGGCGCAACTACAGCCGCACCGGGATAGAAGTTAACGGCGGCGCGATAGAAGTACGACGCGTCAACCGCATCCTTAGAATCTTCGGCGAGCTGGCCCACCTGCGCAAACGCGCGCGTGGTCCACGTGCTGTTGGGTAAAGCACGATGCAAATCGTCAGTAGCAGTGCGCGCCTGCGCCCACTGCTTCGCACGACCATACGCCATCGCCAGATTGAACATCGCTTCAGCGCGCGCTTCGCCAACGGGCGCCGGTGACGCATTCAAAGCGGCAGTGGCTTCAGGAAACCTGCGCGCATTGGCGGCGGCGATCACGCGATGGGCCGGCAGCGCCGCACTCGCGCTGTTGGGAAAGCTGTTGAAAGCGTTGGTATAGGCGTCGTAGGCTTCACTGAAGTGTTTAGCAGCGAAAAGTTTTTCGGCGCGCGCGGTGGCTTCCTCGGCGCGCGCCGCGGCGGTAGTGGAACCGAGACGCGTGATCGAGCTCGCGGCGTCGGCCGCTTCGGCCGAGGCTGGGGCGTAGAAATAAACGCGACGATAAGCTGCCAACGCCCGCGTTGAGTCTCCAGTTTGCTCGTGCGCTTTCGCGATCAATAGCAGCGCCGCCGCATCGTCTTTGGCCGCGAGCTGTTTCAGGGCCACCGCAATCGCACCCGCCTGCCCGTCCTGCATGAAGAGCCGCGCATCCTGAAGCAGAGCATCACGCGCCCGCAAAGAATTCGGATAGTCTTTGGCGATTCGTTCATATGCCGTGCGCGCTTCGACGTGGCGGTTGCCTTGCTCCAGCGCACTCGCCTTCATCGCCGTGGCGTAATCAGAAATTACGGTGTAATCGCGAATCGTGCTCGAGTCGAGCAGAGACGCTGCCCCCGCGAAATCTTTCGCGTTGAGTTTGATTCGCGCGTGCACGATTTTGGCGAGCGCGCCCGCGGTGGTCCTGGGAAAATCCGATTCAATGCGAGCCACCGCATCTTCCGCAGGCAGCACGCCGCCGCGCGTCATGGCCCGCAAAGTTTCGCGCGCCTGCAACTCCGGAGTTGTCTGCTGCAGCGTGCGACAACCTGCGATGAGAAACAGCGGAGCGATGGCGCCGACTGCAGCGATGAGTCCGCAGATGATGAATATGAAGCGATGTTTGCGAAGAGTTATCATAGCGATCCTGTTGTGCGTTGCGACTTCAGGGAGCGAGTGCCTATTTTACCACGGCAGGCTGGCACTTCAGTGCCGCGATCTTCTTACCCGGCAAATGGCTTAACCTGAGGACCTCGGAATTAGAGTTGACTGCGGTAACTACTCGCCTCGGATTCCCGGCCCCAGGATAAATAGAGCGTCACCAGTCGCTGCAAAGCAATTTTTGTCCGTGGGTTTGTCGGGCCCTGAGAGTCTTTCAGATTCTGATAGCTGGCCAGCAACAGCGGTTCGGCCTCGTCGTAACGTTTCAGGATGGTCAGGCATTCACCCAACGCGCCCCGGGTCAGGGCGGTCATGAAATGCTTTGGGGGGAGGTTCTCTTCGCGCAGCTTGACGGCCTCGCGCAAAACTTTTTCGGCCGCTACGCTACGGCCAAGTTTGTTGAGAATCAATCCCTGAACAGTCAGGGCGGTCGCAAAGCTGATGTACTTCGGATTGGAATTGAGTCGATAGTTATTCAGCACCTCACTAATTTGCGCCTCGGCTTCCGGATACTTCCCCGCCAGATACGAAACCTGGGCCTGTAGCCTGAGATTGTCGAAGAGCGGAATGAACGTCGGCCCGAAAAGCTTTCGATAAATCCCCTCGGCTTCGCGCAAATTTGCTTCGGCTCCAGAGAGATCGCCCTTCTCCATCAGAATAGATCCCAGTAAGGTCAGGGCCGCAGAAAAGTCGGGCGTTTGATTATTCGCCAGCTTCCTCTGCTGCCCCACAACACCTTGCTGAATGACTTCTGCCTCGTCAAATTTTCCCTGGTCCAACAGAATTAAGGTCAGAAATCCGCGCGCCAGATCGCTTGAGCCGGCCGACGGATATTGGGCGCTAACTGCCAGGCTCTCACGCAACAACGCCTCGGCTTGCTGAGCGTCGCCACGAGCGCGACGTAATAGCGCATACCCGTTGAGCGTCACGATAAAGTCACGCGCTTCGATCCGCCGATGCTGAAACTCGGTACGCAGGAAAGCAAATCTTTGGGTGTAAATCTTCTCTGCACTCTCGTAGTCAGCCTTAGCCAGGAACAACTGGGCCAGTTCGAATTCCGTCACCAGCAGCTTTGGGCTGCCTTCGCCATAAACCTGGGTCTGCTCAACTTGTGCTTCGCGCAGAGCTTTTTCCGCGGCGGCGTAGTTTCCTACCTCCAGGTAACGGCGTCCCACAATCTCTCTCAATTTAGCTCTGACTTCCGGCTGTTGGACCATTTCTGGTTCGTCCAGACGTTTTTCGGCGTCGGCCAGAATTTCGTTGACAGTGGTTTGATAACTCTGACCGTTGCCGCTTTGCGAGGTAGGGGTCTCGATCATTCTCTGCAGGAATGCATTGGTTGCTTCAGCCCTGGCATTCTCGCGCCGGGCTTTATTGTTTTGCCAGAGGGCGATTCCCAGACCGCCAATCAAGGCCACGATGATTAGTACCGCAGCCGAAACCGCAATTCGATTTCGTTGATAGAATCGGGAAGCGCGATACCCCAGTGTGTTTGGACGGGCGGAGATTGGCTTGTGCTCCAAATGCCGTTCGAGGTCATCGGCCAATTCGGCTACCGATTGATAACGGCGCTGGGGCGTCTTTTGCAGGGCCTTCAGCGTGATATTGTCGAGGTCCCCTTTCAATTGTCTTTGCCGCGCCGAGATCAATGGATTTTCAGAGTTGAGCGCCCGGCTCGGCAGAGAAGGTTCGCCGGTGGTAGCGGTGCGGATGATCTCATCCAGGCTCTTGCCTTCGAAATGAAACGGTTTCTGATTTATCAAGAGCTCGTACAGGATCACTCCCAAACTGAACACGTCGGAAACGGTCGTCACATTTTTGCCGAGGATCTGTTCCGGCGCGGCATAGGCCGGGGTAAAGGCGCGAAAGGCCGTGTCGGTGTTATCAACGCCGTCTGCGTTAGCTAAAGAAACATCGCCGGTGGGTGATTGCGCCAATTTGGCGAGACCGAAATCCAGCAGTTTCGGCGTGCCGTCGGCGGTCACCAAAATGTTCGATGGCTTAAGGTCGCGATGTATTACCAGGTTCTGATGGGCGAACGAAACCGCGCGACAGATTTTCAGAAACAGCTGCAGGCGTTCTTCAATCGTCAGGTGGCAACTTTCGGCAAAACTAGTCAGCGGCTCGCCTTCAACAAACTCCATCGCGAGAAAAAGTTCGCCATTCTCGGACACGCCGCCATCGATCAGTTTGGCAATGTGCGGATGATTTAGCGAAGCCAGAATCTGGCGTTCGCGGCGAAAATACTTTTCGAGATCATGGTCGGCGAAGCTCTGCCGAATAATTTTCAAAGCGACTTGTTGTTGAAAATCACCGTCAGCTCGTTCTGCCAAAAACACTGCGCCCATGCCGCCCCGGCCCAACTCACCGAGAATGCGGTAGTGACCAAATATTCTGCCCCGGTACTTGTGCTCTTCTGTCTTGAGGTGCGTAGCGAGATCAAGAGTATTTTGCTCGAGCAGGTTTTGCGGCTCGTCGTGCGCCGCCAGCAGCGACGCGACTTCGCGACGCAGCAGCTCGCTCGTGCCGCACTCGCGCGCGAGAAACTCCGCCCGATCAGGGGCCGAGCATTCCAGTGCGCCGGTGAAGATTTCCTTAATGCGTTCCCAGTCGTGTTGTTGCATTGCGGGTTTAGACTACGCGGTACTCGTGCGGCCGAGTTCGCGTTGGAACCAGGCCTTAGCTATGGTCCATTCGCGCTTGACCGTAGTCGGCGAGACTTTCAGGACATGCGCTACTTCTTCGATTGAGAGTCCGCCAAAAAAGCGGAGTTCGACAATCTTTGCCTGGCGCGGATCGAGTTGCTCCAAACTCAACAACGCGTCTTCCAGGGCCAACAGATCGAATTCCTTTTCGGAGGCAAAACTCACCGCCTCGTCGAGCGCCAACTTATGCTGGGAGCCCTTGCGTTTGGCGGCATTTTTCCCCCGAGCGTGATCTACCAAAACGCGCCGCATCACCTGAGCGGCAACGGCAAAGAACTGCGCCCGGTTCTCCCAGGTGACGTTTTCCCAATCCACCATACGCAGGTAAGCCTCGTGCACTAAGGCAGTCGCCTGCAGTGTGTGGTCGCTGCGCTCGTCGCGCATATACGCCCCAGCGAGATGACGCAAATCGTCGTAGACAAGTTCAAGCAACTTGCCGGGCGCGCTGTTGTCCCCCTCGCTAACGCGAGAAAGAAGCAGGGTGACATCGTGGGCCGGGCGCTCTTTCATTCGGATTCCTCAAAGAAAGCGAGAGCATACCAAAACTTCTTACCGAACCGTAATTTTCCGTGGGCTGTTCTGGGTCTGGTTTGCGCCCTATTGGTTGAAGACAGAAGGTTCCGGCTGTTTGTCTGAACGGAAACGATTTTGACCGACATCGTCGGAGGTGTCCCTTTGACCCCGGGGTCAAGCAGCTTTGTTCAGGAAATGAGTAGCAAATCATGAAAAATAATCCGCAAATAAGTCGCTCACTCGGGCAAAACAAAAGTCGCTCACTCGGCCAAAACAAAAGGGCCTCATTTCTAGCGACGGTTAGCGCACTTCTTGTGCTTGCGGCAATGTTCATTTGGCAGCGCCCGGCATCAATGCAGCGGACAGACGCCACGCCTAATCTGCCGACATTGCACGGCGACGAGGCAGTTAATCAGCTAAAGCAAGCGGGGCAGTACGACTCATTGATGGAGGCGGCTAAAGATGCGCAAAAGCAAGATGGACAAACACATGTAGAGTCTCCAACTGATGCCTTCAGGGCCCGGGCAAAACTCCTCGCCTCAGACGCCGGGCAACACGATGCTTTCGGCTACACCGTCGCAATCAGCGGCTCGACGGCGATTGTAGGGGCCTACCGTCAAAATGAAGGCGCGCAGGCCCTTCAAGGTGCAGCTTATGTCTTTGTCAGAAGCGGAAACACATGGATAGAACAGGATAAATTGACCGCCCCGGACGCCCAATCAGGCGACCAATTAGGCACAGGATTTGGCGTCAGCGTGGCAATCAGCGGCGAGACGGCAATTGTCGGAGCATGGAGGGATAACATCGGAACGCAGCAAACCCGAGGCTCGGCATACATCTTTGTCAGAAGCGGGACAACGTGGACACAGCAGGTGAAGTTGACAGCCGGCGAGAACAGTTCCTTTTTCGGCCATGCCGTCGCAATTAGCGGCGTCACCGCGGTTGTTGGCTCAAGTGGTGGTGCGGCATATATTTTTGTCAAGGGGACAACGTGGACACTGCAGCAGAAACTGATCCCCACTGACAGTAATTCCAGTTTCGGTCTCAATAGCATAGCAATCAGCGGCGAGACGGTAGTTGTCGGGGCAGACGGTTTAATTCATAACAATAATACCAACGGTACAGGCGCGGCATATATCTTTGTCAGAAGCGGGAGCACATGGACACAGCAGCAGAAGCTGACCGCCCTGGACGGTGCGATAGGAAGCGCTTTTGGCTTTAGCGTAGCAATGAGCGGCGAGACTGTAATTGTCGGGGCATATAATGATTCTTCCGGAGGTACTCTTCGAGGCTCGGCATATGTCTTTGTCAGAAGCGGAACAACGTGGACACAGCAGCAGAAACTGATCCTTCCGGACGGCGCGAATTATGACGAATTCGGCGTCGGCGTAGCGATCGAAGGAGAGACGGCAATTGTCGGCGCCCATCGGCGGAGTCAAGCTCGACGTCCGGGCTCGGCATATATCTTTACCAGAAGCGGGAGCACCTGGACGCAGCAGCAGGAGTTGACCGGCATCCTGGACAACCCAGACGCCGCTGGGCAGGACGATTTTGGCCGTAGTGTGGCAATCAGCGACGGGACGGTAATTGTCGGAGCAACTTTTGAGACTGTCACCCAGTATAGTCAAGGCACGGCATATATCTTTGGAACGAGCGCAGGGTTGGCAGTTCCCGAAAAGATAGCCTTCGCGAGCAACCGCGACGGAAACGACGAGATCTATGTGATGAACCCGGATGGTTCGAATCAGATGCGTCTTACCAACGATCCGGCAAGTGATCTTCATCCGAGCTTTACAGGCGATGAAAGTCTCATTACGTTTAGCAGCACGCGCGATGGCAACGCCGAGATATACACGATGAACGCCGACGGGTCTAACCAGACGCGTCTGACGAACAACGCCGCCGGCGACACGCAGCCCAGCTTCTCACGCGACGGCTTGCAGATCGTGTTTCGCAGCAATCGCGACGGCAACGATGAAATTTATATAATGAACGCCGACGGCAGCAACCAGAGGCGGCTCACAAATAATAACGTAAGCGATAGCGATCCCAGCTTTTCGCCGGCAGGCTCGCGCATACTTTTCGAGAGCCCCGGCGCTGCCAACAATCTCGACATTTACGTAATGAATGCCGATGGGAGCAGTCCGACACGGCTGACGACGGCTGTGGGTGCTGATTTTTCGGCGAGTTTCTCTCGTGACGGCACACGCATCGCATTCGCCAGCGCCCGCGACGGAAATAATGAGATCTACATAATGAATGCTGACGGGACAAGCCAAACGCGTCTGACCAACAATGCGTTCAGCGACATCGAGCCCAATTTCTCGCCCGACGGCACCCTCATCGCATTTGAGACGGACCGCGATGCGAATTCCGAGATCTATGCGATGAAGGCCGATGGCACGAACCAGACAAGGCTCACCAACAACCCGGCCATAGACTCAGCTCCGGATTGGGGAGGCGTCGCCGCATCGCAATCGACCACCGGAAGAGTAACTGCCGGTGATGGCCTGGCACGAGACTTTTTTGGTGCGAGCGTAGCTATCAGCGGCAACACTGCAATTATCGGTGCGACGGGAGTTGATTTGGGCGCGAATAGCTCTCAAGGCTCCGCGTATATCTTTGTCAGGACCGGTGGCGCGTGGATAGAGCAACAGAAGTTGGTCGCGGCAGACGGCGCGGACAGCGACGAATTCGGGTACAGCGTCGCCATCAGCGGAGAGACGGCCATAGTCGGCGCGCGGTCCGATGATCTCGGAGCGGGTTTTGATCAAGGCTCGGCCTATGTTTTCGTCAGAAACGGCACGACGTGGACACAGCAGCAAAAGCTGACTGCGGCGGACGCCGCGAACCTCGACAGCTTCGGCTGGAGCGTGGCGATCAGCGGTGAGACGGCAATTGTCGGGGCGAACCAAGATGATATCGGAGCGAACAATAATCAAGGCTCGGCATATATCTTTGTCAGAAACGGAACAGTGTGGACACAGCAGCAGCAATTGACCGCCGCAGACGGTGCGGCCTTCGACGTATTCGGGTCAAGCGTCGCGATCAGCGGTGAGACGGCGATCGTCGGTGCATTCAACCATACCGGGATAGCCTCAAGGCAAGGGTCAGCATATGTTTTTGTCAGGAACGGGACAACCTGGACACAGCAGCAGGAATTGACCGCCGCGGATGCTGCTGCACAAGACGCTTTCGGGTTTAGCGTTGGTATTAGCGGTGAGACCGCAATTGTCGGGGCAGGTTTAGATGATGTCGGGGCGAATGTGGACCAGGGCTCGGCATATATCTTTGTCAGAAGCGGGACGACGTGGACTCAGCAGCAAAAGCTGACCGCCGTTGACGGGGCGGCGAACGACAATTTCGGCTGGAGCGTCGCGATCAGCGGTGAGACAGCGATCGTCGGCGAACGCTTCGCGGATATCATAGCGACAAACCAAGGCGCGGCAATTGACTTTACCCGAAGCGGAACGACGTGGACACAGCGGCGGAAGGTCACTGCTCCGGACGCCGGGACTAACGACAATTTCGGCACGAGCATTGCGGTCAGCGGTGATACCGCAATTTCCGGGGCGCCTCTCCATAACGTCGGGACCAACACGCAGCAAGGCGCGGCGTATATCTTTGCGACGGTTTTGCCGCCGCCGCCCACACCAACTCCATCGCCGACGCCGATCCCCACGCCGGCGCCAAACACGCCGGTCGGTTCTAACGTCAGTGTGTATACAAGCGATGCTTCGGCCACCTTTCCAACTGTGACGCAAGCGGGCAACACGACGTTCACGCCAATCGACCCCGGTTCGGCCGGCGCCCCCCCAAGCGGCTATACCATTTGCCCGACGTGCGTTGCTTATAAAATCACAACGACCGCCGTCTATACTCCTCCCGTGAGTGTCTGTCTCGAGGTTCCAGAGGCGATTAGTCCCCAGACATTTCTACTTTTGGCACTGATGCGCGGCGAAGGCGGGACACTCGTCGACCGCACGACCGGACGTTTTACCGACGGTGAGGGCAACCGGACCGTATGCGGCAGCGTGTCGTCGCTCGGGCCGTTTGCATTAGCTCAGGCGCCATCCGCATCACCTACGCCGACGCCCACTCCGTCACCAACTCCGACACCTACACCGACGCCAACGCCAACGCCGACTCCAACGCCCCCAGTAATCCAATTCAGCGCCGCGAACTACAACGTCGGCGAAGGCGATGGGCAGGTTAGCATCACCGTCACTCGCTCGGGCAGCACGACTGGTGCTTCGAGCGTGAGGTTTACGACCAGCGACTTAGCTGGGGCGCAGAATTGCAATGTAGTGAACGGCGCGGCATCTTCGCGCTGCGATTACGAGACCAGAATCACCACGGTCCAGTTCGCTGCCGGGGAAACTTCAAAGACTGTCTCGGTTTTCATCATCGATGATTCGTACCTGGAAGGTCCAGAGACCTTCACCGTCAGTCTTAGCGACCCTTCGGGCGCGACTTTAGGCACGCCAGCAACGGCGACCGTGACGATCACCGATAACGACATCGCCAACGGCGTCAACCCCATAGATACAGCAAGCTTCTTCGTGGGTGTTCATTACCTCGGTTTTCTTAACCGGCTACCTGACTCAAGCGGCCTCGCGTTTTGGACTAACGAGATTACTTCGTGCGGCACAAATCAGTCATGCATTGAGGTGAAGCGAATCAATGTCTCTGCAGCTTTCTACATCTCGATTGAGTTTCAGGAGACTGGTTATCTGGTGGAGCGCATTTACAAAGCTTCGTACGGCGATGCGCTGGGTACGTCGACCTTTGGCGGAACGCATACGCTCGCTGTGCCGATCGTGCGCCTCAACGAATTTCTGCCCGACACCCAGCAGATTGGTCAGGGAGTTGTGGTCAATCAGACGGGCTGGGAAACGGTGCTGGAGAATAACAAGCGGGCCTTCACGGCTGAGTTTGTCCAGCGCTCACGCTTTACGACCGCGTTTCCAACGACGCTGACGCCGGCGCAGTTTGTGGATATGCTGTTTGCCAATGCGGGCGTGACGCCGTCGGCGACTGATCGCAATGCGGCCATCAACGAGTTTGGCGCGGCCACAAATACCACGGACGCGGCCGCGCGCGGGCGGGCGCTGCGGCGAGTGGCCGAGAACTCGATCCTGAATCAGCAGGAGTTCGACCGGGCGTTTGTGTTGATGCAGTATCTTGGCTATTTGCGGCGCAACCCAAACGACCCGCAGGACACCGACTACTCAGGCTACGACTTCTGGCTGACGAAGCTGAACCAGTTCAACGGCAACTTCGTCGCCGCTGACATGGTGAAGGCCTTCATCGTCTCGGGCGAGTACCGTCAGAGGTTTGGGCCGTGACCGGCCGATCACGCTGAGATGATAACGGCTCGAGCTAACACTCAAGCGGTTATCGATTGAGGCTGCGGATGTTGTTTACTACGGCAATCATCTTATTATGGCACCGGGCAACGGTTGGTTGTCGCGATCGAGAGGGCGCCCGTCATTCACTCTTCAAGCCGGTCGACTGCCTCGATAACTCGCTCAATCTGGGCCATGTAACCTGCAAACACACGATTCGCTTCCGCTTCCGTCAGCGTTGATTTCGTTTTCGCCCTCAGCTCAAAGATTCTTTCGAACGGTGATCCGTCCAGCTTGAGCAAACTCACGGTCGCGCGCACGCTTTCGGCCTTGCCCACACGCGGCTCCTGCCCGTGCAGGATTAGGACGGCGCGGAACAGCGCGGCGAAACTGGCCAGGCTATCGTTCATAAGGGCCGCCAGTTTCTCAGCCGAGGCCGATGCCGGAACGTACAAGCGACGAAGTTGAATCAACTTGGTCCGCAGTTCATATTCTGTCTGATGCCGCAGGTTGGCGCTGGAAATCTCTACCAGCTCAAAAGGATCGCTGCCGTGCAGGATCTTCCGCGCCTGCTCCATTTGCAGGAACTCGATCGGAAACACATCAGCCGCGCGCTTCAGTTCCTCGACCGTAAAGTAAACCGGCATCGGCTGGCCCAGGGCCAGCCAATCACGAATCGTGGTTTGGGAAAGCCGCAAGTCCTCGAGCGCGATCCGTTTCAGGACAATCAGCAGGTTGTGATCCGAACGCAGTTCGACCTTATCGCCGGCCGCCACCGATCCGTACAAGACTATCGACGCGAGATTCTCGCCATAGGCGGCGCGCAGATCCTCAACCAGATGATTAAGTGCTGAGTCAATCTTATTAGCCATCAAATTCTCCAGGTACGGAACCGCTGCGGTAGCTGGCGGGTTGAACGATGCTTACCCGCTCGCTACCGCGAGCGGTTCCGTACCAGCGTGGTCCTATTTACTGAAGTCCACCTTCGGCGCCTGCTTCGCGCCTTCGTCCGCTGCGAAGTAGGGCTGATCCTTGAAACCCATCAAACCCGCTATCAGGACCGTGGGAACGCGGGCACGGGTGGTGTTGTAGTCCTGGGCCGCCAGCGTATAGTCGCGGCGCGCCGTTGCCAGGCGGTTTTCAGTGCCGGCCAACTCGTCCTGCAACTTCAGGAAGCTTTCGTTGGACTTCAACTGCGGATAGTTTTCAGCAATCGAAAGGAAGCGCCCACCAGTACCGAGCAAGCCGCCGTCGCGCATCGACTGCGTCAGCTTACTATCAGCGGCGATCTTGTCTTCCGTCGTACTATTCGGGTTCTGCATCGTCGACAACAGTTGCGATCGAGCTTCAGCGATCTTAGTGAACACTCGCTCTTCAAGTCCTGCGACTCCCTTCACCGTGCCGACGATGTTCGGAATTAGATCGGCGCGACGCTGCATCTGGTTCTCTACCAGCGACCATTGAGATTTGACTGCCTGCTGCTTGGTGACCAGTGTGTTGTAGCTGCCAAATGCAACCGCACCAATAATCAGAACGATCAAAACTACGACGCCTAAAATAATAAGACCTGTTTTCCCCATATCTTCTCCTTTTGAAAATACCTTTACTGCTGAATGTGCGGTCAGTACCACCTGCGTGAGCGGGTGGGCCAAACACGCGATGCTCGGCGTGACGCTGGATCCACCCGCTCACGCGGGTGGTACTGACCTCACATCTATTAAATCTCCGCGGCCCTCACCAACTGCCGCCCGCGCCGCCGCCTCCAAAATCTCCGCCTCCGCCAAACCCACCAAAGCCGCCTCCGCCCGAGCCACCGCCGCCGCCTCCAAGTCCGCCAAAGCCGCCGCCACCCCACCCGCTCGATCCCCTACCGCTATTCATCAGTGAAGCCGCCAAAAACCACGAGAGCCAGCCGCTGCCTCCACCACCACGACCGCCGCGGCCCAGGACAGCAATGATGAAAATCGCGATGAGCGCTAGGACAAAAACACCACCGACAAGCGAACCCCATGAACTTTTCTGCCCACCGGCCGTCCGTCGAGGTTCGCGCGTTACGCCGGCGGGAAAAATCGTGTCGGTGCTAAAGCCGTTCTTCTGCGCGACTGTCGCGATGTAGGTATCGATGGTATCAGCGATCCCCTGACCGTACTGGCGCGCCTTGAATGCCGGCACGAGTTGTTCGCGCTGAATCTGTCCGACGAGCCCGTCCGGAAGATCCCCTTCCAGATGCCGGCTCACTTGCGTGTAGTACTTGCGATCCTGTATCGCCACTAACAAGAGCAGGCTCGGCTTTTGTGCCTCCTTGGCGCCGATGCCCCAGCCGCGGGCCACTGCCAGCGAGTAGTCGAAAATATCCTGGCCGCCGGTGGTGTCTACAGTGACAACTGAAAACTGTATCTGCTGCTGGCGATCCAGGTTGCCGAGAGTACTCTCCAACCGTGCCTTAGTGGCCGTATCGACAACTCCCCCAAAATCATTCACATATCCAGTTGGTTGCGGGAGCGGTGATTGCGCATTCGCCGGGCCCTTCGCAATCAAGAGCAGAACGAACGCTACGGCAAGAATGAGTAAGAGCTGACTTCGCTTCATCTTCTATTCAGATTAACGAAGTTATTATGTTCTTGGTTCGGAACAATCACAAAAGGAGACTCGGAATGTGAGGTCAGTACCGGGAGCGTAGCGACCGGGTTTCCCCCTCAAACATCAAGTGTCGAGCGTTGAGACCCGGTCGCTACGCTCCCGGTACTGACCTCATTACGCGGCCGGAAGTCCTATTGCGACCCGAAGCGAGTTCGGTATTCGGTTGAGAGAATGAAGGCCTTAACCATCTCGGCCTGAACAAAATTGCCGTTGAACTGATTGAGTTTGGTGAGCCAGAAATCATAGCCGGTAAAATCAGTATCGGGAGCTTCGGTCGGATTGCGCCGCAAATACCCGAAGTATTCCATCAGAACGAACGCCCGATTGGATTGCGAGGCTTTGAAGTCGTTGTCTTCGGCGATCTTTCGCAGCACAGTGTCCCGCGTCTCAGTTCCGTTCTGTAATCCAGTTACCAGCGCGTTGCGCTCAGCGACCGAGAGCGCTCCGCCCGTGTTTGCGTTAAGCGCATCGACGAACTCTGCCGGCGTCAGCCCAGCCGGATAGCGCAGCTTGAATTCGGGTCGCTCGACGAATTCGCGGACGGCGATCTGCTTGTTATTTTCGAGTTGCGTCTGCCAGGCGCCCTGTCCCACGATGACTCCCCGGCCGATGTCCTGCGTATCATGAATCAGCTCGCGATAAGTGGGAAAGCCACGCGGCCGCGACGCTGTGTCGGGGTATGAAGCTTTGAAGAGTCGATAAACCAGGAACCCGGTCTCCTGAAATTCTATCGAGAGATAGAACGCTGCCGAAACATTAATCCTCTTGATCGCGCGACAGTTTGCATCAGTGCCGCAGTTTTCGATCTCACTTGTCCAGAAGTTCAGCCCCGACGTGTCGGGGTCGCGCCCAAGAAAGTCCGCGTAATGCTGTCGCACAAAAAAGCTGGACGCATCGATCGGATTCGCGCCATTGACCTGATCGTTGTCCGAAACGCTGACCGTCATCGTGGTCCGCGCGCCCAACGCAAGCGAGCCTGTCGGGTTGCCAAGTCTTACGTTAAAGATTTGAAACCCGTCAGCGTAAGCGTCATCGGTGATCATCACCCGAAAGCTCTTGCGGGTTTCTCCGGCCGCAAATCTCAAAGTGCCCAGAGCGGTCGTGTAATCCGAACGATCGGTTGCTTTACCGGCTTGTCTCGTCGGTCGATTACTGACGGTTGCGTACTGAACCGTGGCGGCCGTCGTGGTGTCACCTGAGCGGGTTACGAAAACCTCAGCGCTGCCCTGCCCCTCAACGGCATCAACGTTTCCCACTTCAAACTGAATCGTGTTGGCCGGGAAAGTCGGCGTGCACGCCTGGGTCACGGAGAACTCGTTGTGCGGCGAAGGTCCGCCGGTCGTGAAGTCGGCGGCGTTGTTGTCCGTGTCTCCGCAACCGCCAAACCGTCTGACGAGCGCCACGTTAGCGGTCGCTTGGGCGGGCGCCGGCGCGGCCCCTTCGGCACAACTCGCCGGGCCGTACGCGACATAGTCGACAATCGCCGCATCCTGACCTAACGGACAGCCGAGCGGTGCCGCACTCTGCGTTTGGACCAGAGCGATCTTGCCCGAGGTGCTGCCGAGGTTAATCGTGGCGTCACTGAACTCAGGCGCGACAATCGAAAACGAACCGTTGTTTCCGCTGCTCCCAAGCTGGAACAAAAGGTATCCACCGGGCACGACGATGATGTCCGCAGAGCCGAAGCTGACAGTCACGTCAGCAGTAGCCCCTGGCCCAGTGGTTGAAATCACCAGAGAGTAGTCAGCCAGGTTTGCGTTACTGTTGCCGCGATTGAAAAATTCGATGAAGTCGTTGCGCAGAGCCGCGCCCGGTTCGCCACCACGCGTATAGACCTGGCTGATCACCATGCCGTTCGAGCCGACAGACGACTGCGCCCTTGCGGTTTGCGCCGCGCAGATGAGCGCAGCGAAGAGCAGACCAGGAACTAACGCCCGGGGAATGAAAGCGACGAACCTGCGACCGATACCGGCAGATGTTTCTTTATCCAAACGCATTTCGAAAATCTTGGGGCTGTAAACCGAGAAGAAAACACCGGGGCAAGGGGTGGTTCTAACCAAATCGCAGGCGCGTGAATTGAGGGGCGACTCCAAGCCTGCCTTTTCAACTCCCTAAGTCTACCAAAGCGAGACGCAAGCCGACCACCTTTTTTTCCCGGTGGAGGAAACCAACCTTAGGCCTAAATTCGCGGGAAACGTCCAAGAGCCATGAAATCTGGCTTCGATCGCATCCAACGCCAACAGTTGATTAGGTCCCCCCATCCGAGGGAGCTTCATATCCGCGCTCAAAGGCGCCAGCCCTCCGCGGATAGGAGACCAGCGAGTGATGGGCGATGCTAAGACTCGTTGTGATTAGTTTTGAAATCAACTAAATGCTCGCCAGTGGCAACGTGCGATAACGCTTTCCGGTCAATTTGGCCAGCGCGTTTACGACCGCCGGCGAGATTACCGGTACCGGAGGCTCGCCGCATCCGGTAGGCGGTTCAGTGCTCGGCACGATGTGCACGTCGACGTTGACCGGCACATCAATCATGTAAGGCGGAGCATAGCCGTCGAAGTTTCTTTGTTCCACTCGGCCATCTTTCAGCGTGATTGCCCCTTTGGCCACCAATTGGGTTAGCCCAAAGCCGAGGCCTGCCTGAAACTGGCTTTCGATCGTCAGCGGATTTACCGCAATGCCGCAATCAAGTGCCACTGTCGCGCGGTGAATCCTGGGTCGCTTGTTTTCGATCGACACCTGCACCGCGCACGCGACCCCAGTCCCAAAACATTCATGAGACGCAATGCCGACCGCATGTCCCCGCGGCAGCTTGGTGCGCCAGGCGGCGCTCTTTTCATCCATAAGATCAAGCGCATTGCGTAGCTTCTTTGCATCAGCTTTGAGGAGCTTGCGCCGGTAAACGATCGGATCAACCTTTGCTCTCGTTGCCAGTTCATCCACCAGCGTCTCCATGACGAAGGCAGTGTGCGTGGCCCCGACCGAACGCCACCAGAGGACTGGCACGTTAACGGTCGGGTGGTGTGCCGAAACGTGAAAATTTGCAATGTTGTAGCTGGTATCGGCCGCGCCTTCGACGACCGTGTTGTCAACGCCGTTCTTGATCATCATCGCGGCAAAGGGAGTGCCGGCCACTAATGATTGGCCGACTATGACGTGTCGCCATGCCGCCGGCATTCCGTCCGAGCCAATGCCGATCTCGACACGATGCGCGTGCATCGGACGATAGTAACCGCCGCGCACGTCGTCTTCCCTCGTCCAAATAAGTTTGACTGGTGTGCCGCGCAGGCGCTTTGCTATCAACGCTGCCTCGCGTTGCACGTGCGAATCGATCACCGCGCGTCTGCCAAAACCACCGCCGGCAAATTCAGTATGAAAAGTCACCTGTTCGGGTTTCAAGCCCAGCTCCTGGGCGATGGCCATTTGATCCAATGTCTGAAACTGAGAAGGAACCCAGGCCTCAGCGCGATCGCCATCAAAACGAATGGTGGTATTCAGAGGCTCCATCGGCGTATGAGCCAGATATGGAAACTCGTACTCAGCCACGATCCGTTTCGCTGGCGGGACCCGATCCATCGCCTTTTCGTCACCACGCGCCATCGCGACGTTCCCTGTGGTCCGGGCCAGTTCTTTGTATTTGGTCCACAACTGAGAACTGTCCGGGAGTTCGACTCCGGCCAGATCCCAATCAATTTTCAAACGGTCGCGCGCCTGCTTAGCAGCCCAGAACTTATCCGCAACCACCGCCACGCCCGTACCTTTCACCAGCGGAATTTCGAACACCTCGCGGACTCCGGGGATGCTGCGAGCATCTTTGTCATCGACACTCTTTACTCTTCCACCAAACACCGGCGGATGGGCGACAACTGCGATTTTCATTAGGGGAAGATCCAGATCCAGCCCAAACTTTTGCGAGCCATCGCACTTCGCAGCGCTATCAAGTCTGCGGATCCGCTTGCCGATCAGCCGAAATTCCGAAGGGTTCTTGAGACTTACTTTTTCCGGCACCGGTTTTCGCGCCGCGTCTTTCGCCAGCTCGCCGTAACGCGCAGACTTTCCGCCCGGCCCATAAACCACACTCGCTTCAGTGCGGCATTGCTCCGGAGAGACATGCCACCGATCAACTGCCGCGGCCACCAACATCGCCCTGGTCTTTGCTCCCAGTTCGCGATACTGCTGAAACGAATGCGCGATCGAGCCGGAACCGCCAACCATCTGAATACCAAAGACCGGATCTTTATAGACGTCCGCCGCGGGAGCCAACTCGGGAATTACCTGCGACCAGTCGGCGTCCATCTCATCGGCGAGGATCATCGGCAGCGCCGTCTGAACCCCCTGGCCAAATTCGAGACGATTGACCTGAATTACAATTTTTCCGTCAGGCCTGATGTGTACGAACGCATCGGGCGGATAAACCCTGGGCGGCGGCGCCTGGTTTCCTACCTCCGCTGATGCAGGGAGATCCAGGTACAACGAAACCAGCAGACCGCCGCTGGCCGCAGCAGAAACCCGCAGGAAGCTGCGCCGGTCGAGATGCCGATCTTTTTCAACTTTAAGTGCCGTTCGCATGACCAGCCTCCTCTACGTCAGTTGTTGACTTGCGCTCTTGATAGCTTCACGAATCCGTACATAGGTGGCGCAGCGACAAAGGTTTCCACCCATCGACTCTTCAATATTCGTTTCGGTTGGTTTGGACGTGGCCTTCAACAGCGCCACCGCGCTCATAATTTGCCCGCTCTGACAATAGCCGCACTGCACTACATCCTTTTCAATCCAGGCGTTTTGGACGACCTGGCCAACCGGATCCTGTCCGACGCCCTCAATCGTAACGATCGGGCGGTCGCCAATCATCGATACCGGCACGACACAGGAACGAGTCGCGATGCCGGCCAGGTGCACCGTACAGGCGCCGCAGGCGCTAATGCCGCAACCGTACTTCGTACCCGTCATCTTGAGTTCTTCACGCAGGACCCATAGCAGAGGCGTCGATGGATCCACGCTCACTTCCCTGCTCTTTCCGTTTACGTTGAGTTTGTAAGTCGCCATGTTTGGTTCCTCTATTACCTTGCTTTAGGACACGGTGTGCCCGCTTCGACCCAGCGGCGAGTCGCTTCGACGAACCCTGCGTGCGTGAGCGGAGGCAAACTCCGCATCGTTCCGTCCGGCCGCCGCCCCGGGCTCCAGGCCCAAAGAACCAGCGCCGCTTCCTCGTGATGCTTCAACAATGCGCGCCCATCCATGTTTTCATTCCGGGAACGGTCCGTCACCGCGCGACAGACAGCGGCGCTCGACAATGGCTGATCGTTCAGATCCTGCCAACGCATCGACAGCGGCGCCAAATGCCAATTGAGTCCGCCGGGCACGCCCGTGCTGTCCGAATTACTTTCCTGATGGCAACTCACGCAATTCAGCGCGGGCACGCCTTGCCCTTCCGGGCCACGAATGATGTTGGCGAAATGACGATGGCGATCGTCGCCCTGCTGCGGATAGTTTGTGGCCGTGTGACAGTTGATGCAGCGCGGTGAAGTCAAGACGGAATAAACCTGCTGCCACGCGGCCAACCCTTCGGCGACCTTCGTATCAATCGCAGAGGTTTTGGCTTCTCCAAACTTCGCAGCGCCGCGCGCCAGCATGGCCACTAACGTGACCGAGACAACCAGCGCGAACAGAACAACTCGACCGAGCAAACGTTGGCTCTCTAACATCGCTCCTCCTTCTTGACACGATCCATTTGAAATCGCTCGCGGCTGCCAGTTTCTGCTCAGAACTCTAAGGGGGAATTTTCCTTAAAGTATCACGCCTTATATAAAAAGTAACTCTTTCGCGGAAGGATGCATTCACCCCCGGGAGTGCCACGCCGAGATGAAATCGTTGACGCAGGAACCCGCTAGCACTAAAATCGCGCGAACCAAACAGATCCATCATCTACCTAACTAAAGAGGAGAAGACATGAAAGCAAAAGTGATCCTGCTCGCCCTGGCAGTATTTTTCGTGGGAACGGTTGTAGCTTCGGCCGACAATCCCCACATGGGCACCTGGAAGTTGAACGAGGCAAAGTCAAAGTTCGCGGGTAAGGCCAGAAACAACACGGTGCTGTACGCAGCATCCGGCGACATGACTAAAGTGACCGTGGACGGCGTCGACAACATGGGCGGCTCGACTCACAACGAATGGACCGGGAAGTTCGACGGCAAGTACTACGACGTAAGCGGAAGCCCGACGGCAGACAAGCGGTCGTATGCCCGAGTCAACAGCCACACGCTGAAGTTTCGAGAACAGAAAAGCGGCAAGGTTGTTTTGGCAGGCACAATCACCGTCTCAAGAAATGGCAAGAGTCGCACCGTCAGCACGAACGGACTAAACGACAAAGGCGCGTGGATCCACAACACCGCCGTTTACGATAAGCAATAGCGCGTGGCAGGTACGGGCGTTAGAGTACCAACTTTAGTTGGGCCTTCGCTGGCAAGAAATACCCGACTAAAGTCGGTACTCTAACGCCGCCAGCGAAAGCACAAGACCACGAAAAGAAACGAGCCGAGCGAATCAACGATTCCGCTCGGCTCTATATTTTGAGTAGCGGCGGCCCCTACTGCTCACTGCTGCCCACCGCCAGCCGGCCCACTGATTATTGGTAGCGCATACGGGACTCGAACCCGTGATCTCTGCCTTGAGAGGGCAGCGTGTTAACCAACTACACCAATGCGCCGTGGTTGGACTTTGGGATTATAGATGCGGCTAACGTGAGCCGCAAGTTGGGTGAGTTTAGAGTTCAAACTTCAGTTTGCTGACTTCTTAGGAACAAGCTGAAGTTGAACTCTCAACTCCTAACGTGAGCCGGTAGTGTCCCCGTCACATCGTCCTATCGCTATTGCATGATATACTCCGCCTTCGCAAATCAGCTCTTCATCTTTGATCGGTAGTACCCGTTCAGAAACTAAATGAACATCGCAGTGTTGCGTGAAACTGAAGCAGGCGAGGCCCGGGTCGCCTTGATGCCTGATTCAGTGCAGAAGCTTGTCGCGGCTAAGGCTTCGGTTTCTATTGAGAGCGGCGCGGGGCTGGGCGCGGCGCGCACCGACGATGATTATCGCGAAGCGGGGGCGACGGTCTCCGATGATCGAAATGCACTGTTGGCTTCAGCAGACATCCTCGTCACGATCAATCGACCTTCCAAAGACGACTTCAAAAATCTTAAGGCAAACGCCGTCGTGCTCGGCTTTCTGCGACCGCTCGACGAACCTGCCGAGTTGGTGTCGGCTTTAGAACATGGCTTAACCACGTTCGCGATGGAGTTGATTCCGCGCAGCACGCGCGCGCAATCGATGGATGCTTTGTCGTCGATGACCACCATCGCGGGTTACAAAGCAGTCTTGTTGGCCGCCAATCGCATCCCGCGCATGTTCCCAATGCTGATGACCGCCGCCGGAACCGTGAAGCCCGCGCGCGTGCTCGTGCTGGGCGCTGGCGTCGCGGGTTTGCAGGCAATCGCGACGGCGCGGCGCTTGGGAGCAGTTGTCGAAGCTTATGACGTGCGCGCCGCCGCCGGCGAACAAGTTCGATCGTTGGGCGCAAAGTTTTTGGAAGTCGATCTCGGCGGATTGCAGACCGAAGACAAGGGCGGCTACGCGGTCGAGTTAAGCGAAGAAGCGCTGGCCCGCGGTCGCGCCTTGATAGCCGAACACGCGCAGACCGCCGACGTGGTAATCACGACCGCGCAAGTGCCCGGCCGGCGCGCGCCAGTGCTAATGGATGAAGCTGCCGTCAACGGAATGAAGCGCGGGTCGATAGTTATCGACCTCGCGGGCTCGACCGGCGGCAACGTCACGCTCAGCAAAGCCGATGAAGAAGTCGAGCGCAACGGCGTCGTGATCCTGGCGCCAACAAATCTTCCCGGCACGGTTCCCGTGCATGCCAGTCAGCTCTACTCGCGCAACGTCACGGCGTTTCTCAACCTGCTGATCAAAGACGGCGCACTGCATATCGACATGAACGATACCGTGGTGGGGCCGGCGTGCGTGACGCATCAAGGCAATTGCCTGAATGAGCGCGTGGCTGGCGCGATGGGAGCAGTGGTAAAGTAGAAGTAAGGCGGGACATTCTGTTTGGAAAGGAAGCTTAGTTTCACAGGAGCAGAGGCTATGCACATCTTAGAAGACATTCGTCCGCTCGCGGAATTTGAAAAAAACTCTGGTGAGATTCTACGGCAGATGCGCGTAACGGGACGCCCAATCGTTCTCACCGTCAAAGGAAAGGCAGACGCCGTGCTCATGGATGCGAAGACTTATGAAAAGCACTTAAGAGCAGCCAACCTATCGCGACTGCTCGCTCCGGCGGAAGCCGATGTCGCCGCGGGGCGTGTACGCTCTTTCGGTTCATTCTTGAAGGAGTTCAAGAGTGCGCGAAAAATATCGCGTTAAGATCGCTCGACAAGCAGAGACCGATCTTGCTGAGATCTGGGCATATTTCGCGTCAGACAGTGTGGATAACGCAAACCAGTTCATTCTCAAACTAGAGGCGCGAATGAGAACACTCGCCGGCTCACCACGACGCTGTCCGCTAATTTCCGAAAATGAACTCCTTGACACGGAATACCGTCATCTTGTCGTAAAGAAGTACCGCACGGTATTTCGCATCTCGGATGACACGGTCTACATTCTCCGCGTCATTCACGGCGGAAGACTGCTGGATACTTCCATGATTGAAACTTAGAAAGGCAATGACTGTGATATGAACTCAGAAGCCTTAACTTCGCCCCAAACCATAATCGCCGCGCTGTACGTCTTCGTGCTGGCGGCATTTCTTGGTTATCTGGTCATCTCGCGCGTGCCGCCACTGCTGCACACGCCTTTGATGTCGGCGACGAATGCGATTTCGGGCATCTCTTTGGTGGGTTCGATCGTGATTGCCGGCTCGGGGCATGGCACGGTCGCTACGGTGCTCGGGTTTATCGCGGTGGTTTGTTCGACGACGAACGTGGTCGGCGGATTTGTGATCACGGACCGGATGCTGCGGATGTTTAAGAGAAAAGAAGCGCCGAAGAAGAATTGAAACCGCAGCCGTCAATCTCAACCAGCCAGCAAAGCTGGCGAACTATAAGTAGCCCACAGCGCGAGCGGTGGGTATGGTGGCGCGAGCGGACGCAAAGCCCGCGCAGCGGCCGGCATAAATCATCCTCGGATCGAGCAACGCATTTGACGGTATGTCGCCCCCCTGGGGCTCAATACTCCTTTGCGGATCGATACCCACAGCTTGCGCTGTGGGCTACTAATATTTCGCCAGCTTTGCTGGCTGGCTGAAAATTTCAAGATGCACTGGCAAACCTACTTCATCGAATTCAGTTACCTGCTGGCCTCGATCCTTTTCATCCTCGGGCTGAAGGGGCTGAGCCATCCTGAGACTGCGAAGCGCGGCATGCACCTGGCTGAGTTCGGCATGATGATGGCCATCATCGGCACTCTCATGCATTTCGAGATTGTCAGCTTCACCTGGATCATCGTCGGACTCCTGCTCGGTTCGACTTTGGGCGCGGCCATGGGCGTCTGGGTGCCGATGACGGCGATGCCGCAACGGACGGCACTATCACACGCATTCGGCGCCTTTGCAGCAGCTTTGGTGGGCATCGCCGAGTACTACGCCTACACCCACGGCTTCAAACCGCTGGTCGAGCTTGGTCACCTAAAGATGAGTGCGATGGGCTTTGAGATCATGCTCGGATCTTTGACGACGACTGGCAGCTTGATCGCATTTGGCAAGTTGCAGGGCATCGTGCCGGGCAAGCCTCTGGTCTATCGCGGGCAGAACATTTTCAACATGCTGCTGCTGGCGACAACGATCGGGCTGTTCATCTACTTGATCTTTGTGCCGACAGCGGTCGTTCCTTTCTATCTCATGCTGGGATTCGCGTTTCTGTTCGGGATTCTGTTGGTGCTGCCGATTGGCTCTGCGGACATGCCGGTGGTTATGTCTCTGTTGAATTCCTACGCGGGTCTGGCCTCGGCGGCGACGGGGTTTGTGCTTTCGAACAACGTTTTGATTATCGCGGGTACGTTGGACGGCTTCTCGGGATTCATTCTTTCGATCCTGATGTGCCGGGCGATGAATCGTTCGATTACTAACGTTCTGTTTGGCGCCTTCGGCAGCGCGGCGACTGTGGCTGGAGTTGAAGGCGAGCAAGGCGAGATGCGTGAGGTGGGACTGGAAGACATCGCCGTCCAACTCGCATATGCAAACCAGGTGGTGTTCGTTCCCGGTTACGGGATGGCCACCGCGCAAGCCCAACACGTCGTGCGCGAACTTGGCGACACGCTGGAGAAACGCGGCGTTACCGTTAAGTACGGCATTCATCCGGTAGCCGGCCGCATGCCCGGACATATGAACGTGCTGCTGGCGGAGGCGAATGTTCCTTACTCGTCGCTATATGAGCTGGAACAGATCAATCCGGAGTTTCCGTCGACCGATGTAGTAGTTGTGATCGGTGCCAACGATGTCGTGAACCCCGATGCTCGTGACAATCCCAACAGTCCGATTGCTGGCATGCCCATCCTGGAAGTCGATCACGCAAAATCAGTGGTCGTGTTGAAGCGCGGTCAGGGCAAGGGTTTTTCCGGGCTCGAGAATCCGCTGTTCTTCAAAGCGAACACCGGCATGCTCTACGGCGATGCGAAGGATTCGCTGACGAAGCTTGTGGGAGCGGTGCAACACGCGTGATGCTCTCGCGTCTGCTTCCTGTTGCGAGAAGGATTTAAACGCAGAGGGACGCAAAGGATCTCGCAAAGGCGCGCAGAGGAAAAACCTTTGCGTTCCTCTGCGAGATCCTCTGCGTCCTTTGCGGTTAATTGATCTATCCGCACACTCAACTAACTATGCGCAAACTTAAACTCTATTCAATCGTAGCCCTGCTCGCGCTGTCTTTTCTGCTGCCGACGACCTTCGCGCAGCGCAAGGACGCCGCTAAACCAAAACCCGCAGCAATAGCGGCGCGCGGGGTTGACACAATTTCCGCCGCGATGTTGAGAAACTATCTTTCCTTCGTCGCCTCAGACGAGATGGAAGGACGCGACACGCCTTCGCGCGGGCTCGACACGACGGCTAAGTTTATCGCCATGAATCTGGAACGCTGGGGCTTCAAACCCGCCGGCGACGACGGCACTTTCTTTCAAAAGATTGCCTTGCGGCGCGACCAGGTCGATCCGGCACGCACTTCTGCCGAGGTCAACGGACACAAGTTCACTTTAGGAGACGACTTTTTGCCGAACCCGGTTGGCGCGACACTCACTGGTCCGCTGGTTTACGTAGGCCGCGGCTGGATGATTAAGTCAAGAAACATGGACGACTACAAAGGGATCGACGTGAAGGACAAAATAATGGTCGTGCTTGGACAGGGATTTCCTCCGGGTGTGACCCAGGCCGAGATGCGCGCAAGCCAGGGCCAGAGTCCCGCACTGTACGCGCAGCAGCACGGCGCAAAAGGCATCCTGACGATTCCCGAAGCCGCGACAATTCAGAACTGGGAACAACAACGCCAGCGTACGATGCAACCTGCGCGAGCGACGGTGGAAAAGTTTCAGACACAAGCTACGAATGCACCTGTGCCGACAGTCTTAATGTCGATGAAGATGGCTAACGCGCTGTTTGAGGGCGAGAAATACGATGTCCCAACCCTTATCAATCGCGCGCAAAGCCCCGAACCGATTGCGCCATTCGATTTGAATTCGACCAAGAGCGTAAACATTACGGTCGCAGTCAAACCTGATCATCCAATGACTCAGAACGTGGTCGCCGTTTGGGAAGGCGGCGATCCGAAACTTAAGAGTGAGTACGTCGCCGTCGGCGCGCACTATGACCACATAGGCATCTGCGCGCCGGGAACGGCCGATCCAATTTGTAACGGTGCGGATGATGACGGTTCAGGCACGACTTCGATCCTGGCGATGGCTGAGGCAATTTCGCATGCGAAGCTGCGGCCCAAACGATCCGTTCTGTTTGTCTGGCATTGCGGCGAAGAGAAAGGTCTTTGGGGTTCGCGTTACTTCACTGACTATCCGACAATCCCGCTCGCTCAAATCGTAACGCAGCTAAATATCGACATGATCGGGCGCAGCAAAAAAGACGGCGACACCAATCCGCGCAATGCCACTCTTTCCGGTCCGAACCAGATTTATGTAATTGGCTCAACCATGATGAGCACGGAACTGGGTGCGCTGAGTGCGTCGGTAAACAAATCCTATCTGAATCTGCAGTACGATCTGAAGTACGACGACCCCGCCGATCCGAATCGCTTCTTTTTCCGGAGCGATCATTACAACTATGCGCGCAAGGGCATTCCGATCATTTTCTTCTTTGACGGCGTACACGAGGACTATCACCGTCCCGGCGACGAGCCGCAGAAGATCGATTACGAGAAGATGGAGAAAGTGGCGCGCACGGTTTACATGACGCTGTGGGAAGTCGCAAACCTGCCGGTGCGGCCGAAGGTCGATAAGCCTTTGCCGGCGCAGTTAACCCGGTGAATAGTCGGAGTTACTTGCTGCAACGGCTGAGTCACCATTCAATCCGAAAGTCTTGTAATGTGCGCTCAGGTTTAATCGTCACCATTTTTTTACGAGTGGACTTGCCTGGAGGTGTTATCGACACCTCCTGCGGTCCAGGCCTTAGGAAGGTCATCTTGTATTGGCCATCTCTTTCAGTGGTCACACTGTAGTTGCCGATACTCAAGACAACTCCTTCTGCAGGTGTGTTGTTACTCCAATAGACATGACCGTACATTTCGCTCGATTTGCTGGCCACTGCCAGCGCAACACACGCGAGGATCACTGTCGAACATAACGCGATTTTCATAACTGACTCCTCTGGTTGACATGAGGCCCCATTGGCAAAACTACTTTCCGTTTCGTTTTCCAGCGGTAAGAGCGAGTTGGGTTCTCTCACGTTCAGGTCTGTCTCCGACCGCAGTGTAAATATCCGAGGCTCCACGCCCTTGTTTATTCGCCGGGCGTTCGGCCCTTGCCAGGTCGGCAGGGAAATTTACATCGTTTAGATTGCCGGCCGAATCGGCCTTCAACTCAACGTACTTGAAGTGTTGATAGCCCACGTCCCAGAGCGCAAAGCTGTATGCATCACTTTCCGGGACTTGTATCTCGTAAGAACCATCCTGAAATGGTCCCTTTCTACTTGCCACGACTCCAATTTCAAAATCTTCCGTCCTGGGTTTGGCGTTGTCCTTTACTTTCCCGTGGAGCCAAACTTTTTTCAACTGACCGATACCGGTAGACGAATCCTGGACGGGCGCTTTGGCATAGGGCAATGGCCTGAGCAGCGCGTATCCGTATACAGCACCTGCGCCCAGGAGGAATGCAGCCACAGTTAGAAGCCCAAAGTACTTTGCGCATTGCCCGACGAAAACAAAAGGCTGAATGCCGGTCTTGATCAGAAAATTGTCAAGCGACTCTTTCTTTGAAGTGTGGTTTGCGTTAGCGTCGCTGCTGGAACGGTGTATCTCCCTGCCGAAACGGCGGTGCTTTGTGGGACGGTTTTCCATTTTCAAATCTCCTTGAGAAGGAGGCTGGATCTAGAGGGTGCGGCGATTGGGTCGCAGGCTCTGTGGGACCAGCCTGATTAATTCCTTTGCATGAAACGATGCAACGTGAGCGAAGCATATTCTTCAATAACTTGGAAGTCAATTGAAATCTTGTCGTGAGCGTTTTTCGCGCCGTGCGTGAGTCCGCTGGCTTTTCGGAAAGGCTAAAAACCCAGCAATTCCATCAACTTTGGCGGATCTGAATGTCAAAGCTGCGCCGCCAGTCGCAATGCAATTGTCTGTTTGGGAACGGCGCCGACGATTTGGTCAACCATCTTTCCATGCTTGAAAATCAGCAGCGTAGGAATACTGCGAATCTGGAACTGAGCAGAGGTCTGCGGGTTTTCATCGACATTGAGTTTGACGATCTTGTAGCGCCCATTCGACTCGGCGGCCAGTTGATCAAGAATCGGCGCGATCATTCGGCACGGTCCGCACCAGGGCGCCCAGCAATCCACCAACACCGGCACCGAGGCAGACGCGTTCACGACTTCGCCGACGAACGTCGCGTCTGTCACGATCTGCGGTTTGCCATCCGACGGGCCCGACGCCGTCGTTGTGACTTCAGACAATTTCTCTCCACACTTCCCGCAAACAGCTTGGTTGACCGCGGCCGCGCGCTCGTCGACGCGGTTTTTTAAGCCGCACTTTGGACAGGTTTGAATTGCCATAGTTGCCTCTGCCTGTTTTAGAAGCGGGCTACCCCGCTTGGTCGGGCAGTCGCCCGACTCCTGCGATTTGATTGCTTAACCCAGATGCTTTCCGAAAAACGCCAATACGCGCCGCCACGCATCGGCGGTGGCTTCGGCGTCGTAGACCTGTGACCGCGTGTCGTTGAAGAATGCGTGGTCCGCGTCATAGCTCACGACTTCAACCGGCAGGTTGTATTTCGCGGCGATCTCTTTCAAAGCGTTTACCTTTTCAGGATTGATCCAGGCATCGCGAAGGCCTGCGATGAAGAGCACGGGCACTTTCAATTGGGCCAGGACGCTCTCTTCCGGAATGTCGCCATAGAACGGCGCGGCGGCTTTCAGTTCAGGAATCTCGCAAGCGGCGCGCAGCGCAAATGTTCCGCCCATGCAGTAGCCGGTAATCGCAAACCGATCGATCTTGTAGTTCGTCTTCACGGTGTCGATCGCCTGGCGAATTGTTTCCATCCCGTCTTCAATGGCCAGCGCCTTCATCAGCGCGGTAGCTTCGTCCGGATTGGTTGCGAGTTTGCCGCGGTAGAGATCCGGCGCGACGCACAGATAACCTTCCTTCGCATAACGGCCGGCGAGGTCGCGAATGTGATCGTTGATGCCCCACCATTCCTGAATCAGCACGACGGCGGCGGATGCTTCAATGTCAGGACGCGCAACATGCGCCGTCGTAGCGCCGCGTGAAGTATTGAGGTTAAGAGACTCGGTATTCATAGCTTCGATATTAAACCAATCGCCATGTGAACGGTATTGGACAGTCGCTGAAATTGAGTAGAATGCCAATGTGTTCGCACTTGTCATAATACTCTTGCTGAATTCGCTTTCGACAGCTCGCCGGCCAACCGGAAGACACCGGCGAGCGCAGAGTTGCGCGCCGCGTCACAGATGGCGTTTTCATAGGACTGTTTGAGCAGGGCCTGGACCAGCTGCAAAACCAGAAGCGTTATGCGGCCGCTATTCAAACTTTCACCTGGGCCACGGAGGTTAATCCTGAACGCGCCGGCTCATACTTCTATCTCGCCTGGGCGTACGCCGCGAAAGGCGATAAGAAGCGCGCTCTGCAAGCTTTGCAGAGTGCGGCGTACAAGGGCTTTTCAGATCTTTCGGCCATCGCCTCGAACAAGGCGTTTGACTTACTTCGCGATGACGCGCAATACCGGCAAATTATTCAGGCGATGCAGAGCGAACTCTGACTTCCTGATGATGACCACCAACCAACTCCACCATGGGTAACCAAGCGAATCAGAAACGCTGTGTTAGAAGCCCGACCGTCAGGGCGGGCATCTCGGGGTTCGAGTCGCTGAACTGTGCGAAGAATCGAGTTTAATGTTCCGGCAAGAAGTGTTGACTCTCAGGCCCGTATGACATATTGTCAGCGCCGTTGCAAGCGCTGTTGGCGGGAATTCCGAGCCCGCGCTGGCGGCTTTCACCTCATGCACCATCCCTGTCGCGTCTTCTACTATCTTGGCCGGTATCTGCTTCCGGGACGCTTTAGTGGTGAAGCCTTGGGGCTGCGCGACAAGACTGGAACGAAAGGAAAGCAACTTCTCTATGGATATAACGATAAAGAAGGGACACGATAAATCGAAGCAGCCACCTTACGCAGAATTGAGCGGTCAAGAGGTTGGTGACTATATTGTTGAAGACTACATCGGACAGGGCGGCGAAGCAGTAGTCTTTCTTGCTCGTGGCAAGACCACCGCTAAACACTATGCCCTTAAGATATTTGGTTTGGACGACTCAGACGCATCCAGATTGGGAGATGCGCTACCGGAAGCGAGAACCCAATCCAGCGTTGAGCATGCATCTGTAGTGACCGTCGGTGAGCCGGGATTAGCTGATGTCGAGTTAGGCGGAATCGTCAAATCGATCCTTTATATTCCCATGCAGTACTCTTTGCTGGGCAATTGTCATGACGTGCCCCCGTTCAAAGACGCCCCGATTAATACCCGCGAGATCGACACCCTAACCGATCTCCTCGACGGGTTAAGAGCGATTCATGAAAAGGAAATACTCCATCGGGATATCAAGCCGGCAAACATCCTCCGCTTTGAGGAAAGAAGAGGTGCGGCAGCTGTGGTCGTCCTAAAAGTGACCGATTTTGGTATGGCTAAAGTGTCATTTGCGATTGCGGGCAACCAGCCGAGGGCCAGCGGCCTTACGCCTGAATACATGGCACCGGAACAGCCCGATCACAACCACTCCGAGGCGGGCGATATCTACAGCATGGGCGCCACTCTGTATTACATGATCAATGGCCAGGATCCTATTTCAGGTCCCGACAATCGTCTCGACGTGCATGGCTGGCAGAAGGCGCACAAAGAAAATCCGAGACCTAATGCGATGGATTATAATCCTCGTTGTCCGGCACAGCTCGCCCTTCTGATTATGCGAATGATGAGCGTTAATCCTGCGGAGCGGCCGAGTCTAACCGAGTGCATAGAGACTCTTGATAATTACAAATCATTTCTAAATCAAAAGGCTCTTTCTCGCTTTACCATTGCAGACGGCCTCAAAGCGCAGATTGAAAACGGCCACGGCGGCCACGAGGACAACTACAGGATTCGTTTTACGCCTACCTTTAACGCGATATTCGATCCGGAGGTTCATCTCCTTTGCGGAGCAAGGCTTTTTGTCATCCGGATTCAAATGGAACACCCGATTTTCAGCGAGTATCGGAGACTCGTTGAATTCATGGCCGAAAAATTCTCGGACTGCTTCTGTATGTACGAGGCGTATGGATCGTTTGACATACATGCGTTCGTTTGGAGCGACGAGGACCGTGTCAAGATTCTAAGAAAAGACCTGCGAAAGCAGTTTCCCGCGAGTGAACTTCACGTTAACGAGGCTAAGAATGTTAACCATCTTCACGTTGAATCCTTCAGACGTAGCGGACCGAGTAGTATCACGGTGGTCGGAGCCCTAGCAGTGCAAGAGGGCATAGCCCTCGCTGGGGTTGACCGTACGGATTACACTTCAGACTGGAAGTATCCCGAGGACACTCCCGAGCATAGCATCCGAGCCTTCACCTATGTCGAGGCGGTGACAAGAGCCTCTATGGATCCCGCCATGCTGACTGTAGCCATAGTAGGTAGTGTTCGGCAGCGGATGCAGGACTTGTTAAAGGTCAAAGACTCTCTTACTGGAAAACTCAGATTCCCGCGAATTACCTTAATCGAATTCCTGCCAGAGTCGAAACAACTCGATCAGCCTGTCGCGCTTGTTAGCTTCGTGGCGACGGAATATCGGTTCATTCAACAACTGCCCACTGAAATAATCGAACTTGGCGGAAACGCAGTCAAGACTTCAACCTTCCTCGAGACTGGTCGATTAGTCATTCAGAGCGACAAAGTTCTCTTCTAGATTCGGCATGAGTTTGAAGTCCAGGCACGAGCGTGACCACACACTCGGGTCTTGGGAGGCGACCTGCGCACTGTGATATAAATCAGCTCGCTCTTATTTTAGTCAGGCCCAATCGCGAAAGAGGAAGACAATGAAAATACTTTCCATCCTGCTCAGCATTCTGCTCTTCAGCCTTGCCCCCACGAGCAACAAGGTCGAACCGGCCGATCTCATCTTAATCAATGCCAACGTCTACACCGCCAACGACAAGCAGCCCCATGCGGAAGCCGTTGCCGTTAAGGGTGATCGCATTGTCTTTGCCGGATCGAATGCTGACGCGAAGAAGTACCAGGGCGCGCAGACGCGCACCGTGGATCTACACGGCGCGACGGTGCTGCCCGGGATGACAGACGCGCATCAGCATCTCGAGGGAGTCGGCTTTCGCGAGATGACGCTCAACCTTGAAGGCATCACCAACCTTCAGGACTTCCTGGCCAAGGTCAAAGCGAAGGTCGATCAAACGAAGCCGGGTGAATGGGTCACCGGACGTGGGTGGATTGAAACTTTCTGGCAGCCGCCGGTGTTTCCCACGCGCTGGGATCTCGACAAAGTCTCGCCGCACAATCCGGTGATTCTGCAGCGAGCTGACGGACACGGCACGGTGGTCAACAGCGCCGCGCTGAAGATCGCCGGCATCACCAAATACACCCTGAGCCCCTTTGGCGGTGAAATATCGAAAGACAAAAACGGCGAGCCGAACGGCATGTTGCTTGACGCAGCGCGCGGGTTGGTTTCGAAACATATCCCCCCCACCTCGCCGGCGGATGCTGAACGCGCCGTCGTGCTGGGCGTGCAACGAGACGTCAGTCTGGGCTGGACCCAGGTACAGGATCCGGGCGGCAGCTACCAGGACGTCGACGTCTATCGAAAACTGTACGGCGAAGGAAAGATTAAGCTGCGGATTTACAAAGTGCTTTCCGCGCCCGGTAAGGAAGCTCAGCGGCTATTAACTGAAGGGCCAATCCTCGGCGCTTACGGCAATCGCCTGACCGTGCGCGCGCTGAAGTTTTATGCGGACGGCTCGCTTGGCTCGCGCAGCGCGGCCCTGCTCGAACCGTATTCCGACGCTCCCGACACGTCCGGCTTCTTGACCGTCAAAGAAGAAAATCTTTTGCCGGTGCTCGAAGAAGCTTTGCGAAAAGGAATTCAATGTGAAACGCATGCAATAGGCGACAAGGGTAATCGCTTTATTCTCGACGAGTACGAGAAAGCGCTAAAGGCTGTTCCTCCCGCGCAGCGTAGAATTGCCGATCCGCGCTGGCGCGTCGAGCATTCTCAGATCGTGAATCCACTCGACATTCCGCGCTTTAAGCAACTAGGGATCATCCCTTCGATGCAGGCTTCGCATGCGATCGGCGATTTGCATTTTGCGCCCGCGCGTCTCGGGATCAAGCGTTTGGCGGGCGCCTATGCGTGGAACAGTTTTGTGAAGTCAGGCGTAATTGTTCCCGGAGGGTCGGACGCTCCGGTCGAACGCGGCGAACCAATGATCGAGTTTTATGCGGCCGTCGCGCGCAAGGACATCAAGGGATGGTCCGGCGAAGGCTGGCATCCCGAAGAGGCGTTGTCACGAGAGCTGGCCTTAAAGATGTTAACGCTCTGGCCGGCCTACGCGGCGTTTGAAGAAAACGTGCGCGGCACGATTGAAGTGGGCAAGCTCGCTGACCTAACCGTGCTGTCGGCCGACATCATGAAGATTCCTGAGATGGATATTCTGAAAACGCATTGCTTGATGACGGTGATTGGCGGCGAGATCGTTTACCAGGCCGCGCCGGGTACGGCTTTCCTCGAAACGGATTTTAGTCGACTGCCGGCCACCGATCTGTGGTGGGCGAGTAGCGCAGATGACGAGTGATGACTGACTCTTGTTTGAATGCTAACGACGCCGCGGAGTGAGGTCGGTACCGGGAGCGATAGCGACCGGGTCTCAATACTCTCCCCAAACCGAGTCTGGGAACTTGAGACCCGGTCGCTATCGCTCCCGGTACCGACCTCATTCTTTGCGTCCGATGCGCTAGAATCCTTTCTGGAGTAACAACATCGATCCAATCACCTTCAAACTTCTAATCAGTCTGGCGATCATCGTCATCGCCACCTTGCATGGTTACGGCGCGGCGTGGCTGGCGATCTGGATGCTGTTTCATCCTTACAATCGCGTGAAATTGTTTGGCCTTACGATCTGGCCGCAGGGAATGATTCCGCGGCATCGAGCCAAGCTGGCGCAATCGATCGGCAATGCGGTCGGCAACGAACTCGTCTCGCAAGAAACTGTTTTCGCAGCGCTCTTTGAAACCGGATTCTTCAGCAGCAAAGTCGAAGGGTTCGTTACCTCTTACACGAATGAACTGCTCTCGACCGTCTATCCTTCACTGGTTGAAGCTCTGCCGGCCGGTGCGCGCGCCCCGGTGCTGGATACGATTGCGGCCTTGCAATACAAACTCGCCGAACACATCGCCTCAGTGTTGAAAAGCCAGCAAACCGCCGAGGCCATCGAACAGTTCGTCGATCGTCAGGTGGATAAGCTGCTGGAGAACAAACTAGGAGAAACGGTCAGCACTGAGACTTTTAATCTGATCCTTAACTTTGCCGCCGAACGCTTTAACGGCCTGGTCGCCGAGGAAGTATTCGAGATAAAGGTGCGCGCGTTTGTCAGCGAACGCATCGACGACCTCGCGCAGACGAACGCTTCACTGGCCGAAATGTTCAGCGCTGAGACGGTGGCGTTAATCAAAGAACGCGTCGATGAACAGGTAGGGCCCATCGCCCAGCATCTGGCGGACATTGCCAGCAGTCCGGGCACCCGCCAACAGATCGGCGCTCTGATCAAACGCGAAGTCGACGAATATTACGAACAACTTTCGTTCGTGAAGAAGATTTTCATCTCGCGCGAGCGCATCTATCGCGAAGTTGACGATCTGGTCTACAACACTCTGCCGCGCCGCATCGACGAGTACCTGCGCGGAGCCGCTTTCGTACAGGAAGCGACGGGCTTTCTGAACTCAACCATCGACAATCTGATCCAACGGCCGTTGAACGAGCTGATTGGCGAGCTCCCTTCTGAGAAATTTGCGACCATCAAGCATGAAGCCGCGGCGCGTTTCGTCGCAGTTGTGCGCAGTCCGGAACTGGCAGGCTCAGTCGCGGGCTATCTGAACAATGCGCTCGAGCGCCTGCGGCCGGAAACGTTGCGCGAGTTGCTAGAGAGGGTGAACCCTGAATCCACCGCCCGCTTAAAAACCTTTCTGACTAAGAGCCTGCTGACCGTCCTGGCCCGCGACGATACCGCGCGAACCATCAACGCGATCCTGAGTACCCAGATCGAAAGATTCATGGTAGCGCCAATCGGCCGCCTCGCCGATCACATGCCGCCGGGCTCAATTGAGAAAGCCAGCGCCGCGCTTACCGAAAAAATCACCGCGGCCGCGCGCGAGCGGCTGCCCGCGTTGATCGCCGAGTTTGACGTCGGCGGCCTGGTGCGAAAAAAAGTTTCCGAGTATCCGATCGAAAAGCTGGAGGCGCTGGTATTGTCAGTCGCCCAGCATCACTTAAAAACGATCGAACTGTTTGGCGCCGTCATTGGTTTATGGATCGGCGTGGGACAGGCGATCTATTTTTGGTTCACGTACGTGCCGAGGCGTTGAGGCTTTGGAGTACGCCGACTTCGGCGGCGCTTTGGATTTGTGTTACTGTTAAGAATTGAAAGCGGCGTCGCGCTTCGCTTGCCGCCGCACTCCAAAGATTCTTGTTGACATTCCGCTCGTTAAATAATAAAAATTTGTCGTCACTGAAAGGAATCATCCGCGAATGACCTACGTTGTTGTAGAAATGTGCGTTGACTGTAAGTACACCGACTGTGCCGCGGTGTGCCCCGTCGAGGCGTTCCATGAATTACCAGATCGACTTTATATCAACGCCGAAACTTGCATCGATTGCGATGCCTGCGTGCCCGAATGTCCGGTGGAAGCGATCTTCGCCGACAACGCCGTGCCGGAGCAGCATGCGCACTGGACGCAGATCAATATCGACGAAGCGCCGAACTATCCTGTGATTAGTCAAAAGATTCCCGCGCTGCACGGACCAGGCTGCAACGGCCCGGCTGAGTAGATCGAAACACTTTGGGGCAATCGAGTTGGACCTCGATTGCGCCGCCTTGAATGTTTGTGATGATTTAGAAAGTGGATCAGGGTCGCTAACTACTCACGACACTTCAAAAGTCTTCCGTACTGAAATCTTCAAACTCGCGCAAGGCCCGGTATGCTTCTTCCGAAGCATATTCGGTGGCTTGCCGTTCCAAAGCATGGCGCGCCACCAGGGCATCCACGGGATCGTGCAGCAGTGCGGTCAAGCGCGAAGCCGGCATTTGCGTTAGCGCCTCTTGCGCCAGCGCTCGTACCACCACGTTGTTCGATCGCGCCAACTCGCAAACCTCGCTGGGCGGCAGCCGCTCAGACAACAAACCAGCCAGCGCATCCACGCGCGCATAATCGTTTCGCTGGTGGGCCCTTTGAATCAGTTGCGCGAACACTTCGGCGGATTGTGTCTGCTGCGTCAGCACGCTGGCGCAGGCATCCGCCAGCCGCAGCGCTTCGCGTGATGCTTCACCAGTAGTGCCGGCCGGCGGCCCGGCCTGGACCGTATGCTCATCGAGCACAGTCAGGAGTTGGCTCAATTCGTGATCGGCGCGCGGATCGTATGGAGAGGACTTTGGTATCTGCATGACCGAACCGCCGGCCGAGGACTTCCAGGCGCGCTCAACCAGGTTGCGGGTGGTCGAGCGCAAGTGGTTCCAAACGTTTGCGACGCGCGGGCCAAACTCCTCAATCATCATTACCATAGTCCCTCGTTACGGCGGCGGCGCTGGCTGCCGGATTTCTTCTCTGCGCCTTCGTCCTGCGATTGTACTACATGCGCTACTACAAATCGGTCAATACTGCTAAGCTTACGTCTTTAGCGCCGCGTCCAATGCGTTCGTGAATTAGATTAAATCAGAGGATCCGCCGATGCCTATCAGTGAACAATTACTTGAGATTCTGGTTTGTCCGGCCTGCCGCGCGAAAGTTGAAATAAAACCTGACGGCGGCGGCTTGAAATGCGTCGAGTGCAAGCGCGTCTACCCAATTCGCGACGACATCCCGGTGATGCTGATTGACGAAGCCACGATCGAAGATGAACAGCCTGCGGGAAATAATTGAGTCGTCGCCAAGTGTTCGCCATCTCGCTTATGCGGACCAGCAGGAAGGCGACGAACCACAAGCACTGGCGCCCGCGCGTTGGGATTGGTCGGCAGTGCGGCGCGTTCTGGTCGTGCGATTGAGATCGATCGGCGACACGGTTCTGACCACGCCGGCGTTGTTTGCCCTGCGCCGTTTTCTGCCGCACACGCAGATAGACATTCTGCTGGAAGATTGGGTAGCACCGGTCCTCGACGGCTCAGACCTTGTCGATCGCGTGATCGCGATCCCGCGCCACAGCAAGACTGCTCGAGCGCGTCTGGCGCGGGAACTGCGCGCCTCGCGCTATGACGTTGTCTACAACTTGCACGGCGGCACGACCGCCACGCTCTTAACGCGAGCGACCGGCGCCAAACATCGCGTTGGCTTTGCGGATTATCAATACGCTCGTTTGCACACTGATGCCGCGCCTTCGGCTCTGGAGATTTGGCAGCGCCCCAGCCTGCATTCAGTCGAGCAACAACTTGCCTTGATCGGCTGGACCGGTGTACCGGTGACGGATCGGCCACGGACAACCCTTGCAGTTACGGAAAACTCGCTGCGGTCGCTGTCTGAAAAACTTCGCGCGGCTGGTTTGCAGGATGAAGACAAATCGCTTTCAGTGGTCCACCCGACGGCGGCGTTCGACACCAAACAGTGGGCCACGGAAAACTTTGCGCGAGTGGCGGAAGAACTGAGGGCTCGTGGCCTGACAACGATTGCCATCACCGCGCCCAACGAGAAACAGGTAATTGAGTCGCTGATAAAGGAAACGTCTGCGCAGATCATCGGCCTGAGCGATTTGAGCTTGCCTGAAGTAGCCGCGCTCGCTTCACGAGCGCAGTTGTTCGTCGGTAATGACAGCGGCATTGCGCATATAGCTGCCGCCGCCGGTGCGCCGTGCGTAGTGATCTTTGGATCGTCGAACGTCGCGCACTGGCGGCCATGGACCACGAGTCCGCATGAAGTTGTGCGCGAAGAAATGCCCTGCCAGCCGTGCCACGGCTATTTCTGTGCCGAGTTTGAAAAGCCGGAATGCATTCTAAGGGTGCCGATTGAGCGAGTGGTGGCGGCGATTGATCGAATCTTGAAATGAACTTCGATTTAGGATTCGGTTCGATGATAGTGCCGCGTAGCGGCAGCCTGAATTTATCCCGGCGTTTCAACGCCGGGATATGGTCGAGGCAGATTCAATCGTCGCGTAGCGACGATTGAATCCATATTTGTCAGACGTCGCTATGCGACGTGTATGCTTATACTGAATCTTCCCGGCGTTGAAACGCCGGGCTAAACTCAGGTCGACGCTACGCGTCGAAAGAACTAACCAGGGTTTTCCTGGGTTTGGTTTTACTCGCAATGCCATAAACGTAACGAATACCCGCTCGCTACCGCGAGCGGTTCTGTACAAATACCTCTGAATTCATGACTACTATCGACAAACAACGCGCGGCTGAACTGCTGCGCAAGATGGGGAATTGCAACATCGTCGTGCTCGGCGATGTAATGCTGGATGAGTTCCTCTGGGGTGAAGTCACGCGCATCTCGCCGGAAGCGCCCGTGCCCGTCGTGGATATTCAACGCGAATCAACTCATCTTGGCGGGGCCGCGAATGTGCTCGCGAACCTCGTCGCGCTGGGATCTAAAGCATGCGTCGTCGGCGTGGTCGGCGATGATTTTGCCGGCGAAAGAATTCGCAGTTCGGTGCTCGACAAGAGCGCTCTGCAAGCCGACGGAGCGCTGGTCATAGATAATTCGCGTCCCACTACGATCAAGACGCGCATCATCGCGCAGCACCAGATGGTTGTGCGGGCAGATCGCGAACATCGCACTCCGGTTAATCGCCAGGCCGAGGATCTAATTATCAGCGCCATTAAGACAGCGATCGAGAATGCGCATGCAATGGTCATTTCTGACTATGACAAAGGTGTCGTCACGCTTCGCATCCTGGCTGAGATTCTTCCGCTCGCCTATGGAAGGATGCCGGTGCTAATCGATCCAAAGTTACGAAACTTTGACGCGTATCGTCCGGCCACGCTGATCACGCCGAATCATCATGAAGCCCTGCGCATGGCCAACCTCGAAGAAGATTCTGACGAAGGACTGAAAATGGCGGCACGCTCGATTCGCGGGCGGCTCAGTTGTGATGCCGTGCTGATCACGCGTGGCAATCGCGGCATGATGCTGGTTGAAGGAGATCGTGAACCGATTAATGTCGACACCACCGCGCGCGAAGTGTTTGACGTGACCGGTGCTGGCGATACGGTCATCGCCGCGCTGGCCGCTGCGTTAGCGGCGGGCGCATCGATGGCCGAAGCCGCGGTGCTGGCCAATCACGCCGCCGGCATCGTCGTGGGCAAATTGGGAACCGCGACCGCGACCGCCGAAGAGGTACTTAACTCGATCTGATCATCATGAAACGATTAACCATTCTCGTCTTGATTGCGCTCAACTTACCGGCGCCAGGGGTTGTCGTTGCGCAAGATTCGCGGCCCAACTCGCCGGCCAGTCCGCCACGGATATCGCGCTCGCTGCCGTTGTTGAAGCCAGCGCCGGCCTCACTTGCCGAACTACAAACGCGCATCCAGGAAATTGCTGCGCAACCCGCGCTCGAACGCGGTTTCTTTGCGGTCAAGATCGTTTCGCTCGATACCGGCGTTGTGATGTACGAGCAGAATGCGAACAAGTTTGTCCGGCCGGCTTCGAACATGAAGCTTTACACCGTGGCGGCGGCGCTCGATCGTTTGACGCCGGACTTTCACTTCACAACTTCGGTTTATGCGAAAGAAAAACCGGACAAAGGCACAGTCAAAGGCGATCTGATCATCTACGGCCGCGGCGATCCTTCGCTGGCCGCGCGCTTCAACGGCGGCGACTATTTCAAAGGCATCAACGATCTCGCGGATCGCATCGTGGCCGCCGGAGTGAAACGCGTCAAAGGCGATCTGGTCGGCGATGAAAGTTATTTCAACGGCGCGCCTTTGGGCGGCGGATGGGAATGGGAAGATTTGCAATGGGGTGACGGTGCGCAGGTAAGCGCACTGACGGTGAACGACAACGTCATGCACCTGACCGTGACGCCCGGAGAGAGAGTCGGAGCGCCACTGGTGTTTACCACCGCACCCGGACCGTTCATCGCAATTTCAAATCGAGGCACTACGACCGCGCGCGGCACGAAGAGCGAACTGCGTCTCTATCGCGCGGTCGGATCAAACACCCTGGAGATTTTCGGCAGCCTGCCCATCGGTGACAACGGTTTCACCGGCGACGTGGCGATTCCTGATCCGGCATTGGCTTTTGTAACGTTGTTGCGCGACGCGCTGGCAAAACGCGGGGTGAAAGTTGACGGGCGGCTGCGCACTCTTGATGCGCGTTCGGGAACGAGCCTGATTCCGGCCGTTACTCAAACCACTGCTCCGCCTCAAGCTGGGCCGTTCGAAATTGCCAGCTTGCCGTCCCCCGCGTTTGGCGCGGTCGCCGCGCAGACGTTAAAGCCGAGTCAGAACCTTTATACTGAACTGATCCTGCGAACGATCGGCACACCACGCCTCGGTCCGGGCCAGACAAACGAAGACGCAGGATTAATCGTAGTCAGAAACTTCCTGCGACAAGCCGGCGTAACCGAAAGCAATCTGGTGATCAATGACGGCTCGGGTCTCTCGCGGAACGATATGATTACCGCGAACACCACCGTGCAGTTGCTCACTTTCATGTCAAAGCATCGGTACTATCAGGCCTTCTATGATGCGCTGCCGATAGCCGGAACTGATGGCACCCTGCGCACGCGGATGAAAAGCACGGCCGCTGAAGGCAACCTGCGCGCAAAGACCGGCTCGCTCAGTTCGGTGGCGTCTTTATCAGGCTATGTCACTACGGCGGCGGGGGAGCATCTGGTTTTTTCGATGATGCTGAATAATTACCCGAGCGCCAGCGCCGTGCGGCGCGATTCCATCGATGCGATTGGGATTCTGCTGGCTTCGTTTGCGGGGAAGACACAGTAGGAGCGCGGTTTGATTTTGACTCCCTTCTCCCACCGAGAAGGGCTGGGGATGAGGGCGCGAAGCGTAGGGGCGAAAATATTTTTTGGTTATCGTCGTGTTTAGCAAAAACAACTTGAGATCAAATCACGATCAGCGCTCAAGCCCTCACCCCAAACCTCTCCCAACGGGAGAGGGAGATCACGAACCCGATCGAAGCTGAAGCCGGAAGATCAATGCCTCCACGATTCACCAAATTCCACGGTTACGGCAACGACTACATCGTCTTTGAAGCTGATCAGCTCGGCGAGATCGATGACCCGGGAGACTTTGCCCGCCGCATCTGCGATCGGCGTTACGGCGCAGGCGCGGATGGCATTGCCGTCGCCAAACCGTCGGAAGACGATACGGCAGACTTTCACGTTCGCATTTTTAATCCGGATGGCAGCGAAGCCGGGATGTCGGGCAACGGCACGCGCTGCGCCGCGTCATACTTGTTCTATCACCAGCTCTGGTCAAATGATCTCCTCCGTTTCCAAACTCGCAACGGTATCAAGCGCTATCACCTGCTCGAGCGTTCCGGCGGATCGTTTCTATTTCGATCTGAATTGGGCCAGCCGAAGTTTGACACTGCCACAATTCCAATGCTGACGGATGAACCGCTGGATCAAGTAATTGACTACCCGCTGGCGGTCGGAATTGAAACTGTGCGCGTGACTGCCTTGCAGATGGGCAATCCCAACTGCGTCATCTTTGCCGACGACTTGAACGCGATTGACTGGCGGCGCCTCGGTCCTTTGATCGAGAATCATCCGCGATTTCCAGACCGCACCAATGTTATCTTTGTGCGCGTGCGCGATCGGGAAAACATTGAAGAGCGAATTTGGGAACGCGGCGTGGGCGAAACCGAAAGCTCGGGCACGTGTTCCTGCGCCGCCGTAGTCGCCTCAGTCATTAACAACCAGACTGATCGGCGCGTGAACGTGCACGCCCCGGGCGGCGTGCTCCCCATCGAGTGGCGCGACGACGACGAAGTTGTGCTGACCGGTCGCGCCGACGTAATTTATAGCGGTGAATGGCTGCGAAAGTAGTTGTTTATTAAGTCTCAGGTTTTTAGCGAGGATCCCCCGAGTGAAGAATATTTCTGCCCCGTGCCTAAGCCGTCTGTTCGGCGGCTTCTTAATCATCTTTGCGAGCATCCTGCTGCCCGGCTGTAAAGGAAAAGCCGAGCCGGCACCGCCGCAGCCACTCATTGATAAGCCAAAGCCACCGACCGCGGTGCCGATGTGGCTTGGTAACCCCACTCGATCTTTCTTCGGCACCGGCCCAATGCCAAAGTCTTTGAAGGTGATTTGGGATTTCAAAACGGGTTTCACTCGCGGACATCTTCATCCTGATCCCTGGGGCGGTTCCGGCTGGCCCGGCCAACCCGCAATCGTCGGCGACCGAGTTTATTTCGGATCGGCAGACAGCTATGTCTACTGTCTCAACAAGAGCGATGGCAGTGTGATCTGGAAATTCAAGACGACCGACAGCGCCAAGTCATCGCCCTGCATAGTCGGCGATCGTCTGGTCATAGGTAATCTCGATCATACTGTCTATTGCCTCAACACGAACGATGGTTCACTGGTTTGGAAATACCAGACCGGATTTGAAACCGACTCTTCGTCGTCAATCATCGATGACCGCGTGTACATCGGCGGCGAGGACCACTTCTATTACTGCTTTGATTTGAAAGACGGCCGGATCATTTTTAAGCAACAGCTCGGCGGTTCAGTCGAAGGCGGCACGACCGTAGTGGGTGACCGAATCTATGTGGATACAGAGGCGGGCGATCTCTTTTGCCTGAACCGCGACGACGGTTCGATCATTTGGAAGGCGCGAATTGGCGTGGACTCAAACTCTACTCCGGCAGTCGTCAATGGTTTTGTTTATACAGCGGCGGAGGATGGAATCGTGCGTTGTTACAAACAGGACAGCGGCGAACTTGTCTGGACCTATAAAGCGGAAGGCGGATTGAACCAGCACACCAAAGAGAAGAACGGTTTTTGGGGCAGCCCGATTGTGGTCAATAATCGTCTCTATCTGGGATCGAACAACGGCCAAATGTATTGTCTCTCAGCGGACAAAGGCGAACTGGTTTGGAAACACCTGGTGCGCGCTGCGATTTGGGGAACGGCGCCGGTGGTCGACGGCAGCGTCGTGTTCGGCGACAAGAGCGGCTATCTTTACCTCCTCTCAGCGAACAACGGTGATTTGATCTCTGAACTGAAGATAGGCGACAACGTCGATGCTACGCCGGCGGTGTTGGATGGACGAATCTATGTTGGCGCCTTTAATGGAAAGTTTTATTGTCTGGGCGAGGATGAAACAGCCGGCAAAGCCGCGAGTAGCCCACAGACTTTGCCGACCGCGAGTCCGCAGCATTGAGGAGCGACCTGATAACTGTCAGATCTCAGATTTGAGATCTCAGATTTGATATTTAAGATTTGACGAAATGATTTTACTCATCGACAACACCATCGAAGGCCAGGGCTCCAGCCCACGCGAGATTCGTTCAGCGCTGCAACAGATCGAGCCCGATATGAGAGTAGTCACTGAACCGTTTCGAAACATCACGCCGGAATTCGTCAAGACGCTCAGTCCTTCACACATCATCCTCAGCGGCCAAAGTCATCCGTGGGATCGCTACTCGCCCGAATCGATGGCCGGAGTTTTCTTTGTAATTCGCAGCGCGCCTAAACCAATTCTGGGTGTGTGCGGCGGGCAGCAGCAGATGGCGCTGGCCTTCGGCGCGCCGGTTGATTTGATTGAGCGCATCGCACCGGGCGAGGGTTATCAAGGGGCTTACCGGGAGAGAGGTTTCTGCACGGTCAATCTTGACTCACAATATGGCGATGGTATTTTTTCCGGCTTGCCGGAAACGATTACCGTGTGGGAGTCACACTGTGATGAAGTTAAAGCGTTGCCAACGGATTTTGTTTGCACCGCGAGCAACCAAGTCTCAGACATCCAGGCGATGCAGCATGCGTCTTTGCCGCTTTTCGGCGTGCAGTTTCATCCTGAACTCTTCGACGAAGAAAATCCGCACGGCCGAACCATCCTGGAAAATTTTCTGAAGCTGTAGTTTAGTCCGACAAACTTCAGTTTGTCGTTGTGCGGGAAAGGCGAACTCGCCGATCGCCGACAAACAGAAGCTTGTCGGACATTTCACGCGCGCACCGGATGATCTTTCGCGTAAGAGTACGCGCACCAGGCGGAAATTATGTGAATGATCCAACCGAACAAGCCTACCGATCCAATCCATGAGACGCCGAACACCAACATCCAGATGATTGCGAAAATGAAACGCCCGTTATAGATCTGACCTAATCCTGGAATCAGTAAACTTAGAATTCCTGCCACAACCGGATTGCGCATAGCTCTTTGAAACCTCCGGGAGCCTATACGACGCCGGCAGCGAGTTGGTTCAACGATTAATACGGCTATCGCTAAAAGCCGCGCTCGAGTCTGCGGGATTCATAAGCGGAGATTTCCGCCTCGTGTGCGAGGGTTAAGCCAATGTCATCGAGTCCTTCCAGCAAACAATATCGCTGAAAGTCATCGATCTCGAACGCGGCGGCAAAACCGTGCGCGTCGCTGACTGTCTTCCTCTCAAGATCAACTGTCGCGCGATAGTCTTCGATTTGTTTAGCTCGACGCATCAACTCCTGGACTTTGGCGTCATCAAGCACGACGGGCAATAGTCCGTTCTTCTGGCAGTTGTTCGCGAAGATGTCCGCGAAGGATGAGGCAATGATGGCCCGAAAACCGTAATCGGCCAGAGACCAGGGCGCATGTTCGCGCGAAGAGCCGCACCCGAAATTCTTTCCGGTGACCAGGATTGACGCGCCCTGATAGCGCGGTGCATTCAATGGAAAAGACTCGTCAAGCCGGCCGTCGGGCCGGAAGCGCCAATCGTAAAAAAGAAATTCGCCGAAGCCGGTCCGCTCGACGCGCTTGAGAAACTGTTTTGGAATGATCTGGTCCGTATCGACATTGGGCCGATCGAGCGGAACGACTAAGCCGGTGTGACTGCGAAAAGGATTCATTTGTGTTTTTCTTAGCGCCTTATGCTCATGCTTTGCGCCTTTGCGAGAAACTAAAGTTGAGCCAGGCAGATTTCACGCAAAGGCGCAAACTCTTACCTGTATTCCCATTCTCTAACGTCAACAAAATGCCCGGCGATTGCTGCTGCTGCCGCCATCGCCGGACTGACGAGATGCGTGCGACCGCCGCGTCCCTGTCGGCCTTCAAAGTTCCGATTGCTCGTTGACGCGCAGCGTTGGCCCGGCTCCAGAATGTCCGGGTTCATCCCCAGGCACATTGAGCATCCGGCTTCGCGCCATTCAAATCCGGCTTTGAGAAAAATCTGATCGAGGCCTTCGGCTTCGGCCGCACGCTTGACGCTCTGCGAACCGGGCACAACCATCGCCCAAACTGATTTGTGGACGTCATGACCTTTCACGACTCGCGCGGCGGCGCGCAGATCTTCGAGACGCGAGTTGGTGCACGAGCCGATGAAAACCCGATCGATTGCCACCTCGGCCATTTTTGTATGTGGATCGAGCTTCATATACTCAAGCGCGCGCTCTGCCGCCCGGCGTTCGGCTTCGCCTTTCGCTTCAGCAGGATCCGGTACGGCGCCAGTCACCGGCACAACCATGCCCGGGTTAGTGCCCCAGGTAATGCAAGGGGCGATTCCGGCGGCATCGATTTCGACGATGCGATCAAATTCAGCGTTAGTGTCCGACGAGAACGATTGCCAATTAGCGATCGCTGCTGACCATGAAGCATCCCGCGGCGCATATCGCCGGTCCGCGAGATACTCGAACGTCGTCTCATCAGGCGCGATCATTCCGGCGCGCGCACCCGCTTCAATGCTCATGTTGCAGAGGGTCAGACGGCCTTCCATGGTGAGCGCCCGCACCGCTTCTCCCGAGAATTCGATGACGTGGCCCGAAGCGCCGTCGGTGCCAATCTGGCCGATGATCCCCAACGCTAGATCCTTTGCCGTGACCCCTTGCGCCAGCAGTCCGTGCGTGCGCACCAGCATCGTGTTTGGCCGGTTCTGTGGCAGACACTGCGTAGCCAGCACGTGCTCGACCTCGCTGGTGCCGATGCCAAACGCCAGCGCGCCAAACGCGCCGTGGGTGCTGGTGTGACTGTCGCCGCAAACGATCGTCATGCCAGGTTGAGTCAGTCCCAACTCAGGTCCAATTACGTGGACGATGCCCTGCTCACTCGAGTTGATGTCAAAGAGAGTGATGCCGTATTCAGCGCAGTTCTGCCTGAGCGTTTCGATTTGCTTTGCGGCGATCGGATCAGTAATCGGCTGACTGCGATCTGTAGTCGGCAGGTTGTGATCGATAGTAGCGATAGTTAAATCCGGTCGTCGTACACCACGGTTCGCCGCGCGCAAACCGTCAAACGCCTGCGGCGAAGTTACCTCGTGCACGAGATGAAGGTCGATGTAGAGGAGCGCGGGTTCCCTCGGTGCCGCGCGCACCACATGGTCGTCCCAAACTTTTTCGAAGAGTGTGCGAGGCATACAACAGATAATAGATGTTAGATATCAGATGTCAGAGGCTGGGTGTCAGATCCGGCATCTGGTATCTGCCATCTGACATCTGCTTTCAAACCGCATGATAAGCATGTCGCATGTCGGCGATTTCAAAAACGGCTTCGGCTACAAGTTGCCCCATCTCGGCAGTGTCGATCAAGTGGCCGTCGGTGCCTTGCGAGATATCCAGGGTGCGATAACCGGCATCCAGCACGGCGCGGATCGCTAGTTCGATATCAGTCGCTTCCTCCTCCAGTCCGGCCGTCTGACGCAACAGCATCGCCGCCGAGGCGATTGCCCCCAACGGATTGGCGATGCCTTTCCCGGCGATGTCCGGCGCTGATCCATGCACAGGTTCATAGAGATCGACTGCACCGCCGACAGTTCCCGACGCCAGCATTCCCAGCGATCCGGAAATCACGGAAGCCTCATCGGAAAGAATGTCGCCGAATAAATTCTCAGTGAGAATCACGTCGAACCTTCTGGGGTTGGTGATGATGTGCATCGCGGCTGCGTCTACATAAAGATGATCAACCTCGACCTGCGGATACTCCCTCGCCACGCGCGAAACTGTCTGCCGCCATAATTGGGAAGTCTCGAGAACGTTGGCCTTGTCCACCGACGTTACCTTGCCGCGACGTCTCTCCGCCGCTGCAAAGGCGACGCGCGCGACGCGCTCGATCTCGCTAACCGTGTAGCGCATCGTATTGAAGGCTGACGAACTTCCGTTTTGCGAGATCAGCCCGCGCGGCTCGCCGAAGTAGAGCCCGCCCAGCAACTCGCGGACAAACAGAATGTCGGCGCCCTCGATAATCTCGCGGCGAAGTGGAGACGCGCCGGCCAACGCTTGAAAGGAACTGATCGGCCGCAAATTCGCAAAGCCGCCCAATGTCCTTCGCAGCAGCAGCAGACCTGCCTCAGGTCTTTTATCAGGAGTGAGGTGATCGAAAGCGGGCGAGCCGACCGCGCCCAACAGCACCGCGTCGGCGCCGACGCAGGCATCAAGCGTCACTCGCGGCAGCGGCAAACCCCAACGCTCGATCGCCACCCCGCCGGCATCATATTCGGAAAACTGAAAGCTGTGGCCGTGAATGTTTGCGATCTCGCGCAAGACAAGCACGGCCTGTTCGGTGACTTCCGGGCCGACTCCGTCACCCGGAAGGACGACTATGTTTAGTTTCATCCCTTGAAAAAAAGCGGTAACAAGTCACCGCACTCCATAGTTACGTGGCCGCAGTCTGCGCCCACTGCTTTACGTCGGCGATCGCTGTCTCAGGCGAGATAGACGTATCGACGGTTAAGAGCGAGAGCAGATCCTGATCATAAATCCGTTTCTTGCGATCGGCCAGATCGGTAAAGCGTCGGTAGGCCGAGTCCAACTCGTTACGATCAAGAACATAACCGAGTTCCTCGTAATGCAACGCCAGTGCGTGCCGACCTGAATGCTTGCCCAGCACGAGTTCGTTCGCGGGCACGCCGACCGATTCCGGCGTCATGATCTCATAACACAGCGGATTGCTGATCACTCCGTGCTGATGTATGCCGGCTTCATGCGCGAAGGCGTTGCGACCGACGATCGCTTTATTAGGCTGCACGCCAAAGCCGATGATTTGCGACAACATTTGGCTGGTCGAGTAAATCTCGCGCGCATCAATTCCGCTTTCGAAAGGCAGCCGATCGGCGCGCACCCGCAGGGCCATGATCACCTCTTCCAGCGCAGCGTTGCCGGCGCGCTCGCCAATCCCGTTGACCGTACATTCAATCTGTCTCGCTCCTGCATCGATCGCCGCCAGGCTGTTGGCCACCGCCAAACCGAGATCGTTGTGACAGTGCACGCTGATCGTGATGTCGGCACGATCACCGACCACGCGCTCGCGCACCGTCCGCACAAGTTGGGCAAATTCAGTGGGCAGAGTATAGCCAACCGTATCCGGAACGTTGAGGATCGTCGCGCCCTCTGCCACCGCCGTCGCGAACACTTCGCAGAGATACTCCAGGTCGCTGCGCGTGGCGTCCTCGGCGGAAAACTCAACCTCGTCGGTGAAGTTTCGCGCCAGGCGTACGGCTTGCCGGGTCATCTCGATTACTTCGGCGCGCGTCTTTTTCAACTTGTACTCAAGATGGATATCCGAGGTCGCCACAAAGGTGTGAATGCGTGGACGGGCCGCGCCGCGCAAAGCCTCTGCCGCCCGGCGCACGTCCACCTCCGCGGTGCGGCAAAGCGCGGCAATGGTCACCTCGCGACAGGCTGCGGCCACCGCCTTTACCGCGGCGAAATCGCCCTCCGAAGCAATGGGGAATCCGGCTTCAATAATATCGACCCCGAGCGTCTGGAGTTTTCGCGCCAGACCCACCTTTTCGGCCAGATCCATCGAACAGCCCGGCGACTGCTCGCCGTCGCGCAATGTCGTATCGAAGATTTGCACCCGCCGGGATGTCATCACACGCCGCCCTCCCCTTCCAGCCCCGGAAAGCCAGAATCCTAAGCCGCAGCCCCTTGAAAGTCAAACTTATAATTTCTATGACATGATAATGTATTGTGATAGGATAACCGCGGCCGAGACTCTGAATAACATTTCAAACTTACAGCGCGGAGCGCGGGCGTCCCGTCAGCACTGAGTGCCAAGCGAAAGCGTCCGTTGTTTTCTACGGCATTGAATTACGGGCGGGGCGGACGGGACTGTCCCCTCTCCCAGCAGTAAGGGATTCCAACTTCAAAAATGAACCCGTTCCAAGGGGGAACCGATGGACATTAATCAACTGGAGGTCTTCCTGGCCGTGGCCCAGGAAAAGAGCTTTTCGCGCGCGGCTGAGGCGCTGCACCGCACCCAGCCGGCCGTGAGCCAGTCGATTCGCAGGCTGGAGACTGAACTGGGTGAGTTGCTTTTCGATCGCTCTTCGAAAGACGGCACGATGACTGCGGCCGGGCGGGTCCTGTTCGACTTTGCTCAGCAGATGATGAACCTGCGTCATCATGCCCACTCGGCCATTCGCGAGCTGCGCGACTTGCATCGAGGAAAACTTTCGCTGGGCGCCAACGAATATACTGTGATGTGCCTTCTGCCGCTGATCCCGATCTTTCGCGCGCGTCACCCGCACATCAAGATTGAAGTAAAGCGCAGTCTGGCCAGCCGCATCCCCGGCGAGATCCTCGGTCGCGATGTAGAGATGGGGGTGGTTTCTTTCAAACCAAGTGACCCGGCGATCAAATCCGTTGCCGTCGTGACGGATGAACTGGCTTTGGTTGTCGCTCCCGATCATCCGCTGGCTGCGAAGAAGGCCGTCTCTGTGCGTGAGCTGGGCGCTGAATCATTCATCGCGCACAACGTGCCCTCGCCCTATCGCGAGAAAGTGGTGAAGACTTTCGAGAAGCAACGCACCCCGCTGAACATTTCGATGGAGATGCCGACCCTGGAAGCAATCAAACGCCTGGTTGAGAAAGGAATGGGCGTCGCCCTCATCCCACGTCTGGCCGCCCACGCTGAAATTTCAAGGAAGCAACTGGTCGGCCTGTCGGTGCGTGAAATGAAACTGGAACGAAAGTTACATCTGATTTATCGCAAGGGTGCGACCCTGTCACATGCGGCGAAGGCTTTTCTTAGGGTCGCGCGTGACGGGAATGAAGAAGAGCCATCACCAAGTACCTAGTGATTTATCCAAAGTTCTTTCGCTGTGATCAGACTTACTTCCTCTCCCTTTCGGGGAGGGTTGGGGTGAGGGTCTGACCGAGAACCTACCTTGATCTAACGTTGTTTTTGGGTAAACAGATTATTAAAAATACTCACCGACCTAAGCTTCGCACCCTCACCCAGCCCTCTCCCAAAGGGAGAGGGACATAGATCACTGCATCTTGATGTCAACGATCTCGCCGCCGAAGGCGCGCAAGACTTGTTGGACGGTGGGGTTTTGAGCTACAGACTCGCGAGTTTTTTTCTTTGCCCGACGCTCTTCTTCTTCCGGCGAAAGCGGTTCGTTACCTGCACCATCGCCATCCTTCATTAAAAACCGGATGCCAATGTCGCGGCCGCAGACTTCGCTGCTTGCTTCACGCACAGCTTTAGCGTTCTCGGCTTTGGCCAGAGTATCGCGAGAGCTCTTTGCTTCAGGTGTGAATTCGACTATCAGCTCGTCGCCTTCCAGCTCAGCGCGCCGGGCGTCATTCAGCGCGGCGACCAACATCCGGCGTTTCTTCTTTTCGAGCACCGACCTGATTTGGTCGATCAACGACGAACTGGAGGCGGCAACGGGCGGTTCACTTGCCGCGGGTGGTTCTACCGGCGCAGCCGAGCTGGCTCTCTGACTGGAACCGGCGGAGGCTGCCGAGCGCGCCGGCGCTTTACTCGGGCCGCTATCCGGAGCGGACTGCGGCCCCTTTCTTTCCGCTGGCGGCTTGCCGGTGCGCAAAGCCTGCTCGAGTTCGTCAATGCGGCCGACCAGATCACCAAGCGACGACAGCCGCCGCATCTCCATCAATTTCACCAGACCGACTTCGACCTGATAGCGGGGATTGGCCGCATCTTTGAGACTCGCTTCCGTCTCAGCCAGCGAATGAAAGAAACGGACCAGATCGGATTCGGTAAAGAGTGCTGCCTGCTGTTGCAGTGTCGATGCCAGAGCGGAAGAGGAATCGAGCAGCTTCGGATCACCGGAGACCTTTACGACCAAAAGGTCTCGTAAGTGGCCGAGCACATCGCGACAAAAGTTACGCAGGTTGTGCCCGCGCATTACCAGATCATCGACGATCGCCAGCGCCTCTGCCGGCTGATTCTCTGCAATCCCGTTTACTATGCGGGCCAGCACGTCGGCCCCGGCAATTCCCAGGGCTCTTTCGACGTCTTCAGTCTTAATCTTATCGCCCGCAAAACTGATTACCTGATCGAACGCCGACTGGGCGTCGCGCATTGAACCGTCGCCGGTGCGGGCAATTTCGCGAATAGCTTCATCAGAAATAGAAATCTTCTCAGCGTCCGCGATGAACCTGAGGCGCTCGGCAATCTTCGCGGTCGCAATGGTCCGAAATTCAAAGAGCTGGCAACGAGAGGTAATGGTCTCAGGAACCTTATGCTCTTCGGTGGTGGCCATCATGAAGATCACATTAGGCGGAGGCTCTTCGACTGTTTTGAGCAGCGCGTTAAAAGCCGCGCCGGAAAGCATGTGAACTTCATCGATGATGAAAACCTTGTAGCGATCGCGCGCCGGCGCGATGTTAATGCCCGCGATAATCACGTCGCGGACATTGTCTATGCCGGTATGCGAAGCCGCGTCGATCTCCAGCACATCCATCGAACGGCCTTCCGCGATTTCCCGGCAGGAAGCACAAGCAGTTTCATCCATCGTCGCGCAGGGCGTACCAGTGGGCCCGGCAGCTTTATGACAATTGAGCGCTTTGGCCACCAACCGCGCGGTCGTAGTCTTACCCACGCCGCGTGCGCCTGAGAAAAGATAAGCGTGATGCAGACGGCCGTGCTCGATCGAATTGCGTAACGTTTGCGTCAGGACTTCCTGGCCGGTCACATCTTCGAATTTTTGTGGGCGCCACTTGCGGGCGATTACCTGGTAAGCCATGAAGGAAGTATGAAGGATGAAGGATGAAGGATGGACAGGAAAAAAGCCGAAGACGCTAAGTCATCTCGCTTTCATCCTTCATCCTTCCGCCTTCATCCTTGCCTTTCTAGTCAGACTCCGGACTTACCCGCAACACACGCTGTCATTGCTACCGTTGCTCCGTTCCCGGCCTGGCGGGGTTCACAAGACTATCGTTGTGCGGAGCCCGAAGTCTGATAACTCATTAAAGCATTGCCGATTGTCGATTGTCGATTGCCGATTAGTGCTTCTTTACTTCTTCCAGTCATTGAGGACGACTTCGAAGTGCTTTACGGTTGGCTCCAATTCCAGAAGATACTCTTTGTCTTTGTCCAGATAGCGGGTCTTCTCGATGTCGGCGCCGGCCCACTGCTTAATTGACTCACGAGACTCCCAATAAGAAATCACGGTGAATTCGGTGATTCCATTTTCCGTCCGCCGAAAGATCTGGCATCCCAGGTTTCCGGGCAGCGCTTCCATCTTCTTGATTCCAGAGTCCGTCAAATACTGAAGATACTCCTCGGCCTTTGCCTGCTGCGTGCGTCCATGCCAGATGCGTGCGATGGCGACTTTTGGCGAATCGGCCTTCGCGGTATTGTTGCTGGCCCTTTGTATGAAGACCACAGCAAGGCAACAAATCAGAATTGAAAGGCAGAGCGGCGCGCGATAACCAGATTGGCGCAGGTATTTTGGACCGATGCTCATATGACCCATCCTTTCCAACCTAGTTAGAAGCAGACGATCTCGCGAGGCTTAGATCGCCGTCTTCCGGTGCGCGATGATGCGCAGCACTCCGTTGATAGCCAGGTGCAACAGCAGATAGACGATGAACGCAATCACCAGCGGCATCACTAAGGTATGCCCGCCATCAGTGCGGGGGCTGGCCACGATGCCTCGGAACGGTTCGTAGAACGGGTTGGTCACCGTCACGATGAACTGCACGAACCCGGCACTGCTCCTGGCTGCCATCAAAGCCAAAAGGAACCGCAGACCCAGCAAGGCGTAGAGCAGAAAGAAGAGGTAGTCGATAACTTGAGAGACGCGGGCTGCACCACGGCCACGGCTGACTTCCCGCTCACTCTCGACAACTTCGTCGACCGCTTTGGCGCGGAACTCGCCGGCCACTTGATCGATGCGCGCGCTTTCAGGCGCCGGTGTTACGGCCGCGCGCTCGGCAATTTCAGCCTGCACTTCGCCTTCGACTTGCGACTTGACCGAGCCATGTTGCCCGGCGCGCCGCGCTTCGTCCATCGCCAATTTGTCGTCGTCCATTCGTGCCCCCTTTTGAAGAAAAACAATTACGTACCATTGAAGGCCGCCCGCATGCGCCGAAGACTTGCTCCGGGGAATTTCCCGGTAGCCTTCACTTTCGCCAACATGCTATTCGCTTCCGCCGGCGTGATACCGGCATAGACTGCCATGAACCGGGCCTTCGGACTTGTGTTCGTGTAAGACAAGCCGCCCGGGTCGGCGCACCGCGAAGAAAAAACTTTATGGTCGGGAAACAGGGCTTGTGCGGCCAGCCGATCGCTCTCCGGAACGAACTTGTCACATTTGTCATCCGCAACATTCACGCTCTTGAGGATGATGGCGTAGAACAAGTCGGTATCGTAGATGACTGCTCTTTGCGGAATCCGAAAAGGCAGGTCATTCGGCTGAAAAGTTCCGACCGTCTTACATGGGGTCGTGGGATCGCCACAGATTGATCCGTGCCTGACCGTTCGCGGTTTTTGTGCCGAAACCGCGCCGGCCAAAAAGCTGAAAGCGAGCGCAAGTGTACTCATGCCGACTACTATGCGAATGCGATCTGGGTGCAGTGATGCTCGGTTGAATCTAATCATGCTGGTTCTCGTCTTACTAAACTAAAAGGGGCGTTAGTTTAGGTATCTTGCCTGGGTGGGGGTCTAACAATAGCAATATAACATCAATTGGAAATCGAAGTTGTTATCTGGCGGAGAGGGTGGGATTCGAACCCACGGAACGGTTTCCCGCTCACAGCATTTCCAGTGCTGCCAATTCAACCACTCTTGCACCTCTCCCGCATTTCCGATTGCCAATTGGCCGCTTTCGTAAACGAGGCATCTTCCGCCAAAGACCAATCGGAAATCAACAATCGGAAATCGGCAATGTTCTGGCGGAGAGGGTGGGATTCGAACCCACGGTGGGCGTTAACCCACTCCGGTTTTCGAGACCGGTGCACTAATCCACTATGCGACCTCTCCGCGATTAAAGTGGCATAGACTTTAGTCTGTGATCTCGTTAGGTCGGTTTCGATCCGACCGATACACAGACTAAAGTCTATGCTACTTCCTTCTTGTCTTAAAAAACTCCTGCATCAGCTCGCGGCATTCGGCTGCCAGGACTCCCTTCACGACTTCAACGCGATGATTCAATTGATCGGAATCACAGATATGAAAGTGAGACTCAACCGCGCCGGCCTTTTCATCCGTGGCGCCATAGACCAACAGCTTCACGCGCGCCTGGATCAGGGCCCCGGCGCACATTGCGCAAGGCTCAATGGTCGAGTAAACCGCCGCATCCGCCAGACGGTAGTTGCCGAACGCGCGAGCGGCTTCGCGCAACGCCACGATCTCTGCATGCGCGGTCGGATCGCAGTCGGTGCGAGTGCGATTACCCGCGACTGCCAGTAACTTCTCGCCCACCACCACACAGGTGCCGACGGGCACTTCGTCGCGGCTCTGTGCTTCCCGCGCGGCGCGCAGAGACTCGCGCATCCAACGCTCGTGATCTTTCTCTGGCGCGCTTTGCGAAACTGAAAACATTTGCTTCAAACAACGGACTCCAAACTATAGGTGGCGCTAAGATCACTGTCAAGGAAGGCATTTTTCGCTGATGGGGCAGTCTTCAGCGTGCATAACTCACCTCACGAGCGATTGAACTCCCTCTCCCTTTGGGAGAGGTTGGGGTGAGGGCTTGAGGGAGGGCTCCTACTCTTTGCTCGAACCTGTCTGGGCGAAACATTACGATGACAAGAAATACTTCGACCGTACGCTTCGCGCCCTCATCCCGAGTCCTCTCCCAAAGGGAGAAGGGAGTCAATCCAGCAATCAACGCGAACTAAGACCAATTCCATGCTATTATTCCCGCGGTTTCGCGGGCATCCCGCACCCGCCGTTTTTCCGGACCCCGTGATGGCGATTACCACTGACTCAACCCAGCCAGGCGCTGGCCAACTTCGCACCGATAGCAGCAGTATTGATCCTGAAGCTACGGTTCGTCTGCCGCGCCGGCAGACAGGAAATCCCGTGCGTGATGCTTCGGCGATCACGATGTCCGGCGAGCGCCCCGCTGCCCGGCTGCGACCAGTCACTTCCGCGTCGGCGCATGAAAGCATAACCCCGGATCGGCCAACCGCATCGTCGACAGAACCGAGGCGCAAAATGGCGCCAGCTGAATTCAACACGGCGATGGCCCACTTCTATCGCGGTGAAGTTCAGCGGTCAAATACGTGGCGAACCCGGCTCGACACTACGACCTACTGGGCCGTGCTGACCGCCGGCGCTACCCTTTCGTTCACTTTCAGTTCGCCGCTCAGTCCACACTTTGTAATTCCGATCAACTCGATCCTGGTCACGGTGTTTCTGGTAATGGAAGCGCGCCGCTATCGTTACTATGAAATCTGGGCCAGCCGCGTACGCGTGATCGAGACAGGTTTTCTGGCGCCGATGCTGGCTCCGGACAGCGTGCCGCCCGATCAGGAATGGGCGTCGCACCTGGCTAATGATCTATTGACACCTAACTTTACGATTAGCGTGTGGGAAGCAATCGGCCGCCGTCTGCGGCGAAACTATCTCTGGATTTTCCTGCTGCTCGCGCTGAGCTGGAACCTCAAAGTCTATTTGCATCCGGTGCCCGCTGACACCTTTGAGTTGTTCTTGCAGCGCGCCACGGTCGGGCTGGTCCCGGGCCGAGTTGTTTTCATAATAGGGTTTGTCTTCAACGCGGTGATTTTTATGTTCGCGGTCGGCACGATCAGGCTGCGCGAAGCCACCGGCGAAGTTTTGCCCCGTCATCAGTTTTCGCTGCACCCGCTCCAACGCGTGTCGAGCTGGACACGCGCGGCTTCGTCCGGCACGCGCGCGACCGTCCGACGCGCTCGGCGCGCGCGTCACCGTTTGCGTGGCACGAGCGGCGAATTCAGGAAAATCGATGTTACTCAGACACCTGACCGCCGGATTCATGTCTCCGAAACACCCGACCGGGTAATTAAGTGAAAAGGTAAAAGTAAAAGGTTAAAAGACAAGATAGGGTTCGTGCCTTCACTTTTTCCTTTTTACTTTTGACTTTTTCCTTCTAAGACCATGCTCGAACTTGACGGCCAGGAACTCACGCTCGCGCAGGTTGCTGCGGTCGCGAGCGGCACCGACCACGTCTCGCTGGCCCCGGCAGCGCGCGCCCGCGTCGAGCAATCGCGCAGAGTCGTGGAACAGATTGTCGACGAAGGCCGCGCCGTCTATGGCGTCAACACCGGCTTTGGCAAACTCTCCGACGTCCACATCCCCAAATCGCAACTGCGCGAACTGCAACTCAACCTCGTCCGCAGTCACTCATGTGGAGTAGGTGCGCCGCTCTCTGAAGCCGAAGCGCGCGCCATGCTCCTGCTGCGCGCCAACGTCCTGGCCGAAGGGTTCAGCGGCTGCCGGCCCATTCTGATTGAAACTCTAATCGAGTTGATCGAGCGCGGCGTCACCCCGGTGATTCCGGAAAAAGGTTCGGTGGGCGCGAGCGGAGATCTCGCCCCACTCGCGCATCTCGCTTTGACCGTTATCGGCGAAGGTGAGGCTTTCTATCGCGGCGAAAGATTGCCGGGTCGCGAAGCTTTGCAGCGCGCGGACATTGAACCGGTCGAACTCGAAGTAAAGGAAGGCATCGCGCTGCTCAACGGCACGCAGGCGATGGGCGCCGTCGGTGGTCTCGCTTTATATCGGGCCGAGAGAGTTGCACGCCTGGCCGACGTTGCGGGCGCCATGACCCTGGAAGCAGTGCGCGGAACGCCGGTCGCTTTCGACGAACGCATCCACGCCGCCCGCCCGCACCGAGGACAGATCGAAGTCGCCGCGCACTTGCGTGAACTGCTGCGCGATAGTCAGATCCGGCAATCGCATCTGGAAAACGATCCGCGGGTGCAGGACGCCTACTCGCTCCGGTGCATGCCGCAGGTCCACGGCGCAATTCGTGACGCGCTGCGGCACGCGCGCGAAACTGTCGAGATTGAAACCGGCAGCGCTACTGACAACCCTCTGGTGTTTGCTGAGACTGGCGAGGTTCTTTCCGGCGGCAACTTTCACGGCGCGCCGCTGGCGCTCGCCTTCGACTTTGCGGCGATCGCCATGACAGATCTGATGAGCATCACTGAACGCCGCGTCGATCGCCTGGTGAATCCTGATGCAAACGAAGACCTGCCGCCGTTCTTAACTTCTCACCCCGGCGCGGCTTCTGGTTTCATGATGATGCAGATCGTGGCCGCTGCCCTCTTGAACGAAGCGAGAGTCCTGGCCCACCCATCAAGCATCGACAACGTGCCCACCGACGGCGGCAAAGAAGATCATGTCTCAATGGGCATGACCGGCGCTACCAAGCTGCGCGCGATTGTCGATAACGCGGAATTAATTACCGCGATCGAATTGATCACGGCAGCTGAAGGCTTGGAATACCGCGCACCGCTACAACCCGGCCGCGGCGTCAAGCAGGCCTACGAGATCGTCCGCCGTCACGTGACGCGACTCACGAACGATCGAGCGATGTCGGAAGAGATTCAGATAATGGCGACGGCGATACGTGATGGCGAGTTTGATGCGCTAACCTGACGACCGTAGGTCTGAATTGTTCGGCTTGCTTCGCAATGGCGAGGAGATTAATCATCCGCAGATTACGCAGACGGATCGTCGGAGATGAGGTCAGTACCGCGAGCGGTAGCGACCGGGTCTCGACGCTCCACAGGAGGTCGGGTAAACTGGACCGTTACCCAATCAGAGAAAGGCCAGGATCATGGCAACACTAGAACAGATCATCGACGAAGCACGCGCGCTGTCGCCCATCGAGAAGCGCAAGTTGTGTCAGGCATTAGACAGCGAATTGCAGCAACCTGCGCCGGCTCAATCGTCACAGCCTGGTTATCGCACCGACGAACGCGAACACGCATGGCTCAAAGCACATCGCGATGAGTACCTGGGCCAGTGGGTTGCAGTCGAGGGTGAAAGGCTTGTCGCGCACGGCACAAATCCACGACAGGTCTATCTCGCGGCCCGAGACGCCGGAATCGAAGTGCCTTACATTGTCCACGTCGTGAAGCGAGAAGAGCCGTTCACTGGAGGTTGGCTGTGACGCACAGCTTGAATTTTAACGTTGAGCACGACTATTCCACGGCTGAGGGCATCAGCGTTCTGGTTACCCTGCGCCACGGCCAGGATAAGGTGAGCTTCGATGCAGACGTTGATACGGGCTCAACATTCTGCATCTTCAATAGAGGGCATGCGGAAACGCTTGGCCTCAACGTGGAATCTGGAAATCCAACTCGTTTCAAGACGGTAACAGGCAGCTTCGATGCCTACGGCCACGCGCTGACACTCGAAACTCTCGGCTATTCATTCGACGTGATGGTCTATTTTGCTGCTCATGAATCTTTCACCCGCAATGTTCTCGGCAGACGCGGCTGGCTCGATCAGGTGCGACTCGGCATCGTTGAGTATGAGAGCAAACTTTATTTGAGCCGATACGGTGAGTAAGTCGTGGACTTCATGTGTACACACTCAGCTACGGAACTAGATCTCATGACCTCGGTCACCAGCACGATCATTACCTATACGGCATTCCTAAAGGGCTGAACGATGCCTTCGATCGTAGAACAAGCTGAACTCCAGAAATCAATTCGAGCTGTCTTGGAGAATGGCGATCGCCTTGCCGAGGATGCTCGCTCTCTTTGGGGAGATGAAAGATTTCCATCTGCTCTTGCTCTTTGCATTTTGGCGCAAGAGGAATATGCAAAGGCCTTCTTACTTCATTTCGTTCAGGTTGAAGCAATACCTTGGAATGCTGAGGTGCAACGAATACTGCACGACCACACCAGCAAACAACTTTTTGCGATGATCATGGATTTTCTCAACCCTGACGTTGAGGACTTTGCTGCATGGCTTAAGTCTACAGGTGACTCAGGGCATAGGCTCCCACAAGCTGTTGCTGATGCTCTTAACATAATCCGACACGAGAAGGTTTTTCGACAGGGCTCAAGGTCTTGGATAGGCGACGAGGATCCTCCCTGTGACCGCGATGCGCGGCGAGTAGCTAACGGTCGCATTGATAAGGAGAAACAAGCGGCGCTCTACGTGCGAATAGGATCTAACTTTAAAGTGACCGGCAGTCCTAACGGTATCAGCGGTGACGCTGTAGAGAGAGAACTGGAAAAAACAAAACATCTCGGACAACTATTAGCGAGGTATGATGACAGTCTACAGCCTCTGAAGTCTGTAGAGTATAAGAAGATCTATTACTCATTTCGCCTTTTGTTTGGGCTGTGCACAACTGAGGAATACAATCGAAACTGGTGGGCTTGAGAGAGGCGGTTCAATTCGACCTTACTTAATTTTAGCAAGCTGGTAAAAAGCGTCAACCCGGTTATCCACAGGAGTATTTATGGACAGAGTTAAATATAAAATTACACGAACGGACGAGGGTCCCGTAGAAATAGTGAATGGTCCCCAAAGTGGATTGTACCAAGTCGAATTATGGGAGCGTCAGACCCGTCCGCCGAAGGAGTTTTGCTTCACTGAGGTCGTGCAGGATGATTTGACTTTCGAACGAGCGACGGCTTTAAGAAACTCACTTCTCCACCCCGGCCGTCCCACTCCATAGTTTTGCCATGGCTGCCGAAGATTAGTCCAGTTTCTGGAGAGCCGCTATTGCGCGGACTGAGTCTCTACTTTCTTCCTAAGTTCTTCGAGCGCAACGCGCGTGTCCTGAAGCTCCTCTTCTAATGTTTTGACGCGCTTGGTCAACTCGGGTATGAAGTCACGAAAGCCAGCGATATCAGCGCTGTTTTGAGCAAGCTTTTCAATTTGATCCCCTGTCATGATTCTTCTCCTCTCAAAGGTGTCCTTCACTAGGCCACAAACACTAGGCCACAAAAAGCAAAAGCCGCCCACTCAAATCCGAAAACGCCTTCGCGTTAATCGAACACAAGAGTGGAGCGGCAACTTCAAAGGTCTTAGCGGCGATGGCTTCTTTCAATCTAACGTCGGTCCTTAATGGCGACAGCTCATTAGACTGCAACGCGACCGCTTCGCTAACCTTAGTTCCGTGGCGACTCTACTTCCAGCCTCTATTCAATTGTCAACGGCAGCCATTCTAATTGATACTCAGAAGTCCCGTCAATTACTTTTCTCAAATCTGTTCTCAAATCAGCAAGCACTAACCGAGCGTATCAAATATTTTGGGAGCTTCGAGCGGTCTTCTCTGACGACCACACGCTGCGAGCGTGCCGTTAAGCCGCACCAGTTGCTCGAAGTTGTTAGTACGAGAAGATCTTTTACTCATTTCGACTTTTATTTGGGCTATGTACAACGGAGGAGTACCATCGAAATTGGTGGGCTTTAGAGAGCGTTCCGGAGAACCTCGTAGATTCCTTAACGTCACTGAAACACTCATCCGTGGACAAACCTCATAGACATCCTAGACCTCAAAGTTGAACAAGTCCGTCACTGAATAGTCACTCTGAAATTCCTGCTTGGCTCGGTAAAAGTCGTCCATGCTTATGTCGCTGCTCGCTTGTTCAAGAACATTCAGAGCCTCATTCAAGCCGTAGCTGTTCTCAAATTCGAAGAAGCCTTCTTGCTCGCCGCTGGCACCAACGAGAAACAAGTGCCAATGTGTCTGTGCCGCCAGCGCACGCCACAGCTTCAGCTGAATATCGTTGGTTGGATTAACATAAGTATCGTAAGCAACCACATATTCGGACGTGTTCGCAGGATCTTGAATCCAGAAAAGGAAGAAACCGAAGGGGCCATAATCATTTCTGCCAAATCCCGTCTTCAGGTGGAGGCGAAACGGGCTAACAGCCTTGAGCGTGTTCATGAAATCTGTCTGATCGCGAATAATCAGAATAACCTCCGTGCCAACCTCAGGATCGAGCACGACGTAAAATGGGAGCAAGCCATCGTACTCACTTAGAACAGGCCCGAGTTGCAGCGCTTCGAACCGAACCGGTCCATGTCTCCACTTGTTCCTGACAATGTTTTCGTGACCGTGACCTGCGTACTCATCATCGGTATTGATTTTCGCTTTTACTTCGGCCAGTATTTCGGGCGTCCGCCCTATGGTCTCATCGAGTTCGTTTACCGTTCCTTTCTCCATTTCGTTTGCGAGGGCTGCCAGGTTTGCCCACGGATCTGATTCGGCGTGGCCAGAGGGTGAAGAGCGCAGTTCCATGTCAAGTCCCTCCTTGCCGTCCTTCAGCCACGCCGCGTACAGTTTCGTTAGCGCCTCGGACCGACGCGCCTGAACTGCTGGTGTCAATTCCTGTCGCGGGTGCGTCCGAGCCTTCTTCGCTTCCCCTTCTTTGAGGTTCGCGACGGGGAAGTCAATCTTGCCGGCTTGCCAGTCCTTCATGAAGCGGGAGAGATACTGGGCGAAATTTGACAGTTTCGCCTTGTCCCACCCGCGCTCGTCGCGCAGCGCGGTGATGATTCCTCTCAATGCTTCTGGTAAGGTTGCGCCCTTATCAAGAAACGGCTTTGCTGCAGCAATCAGAAGAGGCTTCGCGGCTTCGTAGGTCGCTTCGTTGAAAACAGGCACAGAACCAAACGGATGAGACTCATCCTTTGTTCGCCACTCGCCTTCGGTATGCCGCAGGGACTCAGCCAACTCTCTTAACTCTGCCCCGGAATCCTTTTCGGGTTGCTCGGGAGGTTTCATGTTAGCTATCTGGTCCAAGCCACGCTGCACGAGATTGGTGGATCGAGGTCTCATGCCACGGTTCCCGGCAACGACGAGGCCGCTGCCAGCCTCTTTCTCGTCGCTCATAGGCTTAACCTCGTCTTAAGAATTTCCTCTAATCGATCCCGTGCCTCACCGATTTGTGCTGCAACTTGCGCTTCCATTTCTTTCAATAAGTCGCGTCCTTCGCTCTCAGCATCCTCAACTTTTGATCTCAGGTTGTACAAGTCGGATTCCTCAAGAGATTGGATTTCGTTTTCAATAGACTTCAATCGTCCCTCAACTTGCGCAATCTTGCGAATGACGCGGACAAGTTCTGCGCCGGCACCTTCGCCTTTGACGGATTCAGGACTGCTTTCCCACTGATTCAGGATATCGCGGAGCGCTTCTTCATCGCCGTCTTCGTAGGCCTTGTTCACCTTGGCCATCAAACTGTGACGCCGATCCTTCTCGACTTCATCCAGAACGGTATCTGGATGAACGAGCCGGGCCAAGTCACGATACAACTTCTTGAGGGTTTCAGAAGGAGTGAATTTGCGGGATGATTTCTGTTCAGCGGCTGACTCTGTTGCTTGCGCAGATTCTTTCGCCTGAGATCGGGCGTGTTCGGCTTGTGCGCGCGCCTTCTCATCCTTTGGATTCAGCTTCGCTATTGTCTCAGCGATCCGTGCTTCGATTTCATCAAGTTCGGTGTAGCGAACGCCGACGACTCCGAGATATCGACCTTCAAAGTCACGCAGTTCCGCTTGGAGCGTCGCCAGTTCAAGTTCGCGTTGGGCGAGGATCGCGTTGAGCGGGGCAAGTTCGGCGCGCTTCTTCGCCAGCTCACTCTCTTCGGGAGACGGCCGCTTGAATGGAAGGGCCTTTGTCGCTGCCGGATCGAAAGTAGCCAACGCCGCCAGATCGTTCCAGAACTCAGTGACTGAACCGTATCGGTGAACAACAGCATCAGCGGTTGCCCGCCGCAGAACTTTCAGAAACTCTGGCGCCCACTTTTCGGAATCCGCCGGAGATGGCAGGCTGGTGATCGTCTTACCGGCAAACTCGAAAGGCACGCGACCGCACAGCATGGTGTAGCAACTCTTAGCCAGCGAATAGAGATCGGCAGAAGCGGTGAGCGGGCCAGGCACTTCGGTGGCGAGGTTTGGCGAGTGCTCGGGCGCGGAATAGATTGGGGTGCCAACCCGTGTGATAGTGGAATAATCCGGGTTGTTGGTTTTGGCGACTCCGAAATCGGCAATCTTGATCGTGCGCCAGTCAGCGCTGAGCAATAAGTTGTCGGGTTTAAGATCGCGATGTATGACGCCAAGTGAGTGGGCATGACTCAGGCCGTCACAGATTTGCTTGAAGTAATAGAGCGTCTCGGCCAAACCAAGCTTCTGTTCTGGTCGGGCGCGGTTGTGCTCCATCAGATCGCCGCCAGCCATGAATTCGAGCACGATGAAGCCAAAGTTTCTGCCGGACCCATCCGTGCCCTCACCTTGGTCGAGGATGGAGACGATATTCGGATGTCGAATCTGGTTGAGGATAGTGGCTTCGCCATCAAACTTCTCAGCCAGCAATTCTTCAAGCTCGGGAGGCGGCGTTCCCTGAAGATGGCTGTTTAGAGCCTTGATGACAACAGCGTTTCCACTATCACGATCGCGAGCTACAAACACCTCAGCGTAACTGCCGGAGCTAATCCGGCCTCTAATCTCATAGCGATCCTTGAGGACTGCTCGCTGTAGATTGAGTTCGAACATTGCCCGAGAGCGTATTGCCGCAGTAGCTCTACGTCAAGTAACAATTACCGATTGACGGCAACCGATTCCCAGAGCCGATGGCAACTGGCGTCATCTGATCCAAAGAGGACTCAACTCGCCGCGAATCACAGTGAGCGAATAAGGCGGCAGAGAGATCTGCGTCAGCCTCGAACGGGATGCTTGAACGACTTTATGATCGGGGTCATCCGCTCGGACAGGATAAGGATTACTTGCAGGGCCGCCAAGCACATACTGTTTGCTCGAATATTGAAATACATCGAGCGGTCCCCCCAAACCTCCAGTGCCACCGGATGGCGGCATCCGAAAGACTACGTTCGTTTGAAATGAGCGCCTCAGATCCTTATTGATCAGCAGTAGAGACCACAGCCCGTCGGGACGATGAACCGCATAAGCGGAGATCAGTTCCTCTCCATCAGCATTCCGCTCGTTGGACGTCGCCGGATAGATCTCATGAACTCCGTCTCCCGGCTGCAACCATTCCTGTGTCAGCAGACGCGCGCCCCAGTAAGTCGCCGTCGGCTTTGTGATATGCCCTTGACTGTCACGGAAAAACAGCATGTTGTTGCCTGATGAGCAGGCCTGCTCTTCTATGATCTCGCCTGGCTCGTAGCCGTACAAATACGCTTGTTCTCCACCAAGGGTAAGAAAACGGGCCACGCTGTCCGCATTCAGCAAAGCGCCGTCGATGTCGATTTCCGCCCGCGCACCGAATGCTGAGTAGCCATACTCAGTAATGATCCAGGGAATATCGTGCGCCAGCCCGCCGCGTTCCAGTTCAGCCAAAGCATCGTTGAGCATGGTCGTGGCACGCAGTAATTGTTTCCGAGAACAGTCATCTCCAAACGGGTACCATTCAAACGAAAAGAACGTGAACTCTTTCAGCTTGCCGTGGGCTTTGAGGTATTGAAGGAAACTTCCCATCCAACCCGCCTTACCAAACTCGATTCGTCCCGGCACCCCCGTCTGCTCGATATCCTGCAGACTCGGGCCGCCCAGCTGAAGCGCCGGATTGATGTTATGAATGGCCTTTTCAAACTGAAGGTACAGTGAGCCGAAGTGCTCCGGAGTTACGAATTGCCCGTCGGGTTCTTCACCCAATTCAACCCGCTCGACCGGATAGCCGCGAGTCTTCAGGTATTTGATCTCCGCGGCGCCATTCTCAGGCGTGTCAAACAGCACGGGTACGGGAAGCAGCATCGGTCGGCCGTTGGTCAGGCCACTGTTGAAAATAAAATCAAAACCCGGCTGTTCAGTTTCATTGTCGCGGTCGCCTTCGCGATGCCAGGGATCCGTTGAAGAGACGTACACAACGGTTTGTCCATTCTTCGTGGCTGCATGACGGATTACGTCTTGAAGACCAACACGACGATTGAGCAAACCAAGATGAATTTCTCTGATCGCATAGCCAAGTCGATCGCGAATGTCAGTGGAATTCTTTGGGCCCGTTTCGGAACTCTGGTTAAGACGAATGCGCACGTATCTCACCATCAAGGGTCGCCGCGACAGGTGGATTAGTGAATCTCCACCTCTGGCGTTGGTGAACTTACCCCCGGGGAAAGCGTGCCATTCCGTCGGCAATCTCTGCGAAAGATCTGCCTCTCCCACAAACTCGCCGTACTCAATCGAGAAATCCGTCGCATAGGGTTCGGACCAGAGGATCCGCATCGCGTTGATCTGCTTTCGCGCGCCCAGGTCAATCATTACCCACTGCGGATTGATCGAGTTATTCTCGCCGGTGAAGTGCTCGTCGAGATAAGGATTACTCTTCCAAAATGTCTGGTCGTCGCCGTCATCGATCCGCGAATACCCGTCGTCATTAGCCTGGTCTATGGTATTGCCCCGTCGCGGCAGGCGGTATCCGTACGACACGCGAATTGGTTCGCGCGGTTCGCTGTCTGAAATCCAGTATCCCTGCCGGTTGGCTGCGTCACTCCAACTGCCGCGCGGATTCCAGTGCCAGGCTTCGCCGGCCAGCTCGGTTCTCAAGCGATAGGTTAGCGGCTTGAGTCCGGCGGAAAGCATTTTTTCAACGTTCCGCGGCGAGAGCTGACTCTCTGTCTGTCCTTTGCCGTGCCCATCGACCCCCGCGCCTAGTGCCTGCGCCGGCGCGAAACGATTCGCCGGTTGGCCAGGTTTGAAATTGACAGTTACGGTGGCGTTGCGCGTAAGCTGGTTTTTACGCTGAGCTAAAACAGTGACTGGTTGTAGGGCAAGAACAGCGGAGCACAGGAGGAAGAGGAGCTTTGTAAGCAGGCGTCTGAAAAACCTTCTCTCGTCGTTTAGAGGGCGGACTTGTCCGCTTATGCAATTCGGATCCAGCGCACAAGTGCGCTGGCTAAACGGGGACAACACCGTGGAGAGTTCCTGGGACCGCAACAGTGAGGAACGCATTTATCGCTGCTGAAACTCCGGCGATCCGATCAAGAGCGTGATTAGTTCGGTGACATAGGGCGCCGCCGGCGGCCCCGGCGGTTTTGCCGCGGCGTTGGCATCAAATCCAACTGCCACACTCGCACCTGAATTTGTTGCCGTTGTTAGCGGCTTGGCCACCGTTTCGGACTGCAAGGTCTTATCAAGCACCGTCCGCGTTCGACTGGAAAGGTCGCCGGAAACCGTTAAGCGAATGAACTTCGCAGCGACAGAGTCCTTCTTTGCTTCATCAATACCGAACAGAAGCCGGTCAATGTCGATCTTCGTTCCCTTGATCTTATTGGTCGCCAGGGCGCTGGCAAAATTGAAGCGCGCGATCATTGCGCCGCTGGAAAGCCACTGGTCCGCCCGGTCAGCGTAGCCATCCGGAGTGATGCGCCCAAAAACCGGTTGGCCCATGCGCCCGATAGCGTCGAGCACCGGCCGATCGCCGTCGGTCTCGGCATTCAGCGCACGCATCGCCGCCGCTACATACTCAAAAGGCGAACGCATCTTGGCTCGATAAGTCGTGGTGGAGAAGAACTCGGGCGAAGTGACGATGGCCCGCAGAGTCTCACGAATCGATCCGTCAGTTTTTAGAAACACGGCCGCGGCGCGATCGATGACCGACTGTGGCGGTTCGTCGCTGATAAAACGCCGCGCCAGTTTGGTCGCAATGAAACGCGCGGTGGCCGGATGCGTCGCCAAAATGTCGAGCACGCGTTCGCCATCCGCTGGACCGCCGCCGGGAAGAATCTTGTGACCGAGCACGATCTTTTCGCCGTCATCGTGCAGACCCGGCCGGTACAGAAACAGGCCCTGCTCATTCGGCTTTTGAATCGTCCAACCGGTGAAACAGCGGGCAACTTCCTGCACGTCCTTCTGGGTGTAGCCGCCGTCAACACCGAGGGTGTGCAACTCCATCAATTCACGTGCGTAGTTTTCGTTGAGGCCGCCGTCGACACCGGCCGGTTTATCTTTGGTGGCCGCATAAGGACGGGGCACGCTGGATCGCCAGTTGTCCAGATAGAACAGCATCGCCGGCGAGTGGGCCGTGGCGCCCAGCAGATCGCGAAATCGTCCCATGGCAAACGGCCGGATCGTTTCGCGATCATAGCCGGTCAACAGATATCGATCGTCATCCTTGTTTGAGAAAATGCTGAAATGGTTTTCCCAGAAGTCGACCATCAACTCGTACAACTGCCGTTCGCTGTAGACAGCTCGCAGCAGTTTCGCTCGCTGCAACTCAGTCACAACCATCTGCGGATTCTTTGGCGGCGGCGCGGGCTTCGGAGTCGCCGCCGGGAGCGCAGGCATCCTGCCTGCTTCCTCCTTCTTCGCATCCATCTGCATTTCGTTTTGCATCGCAGCCATGCCGGGGTTGGCAATCTGAGGCGTCTGGCCCACCGGACCCGGCGGATGCTCCGCCATCATTTGCGGCGCCGGCGCATTGCCATTCTCAGCCAACTTTGCCGGAACCGGTGATGGCACTACCACCGGCTTCGGAGGCGTGTACTGTTCGATGATCACGGGCGTAGCCATTAGCAGAGTCGGCAATTTTTTCAGCCGTGCGCTCACTGCTCCGGCATCCAGTGAATCCGGATCCAGTTGTTGATTGATGAAAGCCTCGACACCCATGGCTCTGACCCGTTCGAGATCGCCCGGTCGCGCGCCGAATGTCAGGCGCGAAAGTGCGTGAGCAATGCGCTGATCTTCGCTCATCGTTGCAGGTTTCTTCGTGGCGCGTTCGCTGCGCCCCTGGCCAGCCGACGCGAGCAATAGCGTTGGCTGCAGTAACAGCAGCAGCGCCACCAGAAAAGCTGTGGCGCGCCAGGATTTCTTAGATCTCCAGCTGCGCGCGGAAGAAAACACAACGTTCATGATCATCACTCCAAAACTATCTAAGACTTGAGCTGGCATTTTAGAACGTCGCTCGCGCTCCGCACAATGTTCAAGCCTCAAACTCATGCCAATTTCACAGGCAGGAGGCGAGCCCTGGGGGGCGGGTTCGCCTTTTTTTGTTGCGAAGGCTGCCAGCCTGCTCAGCATGAAAATGCAGAGTCGATCAGGTAAGATGCTCGCTCTATGAGTGCGAGAACAATTCGCGCGCCTCGCGGCGCAAAACTCAATTGCAAAAGCTGGCATCAGGAGGCGGCACTGCGCTGCCTGATGAACAATCTCGATCCGGACGTCGCCGAACGGCCCGAGGATTTGATCGTCTATGGCGGCGCCGGCAAAGCTGCGCGCAACTGGGCATCGTTCGAAGCGATTGTGCGTTCACTTCAAGAGTTGGAAAACGACGAAACGTTGCTGGTGCAGTCCGGAAAGCCGGTCGGCATCTTTCGCACGCACGAATACGCGCCGCGCGTTTTGATCGCGAACTCGAATCTGGTCGGCGCGTGGGCCAACTGGGAGCATTTTCATGAGCTCGAACGCAAAGGCCTGATGATGTACGGCCAGATGACTGCCGGAAGCTGGATCTATATCGGCACCCAGGGCATCGTTCAGGGTACGTTCGAGACTTTCGCGTCGATGGCTGACCGGCATTTCGGCGGCACGCTGGCTGGCAGGCTACTACTTTCAGGCGGTTTGGGCGGCATGGGCGGCGCGCAGCCTTTGGCGGCAACGCTGAACGGCGCGGTGTTTCTGGGAATTGAAGTCGATCCAGCGCGCATCGAACGGCGCGTGACGGGCGGCTACTGCGATCGGATGGCGTTGACTTTGGACGAAGCGCTGGACATTTGCGAAGACGCGCGCGCGCAGAAGAAACCCGTTTCAGTTGGGCTGGTTGGTAATTGCGCCGAGTTGCTTCCCGAAATTGTTCGCCGCGGAGTCAAGGTCGACGCGGTCACTGATCAGACGAGCGCGCACGATCCGCTGAATGGATACATTCCTGCCGGACTGAATCTGGCAGAGGCTGCCAAATTGCGCGAGGACAATCCGCACGCTTACACCGAGCGCGGGATGGCATCCATGGCGCGACACGTCGAAGCGATGCTCGCCCTGAAAAGAGCTGGCGCGATCGCGTTTGATTACGGCAACAACATTCGCAAGATGGCTTTCGACGCCGGAGTGAAAGACGCTTTTGAGATTCCCGGCTTTGTCCCTGAATACATTCGCCCGCTTTTCTGTGAAGGCAAAGGGCCGTTTCGCTGGGTCGCACTCTCGGGCGATCCTGATGATATTCGAAAAACCGACGATCTCGCGCTCGAACTTTTTCCTGAGGACGAAACATTAAATCGTTGGCTGCGTCTGGCGCGCGACCGCGTACAGTTCCAGGGACTGCCCGCGCGCATCTGCTGGCTGGGCTATGGCGAGCGCGCTGAGATGGGCGAAGCCATCAACGAACTCGTTCGCCGCGGAGATCTGAAAGCGCCGATCGCAATCGGCCGCGATCATCTCGACACCGGATCGGTTGCTTCGCCTTTCCGTGAAACCGAAGCGATGAAGGACGGCTCGGACGCAGTGGCTGACTGGCCGATTCTTAACGCGCTCTTAAACACCGCCAGCGGCGCCAGTTGGGTTTCGTTTCATCACGGTGGTGGTGTAGGCATTGGCTACTCGCTGCATGCCGGTCAGGTTTCGGTTGCTGATGGGACTGACGAAGCATCAAAGCGTCTGAATCGCGTACTGACAAACGATCCGGGAACTGGGATCGCACGACACGTTGATGCGGGTTATGAAGAAGCCATCGAAACCGCGCAAGTGAAGGGTGTAAAGATTCCGATGCTGGAATAGATTCCCACACCCACGGTAGCCGCGGCGGCAACCCTGGGCTGGAGGCCGCTACCGCTTCGCGGTAGTCCGAGACTAATTCACTGGAGAAATTATTGATGCGTTCGATCCTAATAATGCTCTTCCTGATGCTGACCATCGTGCCCGCAACGTACGCAGCCAAAGTCAAAAACACCGAAGGGCTAGTCTCTGCCATGCAGAAGAAATACGCCAAGTCCTGGTACCGGACCGCGACCTTCGTGCAGAAGACCACGAACTTCGACAAAGATGGCAAAGCGAAAGTTGAGACCTGGTACGAAGCTCTTTCTGTGCCCGGTTCATTGCGCATCGACTTCACTCCGATCAAGGACGGTAACGGCATCCTCTTCACTGACCGAAAATTCTTTTCGTTCAAGGATGGCAAGGCCGATCCGGCTCGGGATTTTGTTCATCCGCTGGTGATCCTTGGCTTTGATATCTACAAACTGCCGGCGACGGATGTGATCGAAACGCTTAAGGGTCTCAAGTTTGATTTGGCGATTCTCCGAGAGGACACATGGCAAGGGCGACCTGTCTATGTAGTGGGAGCAAAGCCGGGCGACCTGCATTCGCCGCAGTTCTGGATCGATCAGAAGAATCTTTACTTTGTCCGCATGCTGCGACCGGCGGGGAAGGACGGCGCGCAGACGCAGGAGACGCAATTCAATAAGTACCAGCGGCTCGGCGGTGGTTGGATGGCGCCGGAAGTCATCTTCAAAGTCGACGGACAGATTCGCACCACTGAAGAGTATTCTGAGATGCGCGCTAACCCGCGGCTCGACAGTAAGCTCTTTGACCCACAATACTGGACCAGCGTTCACTGGCGAGAGTAGAGGTAGCGACAGCTCTATCCATTCAGTGCTAAAATTCGCCTGTCATGACTGTTACGCTAAAACCGGATCTCGAAGAGGAACTGAAGGCGCGAGCTGAGGCCGAAGGCTTGTCAACCGAAGAGTTCGTCAACCGTGAACTTGAGAAGCTGGTTGCGAGCGCGCCAACCAACCCCAAAACAACGCCTGAAGAGCGTGCGCGTGCGTGGCGGGAATTCATAGAGCGACACGCGGTCGGTGGCCCTCCTCTCTCTGATTATGCCGTAAGCCGCGAGAGTATTTATTCCAGAGAAGACGAAATGTTATGAGCTATCTGGTGGACACTAATGTATTGCTACGTAGTGTCCAGAAATCCCACCCGATGGAGTCAGCAGCCGCCAGCTCAATCGAATCATTGCTCCGTCACAACGAAGTACTTTTCGTCACCCCTCAGAATCTCGTCGAATTTTGGTGCGTTGCGACTTCAACACCGACGACTTCAAACGCTACGACGGAATCATGCTTGTCAACCCGTCCTCTGTAAAATGAAACTCGTTGAATGCCGAAAGTCTTTCAGCACATCAAGTTCACCGTCGACGATCGCGTCGCCCGCATCACCTTCGCACGGCCACCGCTCAATGTCTTTAACATCGCGATGATGCGCGAGATGGGCGAGGCGCTGAACGAGTGCGTGCCGCTACGCGACCTGGCCGCGATTGTTTTCGACGCCTCGGCGGAAACGAGGGCCTTCAGCGCGGGCGTGGCGGTGGAAGAGCACGTGCCGGAAACTGTCTTTCAAATGCTCGACTCGTTTCATGCCGTGTTTCGCCTGCTGGCGCAAATATCCAAACCCGTAATCGCGGTGGTTGATGGCCCAGCCCTCGGTGGTGGGTGCGAGTTGGTGGCGGCGTGCGACATTGTGATTGCCACTGAGCGGGCGCGCTTTGGTCAGCCCGAGATCAAGCTCGGCGTGTTTCCACCGGTAGCGGCGATCCTGCTGCCGCGGATCATTGGGGAAAAACGCGCGCGTGAACTGATCATGTTGGGCGACATGATCGATGCGGCTGAAGCCTTGCGCCTGGGGCTGGTTAACTATCTAGTGCCGGGTGCTGAACTCGAACCAAAGTTGCAGAGCGTGCTGGCAAAGCTACGAGATCTTTCCGCGTCGGCTTTGGCGATGACCCGCGCTGCGCTTGATTTGGGAGAACGAAACAGCTTTCAATTGGTCCTGGCTGAAGTCGAGAATCTCTATTTGCACGAGCTGATGAAAACCGAGGACGCGCATGAGGGCGTGCGTTCATTTATGGAAAAGCGGAAACCGGAGTGGCGTCATAGATAACCCCAGACAAAGATGCTCCAGCCGTGGCACGCGCAGCTTGCGCGTGATTCACGGGCAGGCCCGTGCCACTCTCCGACGCATGTCTCTACCGCTGGCCATCGTGCTCTTCTCTCAGCTGGTTCTGACGCCGCTGTCATTCGCACAGCGCCGCCGTGTTTCCAGAACTGGCGCGCATTCATCTGCGGCGCGCAAAGCGTTCAGCCCGGCCGATCGCCGCCTGGTCGAACGCGCTATCGGCCAAACCTGCGCTGAGCGAATTCGCGATCCCTTTGGCAGCATGCCGATTGACGAGATGCAGGCGCGGCCGTCTTTGCCCGTCGGGCATCCCGACGCCGTCGCGGGTCTGCGGCGAGCCGAGCGCGTGTTGCCAACCACCCGAAGGCTGGTAGCCAGGACCATCGTTCAGTTAGCAAAGGAATACAATCTCTACGGCACCGCTCCCGCGCGCGCCCGCGTCAACGCCGCCACGGCCCGCGTCGAAGCGGTCCGTCGCGTTAAGCCCGACGTTGATGCCCGTGACAATGCTTCGGTCCTGTTGCGCGAGCCGCGCACTATCGAGTTCGGCACAATCTTTCTGGCCGGCCTGCGATCCGACGAAGCCATGATTAGCGTGCTGGCCCACGAACTGACCCACATTGCCAGCGGTCAGGCCAATTCTCTGCAGCCGTTGTTTCGCGCGATCGCGCGGCGCGCGGCCCTGCGCACAGGATTGCTGATCCAGGGACAGCGCATTGAAGAGCTTTCGTGCGATCTGGTGGGGATGATGTCCGCGCGCGCCTACATTAAAGAGACGCCGGCCTGGGAGCCGCTGCCGCGCCGTCTGGCGCGCGCACTCGAACACAACTGTGTAGATGATGACGCCTCAGACGACGACCATCTGTCGCCACGCAGTACGATTCGCGCACTCTTCGCGCTGGATGTGGGGCTGGCTGGTGAAGTTGTGACCGACGGTACGACTGGTTCGCTTCTGATGCCTCGGGCATGGCACGTGTCAGAAGCCCGACCGTCAGGGAGGGCTGGTTACGTTGGCGAGCCCTTGCTTACGCGCGGGCTTCTGACACTCGGTGTTGACAGCTTTCACCACCCTTCCTAAGATCGCTCACGGATGTTTGCAGGCTTGAGCAACGCCAAATATTCTTCGTCGCTAATTCGCCGACGGTCAATCTGCCGGCGCGTCCACTCTGCTCGCCCTTTTTCTTCCGGGTGGTTGATGTTTGTTTCATTGCTCAGCGTAGTTCTGCTCTTGCTTAGCATAGCCTGCCGCAGCAGTACCAACTCGCAGGAGGTGCGGCCGCGGCAGTTGCGCGATGTTCCCGCGCGCCGGCTCGCTTTTACTTTTCAGGCAGACATTCAACCGCCCTCCGGACTCGTAGCTGACGAAGTGAAGACAATTATTCCGGCGATCCAGCAGGACTTTGACACGCGCCGTCATGACGATGCGCTACTGCGGACGGTGGCGTCGCCGGATGGCCAGCGAGCCCTCGCCCTTTACGGCACCGCCGACGAACCCGCGCAGACATTCCGCATCGATCTCTATTCCGCTGATGGAAACTTTCTGCGCAACGTTACGCCGCCGACTCTCGCGGTCGTGTTTCAGGATGCTGTCGTCTGGTCAGCAGACAGCAGCTTCGTCGCTTTCGTAGGCCGCAAAAGTTTGCAAGCGCAACCCAGCCCGACCCCTGTCGAACAGCTCGGACCGGCGCTGCCTTCCGCCTCGCCTGATCTACCTGTACCTACGCCGACGCTCGGGCCCGCCTTCGCGCCGCTGTCAGTGTTCAGTACTGAGCAGGTTTATCTGTGCAACCGTGACGGCTATGATCTAAAACCGCTGACGACGCGCGATGGATTGATTTATTTTGGCCTTTCGTGGGCGCCGGACGCCCACGCGCTGGTCGCGTTGGCCTGCAGGGAGAGCGAGTGGCAAGCGAGAGAGAGAGAACTCAAAACGCCGGCAGGCCGGCCCCGCTTGATCTCTCTGAGTGGTGAAGAGCGTTTGCTGGATGATGAACTAGCTGAAACACCGCCCGTCTGGTCGCCTGATTCTTCGAAAGTCGCAGCGGCCTTCGGCGTCGATATCGGGATTTACGATGCAGCGAGCAAAGCGCCGACGCAGGCGCGGATTGAATTGCGCGAACGATTGTTGGGTGCCTCTGCAGTCTTTGATGAAAAATCCGGGCCGGGCAAAAGCAAAGCGGCCGAGTCGCCGAGCAAGGCAGGCCCCGCCTTACCAACCGCCACAACGCTACCCGTTTCTTTCAATCCGATCGTACGCCTCGAATGGCCAGCGCCTGAGAAGCTGTACCTGGAAACCGCCTATGTAAGTCTGCGGAGCGAGCTAATCAAGACTTTTGCGCGCTGGCACTCAGTGACTTTGAGCCCGCAGGCTGCGGTGCTGAAGTAGCAGAGGGAAATGGCCGGGACTTAGGCCCGAAGGGCCGAAATGCAATAGCCACGCCCTTACGGGCGTGGTCCGGATCGTCCTGAGGTCCGAGGGACCGACACTTCACATTCTCAATCAGCGTTTTATTCCGCACCTTCGGCGCTCACTCGCGGCATGGTTCCTGATCCACGCCCTAACGGGCGTAGCTATTGCATTTCGGCCCTTCGGGCCTCTGATGTGTTTTGCGTCGGCCAGATCCACGACAGCACCATTCCGATCGCCCACAAACAAAAAGCCACCACAGCGGTCATTACGATCCAGAATTTCCAGTAGCTGCTGAACGCCTTCTCCCAGCCGGTTTGAATCCGATCCACGACGTTGACGTTCAGCCTGGGATCGGTCACCAGACGCGAGGCGACCTGCATTACCAAATACCAGGCGAAAGCATAGACCCACGCGGTCCGGTCCATGCGCACTCGCCGCAGGACGATTAGCGCCACGACGATCCCGCCCACATGCGCCAGCGCTGACGAAACTACAAAGTCATATTCAAACAGAACGTAGCGCATCCAGATCCCCAGACCGGGAATCGTCCAGATGGCCGCGGCCCTGATCATTTCGCGATGATTGAGTAAAAGGCCGGTGGCCAGCAGCAGATTGCCAACATTGCACATCCACAGCAGGTTGCCCATCCCGCCAACCCGCCAGTAATGGATCGTCTGGGCGAGAAAGAAAGTCAGCGGCAACAAACCGATTAGCCGAAAGCGCGTGTCCATTTGCCCGTGCATGCGGCGCAAGAATATCACGCGCAGCGTCGTGGCATGAGCATCTTGCGCATGATTCACGGGCGGGACGCCCGTGCCACCCAAATCTAAAATCAGTTGATTTGTTTCTTTCCTTCCGGCATTCTTCATGAGCCCATGGAAGAGATGCAAGAACCGCTAATTGACGACCAAGCCGGCCAAAAACCTCGGACACCCAAGTGGCTCAAGTCCGATTCAGCCGTGCGCAGTGCCGATCTGCTGGCAGGTGCGGTCGCGATCGTTTTGGTCTTCTGGTGGCTGCAGTTCCGCTCCACGGCCGCAATCTGCTGCGGCGATTTCGACGGCTATTACCATATCCGTTGGGCCCGGCTGCTCTGGGACAACTTGCGCGCGGGACACTTTCACCCGCCTGTTTTCCGCTGGCTGCCGCTGACCACCCTGAACCCTCATGATTACGTCGATCATCACCTTCTTTATCACATCATTCTGATTCCGTTCACGTGGTTTCGCGATCTACAGACGGGCGCCAAGGTCTCGGCACTTCTATTCGCCAGCCTGGCTGTCTTTTGCTGTTACTGGCTGGTGGCGCGCTACGAAATCCGTTATCGGCTGATCTGGCTGCTGGCGCTGCTCGCTTGCTCGGCGCCTTTCCTGTACCGGATGAACATGACCAAGGCGCCGCCGTTGGCGATCATTTTTCTCGCGATCGGCACTTATCTTTTGTTCGAAAGAAAGCACTGGCAGCTTCTGCCGCTGGCTTTTGTGTTCGCGCTGACCTACGACATGTTCGTGCTGCTAATCCTGGCCGGCATAATTTGGACGATTGTGATTGGCTGGACTGAAGAGCGCTTCGAATGGCGCCCGCTGGCGTGGATCGGGTTGGGTTCGGCACTGGGCCTGACTATCAATCCCTACTTTCCGCACAATCTGTACCTCTTTTACGAACACGCGCGGGTGAAGATCACTCCCAACGACTTTGGCACCAAGGTCGGCAACGAGTGGTACCCGTACGACACGCGCGAGTTCATGGTCAACTGTTATGTGGCGCTGGTCGCCATGCTGATTGGTTACCTTGCCTTTGAGGGCAGCGATCGCAAACGCGCGCAAAAGCCGATGTACTTTCTGATTCTGTCCACGCTGTTGTTGCTGATGACCGCGCGCTGGAAGAGGTTTGCGGAGTACTTTCCGCCGTTCGCGATTCTCTTCGTTGCCTTCACTTTGGAAAACTTCTGGCGCGGCCGCGCGGTCTTCACTCACCTGCCCGATGACATGATGGAGGACTTACAGCCTTTCCTCGATCGACAGGAAACCAAGGCCACGGCTAAAGAGATTGAAAGCGAGGAAATCTGGAAATGGATCAAAGTCGGTTTCGTGTCACTCGCGCTGCTCGTAGCGCTGGGCGCGAACGTCTATCGCACGGCCCATGACATCGGCGAAAGCGACCCGCGCGATTATTATGCGAAAGGCGCGGCCTGGATGCGCGCGAATATTCCGCCGGGCGAGCTGGTTTTCAACACCGACTGGGACGACTTTCCCCGTCTGTTCTATTACGATCAGACTCACGTGTATACGTCAGGACTCGATCCGACTTACTTGTTTGACAAGAATGCTGAGCTTTCAAAACTCTTCGATCGGATCACTACCGGTGACGAAGAAGACCCGGGCCCGTTAATCCGCGATCGCTTTGGCGCGCGCTGGATTTTCAGCGACAACACCAAAGATCACGACGCTTTTTATGATAACGCCATCCGCAGCGGCTGGTTCGATCGTTCCTATGACGACAAAGATTGCTTTGTGCTGCATATTCGCGATAAGAAAGCCGAGCCGCCGCCCGAAGACAAAAACGACAAGAATACCGATGACAGCAGCGATGATAACTCGCCGTGATACTGGAGCGCGGGCATCCTGCCCGCACAGCGCGCAAAGCGCGCTCAAGTTTTAGCCTCTTGTTAATATGGTGAACAAAATGAAGAAGTCATTTCAAACCAGCTCCGCAATTATCATGGCCGTCGCCATCAGCATTTCATTCGCCGGCTGCCGGCGGTCCGCTTCCGGCGACGACACGCCCGACACCTCGACCTACCGGCCCGAGTCGACACCCGCAACCGAATTCGAACAGCGGCTGAAAGTAGTTCGCGACGGGCACTTCGCGTACATTTGGGTTTTCTCCAGACTCGACGGGAAAGTGTTCACGCCGGAGGACACTCAACTGCTACATACGAACGCGCCGAAGGTTGTCGACTGGGTGGGAATGGATGACAAGAAAAAGTTCATCGCCGGATCGAACTTCGACCTCGACCCGCCGCAAAAAGCGCTGATGCTAAAGCGATACAAGATTGAAGATTATTCGGGGAAGTGAACAGCGCATAAGCGGGGCAGTAGCCCGACCGTGAGGGAGGGCGTAAGAGTTTCCATACTCGTGCTACGGCTATGCGAGACTTCGATGACAATGAGTTTCCGCTCGCCTATCTCATAAGCCTCAGAACGTACGGAACATGGTTGCATGGTGATCAGCGAGGCTCGATGGATCGCAAACACAATGTTTATGGTACGCCGAAGATTTCCTTAAACCCGAGGCTTCAAAAATCAGATAAGGCGCAGCTTAAGCACCCGCCAATTACCCTCGACACGAAACAAAGGCAGGTCGTAGAAAAGGCAGTTCGGGAAGTGTGCGAGCATCGTCCCTATGTTCTTCACGCGATCAATGTCAGAACCAATCACGTTCACACTGTAGTGACCGCGATGTGCGACCCTGAACCCGTGCTGGAAGCGTTCAAGGCATACGCAACCAGAGCTCTACGCCGAACGAAGCTTATGCCCGAGAAAGTAAAACCGTGGGTTCGTCATGGCAGCACGGTTTATCTGTGGAAAGAGAAGGACGTCGCGAAGGCTATTGAGTATGTCCTGTTGGGCCAAGGCGATGATCTGTTCCGGTTAGACGATGAATGACAATCCAATTGCTGACGCCCTCCCTTACGGTCGGGCTACTGCCCCGTCTCGCGCAAAGAACACCTACGGCAGCAGCACTAGTTTCCCAAACTGCGCCCGATCCTCCATCAACTCGTGCGCCTCGCGCGCTGCAGCGAGTGGTAGAGTTCGATCGACGACTGCGCGAATCTCACCCGACGCGATGAATTTCATGGCCGCCAGCAGTTCCGCTTTCGATCCCATCATCGATCCGAGAATCGTCAGATGACGATAGAACACCTGCCGCAAATCAGTGCGCGCGTCAAAGCCGCTAGTCGCTCCACAGGTTACTAACCGCCCGCCCTTTTTCAGAGACACGAGCGATCCCGGCCACGTTGCTTCGCCGGTATGTTCAAAGACGACGTCAACACCGCGACGATTCGTGAGGCGCTTAACTTCTTTCGGCCAATCATCACGGGTGTAATTGACTGTTTCGTCAGCTCCCAGCTCGCGCGCCTTCGCCAGCTTCTCGTCTGACCCGGCAGTGGCAATCACGCGCGCGCCGAATAGTTTCGCGATCTGAATTCCGAGTGAACCGACGCCACTGCCGGCCGCTTGAATCAACACATCCTCTCCGGGCTGTACGCGTGCCTGAGAAATGAGCATGTGCCAGGCCGTGAGCGTTACCAGCGGCAGCGCGGCCGCCTCAGGCCAACTCAAATTCTGTGGCTTGGGAATTACGTTGACGCCGGGCACGGTCAACAACTCGGCATAGCCGCCGTCGCGTCGATAGCCAACGATGTCATACGCGTCGCACATGTTGTCACGACCCGCGAGACACTCAACGCAATGGCCGCAGGAGAGTCCGGGCTGGACCATTACTTCATCGCCGGGCTTGACCCACGTCACCAACTCGCCAACTTCGCGCACAACGCCGGCGACGTCGTTGCCGAGAATGTGCGGCAGCGGAATCTTGATTCCCGGCAAGCCCCCGCGCACCCAAACGTCCAGATGATTCAGCGCGCAGGCGCGCACCTCGATCAAGACCTCGTCGGTTTTGATTTGCGGATCGGCGACCTCAGTAAACTCCAGAACCTCTGCTCCGCCGTGTTGTTTGAAGATGACTGCTTTCATTGGAGGGCGTGTCTTTAAGTCAATGTTCGTTGATAACCAGCGACGTAGAGTCCGCGCAGCGGACGAATCGAAAATAGCCCAGCAATTTATTGCTGGGTAGGCCGCCACTCATAATAGACAAAGCCCGTGCCTTCGACATTGAGTGTTTGACCCGCTCGCTACCGCGAGCGGTTCTGTACCTGCTTTCGCAGCGCGCGGCCGGCGAGCACGCCCGTGTAGGCGCCGTTCTCAACCGCGATCTTTCCGTTAACGATCACGAACCTCATTCCGGTAGCCAACAGCTCCGGCTGTTCGTAGGTCGAGCGATCCGAAACTGTGTTTGGGTCAAAGATGATCACGTCCGCAAAGTAGCCGGCGCGAAGTAAGCCGCGCTCGGGAATGCGAAACGTAACGGCGGTTGCGGCGCTCGAGTTCCTCACCGCGAATGGCAAACTGATGAGCTTCTGATTATAGACATACTCGCGGAGCTTGCGTGGGAACGTGCCGTACTTGCGCGGATGTCCCTGCGATCCATCCGAACAAGTGGTCACAAATTTTTCTTTCATGAACCGGCGGACGTCCTGCTGGTTCATGTTGAAAGAGATGGCGCCTGAGCTGCCCAGCTTGATCAATTCCAGCGCTGCTTCAACTGGAGTCTTGTTCAATTGCTGCGCGATCACATCCAGACGCTTGCCCACATATTCGCGATTAGGCGAGTCGGCGATCTGAAAACTGTTAGCGCCGCCACGTTGCTTCAGATTCGCTTCCATTTCCGTAAGCAGGCGCGGACGAATTTGCAAATCGTCAATGCGCTTAAGCAGTTCGCGACGGCCACCGTCTTCTGCCCAACGCGGGACCAGTGCGGCCTGCAAGCTGGTGCCCGACGCGATGTATGGATACTGACAGGCACTCGCGTCGATTCCTTCCGCGCGCGCTTTTTTGATCAGATCGATTGACTGTTTGCTCTGGCCCCAAACTTCCGGTCCCAGGGCTTTGATGTGCGAGACGTGAACGGGAATCTTCGCTTCGCGGCCGATGCGAATTGTCTCGGCGATCGAATCGAGCAGGCCGGCACTCTCAGAACGCATGTGCGTGTCATAGATGCCGCCTTTAGCGGCCGCGACTTTCGCCAACTCGATCACTTCCTCAGTCTTTCCATAACTGCCCGGCGCGTAGTAAAGCCCGGTGGACAAACCAAACGCGCCTTCGTCCATCGCCCTGGCGACCAGCGCCTTCATCTCTTCAAGCTGCGCCGCGTTTGGCTGTGCATCGGTCGGCCCGAGGACGCGACCGCGAATCGTGCCGTGACCGGCGAGCAAAATCGCGTTGGTGCCGATTCCCTGTTCATCCCACTTGCGCAGAGTCTCGCCGATATTCAGCACACTGCCGCCGTCGTTGCCCGTTACGACGGTCGTCACACCCTGCATCAAATATGCCTGGTTGCTTTTCTTATTTGGATCAGACAGATCTCCCAGTGTATGCGTGTGGGGATCGATAAAGCCTGGCGCCACGACCAAACCAGTCGCATCAATCGTGCGCAAGGGAACGAAGCGCGTAACGCTGGGATCGTGCGGATAGCGTGCATCGCCCACAAAGACAATTCGATCTCCGCGAATGCCAACGTCCGCGATGCGCGGTTTGTTGCCCGAGCCATCAACGAGTTTCCCGTGCAGGATGAGCAGGTCGAGTTGTTCAACTTTACCGATCTGCGAACTCGCAGTTCGGGGAAAATTGGTGAGGCACGTCACCGCGAGAATCGCGATGGCAAGCAGCAGCGAAATCAGGTAACGTGAACGCGCGCGCATAAGTAAGTGGCAACGAAGGCCCGGTGAGGGTAGCGCGCTTCCAAAAATCATTCAAGGACTTCTTTCAATCGATCGAGGGCCGTCGCCCAAAACTTTTTCATCTTCGCTGCCGCCTTCGCGTCAGGCAGCTTGCTGTGCTGGGCCACGACTTGAGCGTTGTCAGATCCCTTGGACAAGAAGCCGACCCCCACACTTGTCTTACCGTTTTCCCAGGTAATCCGTAGAGACTTGTTCGCCGTCGCCTTGCGAATCTCAAGATTCGCCGGCAGCCATTGCTTACGCGTTTTTTCTACGGTCCACGCTTTGAATGCTTTCCCAACCGGCGCATTGATTGTGCGGCTAACGCTGATTTCATAGCCTTGCGGCTTTTCATGTTTGTCGCGCAGGCCGCGCGCCTGTTCGTAGGTGACCGCAACCATCTGTGTCCACCACGGGCGCACGCCGTGCTTTTCGCTCAGATGCGCAGTGATTTCCTGGTGCGTCATCTTCTTCGCGCCCGCACTATCAAGGATTTTGAACCAGCGACTCCAGGTCTTGCCTGTCTTGGATTCGACGGCTTCGTCGCTCATGCGCGGTTTGATTGCTGTGGCCATTCTGAGAACCCCGGTTTGATCTAACTAAGTGAACCTGCTCCTCCGACCCGCCGAGCGTCGCCGGTTTCCGCTCCGTTAGGAACGAGATCTTTATAGTGCCATGGGCGCGATAAGAACCCAGCTCCTTTAGGAGCGAAATATTATTGTGACTGGAACAACACCACGCTTAAAAGGAGCTATCGACTCTTGGGAAGGATTGCGGTGCTATAAACATTTAGCCCCTGACGGGGCTAAGACCGATTGGAATTCACGGAGACCATCTACTGCAGTCGAACTCTATTAACCTACGCGTCCCGATCGTACGCAACCTTCAACCAACGCTTCACCTCGTCATCGATATCTTTCAGCGAAGTGATCTCGATGCGATGCGTGATGCGATCTTTCCTGGCAAAGCCGCCCGTGTCGATTAGCCGCTTTGGCGTTTTCAGATTGCCGAGCGCCAGGCCAAAGTCTATGCGTGTTTGCGTGGTGGGTTTGATTTGAGCGAAGACATGACTGCGATACAGCGGGACGATCGTCTGGCAGGGACAAGCCCTGGCTTCTTTGCCAATACTCAATCCCAGCTTTACCAGCGCATCATTAATTGGCCGTAGCGGTTCTTTTTTGCCGGAATACATTTCGTCGACATAACGTTCAGCCGCTTGCAAATACTGATCGCCATCGCTCATCTCCTCACTCTTGCCGACCGAACGCTCGGCGAACAACCCGGCGATGTTCGTCCCGAGATCATACTTTGTCTTGAGCCACTCGCGCCGCTCTTCCTCGGTCGGCGGACCTTCCTTTTTGATCAAACGCAGCCATTCTTCCAGCGATCGCCCGGTTTTTTTCTTTAAGTCGGCGATCCACTTCTGCGTCATCAACACGCCGGGATGCACGCTGTAGATCGATTCCTTTGCAGATTTGATTGCCGGCTTAGGCATAATGAACCTCTGTTTTGAATTCCTATTCCCTCTCCCTTTGGGAGAGGGTTAGGGTGAGGGCTTGAGCGAGAACCTACGTTGATCTAGCGATTGTCCTGGGTAAACACAAAGTTACTCAAAAATACTCCACGCTAAGCTTCGCACCCTCACCCCAGCCCTCTCCCAAAGGGAGAGGGAGCTTCAGCCCGTCAGGCAGTCGCTCCCTTTCCCCGCACGAACTTCGCAATCACCAGCGCGGCGAGCAGCCACCCAATCACAATGGCACCCAGTTGCATGAACGTGTACGCGTTGCCAAAACCCCACCAGTTCCATTCATCGACGGGCACGCCCACAAAAATGACTATGCCCAGGGACGTTACAAATCCCACTCGGCCGAGGTAAGAAAGGCCGTTGGTTTGCAACAGCAGAAGAGTCGCGATCAGAGCCAACACAAATTGAGCGAGAAACTTTATCACCAGCGGCTTGCCCATCGAGCCAAACGGCTCCAGACGGACGGCGGCGAAAACGATGGGACCGTGCGTCATGCGATCCTCCATGGCTTTCTGCGCGGCGGCGTATTGCTGGTCCGGCATGCCGGGAGTTCGCTTTGGGATGTTCGGCAAAAGATAGTTGCCGGAACGCGGAGCATTCGCGGTAATCGCCAGTGAGACTGAGTCTTCGTTGCTGAAGCGTTGCAGCGGTTCGCCTGGCCAGGGAATCAACATCCAGGCGATGGCGCTCCAGAGGAATAAAACGACCGCGCCCAGAATCGAACCAAGTGCGAGTTGCTTGCCCATGGGAAAGCTCCTTCGGCTGACAGTGATGCTGGTTAATCAGGACACTTGCTCTTCTTTTTCCTGCGACAGACTAAACCAACTGCCTGAGTTGTCTTTCAGCACGGTCGCGGTACCCCAGGACTGTACGCTGGGCGGTCCTTTGAATTCGACGCCGCGCGCTTTCAACTCTTCGTAAGTTTTATGAATGTCATCGGCGTCAAAAACGCCGCCGCCGAGCACTCCTTTGTCGATCAGCGACCGCAATTGAGCGGCGGATTCTTCATCCAGCATCATGCCCGGGTTTGGTTCCATCAGGATGATTTCAAAACCCGTCTGGCCCTTTATCTTCATGGTGAGCCAGCGAAAGCCAGGACCGATCTCTGCATCGGTGTCGACTTCAAAGCCCAGCTTATCGCGATAGAACTCGAGCGCTTCCTGCTGGTTCTTCACCCAGATCAGCACGTGCGACATTTTTGTAATCATGGTTATCGATTCCCTCCGTTCGGATTTCGAGACGGAGCATAAGAGGTTTCGCGGAAACTAGCTTCTCGAAAATTGCTAAAGGCGCGCCGCGCTGCCTTGATTCTCAACCGCCCGGTTTTAGCCCGAACATGAGAATGAAGCAACCCGGCACCTTGCGCAGAGACTGTTTTTGGCGCTCGCGGTAGTTGTTGGGCGCGTCGCCGACGCAGCGCCGAAAGAGCGAGCTGAAGGATCCGAGACTCTGAAAGCCTACTTCAAAGCACACGTCTGTCACGCTGAATCTCTCGGAACAAAGTAACTCTTTGGCCTTCTCGATTCGTCGCTGGATCAAGTACTGGTGCGGAGTAGTTTCGAACGTGTCGCGAAACAGGCGCAGGAAATGATAGCGCGACAGACAGGCTTGCTTTGAGATTTCCGTCAGGTCCAAAGGCAAGTCATAGCACTCGTCGATATACCGGCGCGCGCGGCAAAGGCGCTCGTGAAGATCCGAGCCGTTGAGTTTGATTTGGGTTGGGTTTCTTCCGTGCATTTGCGAGCCGATTCTACAGCGAGTCCGGGGAAAGCGAAAGAAAAAAGGTGCAAATCGAAGGGGTGGACGCGCCGGGGTCGCCTCCGTGCCAATCCTGTTCGACACGCTCGCCCGGCGTTTGTATACTCAGCCGTCTCACAAAAGGAGGGTCAACTCGATGTTCAGAGTTTCCACGTTTCTTTTCTTTCTTATCGTGACCGCTGCCGGAGCGCCCTTGTGTGCGCAACCGACGCCGAACCGGCGTCCGGGGCCATTCCTGATTTACGGACCGGTTCATACGATCCGCGACGAACGGGCTACCGTCGCGAGTGAGAAAGGGAACTTTGTTGAGGGACCAAGAGTGCTGATCCAGACAATGGAATACAACGAAGACGGCACCAAACAGGACCGAACCTATTACAACCCGGGCGAAAACTTTTCACTCCGCACAGTCGAGACCTATGCTCCTGACGGGCGCGTTCTTGAGACCAGTAATTTTGTGCGTGGCATCCTTAATACTCGGGTCGTCAGCGCCTATGACGACCAGAAGCAACTGATTGAGCAAGTGACCTACCGGCGCGATGGTTCCGTAAGCAGCCGCACGGTTTTTAGACGGCAGGGTAATCAACGCGAAAGTGAGAGTTGGACCTACGACTTCCAAGGCAACATCGTCTCGCAAATTAAAACGTCAAATGACCCGGGCGGCAAGCGTTCCGAGTCCATTGCTATCAGCCCGAGCCGTGTTACTCAAATTGCGTCGTCAATCAAAGACAATCCCGACGGCAGCCGGGAATTCACAACCGAACAATCAAACGGCGCCTTCAAGCGTGAGGTGATCGCTGGTGTCAAAGGTAGCGAAGACCGCTTTGTTTATAACAAAGATGGAACGATCAAGAGGAAGGATCGCTTCATTCGCGAGTTCGACTCTTCTGAGAATATGATTAAGACAACTCACTTGACTGCAAACGGCGACTCTTCAGACTTTGTGCCCGCCGATGTGACTTACCGGACGATTACTTATTTTGGCAAGGATTAGCGGCCGGATTTGTACCAGTAACGATCGGCCAGGTTCTGGTCGTGCCAGTTTCCCGTAATCAAACTCCTGATGGCGTGGCCCAGCATGCCGAAGTAATGCCAATCGCCAAACTGATCGAACTTACGGGTGCATCCCAGCGCTCGCACTTTCGGTAGGCGCGTCAGCCGCTGGCCGCGTGTTTTCCCCAATCTCCGCAAGGCCATCAGGAAGAGCAAATCTTCGGCGTACATATAACTTTCGTCATAACCGCCTACCGCCTCAAAGTCTGCGCGGCGACAGAAAACCACTCCTGAATCCATCCCGGTAAGTAAGACCAGCGGCGCGCCTAAACAATAGGTCACCATCAGCCCGAATGACTTTCGCTCCAGCGTCAGACCAGTGGATCCACCGACGACCCGGCCACCAGAAATCGCGCTATCTATAGCGTTGAAGGTTTGCGGATGCACGGCTGAGTCAGCATCGATAAAGCAAACAATTTCGCCGCGAGCAGCATAGCCGCCACCGTTGCGCGCCGCGGCGATCCGGCGCTTTTCAACCCTGACGACTCGCGCGCCGTGCGCTGTGGCAATCTCAGCGGTGCGATCGGTGGAATCGTTATCGGCGACAATGACTTCGACCGCTGCCGCACCACTGGAATAATTTGATCGCGCTACGTCAATTGAATCCAGCAGGCGGGGGAGATACTGCTCTTCGTTGTAAGCGGGGATGATGATTGAGAATTTCATTGCGAACCAATGGAGTCAAACCTTCTCTCTCAGTTTACAGATTCTGATAGACTTGCGAAACTCTTAACTAACGTGCTCGACGCCCAACGGAGGAACGCATGCGCCTGTTTGTAGCATCCGCTTTCATTCTTTTGCTTCTCGGCAGCCGCTGTTTGGCTGCGCCGCAAGCGGCCAACGATCAACTTTCGTTGACTCAAACCGAAGCCTCGCACTTCGCCGGTCTCGCGATGAAGTGCATCCAAAAGGAATATCCCAACAAACTCGATCACGTGAACAACGATGCCGACGACGTGCGCAGCCCGCGCGCGATGCACGGCGCATTCTATGGTTGTTTCGACTGGCACTCTTCGGTGCACGGCCACTGGATGCTGGTGCATGTGCTGCGTTTGTTTCCGGGCCTTCCCGAAGCCCGTGAAATTCGCGCGGCGCTCAACGCCAATCTGGACGCCAAGAATATTTCCGGCGAAGTCGCGTACCTGGGCCAGGCGAATCGCGCCTCGTTCGAGCGCACCTATGGCTGGGCCTGGCTGCTGAAGCTGGCTGAGGAACTGCACGGTTGGAATGACGAAGATGGCCGGCGCTGGTCTCAGAATCTGCAACCGCTGGCAGATGCTTTGGCGGAAAAGTACCTGAGCTTTCTGCCCAAACAAACTTATCCGATTCGCACCGGCGTTCATCCCAACACTGCGTTTGGGCTGGCTTTCGCGCTCGACTATGCGCGCGCCGTTGGGAACCAGAAGTTAGCCGATCTGATCGTCGAACGCAGCCGCACTTACTATGCTAACGATCGAAATTATCCGGCCGCCTGGGAACCCGGCGGCGAAGATTTCTTTTCGCCGGCATTGATTGAAGCCGACCTGATGCGCCGCGTGATGAGCCAGACAGAATTCGCCGGTTGGTTTCGACGCTTTCTGCCGGGCACGACCAGGGGCGAGCCGAAAGCTTTGCTGCAACCCGCGATCGTAACCGACCGCACTGATCCAAAACTGGTACACCTGGATGGCTTGAATCTGAGTCGCGCGTGGTGCATGCGCAGTATCGCGATGGCTTTGCCCCGCAACGATCCGGCGCGCAGGGTCCTGGTGCGATCTGCGTTAGCGCACGCGCAAGTCACGCTGCCTCACGTATCGAGTGGCAATTATGAAGGCGAGCACTGGCTGGCTTCGTTTGCAGTTTACCTGTTGACGACGCCTGCGCCTTAAGCGAAGGCCCGGATCGCGGACACCCTGTCCGCCTCAGCGCGCAGCGCGAACAACCTCCCAAAATGATTCTTCTCCGAATTTAAGCGTGCTTCGCGCGCCGGCGGACAGGATGTCCGCGATCCTAGATCAGTTTGGGTCATTCCGAGGTTTGCGCAGCCAGAGGTTATACTGAAGCGAACCAATGAAGCGATAAATGACCGGAGCAATCATGTCTACAGACAATTTTTCCAGCAGACCACAACAAATGAAATTTACCGGCCGCATACTATTCCTGACCGAAGACACTTCCTTAATTCGACAACAACTCGAAGCCAACGGCGACGAGGCGAAGGCTTTGGAAAACCAACTGGCGCAGCGTCTGTCGGATGGCGATCTGCCTTTGATGAACAACATTTCGACTGACGAGATCACGCCGGGGTGGGTTTGCTTTTATTACGACGAGACGCTGGGACAGTACGTCTATGTGGGCATGCGCGAAGGCGCGGTCAAGAAAGACGAAGTAAAGAACGGCGGCTTTGCGGTGGTCGTCTCCGGCTTATCCAAAGGCTGCGGCTCATCGCGAGAGACCGCGCCCTACGCTGAAAAATGGGCCGGGATTCAACTGGTAATCGCGCAGAGTATCGAAAAAATCTACGGCCAGAATTCGCAGAACATTGGCCTGCTGACCTCGACTGACTTTGGTTTGATTGAACGCATCCGGCAGGGTGAAGAAATCCCTCTGACCGAATTTACCAAAGGCGTCGATCCGATTTCGCAATCGATTGTCGAGCACGGCGGTTTGTTCAATTACAACAAGGCGCGTTTGGCGGGTAAGGTTTCGCCGCCGCCTGTTGAAACTCAGTCATTAACGCGACAACTGGTTGAAGTAGGGCAGCTCAGTCAGAGTGAAGCTGATGATCGGATGTTTCAGAGCGTGATTCAAAAAGCAGTTAGTGCTTCGGGATCATCACCGCGACCGATGAACATTGTCGAGAAGATCATTGCCCGTCATGCTTTTGTTAAGGCCGGACAGATCGGCGTCCCCGCGGTGAAGCCGGGCGATTCCCTCTTTGCCATAGCGGACGTGCGTTTCTCTCACGAGTACGTGACCCCGATGGCTGAGTCGCTTTTCAAACAGGCGATGGGAGCTGACGCGAGAGTTACTGAGCCTGAATCTGTCTTTGCTTTCCGCGATCACCTCACGTTCCTGAACAAGGTGATGTCGCCGAAGCATCGCGAGATGGGTCTGCTGGAAAAGGCTGACGGACTGGCAACGACACAAGAGAGTTTTACGCGCAGCCAGGGGATCAAACTTTACGGCGAGAATCCGGAAGGGGGTTCGGAAGCGATCTGTCACAACGCGGTCGTCGAAGATCTCGCTTTGCCCGGACAGATTGTTGTCGGCACTGATTCGCATACCTGCATGGCCGGCGTGCTGGGGTGCTTTGCTTTCGGCGTCGGCTCAACCGACATGGCCAACGCCTGGTACACGAAAGACATTCGGCTGCGCGTGCCGGAAACGGTGCGTTATGTTTTGCGTGGCCGCAAGCGCGCGGACGTGGCCGCGAAAGATGTGATGCTCTACATTCTCGCCACTGACTACATGAAGACCAGCCAGGGCATCGGCAAGGTGCTGGAATTTGCGGGTGACGATCTGGCGAACTGGTCGATGGATGAAAGAGCTACTCTGACCAACATGTCGGTTGAGGCCGGCGGCTTTACCGGCATCATCGAACCCGACGAGTTCACTCTTGATTACATCGTGAAGATGCGCGGGCTCGATCCAGAGGAAGTGCGCAAAGGATTTGTTTTCAGCGACCCGGATGCTGAATACGCGGCTACGTTTGAGATCGATCTCAACCAGATTCACCCAATGGTCGCCCTACCCGGTGATCCGCGCAACGGAATTCCCATCGATGAGTTGACTGAAGAAGTGCGCATCGACGCGGCGTATGGCGGTTCGTGCACCGGCGGCAAGATGGCCGACATGGACATGTACGCGACGATCTTGAAAAGTGCGCTGTCCAAAGGCAAACGCGTCGCGCCGGGCGTCCATCTTTATCTGCAATTCGGCTCGCAGAAGATCAAACAATACGCGCGCGACCAAGGTTACATCGAAATCTTCACCGAAGCAGGAGCCGAGTTAATCGACCCAAGCTGCGGCGCCTGCATCAACGCCGGCCCCGGCGCCTCCAAAACCGCGGAGACCGTCACGGTCAGCGCCCAAAACCGAAACTTCCCCGGCCGCAGCGGCCCCGGCAAGTTGTACCTCGCTTCGCCGTACGTTGTGGCGGCTTCGGCCATCGCCGGAAAGATTGTCGAACCAGATGAGTTTCTGAACTAGCCCCAATTCGAGGCCGGGTTCCCTGGCCTCTGCTCGGTTAAGCAAATCAATTCGCAAAAAACTTGCGAGCCTACCGTCTATCCCCTGGCGAATATGTTAACTGAGAGTGGTTGTCGTAAGACGAACTGACTCATGCCGCAAACGCGACACCAGGTCAGCCTATCCGGCTGTTAATTTTTGATCTCTCGTGTATCATGTCGCCGCTTTTCGATCCCTTTCTCGGTAGACGGTTCATGCGTTCCCGCTGAACTTTGAAGGAGTACCCCGAATGTTAAGGAAAACTTTTTTGATCTTCGCCGTTCTGTGCGCTGCCATTCTAATCGGATGCGGCAAGACTGAAACGATGGATAACGGCAATACGGCCGGCAATTCGAACAAGACTGGCACCACGACCACCGCCCCGGCCGGTGACAAGATTGGTGTTCCGGAATGCGATGACTTCATAGCCAAGTACGACGCTTGCGTATCGAGCAAAGTGCCTGAGGCAGGACGCGCGGCAGCCAAGTCCGCTATCGATCAGTGGCGCGCTTCCTGGAAGAGACTGGCTGACAATCCAGCTACCAAAGGAACCCTCGCCGCTGCTTGTAAGCAGGCGGCCGAGCAACAAGCGGCAGCTATGAAGCCATACGGCTGCGCTTTCTAACCAGCGATCAAAAACTGATCTGGTACCGAGCCGCTAGTTAAAACAAAGGGCGCAGAGATGCTCGTAAAGATCGCAGAGAGCTTTTTTTCTTTGCTTACTTTGTGGGCCCTCTCTGCGCCCTTTGCGGCTTGACCTCTCTCCCTGGGTCCATAATCGGTCGACCGGCGAAGCCTGTTTGGGCTTCCGGGCAGTCCTCTGTCTTGTTATAATCCCGCGTCATGAAAACTAAATTCGCTCGTTCAATCGCTGTTGCTCTCCTCGCACTCTTTTTCATTCAAACGTCGTGGGCCACATGTGGCGGCGGCGGCGGCGGCGGTGGTGGCGGCATGTCCAACAGTGGCGGTGGCGGCGGCTCGAACGCGCCCACTTACCCGGTGCCCTGGAAAAAGGCTTTGGCTCCGCCGGCGACAGGGCTGGTGCTGTATTGGTTTCCAGCCTCGCAAAAAGAGATCGATAATTCGAGTTTGAAACAGTCACGCACCCTGTCCGTGGCCTCGCAGCAGTGCATTGCGATGCAAGTGGCAACGCCGCAGCTTCCGAACGCCGACAAGCTTTTGGGCGACTCAAAACTGCCGGTTGCGGTCCTGGCGACTCCCGATGGCAAGCCGGTTCAGAAGGTCGAAAACACAAACGGCAAACTCAAAGTCGCCGACGTGGAAAAGATCGTCTCGACCGAAATGAAGCAGCGAGAAGCCGCCATTGATAGCCAGTTGGTAGAAGCAGACAGAAAGCTGAAAGCGGGAGACAAGGATGGCGCAGTCAAAGAGTATCGCGCTGTAGTCGAACAGAAGTGCATGTTTCCAAAGAAGGCCAAGGATGCCGCGAAGGAACTGAAGAAGCTCGGCGTCGAAGTTGCTGCCATCCCGGCGGCGCCAATCCTCGAGCCACGCCTGAACGCACGGATCCAACGCACGATGAAGCTTGGCCTGATTGCTGAGAATAGCGGCCGCTACATCGCTGCTAACAAGTTGTACACGCGCGCGCACCTGATGGATCCGGCCGATCCGGCTCCGCTCCGCTTCATGGGTGAAAATTATCGCCACAACATCGGTGACTGGAAGAAAGCGCGCGAGGTTTTCGAAACCATTCTGAACATGCCGTCCGATTCGTTGTCGCGCGCAGTCGCCTTTCACGGCCTGGGCAAGATGACGATTCACGATGGCGAGTTCAAAAAAGGTCTGGCGTTGATGGAACAGGCCATCGCCGAATATCCTTTGGCATTGGCGTATCGCAACCTGGCCGTCTATTGGAATTCTGAAGGCGATCCGGTAAAGGGCAACGCCTACACGCAACAGGCGCTGTCGCTCGATCCGAAAGATCCCTACAACCTGGTTTTCGCGGCGGTGTTCATGGCCGCGAACGGGAAGAAGGAAGAGGCGCTAAAGATTGCTCGTGATAACGTCAATCTGATGCCGGCTTCGTATAACCTCGCGGCGATCTACGCGCAGAACGGACAACGTGACAGAGCGCTCAGCCTTTTGCGCCGTCACTTCTTTCAGTACGAGCGCTACGGCGCGGTACGCGAGAAAGAAATGATGGAAGCGCGCGTCGATGCCGTGTTCGATTCCATCCGCGCCGATCACGCGTTCATCGCGCTGACCAGCGGCGCGGACGGAAAACTGCCGATGCCTATGAAAGGGATTGGTATGCGCTAACTTAATTGTGGCCGTTGATAATCAACTTGAACTTCTTCTCGCGTTGGAGCGGAGAGATTACGATCTAGTCTTGGGAACCGCCGAGAGCGAACAGATCGATTTCAAGGAAGCACCATATCAACTAGAGTCTGCCAGACAAAGATGGGAACTAGCCAAGGATGTTGCGGCGTTTGCCAACGCTCGTGGTGGCCTTATCGTCTTTGGCTTTAGAACATCTGCGGGATGAAAACCATCTTGTCGATACTGCGTCCGAACACCGTCCGATTCAAAAAGCATTAATCAACTGGTCTTCCTATCGAGACATTATCGCCAGCTGGGTTCGCCCCGGAATACTTGGTTTCGAGGCCCGCTGGTTCCCAGCAGATCCCAGCATTGATCGTGGTGTGTTTGTGCTCACTATTCCTGCCCAGCCAGAAGAGTCTAAGCACTTCCTAGTCTGCGAAATGATTGGCGAAGATGGATCGTTTCCAGGCTCCGTTGGCGTGCCGGTACGCAACGCCGATGCTGTAACCTGGATGACAGGTGAAGCTCTTCAGTCCTTGATTCGCGAAGCGCTGTGGTGGCGACGACAAGGGCCAAATCTTGCCGGACTTGGCGAAGTCAATCAACGAACCACCGCTTCAGAGGGTGTTGTATCGGAGCGTTGCAGAACAATTGAGAGACACGTTGGTTGGGAGAGAACTCCATTCATCGCATTGCACGCAATACCAGCGCAACCACTAACGAGACCGGACAACTTTTATTCTGGTAACGGACTGAGAGGGAGACTGGCGTCGCCGTCGGTTCTTCGCCCAGATGGTTTTAATATTGCAACGAATGCCCAAGTAGAAGTGCAGCCAGACGGTTCTTTGGCTTGTGGGACCAGGCGAAAGGTCCTGTGGCTTTCACAAGATGGTTTCCTTACGGCGGCTGGAGCCGCGATAGGAGACTTTCTTGGATGGTACGTGAATCAAGGCCGCCTCGCCGACCAGCCGGTTGCTTTGAACCCACGAGTTACAGCTGAATATGTGCTTGAGTTCTGCCGCTTCTTTCATCGTGAGTTGAAGACATGTTACACGGGCAACTGGGATCTATGGCTGTCCATCGTCGGCTTCGATCGAGAAGGGGGCGTTGTACTTGGTCGGCAGCTAGGTCAAGCGCTTGGACCTCACGCGCATCTCACGTGGCGGGACTACTCTTATCAATTTCAGCCGATAGCAGCGAGTGCAGACAGACGATTGGCATCTGGAGAGTCAAGCGGGAGCGATGCCTACCGTTTGTTGGTTGAGCTATACGCTCTCTTTGGGTCGCCCCCGGACCCCATTCCTTATGTTGTCAACGGTGAGATTTCAGAACAATCCATTGTTCCTCCCCTGCGAACATAAAATCCAATTGTTGACGCGCGGCACGACTTCGGAAAGAATTGCTTTTGGAGGCTAGCTAATGCCGGAAATTCAATACATCTCAGATGAGAGTGGCAATCCGACGGCGGTCATTGTGCCGATTGAATTGTGGCACGAGATTGAATCCGAAAACGAGACCGCCTATCTGCTCAAGAGCGAAAACATGAAGCGTCGGCTGCTGGAAGCTAAGGAACGTCAGACCGGAATTCCGTTCGAGGCAGCCCGTGAGAAGCTTGGAATTTGATCCTTCATGCAATCTTTCGCACTTCTTCCCTCACCACCCTGCGTACGACTTCTTCCAGAGCCTCCGGGCGCTTCTTTATATAGTCCCGCAGAGCGTGATTGATCAGCGTCTGATAGTTACCGCCGCCGGCCTTGTGCACTTCACGGCGAAAGAAGTTGAGAGTCTCGTCGTCCAGGCGAATCGTGATCCGGGTTTTTCCGCGCCCGAGTGAAACCACTGCGCCGCGTTTTCCTTTGCTGAAATCATATTCCTTCTTCATAGTCCCTCTTCGTATTGGCGCCGCTCGGCAGCGGTGGCGTCCCGAGCAGAAATTATGCGAATGTTGTCTCCTCGCCACGTATAGACAACCACAAGGACGCGTGCCAAAGCATCCATAGCAATCGTGACGAAACGTTTTTCTTCCGGGTCATTGTCGGCAACAGTTATCGCGGAATCGTCCTCAAATGCAGTGGCAGCATCGGCGAAATCAATGCCATGCTTTCGAGATTGCTGGCCGCCTTAGTCGGATCCCACTCATAACCCACGATAGCAGTGTATGCACATCTGTGCATATCCGCAAGGAATTAGATTTTCAAGTCCTTGGCTCGTTTTTCTGACACACGGACGCCGCTTTCCTGCTAGTATGTCGCCAGTCTTGCTCCAGGGGAATTATTGCAACCCTGCCTTTCGATTGACGTGTAACGGTAGGGACTCTTAGTCGTCTCAGTTCAACCAAACTAACCTGGCCCGCAGCGGCCAGCGCAAATTCTCTGAAACATTGGAGGGGTTTATGTCACTCACTCCCATGCGCCGGATCTTCCCGAACGTTCTGTCGTGCGGTGTTTTGCTGCTCGCCCTGGCGTCGTACGGGTTTTCTCAGCCGCGGCCGGGCGCCATCAAGGGCACGGTCACCGATCAACTCGACAGTCTGGTCGTCAATGCCACCGTGGTGGTCAAAGACGCACAGGGCAAAGAGCGCACTGCGACCACCAACTCGTCGGGCAACTACGAATTCCGCTCACTGCCACCCGGCCCTTACGATCTGAAGGTCTCCGCCGTTGGCTTTACCGTCCGCGAAGAAAAGAAAATCCTGGTCAACCCGGGCGCGCCCACGACGCAGGATGTGCAATTGAGCATAGAGACCGTGGAACAGACGGTCACCGTCGATAACAAAGGCATCAGCACCGACTCTGATCGAAATGGCGACGCCACTGTATTGCGCGCTCGCGAGCTTGAGGCGCTGCCCAATGATCCGGACGCGTTGTTGGCCACCCTGCAAGCGATGGCCGGACCAACCCAGGGAGACAGCGCTCCGTCGGTGACTGTCGATGGGTTTTCCAATGGGAAAGTCCCGCCCAAGGAAGCGATCAGGGAAGTTCGCATCAACCAGAATCCCTATGCGGCTGAGAATGAATATCCGGGCTGGGGTGGGATCGAGATTTATACTCAACCTGGTTCTGACAAGTTTCATGGCGGACTGAACTTTAACTTTAACGACGAAAGTCTCAACTCGCGAAATCCGTATGCGCCGCGTCGCGCGCCATATCAGATGCGCGCCCTGAACGGAAACCTGACCGGGCCAATTAAACCCAAGCGCGCTTCCTTTTCTTTCTATTTCGGGCGCTATGCGAGTGAAGGCAATTCAGTTATTAACGCCACGATACTCGATCCTGTTTCCCTGAAACCGGCGTCCTTTAACCAAACTCTGGTAACGCCACAGGTTTCTAATTACTTCAGTCTCCGCGGCGATCTTAAGGTCAACAAGAAGCACACCCTGGTCGCGAATTTTGATTACGGCTGGTTCACTCAGAACCTGCAAGGCGTGGGCGGATTCTCGCTGCCCTCTCGCGCGTATAGCGGCAATGGCAAAAACTACGCACTGCAGGTGACAGAGACGGCGGTCATCAATGAAGAGATGATCAATGAAACGCGTCTGCAGATACGACACGACTTCTCTCAACAACGAGCGAGTACGAATCTGCCGGCGCTCAATGTGGCCGACTCTTTTTTTGGCGGCGGCGCCCAGATAGGTTCGGCGTCTAACCAGACGGATCGCATGGAGTTGCAAAATTTCACTTCGTGGTCAAAGGGCAAACACTTCGTCAAGGTTGGTGCGCGGATTAGAAATGTGCGGATTGCTAGTGTCGCTCCATCAAATTTCGGCGGCACATACACCTTCTTCGGCGGTACGGGCCCCAGCCTTGATACGAACGATCAGATCATTCCAGGCGGCGCGGCCATCGCGATTAGCAGCCTTGAGCGTTACCGGCGCACGCTGGTGTTCCAAAGGCAGAACCTGACGGCGGCCCAGATCAGAAACCTGGGTGGCGGCGCCACGCAGTTTTCGATCGCCGGTGGAAATCCCCGGGCCGACGTCAATCAGACCGACTTTAATTTTTACGTGCAGGACGACTGGAAGCTGCGGCCAAATCTCACAATCTCCCCGGGCCTGCGTTACGAGAATCAGAACAACATCAGCAGCAATCTGAACGTGGCGCCGCGCATCGGCTTTGCGTGGTCGCTTCCGGCGCCGAGCAAGAAAATCACACCGCCGGCCACCGACAGCAAGAACCCGCCGACGGCAGCGAAGCCGGCGACGACACCAAACCCGGCGACCGCTGCGAACCCGACGACCGTAGCGGTAGCAAAACCAGCGACACCGCCAAAGCCGGCCGGGCCCCCGAAGACAGTGATTCGCGGCGGAATCGGCGTCTTTTACAATCGAATATCGGAAAACTTTATTCTGAACGCGCGCAGATTTGATGGCCTGAATCAAAAACAATTCGTCGTCTCAGATCCAACGGTGCTCGATCTGTTTCCGCTCGTGCCTCAGATCGCCCAGCTCGACACATTTGCGCAACCACAGACGCGCCGCTTGCTCGCGCCGAATCTTGATCCGAACCTTTCGCTGCGGACTTCAATCAGCGTCGAGCGCCTGCTGCCTTACAAACTCAGGCTCAGCATTAATTATTCACACGCGCAGACACTTCGGACTGTCCGCACGGTAAATATCAATGCGCCGCTGGCGGGAACTTACAATCCATTGGTGCCGGGCAGTGGCGTGCGCCCGCTTGGGAACGCGGCGGGTAACATTCTCGAGTATCTGTCGTCCGGAAAATCGATATCTGACTCGATCAATGTGGGACTGAACGGGACCGTCCACAAGATAAATTTCTGGATGAATTATTCGTTGGGTAAGAACCGCACCAGCGACAATGGAACCAGTGGTTCTTCTTTTGATTCCTATGACTTCAGTCGGGAGTGGGGCCGGGCTCCTTACGACACTCGGCATCGGTTCTTCGGTGGCGCGTACTATCAAACGCCTTCTGGCTTTAGCATCAATACTTTTCTGGTCGCCAATACCGGCACGCCTTTTAATATCACGACCGGTCACGATACGAATGGCGATACTTTCTTTACCGAACGCCCGGCGTTTGCTACCGATCTGAACAAACCGGGCGTGATCGTCACGCCCCTGGGCGCCTTTGATCCGAATCCGGTGGCCGGCCAGCGAATCATTCCGAAGAACTTTGGACAAGGACCTTTCTTCTACACAGCGAACCTGGGCATTGGGAAGACCTTCAAGTTTGGCAAGGCAATTCAACCTAAGACGCCGCCACCCGCCGCTGGCGGCGGCAGCGTCGTGACCACGACCGGCACCCAAACGCCCCCGGCAACCGGCGCCCAGAAGGCTCCTGCCAAACCGCCGATCGAAAGGCCCTACGCGCTGACGTTTTCGATCTATGCCAGCAATGTTCTGAACAAAGCCAATCGTGGAAATCCAATTGGAAATATGGCCTCGCCTTATTTTTTGAAGTCGAACGGGCTGGGGGGACAGTTCTTCTTTTTTGACGGAGGCGGCGGCTCTGGCGGAAACCGGCAGATCACTTTGCGGGTTAGACTTAGTTTCTGAGACCGGCGAAAATCGGATCATGATGACGTACACGCTCACCCGGGTTTTTACCATCTCCTGTTTGATACTGTCGTCTTCTTTCTCGACGTTAGTTATGGGGTGAGTACGGGGAGCGATAGCGACCGGGTCTCCAGGCTCCAAACGATCCGAACTCGCGAGACGAAACCCGGTCGCTACCACCACCCCACGCGGGCTGCCCGCGCGGGGACCCCGGTCCGCCCCCGGTACTGACCTCAATGTATGGGCATTCCATTTTCAAGACCCGACACCGGCACCTAGATTAACTCTCGGTGATCTGAAGAAAAATGATGCCATTACGGGGATGTTCATCGTGGCCGGCTTTGTGATCGATACCTACAAATGTCCGCCGTGCCCGACGCAGGCAATGTGTAAGCCGTGCATCGGCGATCACATCGTAGTCGCGGAGGGCTTTATTGATGGGGCGGACCAAGCACTCTTCCCACAGCTTCGAATCTTTACCGATAAGCCCGAGCGATTCAAATTGCAGCAGCAGTACTCATTTACGGTGAAGGTAAAAGGAAAAGTCGCGCCCGGGCACGCGATCCAAGACTTAGACCTGATCAGTTTCAAGCCGGTGAAGGAATAGTAAACTTTTCGGCCCCTAATTCGGCACTTTCCCTGTCTTTAACATCGACGACGGACACAATTTCTCAACCACACATTCTTCGCATAACGGCCGTCGCGCTTTGCACACCCTGCGGCCGTGAAAAATCAGCAGGTGTGAAAAGATGATCCAGTCTTTGCGTGGCACGAACTCGATCAAATCCTGTTCGATCTTGCCGGCGTCTTTCTCTCTTGTCAGACGAAGCCGTTGCGACAAACGGCTGACGTGCGTATCGACGACTATCCCTAAGGCGATGCCGTAAGCTACCCCCAGCACGACGTTGGCAGTCTTGCGAGCGACGCCGGGAAGCCGTAACAATTCTTCCATTGTTTGCGGGACCTGGCCGCCGAATTCCTCGGTGAGCATTTTGCAGGCGCCCTGAATTGATTTCGTCTTGTTGCGAAAAAAACCGGTGGCGTGAATCTCATCTTGCAGCTCAGTCGCTGGAACTTTCAGATAGTCCGCGGGCCCACGATATTTGCGAAAGAGATCGGCAGTGACAATGTTGACGCGTTCATCGGTACACTGCGCCGAGAGGATCGTGGCGATTAAGAGTTCAAACGCGTTGGAGTGATTCAGCGCACAGTGCGCATCAGGATGCGCGCGCTTGAGCAGTTTAATGATCTGTTCAGTGCGCGCTTTGCGTTGGGCCTTCGTTTCTCTCATTTAATGGAGCGCGGGCATCCCTGTCCGCACAGCGCGCGCAGCGCGCTCCTTTGCGGGGCCCTCCCTTATGGTCGGGCTACTGCCCCGGCTTGAACCCGCCCGCTACCCCGACGAGTCGGGGTTCTGTAACCTGCCCGTCAGCATCAACGCCAGCATTTTCCAATCGCCAATGAACGACCACAGCGGATGCTTGAAAGTTGCCGGCCGATTCTTCTCAATAAAAAAATGCGCCGCCCAGGCAAACGCATAACCCGGCACGAGCGCCAGCGGAAACAGCCACCATCGGCCTATCGCAATCAGAGCAATCGCAAAACTGAGGGCGGCGAGGGTGCCGAGACAATGCAGCACACGCGTGGCCGGCTTGCTGTGCTCGCCAAGATAGTACGGCCAGAAGTCGGAAAAGGAATTGAACTGGCGATTGGTCATGCGAAGTTTTCGCCGCCATTCTAGCAGAACTCCTTCCCGCCTTTGGTATCACCTTTGCGCCTTTGCGCCTTTGCGAGAAACTAAGTCGCGAAAAAACATTTCACGCAACGGCGCAAAGGCCAATGCGAAAGGCGCAAAGAAGCATTGTGGAACCAGCGGGCTGGTTCGCACTTGACCAAGGCCTACCGCACAGGCAAGATCAAACGCGATGATTCTTAGTTCATCAGTTCCCTGGATTCGCCGCCGAATTCTCGCCCAGATTGCCTTTCTGGTTGCGGCCTGTCTCCTGGTTTCGCTCTTCCCTTCCTATGGGCGGATGCAATCACCGGCCTATGAAAAGGAATTGACCACAGGCAGGTTCCTCTTCATCAAGAATCGCCATGGCCGTGTTTCCGTGGTTACGTCTGATGACGAGAAAAGCAAAGCGAGTTTGCGCGCCACCTCGGCGGGCGCCCCGGTCGAAGCCGGCGACATCAACGTCTCTGGCGGCGAGATCACGGTGCGCGAACGGCGCGACCGGATCGATCTCACCCTGCATGTGCCGAAGCGCGCGCGGGTGAAGATTGAAACTGAAACCGGCATGGTCGACGTCATCGGCGATTTTGAAGCCGCAGACGTGCTCACGAATACCGGAACGATCCATGCGGACGTGCCGCTGGACTTACTCAAGTTCAAATTCCTCTGGCAATCCAGCCACCCGCGTTTTCTCAGCGACGTCGAGCTGCCCCCGATTAAGGAAGGCCACGCCGGGATGTTTTCGATTTCCGGCGCGTTGGGACCAGACGCAAACAGAAAGAAGCGCCAGAAGAAAGCAGCCCCAAGTCCGGACGAAACTGCTGACGGCGCCGGCAACAAAGACGCGGCGAATGAAGCATCCACTAAACCTGAGGACACTGAAAAGCCACCCGAAAAGCAGGAGTTGGTGCAGTTGAATTTCACCACCCAGCGCGGTGTGATTCTGCTCAACGTGGATCCGGCCATGGCGCCGAGCGATTTGCGCGAGCGACCGCTGACTGAAGCCGCGCGCGCGATAGTTCGCAGTGGCGATGGGCCGCTCACCGACGCGATTCGCAAAGTCAGCCCGCGCATGTTCGGCGATTTTGCCAGGACCCTGCCGCCGCCGCGCGGCGAACCTTCGCTGATCAAATTGCGCCCGCCGGGCGAATTGGCAACTTCGATTGCGCCGCAACTGATGCGAGTCAACGCCAGCGTGACCGACCGCAACGGCCGGGCTATTCCCGGGATGCGCGACTCTGACTTCGCCGTTTATGAAGACGGCAGCGAGCGCAAGATTGTGAATGTCACGCCCACAACCGAGCCTTTCAACCTGGTTCTCTTGCTCGATGTTTCCGGCAGCGTTGAGGAGCGAATCGATTTTATTCGCAAGGCCGCCCGCGATTTTCTTAGCACTGCCAGCCTGCAGGATCGAATCTCAATCATCAGCTTTCACGACGACATCAAAGTGATCTCCGGTTTTTCAACCGACCGTGCTTTGCTGGCAAAGAAGCTGGATGAAATCGATGCCGGCGGCGCGACGGCGCTATGGGACGCGCTCGGCTATACCCTGGTCGATACGCTCCGGTCCCTGCGCGGCGACCGCACCGCCGTGGTGATTCTTTCCGACGGTGATGACAACAAGTCGTTTATTCCGTTTCCGGCGATACTGGAAGCGACGATCGAATCGGGCGCGCTGATTTACCCGCTTTATGTGCCTTCCGGATTGATTCCCGAAGGAAGTGTGCCGCGGCCTTCGATCACCGTCGACCCGATGCGCTCGCGTTATCTGACAATTACGACGCGCGCTGCTGAGGAGGGACAAAAGCTGGCCGCAGTTTCCGGTGGCGTGTTCTATCCAATCAAGCGCCTGGAAGAATTGCAGAAAGCCTATGACGATGTCGTGGCGCAGATGCGTACCGCTTATACAATCACTTACGCCTCAGGCACGGACGACAAGGGTCACCGCCGGATCCGCGTACGCGCCAATCGCGACGGGGCTTCGGTGAGGTTGAGTCCAGTAGTGGCCACGCCACATTAATCTGGATTGTTCGAGTCAAACGGGCACTAGCCCGACCGTTAGGGAGGGCTCAGGGTTTTATTCGCCGCTAACGTGAGCCCTCCCTCACGGTCGGGCTAGTGCCCCGGGATTATTAAATAAGTAAGATTCTGAAACATCTCTCAGGTGCAAGCCGAACCTTCACAGATTTCTGATAACGATCTTCTGCACGCGGTGGCGCGGGGCGACGAAGCTGCGCTTGCTGCCTGTTATGATCGCTACCGGCTAATCCTGTTTGGCCTCATCCTTCGTATATTACATGACCGCCAGGAAGCGGAAGATGTTTTGCAGGAAGTCTTTCTGCAGGTTTGGCGGCGGGCGAGCGACTTTGACGAAGCGCGGGGACGGGCCTTTACCTGGCTGGTAACCATCGCCCGCAGCCGCGCGCTCGATCGTTTGCGCTCGGCGGGATCGCGAACGCGTTTGGCCGAGGAAGCAGAAAAAATGCCACGCGACGAGGTCGGCGATGCCGCGGCGGATGCGGTGAAATCCGAAACCGGCGCCATTGTTAGGCAGGCGCTCGACCAGCTCCCCGAAGAACAGAAAAGGACGCTATTTCTGGCTTACTTTGAAGGATTGACCCAAACTGAGATTGCCGCGCGGCTCGGCGATCCTCTGGGCACGGTCAAGACGCGCATGCGTTCGGGTATGATCAAATTGCGCGAACTGCTGGGACAGTCACGAGAGTTAGTTTAATGGAGCACCAGGAATATCAGGAACTGTTGGCTGGACACTCGCTCGATGCGCTTGATGCGTCTGAGGCGCGTTTGCTCGAAGAGCATCTTGCCAATTGCGCGGAGTGCAGGGCCGAGGTGATTGAGTTGCGGAATGCGGGCGCATTGCTGGCGCATGCCCCGATGCCCGCAGAGCCGCGGGCTCAAGTTCGCGATCGGATCATGACGAGTATCACTGAGAAGGTCGAGCACGATCGGCCGGCGGCAAAGGTTATTCCGCTGAAGTCGCGTGCGAACCTGGACATCTGGACGATGGGGCTAAGACTGGCAGCAGGCATAGCTTTTGTCGCTTTGCTGGTGGGCGTCATTGTGCTTTGGCGGCGTGACGTACGAATGCGGCAGGAGATTGCCCAGCTCTCACGCCAGATGAACAGTGAGCAGCGAGAATTGGTGCGCGACCGTGATGTGCTGGGCCGCCAACGCGAAGCATTGGCGCTGCTCAACTCGCCGACGGCGAAGCAGATGGCCCTGGCGGGCATGCCAGCGGCCCAGAATGCACGCGGTACTTTCGTCTACGATCAAAAAACGGGCAAGGCGATATTGATGGCGGATGGATTGCCGGTAACTCCGGCCGACAAGGCTTATGAGCTTTGGTTTATTCCGAAAGGTCATTCGCCGATGGCCGGAAGAATGTTTACGGTCGACGCCTCGGGCCACGCGATGCTTCCCGAACAAATGCCCCCTGAGGCGATGGAGAACGCGGTTATCGCTATCACCCTGGAACCGAAAAAAGGATCCGCTGTTCCCACTGGCGCGATGTATCTCAGCAGTCCCAGCTCCTGAATCAACCGCATCGCAACCGGGGCATTAGCCCGACCGTGAGGGAGGGCTCACACTTGCGCGCTAACACCCGAGCCCTCCCTTATGGTCGGGCTAATGCCCCGTTGGCCTTCTGGTATCGAGAAATCCGATCCCCTCGAGCCCCGCGTATATCTCTCAGAAGTTCACAATTTCAAACCAAAATAGGGAGAGAACGAAAATGCAGAAGTTTTTCGCAATTATGGTCGCGGCGGCAGCTCTTACGATTGGGAGTTCCGCAGCTTTCGCGCAGATGATGAAAGATAACCCGATGGTCGGAGGCGCGGCGATGTATCCGAGCAAGACGATCGTCGCCAACGCCATGAATTCGGCAGACCATACGACCCTGGTCGCTGCGGTTAAGGCCGCCGGCCTCGTCGACACGCTCAACAGCAAAGGTCCATTCACGGTCTTCGCGCCAACTAATGACGCGTTCGCTCAATTGCCGGCCGGCACGGTTGACATGCTGGTCAAGCCGGAAAACAAGGCAACGCTGACCAAGATCCTGACTTATCATGTGGTCGCTGGAAAGTACGACTCAAAGGCTCTGGCTAAGCTCATTAAGAAGGGCCACGGAAAAGCTCGACTTAAGACCGTCAGCGGTGGCACTCTTATCGCGATGATGGACGGTAGCAACATCGTGCTGCGCGACGAAAAGGGCGGCAGTTCGACCGTTACTGTCGCGGATGTCTATCAGTCGAACGGCGTCATCCACGTAGTCAATACAGTGCTGATGCCCAACTAATCGATTCGCATCAGGCAGGTTTCGGAAAACTATCAAGGCGGCTGGGCTCAATCGGAGTCCATGCCGCTTTGGCTTTTGGCAATCAACTCAAACCTTAAGCGAGGTAAGAATGATGACCAGAAAATTTGCGATTACTTTCTGCCTGCTGGCGGCTTTCTCAGTAACTGCGATGGCCCAGCGGCCGCTGAACGCTTCGATGTCTGCTCCGACGACCCAGGAGAAGAAGTCGCTTTACTCGCGACTCGGCGGATACGACGCCATCGCGGCGGTCGTCGATGATTTTGTGGGCCGGCTGGTGACGGACAAAAAGCTCAACAAGTTCTTTGTGGGTCACAGCGAGGATTCGCTAAAGAGAATTCGCATGCACGTGATCGATCAGCTTTGCGCTGCTGCCGGCGGCCCGTGTATTTACACTGGACGCGACATGAAGACTTCGCATCACGGCCTCGGGATCACCAACGACGACTGGGACGCGTCAGTGAAACACCTGGTAGAGACGCTCGACAAATTCAAAGTGCCGACGGCTGAGAAGGATGAGTTACTGTCGGTGATCGGCACTCTAAAGAAGGACATCGTCGACAAGTAGACCCGCCGGTGATTCGAGGGGGCGTGGCGTCCCCCTCAAAATCTGCCACCGCGTCTCAGCGAATAGGCGCCGGTAAGAAATGGATTCGTCTGTCGCTCCGCGCCGATCGTCGTAGTTGGGCCGTGACCTGAATAGACTGTCACCTCATCGCCGAGCGGCAGAATCTTGTTGAAAAGCGAGTCCATCAATTGCTCGGTCGAGCCACCCGGCAAATCCGTCCGGCCAATCGACCCGGCAAACAAGCAATCACCTACAAAGACTTTTCTTTCGCTTGGCTCAAACAGCACGACATGTCCAGGCGTGTGGCCGGGGCAATGAATTACCTGGAAACTCAGCTCGCCAACTTTGTAAATCTGTTCGTCGCTCCAGTACTCATCCGCCTTGGGAGGCTGCTCGTAATCAAAGCCATATTCCTTCCACTGCGAACGCGGGATGCCCAGCCATCCTGGCTGATTTGGCAGCTCCAGATACAAAGGCTCGTCGGCTGAGTGAATAATGATCTTCGCCTCAGGCTTCAGCTTCTTAAGCGCGGTGACTCCGCCAACGTGGTCTAAGTGCGCGTGCGTGCAGGCGATCGCTTGCAGTTCAAAACCATGCTTGTCTAGAGCGCTAACGATATCTTCTGAGGCTTCGCCCGGATCGATGCAGATCGCACGCTTGGTCTTCTCACACCCGACTACGCGCGTGTGTTGTTGAAAAGCGGTGAGGGTGATTTCTTCGATGATCATTTATGCTGCAGCTAATCCTGTCTGTGTAATGAATCGATAATGGCTAACGCCTGCTCGCGCGTTACAGTTGGAAAATTACCAGGAATTCTTCCAACGACACACCCTCCGCGAGATTGTTCGTCAGAGCATCGATGGGGACGCATGTTCCTTCGAAAACCGGAGTGCCACTCATGATCTCCGGGTCAATATCGATGGGCAGCCGCATCGGATCGTCTTTGTCACGCATCCAGTAGAGTATAATTCCTCAACGCAATTTCTGCATTAGACGATTATGCCGCTGAGCGCCACCGCAACTTCACTCGCTGAAGTCCTGGACGAAATGACCGCCACAGGCGCGCCGGAATTGACCGAGCATTTAGCGGATAACGCGTTGCACTGTTTCGCCTGCGGTCATCGTTGTCTGATCAAGGAAGGCAAGCGCGGTATCTGCAAAGTCCGTTTCAATGAAGGCGGCCAACTGCGCGTGCCGGTGAATTACGTGGCGGCCCTCCAGTGCGATCCGACCGAAAAGAAGCCGTTCTTTCATGCGCTGCCAGGATCAGACACATTGACCTTCGGCATGCTCGGCTGTGATCTGCATTGTGCTTACTGCCAGAACTGGCTGACATCACAGGCCCTGCGCGACGATGCGGCCGTGACGACGCCACAAATGATTACACCGGAAAGACTGGTGGCGATGGCCCGGGCTTATGGCGCATCGATGGTTGGTTCCAGCTATAACGAACCATTGATTACGGCTGAGTGGGCGGTCGAGGTTTTCAAGCAAGCGAAGCCCGCGGGCTTCCGCACTGCTTTTATTTCGAACGGGAATGCGACGCCGCAGGTGCTCGACTATTTGCGGCCGTGGACTGACTGCTACAAGATCGATCTGAAATCGATGAGCGATCGAAACTATCGTCAGCTCGGAGGCGTGGTCGATAATATCCTGGACACAGTAAAGATGGTTCACGAACGCGGTTTCTGGGAAGAGATCGTCACGCTGGTGATCCCCGGCTTTAACGATTCTGAAGATGAGCTGAAGCGCGCGGCTGACTTTATCGCGTCGGTTTCACCCGACATTCCCTGGCATGTCACAGCATTTCATCAGGACTACCGGATGACTGACAATGCAAACACGACCGCCGCGCAGTTGATTCGCGCCTGCGAAATCGGCCGCGCCGCGGGATTGCGTTATGTCTATGCGGGAAATCTGCCCGGAAGAGTTGGGCGTTGGGAGAACACCTATTGCCCGTCCTGCGACGAGTTGTTGGTCGAGCGTTACGGCTACCTCATACGGCAAATGAAAGTCACCGCAGGTGGAACGTGCCCATCCTGCAGTGAAGTCATTCCGGGTGTCTGGGCTTAACTAGTCGGAGCGCGGACATCCTTGTCCGCCAGCGTGCGTAGCACGCTCAGCTTAATCCCATTACAGTCAAAAAGACGTTCGCGCTTCGCGCTCAGGCGGACAGGGATGTCCGCGCTCCGTTCACGCTGAGTGGTTTCCTTACGGCGTCTTTGTCTTCGCCGGCGTCGGCGCGGGCTTCATCGCAGGCGAAGTCTTTGGTACGGGTGTTCCCTTCAATGCCGGCGTGGCCTTCGGCGAAGGCGTGGCCTTCATGCCGGGTGATGCTCCCGGCGACGGCGAAGCCTTCGGCGTCGGTGAAGCTGTAGCAGTCAGCGATTGGGTTTTCACAGTCGTCGACGCCACCAGCTGCCACTGACCGTTACGCAGAGCAAAAGTATCCAGCGAAAGGTATGGCCCGCTGATGTCCACTGACTTGCCGTCGGGCGCCTTGATCTTGGCGTTCTTGACGACGTAGTGAAGACTGACCACCGCAGCGTCCTTGCCGAGTATGTTTGTTTTGATATCTGAAATATCCCACGAATCGAATGTCAATGCGCCGGTTTCAATGTCCTTCGCATCCTGTTCTTTGGTGGCGGTCGAACCGTCCGGGTAAACGATAAAAATGTCGTCGGCCTCGACTCGCCTGACTGCCGCGCCGTCCTTTTCCTTGATGATTCGCGGCCAATCGTTCTCGATCTTCGTAAGCTCAGCCTCAATAGCCGTCTTGTCCGGCGTCGGCTCAGGCGTAGGCACGCTGGCCGTGTTGGCATTTGTATTCTGCGGACTGGCGCAGCCGGCTTGGGCCAGCGCCATCAGTGCTATTACGGCCGCGAAAACTGCTACTGAAAGACATTTCTTCATTACCCAGTACTCCTTTTAGGAACAGATTAAAGATCGCTGCTTGAGTCAGAAAACCCTCAATGCTTCTATGCCAAATCGGTCTGCGAGTCAATAGCCCATCAAAGCAGCGCTCCAACCATGGGCGACACTTTAGAAACTATTGACTTGTGATTCCGGCTGGCATATTGTCATCGGCAACGCGATGGCCGATCGTCTGCAAAGAACGCCAAGCGCGCCCGGCTCTAGAAACCTTCCGCCGCTTAATTCAAGCTTGGCAATGATCGAAGGAGGACTAAATGATTTTCGTTTCCCCCGGACTCTTTCAAATTCGAACCACCAGCTCAGCTTTGCTTCTCATGGGCGCGCTGGTTTTCGTCGCTCTCACCCCGATCACGTCGCGCGCGCAACGGACCAGGCCAGTGCCTGACGAGCCAGAGAGTAAACCGGCATTCAGCGACTTTAAAGGTGTGCGCATCGGGATGACTGCCGATGAGGCGCGCAAGAAACTGGGAAACCCGCGCGTTAAGGACACCGACCAGGACCTTTACGTCTTCAATGACACCCAAGCCGTGCAGGTTTTCTATGATAAAGCCGGCATCGTATCGGCGATCTCGATCGATTTCATGGACGGCGCCAGTTCCATTCCCTCGGCCAGGGACGTGCTGGGCACCGAGGCGGACGCGAGGACCGACGGCTCTCTCTACAAAATGATGCGTTATCCGAAGGCCGGCTATTGGGTTTCTTACAGCCGCACGGCGGGAAAATCGGCGACAACTACAATCACCATTCAGAAGATTGAGCACTGAGCCCCAACGTCATGTGTTGAGGCGCGGGTTGGATATGCAAAGCCGGACAAGGACTTCTCTTGTTCGGCTTTTTGGATCGCAATCCCGAGATTAACCTGACCCTGAAGGGGTCGCACAATGTCGATGCTCTATGCGACCCCTTCAGGGTCGGACTGTCTTGTTGGGAGTGAACCGGGGGCGTTGCCCCCGCTATTACATGTCACGCCTTCGGCGTGATGAATGCTCCAGTTGTTCGCAACTTGCGTTACGTCCAACGCCAGTGTAGAAGTGTTGGTTTCGCACTGAGGAGGAATTGCTCGCAGTATGCTTCGCGCAGGAATGGTCGGACTACCCAACGTCGGCAAGACGACGCTTTTCAACGCGGTGACGGCGCAATCGTCAGCGCTGATCGCCAATTATGCTTTCTCGACCAGCAAGCCAAACGTGGGCGTGGTGGCTGTGCCCGACGAACGCCTGGTGCCGCTCGCCAAGCTGGTGAAGACCGAAGTGCTCGTCCCTGCCAGTGTCGAGTTCGTCGACATCGCCGGACTGGTGCGCGGGTCGTCGACGGGCGAAGGCATGGGCAATCAGTTCCTGCACGCCATTCGCGAAACCGACACGATGATCCACGTGGTGCGTTGTTTCGATAACGATTCGGTAGTGCACGTCGATGGCTCGATCAATCCAACCCGGGACGTTGAGACGATTCAGATCGAACTGGCGCTGGCGGACCTCTCCACCGTTGAAAAACGCCGTGAACGCGTGCAGAAAACAGCTAAGGGCGGCGATAAGACTGCGAAGGCCGAGCTGGAAGTGCTGGACAAGCTGCAACCCGCGCTGGAAGAGTTCAAAGCCGCGCGCAGCGTTCCGCTCAGCGACGACGAACTCGTGATCGCGCGCAACTATTTCCTGCTGACGATGAAGCCGACCATCTATGCGGCCAACGTCAACGAGACCGCCCTCAACGCGCCCGACGAAGACGAACACGTTAAAGCCATCCGCGCCATCGCCGCCAGCGAAGGCGCCGAGTGCGTAGTGATTTGTGCTCAACTCGAAGCCGACCTGGTCGACCTCTCCCCTTCCGAGCGAATCGAGTATCTCGAATCACTCGGCGTCAAGAGCAGCGGCGTCGATCAACTGATCAAGAGCGCTTATCGCGTGCTGGGTCTGATGTCTTTCCTTACGGCCGGCGAAAAAGAAGCGCGCGCCTGGACCATTCCACAGGGCTCGCGCGCGCAGGACGCTGCGGGCGCGATTCATTCCGACATCGCCCGCGGCTTCATCCGCGCCGAGATCGTCGGCTACGATCAGCTTATGCGCGCCGGCTCATACGCCGCGGCCAAAGAACAGGGACTGATGCGATTGGAAGGCAAGGACTACATCATGCAGGAAGGTGATGTGGTGAATTTCAGGTTCAATGTGTGAGTCAGTCTTGGCGGAGGGCAGACAAAATGTCTGCGATCCGTGTAGAACTGCCGGAGAAATAGGAACTCACGCTTATTGTTCTGATTTTTTGAGCGCGGGAGTTTGTTTGAAGGCCTATCGCAGCACTGCCCGAATTCCCACGACGATCAAATAAACTATAGCTACGACAATGGCGATCTTAATCAGCGCTATCGCCAGGCCAATCAGCAGGCCCAGAACGCCGAGCGCGACACCGGCCGCGGCCAAAACGAGGGGCACGCCCACCGCCAGCACAAACAGCGCCAGCAGGACAATTCCCACTACTTTCAAAACATCGGTTGCTTCTTTCATCTTTCCTACCTGATACCTTTCGCCTTTGTTTTCCGGCCTTTCCCTGCCCGCGACCATATACGACAGGCTGACGGCAATCGTTCCGTAAAACCTCAGTGCTTCACGAGATAGGTAACTACGAGGTAGCCGCCCTTAAGAATTTTCGTGTCGAGCAACTCGAGGTCGATTTGTTTCTTCATCTGATGAAAGAGCGGAACGCCAGAGCCCAACAACACGGGATGAATGTTAAGCGCGACTTCATCAATAAGATCGGCTTCAAACAAGCTCTTGGCCAGTTCGCCGCCGCCGAACAGGCAGATGCCTCTGCCTTTCCTGCTCTTGAGTTCACTGACAACTTCCACGGCGTCGGCGGTGACGATCTCGACATTCTTGTCGGTCTTCTTTTTCGACGCAAATTTTTTTCAGAGTCGCGGCCTTTTTCTTCGAGCGCGAGAAAACGTAATTCTTCGCGCCGGGATATGAAGTCTGGCCAAAGCCGAGCATCACCTCGTAAGTCTTGCGCCCGATCAAAATCACATCGACAGTTTTCAGAAACTTCGAGCTGATCTCAGCGACTTCATCGCTCCAGTGAAGCCAATCCGATCCGCCGTCTCTGCGGGCAATGTAGTTGTCGAGACTGTTAGCGAGACCGAGCGTTACTTTGCGCATTGATAGGCCTTTCGACGGCGATTCAACAGCTGCACGTGGATAGCTGCGTTCTTCGCTCCGGAGGAGCGAGATGTTTATAGCGCCTGGTTCTCAATTCAATCAAGCTCCTTTAGGAGCGGAATGTGTGGACCGATTCAATTCCCGTTACGCTCCTAAAGGAGCTCTCGAATATTTAGGGTGTCGCGAGTTCTATAAACATTTCACCCCTGACGGGGTGAAGAATCGACCAGCGCGCCTCTTACGAAGACAGCTTTTTGGATCATGTCTATCTCATGCGCCGTCCTTGTGCCGACTCTTCGATCAATTTGTCGAGGCGCTTCAACCTCGTCTCTTCCTGCTTCGCGCTGACGATCCACCAGTTCATGGTCTTGCGATAATAGGGTGGCTGCGCCTGAAAGAATCTCCACGCCGCTTTATTTCTTTTGAGCTTTCCCAGGTAAGGCTCGACCAGCTCAGGACTTCTTTGTTCGTACGCGTAGATGCCGGAGCGATATTCTTTGCGTGCCTCGAAGGCTCTTAAACCGGCGGGCTGCATCCGCTCTTCCTTGATTAGTCTGTCGACGTTGCGAATGTTCACCGCACTCCAGATGCTGGCAGGCTTGCGCGGAGAGAAACGAATTTGGTAGCTGCTTTCATCGACATTCTTGCGGACGCCATCAATCCAACCAAAGCAGAGCGCCTCGTCGACCGACTCAGGCCAGGTAATGCTCGGCTTGCCCGAGTTCTTTTTATAGAATCCGACCCAGAGCTCTTTTGATTTTGCGTGATTGGCGGCGAGCCATTTGCGGAAGGCGGCGGGGGTTTGGAAGAATTTGGGTGTCACGGTCGCACCAACCGTGGTTCAACTTCCATAACTCGCCAAGCGGCATAAATCAGAGCTTCACGAATGTCGTCTTCTTCGAGGTAAGGATAAAGTTGCAGAATCTCAGCACGTGAATGCCCGGAAGCAATCAGTCCAACAATCATGCCGATGGTGACACGAAGGCCGCGAATCCACGGCTTGCCGCCCATGACTTTCGGATCGAAGATGATTCGGGTTGATTGTTTCATAGAGCACTTGGCCACCATCTTCGCTCCGCTAGGAGCGAGATATTTATAGCACCGTTGCCTAGAATCAGCCCAAGCTCCTTTAGGAGCGTAACGGGCTGCTATTCACATATTTCGCTCCTAAAGGAGCTTGGGAATTGGAGGGTAGCGAGATCTATAGACAACTCACCCCTAACGGGGTGAAGCGAGAGCCAACTGTTCAGTAACCCTTCAACTCCACAATCGCCTTCAGCACATCCGCAACCTGCGGCAGGATCGCATCTTCCAGTTGCGGTGCGTAGGCGACGAAGGTGTCGAGCGCAGCGACGCGGCGAACCGGAGCGTCGAGGTATTCGAACAGTTCGTCGGCGATGCGCGCGGCGATCTCAGCGCCGTAACCCCACGACATCGTGTCTTCGTGGGCGACGATCACGCGCGCATTTTTCTGCACCGATTCGGCAATTGCGTTCCAATCGTAAGGATTCATTGTGCGCAGGTCGATCACCTCGACGCTGATGCCCTGCTGCTCGGCTTGTTTGGCCGCGACGAGCGAACGCTGCACTAAAGCGCCGTAGGTAATAATCGAAAGATCCGAACCCTCTCGAACCTTCTTCGCCTTGCCAAACGGAATCATGAAATCGTCGCCCGGGTAAGGCGATTTGTTGTAGGCCTGTCGATAAAGGTGCTTGTGTTCGAGGAACAGCACCGGGTCGTCACAGCGAATCGACGTGCGCAGCAGGCCGTTGGCATCCAGCGCGTTTGATGGATAGACGACGCGCAGCCCGGGAATCTGGGTGAAGAGCGACACGCCGGATTGCGAGTGATAGACGGCGCCGCCCTTAAGATAACCACCAACCGGCACGCGCATTACGACCGGCGATGAGAACTCATTGCCCGAGCGCCAGCGCATCAGCGCCAGCTCGTTGCGAATCTGGTGAAAAGCCGGCCAGATGTAATCAAAGAACTGTATTTCAACCACGGGCTTCAAGCCGCGCGTGGCCATGCCGATGGCCCGGCCGACAATGTTCGCTTCCGCCAAAGGCGAGTTGAAAACCCGCGCGCTGCCAAACTCTCGTTGCAGGTTCGCAGTGACTTTGAACACGCCGCCTTTGCCTTTGACCTGGCCCAGCGATTCTTCACGCGAACAATCAGCGATGTCCTCGCCAAACACGATCACGCGCAGATCGCGTTTCATCTCAGTGTGCAGGCAACGATTGATAAGATCGACCATCGTGCCGGGATTACCGCTGAGCTCGACTTTGTCTTCGGTATCAAACTCTGACGAAGTCGGATCAACGGACGGTGAGTAAATAAAGTCCAGAGCTGTTTCGGGCGCGGGTTGCGGACTGGCCAAAGCGATGTCGGCTGCTTCGTTGAGCGCCGCGTCAACTTCGTCTTTTATTTTTTGCAGCTCGTCCTGATCCGCGACGCCTTCCTGCACCAGCAGCGCGCCGAATCTCTTAATGGGATCGTGCTCCGCGTCGGAAACGCGTTCGGCTTCGGCCCGGTACAGCTTTTCATCGTCTGAGAGCGAGTGCGAATAAGGCCGAATTACTTTCGCATGCACGAACGAAGGGCCGCGGTTCTTGCGGCAATTGTCGACCGCGCGCCGCATCGTCGCGAGCGACTCGATCGGATCGGTGCCGTCACAACGTTGGCGATAAAGATTGGGAAATCCGGAGATTAGTTTCGAAACATCGCCGCCTGCGGTTTGCACTTCGACGGGAACGCTGATCGCGTAGCCGTTATCTTCCAGCAGGAACACAACCGGCAGTTTCAGATTGCAGGCGGTGTTAAGCGCTTCCCAAAACTCGCCTTCGCTGGTCGTGCCGTCGCCGAGCGAAACGTAAACGACTTCATCGTTGTGAAAACCTTTGACGACTCTTTTCAGTTCACGGACCAGCTTTACCCGATAACCAGCCTCAGCGCAGCCCACTGCCTGCAGGAGTTGCGTGCCGGTAGGTGACGACTGTGAAACGATGTTGAGTTTCTTGTGGCCCCAGTGCGAAGGCATCTGCCGGCCATGCGAGTTGGGATCAGCCTCAGCACCGACGCTTTCCAGAAGCATTTCCAGGGGCGTCATTCCCAACTGCAAACAAAGCGCGCGATCGCGATAATACGGATAGAACCAGTCATAGCCGGGCTTTAGGCACATGCCGGCGGCCACCAGGATCGCCTCGTGACCAGCGCCGCTGATCTGAAAGAAGATCCGGTTCTGGCCTTTCATTTGAATTTCTTTGTCATCGAGCTTGCGCGACAGATACATCGTGCGAAATATCGTCAACATCTCTGCGCGGCTGAGACTCGGCTGTTGGCGCTGCTGCTGGTGCCGGCGCTGCTGACTACGCTCCCGAACGGGTTTAATCTCGGGCGCCGCGACGGGCCTGGCCGAGGGCGCAGGCACAGGTTTAGGCTCGGGCTGCGCGACGGCATTCGCAGTGAACGCTTTTTCGGGCAGCTCGCCTTCCGATTTTTTTACCAGTCTTAGAACTTTTAAATCGCTCATGATTGTTTGAGCCCTCCCTTACGGTCGGGCTACTGCCCCGTTATGACGTCGCGTACTCACCCTCTAAAATCGCCCGATATTCTTCGGCCATGCCTGGATGGCCGTGCGACGACGCTGCTTCTACGCCGCGTTGGTAAGCTGCGCGGGCTTTATCGCTTTCTTTCGTACGCTCAAAGGCCCGCGCCAGCATGCCGTATGCGTTCCCTTCATCATCGGCGGCGGCGAGATAACGCTCGAGCGTTTCGATCACCTTAGTTTCATCGCCGGCCTTCTCATATTCTTTCGCCAAGCCGAACATCACCATTGTATTCGACGGATCACCGGCGAGCATTTGTTCGAAGATTTCGATTCGTGATGCGGCCATAATTTCTTTACTCCGTGGTTCGCACAGAGTTCCTATTTCCCGCCAATTATCAACTTCGCGATTGTCTGCAACTGCATGTTCGAAGTCCCCTCGTAAATCGCGCCAATCTTTGAATCGCGCCAGAACTTCTCAACCGGGTAATCCTTCACATAGCCATAGCCGCCGTACAGCTCGATCGCTTTCGAAGTAATTCGTTCCGCGGCCCGCGATGAATACAGCTTGGCCATCGCCGCCTCTTTGACGAAGTTCTGCCCGGCATCCTTCATTCGCGCGGCGTTGTAAACCATCAGCCGCGCGGCTTCCAGGTCCGTGGCCATCTCGGCGAGTTGAAACTGCACGCCCTGAAATTCGTTGATGTGCTTGCCGAATTGTTCGCGCTCGCCGGTGTAACGAATCGCGCATTCCAGCGCGCCCGTGCCGATGCCGATCATCTGGGCGCCGATGCCGATGCGTCCTTCGTTCAGCGTTTCGATCGAAGTCTTGTAACCCTTGCCGATTTCGCCGAGCACGTTCTCTTTGGGCACCGGACAATCTTCCAAAATTATTTCCGTCGTCGAAGACGCTCGAATGCCGAGCTTATTTTCCTTTTTCCCGACTGAGAAGCCGGCAAAACCCTTCTCGACGATGAACGCGGTGATCCCGCGATAGCCGGCTTCGGGATTGGCGTTGGCGAAAAGCACGAAGATTTCCGCTTCCTTACCGTTGGTGATCCAGAGCTTCCGGCCGTTGATGATGAAATGGTCGCCTTTATCGACGGCCCTGGTCTGCATTGCAAACGCGTCCGACCCTGAGCCGGCTTCACTGAGCGCGTACGCGCCAACCTTTTCGCTGGCCAACTGGGGCAGGTACTTTGTCTTTTGCTCTTGATTGCCCCAGCGGATCAGCGCGTTGTTGACCAGAGTATTCTGCACGTCGACAAAGACGCCCACCGAAGCGTCAACGCGTGACAATTCTTCGACGGCGAGGATCGCCTGAAAGAACGAGCCCCCGGCGCCGCCGAACTCTTCCGGCGTTTCGATTCCCATCAGTCCGAGATCGAAACATTGCTTCGTCAGCTCGGGATCGAAGTGACCCTGTTCGTCCATGGCTTCGACGCGCTTGCGCAGTTCGCCTTCGGCAAACTCGCGCACGCTGGCGCGAAACATTTGTTCGTCTTCAGAAAGCGTCGTCAGGGGACGCGCTATTAATTGTTCGATGGCAATTCGAGTTTGACTCATTTGTGTGACTGGGCCCGCGGGGAAAGTCTGTCGATCTTGAATCGACATCATAATCAACGGGCAGACCAAAAGGCAAAACGGGGAGGGATGTCCGACAAACTTCAGTTTGTCGATTGATTCAAACGGCGTAATGCAGTCGGTACCACCTACGCGAGCGTGGGTGCAAAAGACTAGCCACAATCATTGAGTGTTTGGCCCACCGGGTCACGCAGGTGGTACTGACCTCATGGTTCCTCTATAGGTCGACAAACTGAAGTTTGTCGGACATTTGGGCTTTGGACATCGCCCGCGCGATGCTCTATGTTTGTTTCCTCACTCAGTTTAAATCAGATGACTCAAGCGAAAGCGCAAGGCTCACGAAAGGGCGTTACCCCGCTCGGCATCATCTTCGCCGTCCTGGGTCTCGGCCTGTTCACTTATTTCGTCAAGCGGGCCGGGGTTGGGCAAATCGCGGATGGCATCAGGCGACTGGGCGCGGGCTTTCTAATCATTCTCGCGATTTCGGCTGTGCGACAAATCGTGCGTTCGTTCTCGTGGGCGCTGTGCGTCGAAGCACCTCACCGCCTCAGGTTCTGGGACGCATTTCGAGCGAGGGTCATGGGCGATGCCATTGGCAACGTGCTGCCTTTCGCCAGCTTCGTCATCTCTGAGCCGGCCAAGCCCGCTTTGATTCGCGATCGCCTGCCGTTGATGGCCGGCCTGTCGTCCATTGCCATCGAGAACATTTTTTATAGCGTGTCCGTGGCCGTGTCCATCTCGACCGGGATGATTGCCCTGCTCTTGAGTTTTAGCCTGCCGCAGGGAATGCGTCTGGGCAGTCTCGTCGTGTTGGGAGTGATTCTGATCGTAGTCGTGCTGGGCACGGTGCTGATCGGCAAGCAGATCAGATTCATCAGCGGCACGGCCGGCTTTTTGCACCGGCGCGGTCTCAATGATAAGTGGATCGAAAAAGGTCGGACGATGGAAGATCTAATCTACGGCTTCTATCGCCGGCATCGGGTCCGGTTCATTCCCATCCTCCTTCTGGAGGCGTGCTTTCATCTGGCCGGTGTCTGCGAAATCTATGTCACCTTGAGTTTCATCAGCCCGCAACAACCGCCGACGTTTCTTACGGCTTTCATTCTGGAGTCGGTCAACCGCGTGATCACGATGGCCTTCAAGTTTATTCCGTTGCGCCTGGGCGTGGACGAGGCCGGCACGGGAAAGGTTTCGAAAGTTCTGCTGTTCACGGAAGCCGCCGGAGTGACCCTCGCCATTGTGCGCAAAGCGCGCGATGTCTTTTGGGCCGCGATCGGTCTGGGTCTGCTGCTGCACCGGGGACTATCGTTACGAGCCGTGGCGCGAGATGCAGAAGCCGCGCTTGCTGAAGCAGCGGAAAGGTCGGCGCAAGAGATCAGTTAGAGACGTTCGTTAAGTGGCGTTATGACGTCAGTACCGGGAGCGTAGCGACCGGGTCCCGTCACCAAGAATCTCGTCTGGATAGTTGAGACCCGGTCGCTACCGCTCCCGGTACTGACTTCAGTTGGACGCTGCCATGCCCTTATTACAAATGCGTACGATGATTGTGTCATGTGAAAAGACCACCATGCTGGTGATCGGACTAATGATCGTCATGGGTCTTGGTCTCCGTGTAGCCGGCCTTGGCCGAATCGGATTCGCGGAAGACGAGATCAACAAGCTGGACGCCGTGCGCGCTTACGACCGTGGTGATTTTACAGCCAATGCGGAACATCCCATGCTGATGAAAGCGATGATCGACATCTCGATGCGCGCCGCGCGTGCCTGGACCCAACTGACCGCCCAGACCATCAGCGACGAAGCCGCTTTGAGATTTCCGAATGCGCTGTTTGGGGCGCTGACGGCGATTCCGCTTTTTCTTTTGACCGCCGCGCTGTTCGATCGCCCCACCGGTTTTTGGGCTGCTGCGTTCTGGTCGTTCGGCGTCAACGCAATTACCTACAACCGCGTCGGCAAGGAAGACACTCTGATGGTCTTCTTCATGTTATTTGCTTTCTGCCTGTTCATTAGGAGCAAACAGGTTAAGGATCCAAAGTGGTTTCATCGGCTGCGAAACCTGAGCGCGGTCAGTTTTGGCCTGATGCTGGCGTCGAAGTATTTCCCGCACTATCTGGGGCTGAACATGCTTTATCATCATTTCTTTCCCGTGCGGAAACAGTCGGCCGATGAACCGCGCTGGCGGACGCCGTTCAGCTTCTATCTGATCATTGGCGCGGTGCTGGTGCTGGCGGATCCGGTGGTTTTGCTGCCGAGCGTTTGGAACTATCTGGATGCTTACTCAGGGGAAAAACTACTGACGCATACCGGCTACTTGATGGGGAATATGCTTTACAAGAACCGCATGTCTAACTCGCCGTTCTGGGGTTTGCCGGTCTATTTCTATCTGTTGTTCCTGGCTATCAAAGTTCCCCTCGCGTTAACCGGTGCCTTTCTCGTGGGACTATTTGTGAGCCTGCGCCGCTGGCGCCAGCCGGGTCATACTTTTGTTTTGTTCATGCTGCTATTCTGGATCGTGCCCTATTCGCTGGTGGGCGCGAAATGGCTGCGCTATACACTTTCGTTGATGCCGTTCGTTTATATTGGCGCGGCAATCGGAACGATGACTTTGATTCGCTGGTCTGCCGCTCGCCTGGAGCAGTTAAAGACCGGGCCCATTGCGTTGCGGGCCGCAACCGCGATCTTGGTCCTGGTTCTGGTGGCCTTGCCGGCGTGGACCGCATATGCGAGTGCGCCGCATTACGCGATGTACACGAACGTCCTGGGTTCGGGATCCGCGGCGTATTTCTTTCCCCACGACGAATTTTATGACGACGGACTGAACGATGCGATTCGCTTTGTCTGCGAGCGCGCGCCACGCAACGCCATGATCGTCACCGAGACACCCGGCGTAGTTCGCTATTACACTGAGAAGCTCGGCCGCACTGATTTGCAGTCACGCGTACTCAGCGATCCGAAGTTCTCGGTGTCCGAAACAGGATCGACGTTCGTCATTCTGCAAAGAGGCCGCACATATTTTGAAAACCAGAACAAGATGAAGGAGGTGCGCGATCGCTTTACCCTGGTTTATTCCGGCTGCATCGAGGGCCACACGGCTGCCGAGGTTTATGCCGTGCCGGCTGATCCGAGCCAGGCGGTAAGACCCTGTGGCGATCTGCGACCATAGATCACGCTTGAGCGTAGGTGTGGTAAACTTTGGCCACTGAACTTTGAGAAGAGCGTGTGATATCTGACCTGTTAATTCCACAGAAGAGTGACCGCGGCTGGGTGGTGCAGATGACGCCTGAAATGGCCCGTGAGGCCGACGTTAGCGAAGGCTCGCTGCTCGTTATCTATCTGAGCGAAGCAGGAATTTTCGGCGGAAGTCCTTCCAGCGGCCACTGATGAAATCAAGGCGAGCGTCCAGCGGAGTATTGATAAATTTGGGGACGCTTTCGCGGAGATGAAGCGGATTGGCGACTGAACCAGCCAAATATCTCACCTATCCAGAAGCGGTGGTTCACCATATCGAAGAACTCGTTACAGAACCGCGAGCGGTAGCGACCGGATGCTATGCTCAACTTGTGCTTACCATTCGGAATTCCGAAGCGTTGTGTCTCAATTCTCTGGTTGAGTGTGGCATCCGGTCGCTACCGCTCGCGGTTCTGTAACGGACGCCGTTCTCAAACTGAGCAACTACCCACGTGTCGAATCAGAAGAGATGGATCTGGCGATGCTGAGACAGTGGATGAATGCACACGTGGAACCTTTGCGCTGAGATGCAGGGAGTTAGGCATGAAGAGAAGAAAATTCAAAGCAGTATTGTCGGTGGTGGCACTGGCGCTGGCGATTTTCACTTACAGTGATGCTGGTAAATCCGGAGCTGCAGCGCAGCGCGCGCATGTGGTCATCATGGGCACGACCGACATGCACGGGCGCGTGTTCCCGATCGACTACTACACGAACAAGTACGACAACGTGGGCATCTCGAAAATCGCGACCCTGGTAAAGGAAGCGCGCAAGAATGATCCCGAACTGCTGCTGGTCGATTCTGGTGATACGATCCAGGGAACGCCGCTGGAATACTTTCATAACAAGAGGAATAACGCGCCGCCGGATCCGATGATGCTGGCGATGAGCGCACTGCACTACGACTCGATGACCGTAGGCAATCACGAATACAACTTCGGTTTGAAAGTCCTGGAAAAGGCCCGCGGCGAAGCAAAGTTTCCCTGGCTTTCGGCCAATACTTACAACACCGGCACCGAGACGACTCACTACCAACCGTACCTCGTGAAGGAGGTCGGCGGCGTCCGCGTAGGCGTGTTGGGATTGACGACGCCGGGAATTCCTAATTGGGAAAACATCCCGAACTACGCCGGTCTCGAATTCAAAGAGACCGTTAGCGAAGCAAAGAAATGGGTCGCAATTCTGCGCGAAAAAGAGAAAGTCGACGTGGTCGCGATCGCCATGCACATGGGGATCGAGGAAGACCTGCGCACCGGGCAAACGAATCCTTCGCAGGTCCCGAACGAGAATGCGGCCCTTGCGATTGCGCGCGGTGTGCCCGGGATCGATGTAATCCTGATGGGCCACACGCATCGCAACGAGCCCGCGCTGATGGTTAACGGAGTCCTGATCACGCAAGCAAATCGCTGGGCCAGTCACCTGGCTCGCGTTGATATATATCTTGAGAAGAATCCTATTGATAATCGCTGGCATGTTGTCGCCAAGTCCGCGCGCACGATTCCCGTGACGGAAAAGACTGCAGTCGATCCTGAAATCGCCCAGCTTGGCCAGCCTTACGACAAAGAAACGCAGGATTGGTTGAGCCGCACTATCGGCGAATCGCCGGAAGAAATAACTTCGCAGGATTGCCGCTTTCGCGATACGGCGATTATCGATCTGATTCAGCGCGTGCAACTCGAAGCCGGCAATGCGGACGTCTCGATGGCCGCTTGCTTCAATCCACAGGCCCGCATTCCGAAAGGTCCGGTCACGGTGCGCGACATCGCCGGGCTTTATGAATACGAAAACACTCTGGTGACCCTCGAGCTAACCGGACAGCAATTGAAAGATGCGCTCGAGCACTCGGCGCGTTACTTTCGCGAGTACCAAACGGGAAAGAGCCCGGCTGATCTGGTCGACCAGCGAATTCCCGGATACAACTTTGATATGGCAGCGGGAGTCACCTACGAACTCGATCTCACCAAGCCTTTCGGTCAGCGGATTCAGAATCTCAAGTTCAAAGGCCAACCACTTAATCCAACTCAAAAACTCCGCGTCGTTACCAACAACTATCGCGTCAACGGCGGCGGCGGCTTCAGCATGTACAAGGATGCGCCGGTGGTTTATCGATCGAGCGAAGAAGTGCGCGAGCTAATCATCGACTGGGTCGAAAAGCATAAGACAGTTCCCACACAGGCGGATAACAATTGGCGGATCGTTGGAGCGCCGTAAGCCGCCGGGTGACGCGGGCGATTTGGAGTGCGCCGGCAAAGCGAAGCGGCGACGGCGCTTTGGATCGAGATGAACCTGAAGCTAATCCAAAGCGGTGTCGCGCTTCGGTTGCCACCGCACTCCAAATCGCATCCGAGAATCGACTTCAGATGACCAGCACTAACGCCATGGCCATGGTTTCGATTAGAGACGCCGGCCTGGATGACGCCGAAACGATCACGACTCTGATCAACTCCTCGTTTCGCTTGGCCGAAGAGTTTTTTATTGACACGGATCGTATCGACTCTGCCGGTGTCCGGAACTTCCTGCTTACGGGAGAGTTCCTGTTGGCTGAACTCGAAGGTATTACTGTGGGCTGCGTCTACCTCGAGCCACGCCAAAACAATCGCGCCTATCTCGGACTGCTGGCAATCGATCCTTCGCGCCAGGGGGCGGGCCTGGGATCTCTGCTGATGGATGCAACCGAGGATTACTGCCGGCGACTTGGCTGTCGCTTCATGGACATCAACGTCGTTAACCTCCGCGCTGAACTTCCTGGCTTTTACCAGAAGCGAGGTTACGTCGAAACCGGAACATCTCCCTTTCCCGATGACGTAAAGACCAAGGTGCCCTGCCACTTCATCGAGATGTCCAAGCCGCTCTGACTGACGGTTGAACTTATTCTTCCTCGAGCCCCGCGCTCACGCGAAACATATGGCCGTCGGGGTGCCTGAGGTGGAACTCTCGAACGTTCCAGGGTTCGTCGGTGGGCGGCATGGTCACGATCAATCCATGCTCCAGCGCCAGCTTGTACGCCGCATCGACCTCGGCGGGCGACGCCAGCCACCAACTCATCCAAACCCCGCCCGTGTCATCGTCTCCCACGTGACGGGGCATCGGGCCGCCCCGCGATCCCTGGCCATCATGGCAAAGAAAGATCTCGCATTCGCCGCTGCATACGCCACCGAACGTCGGCGGATCGCCCCAGTCCCAAGCCTTCGTCCAGCCAAGCTTTTCAAACCAGGCAAAACTCTCGACGATGTTCGAGACGTTGAGAATAGGCGTAAGTCGTTCGACCTTCATGCTCTTCCACCTCCGCTGAGAATTAGCGGCAACAGTTTCAAGTTTTAGGGTTCAAGTTTCAAGCCGAGCGGAGAAGGCGCGCGATGCAATGGCCTCGCGCCCCGCAATCGAGATAGCTCGTTTTGAGGTACCCAATTGGCACCTCAAACAGCAGGCTGCGGAGGAGAGCGCCACCTTCCTCACGAAATCACTGGATATCACAAACTGTGACATCCTGTTTATTTGATTCCACTGAGTGTCAGAATTTGAGGTCACAATTTGTGATCTCAGAGCAAAGCGGTCACGAACTGCGCTTGCAACTTTCATTACTTTCCGATATCGAGCCTTCCGTTTATTATGCCCTTCGCCATTAGAGTCCGCAGCGGACGAATGAAAATAGCCCAGCGATTCATCGCTGGGATCACGTTGTAAATCGAAGCAAGTCCGTGAAGCGGACGACTGAAGAAAAGAGGCAGCTCCCATGTCACACTCTTATGTGAGCAACTTCATGCATTGCGCCTTCAGCACGAAAGATCGGCATCCGTTCATCGATGCAGAGCTGGAGTCACGTCTTTTGCCTTACATCGGCGGCATCGCGAGAGAAAACCGCATGAAGGCCCTCGCGATTGGCGGCACGGCAGATCACGTGCACGCGTTGCTATCATTGCCGGGGATGATGAGCTTTGCCAAGGCAGTTCAGTTAGTAAAAGGTGGGTCGTCGAAATGGGTGCATGAGACATTTGCGGAACATAGAAAGTTCGAGCGGCAGGAAGGCTACGGCGCATTTAGGGTGAGCGCTTCACAGCTTCCCAAAACGATCGCGTACATCAATCGTCAAAAAGAGCATCACAGGAAGAAGACCTTCCAGGAAGAGTTTCTAGAGCTGCTCAAGAAGCATGGCATCGAACACGATTCGCGCTACGTGTTTTGAAATTCAGCCGTCCGCTTACGGACTACGTTTGCATTCTCTCGTCTGATCCCACCGATGAATCGGTGGGCTATTTTCATTCGTCCACTTCGCAAACTCGCGCCGAACTGACGTCGCTTGAACCGCGGACTAAGGAAATCGACCAATGTTCGATGGCATTAGGGATCACCGCGCCGCCGTCAGCCATTGCCCTCGTAATCTCAACTGCTCGGAGGTCGCATCGGCAATTTCAACAAGATGAACGGTGGGCCGATCGTAGCCATTGATTGAGACCGACACTTGCGACGCGACGCCATTGCGCATGACTTCCACTCTCGCTGTGTCGCCGATGTGAAGTTGGGCCAGCCGGGATCTGAAATCCATTGGAGTTGCGACCGGACGGCCTTCGAGCGTAACCAGGCGATCGCCGGTGTGCAACCCTGCACGACCCCAGACGCTGGCCGGGTTCGAGAGGTGAATGAACAGAGTCGGGTTGTCGTCCTTACTGAAAGCGGAGAGGCGAATGTCGGGCGCCGGCTTGCCGTCATTGCCGAGCGCCGGCGACCACGTCACCTGCGCCCGCATTCCCATCATCCGCAGGTAATGATCAAAGGCTATGGGCCTCGCTCCCCGCACATATTCTTCAAAGAACTGATGGGCGTCGCAATTGCAGACGTCATGAACCGCGCGCTCGATGTCGCGACTGGTGACGCCGCGTTGTGGTGTGAATCGTCCGCTCAAGATACGCATCACGTCGTCAAGCGAACGCTGCCCGTGAGTCGTGTCGTGAATCATCAGGTCCAGCATGGTGCCGAGCAGGTTTCCCTGGGAATGGGTGCTGGCAGTGTCGTCGCCAAGCCCGAGCGGATCGTCGGCTGCCCGGCTCACGCGTTCAGCCGAGTAGCGCGAATATCCGGGCGTCAACAGATACGCCCCGATATAGGTCTCTAGGTGCGCCACGCGCGTTGGATCGAAATTCGGAAGCTGCGCGCGCCGCAACATCAGATCACTAAAGTAGATGGTGACGCCTTCGCACCACCACAGTTCGCCCGTTGGATCCGCGGGACGGTAGCGAACACCGACGCGCTCGACCGGGCGCACGTGCATCAAATTCCAGGTGTGGAAATACTCGTGGGCGGTTGTGCTGAAGACCCACATAAGTCCTTGCGCGAGATCTTGACTCGTCACGCCGATCGTGACGGAATTGAGATGCTCGAGCGCACCGTAAGCTCCGTCCTGATAAAGAAATGTATAACTGCGATAAGGCGGCTTACCCGCGATCTTGATAGCCTCGCTTGCGAGCTTTTGAACGCCCGCGACGAAAGCAGCAGTGTCGAACACGACCGCGTTAGGTTGCGGCAAATACACGACGTGGTGCTGGACGCCATTCACGGTAAAGTCCCAGCTGCGGAATTGACCAACGATGATGGGCGAGTCCAGCAGCAACTCAACGGATGTGGCAGCAAGCGTCCTTGGATCTTTTGTGGAATCCAGTCCGGATGCGACGGCCCAACCGCTGGGAAGGTCGAGCGTCACTTGCGCGGGAGCCTGGGTCGCGCCAACAACATACATGAACGAGTGCAGATCACCGACGAGGCCACCCGTTGACGAAAGAAATGGTTTCCATGCCGCGCGTGTCGGGGTCGTTTCGGGCGGCAGGTGAATGCGGTACTTTACAGTTAGATCGCCTTCTGCCTGATCCACGCGCCACAATGCATTCTCTTCCTTCGTGACCTTTAGCGTTACGCCGCGCGACTCGGCCGTGAGATTTTCGACGTATCGCGAATAGCGATCATCGTATTCCGGATGCGCTTGCATTGCGATACGCACCGTGCCGCGGGCCCTGGCAACTCGCATCTCCACATCAAAGCCTGATAGATCAGCTGCATTGACGTGAATTCGATACGAGACTCGCGAAGAGAGAGTTTGACCCTTGAGTGATGAGTGGGAACCCGTCGTGATGACAGAAAGAAAAGCCGCCAGGGAAAGAGTAATAACTCTCTTCAAGGAAAGGCCCCGGGACGGATGAGGAATGTCTGGGACGACTTGCATCACTCTCGCAGCCGGTAACTCTGTTCCGCTCGTCATGCCGCCTCACAGTGCGCTTGTTCAATAGTTTCCATACAGAGTCAGACGCGGCAGGAGGGATTATTCTTCCATGCTGAGTCAAATAATCCGTGCGGAGTTTTCGAGTCCGCCACCGATTGCCGTCAGCAGCTTCTCATGAATGCCGCCAAAGGCCCCGTTGGACATGATGATGACGACGTCGCCAGGGCAAAGTTCGGCAGCGAGAATGCGCACGATCTCATCGACGTCGGTGATCGCGAATGCAGGTTTATTTTGCGCGGCGATATCGTCGATCAACTTCGCCGTGTCGAGCACGCCGCCCATTTCAGCGGCCCTCTGAGCATCAAATACGCGGGAGATGATCACATAATCAGCCGGCAGGAAAGCGGCGACGTAGGCATCCTGAAAAGTTGCGTGACAGGAGGTGCGCGAACGTGGCTCGAAGACCGCGACAATGCGCCGCTCCTGGTACCTTAGCCTCAGGGCTGCGAGGGTTTCGCGCACCGCGGTCGGGTGATGCGCGAAGTCGTCGATGACTGTGATGCCGTTAACTTCCCCGCGAACTTCGCAACGGCGGCGGACGCTTTTGAAAGTCGCGAGCGCATCGCGGATCGCCTTCCGCTCAACTCCCCACGCATCCGCGGCCACAATCACCGCCAGACAGTTGCGTACATTGAAATCGCCGATCAGGGGAGTTTGAAACTCGCCCCATTCCTTTCCCTCACGAAGGACCTGAAAGCTGGTCCACCCATCCGAACAGGAAATATTCCGCGCGCACCAGCGGGCTTCTTCGCTGGTGCCAAAGGTTTCAAGTTCGGTGAACAGCATCTGTCCCATCGAGGCGACTACTGCGCGTACGTGCGGGCTATCCCAACCGGCGATCAATTTTCCATGGCCGGGCACCAGGTTCATCAAGCGGCGAAACGCCAGTTTTACCGCGTCGAGATCCTCGTAAATATCTGCGTGATCGAATTCGATGTTGTTGACGATTGCCAGCTCAGGCAGGTAGTGCATAAACTTTGGCCCTTTGTCGAAATAGGCCGTGTCGTATTCGTCGCCTTCGATGATGAAGTAATCACTGTCAGTCACGTGAAAGCTCGCGCCGAAATTCTGCACGACTCCGCCCACCATGAACGAGGGATTAAGGCCGGCCTGATCGATCACCCAGGCAGCGAGACTCGTCGTCGTAGTCTTGCCATGGGTGCCGGCAACTACCAGCGATCGCCGGCCGCGAATGAATTCTTCCTTGAGAACTTCAGGCAATGAGCGATACGGAAGCCGACGATTGAGCGCCGCTTCGACTTCGGGATTTCCACGTGGGATCGCATTGCCGACCACGACGCAATCCGGCGCCGGCTCAAGGTGCGCCGCATCGTAACCGGTCATCAGGCCGATGCCCAGACCTTCGAGCATCGTGGACATCGGTGGATAGACGTTCTCATCAGAGCCCGTCACCTGGTGCCCGCGCGCTTGCAGCATGCCTGCCAAAGACGCCATCGCCGTCCCACATATGCCGATTAGGTGATAATGCATTTTGCTAAGTAGACACTCGGCCTTCTTCTGCCGCTATTTGGCGTTAGCCGCTACTGGCTGGCTCAACATATCGGCAAGAAAGACTTCCAGTCCGATCCGCGGCGACCAGCCGAGCTCTCGGCGCGCCCGCGAGGGATCGACCTGGATTATCAACGGATCCGCCGGTCGCAGCAGCGCCGGATCGGTCTCAACCGCCAGCAGTCCACTGGAGCGAAAGTACCCTCGCCACTGGTTCGGATCTTCTCCGTCAACGTCCCAGTCCAGATCAAGTTCGACCAGCCGGAACGCGGTATCGACAAGATCCCTTACCGAATAGGTGCAGCCAGTTCCCAAAACATAATCTTTATAGGCGCGACCCTCATCAAGCAACGGGTCGGTATCAGCCGCAGCAGTTACTTCGGCACGGCGGGCGTTCCGAATACTGATCTGGCGCAGAATCAGGCGCATCCCGTCTACATAGTCCGGAGCAAATCCCCAGTCACGTCGAATGTTGAGATTTCCCATCCGCAGCGGCGGGAGCGACGCGCGCTCAGCTGGATTCAGTCGACGCAAGCGACCGACATGATCGGCAATCTTGCGGGTCAGGAAATTTGCGGGCCGGCGATGAGACTCGTGATTCGAAACAATGCCGCAGGCGATCCGCAGATTGTAGTCCTGGCGATAGGAACGGCAGAGTAAATGTGCGGCCGCCTTGGCACTGGCATAGGGACTCTGCGGATTGAGGACCGAGCCCTCGTCACATAACAGCGCGCCATCCGTGCCGGCGCCAAACATGTCCGTCGATGAAGCCTGGTACAGCCGCGAGAGTGGACTTTCACATCTTATGCACTCGAGCAAGAGCGCCACAAAGTCTGCATTCGTGCGCCAGGCGAGCAAAGGAGCGGCAAACGACATAGAGACGCTGGACTTTCCCGCCAGGTTGTAAATTTCTTCCGGCCGCGTCCGCGCGATCAAATCGAAAAGTTCCCGCGGACTTTCGATATCGAATGCATGAATCTGCAATCGATCGCCCGCTCTCTCTGACTCGGCCAACAGTCCCAGACTCTCGGGCTCGCGCGCAGCCGCGTGTACGGTCCAGCCCTCATCCAACAAGCGCTCGGCAAGAAAATAGCCGTCCTGTCCGGACGCGCCGATTACAATTGCGGTTGATGAACTGGAATCTGAATTGATCACTTGACGTGTCTCAGTATGGTTAAATCAGCGAGGTCCAGCCGGGCGCTCAACCCGAGCCCTGATCATTTCGTGAGGAGCGCTGCAGTTTCTTCTTTGGCAACCACTTCCATCAACAGATTGATATCTCGAAAGACAGGCGCGTGAGCGTGAATCCAATCAAAGTCCTTGTCCCACCATTTGAGTCCGATCAGAAACTCTATCTGTTCGTCAGTGAACCTTTGACGAACGACGGTGGCGGGCACGCCGCCCACAACCGTGTAAGCCGGAACATCTTTGGGCACGACTGCTCCGGCGCCAATGATCGCGCCATCGCCGATTACCACTCCATCCAGAATCAAACAATGCGCACTGATTAATACATCATTCCCAATGGTTACGTTTTGATGTTCGACAAAATCTGTCGTCACCCCAAAATCCGCGCGCCCGGCACTGTGACTTGAATAAAATGATGGATATGTCGAAACGTAATCTCTGGTTGGATGTCGCCCGAATCCGATTTCAACGTGTGGGCCAATTGAGCAGAAAGACCCGATCCGGCAGTTGCTTATCTGGCTATTTGCCGCGAAATATGTGTAGCGTCCAATATCACAGTTAACCAGGTCGGTATATGCGCCAACGGAAACTCCTTCTTTGAAACGACAATCTCCATGCGCCCCTGCGCCCACGTCGAATCTTACTTCAGGATATTTTCCGGCCGAAGGATTTTTGAATTCGCGCCACCTCTGCACCAAACCGCCCAGCAATATACGACCAGATTTCCGCAACATTCAGCAGCCTCTTCTCAAGCGTTCAGCGCCTGATTCGCTTTTGCCTTACTGCCTGATGATAACAGCGTCTTCGTAATTGGCCCGTTCAAAAACGTCAAGAAAGCCGCCTCGAGTGGCGTTGAAAATGGCGATTCCTTCTGCTCGGGCTACCTGTTCGAGTTTCTCGTATATCTCCCACATCGTTAAGACAGACTCCATCAAAGGCTTGTACCGCCAACCGTTGAGATTGCCGTCGGGTTGGCTATCGATGGCTTGCTCGCTATAAAAATTAATATGTTCGCCGCCGTGAGAGAGCCAGTCATGATCCAGACCGAGTAAGTAGATCTTCGAGCAGCCCATGAACATTGCCGTCATGATAGCCAACTGAACCACAGTTTGCGCTCCCGGCATGAGTGCAGTCAGGTCGGGTTTCTTTCGCCATAATTCTTCTTCCGGCCCGCCCTGGGTCGCAACCAGATAGGTTCGTTGGCTCGGCAAGGCGCCGGTTTTTGCGAGAAACTCCCTGGCAAAATGTGGAACAAAGAAAGGCGCTGATTCAATTTTGCCGGTCATTTGAGCGAAGTCCGACAGATCTGCCGAGTCGTCAAAATAGCAGGGATCGCTCAGGAAGTAATAGCTGGGTTGCCACTCCTTCCCAACCACCGGGTGCCGGTAGAACGAGTTGGTGACGAAGGTAAGCTCGCCGGCCAGCGGAGAAAGATCCTGTTCCTTGAGCGATGGCCCGTTGCCGATGATGAAACAGCGCCGCCCTGCATGAAGATCGCGAAATATCTCATTTCGTTTGAGGATTGATCCATACTCTCTCATCAGAGAGTCGCGCAAAATGACGAAGTCGAGAGCGTTCGACAACCGGTTCGAACGCCAGGCGATTGCCCGGGCCAGGTAAACGGCAGCCTTCCGCGACAACTCAACCAGACCTCGCTGGCGCAAAGTTTTTACTGACTTTTCGAGGAGGTTTGTCTTGTCAACCATGGGATTAAAATTCCAGGGTGCTTCTCATCTTACAACGGATGCGGGTCAGAAAGTCATTTGATGCTATTGATGACTGCCACACCATTGCTTGACCACTAATTCAATTCCTTCTGACGACGGGCAATGACTTTATTCCTCAGGGTCGGACTTATTCGGCTTGCGTAAGATTGCCAGGTAATTCGTCGTCAGAAAGACCTCCCGATGCTCGCCATAGTATTGGACCGGCACGATTCCCTTCGGGATAATTCTGTAGATATCGTAGCTTCCTGACAGGAGCGACCAGAAGTCGTAAAAGTAAGTGCGTGAATAGATATTGCTCGGGCCGAACTCGAACTGGATCATAGAGATTGCACCTGAGGCTATTGAGGCAGCGGCACCGCGCAGGATCGCCAGCTCGTGGCCCTCCACGTCCAACTTCAGAAAATCTATTCGACCGATCCCGTTGGCAGCACGGAAGCTGTCAATAGTGCTGGTTTGGATTCGCTCGGTCGTGCTTACGTCGAGCTGAAGGATCTGGGTTGGCTGTCGTCGGTCGATGGAGGCGAGAACTGATATTTCCTTTCCTGCAATTGCGTAGGAGTAAAGTTCAACCTCCTTTTCGCTATCCGAGAACGCAAGCTGGTGCGGCCGAATCATAGAGCTCCCCGTCGCGATTAAACTCTCGGTGAGTTGAGCATAGACGACCGGAGCAGGTTCGAAGGCGTAGACGAGCGCCGACGGGATGTGTTGTCTGACAAGCAATGAGTAGTCGCCGACGTTCGCCCCAACATCGAAAACAATTGGCATGGGCAAGTCCTGGCAAGCCCTGGCGATAACTTCGGACAACACCCACTTCTCACCGCTGAAGTCGATCAGCCCGCCGCCTCCATAATTCATTCCAAAAATCGCGAGCGTGTGCAGCATGCTCCAAAGAGATTGGAGGCGCGGCGTCTTTATGAATGGACGCAAGAGGACTCTCTTCATCAGGCCGCTGATAACGCCCTGTCTTTGTTCCATTGATTCTTCTTAGCCGGCCAGTCGACTCTGGCTATGTCGTCAAAACAAAAGTTCGTTTGACCTTGAAGCGAATTCTACCCTCGATGACGCCTATATTTTGGTGTTAATCATCTCAAGCAACGTGTCCTTGAACAACTGGGGAGAAACGGTAACATCACCGTGACCGTGCGTGCCACCGTGCTGCAAAGAGTTGTCCGCCAGGGGTTGTCCGATGCAGAACCAGTACCGCTGGTGCAAGACTTCCGCCAACATATAGTACATGACGTTAACATAATCGGGAGGGACGATCTCCATGACTTTGCAGCCGCGGGGTGCGAATGTCATGTTCGTTAGTCCAGCCCCATGCAGGCCCACGATCATCTCGGCCCCGGCAAAGAGTCGTACCTGTTCGGTAAAGCTCAGCGACTCAAGCTCAGCGACAATAAAGCCATGCTCGTGCAAAAGGGATTCCAATTCGCTCTCATTGAGGAGACGTCGCTTGGACGCGAACCGTCGAGTGATATACACGCGCTTGGAGGTCGGTGCCGGAGTAATGAACTCAGGTAGGCGCTCTTTGAGCCAGCGTAGTGTATAAGGATTTATGCCGAGGAGTGACGGAAAGTACAGGTTCTGAACGTGAAGGTACTCACTACCCAGGGTAAACAGATCGTCTTCCCGGAAACCAAGAAGCGCCAGGCTTTCGAGCTGCCACGTGTTGAGAGGCGAGTTGACAATTAGGCGCGGCCGAATCTCCGCTACGGACTCATAGGCGAACAGCCTCGGCAATACTTCAACAACCCAATGGTAGTAGTTGTACGAGAACGGGCTGGCGATTGTGTAGTAGCTTCCCGGCAGGAACTCTGGTTTTGGGAGTCGTAATGAACGGTATATCCGATCCTGTTGGAAAACCGCATGTGACCATGTCGACTGCGTGAGAATTCCGCCGTCAGGTGTAATTACGGAGCCCCCAGGTCCCAGGAGCCGGGCTGACGGCAGCGCGGCGAGGAAAGGCGCCGGAAATTCCAGATACTGATGACGAAGTTCGGGATGGACGCCGTCGACTCCGGGTGGCGCGCTATTGCGGCGCGGCACGCGGTCAGGGGCATCGAAGGAAAAATATTTCGGAGCGCGCCCGTCTGATCCAAAAGTCTGTCCGGTGCGGAGAGTTTCGCTTACCCATTTCTCGATATCGGGGATCTCGCGCCGCGGAATGCCGAGAACGATCCAGCAGCCAGGGAGCGCTTGCGCAACTCTCCGCAGCAGATGCTGAACTCTGAACAGCAGAGCGTAACATTGGACCTTGACGCGCAGGATAGATGCGGCAATTGCATTCTTCATTCCTTCAAAATCGAGCACCTTAATTTGTCGAGATGCCTTACTCTCCGATCACCGCATCGATTACCGAATGCAATTCGTCGTCGGTCAGCCCGGCTGAGCAAGGCAGGCTGAGCGCGCGACGGTTCAAATCATCAGCAACTTCGCCGCCTACAACCTGGGCCTTTTGATAAACCGGAGAGCGGTGCAGCGGTTGCCATAAGGGACGGGATTGAATTCCCTTCTGCGCCAGGCGACGCATCAGCGCGCGGCTGTCTTCACCATACGCGCTTTCATCCACCAGAACTGTGTACATCCAGAAGATGCTCATCGCCCAATCAGCTTCCCGCATAGGCGTCAAGCCCGCGACGTCTCGGAAAGCATCGGTGTAGATTGACGCCAGACGTCGCTTGGCCGCAACGAAAGATTCAAGCTGCTCCAGCTGGGCGCAGCCCACTGCCGCTTGAATGTTGGTTAAGCGATAATTGAATCCCACCTCGCCATGCACATACTCGATCGGGTCATCCTTTGCCTGCGTCGTTAGGTATCTCGCGCGCGCGGCCCACTCCGGCTTACGCGTTACGATCATGCCTCCGCCGCCGGTCGTAATGATCTTATTGCCGTTAAAGCTGAAAGCGGCAGCATCTCCCAGGGAGCCGACGCGCCGGCCTTTGTACTCAGCGGTAAGGCTCTCGGTCGCGTCCTCGATGACGGCCAGCTCGTACTTGCGCGCCGCTTCAAGAATCGTGTCCATCTCGACCGGGTGGCCGAGGATATGAACCGGGAGAATCGCCCGCACGCGCCTGCCCGTGCTCTTGTTTCGCAACCCGTCACTGGTCCAACGACAATCGTTCTCGAGGAAAGCGACGACTCTCTCAGCGTCGATCTGCCAGTGTGCGGGCTCGGCATCTATCAGAACCGGATGCGCGCCCACGTAGCTGATGGTATTGGCGGGAGCGATAAAAGTCAGATCGGAAACGATGACTTCATCATCCGGCTCAACGCCGGCGACGAGGAGCGCAACGTGCAGGGCCGCCGTGCCGGTTACGGCGGCAATTCCGTAAGAGCTGCCCGCGCAGGCCACAACGTCGCGCTCGAAGCGGCTGACAAACTCGCCGACTGATGACACCCAGCCGCTATCGAGACACTGTTTGACGTACTTCCATTCGTTGCCTCGGATCTCTGGCACACAGAGAGCGATGCTTCCCTGCGGTGCAGCGGCTCCCGGATCAAACGGCATAGACGCCGGGGCGGTATCGGTCATAGTTTTCCTGTATCCATTCGATGGTCGGCTTCAGACCTTCTGCCAACGTGTACTCGGGTTGCCAACCCAGAACTTGTCGGGCCTTCGTATTATCAGCGCACAGCCGTTCAACTTCACTGTTCGCCGGACGGACGCGTTCAGGTGCAGTTAGCACGGGCAGATCCTTTCCCATGACCCCAATAATGGTTCTGGCAAGATCGCCTACCGATATTTCAGTCCCGCTACCAAGATTTATCACCTGTCCGGTCGCCGCCGGAGTCTCACCTGCTTTAACGAAACCCGCAACGGTGTCAGCGACGTAATTCAGGTCGCGGGTGGGTTCGAGACTGCCAAGCTGCAGGGCCGGTTGACTCATTGCTTGCGTGACGATCGTCGGTATGATCGCTCGCGCCGACTGTCGTGGCCCGAAAGTGTTGAAGGGACGCACCGTCACGACTGGTAAGCCGAATGAAAGATAAAAAGACTCGGCGATTTTGTCAGCGCCAATCTTCGAGGCCGAGTACGGCGACTGGCCCTGTAGAGGGTGATCCTCGCTAATGGGAACAGTGCGCGCGCTGCCGTACACTTCGCTGGTGGAGGTGTGAACCACCATCTCTATCTTATTGCGAAGAGCGGCCTGGAGCACATTCAAAGTTCCTTCGACGTTCGTGCGAACATAGGAGAGCGGAGCCAGATACGAGTAAGGAATTCCGATTAACGCAGCCAGATGGAAGATGACATCCACATCTGCGCAAGCTCGGGAAACGCTATCGGCATCCCTAACGTCTCCGAGGATGACTTCCAGATCGCTCTTGTACTCAGAGGAATCCAGCCAACCCCACGAGCCCGTGGAATTGTAATGTACGAACGCGCGCGTGCGAGCGCCCGCCTGGATCAGACGCTCAGTCAAGTGACTGCCAATGAAACCACCAGCGCCCGTCACCAGGACTCTCTTGTTTTTGTAGGTCAATCTCTGCCTTAAAGAGTTCCAGTTTTAGAAGCGGCCCGTAGCAAAGTCCGCTTTCGCTTGATCGTAGTGCTCAGATTTTCCTATGTCGAGCCAGTATTCCCGGATCGGAAAACAAACCACCGGCCGGCCCTCCGCTAACAGTCGTTCAATGAGATCGGGGATATCGTAGTGCTGCCCGTTCGGAATCAACCGTCTGATCGAGGGATTCAGTAAATAAATACCCGCGTTGATGAACTGCCTTACCAGCGGCTTTTCAGAAATGCCGGTGACCGCAACTCCATCTGTGTCTACGACGCCGTAGGGAACGCGGAACTCGTATTGGCGCACGGCCACGGTCAAATCGGACTTGTGTTCGCGGTGGAAATTGAGCATCGCGCGAAAATCGACCCGGGTCAGGATGTCGCCATTAATCACCAGCAAAGGTTGGTCAGACTCTTCCAGCAGGCTCAGCGCTCCCGCGGTGCCGAGGGGCTGGTCTTCCCTCACGTAACGAATGTCGACGCCGAAGCCCTGTCCGTCCTTGAAATGTTCGGTGATCATCTCGCCTTTGTAGTGCGTGGCCACATTCACCTGGCGAATGCCTGCGTCCCGCAACTGCTCGACGATTAGCTCCAGCAAAGGGCGATCGCCGATAGGCAGCATCGGCTTTGGTAATTCATTGGTGAGCGGGCGCAACCGGATTCCATATCCACCGGCCATCACCATGGCGCGCAGTGGCAACTCATACTCTTTGACCAGCTCACTCAAAAGAGCAATGTTCACAATCCGACCTTCTTCGTCCACCAATGGAATCTGGCGCAAACTTGTCTCGGTCATCAGGTGAATCAAGGCCGCGTCGGGCGTGCCATCGGGAGCGGTCACTGGACCGGACTGAAAGGTCGGATCGCGTTGCGCGAGCAGATTCTGAACATTCAGTTCCAGATCCATGCCGGTCAGGATCGCGCGTCGCAAGTCACCGTCGGTTACGGTGGCAATTAGATGTCTCTCGTCGTCAAGGACCAGAGCGATGCCCTGCGCGCCACGGTCGATGCACTCCAGCACCTCCCGTATACAGCTGTTCGGTGAAACCACAAGCTCGTCCAATCTAGACATTAACGCCTCGCCTCTTTCAAAATCTTCGCCGGGACTCCGACTACAGTGACATCTTCGGGAACATCCTCAATGACAACGGCGCCGGCCCCCACAATGGCATTCCTGCCGATCGTAATGCCCTGTCTGACGCTCGCGCCAAGGCCAATGTGCGCGCCTTCGCCAACACGAACGCCGCCTCCCAAACGAGCGCCCGTAGCTACGTGTGCATGACTCTCAATAACGCAATCGTGCTCGACAATCGCTCCCGTGTTGACGATTACATTATCTTCGATCCGCGCCGCCGCATTGATTACGGCGCCGGCCATCACGGTGGGTCCGTTGCCGATCTCTGCCGCGCCGGAGACTATTGCTTGCGGATGCACGGCGCGTGCACCTGCAAATCCTGCGTGCAGCGCTTGCTCGTAAAGGCGTCGACGCCGGCTCGAGTTTCCGACGGAGCCCACTCCTATGAAAAACCCGCGCGCGCCCTGACGATAAAGCTCGGCCAGTTGCGAGTCATCGCCGAGCACGGTGACACCTAATAACTTAGTTCCCTGTAATTCAGGGTTCACATCGAGCAGCCCGACAAACTCGTGGCCGCCGCGAAGTCGCAAAATTTCAATGACGACTTTCGCATGTCCGCCCGCTCCCAGACCAACCACACGCATATCTTCAGATCCCATGAAAATGTTTCAGTAGCAGTTTGTCGTTCAATTCAACCGCTCGCAACGTTTCGACTATTCTCTCGGCCGCGTGGCCGTCGCCATACGGATTCACAAGATCATCGAGGCGGGCGCGAAAGTCAGGCGCCAGCGCCTGCCGAATGCCGGCTACGATCTCGCTGCGCGAATAGCCCACATCAATCACGTTGGCCGCCCGGAGGCGCCCGCGCTGCCGATTGCCAATGTTGACCACGGGTAGCCCGAAAGAAGCTGCCTCGATAATACCACTCGAAGAATTACCGACCATGGCCGCCGCGTGCTTCATCATACTGAAATACCCCTGCGTCCCCAGATTGACGAAGGTTTGGGCGCGGCTATTGCCGGCAACGTATTCGCCAATTAACTGAATGATGGCGCGATTGCCCGTATCGGCGTTCGGATAGGTAAACACGACTGCCATGTCCGATTCGCCGAGTGCCTGCAAGAGCGCCGTCATCTGTTCTTCAGTCTTCTCATGCTCGAGAGTCACTGGATGATACGTGACCAGCAAAAAGCTTTCTTCTTCCCGCAGGCCATAGTCTTTCGCGAGTTGCGCGCGCGTTGGCAGTTCGATCGTTTTCAGATTATCGAGCGCGGGCGCGCCGCTGATCACGACCCGCCACGGTTCTTCGCCCATCTGTATGACTCGGTTCCCATATGTTTCTGTCGCCACGAAATGCAGGTGGCTCATCTTTGTGATTGAGTGGCGCAACGCGTCGTCAATCGCGCCCTCGCTCAATTCGCCGCCGTGAATGTGCGCCACCGGAATCTTGAGGGGAAGGGCCGCCACCACGGCGCAGTGCATTTCGAAGCGATCACCCAGCACCAGCAGCATCTCCGGTCGCTGGCGAGTGTAGGCCTGGGCAAAACCAATCGTTCCCCGACCCATCGCCTCTGCCACTGCGGCCGGCGTGTCCGAGGAAGGCAGTATCTCAACGCGCTCGGCAATCTCAAAGCCGTCTTCTTCGATTGCTCGCGCGGTGCAGCCAAACTCGGGAGCGAGATGCATCCCCCCGGCAAAAATGCGCAGAGAGAGATCGGGCTGCGACTTGATAAGCTTCAGCACCGGCAAATAAATCCCGTAGTCTGACCTCCCTACTGTGACCACGCCAATTGTCTTCATCTAATTCACTCGATCATCTCAAAACTGAGCAGGCTGCCGGCGCTCACGTCGACGCAAACGCGGCGTCCAACCAAAGATGACAGCAGCGCCGGAGAGATACCGGTACCCGGTCGCTGGATGGCGATCAGGCCGCGGGTCAAAATCGTTCCCGCCGGAATATCCCGGGCCGCCGTCAAACTTCGCCGCGCGACCTGCATTGTGTCGGCTTCGCTGTCAGCCCGAGCCTTTCGTCCATCTCCAAGGGCAGCTTCCACTTTGCGAATGCTTTCGACCATCCTCGCCAGTTCGTCCGGCTCCAGCGAAGCTTTATGATCCGGGCCGGGTAAATTCCGGTCCAGCGTGAAATGCTTTTCAATGACGCAAGCTCCGAGAGCGACAGCGGCGAGAGCCACCTCTATCCCCTCAGTATGATCAGAGTAGCCCACGGGTACTCCAAACTCCATCGTCATCGTTTGCATCGCTCGCAGGTTAACGTCAGCTGCATTGGCTGGATAATTCGAGACACAGTGCAGCACTACAAGTTGTTTGCATCCGGCAGCGCGCAGAGCCGTCAGAGCGGCGCGCACTTCGGTCAGGTCGGACATACCAGTCGAAAGGATTACTGGCTTGCCTTTGCGCGCGATGTGTTCCAGCAGCGGCAGGTTGGTGACGTCCCCAGAGCTTATCTTGAAAGCGGGAACGCCAACCTCTGCGAGCAAATCGGCGGAAATCTCATCGAAAGGCGTTGAGAGGAAAATGATTCCGCGGGCCCGGGCATGATCGCGGAGCTCGCAGTGAGCGCCTGGGGAAAGCTCCAGGCGCTGGAGCATGGCCATCTGCGATTCGGTTTCGTCGGTTCCTGATAGCTGATACTGCGCTTTTGGCGCGGCCGGAGTGGCGAGAATTTCAGCTTTGAAACTTTGAAATTTGACGGCGTCCGCACCCGCCGCTGCTGCTGCATCGATCAGACGCCCGGCCAACTCAATCCTGCCGTTATGATTGACACCAGCTTCAGCGATGATGAAGCATGGTTGTCCCGACCCCACCTTCCTACCGGCAATATCAATCAATGTCATCGCTGTTCTTATCCTGCAAAACCAAATCGGCCAGGTACAAGTCCCACGGTTCGTCGACATCCAGCGCGCGTTCCGCCGGCATGACGTAGGCAAGAGTGCGGTCGGGATAGAATGTGTGTTGCTCCAGCAGAGTGTCGACTTTAATTAAGTAGATGGCCCCGTTCAGCGCATACGCAGGCGGTAATTCCTGTCGCCTCGAGTACTCCTGCTCTGTTGGCACCAGCTCAGCCAGTTCACCATTCTCCGTGATGCGCTTCATCCAGTACGGATGTGTGGCTGCCTCAGTGACGCTAACAACCGAATCGGCCCCCCGTTCCCGCGCGAGCCGCACCGCGGCTTCGATGTCTTCTGTCGTGCGCAGCGGGGAAGTCGGCTGCAACAGCATAACGTAATCCGGATGATAACTCTCGTGTTCGGCCAGCCACCGCAGCGCATGCAATACCGGTTCGATACCAGGCGTGTCATCCCGGGCAAGTTCCCCCGGACGAAGGAACGGAGCGTCGGCGCCCCAATGCTTGGCAACTTCGGCAATCTCCTCGTCATCGGTGGAAACGACCGCCCGGGTCAAGGACGGACTCTTTAGCGCCGCTTCGATTGTCCAGGCAATCATCGGCTTCCCGGCGAGGAGGGCAATGTTTTTGCGAGGGATGGACTTTGAGCCTCCGCGCGCACAGATCAGACCGAGGATCTCGCTCATCGGCTACACCCACATATTGAGTTGTCCAAGCTCACGATTGCAGCGCGCCTACTATTTCTTCGTTGAAGCGGATATCCCATTCGGCCATGTCAATGCCGCGCTCTTTCATGTGCGAGCGCGCTTCGATGAGGCCGTCAGCCATGAAATTAAAAAGATGCGCAGTGGAAACGGCGAGGACCCCTGCGCGCTCAATGCCATCGGCAAGCTGACCAAACTTGCCGACTCCGCCGGACGCGATGACCGGCACGCGCACCGTTTCAGCGATGCGACGAATAGTCTTCAAATCATAACCCTGACCAGTGCCGTCGAGGTCCATGCAGGTCAGATAAATCTCGCCTACTCCCAAATCTTCGGCATTTCGGGCGGCCTCTTCCACGGTCCAATTCGTCGTCTCGCCGCCGTCTGCGATAAAAACTTCAGTCGACTCGTCGCGTCGCTTGTAATCAATCGAGGCGACGACGCACTGACTGCCAAACGTACTGATCAGTTCCTTAACCAGTTGCGGCTGCCTGACCAGCGGGGTGTTGACGACGAGTCTATCCGCGCCCGCGTTCAAGAGCATAAAGGCGTCATCAAGCGAACGTATCCCACCACCGGCAGCGAGTGGGACGAAGCAGTTTTGGACCAATTCCGAAAGGTGCCTCGCGAAACCTGCGACATCCTTTGTTCCTCGCTCGACGTTCAAGACCACCAGCTCATCAATCGAGAATGCGATGGCATCAAAGTCGTAATAATCTTTGAGCCAGTTCAAATCGCCGACTGATTGCAAGCGAAAGTTACGGCTCAGCATATAGTTGCCTTGCTGAAGCAGCAGCGTGAAGAGGAGTCGTATCTTTAACACTGAGGAATTTAGGCTCCTATCCCTGCGAGTACGCGCACGGCCCCGAAGTTTCGCAAGACTCTGAGGCCATTGCTCTGGCTCTTTTCGGGATGAAACTGAGTGCCGTAAACATTCTCTCGTTGCACGGCGGCGACAACAGGCTCGCCGTAATCAACCCACGCGGTTACATCCTCATCGCGCTCGCAGAGCATGCGATAGCTATGCACGAAATAAAAATCGGCCTGCTCGCCCAGTCCCGCGAAAATGCTTTCATCGCGCGGCACAAAACGCGCCGTATTAAATCCGATATGCGGAATTTTCAGCGCCGAGTCGTCGAAGCGAAAACGCTCGACCCTTCCGCGGATCCAACCGAAACCGGATGACGGGCCATCCTCTGTGCCCACTTCCACCAGGAGTTGCATGCCCAGGCAGATGCCGAGCACGGGCACGCCGCGCCCCTTTACCATCTCATTAAGCGGTTCAAACAATCCGAGGCGGCGAATGTTCTGCATGGCCGCGGCGAAAGAGCCGACGCCGGGCAGAATCAGTTTCTCGCTCTCAAATACTTCTTCGGGTGTCGTAATGAGCCGGTTCTCAAATCCCAGGTAATCGAGTGCACCCTGCACGGAACGTATATTACCCATGCCGTAATTGACAATTGAGATCATAACGGATGCCTATCTGCGCCTCGGGACTAATGGGGCAAGAACGTGGGAAGCCACAGACCGTCAACCTTCTTGAACAGGTCGCGGTTCGCATGGCGGTCGAGCGCATCATCGAACTCTTCCTGCGTCATCTTAAAGTAGTTCAAGTAATCCTGAATGTACGGCTTTGGGTACTCTCCATCGTATCGCTTGGCCAGGGCCAGGCCTTGCTTCCGCGTCATAGCGCCCCGGCGGATGTCTATGCCGACATCCTGCGAACAACGTCCGAAGCCGAATTTTAGATACATCAGATAGCAATGCAAGTCGTAAAGCTTTGTGTCCGTCTGGGCGAAGTTGTTATACGTACCGAGACACCGCGCCTCTTCTTCGCCGAGGCCACATTTCTCTTTCGCCAGCAGATAGTGCTCATACGAATCCCAGTTCTCGAAATATGACCAGTGCGCGATTTTGGGGTCAATCGCGCGAAACTCTTCTGCGGAAGGATATTGCCACCAGTAAAGTTCCTTTTCGGAGAATTGACCCAGGAATCTCTTGGGGTCGTTGCCTGAGAGATAAATCTTGATGCTATCTTCGAGTTCGTAGCAAGCCTTATGCTTGAGCTTCGTGCTGCCACCATATTCAACCTCCCCCTCCTCGCCGAACATGACAAAAGGAAGATCGAAGAGAACAGCGCAGCGAAAGATAGTCGTTTGCACGCTCATGATCCAGGCCATGAGTGGCTGGCCCTGTTCGATGAAGGCAGTCCTCGCAATCTGCGAGCCGACCTCGGGGTTCGGCGTGATGCGCACGTTATCGAAGCCTGAGTAGATGAAGTTTTCCAGGTTTCTGTCGCCGAGCGCGTAGGAGAGCGGCGGGGCGATAGTCACTGACAAAGGATGCATCTTCATCTTGTGCTTCATCATATAGGCGACGTAGGAACTATCTTTTCCGCCGCTCGCGGGGACGAGGCAGTCAAACTGGCTGGGATTTCTTTGACGATTCTCCGCACAGAGTGCTTCCAATTCTCGCCCTCTTGAATCCCAGTCGATGACTTCGCTTTTTTCTTTGGCCCAAAGGCAGGCATTGCAGACGCCGTGCTCGTCATAGCTTATGCGGGGACGTGTTTCCGGCATCAAACAGTTGGTGCAATATCGCAAGACTAACTCTCCTCCATTACCTTGTCTTCACTTTAAGAATAAACGACAGAGTATATGATCCGCAGATGCGGGCGCAATCGGGTCACTGCTCGTAGATCGCATGGATTAAGCGCATAGTTCGCAGGGCTTCATCCAGCGTTGGCGAATCCGACTCCTGGCCCATCGCCGCCCGCACCGCCATCTCTGCCTGCAACCGGAAACCAGGTTTGAAATCCACGTCCCACTGGTCGGTCTCGACGGGTTGAACACGACGTTCGCCGCGATTCTGAAAGACTAACTGTTCGAGCGGGCGCATCTCCCAACGCCGCTCAGCCGTGTTAACGGCGACGGCCCAGGGGCCTGGCCCGTTCCAAAGACCGGTGTAAAGTCCCGCATCGCCGCTTGAGAATTCAACCTGGGCGACGACCGTTTGCGGTGCGTGCCCGTCCCAGCGCATGACGGGCGTGACCGAGGTGATCTCTCCCCGTCCGAAAAGTGACAGATAGTCAATGACGTGGATTGAATTCGCGTACATCAGATTCATTTGCACCCTTGGATCGACATCGCCCCATGCGGCTTCCTCAAAGTCCTGCTGGTCATTCACGTTGATGAAGCGCGGCCCAGCAAACTCAGCCAATTCTGAAAGCACAATGCGCGTGCTCGAATTAAAACGGCGATTCAAGGCGACGAACACGCGCCGTTTCTTAGCGACGGCGGCTTGATGAATATCTTCGGCGTCGGACAGATCATAGCCCGGCGGCTTCTCGATCAGCACCGCCCACGGAAATTCAAAGCAGGCGCGGCTGACCGCATTGGCCGCAATTTCGGAAACACTGACGACGACCAGATCGGCGCGCGACTGCTGATGCATTTCCTCAATGTCGTCATAAACGCCGGCGATGCCGAACTCGCGGGCCAGGCTCTCTGCACGCAGCCGTGTGCGGCTGTGAATGCCTGCGAGTGTGACTCCCGGCACATCGCGGAAAGCGCGCGCATGTTCGCGCGACATGTTGCCGGCGCCGATGATGGCGACCCGGCAACTGATCGGTTCGGGCTTTAGGCCCATGGGAATACTCTTTCAGAAGGAAGTTCAGCGTCGAGCAGAACCGCACGGTGGCCGCTTTCGTCTGAGACGTGCGCAGCGACGAGCGCCGCCACGGCCCGGCGTCCATCTTCGCCGGACGGCGCATCGCCGTCTTCGATAAGCGCGCGCAGCACGCGCGGCATCAGCGTGTCATAACTGGTCGGCGGCAATTGCCTGGTTGTTTCAATGGCGGGCATCGCATAACGCGTGGTCGGAAGATCTCGATACTGCTCTTCGCGCGCCGAAAGTTGCATCGCGCCGCTCAACTCGTCAAAGACGAGCACGCCACAAGTCCCTGCGTAAATCACCTTGAGACCGTGGCCCTGGTCCGCCCCCATCTCCAGGTAGAGCCGCTGGCCGTTTCGATTCACGGCGCGCACGCTGCCGCCGCGATCTTCAAATTCAACACCGCGCGGATTCGGCACTTTCGCGGCAGAAAACCAGGCGGTCACTTCCGTTACCGGTTCATCGGTCATGATGCGGAACATTTCGAAATAGTGACTGCCGTTCATGGCCAAACCGAAATTGCCTGCGATGACTGTAATACTGGAAAGGCGGTCGAACTCCTCTGACTGTACCACTCGCTTGGCTTCAATGTAGTAGTCCATGAAACGCATCTGATGGTTGATTGAAAGACGTGCGCCGTGGCGCCGGCAAGTTTCAATCATCCGGTCGCACTCGGCCAGAGAGGTCGCCATGGGCTTCTCGCACAGGATGTACTTGACGCCGGATTCCGCCGCCAGACAGGTATGGAGGCAATGCGTCGGAGCAGTCGTGGCGATGATTAAGAGTTCCGGCCGAGTCTCTTCGAGTAAGGAAGGAAGATTGGTGAACTGCTGCTCTGCCGACAAGTTGAATTGCTGTCCCGCTTGCTCTAAAGCCTGCGCGTTCTGATCGCAGATACCCTTAAGCTCAAGTCCCATCTCGCAAACTGCCTGAATATGGCGCCGGCCCATTTGCCCTACGCCGACCACTGCTGCTTTCATTTAGCTCAACCTATTCCCAAAATTCATCGCCCAAGATTTGATTTGTTGGCAAGACGCTCGCCGCTCAAACTCGGAGAGCCACGCGCTTTATGACCAGTAATGCCAGTACGAGTAACGTAACGTAACCGGGCCCGCAGCATCCGTGCGGACGATCATGCCGGGGCGCGCATCACGCAGAGGCAATCTTCGACCGTTCTGAAAAGCCTGCCATCCCTGATAGTAGCTATACTTCAACAAATAACTTAATCCAGCCTCCGCCGTGAAACGAATCTCGTTGCGCCCGATCGTCACTTCGGTTTCAGGGGCGATCACGCTGACCTGCCAGGGCAATTCAAATAGGACCAGGTCAGTGATGTAGTGCTGCCGATTCGGAGAAAGATTCAGGCCGTCCACGCGCCCCAACTCCCGGTAGCCTCGTTGCGTCATCAGACGCTCAAACTCATCAGTCAGGACGACCATATATTTGACCCCGCTTTCACGGCAAGCCGTTTCGAAGTCCGCGGGGCCCGCCTGCGCGTTGAAATGCGAGGCATATTTTTGGTAGATGCGGGCATCGCCTGTTTCCGCGTAACTCGTATTGAGCAAGTCTATGTCTTCTTCGGCCAGGATATATGAGAGTCCGGCCCTCACAAACCATAGTGCGATGTTTTCGCGCGGGTGCTCGAAAGCGATGCGGCCCTCCCGCAAAGGTGAGAGGAGTTTGCGCACTTGTGATCGCTGGTCCCTGAGAGTGATGGGTGTGAGGTCATCGCCCCAGAGCGCTTCCCAGCCGGGATACATAACCTCCGGGCTGGTATAAATCAAGATTAGATAGATGCAAAAGGGAACAATCGCCGGATGCAGGCAGAGCACAAAGGCCCCGCTGAACATCAGGTAGCTCTTGATGGTATAGGGTGAAAAGATCCAGTACCCGCTCTCATTAATGGCGAGCACCGGAAGCGGCAGGAGCAGCATCATCAACGCCCCGAGCGATCCTAACCCGGCCCAGAACATGGCCGCAGCGAAAGCCGAGTAAATGAGGAATTCATAGATACGCTCCGGCGGCCACAGCCTGCTCTTCTTGAAGAGCGTATTAATCTGCGTATTGCGGCCCAGCTTGTCGCGCGAACGTAGAAACGGAACCAGATACCAGCTAGTGAGCAGCGTCGTCAGAAGGCCGAGCTTGATTAGTTCGACGGGTGCGTGCTTCACCCAAAGCAGCCAGCAGGTGAGCGTCAACGTCGTCAGCAGCCCCACTCCAAGATGCGAAAGAATCGTCGCCGCCAGGAAGAATCCAGCCGGCAGAACCAGTCCCTGAGACAACGACGCAAACGCCAGCGTGCTGAAGCCCCACGACAGCGGTTCCCAAGTCCCCTGAGAGATGTGTTGAATGAAGTAGGTGCTGAAAAGGATGATCGGAATCAGCGCGAGCATCAAAGGCGCATGGCTGGCAATGCAGAGCCAGGCTATTCCGGCGCTGATGAGCAGCGCTGAAAAATAGATTAGCCCGCGATACCCAAGCCATCCAAGAGTGAAGATGACGAGAGGGAAGTTGTGAGTGGAAACCGGCACGCCCATGTAGGTGTCCAGCGCGACGCCAAACAACCCGTTGCGCTCGGCCTTCTTTCGGATCATTAACCAATAGACCAGCCCCCCCTGAGTCCTGCCCGCCCCGAAACCTACGAACTCGTCGTCCGGGTCCTCCCGGCTCAGAATGAACTTTCCGAAGACCTGCGTCACCACATAAAAGGGGCGCATCATGATGATGGCAAGAGAGATGAAGGGCGACCATAACCAGAGCCAGAATGGATTAAAAATAAGCGCCTTAAGAGGCGAGCGGAGGCGGCCGGCGTCTCCGGACAGCAAAAGAAAGGCTCGCTTGCCGTGGCCGCTAACTAAAAGCAGTAATAGTCGCAGCAGGTATCCCGGCCTAATCAGAAATCGCGGGCGATAGGGAATAGCGGAGTAGTTGAATTGCTCGTGCCCCAGACTCTTAAGCGTGCGCCAAGTCTCAGTAAAGGATCTGCCGGAAGGAATCGTCCGTGCTCCGACGCTCTCCGAATTGGCAGTTATCACCGCAGGCTGGGCACCGGCATAGCGGTGCTTTAGCGCTGCTGTGACTGCGGCCAGGTCGTACTTAACGTCTACATCAAGGATGAGAACTTTCAGCACGTCGGGCATTAGGGGTTTTCGGGCTGGCATATCCCTTCAGTTTTCTTATTGGGCGGGGGCTCGTGAGCAACTTCCAACTTGAGCTTTATCAAAGCGCGGGTGTAAGAAAAAAACAATTTCCAGAAAACGGATTTACTCTGCCCCTTTTGCCTCGTCCGATACTTGACCGGAATCTCCAGGAGACTGAGATTACGCTTTTGCGCGTAGTGTAAGAGGCGGAAACAGTAGTCTCCGTAACCAAAGAAGATTCTGTCAAAGGGCAGCTGCAGCAAAGAGTCGCGATCGATCAAAAGGAAGCCGCTCAGATTATCTTGAATCTGGGTGCGCAGCACGACTCGAATAAACCAGTTATAGAAGAGACTAAAGAGATAGTGAGGAACATCCTCCATCGCGCCGCCCGCGCAAAATCTGGAACCGACTACTATGTTAGCGACGCGACCCAGATGTAGCATCTTAGGAATCTCGGCCGGGTCATGAGTGAAGTCGGTGTCCATGATCACAAGGTGATCGCCCTGGGCCCGTTCCAGCCCGGCCCTAATTGATTTTGCCAGACCGCGATCGGTCACTCGCAGAATCGGAATCACCTTTGAGTCCTCGCCGAAAGCCCGCTGGACAACTTCGAGAGTGCCGTCCGGACTGTTGTCGTCAACGACAATAATCTCGTGCTGCCATTCGTCCGGGATATTGGCAACGATCATTTTCACCAGACCAACGATGTTGTCGGCCTCGTTATAAGTTGGTAGTACAACTGAAACTTTCATTGTTTCTTTCTTAACGCCAGGAATACCAGGCCGCCGTCTTCTGTCCTGCTGCTCCCACGCAGAAATCCTTCAGCCCAGACGCAGATTGGATAGACAATGATTCTTCGCAGCCCCGGAAAAATAGTCCAGCGATTCGTCAGCCGCTTCATCACGAAACCCACCACACTGAACGGCGCCAGGAAATCGTTGAGCACGCAAACTTTTCTGGGATTATAAGTGTATGCCTCAATGACCTCAAATTCGCATGCCTCAGCCAAGTGTCTCCAACCTTCGACCGTGTGGTAGTGATAGTGACGCCAGAACGTATTGAAGAACGACCGGTAACGCCGGGAGAGGGTATCCAGACCGAGCGCGCCCAGGACTAGATTTACGACCGAGTATTGATCGAATTTTTCCGAAGGCACCGTGACAAAAAACCGTCCCGTGGGCGCCAGCAGTCGATGAGCTTCAACGAACACGGGCTTTAGATCCGGTATATGTTCCAGCACGCTGTTGGAAAATATTGTCTGGAAATGACCATCGGGTTTAGGAATTTGATCGCCCTTGCATTCGATCAGTTCGCGATAGGCTCCCAATTCGGCAGCACGTTTCAGCTCTTTCGGATTAGGATCTATCCCGGTGTCAATCTTCTCTTCAAAGGCCATCCGGGCGAAGAGTCCTTCGCCACAGCCGATGTCGAGGATGGGAGCAGCAAACTCGTGTTGAGCGTAAATGTCGGCTTCGACCGCGCGCTCAAACGCGAGCGGTACAGGTGCCATCGACATGTAATTCAGCAGAATTTCCCGGCGGGTTCTCAGCGTCCTTACCTCCGTAAGCTCAGCAGCCGTTCGCAAACGAATTCGATTTGTTCGTTGGACAGGCTGGGATAGGTGGGCAAACTGATAACCTGCCGGCTGACTTCCTCACAGATAGGTAACGCAGAGCAGTTGTACAGATCCATCAAGCTGGCCGCATAAAACCCGGGCCTGGTTTCGATCGCTCCTTCTGTTTGCAGTTGCGAGATAACTTCATCCCGGCCCTGCGGAAAAGCCTTCGGGTCGAGCTTCACGGCCATCGCCCAAACGACCGGCTCAACGTCGGGCGAAAAATACTGCATGGCTAAGCCTGGTGTATCGCCGAGGTGAGCCCGGTACGTATCGTAAACTCGGCTTCGCTCCTGAATGATCTGATCCAGGAATTCAAACTGCGCACAACCGAGCGCCGCTTGCAGGTTGGTAAGCCGGAAATTGTGGCCAGCCACTTCGTGCCAGTAACGCTGGCGCAACATACCGTGACTGCGATAGAGCGCCATGAGATCGAACAGGCCGCGGTCATTGGTGATCACCATCCCGCCTTCACCCGTGGTGATCATTTTGGTCGCCTGGAAACTGAAAGAACCCATTAGGCCCATGGTCCCTGCCAGTCGTCCTTTGTAACGAGATGCAAAAGCCTCCGCCGCATCCTCCAGCACCGCCACTCCGTGTGCGCCGGCCACCCCGAGGATTCCATCCATGTCGCAGATGTTGCCATAGGTGTGCACCGGCACAATCAGCTTGGTGCGGGATGTCAGGCGCTCTTCGACGGCCGCCGCGGTCAGGCACCAGGTATCTGGATCGACTTCGGCAAAGACTGGCTGGGCGCCGGTGTGAATCGCGATGTTGGCTGCGGCCAGAAACGCAAAACCGGGCACGATAACTTCATCACCCGGTCCAACTCCCAGCGCCAGATAGGCCATGTGAATCGCCGTGGTTCCATTTGACGCTGCCGCTGCAAATGCAGTCCCGCAGTATTCAGCCATCGAACTCTCAAGACGTTCGATGAATGGACCGCCTGAGATCCAGGTAGACGAAAGCGCCTCTAGCACATACTGCTCTTCCTTCCCCCAAAAATCCGGTTTGGCCCAGGGGATAGCAGCGAATTGATTTGCCGGACTACTTTGCGTCAATCCCTCTCCTTTCGATGGACTCTTGTGTCAGAAGCCCGACCGTAAGGGAGGGCAACTATTCCGAAGTAGCCCTCCCTTACGGTCGGGCTTCTGACACAGAAAAACAATTCTATTCGGCTCGAAGCGACTTGCGGTATCTTTGCAAAACCAATTCATGATGCTTGAAGGTTCCCCAGGCTTCAAAATCCAGCGCGCGATAAAATGCGTTTGAGCCTGCATCTTCAGAATTCGTGGTAACCCAATAGGGCTCCGAGACTCCCCAAGCTAATAGATTTTTCTCAAAGGTCAAAACCAACTGCTTGCCCACGCCGCGTCCGTGGTAACGGCGGTCTACCGCAATCGCCAGTAATTCGGCACGGCTGGCTGGGCCTTTCTGTTGCCGGACAGTCGCGGCGTCCTTGTGCGACTGAAACGGATAGGCGAAGACCGAAGGCAGCCTTTTCAAAACGGCTGGTTTGAAGAGAGCGCCCATCGCCCGGAAGAAAAGCTCTACTCCTGACCTGATCATTACCGACCGGTAACTTCGCTGAATATCTGCGCAACCGGCCAGGAAGCCCGCGACCTTTCCATCTTCAATCGCCGCCCAAACTCCCGAGTGAGATGTCGACGCCAGGCCGTAATAGAGCCTGGATAGAAAGCCCGTGCCGAAGAGGGGCAGAATTCCATGATGAATCTGCTCGACATGGAGTTGAGCAATCTCTTGAAAGCGGATTAACGGATCGGAAGATGTCAGACGCTGTATCAACAACGAGGATTTCCTTTAGCGGCCGCATCTAAAAGCTCATATGCCAGTTCTATGCTTTGGCGGACAAAGGGATGCAAGGGAATATCCCGCCACTCCTGGGGCAGCAGCCACTGCCAATCGTCGCTTTGGCTATCGATTCTGACTACGGAGCTGGTGATATGCATCAAAAAAAGAGTTGTGATTCCGTGTGATGCAACCTCCTCCTGGCAGTTGGGAAAAATCACATCGTAGGTACCGCATTCAATTGTTCCGACGGCTTGCAGGTTGCACTCTTCCCGCAGCTTTCGGACTGCTGCGTCTGCACGAGTTTCGTTTAGATGGACCCGGCCGCCGGGAAACCACCATTGGCCTGCCGCCGGCTCGTTCTTCCGCTTCACCAACAGGATCCGCCCACCTTGATCCGCAACCAGCAGGTCAACACAGGCGATCGGCATGACGCGGCAAATCTGGCGGTATAGCTCTTCGGGAATTTTCATGCGTCGTCCGTGCCGATGACGCGCACTTCTGGCAAAGGAAGAATAAACTTTCCGCCGCCCGCAAGAAAATCAACTTCGCGTTCGAGAAACTCCTCGAAGAAGTGCCACGGTAAAACCAGAAAATAATCCGGACGTTCAACGCGCGCCTGACTTTCGGAAATGATCTCGATATTGGTGCCCAGGGTGCGCCGTCCCCACTTATCAGGATTGCGATCGGCTGCCTTCGAGACCGTCTCGACATCAACGCCGCAGAACTGCAGAATCGTGTTGCCCTTGGTCGAGGCGCCGTAAACATATACGGATTGTTTCCGCGCCGAGATCTCACCGAGCAGCCGGCGCAGGTCGGCAGTCACGCGACCCACATTCTCCCGGAACCTGGCAAATGTTTTGTCTTCCTTGAGCCCGAGTTCACGCTCTCTTTTCCTGATCTCTTCAAGCTCTCGCGGCGCGGCGCTTTCCGGCAATGCCGCCGCGGGCCTGATGAACAAACGGAAACTGCCGCCATTGATCTCATTCAACTCAATCTTCTGAACCTGCAGACCGTGGCGCCGCAGCAGCCATTCGATCGTGGCCAGGGAATAGTACTCCAGATGTTCATGACAGATCGTGTCGTAGGAATTTCGTTCAAGCATTAGCGGTAGGTACGACAACTCGATCACCCAAATCCCGTCCGGGCTGAGGATTGACGCGACGTCCCTGACGAAATCGCCGGGCCGTTCGAGGTCGTAAAACATGGCGATACTGGTAACGACCTTTGCTTTTTTGTTCGGCCGGGACTGGTTGAAGACCGCAGCGGAAAAAAAGTCGTTCACGACGGCCAGGCCCTTTTCGCGGGCGAGCTCGAGCACGTTGGTCGACGGATCGATGCCCAGGCGGTCGAGCCCCGGTGTTTTGTACGACGCGAGCAAAGTGCCGTCGTTGCAACCAATGTCCAGGGCCGTGTCACCACTTTCCAGGTTGACCAGTTCAGCTATCGTGGTCGTAATGCCCGCCAGATTGTCGCGCATCGTCTGATTGATTCCTGAGCGATAGCCGTAGTCGAAGTAGAGTATCGCCGGGTCGACGTTGTGTTTGAGTTGGACTAAACCGCAGCCATCATTTGACGCGCAACGGACCAGGTGCAAAGGGTAGCGGACGTTCAGGAAGCCGGGAACTTCACCCGAAACGAAATGGGTAGCGATGTATTGTTCGCCGAGATCGATCACCGTAACCAGCTCGGTTGAGCCGCAAATGCGGCAAGCATCGATAGCGTGACAGTGTTCGTCAATTATCACGTCTGGCATCACGTTAGGCGTCACGTCTGGCATAGTTCATACGATGACGACGTTCCCGGCAAGGAATTCGTCTGGCTCCATAGATGTCCCGAGGGCTGAGGAAAGGTTTGACCCGTCGCCCGTGTTCGCAGAATTCAAGCGCGCTCTCCAATTACGCGAGCCGGATTGCCGCGCTGTAAGTCGGCCAGGTCGGCATCGACCATCAAACAAATTAATTCTTTAAAGCTGACTTTCGGGGTCCAGCCCAACTTGCGGGCGGCCTTTGAGGCGTCTCCGAGCAAGTGGTTTACTTCCGAAGGGCGCAAGTACTTTGGATCGATCTCGACGTGATCGTGCCAGTCCAGATTCAGATACTCGAAGCAAACGTCGAGCAGATCGCGCACCGAATGAGATTCCCCGGTGGCGATCACGTAATCATCAGGCTCCTCTTGCTGAAGCATCAACCACATCGCCTCAACATAGTCTCGGGCATAGCCCCAGTCGCGGCGAGCTTCGAGATTGCCCAGGAAAAGTTTGTCCTCGAGCCCCAGCTTAATTCGCGCTGCCGACCTGGTAATCTTTCGGGAGACAAAGTTCTCGCCTCTTCTTTCGGATTCGTGGTTGAACAGGATGCCGTTCACGGCGTAGATGCCGTAGCTTTCGCGAAAGTTCACGGTGCACCAGTAAGCAAAAAGTTTTGAGATGGCGTAGGGGCTGCACGGACGAAAGGGGGTGGTTTCAGACTGCGGCAGCTCAGTTGTATTGCCAAAGATCTCGGAACTAGACGCCTGATAAAACTTCGGATCGATTCCCGATTCGCGAATGGCCTCGAGCAGACGTAGCGCGCCAAGGGCCGTAACGTCGGCAGTGTATTCGGGCACATCAAAGCTGACCCGAACGTGAGACTGGGCGGCCAGGTTGTAGATCTCGTCCGGCTTTACGGTGCGAAGAACTCGATTCAGTGAACTCCCGTCGTGCATGTCGGCGTAAATCAGCCGCAGGCCGCCATGCATTTCAGAAACGTCGTGAATATGATCGATCCGGCCTGTGTTGAAGCTGCTCGAACGTCGAACAATTCCGTACACCTCGTAGTCCTTCTCGAGCAGCAGCTCTGCCAGGAACGATCCGTCCTGGCCGGTAACTCCGGTGATTAGTGCCTTCTTTCTACCCATGAACCCTTTTCACTCGCCCGCTGTGTGTCGATGAAATGTTTCCGGTGGTGGCTGCCGGCACATCCGCTGAATCATTCTTAATGCTTAGTTTTTATGATGCTCGGCGCAGCCGCCGTCCGCGGAGATTCGCAAAAGAAATCTCTCAAACTATTTACCTGTCGTATCAAGAGTCGCGGTGTTCAAACTCCCAATGAATGGCCGGCCGTACTGCCCCGCCTGGCCACTGTCCCGGGTAAAAACCCCGGGCTCCAGTGGTGGACAGGTCGTCCTGGATTTCAAAGTAGACCACGTCTCTCTCCAAAGCGCGCAGCGTGCCTGGCGGTGAGACCAAAGCCACCAACACCCTGATCGACCCTTCGTTAAGCAAGTCCCTGGGAATTTTGCACCTGCTGCAGTGGAGGCCCGGCGTTCGCGGCTTATTCTGCCATCTGTCGTCTTGAAAGTCACCCATCACAAACATCAACGTGCCCGACTCATCATAGAGGTAAACGTTGACGTTAATGCTGAAGCCTGGAACCAACACCCAGAACTCCACCTCCAGATACCAATCATCACTAACACCAAAACGCGAGGCGATTTTCATCTCTGCGTTTCTGGCCCTGACTGCTTTGAGACGCACGACTTGATCCCCGGGCGCTTCTGCCTGGTTGCTCCAGACACGCTCGCCCGGCTGATCCAGACCGGAGGCGAGATATTCCTTGATGGCCGCCTGCACATTTGAATTGGCAACAATCGCCCCGTCGCGCAAGAGGATGCAGCGATTGCAAAGCCGCTGAATCGCCGCCATGTTGTGAGAAACGAAAATTACGGTCCGCCCGCGTCCGGCAACTTCCTCCATCTTCCCGAGGCACTTTCTCTGAAACTCTATGTCGCCCACGGCGAGCACTTCATCAACCAACAGTATCTCCGGTTCAAGATGCGCAGCCACGGCGAAGGCCAGCCGCACATACATGCCACTGCTGTAGCGCTTGACCGGGGTGTCGATGAATTTCTCAATCTCGGCGAACGCGACGATCTCGTCAAACTTCGATGCGATCTCCTTACGTGTCATTCCCAGGATCGACCCGTTAAGAAAAATATTTTCGCGGCCGCTGAGTTCCGGGTGAAAACCTGTGCCGACCTCAAGCAGACTCCCAACTCGGCCAAAAAGTTCTATTCTTCCCTCAGTCGGCTCGGTGATCCTCGAGAGAATCTTCAGCAGAGTTGATTTCCCGGTGCCGTTACGGCCAATGATTCCGACCACCTCGCCGGGATTGACTTCGAAACTGACATCGCGCAACGCCCAGATTGTTTTTCCCCGTGCGGCGCCATTTTGACGAAAAATCTTGAGAGGCGCCCGGGCGGCGCCCACCAGGGCCTCGCGAATCGTGCCATAGGCCGTGTCTCGCGCACCCACCTGGTATTGCTTGGAGATATGTTCTGCTTTGATGATCGGTCGCATTGAATTACACAATGTCAGCGAAGGTCTTTTCCATTCGCCGGAACGAATATGCCGATCCGACAAGGACCAAAAGCGTTATGGTAGTGGACACCGCTAGGGCGCGCCAACTGAAACTACCGCCAAAAACCGCCACCCGAAAGTTCTCGAGAATCCCAGTCAAAGGGTTCAATACCAGTACCCACCGCCATTTTGCCGGCAACCAGCTCGCCGGATAAATCACTGGCGAGGCGAACATCCAAAGCTGAATCAGAAAAGGGACCGCATAACGAACGTCGCGGTACTTAACATTCAAAGCGGATAGCCACATACCCACGCCGAGGGCAAGCAAAGACGACAGCGCGACCAGTGGCAAGATCATCAGGCTCGTGAGGCTTGGGGGAACCCGGTAGTAAACCATCAAGGCGATGAGAAGCAGAAAAGCTACCGCCATGTCTACCAGTCCGGCACCCACGGCAGCGCCGGGTATGATCATTCGCGGAAAGTAGATTTTGGTGATCAGGGTTGCGTTACCTACTATGCTGTTGGCGCTATTGGTAACCGCATTCGCAAAGAAGGTCCAGATCAATAGACCTGCGTAAGCGAAAATCGGGTAAGGAATACCGTCCGATTTTATGCCAGCCAACCCGCCAAACAGGAACGTGAAGATAAGCATCGTCATCAGCGGCTGAAGGATGGCCCACGACGCTCCCAGGACCGTTTGCTTGTAACGCACCTTCACGTCGCGCCACGTGAGAAAGTAGAGCAACTCGCGATAAAGCCACAAATCACCAAGCCGAAGTGCTGCCCAGGAGGCGCTCGGCTTGATTATTACCAGTGGCTCTTCGGGTAGGGACGAGATGTCGCCCGGTGCGATGTCGGCGGCTTTTTCCAAGGCGGCCAACAGTCTACCAGTTGTAAGGTTCGCCGACCAACCACGTCTCGCGAGATAGTGATCGCCGGCAACTGCTCAACGTATTTGCAGCGCCGCGGAGTACCAAACCTGCCCGGCTGAGGGGCGGGACTTCAAGGCTCACGCCGTCCTGGCGCCGTAGAAATCAGCAATGGCACTCACTACAGTTGAAAGCATTGTCTCCGTCAGTTCACCATAGATCGGCAGGGCCAACGTCTCTGCTGCCGCCCGCTCGCTGCGGGGAAAGTCTCCCGCCACATAGCCCAGGTCAGCAAAGCATTCCTGAACGTGCATCGGCGCCGGATAGTAAATTTCAGTTCCGATCCTTCGTTCCTTGAGGTGCTTCATTACTTGATCTCGATGACCGCTGCGGATCACAAACTGATTGTAGATGTGGCGCCCGCCCGGAGATTCGACAGGCAAAACGACGCCTGACATCTCGGACAATTGACTGCCGGAAATGTTCGCGCCGGTTAGACCCGAGACGGCTGTTGGCCTTAGGCTCAGCTCCGCTTCTTCAAACAGCCGCCGGTACGTCGCCGCATTTCGCCGGCGTGCTTCAGTCCACCGATCCAGGTATTGCAGCTTGACCCTCAGCACCGCCGCCTGAATCGCGTCGAGACGAAAGTTGCCTCCGACCACCCGGTTGTAATACTTCGGACTTTCGCCATGACTGCGAAGCAGTTTGACCTTCCTGGCCAGTTCGCGATCGTTCGTAGTTATCATCCCGCCGTCACCAAAGCCGCCAAGATTTTTCGAAGGGTAGAAACTGAAACAACCCAGGTGACCGATTGAGCCCGCTCGCCGGCCGGCCGCTTCGGTTCCGATAGCCTGGGCCGCGTCCTCAATCACATAGAGATTGTGTTTCCGAGCCACTTCCATCAGGGGCTCCATGTCCGTCATTTGACCATAGAGATGAATTGGGATGATGGCCCGCGTGCGGTCGGTAATAGCCGCCTCGATGCCGGTCGGGTCAATGTTGCAGGTCAAAGGATCGATGTCGACAAACACCGGCTTGGCGTTGAGGCGCGCAACGGCGCCGGCGGTGGCAAAGAAAGTATAAGGCGAGGTAATAATTTCATCGCCGGGTTTTATGTCCAGGGCCATCAGCGCAACCAGCAGCGCATCAGAGCCCGAAGACACTCCGACGCCAAATTCACATTGCGAATAGGCCGCGACCTCTTTCTCAAGGGCCTCGACCTCCGGGCCGAGAATGAAGTGCTGCGAGTCGGCGACGCGATCGATTGCTGCGCGTATCTCTTCGCGGATCGGTGCGTACTGCGCCTTCAGGTCAAGCAGGGGCACGGGCTGGGTTTTTGTTTCCGAATCAGACATCTTCACACTTACCCTCTGGAAGAAATCATTATCGCAGCGTCGATGGCAGGATCAGATCAACCATTCCAGGCTCCGATATGTTCGCATACAATGTCGATCTCAGCATCCGTTAACTCCGGATACATCGGCAGGCTGAGAATCTTTGTGGATATCGCTTCGGTTTCCGGCAGCAAGGCAGGCGGGTCTTGGACGTATGCAGGTTGAAGGTGGACAGGAACCGGATAGTGGATCAGCGTCCCGACTCCGTGCCGCGCAAGATAGTCCCTCAAGCCGTCGCGATTGTCGGTGCGAATGACGTATTGATGGTAAGCGTGCGTGGCGCCAGATGCAGTTTGCGGCAGGCTCAGACCAGTTCCACTTAAAGCCTTGTCGTATTTCGCGGCAATGGATTGTCGCCGGCAATTTTCCTGATCAAGATATTTAAGTTTGATCCGCAGGATGCTCGCCTGAATCTCATCGAGGCGGCTGTTAGTCCCGGAAAAATAACTTACGTACCTCTCCTGCCAGCCGTACTCTCTCAGGAGCCGGACGCGCTGGGCCAGATCCGGATCATTCGTGACCACCATTCCGCCGTCGCCTATGGCGCCCAGATTTTTGGTCGGGTAAAAACTGAAACTTGCCAAAGTCCCAAAGCTTCCGGTCTTCCTTCCCTGAAAGGTCGCGCCGTGAGCTTGAGCGCAATCCTCAACTACCATCAGGCCATGCGTCTTGGCAAAGTCCAGAATCGCCGCCATATTCGCCGCATGACCATAAAGATGGACGGGAACGATGGCTTTGATACGTCCTGCTGGAGCATTCTTAACGATGCCGTCCAGTGTGTTCGGCTCAAGAGTATAAGTGACGGGATCGATATCGGCGAAAATCGGTGCGGCGCCGGTGAGTTCGATGGCCGCAACCGTGGCGACCGCCGTATGGGAAACCGTTATCACTAGATCGCCGGATCCAACCCCGCTTGCGCGCAGCGCGAGTTGGAGGGCGTCGGTGCCGTTCGCAACACCGATCGCGTGCGAGACGCCGACCTCAGCAGCAAACTCCTTTTCGAAAGCTTCGACTTCATCACCGAGGATATAAGAGCCACTTTCCAAGACCCTGGCAATCGCGCGATCTATCTCTTCTTTGTGAATAAGATAATTAGCGCGAGGACTACATTGGGGAATGGTGAACATACTAGTCTGCAAAGTCTAAAGATATTTATCGAGATGCCGGCGATAGAAGTTTCGCCGTGGTGATCGCGTTGACGATGGTTTCGAGTTGTTCGTTCGTGAGTTCCGGGTACATAGGCAAGCTCACGACTTCCGCGGCGGCTTTCTCAGTAACCGGCAGCCTGCCCACGGGAATCTCCAGGTATTCGTAAGCGGGCTGAAGATGCAGCGGCACCGGGTAATGAATACCGGTCGCAATGCCTTGGTCGCTGAGTTTCTTTTGAAAAGATTCACGATCCGAAACGCGAACCACAAACAGATGCCATACGGGTAAGGCGTCTTTGTGCACGGATGGTGGGCGAATCTCGCTGCCGGCTAGACTCTCGAGATAAAAGTCAGCGTGGCGCCGCCGGCTCTGATTCCATTCGTCCAGATAACGCAGCTTCACGCGCAAAATCGCTGCCTGCAGTCCGTCCAGACGGCTGTTGACGCCCTCCATTTTGTGCGTGTACTTGTTGACGCTGCCATGATTTGCCAACATGCGCACCCGCTCAATTAGATCTTGATCCTCGCTGACGACCGCGCCGGCGTCACCGTAGGCGCCCAGGTTCTTTCCGGGATAAAAACTGAACGACGCAGCATCGCCGATTGATCCGACGCGCTGGCCTCGCCATTTGGCGCCGTGTGCCTGGGCTCCATCTTCGATTACCTTCAAGCCGTGACGGCGCGCGACCTCCATAATCGCATCCATTTCACAGGGCTGGCCGTACAGGTGGACCGGCACGATGGCTTTAGTGCGCGAGGTTATCGCAGCTTCCAGATAATCTGGATCCATCAGCATCGTATTTGGTTTGATCTCCACAAACACCGGCCGAGCGCCGGTCATCGAGATAGCTTCTGAGGTAGCTATAAAGGTGTGCGCCACGGTGATCACTTCGTCGCCAGCTCCGATACCCAGGGCGCGCAACACGAGATAGAGCGCGTCCGTTCCATTTCCCACGCCCACGCAATTTGCAACCCCGCAATAACCCGCAAACTCTCTTTCGAATTCGAGCAACTCGTCGCCGCCAACAAAAGTTGAGCGCTCAATCACCGATTGAATGGCACCGGTAATCTCTTCACGGATGGTGTTGTATTGGGCGTTCAAGTCCACCAACTGAATCATCGGATCCGTTCTCCTGTCACAATCATTCTAATACCTCTCCGGCCGCCTAAAAACCGGCAGCTATGAGATGCCCTACCTACATCGCCTCTTTTGCATTTGGTTCGACGAGATCCGCGTAACGTGGCCAGCACAGCGTCTGTGGTGCTGCGAAAAAAATCAGCGTGTCGAGCGGTTACCGCTGGAATGGTGAGCGAGCCCTAAAGAAACCTGAATTCGCGGTCCCGCTCCGAGATCTCAGTCACCGGGAGCGGCCACTCAACCCCGACGCGCGGGTCATCCCAGCGCAGGCCGCGCGCGGACTCAGGGTGATAAGGCTCTGATATCTGGTAAAAGATTTCAGTCTCGTCCGCCAGCGCCTGGTAGCCGTGAGCGAAGCCTTCCGGAAGGTAAAGCATGCAGCGATTATCGGGCGTCAGTTCGACTGCCAACCACTGATATCGCGAGGGCGAACCGGGCCGCACGTCGACGGCCACATCATAAATCGCTCCGCGGGTACACCGCACCAGCTTCGCCTCCTCATGCGGCTGTTGCTGGAAGTGCATGCCCCGAAGTGTCCCGCGCTTATTATTAAAAGAAATGTTGCACTGCTTCAGGCGCGGATTTAGTCCATGCTTCTCAAACTCGAGCGCAGACCACGAGCAGGCGAAAAACCCGCGCTCGTCGGTGATGATTTCAGGCTCAACTACAAAAACGCCCTTCAGTTTCGTTTCCTTAAAAAGCATTGCGCGGTTTGCGAATGAGCCGAAAGATTAGCAGCAGGTTCCGTTCGAGCACAACCTTTGGCTTAACCAGTGGATCGCCGGCGTTTTGGGGCAAGCTCCTTTTCACGAATTGAGGTGGAGACGGGCACTCCAGAAAGCGCCCGCTTGTGAGGTAAGTGTGTCCCAGCCCACCGCGAACCCGGTGTCCGGGGCCCCCGGGTGTCATGCCTTTGAACCAGGGTTGACACGATTGCCGCGCTCTCATTAGTGTTAGAGTTCGTATTGATTCAAACCGACCGCTTGCTGGTCTTACCAGCGATTCGTCTCAAATGATCAGAATTCTTATCACTGGTGGCGCCGGCTTCATCGGCTCAGCCTTTGTCAGGCTGGCCCTGGCCGAATTGCCTGGCTGCGCAGTCACAAACCTTGATTCGCTCACCTACGCCGGCAATCCGGATAACCTCGAGGGGCTAGATCCTGAGCGTCATCACTTCGTTCAGGGTGACATCACTGATCCCTCCGCCGTTTTGGCGGCGCTCGAAGGGGTTGATGTAATCGTTAACTTCGCGGCGGAATCGCACGTCGATAGAAGTATTCTTTCCGCGGCTGAGTTTATTCGCACCAACGTGCTGGGGACCCAGGTGCTGCTGGATGCCGCACGCGCGCGGGGCGTCAAACGCTTCCTCCAGGTTTCGACCGATGAAGTAATGGGCAGCCTGCCTCCTGACCCAGCCGCCTTCTTTTCCGAAAGCTCCCCCTTTGAGCCCAACAGCCCTTATGCGGCGTCAAAGGCCGCGGCCGAACATTTGGTGCGCGCCGCGCATCACACTTTTGGCCTCGACACTGTCATCACGCGCTGTGGAAACAACCATGGCCCGCGTCAGTTTCCCGAAAAGTTTTTGCCGTTGCTGATCTCGAATGCTCTGGACGACCAGCCAATTCCGGTTTACGGCGACGGGCTTAATACGCGCGATTGGATCTATGTAGACGATCACTGCCATGCGATTCTGCGGGCCCTCGAAGCGGGTCGGCCCGGCGCGGTTTACAACATTGGCGCGCGCAATCAGCAACGCAATCTCGACCTGGTTAGGAGCGTGCTCGACGTCCTCGAGAAGCCTCATTCTCTGATTCGCTTCGTGAAGGACCGCCCCGGACATGATCGGCGATATGCCATCGATCCCTCACTGGTGGAATCCGAACTGAATTGGCGCCCGCGCGAAACTTGGGAGAGCGGTTTGAGCAAAACGATTGAATGGTACAAAGCCAACCCGGATTGGCTCGAACGAGTCCGCAGCGGCGCCTATCGCAAATACTACGCACAGCAATACGGCGCTGAGGTGGGGGCGGCGTGAAGATACTAGTTACCGGCGCCCGCGGGTTGGTGGGCCGCGCCCTGGTCGAGCACTGCACCGGCGCAGGCGAGCAAGTCGTGGCTTTGGATCACTCTGCTCTTGATATCACCGACGAGCAAAAGGTAAACACGATTTTCGATCGCGAACGTCCCGAGGTGGTGATCAACTGTGCAGCCTGGACCAACGTGGATGCCTGCGAAAGCGATACTGAACGCGCGCAAAATGTAAACGCTCGTGGACCTGAACTTCAGGCGCTGGCTTCACGCCGTCTCGGAGCGTTGTTCATTACGATTTCAACCGACTATGTTTTCGATGGTGAGAAAGACGGCTTTTACACGCAGGACGATCAACCTAATCCGCAAAGCGCCTACGGGATTTCGAAACTGGCGGGTGAACAGAAAGCTCAAAGGGCCGGGGCCAGAACGATCGTGGTGCGCAGTGGATATATCTTCGGAGCCGGCGGCACAAACTTTCTCAGCACGGTGATCGACCGGGCGCAGCGCGGTGAGCCCCTGCGGGCCATCAGCGATACCTTCGGCACGCCAACCTACGCGCCGGATCTCGCGCGCCAACTGCACCGGCTGGCGCAACTTAATTTGCCCGCCACCTATCACATCGTAAACGCCGGTGAAGGCGCCAGCTTCGAAGAGTTTGCGCGCCGCGCCGTCGCTGCGGCCGGGCTGAACCCGAACCTGGTGCAGGGAGTCAGCCTGAACACACTAAAACGACCAGCTCCGCGGCCCCGCAATTCGCGGCTGAAGTGCCTGATATCGGCAGCGGCGGGCCTCGATCCGCTCCGTTCCTGGCAGGATGCCCTGTCGGATTTCGCCGGCTCGACCAGGGCAGGTGCGGTCATCGGATCGTCAACGTAAAGGTCCAGCCCGAGGTTCAGGTCGGTTGCGGGTGCCCGCAGCGCTCCCGTCGTGGCCAGCGCAAGACGCCGCTTTCGGTCTACCAAACGGACCCTGGATCGATCGCTGATTCGATTTGCCTCTCAGCTTGCGTCTGCTATTATTGTCGATCCGTAGAGACGTCTAATTAGGGAATAGGTTTTAAACCATGACTCAAGATGAACGATTGATTCCGGCGGGGCGCGACATGGATCGCAGCCTGGCCGAACTCACTCAAGTCAAGCCTTACGACAAGTATGACAGGTATGGCAGCAGCAACACCCCCGACACGCACCTGCGCGAGTATCTGTTCATAATCCTGAAGCGCAAGTGGCTTATCTTGAGTATTTTGCTGGTAGTTACCTCGCTGGTTACGATCCAGGTGTATCGCGAGCCGTCGATCTACGAGGGAGCGACGACGATCCGGATTGAGCCAAAGCGCCAGAATCTGTTACAGAGCACCAGCACCCAGGTTGTAATCAATGCGCCGACGGATCCCAATTTTTGGGGGACGCAACTGAAGCTCTTGCTGAATCCATCGCTGGCCCGGCAGGTAATTCTAACCCTGAATCTTCAGAAGAATCCGACCTTTCTCGGAGGGCAGGGACAGAGCAGCGTCTTTACGTCCCTGAAGCGAATTTTCTCGCACGATAGGTCGGTCAATTCGTCCGCGCCCGCAGCCGGCCCAGGCGAAGCAGTCGGCGAAGACGAGTTGAGGGAGCGCCTGAGTCGATTGACCCCGGAAGAGTTGGCGGCCCTGGAACCATACGAAGACGCGATCGCTGCGGGCGAAACAGTCGAGCCGACTCCCGGCACCAGCCTGATAACAATTAAGTACCAGCATACTGATCCACAAATGGCCCAGAAGATTGCCAATACATTGGCCGAAGTCTTCATCAAAAACAATGACGAAATAATGGCGTCCGCGGGCGAGAAAAACACCAATTCGCTATACGAGGAGATCGCCAAGTACCAGGACAAGATCAAGAAGGAACAGGATGCACGGTTTGCTTTCGCCAAGGCCAACGATCTCCCGCTGACAAGTGAACAGGGCAGTAACCTCGAGCAGGTAAAACAAGCCACCTATAGCGCGCAACTGCTCGAGGCTGAGAACCAGCGCCGCAACCAGTTGGCCGCCTACGAAGCCGCTAAGAATTCCCCGGATCCTTTTGCGAACCCTGAAGTGCAAAAGGATGCTCGCATCATCGAACTCCGCAAGAAGCTCACTGACCTGCGCGATAAAGAGACGGCCTTACTCCAAAAATTCACACCCGAGTGGCCCGACGTTAAGCAGATTCACGCCCAGGTCAAACAGGTGGAAGATGAGCTGGCCAAAGCTCCGGCGGAGGTGCTGGCATCCATGAAGGCCCGCGCCGATAGCGCTACTACAAATTACAAAGGTTTGGAAGGCTCTTACAACAGGCAGCATGGGATCACCACGGTACAATCAAGGAACATCATCCAGCTGGCCGCGATGACCCAGGAGCTTACGACCGACCAGCAGTATATGAACACGCTGATGCAAAAGCGTCGCGAGCTAACCGCCACCGGCAGCGACAAAGGCACCGATGTCAGCATCTCTAACCCCAGCCGGCTGCCGCACGCGCCCGTGGGACCTCAGCGGATGCGTAATATCATGATCGCGTTCATCCTGGCCTTGATCTCGGGCATCGGTTTGGCTTTCTTGCTGGACTTCCTCGACGACACCATCAAGTCGGTCGACGATGTCGATCGTTATATTCATCTTCCGGCCCTGGCCCTGATTCCGGCTGCCTCTGAGAAGCCCCGACTGCGCGGCGCGCCCAGCCCGGACGCACCCAGCCATACGACCGCGCTGGCAATGGTAGGCGACGTGCGTTCACCGATAGCTGAGGCCTATCGTCACTTGCGCACCTCTTTGTTACTTTCGTCTGCGGGTACGCCGCCCAAAACAATCCTGGTTACTTCGAGCCAACCCTCGGAAGGCAAGACCACGACGGCAATCAACACGGCTTTCATGTTGGCCCAGACCGGCGCCGAGATTCTGATCATCGATTGCGACCTGCGGCGGCCACGGCTACATGCCCAATTCAATCTGTCGAATGTTCGCGGTTTGACGAATTGCCTTTCGGGTACCGACGATATCGAGGACGTGATTCAAACTTACGATAAACAACCCAATTTGAAGGTGCTGCCGTCAGGCCCCATACCGCCAAACCCGGCAGAGCTCCTGGGCTCCGATGAAATGCGGGAATTGCTCACCAGGCTGAGCCAGAAATTCACCCACATCATCGTGGATTCGCCGCCGGCGATTTCGTTTACAGATGCTTCGATCCTGTCGACCTTCGTCGATGGAGTCATCCTGGTTGTTCACGGCGGCCGCAGCTCACGTGCAGTCGTGCGGCGAGCCAAGCAGCAACTGCTTGATGTTGGCGCCCACATCTTCGGGGTGGTGCTGAATAACGTGAAGATCGAATCGCACGACTACTACTACGCCGGATACGCGGGTTACTACAAGTCCGGTTACTACACCGCCGCCGAAGACGCGGAAGAAGACACCGCCCACGTGGGTTCGAGCTGATCGAGCGTTTCGAGACTTATCATCGTGACCGGGCGGTAACTCGCTCGGTCCTGCGATCCCGGATCGCCGGAGGGGTTTCGGCATAGTCTTCCCGGAACGTTAATCAATTAGCGCTGGATCACTTTCTCCTGAATTCAATGCCCGGACAATTCTGCGTAATCGCTCCTGACGTCAAGCTGGGCCGCGACGTAACTATCTACAACTTCGTCAACCTCTATGGCTGTGAAATCGGGGACGGGACAAAGATCGGCTCGTTCGTAGAAATACAAAAGGGCGTGATCGTGGGGCGCAACTGCAAGGTCTCCAGCCACACCTTCATTTGTGAAGGCGTCACCATCAAAGACGAAGTCTTCGTCGGCCATGGCGTGATCTTTATCAACGACAAGTATCCGCGCGCGACTATCGCAGACGGTTCGTTGCAGTCAGAGGCCAATTGGAAAGTCGTACCAACCGTCGTCGAGCGCGGCGCGGCCATTGGCAGTGGGGCGACGATTTTGTGCGGTGTGACCATCGGTGAGGAAGCGATTGTCGGCGCCGGCGCGGTAGTGACCAAAGATGTGGCGGCCCGAACAAGCGTGGCGGGAAATCCGGCGCGCGTGGCAATCAGAAATCTCGGATGACATCGATCAGGGATTCGACATTCGCAAGCGTTCCCGACCTTAAGAGATTCCGTAGCTCTCGACTAACTGCGCCACGTTCTTTCGCAGATTGAATTTGCCGGCGACAACCTCGCGGCCGGCTGCGCCCATTCGCGCACGCAACTCCGGATCGGCCAGCAGCCTCAGGATCGAATCGCTCATCGCCCCGGCATCGCCGCGGCCAACCAGATAGCCCGTAACACCGTCGGTAATCAATTCAGGAATGCCGCCGACCCGAGTCGCGACGACAGGTTTGCCATGGGCCATGGCTTCCGCGATCATCCAACCAAAAACTTCTTCCCAGCGCGAAAATTGGCACACCACGTCGGCCGCGTGAAATACACCTTCACCAAATGGATCGTCGACCATGCCGGTCCAGGTAATATGATCAGCGAGCCCCATCGCCGCCGCATCGTTCATGTACTGCTCGCGAATTACCCCGTCACCCACCAACACAAATTGCACGTTGCGGTTTTGTTTCAGCACCAGCCGGGCCGTCTCGAGAAAATCTGCGATTCCCTTTTCCGGGATTATCCAACTTACCTTAGCAATAATTGCGCGGTCTGCCGGGATTGAATATCGCGCGCGAAATTCGGCCCCAAGTCCGGAATCGTTTTTGACGCGCGCCAGATCTACGCCGTTGTAGATCATTTCGAAACGCCTGCGCGGCAGCAGATCAAACGAAGTCATGCACTCGTAGCCATAGTTGCTGACGCAAATCACTCTGTTGAGCGGTTGGTTGATCAAACGCGCCGCAGTGCGTTTCCACATCGGCGCCCTGGATTGAACGTAACCAGCCGGCCGCGAATGGTGATCGGTAAAGAACACCTGCCTGGCAGACTGAAAACGCGCGCTCCATGAATAGAGATTCAGAAAACTTACGTAGTGCAGATGCAGAATTTCCGGCCGGTGTCTGCGCATAATCCGTGCCAGATTCCTGCGCGCGTCTCGATTGCCGTCAGTCGAGTTCTCCAAAACTTCAAACGAGATGTTAGGCAGATCAAGAAATTGGCGCACCTCTGAAGTAGGCTCGGAAAGAAAGCACAGCACGCTCTTCCATCCACGCTCGCCCAGTTGGAGCGACAGCTCACGCGCAAAGGTTTCCGTGCCACCGATGCGCAGCGGCTTAACGCCGAACACCGAGAGCAGCGTTCGTGGATGACCGGAGCGATGGCCGTTAGTGTTCATTGACGTGACGGATGAGTTGCCATGCACTATCTGGATCCGAAGACCCGTCTCAGTCTCGCGGCGATTCTTTGTTGCAGATGCGTAAGATACAGTCCGGCTCCGTGTGAACTCTCAAATACCCGATACATCAAGGGAGGCTGGTCTCGTCTTTCAAAGGCCGGCTGGAAATTGGTCTTGTTACCAAAACCCAGGATTCGCTGATCCTCCGGCGAAAGGCCTCCGAGGAACGCAGCGTTGAGCAATAACGGGTGGTAACGGTAATAAGCGATGTCGTCTGGCTGCAGCGGCACCTGCGGATCGTGATAACCGAAAAAGATGGCCTGACGCGGCTCGATGATGGGAATGCTCTGTCGATGAATCGCGGAGGTGTCGAACATGAACACCGTCCCGGCGGCGCCCGTCAACTCGACAAGATTATCCGTCAGCGGCAGCGCCGCGGCCTCCGCCTTATTCAGATTGCGCGGGTGATGTTTTCGATGGCTCCCCTTGATGAACTTGAACGCCCCACTCTTGACGTCAGTCAGATACATGGCAAGTTTGATCTCGCGGTGGATGGTCTGCTCGGTAGCTTGATCGTACCAGGTGTCGCCATGCCAACCATGAAAGTCATATTTGGTAGGTAAGGACCTCCAGCCCTTGGCCTCTGACAGTTCATACGCGGTTCCCAGATAGCGCGTCAGAATTTCTTTGACCAAAGGGTGCAAAGCAAGATCGAGAAAACCCTGGTCGAGCAGCAACACATCCTCGATCATGTGACGGTAGAGTTCGGTCCTTTGATGTCCTTCGAAGTTGTTCCAACTCATGCGCCGCAGCCGGCTCTCAAACGCCGACTGCATTCCGCGCAACTGCTCTGGGCCAACGATCGACGGCAAGACAACGATGCCGTTGGTTTCCAGTTCGGCGAGAAGATGGTCGGCCGGTGAGCGCTGCCACGACGGCGACGGCACATTCGGACTCAACGGAATCTCTTTGATGTTTCGCATTGCTTGATTTGCTTCCTTCGACGAAGTTACTCAGCGATTGTGCGCCGCACCCGACTTAGGTAGAGATTTCGAAACAGGCCCGGCGCAATCCGTGTGAGCCACAGCGCCAAACGAGGTTTCCAGCTTCGCTGCAAGCTGTTCGCATTGGCGAACGATTCGCGTGCGCGCGCAAAATCACCGGGCGCCAGATAGAGTTTGCCCAGTTCGTATGCCAGCAACGCCCGCCGGCTTCTGATGACCGCGGTGACCTCAAGCCGCTCGGCCGGCGTGAAGTCATACGACTGCTCGATCTTGTCAAAGACCCGCAACTCGCGCTGGTGTGAATTGATCAGGTCGCCCGACAAGCTGTTTGGACGGGAGCGATAACTCAGCAGCACTTTCCGTTGATAGGCGAGGCGCGCCCCGTGTCTCGCCAGGCGCAGCCACAGGTCAAAATCCTGCGCGTTACGCAGCGTTTCATCAAACAATCCGACTGCCAAGACCAGTTCGCGGCGAACCACGACGCCGGAAGTTATCAAGCTGCGATCCGCGTTGACGAGTTCAAGAAAAGTTACCCGGCCCTGCGCCGGCGCCGATCCCATCAGCGAGTCCATGTAACTTCGCCCGGCATCCGCGGAAGTGCCAAAGATCATCGCGTCCGCGCAAGCTAGATCACAGCCATACTCGCGCATGAACTTGACCTGCTCTGCCAGATAAGTTGGCGACCAGAGATCATCTCCATCGAGAAACGCGATTAGCTCTCCGCGCGCGGCGCGCAGTCCGGCGTTGCGCGCCGCGCCCGCGCCGCGATTCTCCTGCTTGAGATAAACAACGCGTTCGAGGTAAGGCTGAAGGGCAAGCTCAAACTCTTCCGTGTCAGGCGAGCCGTCGTTAACTATGATCACTTCAAAGTCCGAGACGCTTTGCGCGAAAACGGTCGCCAAAGTTTCCCTGATGTACGGAGCAATGTTGTAGGCGGGAATGATAATGCTGACTAGCGGTGGCGCGCTTTTGATCGGCACAGCGGCGCCGGCCCGAGAATTAGCGGGATGACCATTCAGCGCCGTCGATGTATTGATCGAGTGTTCCATCTTTTATCGGTTTGAGAAGGTGAATTCACCGCCACACTTCTGCGCGTACAGGTGATAAGTTTGGGCCGCCTCGATCGCATACTTGTAATCGCGCCAGCCTCGGGAATGGATCCACGTCGCCAGGCGCAGCTTTCTCTTATTCAAAATGTCTTTCGGAAAGTCGATCGATCGCAGCATCGCGTACGCTTGTTCGATAACATTTCGTTTTTGTGACGAGTCTTCTGCGGCCTGATAGGAGTCATCCCATTGATAAGCAAGCCCCGTTGGGATGGGCAGTGGGCATGGTTCATGGCCGGGGTATGCCTGCCATGGCACTGCCGCGACGGGTGAGGGGAAAAGCGACAGCCACTTGAGATAAAACTTGTGCCGCAAACACCAATCGAGCGGCGTGGCGATTACCGACGTTAGAAAACCGCCGTCGAAAAATGGCAACTGAAACTCCAGCCGGTGCAGATCCATATTCTCAAAGTGGCGCGTGAGTTGGCGGCGCTGGTCGTTACGCATCAGGAAGAGGTAGAAGTTTCGACCTGCGTCTTCAGCATGCACCTCACCTAATTCGTCACGGATGCCCTGCACGACAACATCGCGCACGTTTTCGAGAATCTTCGGCCGAAAGAGCTTGAGCGGAACAACTTTCTGCTGGCACCGAACGTATTCTTCGATCGCGCGATCAATTTCGCCCGCGCGCATCAACTGGACGATGGATTCACCCACGCTAACGTGACCCAGCAAGAGGCTGCCGCCTTCGCCAGCCCAAACCAATCGGGGGCGTTCCGCTAACCAATCATCGTCATTCAATAATCCCAGTGTCTTAGACATTAGCGATGAATAGTCAGGAGTGCGTTCGCCGCGTTCCTTCGGGATACTTTGGTGAATAGATCCAATTCTTTCAGCGAAATCGTTGCCAAAGTGGTAGTCCTGAGTTCCGGGTCTGGCAAAATTCACCGTGCGCGTGAGCACGCCGTAGTCGCACAACGCTGCTACTACACAACGCGAATCCAGACCACCACTGAGATAGGCTGCGGTGGCCGTGTCGTTGCGGTTTCGGCGTGTGATCGCCGCTTGAAAACGATCGTAGACCCTTGCCAGACACGCTGGTTCGGGATCGTTCGCCACTTCAATTTCGTCCCATCGCCAATAGCAACTCCGCGATGCTCCTCCATTCGTTATCTGCACGATCTCGGCTGACTTCAGCCGGGAGATGCCAGCATAGGGAGTGCGATCGGCCAGCGGCACTCCTATTGCCACGACCTCGGTCACCGCCCGCAGGTCCATCTTCTTCGGGACGAATGAGAGCTCTTCCAGAATTCGCAGCGCAGTCGCAAAGACAACCAGCTTATCGTCCATCCAGAAATAAAGCGGCCTGAGGCCCAGCTTGTCGGCAACGAGCGAGAGCGTCTCGGTTTGCGGTTGATAGTAAACCAGACAAAACGTTCCTTCGGCTTCCCGCAGCACATCCCAGTTGCCCTTCAACGCCTGTTGGTGAATGATGGACAAGTCCTGCTGCCGGTTCGCCTCGCCATCACCCAACAGAGGCTCGCCGGCGAGCAGCGACAACGCCCCATTCGCATCCATGAATGAGCCCGGCTCACCAAATATCCCCATGTCCACCTTGGCAAAAAAACTTCGATGGCCTCTGAAGGTTTCAACCTGATCAATTGGATTGCGCGAGATCGTCTGGCGCAGGCTCTCGCAATCAGAGTCTGCCAACGGTTGATCACTGCGAGAGAAGATGCCAGCTATCAGCGTCATGATATCCCTCCAGCGGATGCCCGCACGCCTACACGGCGCTGCGGCAAGGCCGCCGATACACCCGTCAGCCAACTCTCAAATTCAATGGGCGAAAGGGTTGCGTTGTCCAGAAATCGTGGTAGCAACAGATCGTTGGAACTGCGCGAAGCAAAGCCGGATTCGCAAGTAGTGGCGGAAACAACGCCCGCTTCTCGCAGCCAGGGCAGAAACTCCAGGTCGTAAACTCCGCTGGGATAGCAGAAGTGCGCGGAGCTTTTCCCCGTCATCTCCTGAATGCTCTTCCGATTGTCTTCGATCTCTTTGAGAAAGAGTTCGTGATCCAGCGGCGTTCGATGGCGGTGTGTGTGCAACTGAACATCGATGCCTTCGGCGGACAGTCTGCTGACTTCGTCCGGCGTTAAGTTGTGCATCACTCGCTCTTCAAGCAGGGTGGCGTAGTTGACCTTCAGATGCGCGGCCAACGAAGCCGCCAACGCATCTTTCTGATCGGCCGAAAATTTCTGGCTGCCAGCAAAGTCACGGATTTGTGCCAGGGCTGCTTCTCGCGAGTCACGTAGTTGCAGATTGGTCTTAAGATCCTGGCCGGTCAGCTGCTTCAAATCCAAAACATTTTCCTTGCCCTTCCAAAGCAGGTAAGAACACATCAAATCAAAGACCGGGCGCTGATAGTAAGAGTAGTACGTCGTCAGATAGAGCGTGACCGGCACCTCGAATTCTTTGATCAGCGGAAAGGCTCTGCGATAAAAGTCGGACAGGCCGTCATCGAAAGTTATGGCCACCGCACGATCAGGCAAGTCGTCAGCGTAAAGTCGCTCGACGGCTTCACCCAGAGGCAACACGGCGCATTTTGATTTCCTCAGCAGCTCGAGCCGATCGCGAAACAGGTCCGCGGAAATGAACTGCGAGCCGTTGAAAAGATGTTCGTCCGAAAGGGCAATCCCATGGTAGGCGAGTATCAAGAGTCTCTGCCGGCGCCAACGACTGTTGTGCACCAGCGTTGATACGCCAGTGGATTTAAGAGATTTTAACGCGGCTTGCTTGAACTTTTTTAGCATGCTCATTTGGCCGGCTCAGCGACCGCCTTGTGATTGCGTTTCAATAGCAGGATGAGAGTTTCGGTAAAGCTGCGCATTGCCAACCGGCCGGCCGGCAGCGCGGACAAGATCAGGACTGAAACCGCGACCGTAATTCCGAGGGCAACGCTTAAACGCAGAAACAGAGTCGGCACGGCGCTCAGCCACGGTCGGCAACCAAACAGGATCGCGAGTGAACACACCGAGGCCGCCACGACCGGCGCGATAGTGCGATAAAAGTCGATAGTCCGGACCGGCCCCTTCCGCCCCACGTACCAGAACAAGAGAGGCGTCGCGACGCATAGATCAGCTATGGCATAAGACGCCGCCACCCCCGTCGCTCCCCACGGCAAACCCGCGACGATCGAAGCGATCGCTATTGCGCCGCCTAGAAGTCCCCAGTGAAACAACTCTCGCGTGCGCCCTTGAGTCGAGAACAACCACCATGCAGTTTTAGTCACCGGCTGAATCATCGCGGCGATGCCCAGCAACTGGAAGATCCGGCCCGTCTCGCGCCACTGTGGACCCAACAGCAGCAGCACCATCCAATCAGAGGTGGCGATCATCAGAGCGCCGAGCGGCATTGTGATCATCACGATCTTTTCCAAAATCTTTAGATAGGCAGCGCGATAGCGTTCCGGCTCGTCAGCCAGACGGCTCAACGCTGGGATCGCAACCGCGGCCAGAGGCGCGTTGATTTGCTGCATCGGCATCAACAACATTTGATAAGCTCTCGAGTACACGCCAAGCTGATAAGGACCCCAGAACTTTCCGATCAGCGCGTTGTCCAGGTTCCGCGAGAAAAAAGTCATTACGTTAAAGCCGGTAAGATTTCCGCCGTACGCCAACATCGATTTGATCCCGATCCCGCGCGCCGGCATTCCCGGCCGCCAACGACAGACAGTCCAGACTCCGACGACCGTCACCAGCGTCATCACCAGTTGGTTCAGAACTAACGCCCAATAACCTGCGCCGCGCCATGCAGCGACCACGGCCGAAACAAAGCCCGCGAGAATCGCGGTCACTTCGACCACCGCGATCGCGGTAAAGCGCATCTGTCTGGTTAGAATCGCTTCGTGCTGGATCGCGAGACCCGCAAACAAAATCGTTATCCCGTAGCCGGTGGTGATTCCAATCAGCCGTGGCTCTTTGTAAAACCAGGCCAGGAGCGGGCCACTGCCGATCGTAACAAACATGATCGTTACGCTTAAGAACATGTTCACCCAAAAGAGAGTGCTCACCTGCTGATGGCTCAGCTCGGACCATTTGACCGTCGCGGTCGACAGGCCAAGGTACTGAAACATACCGACGAAATTGATCAGGATCGCGACCATGCCGATCAGCCCATAGTCTTCCGGAACCAACAGGCGCGCCAGCACGATCGTCGCGACGGTGCTGAACACAAACTTGAAACCCTGCGCAGACATCGTCACAGCTCCGCCCCGGGCTGAGCGACCCGCCAAATCGCCTTGTAAGTGATCGGTACGGAAGTAGCGATTCTTGTCCACGATCACAGGCTGCTGCTGTTTTGAAGTCACAGGATTCATCTCGGACAATTGATCTCTGAAGTGGGCTCGGGTGGTGGGCCGCAGTCAGGAGGGCGGCAGATTTGCCACGATCATTATACAGGATGGAGGCGGCTTCGAATCCAGCTAATTTTGGCCAAATAGCGGAAATCTTCACCTGAATGCCGCCATTTACCGTTAGAATCCATGTAGCGCAAGCTGGCAGCTTGCGCCGGCTGTAGAATCCAAACTATCAGGCCGGGCTTGCGAGACGGCTCGTCAACTGGAGATTTCCCCTGAAACTATCTGATTCGAACCTGCGGGTGTTGCAGTTCGCGCCCAGAGTTTCTTGGCCACTCGACACGGGTGCGAAGTTGCGGAACTACCACCTCGCGCGCGTCCTGGCGCAACGAGCCGGCGTTGCCCTGCTCGCTTTTGCCGATCACAAGCAATCACCAGACGAGCTCAAAGATACTTACGATCAAGTCGTCATCGTCCAACGCGATCCGGCTTACACCTTTGCGAAAGTTGTCCGGGGCGCTCTGGGCAAGACGCCTCTGCCGGTGCTCAATTACACGACCGACTCGATGAAGAGAGAGCTGCAGCGCCTGCTTGACCAGCAGGACTTTGACATCGTGCAAATTGAAAGCATTCATTTGATGGACTACTTGCCCACCATTCGCGCCGCTCGCAATCATCCGGTTTTGGTTTGCGATTGGCACAACATCGAATCTGAACTGATGCGACGATATAGCGAGCGGGAACCCAGCCGCTTTCGTAGAGCATACGCCGTTAGAACCGCGAGGCTGATGCGCGAGTTTGAGAAACGCGCGCTGCGCGAGTTTGACGCTCACATCGCCGTTAGCGAACGAGACGCGGAGCAGCTGCGTGATCTGAATCCAGACGCGCGCGTCTTCCTCATCGAGAACGGAGTCGATACGGCTTTCTATTCTGACCCTGAAGCCAGAGATCAATCACTCGCGCGCCGGATCGTTTTTGTCGGGTCGATGGATTACCACGCCAACATCGATGGCGCGGTGAATTTCGCGCGTGAAGTCTGGCCACGCGTGCGCGATCGCCATCCGGAACTGGTCTTTACGATAGTAGGTAAGGATCCAACGTCGGTGGTCCGCGATCTCGCACAAATACCAGGCATCGAAGTCACCGGCACGGTTGATGACGTGCGCCCATTCTATCGCGAGGCAATCGCGGCCGTCGTACCGCTGAACGTCGGCGGCGGCAGTCGTCTCAAGATCCTCGAAGCGATGGCGGCCGGGGTTCCCGTCGTCTCAACTACACTGGGAGCGGAAGGTCTGGAAGTACAGCACGATGAAAATATCTTGATCGCCGATACGAACGAACAGCTGCGGGAAGCGATTATCAGCCTGGTAACGATCAAAGCGCGGCATAATCATCTGGTCGTCGCCGGACGCGCGCTCGTTTCCAGACGTTATGATTGGTCGAACCTCGGCGTCTCGCTGTTTAATATTTACGAAGAGTTGCTCGCCAAACCGAGGCCCTAACCATGACGACTTCCATCAAACTCCTGACCCTCGTCGAAGCGACCACTGTCAACGCTGTCGCTAAAACCGTGCTGGAGTTCTATCGAGCCGCGCGCGAGTTGCCAAACCTTCCGGTGATTGACGGGTGTGCAGCGACATTCGACCGCCGGCCCGGCGACCACAATCCGCCGAGCGATTTTGTCACCGCCGCACGCGCCGCCGGATTGGAGATCGAGATCATCCGTGAGCGCCGCCGGGTCGATCTCAGCGTCATCCCCGCCCTGCGCGGAATCGTCGAGAGTCGGAGCCCCGACGTCGTTGTGACTAACTCAGTAAAGTCGCATTTCCTGATGTGGCGTTCCGGTCTTTGGCGAAAACGTCCCTGGGTAGCTTTTCATCACGGCTATACCGACACCGATCGCAAAATGCGTCTCTACAATCGTCTCGACCGCTGGTCTCTGCCGCATGCTGATCGATTGGTCACGGTATGTCGCGCATTCGCGCAAGAGTTGGCAGACTCCACCGGCGTATCGATGGAAAAGATTTCTGTTCAGCATAATTCGATTCACCGCCAGTCATCTGCTGGTCCTGCAGACGTCGAGGCTTTGCGAAAGCGTCTGGGGATTGGCGATGACGACCGCGTCGTGCTCTCTGTAGGTCGGTTGTCGCGCGAGAAGGGTCACTTCGATCTGCTTGAAGGATTTAAACGCCTCCGCGCAACGAAACTGGAACTCTCGCTCAAGCTGATTATTGTTGGCGACGGACCCGAACGTTCAAGACTGGAAGCGGCAGCCGAATCATTCGGCTGCAAAGACCGTGTGATTTTTGCGGGTCAAGTGGGCGACGTCCAACCTTTCTATACAATCGCGGATGTGTTTGCCCTGCCATCACACAGCGAAGGCTCGCCGAATGTCCTGCTGGAGGCGATGGCTGCAAACTTGGCCGTAGTGGCGACAGCCGTGGGCGGCGTGCCGGAGATGGTTGAAAATAACGAGAGCGCGTTGCTGGTTCCACCAAACGATCCGCGCGCAATCGCCGCGGCGATCGCCAGACTGCTGTCGGACACAGACCTGACGCAACGGTTGGCAAAACGAGCGGCGGCGCTGGTGGACAGTCGATTTACCCCTGAGAGCTACACCCGATCTTTAGTCGAAATTTATTCCAGAGTCATCGAGGGCCGACAAGCGCAATAGGGCCACACGGATCCGTGTGGCCCTATTGCATTACGTCAGTCGCGTTTGAGAAAACCCAAATGAACCCTACGGCCCAAACCGCTGCCGATATTCAGCTGAGGAAATAAATGCCTTAACCATGTCGGCTTTCTGGACGCGCACGAGTGGATCATCACCCGGCACCGTGAAACTGTTCACCTTGGTGAGCCAGAAGTCGTAGCCGGAGTAGTCCGTGTCCTGCGGATCATTCGGATTTCGTCTTAAGTAACCCAAATACTGCATCAGCACAAACGCGCGATTGAACCCGGCGCTATTGAGAGTCGGATTCTCGGCAACACGTCGCAATGCACGGCCACGCGCTGCCGCGTCGGCAATGGTTGCGGCTCCGCTAAACTCGGCGATAGCGTCATTCCGCTCTTGCGTGGAAGGAACCACAATGGCGTTTTGGAAAAGCTTATCCACATAAGCTGCCGGCGTTTGGGTTGTCGGAAAGGCCGTTGTAAACCGCGTCCGTTGCACAAAGGCGGTGGTGAAGGCGACCTTGTTAGCTTCCAGCTGCGCTTGCCAATTTCCGACGCCAACTATTACGCCTTGCCCGATCTGCTGGGTGTCAGGCAGGAACTCGCTGAGCCGGACGATTGGCACTGGAAGCGAATGAGCTCCCCCAAAAGTCGACGCACCGGTGCCGTCGCCGTAAGCCGACTTGTAAATCCGCTCAACCAGGTAACCCGTACCCTGAAACTCAATTGAAAGGAAGAAAGCGGCTGAGACATTGATGCGTCTGATCTCAGTGCACGCAGGTTTGGGCGTGCAGCCCTCGATCTCGTTGACCCAGAAGTTCAGGCCCGCGGTGTCTGGCTCCCGATTCAAAAAATCCAGATAGTGCTGCCGGACAAAGAACGTGGAGTTGTCGACCGGATTTGTTCCGTTGACCGTTTCGTTGTCGGTAATTGTGATCGTGGCGGCGGCAGTCGTTCCCAGCACCGCGCCCGAAGGATTGCTAAGGGTGAAGGTGAAAGTCTCAGCGCCTTCCGCGTACGAGTCATCGACAATTGGAATTGTAAACGTCTTGGAAGTTTCTGACGCCGCAAAGGTCATGGTTCCCAGAGCTATCAGGTAGTCACAGCGCGACGAAGCTCTGTTGTTTGCGACATTACAATTTTGGTTGCCGGCAGTATCGCTAGTGGCGTAATCGACCGTAGCGGCTGCCGACGGGTCGCCGGTTCGATTAATCGTGACCGCAACGCCTGGCGTGCCTTCCGTCACAGCGTAAGTGGCCGAGCTTAACTGAATCGTCTTTGGAATCGGCGATGCTGTGAAGTTAGCAACAGCACTGCCGCTCAGGCATTGGCTGCTACTGACGAAACTTATGAAAGTTGGACTGAAAGTAAACCCACTCTTCGAGGGTGTGACGGCAACTCTGTTTTGGCACCCTAAGGGGCCCGACGAGTAATTGCCACTTGCGTCAGTTTGTGTAGTCTTGGTGGATGGTGTGCCTTGAAAGTCCATATCGAAGGTGATCAGGGTGTTGCTTATCGGATTATTGCTACCGTCTTTAACCTGACCCGAAACGGAATAGGCTGGACTCGGCGACGGCGACGGCGAAGGTGACGGCGAAGGTGAAGGTGAAGGTGAAGGCGTCGCCGTTCCTAAGTCGTATGCGCCACGACCATAAGTGGCGAGTTGAATCCTGCCTGTAGCTTGCGCACTAAAAGCCATCACTGGCGCCGGAGGCAAACCGTCATTGAAAACAGTCCATGAGACTCCGTTGTCGATTGAGCGAAACACTCCGATGTCAGTCCCCGCGTAGAGTGTTGTCACAATCTGGGGATCGATTAGAAAAGCGCTGGTCGGGATATTAGGCAGGTTGTTACTAACGTCGGTCCAGTTTGTGCCGCTATTGGTTGACCTGAACACGTGGCCCGTGCCGTAACCTGACACCGTCAGGTAAACCAGGGTTGGATCAGTCAAACTTACGGTTACGTTAGTTATCGTCCGATTAGGCAGACCAGTTGTGATGTCCGTCCAGTTCGCACCAGCATTTATGCTTCGCATCGCGCGACCATCGCGCGATCCAGTGTAAATCACGTTGTTATTGGTTCGAGCGACGGCGATCGCATTCAGCACGTCGTCACCGCCCTTGGTTAAGTCAGTGGTTCCGCCCGGTGCAGTCCAGGTCGGGGCATTGGGTGAGCCGAAAACTTTGGTCGTATCATTGCAGTCGCTGCAGATGTAGAGTCGCCATGATCCGGAATACAGTCTGGCATCGACTCCATTGCTAACAATCGGAGGATAAAAACCGATGCGGGCACCATTGGCCGGTTCGCCAAAAGCGGTGCTGTCGGCAATTGCATCATTAGCTCCGGTTCCATTATTCAACACCCGCGCGATGGCCCCGTTAGTAAAACTCGGAAAGACCATCGAGGGATCGACGGGGTTAAGTACGAGCTTGCCGCCATCACCCCCAACAAATTCCACCCAGCCGTTCGTACCCACAGTGCGACGCTGCGAACCATTATCCTGCGTTCCGCCGTAACTTCGTGTCGCATCGGTTGGATGAAGTGCAAGACTGGTGAACTGAACCAGGGAAAGCGTGTTGTTTAACGAAGTAAAGGTCGCGCCGCTATCGGTAGTCTTGAAAATACCACCGTCGTTGCCGGCATAGAATGAGGTTGCGGAACCGGGTTGAAAGGCAAACGCCTGCTGATCCGTATGAATCTTTTGCAGATTCTCAGTAAAGTTCCCCGGGTCATAAGGCGGCCCAAACGAGTTGTTTAAGTTTGTAAAGGTTACCCCTCCATCGGTGCTCCTAAAAATGTCCCGACAGCCCACGTAAACTGTGCTCGAATCAGTCGGACTCGCTTCGAGGTAGGTGTTGTAGCCAAACTGACCGGAATCCAAGCCACCCGCGTTGCCCGAAACCACTCCTCGATTCGTCCAATTCACACCCGCGTCGGTACTCATTTCAAGCCGCACCTGGCGTGGGGGACCATCGCTTCCAAAATAAATATAGACACGTTCAGGCGCCGCGGGCGTCACCGCAATGGCAAAATCTCTGGTTGCGCCCTGACTGGCGTTATAGGGTGAAGCGAAGACATTGTTCCATGTCGTTCCACCATCAATTGATTTGAACAGTCCGCGAGGATCGGCGTTGGTACTTCCAAAACGCAGAGCCGCGTAGATAATCTGTGAATTGGTCGGGTGAATTGCGATGTCGCTGGCAAGTCCCGTCAAGGTTCTCGTCCAGTTCACGCCGCCATCACTCGAAACGTAGACTCCGCCAATGACGCCCAATCCGTCTGTGACATCGAGAGAATTGAATTGCGCGAGATACAGCTTGTTCGGATTTGCCGGATCCACTTTGATCTTCGTCGATCGGGCTCTGTCGGGGAGTGTGTTGTTGTTGATCCGAGCCCAGGTGGCCCCAGCGTCGGTGGACTTTAGCACGCCCGTTCCGAAGTAACCGTTGTCATTATCGCCCATACCCGCATAAACGATGTTCGAATTGCTTGGTGCGAAGGCAATCGCACCAACCGATATATCGACTTGATTGTCGGTCACCGCGATGAATGTCGTTCCGCCATCGGTCGAGCGCCAAATACCGCCAGTCGCGCCGGCTACCAGAATTAACTGATTGTTCGTAGGCGAAACTGCAATTGCATTGATGCGTCCGGAAATGTTTCCGCCAGGCCCGAGGCCTGCGGTCGGTGTCGGACCAATCGACGTCCAGGTTGAGCCCAAAGCGCTCGGCGCTAATGCCATTGAGCTCTTAATGCTCCAGGCGTCGCGCCGTGCTTGGGCTGGAATCTCGTTAAGAGGGTACCTGCGCTGATAGAAGAACCAATTGTTATGGCCCTCAGCATCGTCTGCTTCCCGAAGTCTGGCATTCTGGTCGCGCTCGGTGTTCCGTTCCGGAATACCAGCGCGCGTGTTAGCAGGCGAACTTGGTTTGGCTTTAGATGAAGACCGAGGTTTTCGCTTTTGGGGTTTTGTGGTTGCTGCGTTCGACGATGGAATAATGGTTATGGTGGCTAAAATAGCTAAAAGCAATACCGATACGAGGGATTTCTTGGGACTCACTGGCTCTCCTTAATTAAGAACAGACAAACAGACTAAGAACGTAGCAAACAGGATCTAATCCAATCTCGAGAATTCTAGAAGCATCGCCCGATGAAGATGCGATGCGAAAAGGTCATTGCTCGCGTAAAAACCCGACTGAAGTGTAACTACTATCGACCGACGTACGAGGAGCGCGATTCTAGCATTGTTCGCGTGATTGTCAACACTCCGGTAGCAGAGTAGAGTCTTAATTTGGCTTGACACTATCGATGAGGAGAAGTGAGATGTACAGAATTGCCTTTCTGAGCCTAATCGTTTTTTGTGGGGGGATCATTATTCCGACTCAGGCGCATATAACGAGAAAGTTTGATCGCTTTGATTGTTTGCCCAAAGGCGTGCGGTTGGACGATGTTGTATCGTACAGGACAGACAAGAAACCCAACGTCACGGTCAAGGCGAAACTAACCGAGATGAAAGCACGCTGCCGGGGCGGCAAGTTGATCGATGCCAAGAATAAAGAGATCCGCTTCTTTCGCGTCAGTTGCTGGGGCTATCAGCCGCCCAATTATTTGGAAATCAAGAAACAAGAAAACGCCGAGCTTGAGAAACTAAGCGCGCAGTATACGGTGATCGTGTTCGGCTGCAATCCACGGATTAAGTAGCGCAGTAGGTCACCCCAACGCACTCGCAAAGGGAGAGTGTAGGAAACTCGGCAACAAACGGAGTCTGCGATCTCCCATCATAGAAATCACAGACTGAAGTCTGTGCCACTTCAATACCGCATCCAGTAGTAAATCAATTTCACGTATTCGCCGGCGACAACTTTCCAGCCCCAGCGGCGCCACCACCAACGTGAGGGTGCAGGCGTTTGCCAACCCGCCGGCGGGCTATCGATTCCAATGGAAATGCCGCTGCCGGCGCAGGCGTGGCGCAAGGACCACAGCGTCCGCCGCGTGTGATATGCGGAAGTAACGATAAGCAGCCGTTTCAATTGGTGCGCGGTCGCGTAGTCTCTTACACCCAAACTCTCTTCATAGGTTCCCAAAGCGATATCGGAAACAACCTGGATCTTTGACGCGGGAACGCCGCGCTGCTGCAATGCTCGCGCAGCCAATTCGTAGAAGTACGGGTTGCGCTCTTCCTTCCTGTCCCAGCCGGCGATCAAGCTGTCGTTCGTCAGGATGACTGTCGGCGCGCGTCCTTCGCGATAAAGCTGAGCCGCCCAATCCGCTCGCTCGAGGTAAGTCGAAGAGCCGCTCATCACCACGATCGCGTCAGCCTTCGCCAAATCCGATTTTACGATGAGCAGATGCGCGCCGGCCCAGGCAACGATAGGCCACAGCACCACCGCGCAGAGCAAAGCAAGCAGCAGCACGAGTCGTCGCCGTTTCGCTTTTTCTTTGGCGCGGGCACTGACAGCTTTGTTGACAAACCGAGAAGTCGTCGGCGTCGTCAGAATTTCTATTCGTTCAGTCGCCATTCTTGGCCAATTCCTGACGGAGCAGACTTTGGTGCTGACAGCAACTCGTCATACAACTCCAGCGTGTTCTGTAGATGGCGGTCGCAGGAAAATTTTTCGGCGGCTTTTGACTTGCCACGCTCGCCCATCGCACTCGCTCGCTTGGGATCATTAAGAAGTTCGATTATGCGCGCGGCCATTTTTTCGTCATCGCCCGACGACACCGTGTAGCCGGTCTCGTCTTCGGCGATCGCTTCGCGCGCGCCGCCGACATCGGTGGCTACGACGGGCAAGCCCGCGGCCATGTATTCGAGAATTGCATTGGCAAAGCCTTCAGCCTTTGAACTCAACACGCCTATCTCTGATGCGAACAAGAGATCGGCCACGTTGTCGCACCGGCCCAGGAAGAAAACGTCGTCCTGGATTCCGAGCTGGCCGGCGAGTTCGCGCAGGCTCTCCATCAACTCACCTTCACCGGCGATCGCAAATCCTGCATTCGGAACGACGGCGTGCACACGCGCCGCGGCGCGCAAGAACATCGGATGATCTTTCACGGGATTGCGCAGGTTCGCGACGATGCTCATGTAGCGACGATCTATTGGTAGACCAAATTCCGCCAGTGCCTCTTCGCGTCGGAGGCTCGCGCGAGCTTTCAAGCGCTCGAGATCAAGACCGTTGTAGTGCTGAACGATCTTTGACGGGCTAACGCCTTCCCGGATCAATTGATTCTGGACCACCAGACAGTTGGCGATGACTCGATGCGACAAACGAAAGGCGGCGCGTTCGGCGCGCTTCTGCATCAGCGTCCGAAAGCCGTCCGTTTCACCTTTCGAAGTAACGCGGCCGCGCACGCCGGCGAGAAATGCTCCCGTCATCCCGAAGATGTTCGTGTAAAAGCAGTGCGTGTGCACAACGTCGATTTCATTCTCTTTGATGAAACGAACAAGGCGGCGAAGCTGCCTGGTAAAGTTAAGATCGTAGAAGCTATTGAGCGCGTATTCGTGGATTTCACCGATACCAAGCTGATCGGCTTCCGCGCGGAGCGAGCCGCGATTCTGCAGACAGGCGAGATGGACGCGGCACTTACCGCTGGCGTGCAACTGCGTCAAGAGCTGCATCGCCTGGCGCTCGCTGCCGCCCTGCTCGAAACTATCGATGATGAATAAAACGTTTGGTTTCATTTGCGAAATCAACGAATCGGCTCCCAACGGGCATAGCGCTCGCCGCGCACAAATTGGTAACAGGCAATCAATGACGCCAAATTCGCCAGCATGAAATACTGAGGCAGCGCCAATAGCCGGCTCCGGATTCCCACGCGGTCCAGCATCCAGGCGAGTGCCGGGCACGCATAAGCAGCCAACTGCGCCGCGAACATCAATCGATAGAAGAGCGAGCTGGTCGCAAGAACTGCGGACGAGACGAACAGGCTCATCAAAAAGAATGGCACCAGGTAACGCATGACTTTGTGCGAGAGAAGCTGGATGCCGTAAAAGCCACTGCGGATCGGATTGAGCATCGAACGATGTAGCCAAAGATCGGTGAAAGTTTGGGCGATGATTCGTACCCGCATCTTTAATTCTTTGTCGGTTTGCCGGTTAGTCTCTTCGGTGCAAACCGCATTCGGCTCATAAACCGTACGCAGTCCCTGCTCGACCATTTTCGTGGCGATGATGAAATCGCTGCAGGCCTCGTGGTACAGCGGAACGTAAGCCGAAGCGCGCACTGCGTAGAGACATCCCGACGCGCCAATCAACGAACCTACGCGGCTCTCGTGACGCTTAAGAAATGTCTCATAGCTCCAGTACGAACGCGCTCCGCGTCCCACTGGCGAGCCTGAGTCGTCAACATATTCGAGCCGCCCCGCAACGCACCCGACGGAAGCATCAGCAAAGCTGGGCATGATCGCGCGCACCGCGTCCGGCTGATAAAGACTCGTCGCGTCGGAAAAAAGAATGATCTCGCCGTGCACTTGCTCAACTGCCGCGTTCTGCGCGGCGGTCTTCCCTTGCCGTTCAGTCTGGCGGTGGAGTTTGACACCGCCGCCGGCGAATGACCGCGCAATCTCATCCGTCTGATCATTCGAGCAATCGGAGGCGACAATTATTTCCAGTAACTCGCGAGGATAATCGAGGGCGAGAGTGTTCTCGAGTTTAACGGCCAGATGGCGCTCTTCGTTGTAAGCCGTGATGATAATACTGACCATCGGCTCAAACGTTCCGCGTCGCACGCTGCGAGGCTTCAGGGCGCTCACTAACGCAAGCAGCAAAGGGTAACCGGCATAGGTATAGAAGAGCGCCCCGGCGCTCAACCCAAAGACAATCTCGGCGGTCAGTCTCAGGATCATGTCATCACGGCCTGGCTCTGACTGATCATAGAAGCCTCAGCCTGCTTTCGTTCTTGGCGAGTCTCCGGAACTACTTCTCTGCCAGTCTCGGATTCGTACAGCCGCCGCAAGCAAACCGCGTAAGCCACCAGGTAATAGACGTACCAGACGTACGCTACCGACAGGAAAAAGCTGGAAATCAGGTACGCGATGAGCGATGCCTGCAACCCCAGCGCCAGGTAATAGAAACGCGAATCACGACGCGTATCGAAAGTTTCGCGGGCTATCTGTCCCAGTTTTTTGAGCGGCGTAACGATGAACATCACATAGCAGACCAGCGCCGTCATGCCCATCTCTGCAGCGACCTGAGTATATGAATTGTGCGTGACCAGTCCTTTGTAAGACATTTCGGGCTGATAATTTCCCATGCCGATTCCCAGCAACGGATGACGGAGAGCGACGTAGATAGATCGGAAAAGCTCGCCGCGCCGCGAGTCGGCGGATCCTTCCGCGTCGAGACTGGGAATGAAGATCGAGAGCAGACGGCTACCGTACTTGTCGGGAGCCAACACTACTACCACACCCGCGAAGCTCAGCACCGCAAAAATAATTTCCAGACGTCGTTGGCGGCCAAGCTTCCAGGCAATGAAGAGAAGAACCACGAGCATGCCGATGAACGCTCCGCGCGAATAGGAAAGCACAATCGCCGAAATCATGACCGCCGCACACGCGCCATGAAGAAGTTTTCTTGCGATTCCTTTCGACCCGATGAGCAGCGTTATAGAAATCGGCAGGATCGTGACGAGGTGGAGCGCCATGTCATTCGTGTTACCGAAGATGCCCGTGCCACGGCCGGCCGCGCGATACCCCTCGACCGTCATCAGGCCCAGACGATATTCGTTGATGGCTTCCGCGCTTAACCAGATGCCGGCCAACATTGCCAGAAAGATCAGGCCTTTCAGCCTCGCCTCAGTCCTCACCACGTTAACGATCACAACAAAGATCACGATGCAGCGGATGAAGGTGCCGCTGAATTCGACCCAGGCTTCCTCGCGGTTGATCGCGAACGGAATCGAAAGCAATCCGGTCAGGCAGAAAAGCAGAACCAGGTTTACTTCGCGCGGACGCGCAGTCAAAGTGCCTTCTAATGAAAGCTGAGTCGGCACGAAGAATCCCAGCGTGGCAATGCCGGCCAGCAGTGCTATCGAAGCCGTCACCGCAGACGGATAGAACTCGGCCGGTCGCAGATAAAGAATTACCGTAAAGAGAAATAGTGCGGCGTACGAGAACGCGTGACCGTGTTTAAGAAGAGTAGCGGCGAGAGAGTTTTGTTCCGCACTCGGGTCGTTTGGTTGCGCTGGCGGCGCCGGTGTTTTAAGCCGTCGCGGAACGTTCGGCGTATCGACCTTCGGCTTCGCCGGCCACACTTCTGCGAGCGAAGCGCCAGACTCACTAACCCGTGGTGATCCGGAACGGGTCACTGGCCGGTAGTCATCTTTTGGTTGTCGCCTCAGCATTTCTGACACTCGACCGCAACCATCAAACATAAAGAAAAAGCGCAGGATCCCTGCGCTTCTTCGGTATTTGCATCGCTATCCACAAGTCCAGCTGATCGCGCGAACCTAGACCGGAGCGCTTTGTTCGTCGTCAATCTCTACCAAAACGCGGACGCGGTCACGCAGGGCCAACTCGAACATGCGCGCTTCTTCCACCTCGACAAACGAAAGCGCGCGCAACTCTTGCTCAATGCGGCGCCGATAGTCGGACACCAAGGAATCAGAAACGCCTAATGTAGAGGCAACTTCCAATTGTGTCGCATGGTCGGGGCTCAAATAGCAGTGCCACAGCACGCCCAGCATGCGGTTGTACTGCTTAATCTTGCCGCGAACGTTGCCACGGAGATTCTTCAGAAAGTCATCGACACAGCCTGCTGCCTCTTGTTCCGTTTCGTGACGCAACAAACTCTCTTCCGGATTCTCGCGCAGGTCGGCCGGGTCGTAATGCGGGCCATCTGAATCGGGATCGTCACCGCCCAGGGGCACCAGGTAAATATCCATGACCGGAAGGCGTGACATCACCAGGCTGCGCAAGGTGCGCACGTCGGCCGGGGCATCAATAGCATCAAGCACAGAAACGATCAGGTCTTCCAGATCGGAGTTGCTGATTACGATCTGCGCATCGCCGGTGCATCCAACCATGCGAGTGTCGCGCTGGCGAACTGGAATCATGTGCGCGCGTTGCTCCATCTCGTGCGAGCCGCGGCCGGGTTTGTTGTCAACCCATTCGCTCAAGCCGTAGACTCGATCGGCCAGGCGACGGTGCTGCTCGTCACCAATCCCGCTGCTGTCAAAGCGGCGAAAGTTGGCGCTGGATTGGATTAAGGTAGAGATACGACGCGCGAGTCGGTAACTTTCCGGATGGCGTTTGCGCAGCTCGGCCGTCAGAAGATTCGTCAATTCTATCTGGCCAATCTCACATTCAATCTCGGCATTGGTCATCGCCGTATCCAGGTAATGCTGGAAGCGTGACTTGGTGAGCAACTGCACAAATAGTTCCTGGGTGAGATCGGTGTACGCGCTCGACGCTCCCTCTTCAATCAACAGCCCGGCGCTGCGAGAGGCGCGCACCAGCGGGTGATTGCTCACGATGCGGTGTAGCTCCGCCCACAAGCGATTGACGTCAGAGTTGCGAAGGCTTTCGACCCAGTGGCCTGCTCTGGCGATGCGTTCGGCAGAACGACTCGTGCGCGGCACTTCACGAGGCACACTGACGGCGGAGTCTGGGTTCGTCTTATGAGTTATTGATTTCACGGTGGTAGAGTTTTTCCCGATAAGATTTGGATCGATGCGTGCACTAGTTGGAACTAGTAACTTGATCGGAAGATCAATGGCATCCTGTTCGGCTGTACACCCTCGGCTCTTCAGGTTCTTCGATGGACCGCTGGAAGGTTGCTTGGGAGGCTCGCTGGTAGTGAAAAACTAACCTGGCTGAAGACAGAGCGAGAGTGGTTTCATCGACACGAGTACAGCTATTTATGTTTACCTTTTCAATCCCGGAAGGTGGTGCTTCTTCCCGACTCTTCTCAGCCGGGCTAAAGCGGGGACTGCAACTTCGATGAGCGCCCTGACCTCTCTGCGTCATCGAGAAGGACATCAAGGAGTGAAGCACCCCTCGATCAACCTACGGCCATAGTAGCAACAAATTGAAGAATGAGCAACATTTTTTTACGGCCCGTGTAAACCATTGACCTGTTTAGAGAAAACTGCAATCTGTCAAAGGGTAAACTCTGGAAATATGAACCTATTGAAGCTTTTGTGCTGGTGGCTCACAGGTGAGCCGATAGGAATTCATTCATGTCCCTATTATTCATAAGGCCATTTTGCAAGAGCGCGGAGTGTCCCAGTTCGCAAGCGTTGCTTGCGTCTAGGCGCTCGTTTATGAACCCAAACGAGCTCGCCTTCATTGAGCAACATCTGACGATTTGTGACTTTTGTGGCGCTGAACTGCAATTGCTTACTTGCGGTTGCGTCGAGGATGAAGAGTACGTGTTCGCAGTGATTCCGGCGCCGCTTCGCCGGCTGGCTGAGGACTTGTTGCTGCGGCCTATGCAGCCGTTCAAGGGATTCGTAGAGTACACCGAGAACCGTCCAGTATCCCACTAAGCACAGAGCTCTTCATTAGCTCACCACAACGTGACGCTCCCCGACATCGGTTTGACCTGGAAGCTCGATCGTAAATTTAGTGCCTTCTCCAAATCTCGACTCGACAATCACTTCTCCGCCATGAGCCTTTACCAGGTGTTTGACGATCGCCAGTCCCAGACCGGTGCCGCCCAGGTCTCGCGAACGAGCCCGATCCACTCGATAGAATCGTTCGAACAAACGATCGAGGTGGTGGGCGGGAATTCCCTCGCCGGTGTCTTCGACGCTAATCCGATCACTTCCATTGCCATCGTAATTAATTGAGACCGTGCCACCTTCCCGGTTGAACTTGATTGCGTTGTCGATCAAGTTAGTGAGCATTTGCACCATTCGATGTGGGTCGGCGATGACTCTTGCCTCGAGCGCGATGAGATTACGGACCGCGATCCTTCTGGCGGCTGCCACGGCCGACAAACTCGCGACCACATCCTCGACTAGAGCATGTAGTTGCACGCGCTCAGGTTGCACTTTTACGTTTCCGGCTTCGATCGCACTCAACTCGAGTATGTCATCGATAAGGCGATGCATGCGCGCTGCATTCTTTTGGATGATCGAAAGAAATCGTCGGTTGTGCTCCTGATCGTCGATCGCTCCGGCTTCAAGAGTTTCAGCCAAAGCCATAATCGAGGTTAAGGGGGTCCGCAACTCGTGCGACACGTTCGACAGAAACTCCTGCCGCACTAGTTCCAGACGCTCAAGCCGGGTGACGTCAAAAAAAACTCCCACCGCGCCACTCGCTCCGCGTCCGTTTGCGGAACGCACAGGAACGACGCGCAGATCAAAAATTCGTTTTGCCTGACCGTATGTCTCAACCTTGACTCCGGTCCGCTCCGTGCCGCGCACTCCGTCAAGAAAGGCGTCATAAATAGCCGGATTCCGCGTCAACTCAGTCAGGCGACGCATGCTGATCGAGTCGTCGACATGTGAAAACAGATTGCGCGCGGCCCGGTTTGAAGCTACCACGCGCATCTCGTCATCGATGACCAACAAACCTTCGCGCATCTCGTTGACGGTGGCGTCAAGCAGATCGGACGAGAAGTCGATCCCGGTCATCCTTCCCGAACGGTTTTCCAGATCAGTCGCACGTGTAACCGATAGCCGACTTCTCAAAAGGAGGCCAAGGCCCAGTCCGAGTAATAGAGTTAGACCGGAAAGGATCAGCCAGTGCGGAAATCCTGAAGCAAAGGTAAACAACAGGATCAGCGCTGCGAGCGCCGCAACCAGAAAGCCGGTAAGAAGACGGAGGTTAGTCATCCGCTTTGGCAGCATTTACGTCGCCCGCTGCGCAGCCTATAAAACGATACCCGACGCCAACCACGGTTTCGATGCAGTCGCCACACGCGTCGAGTTTTTGACGCAGGCGACGAATGTGCACGTCCAGAGTTCGCGCGTCCCCGTAATAACTGTATCCCCATACCTGATCAAGCAGCTGCTGACGCGTGATCACGCGGCCCCGCTTTTTCGCCAGGACTGAGAGCAACTGGAATTCTTTGTTCGTAAGTTTTACGTTCGTGCCGTCGCACGCGGCGCGCACGTCTGCGAAGTCGATTGTCAGGCGGCCGTCGTCGTAGCGTTCACCCGCTTCATCATCAACTCGTCGCAGCACTGCTCGCACCCGGGCCATGAGCTCGCGCACTGAAAACGGCTTAGCAATATAGTCATCGGCTCCCAGATCCAAGCCAGCGATGCGATCGGCTTCGGACGTTTTCGCCGTTAGCATGATAATCGGCGTGCGGCGAGTCTGATTCTCGCGCCGCAGCCGGCGACACAGGTCCATCCCATTCATGCCGGGCAGCATCAGGTCGAGCACGATGAACGCGGGCGGGTTCTGCGTATCGAGGGCGAGCTTCAGCCCTTCCTCTCCCGTCGTCGCGACTGTCGCGGAGAAACCGGCAGACTCAAGGTTATATCTGACGCTCTCAGCTATGTCAGGATCGTCTTCGATAATTAGTGCAGGTTTCGGCATGACCCTGGACAGCTAAGCGGTTGTTGGGGAGCGATCAAAAGATATGTGTTACGATCCTATTAGCTCTCAACTTACTTTGCTAACAATCATCGAGATCAATCGGATAATGAAGAAGGACAACGCCGCAAACGTGGCCGCTGCCGGAATAGTCAAAACCCAGGCCCACAAGATTCTTCCGGCCACGCGCCATTTGACTGCCGACAGTCGCGTGGTCGATCCAACTCCGGCAATGGCGCCAGTGATAGTGTGCGTCGTTGAGACTGGAATTCCAGCGGCGGTGGCGCCAAACAAAGTGATTGCTCCCGCGGTTTCAGCACAGAACCCTCCGACCGGCCGCAGCTTGGTAATCTTTGAGCCCATCGTATGGACGATCCGCCAACCGCCGGACAGGGTGCCCAGAGCAATGGCGGCATGCGCCGTCAGCACCACATAGATCGGAATTGCCGGCAGCGACCCTTTGTCGCCCATGTGCAAACCGAACATTCCACCGGTGGCCAGCACCGCGGTGATGATGCCCATGGTTTTTTGGGCGTCATTCCCGCCATGCCCCAGTGAGTAAGCTGCCGCCGAAAGCAGTTGCCCGCGGCGGAAGGTCTTGTCCACATGGGCAGGCGTCCAGCGGTGAAAGATCCAGTAGACCGCCACCATGATCGCAAAGCCCATCACGAATCCGATTACCGGCGAAGCCACGATAAAGATCAGCGTTTTGATCCACCCTTCGGGTTTAAGCAAACCACTGACGCCGTGATAAGCCGCAATAGCCGCGCCTGCGTAACCGCCTACCAAAGCGTGCGAGCTGGACGTCGGCAATCCCAAATACCAGGTGATCAGGTTCCAAATAATTGCTCCCATGAGCGCCGCGCACAAAACATGCAGCCGCTGATTCTGTTGAATCAGATCGATTCGCACCAGATCCCCACCGATCGTTTTTGCGACGCGCGTGCCAAAGAACGCGAAGGCGATGAAGTTGAAAGTCGCCGCCCACATCACGGCATAGCGCGGGGACAACACCCGGGTCGAAACAACGGTGGCAATGGAGTTCGCGGCGTCGTGAAAGCCGTTGGTGAAATCAAACACGAGTGCGACCACAACGATAAAAAAGACAAGAATGACGGTCGCATTGATCTCAGGCATATTTTCAGTTGGTTGGGCGTTAGTCTGCTTCAGGTGTTCTTGATCACGATGCGCTCGCACACGTCGCCAACGTGCTGGCAACGATCGACTGTGGCTTCAAGATTCTCGTAAAGATCTTTCAGGAAAATAACTGAGTGCACATCGGTTCCTCCGCGAAACAGATCACCCATGGCCTCTCGATAAATTTCGTCGCCTTCTCTTTCGAGTTCATGCAGCTTGAGCAAACGCGTATTGAGCTCCTTCGGCCGCTCGACGGTCGGCACAAGCAGATCGAGCTCGACGGACATTTGCTGGATTACGCCCGCAAACATTCGCATGAATGGTGTGTATTCCTGGACGCCGTACATTACCACGGCGCTGGCGAGGTCATCAATGAAATCAACCACATCATCCAACGCCGTGGCCAGGGCGTGAATATCCTCCCGATCGATCGCGGTGATGAAAGATCGGCTCAGCCGGGTGGATATGTTGTGAGCGATTTCGTCACACGCGTGCTCGATGATTTTAATGTGCGCGGCATAGCGCTCTCCTTCGCCGCACTCGTCACCAAACATCTCTACCAGAGCGCGAGCACTCTCACCAACCATCGTGGTCATCTGCCCCAGCGAAGCCAGATAGTCTTCCTCGACGGGCATTATTCCGATACCAAAGAGTCGCACGAGTGAGCTCCTCAGACCGGGCTTTCCCGATCAAAATCAACTCCAAAGAAAGTGACAGCACTGAAAGATAAGCCGCGACTGAAGAGCATAACACTGATGCGCGACACTCGCGGCCTCATGGCGTTGCCGGCCACGTTCACTAAAAGTTGAGCCTGAGCGCGAACTGAATCTGCCGGCTGGTGCCGAGTCCTACATCGCGCACTACTGTCTGACGAAGCAAGCCGAAGGTCCCGCCGGCGGCGCCCTGAGTGTAGGCCTGGCCCGGCTGAACCACGTCAGCGCCGGAACTAATCGTATAGACACCGGCAGCTTGGGCGACAGTCGGCAGCGCCAGGTTCAAGCGCGAACCTGGTACATCAAAGTTCGCCCGGTTGAAGACGTTGAAAATCTCAGTCCTGAATTCCAGGTTCGTCGTCTCTGAAAACTTAAAGCGCTTATTAAAGATGAGATCGAACTGCTGGAAGTTTGGTCCGCGCAAAGCGTTCCGCGGAACATTGCCGAAAGTTCCCGGCGCCGGTGTCGCAAACGCGGCCGGATTCAGAATGAGCCGGTCAATGGTTAGATACGGATTGACGCCGGAAACAAAGTCCGGCCGGCGCACATTGCGTGAAGCGCCGCCGCTGGGTGTATTCACCACCGCGATAAAGCCAGGCGGCAGTGGATTCGCCGCGTTGATTGTGCCGGGCAATTGGGCAACAAAACCGTTCGCGAACGTGGTGTTCACTCCACCAGCACCGGTCGGCACGACGCAGCCGGCAGTGTTGCGACATTGAATTACGACGTCGGGCCGCACGATGCCAATCTCGAGCGGTAGACCTGAGCGGGCATTCATGATCGTGCCGATCTCCCAGTTACCGAGAATGGCGTTGCCGATTCCGTTGAGCTCGTACTTCTTACCCTTGCCGAACGGCAGATCGTAAATCGCGCTCAAGTTGAACGTATGCCGCACGTCAAAATTGTTGTAGCCAAGGTCGTAGTCATACTCGCTGGTCGCGCGCGCATTGTTGGCTGCGGTGCGCGCCTCGTTCGATCCGGAAGTATTACCGAACGAACGCGAGAAGGAGTACTGCGAATTCAACGTCAGCCCGGTGCTGAACCGGCGGCCGAGCGACATTTGCAGCGCGTTGTAAGCGTCATGTCCGCCGCTGGTCTTGTCATCAATCTCGGCAAACGGGTTCTGCACCGACGACGCGCCTGAGACTATCGAGAATTCCCGGACCGTGTTGACCGCAATGACCTGACCGCCGGCATTCGTGCGATTGATCACGCCGGCTCCAAGCGGCAACGTGGTCCCGTCAGCGATTGTAGTTTGGCCGGGCAGGATGCGGTTGGCGGTGCTGCGAAGAAAGAGATTGCGTCCCTGCGAACCGACATAGCCCGCTGTCAGCACCATCTTGTACGGCAGCTCTTGCTGTACTGAAAAGCTGTACTGGTAAATCTTCTCAGGAATCGTGTATTCCGGCGCGTAGGCGCGTGGCTGATATTGCCGGTTTGTTGGGTTAGTGAGAAAGGCCGCGGCGATCACGTTCGGATCCTGCGGATAAGCGCCGCCGTTGACGGTGGAACTGATGCGATTGGATTCGATCGGTTGAATCTGATCCTCAGTCTGACCCGGGCCATAAAAAACTCCGACACCGCCGCGCAGGAGTGTCTTGCCCGCACCGAACCATCCAGTGCCAGACGGGTTCGGTGACCAGCTTAGCGCGACCCTTGGCCCAAAGTTATCTTTCCTGGTGTGATACGGATCGCCGCTCGAATCGCGCAACGCTCCGGTAATGGTGTCAAAGTATATCTGCCGTTTGCTGGCCTCGAGTAGTGGCGAGTAGTACTCGTAACGCAAGCCATAGCTCAAGGTCACATTCGGTTTGATCTTCCATTCGTCCTGAGCATAGCCAATGTAATATGCCTGCCTGGCAAAGGCCGGTCCGGTTGAGTTGTTGAAGAACGCCGAAGGCGCGGACAGGTCGCCGAGGAACTGGGTCGACTGCAGGCTGTTCGCCAAAAAATTGTTGATGCTCGAGAAGGTATAGGTGATGCCGCCCTGTCTGTCTGTGTAGAGCCGAATCAGGCGCAGCTCCGCGCCAAATTTCAGAGCGTGCTTCCCATGCGTCCAGTTCAGATTATCGATAAACGAAAGAGAGTATGGCGTGTAGGGTTGGCCGCGGCCGTTCTGTGCGCTGTTCGCACGAATCAGACCACCGGGTACGGCGGCGCCGGCGTTCGCGCCCTGACCGGGCAACGAAAAACCAGCAACGCTGCCTGAGATGTTGAACGACAGGTTCGACAAGTCGACCCCTGGCACTACCGGCGCAATGCCGATGATGCGCGAATAGGCGCCGTTGTAACCGAACTTAACTTCGTTCAGCAGGTTCGAGCGCAACACAGACGTCAAGGCTACGACTCCGTTCTGCGGTACCTGACGGATAGAAATTCTGCGGCCCGTGACGCCGTCGGGTTGTAGGTTGGAAGCTTGATCGCGGAAGAAGCGGAAGTAGGTTGAATGCTTCTGGTTGAGCTTGTAGTCCACCCTTACCGCGGCTGAGTTCTCTTTAACTATGTTGTTGGCTTGCAACTGGATGGTGTCGAAGAGATCCGGACCGGTGCGTAGAATCACCGCACCCGTACCGCGGAAAGCCGGAATCAACGCCGCGGTCGTGGCGTTGCACGCTATCGTACCCGTGCCCAGGGGCGCGGCGCAGATGCGCGAAGCTAATCCCGGCACGGCCTCAATCGCGTTGATTCCGCCGCGCAGTTTGTAACCTTCGTAGGAGAAGAAAAAGAACGCTTTGTCCGCCTTGATCGGCCCGCCGATAGAGCCGCCGAACTGATTCAGCCGCAACTTACTTTTTTGTCCGATGATGTTGTCAAAGAAGTTCGCTGCGTCGAGCTTGTCGTTACGCAGGTACTCGAATGCGGAGCCGTGAAACTTGTTGCTTCCTGACTTAGTCACAACGCTAATCTGTCCGCCGGTTCCGGTGCCGAATTCCGCGGGATAGTTATTTGAATCAACCCGAAATTCCTGGACGTTCTCAAGCGAAGATTGCAGGCGGAAAGGCGTGGGGATTTCACCGTTCAGGTTGCCCGGCGAAGTATCGATGATCGCTGTGCCTTCGATGCCGTCGTAACGAATCTCGTTCTGCTCTACGGCGCGGCCCGAGAAGCGGATGTCCCCGTAAGTGCCGGAGCCGCTGTTCACCGAACCCGGCGCTTGTAGATAAAGCTGCGAGAGTTGGCGGCCGTTTAGTGGCAACCCCGCGACTTCACGCGGATTGACATTCGCACCCATTCCGGCTGAGCCGGTGTTGCTGATCACCTCTTCACCAGCGACGATGTTGACCGCGGCAGCAGTAAGGTCAGCGAGCTGAAGCGGTATCGTCAGGCTCGTTTCACGGCCCACGTTGACTACGATATTTTTGGCCGTGCCGCCCTGGCCGGTGGTTGTGGCCGTCACCGTATAAGATGACGCTTTCAACGCAGGAATCGAAAAGTGCCCTTCTTCATTTGCGGTGGCCGTCCGTTCCTCTCCAGTGCGTTCATTCTTTACGGTGATGGTTGCACCGGGGACGATGGCTCCGTTCGGATCTTTGATTATGCCGGAAAGGCTGCCGGTGTCGCCCTGCGCGAACGCGGCAATTTGGATCGACAGCAGGGCCGCCAGGATCAAAGGAAAATGTTTTAGAAAACCAGCGCGTGATATTGGGGACAGCATAGAGTCTCCTTCAGTTTCTTTTTGCGTATGTGTGTTTGAGTCTGCGACTCACGTTGATTTAGGAAGCAAGGCCTCGTGATAAAAGGGCGCCGAACTAGACTGGTATTTGAGAACCCTCGTGTCCGGCGCTACGAACCTCGATTAATCAGATTAGAGAGAAGAGGCTACCTTGCGTGAGTTACAGACAGGTGAACGTGACGTTAAATCCAGGTTAACTTTGCTCTGACTTTGGAGTGCGGTAACTTGTTACCGCTTTAGATCGTCGCATAAGAAAGCGCTGTACAAGTCCAAAGAAATCGCACCCTATCATGGCTTCAATTGATTCGCCCATTGCGTGCACCCTGACGGCTCCTGAACTCCAGGAGCGGCGGCGCACCGTTTTGCAGAAGGTCAGAAGCGCGGTGGTCGAAGTCAGGGAGCTGGAGAATGGTTACGCCTACTCTTTTCCTTCAGCTGAACGCTGGCTCGTGGAGGTGGTGGGTTTGATCGATCTCGAGCGGCAATGTTGTCCGTTCCTGCGATTTCAACTTACCGTGGAAGAAAACGGCGGCCCTCTGTGGCTGGAGATAACCGGTCCCAAAGGCACAAAAGAATTCCTGGCCGGCACATTCGATTGAACAGCAGCGATACAAAAGCAGCATCAACCTCGATCGGCCGCACGGTGATCTTAAGCGAAGCCGGGAGCGGGCTCACAAAGCGGGCTCCCGATCCCAGTAACGATGTCGCGCTATTGCCTTGATGAATTCAGTGCTGAGACCAGCAGTACTGGCATCGCGACTTGCGATGATGCCAAGTCGCGCGCCAGCGCGATCAGCCTTCGCGTTTTCAGCTGCATTGGATTTAGTGAGCAGGCCTGCGTTCTCAAGGAGTTCGACGCCCGCACCGCTGGCAGCGATAGCCTTGCAGTGTTTGTATGCTTCATTCAAGAAGTTCGCGGCTTCGGCTTCGGCTTTGAGGGCCGCCACACTAGCTTCGCCTCCCGGAACGAAAACGGCATCGAACAGAACCGACGAGGCCGTCAGAAAACTGGAATCGGCTTTAGCGGTTTCACCGTTGGCTCCGGTCAACACGCCCAACCTCGGCGCCACCGTCACGGCCGCAGCGCCGGCGGTCATCAATGACTGCTTCATTTCTGAAAAAGCAGCGTCGTCAAATCCGTCCGCCACTAAGAAGGCAATCTTGCGCGTCTTGATACTGTCTTTGGGGAAGTTAGGATTATCGACCATGCTCAATGCCGGGGAAGCCGCGACAGCCTGAGTTGCGCGCTTTGGCTGAAACTTCTTCGGATCGTTACCGGCCGGTACGCTCATATTGATTGGCTGGTCGAGCTTTGCAGGCACCTTCGCGCCCAGTCCGTCAGCAACTCTATTGGCCAGGGTCTTGTCGACCTGCGCGAGTAGAAACAACATTCGTTCTCGAATGGCCGGCGTCTCCACTTTACCGAGCTCGAAACGCAAGGCCTTGATGATGTGATTCTGCTCCGGCTCAGATTGGCTCTTATAGAAGAGCGTCGCCTGACTGAAGTGGTCGAAGAAGCTGGCACTGCGCGCGCGAATCTTCTGACCATCAATTCTTTCGGCAGAGCTGGTAAAGCCACCCATGTCGGCTCCGGCCTGGAAAGGACAGCCGCCTTTGAGAGTGTTCGGCTCGTAACTAGTCTGGCCGCGATTAATCGTTTGACGCATATGACCGTCACGTTGATTGTTGTGCAGAGGCGCCACGGAACGATTGATCGGAATCTCATGAAAGTTCGGTCCACCTAAACGTATCAATTGCGTGTCGGTGTAAGAAAACAACCGCCCCTGAAGCAACGGGTCATTCGTAAAATCGATTCCCGGCACGATGTTGCCAGTGTGAAAAGCAACTTGTTCCGTTTCCGCGAAGAAATTGTCGGGATTGCGATTGAGCGTCATCCTGCCGATGCGCCGCACCGGAACCAGTTCTTCAGGAATCAATTTGGTGGGATCGAGTAGATCAAAATCGAAGCTGTGCTCGTCCTTCTCCTCAACAATCTGAACGCCGAGCTCCCATTCCGGATAGTTGCCGTTCTCGATAGCTTCCCATAAATCGCGGCGATGAAAGTCAGAATCCTTACCGGAGATTTGCTGAGCTTCTTCCCACGCGACTGAGTGCAGACCGAGCAGCGGTTTCCAATGAAACTTTACAAATCGCGCCTTGCCCTTGTCATTGATAAAACGGAAGGTGTGGACGCCGAAACCCTCCATCATGCGCAGGCTCCTGGGTATTGCACGATCCGACATCACCCACATGATCATGTGCATTGATTCCGGCATCAGCGAGATGAAGTCCCAGAAAGTGTCGTGGGCCGAGGCCGCCTGAGGGATTTCGTTGTGCGGTTCCGGCTTTACGGCGTGGATCAGGTCGGGAAACTTGATCGCGTCCTGAATAAAAAACACCGGCATGTTGTTACCAACCAGATCGTAGTTTCCCTCTTGCGTGTAGAACTTCACCGCGAAACCGCGCACGTCGCGGGCAAGGTCAGACGATCCCCGAGATCCCGCCACCGTGGAAAATCGCACGAACACCGGCGTCCTGAGGGAAGGATCCTGCAAAAACCCGGCCTTCGTGTATTGAGCCATCGATTCGTAAACCTCGAAATAACCGTGTGCTGCAGATCCCCGGGCATGCACCACGCGTTCGGGTATGCGTTCATGATCGAAGTGAGTGATCTTTTCTCTGAGAATGAAATCTTCCAGCAGAGTGGGACCACGATCGCTTGCTTTGAGCGAGTTTTGATTATCGTTAATGCGCACGCCCTGGTTCGTCGTGAGGTATTCACCCGCCGCGTCTTCGGTGTTCTTCGCAAGATCATCCAGCTTATCGTTATTCTCACCATAGCCGGCGCTAGCGGTCTCTTCATTCTTCCCCTTGGTCATTTCTTGTTCCTTCCGTGTTTGTCAGTTTTTCTTGGCTGCGGATCTTCCCGCCCGAGGATTCAGTGCATGCATGCTTTAAAAGAAGCGAATAAGCTATCCCGTACTCGCTTTCTTAACTTTAGCTTTCCTGGTTCTGGATTTCTTCGCCTGGGCAGCTTCAATCGCAGTCTCAACTTTTCTTACTTCCTCCGGAGGCGGCAGCACTGCGGGCATTCCCAAGGCCTGAATCCACAGCTCGCGCGTCCATCCCGTCGTATGATAGAGGTGTTCATCTTCTTCATCTTCGATCTGTTCATAAGCCGGTTTTAACAGCTCGGCTTCGGCGTTCTTAGCCAACTCACCGATCAACTCCCAGTTGAGATGGTCCTTGGTTTCAGCCAATACCACGCATTCAGCGGCTACAAGCTGGGCCGCCTGGGGATCTGTGGACCGCAAAGCCATTTCCATTGCTTTGACCAGAGAGGTGCCGATATAGCGGACTATCTTGCGGCCAGGAGTTTCCGTGTTGGGGTCGAGGCCAAGCTTTTTAAGAATGTCAGAGACTACTTGCACATGCGTCTTGGTCTGATCGAGGTATTTGTTCCACTCTTTCTTCAGGTCTTTGTTGATAGCGCACCGAAGGGCAGTTGCGTAGATCTGCACCCCGCCTTTTTCAGTTTCCAGGGCTTGATACAGCAAGTCGACAGGGACATTGGCCAGCGCCGTTGTGTTTTTCATAGTGTTTCTTTCCTTACTTACTATCGAAGTAATTGCGGTAGATGATTTCATGTTCCCCACAACGCACGGCCCGCGGGTTGATCCCTCCGACATAGGCAGAGAACCTAATTGCTTACACCGTGTTCCAAATGGAGACGGACTACAGCGGCGTTCACTGCGAGATGGCTTTAAATGAGCCAGAGCCAGCATCCAAACTTTGTACTTGGGTTTGGCGGAGCAACTTCAGTGCCGCGCAGCGAATTCGGCGGACATTCATTCGGTGGAGATTCAAAAGAGAGCAAAGAAACTTTCTCGTTCGCGGTTAGGTTCGCCCAGTCTGATGGGGGCGATCGCTGAGTTGAGGGCGCGGACCTGCAAGCTGGGGTGATTAGGCATAGGATTGCTTACCTTGCGGGAGAAATGCTTTGAAGTAGTTGGTTGGTCCGCAAGGCGCGCAGCCCTTCGACAGGGTCAGGAAGTTGGGCGGCCGCCCTTCGCAAACCCGAAGAAGAAACTAAGCAAAGCTGATTTTCTTCTAACCTGGTAACTGATCGTCCAGCTTTTTCGCTAGCCGGTGCACGTCCGTCTCTTCAGCCAATTCCTGGGCGGTTAGGTCTTCTTCTTCCTCGAGACCCAAATGCCTGCCAATCCTGTGCACCAATCTCAACAGCACCGTCGATTCCTGTTCGGCGAGCATATTCAATTGCAAATCCAAATGCGTGCGCTTGTCGGCTTCTTTGATCATCCGGTTTTGACTCATCAGCACCAGCAGCGTGAGAAAGATCGCTTCCAGTGAAACGACCAGGGTCAGAAAGCTGAACGGAAAAGGATCAAAGGCAGGTAATCCTGGAATCAAACCGACGTTCGCGATTATCCAGACGCCAAACCAGACTATGTGAAGAATGACGAACGGTGTGCTGCCGGCAAAGGTCGTCACTTTATCGGCGAGGTGTTCCGCGGCCGAGCGGCTATTGATGGCATCTCTTTCCAACTTCATGATCGAATCGATATTTTTCTGTTCCCGAGCAGCGCTGGCTTTGGAAGCAGCGGCTACCCGCGATTTTTCATCGACGTTACTTTTGTTATTCGCCATCTGGTCTCTCTTTCATCTGGTCTATTTGGATGGATGTGGTACTGGTACAGAACCGGGAGCGGTAGCGACCGGGTCAGACACTCAAGCCGGGTTTTTTGTGTTGCGCATCATAACGAAGTCGAGCTTATGACCCGGTCGCTACCGCTCCCGGTTCTGTAACGAGGCCTCGTTTCCAGTCTTCTGAAACCGCCCGGCCTTTTTCCACATCATCGACCACCAGGATGAGTTGATTTTGGTGGTCACTGTAAATGACTTCGATATTCACGCCGGCTGCGGCCATCATCCGGGAAATCTTGCCTAACTGTCCGGGCTGATCCTGTTTGAGCCGTTGCACCAGCACTTCTCGATCCGCCAGCACTTCAATTCCCTTTTCTTCGAGGGCCCGGCGCGCCGCCCCATTGTCTTCAAATAGAAAATGCGCAATCGCCTGACCGTCAAAAAGAAATGCGCCGCCCCCCTCGACGCTGACACCGGCACTGCCGAGGGCTTCGCCCATTTCGGCTAAACCCCCTGGGCGGTTTTCTAAACGGATGGTTAAGTCTCGCATTCATTCGGCTCCTTCTTGACTGAACTGACTCTTCAATCATATCTGACGTTGCTTTGATGAGGTAGCGGCCTGACTTTGTCTTTCTAAGCGCTTTAAGTTTCTTTGCGCCTTTGTGTGCAATCTCCAGGGACGCCCTTGCTTACGCGCGGGCTACTGCCCCGTCAGAATCCGAGAGGTCTCTATGCACGCAGAACAAATTGCGTTTCCATTTCGCACCCGGAAACCGAGACGAAGCAATAGTCCGAGCGCTGATCTGATTGGCCGTTGCTATATCGAAGGCCACGCAACGATCACGGTAGTCAGCATTTGCCACGGTGACGACAAAAGGGTGATGGTTGAGCGTGACCTCGATGGCCGCGCCTGGTCAATGCCTGCGTGGTTGATGCGTTTGAATCTTTCTGGAAAAGAAGCTCGCGGCGTGAGAGATCGTGTCAGAAGCCCGACCGTCAGGGAGGGCGGCCTTCGGGAGATTGCCCTCCCTGACGGTCGGGCTTCTGACTCTTAGAGATCCTTTGGCTTGACTAACCAGGCGAGCTGATTCTCTCCAGCTTTCACCTTACTCCACTTTTCAATATCGAGTTCGATGCAGGCCAACGCCGCGGTTGAGAGACTGCGTGCGTCGCCAGTGAGGGCTTCCAGCAATTCTTCAAAACCAGGGTTGTGTCCAACCATCATCACCATGCCGGCCTCTTCGTCGATCTGCGAGACGATCTCGAACAGGCGCGCGGGGCTGGCTTCATAAATTCGTTCGTCGTAACGCACCTCCGTCTTCAGACCGGCGGCTTCGAGCACTAGTTCGGTGGTCTGGCGCGCCCGTTCGGCAGGTGAGCTGAGCACCAGATCGGGCTGTAGCTTGCGCTTGCGGATCAGCCTGCCAATCGCCGGCGCGGCCTTTAAGCCGCGTTGATTCAATGGACGGTCGAAATCCTTGACGCCGGTGTCCTTCCAGCTCGACTTCGCATGTCGCAGCAAAAGTAATGTCTTCATTCTGTCCTCGGTCTGGTTCGTGATTTTGTTTGTGAGCGCCCACTCTATTCCATTGCGTCTGTTTGATCCAATTGGAACAGAGAGCCAGTACCGTATCCTGATTTTAATTGTCTTTCTGCTCCCTCTCCCTTTTTGGGGGAGGGTTGGGGTGAGGGTGCGAAGCCTAGCGCGAGGTCTCTCTTTTTTCGTCCGCTGTGTTTACCAGGGACAGGATTAGATTAAAGTAGCTTCTCGCTCAAACCTTCACCGCGACCCTCTCCCAAAGGGAGAGGGAGAAAAGAGCGCCAACTTACCCACCTTCAGCGTCGTGGCTGGATTGAGAATTCACATCGCTGTAACATGACCCATGTCACAATCGCCCAAATGATTTCATACGGTCATCATCGCTACCCCGGCAGGCTCTTTGTCGTCGAGGGCACCGACGGCAGCGGCAAATCAACGCAACTCGCGCTGTTGTATCAGTGGCTCAAGGCGGAAGGCTATCCGGTTTTCTTCTCAGAGTGGAACTCTTCACCGCTAGTCAAGGACACGACCCGGCGCGCGAAGAGGCGCAAGCTGTTCACTCCGACTACTTTCTCTCTGCTGCATGCGACCGACTTTGCGGACCGCACTGAACGCAACATCATTCCGCCGCTGAAGGCCGGCGCGATCGTGCTCGCCGACCGTTATATCTACACCGCGTTCGCGCGCGACGTGGCCCGTGGCTGTGATCGCGCCTGGGTGCGCGAGGTTTATAAGTTCGCGGTCAAACCCACGGTTGGCTTCTTTTTTCGCGCGCCGCTCGACGTGGCAATCGATCGCATTGCTTCGGCCCGGCCGACTTTGAAGTATTACGAAGCCGGCATGGACATGGAATGGTCGGATGACGAAGAAGAGAGCTTTAAGTTATTTCAGGGAAAAATCCTGAATGAATACGACCACATGGTCGGCGAATTCGGCCTGACTCAAATTGACGCCACCCAATCAATCCGCGTCCAGCAACGCCAGATGCGCGAGATCGTCGGCCGCTATCTCAAAGAGAAACTCAAAGAGAAGGTGGTGCTGCCGAAATGAAAGAGATTAAGTTTTACGGCACCGCGCTACCTGGTCTGGAGATCGAACCTTACCCCGGCAAATTGATCGTGATCGAAGGGACGGACGGCGTGGGCCGCTCGACCCACGTCGCGCTGTTGCGGACGTGGCTGGAATCCAGCGGGCACGCGGTCCTGGATACCGGAATGACTCGCTCCATTCTGGCAGGGCGCGGGATCAAGGACGCGCGCGAAGGTCACACGCTGGGCCGACTCACCATGCAACTCTACTACGCGACCGATTTTGCTGACCGGCTCGAGAACCAAATGATGCCGGCCCTGCGCGCGGGTTTCGTCGTGCTGACTGATCGTTATATCTATTCGGCGATTGCGCGGGCGGTGGTGCGCGGCGCTGATCCGGAATGGATTCGCGGCATTTACGGCATGGCTTTGGTTCCCGATGCGATTTTCTACCTGCGCGTGCGTTCGACTGAAGAGTTGGCGGGACGCGTGCTGGGTTCGGGCAGCGGCTTTGATTACTGGGAGTCGGGAATGGACCTCGGACTCGGGAATGACTATTACGACAGCTTTGTCGCTTATCAAAAACAGTTGCTGCGCGAATTCGATCGCATGAGCGGTGAATATGGTTTTCACGTGATCGACGCTTCGCGCCCGGTGCGAAGAGTCGCCGCCGAACTTCGCCGGGCCGTCGCGAAAGTAATCGAGGACGAGCCGCTCACCGCCGCCAAAGAAATCACGAAAACTGAACCGACCGAAAAAGTAAAGCCCAGCGTCGCCCCTCCGATCAAAGAGATCGAAACTGCAGAGAAAGCTAAATCGGCATGAAAGTCGCCGCCATCGACGTCGGCTCAAATTCGATTAAGCTGGTCGTGGTGGACGCGGCCGCGAGCGATTCGTTCGCGGTGCTGGCCCGCGAAAAAGAGACGGTGCGCCTGGGTCATAACACGCTGCGCCGTGGGCTTCTCTCAGCAGCTACCATTGAACGCGCGGCCGAATGTATTAAACGCTTTCGTTCAATTGCCGAGGCGCGTGGCGCTGAACGAGTCTTCGCCGTAGCAACTGCGTCGGTGCGCGAAGCCCGCAACTCCCGCCAATTCATCAAAGAGATCGATCGCCGCACCGGCGTGCGCGTCTCGATCCTTTCCGCAATTGAAGAAGCCCGCCTGATCGGGATCGCCGCCAGCCACGGTTGCGCAACTCACGGAGCCTCACTCATCAACATAGATATCGGCGGCGGCTCGACGGAAATCTCGTTGATGCGCGACGGCGCGCCGGCCCAACTCTTTTCCGTTAAGTTAGGCGCGGTGGGCTTGACTGAGAGGTACATCAGCACCGATCCCCCAAAGCCGAAGGAATTACGCGGGCTGATCGAAGAAGTGCGCGCGGCGATGGAACGCCCCAGCCGTGAACTTCGCGGCGCTCGCTGGCAACAAGCGACCGGGACGTCGGGAACAATCATTTCGATCGGCGAAGCCTTCAGACTGCGGACCAGCGAGGACGAGCGCAAGACACAGGGTGCACAGCCGGCCGGCGACGAAATCGTGCTGAGCAAGCTGTCGCGATTCAACTTGCGCGTGGCTGGATTAGCGATCGACGAAAGACGCGCATTGCCGGGAATCAGCGCTCAGCGTTCGGAGATCATCGTGGCCGGCGGACAAATTCTCGAAGGCGCGATGCGCGCGCTGGGCATCAATCTGGTGCGCACCTGTGGCTGGGCGCTGCGCGAAGGCGTGCTGATTGATCGTCTGCGCGAGATCGAAGCCGAGTCGCGCCCGCCGGTCCCGGACATCGCCGATCACCGCCTGCGCGGTGTGCACGCGGTGGGCCGGCGCTTTGGCTATGAAGAAGCTCATGCGCGGCAGGTAGCCGGGCTGGCGGAACGAATATTCGATCAGTTGACCCAGCAAGATGCGCCGGCTGGTCTCACCCGTCATCACCGCACGCTGCTTTCCGCGGCCGCGTTACTGCACGACGTTGGCTATCACATCGCTCACGAGTCGCACCATAAACACGCTCTCTATCTCATCAAGAACTCTGAATTGACCGGCTTTTCGGAAGCCGAACGCGACGTGATTGCGAATGCCGCGCGCTATCATCGCGGGCCTGCGCCTAAGGAACGCCATCTTGATTATGCCGCCTTGAACGGAGCCGATCAGGAGACAGTGTTCGCGCTGGCGGCGATGCTGAGGATTGCCGACTCGCTCGATCGCAGCCACGACAATCGCGTCAATGACGTGCGTTGCGCGCGCGATGGACGGCTGGTCCATATTCAATTGAGCAGTTCCGCCAACTGCGACCGCGAGATCTTTGCGGCCGAACAGAAAAGCGAAATGTTCGAACACGTCTTTGACTGCAAATTATCTTTCAGCCGCCGGGCTGCTTTGAAACGCGCGTGACGTTCGTCGAATAGCGCAGCCTGGCAATCCGCGCAAGCTGGCAGCTTGCGCTACATCGTGGCCAAAGCAAAACCGATCGCGAAAATTGATTGCCTCGACGACGCGGGCAAAGTTATTCAACGGGTGCTGCTGGCGCGCCTGAAAAACATGTGCGCGCTCCGCGAAGGCGCGCTCGATTGGGACGATCCCGAAGGCGTCCACGATATGCGGGTGGCCTCGCGCCGCCTGCGTAGCGCACTCAGCGACTTCAAGCCGTATGTTCGCAAAGAGGGCCTTCCGTCGCGCCGTTTGAAGGCCATCGCTAAAAGTCTCGGCGCGGTGCGCGATGAAGATGTCGTGTTGGCAGCGCTCGCTGAACTTCGATCGAAGGCGGACGACAAAGTCGCGGCGGGAATTGAAGCGATCGCAGAGGAACATCGTCGCCAACGCCGGCAGGCGCGATCTGTGCTTGAGACGGTGATCAGGCCGGCGGCGCTGGCCGAACTCCGCGAAGACTTCGGTAATAGACTTAATACAGCAATCAAGCCTTCGCACTCCTCCAGAGACAAAGGCCAGATCCTCACGTTTAGCCAGATAGGGACAAAGGTTATCAGTGAGCGTCTAACGAAGCTGTGCGACGCAAGGAACGCTTTCTATCATCCGCTGCGGACCAGGCAACTGCACAAGTTGCGCATTCTGGCAAAGAGACTGCGCTATGCAGTTGAGTTATTCGCGCCTTGCGGCGGCAGTGACTATAAGAAGATCGCGAAAGAGATCGCTCGTTTGCAGACTGCCCTGGGCGAACTGCACGATTGCGACGTTTGGATCGCCAACCTCGCGGAGCGGCTTAAGAAAAGCGAAGGCGGGGGCGGTGATCAGCGGAACACCGAAGGTGCTGTTTGGCTACTCCAACACTTTGTCAGCGAGCGCACTAAACACTATGCCCACTCGCTGGCCCGTTGGCATAAGTGGCAGACCGAAGGATTTCTGGACCAACTCAGAACGATTCTGGACGCGCGTTTAGACCAAAGGGTCGAGTCTTCCCCGAATAGTGCGTCCAACCCGAAAACGAATAGGACGCCTAAACGTAGTGGCACAGACTTCAGTCTGTGATTCCTAAACTGGCAGATCACAGACTGAAGTCTGTGCCACTATCTAACCTTCATCCGCGCGCGCAAAACCTCCGCATCGACTGCGCTCGCGCAAAAAGAATTAACGACTCGTTAAGCTCGTCGTAACCCTGGCTTAACATCCCTCCGCACAATACAGCCTTACACAACAAAACTCGGCTTGCGCTGCTTCTTGATAGATCCCGATTGAAAGGAAGTAAGATGACGCCTGCTATTCATGCCGGTAGGTGGCCACCAGTTTGTTTGCTCCATCAAAAGCTTGTACCAGCAGATTGTTCTTTCCCGGGCAGCGTTTCAGAGTGAGTCTTCTGGCTTTAATCGAACCACCACGGGCGTCGATTGTTTTGTAAGGCCGGTCGGCTATGCAAACATCCACGCGGGCGATGTGCTGCACTTTGTTTCCTAATGGAATTTTCGATGCAGCTCGCACGACCATATCTCGGGAGCCGCCTTTCCATGCTGAAAGCGTCACCGAAAGCGAGTAGATTGGCTTCTGCTTGAGGACGCGCGCGGCCACCCGGAACAGATCATTATTGTGTTTCAGCACATCTCGTTTCGTTAAATAGTGTCGGTGGTTCGGGTTGATTCCCAATTCTTCAAGTGGTCTTCCCGCCTGCGGTCCGACCCGAATGCTGCGGAGCATGGCGATGATCAGGTTAACGCCATCGGGCAGCGGCTTGAATGGCGAGTCGGAAGCATGGCGCAGGGCGTACATCAAGTTTTCGTACCACCAGAAATTGGCGCCGCCCGCGCCGGTGTTGTCGCTGGTGCCGAGAATCTCACCGATCCCGTTGTCCTGAAAACCGGCGGCGAAGATATCAGTGGTGCTATAGGACAGCGCGTCGGTGATGAGGATGACCGGTCCGTGGTACACCTGCCCGATATCATTGCAGGACTCGACAGGGGTAAGCGGATAGCCGCGCGAGTAAGTCGCACCGGTCAACACAGAGTCGGAGATCGATTCAGCCCACTTCGCAAACGGCCAGTTCTTTGGGGCCCGCCGGCAAATCTCAAGGTTCAGCGGTGAGTTGATGAACTCGAAGTTCTCAGGAGTGATCCGAACCGGGGTAAACAATTGCAGCAGGCGCTCGCCGGCTCTGATTTCGCCGCCCGGATTGCCGCGCACGTCTATGATCATCCCTTGCTGTGGAAAGCCCGGTGACGTGATGATCCGTCTAAACTCTACGACAAATTTGTCGGGGTACTCAGCTTCAAAGCTAAACAGACGAATGTAACCAAGGTCCTTGCCGCCGACTCTCTTGACGTCGGCATAGAAGATATCTTCGAAGCCATTGCGCACGCGGAAACGGCGTTCCTCATGCATCTTTTTCTTTACATAGAACGCTTTCTTTACCTGATTGATCTTGGTTTTCTTGATGTCGAGCGCCGCCCGTTTCTTTTTGGCGGACAGCGGGTCCCACGCCGAGGAGTCCAGCTCATAAACCAACCATTCGTGGTTCAGCGTCAGTTCCTCTCCCGTCATGGATCGGTAAGTAAGAGCGACCCCGTTGAGTTCATCCGGAGGCAGCGACATGTCCAGCGGTCTGATCGTGAGGTTATCGAGTCCACGCGCAAACCTCGCTTCGAGATTGCTGCCCGCCTGGGCCTCGCCGTTCATCTCGATCGCTCGCCGGATTGGCACTCCGTTCCAGTAGAGGACCTCGACGCCGGGTTCGAAACAATCCACCTCCCGCCCGGCGTTGGGCGTGCGATGGAGGATTTCCTCCTGTACTCGCGAGACCGTGAACCGCTCGACCTTACCATCGTTTTCGAAGTACTGCTCAATCAGGAATGGGAGAAGAGCCACTTGATCCGCGAAGAAGTCCAGCTTATACACCGTGTGCAGATCGCGTGTGGAGGCAAAGACCTCCATCATCCTTTTGTGGAACTGCATTCCGTCCTGAAGCCATCCTTCCTTACCCTCCATCAGGCGGAACTTGAGCAGCCTGAGCCGCTGGATAGGATCGATGGCATGCATCGCACGCTTGAGCGGGAGGTGAACGTAGTTACTCTCGATCAAGACCAGCGCCTGCTCTACTATTCGCAGCCGATCCTTTCTCGACAATTTGTATTTTCGATCATTGGCTTTGAGGAACTTCGCAAGAGGTATCGTGGCAGCCGCGCTCTTGACTTTCTGTAGCGTGGCCCTGGCGCCGGTTTCTGTTTCAGCCATAATCGCCTCCTGAAAAAGCGCAGCACGATTTTCCCGTGGCGCATAACGACGGTCCACTTTCCCCGCACGCGACAGCGACGCGCACCGCCAAACACACAAAGCCGTTCTCCGTTAAGAGCTATCGGCTTCGCTGGTTAGACGGGGCGCGTCCTGGCGCGTCAACGGTATTTCCGAAAATTCGACAAACCCGAGAACACATCTCAACCTGCGATGTGGCCCACCGGAACACCACAGTAAAAAATTCAGGCTCGCAAGGTCGATGACGCGTTATTTCTTCGGCTTGGGTTTCGCAGCAGTCTTCTTGCCCTTCTTGCCTCCACCGCCACCGGCGCGGCCTCCTCCAGGGGGTGGTTCGGCGGCGAAAGAGGTTAGCTGGCTGATTTCATTTCCGGGCAAGTGAGTTACGGTGATCATCGTTGATTCTCCTTTGGGGTTTGAGTTACTTACTACGCGAAAGTATTTGGGTGATGTCTTTGCTATAAGATTGGATATCCGTTCGTTTCAAATAGCCATTATACGCATCGACTCCCCATTTCTGCTCGAGTCCGGTAAACAAGCTATCAGCACGAGACGCATATTCGGTCATCGTCGAGGTATTGCCGGAGAGTTGGCTCGCGCGCGCCGCGATCAGCCATGCTCGCCACTCTGAGTCTTGCTCTCCAGACCGTTCGAATATCGCCTGCGCCTGTAAGGCATTTGCCAAGGCGCCTTGTGGATCGTTCCCCAGCAGCAATACCTCAGACAGTGCCAGCAGCGCGCTGGAAATCAGCCGCGGACTATTCCCTTCCTTTGCGTTGGCAAGGGCCTCCTCGCACAGCTTTCTACCCGGTTGAGGAGAGCCCGAAAAGGCCTGCGCCAGAGCTATAGTGTACTTTGCCTGAAGCGCGAGGTCCTTGATTTCTGTCCCGGCCGCGTCCAGGGCCTCTTGAGCTTTTGCTTTGGCTTCTCCAAAACGCCGCTGGCTCAGTGCTATTTGGGAATTTGTCAGATGCACCCACGCCAGCACCTCTTTATAACTCGCCTCGGGCTGACTCGCGATCGAGAAGGCTTGCCTCAGGGCCGCTTCCGCTTCCGGATAACGTCCCAATTGCCAGAGGACGCCGCCGCGATACAACTGGTCAGAGGCCATGCCGATCTTGGCTCCAATCGACTCATCGATCCGAAAACTCTCGTCCAGATGGGGTAGTGCCTCGGCATATCGTTCCTGGTAGACTCCCAGCAAAATAGCAATGCTCAAGTGCGAAGCAGCCAACTGCGCCGGATCGCCCAGGTCCTGGGCAAGTTGAAGCTGCTGTTCGAAAGTCTTCAACGCAACATCATAGTCGCCCTTATTGCGATGCGCTCGACCCATGGTCAGCAAAGTGATTGAAGTTTCCTTGCGATAACCACCAGGTTGATAGAATGCCAGCGCCTCTCCCAATCGGGATATTGCTTCATCGAGATTGCCTTGTTGAAAATTCAAAGTTCCCAGGGCCAGCTTAGCTCTGGCTTCGGTGCGCCGGGCTTTGTCAGCTTGAGCAAAATCGAGCGCTTGCTTGAAGTCCTTACCAGCTTCGTTTAATTCGCCGCGAGAGATAAGCGTATAACCGAGATCGATCAGACCGTTCGCGCCCAGGTTTCGAATATTATTCTTCTGCGCGAGTTCGATGGCTTCCAGAGCGATCGCTTTAGCGCGTTCAGTATTACCTTCGGCATAATACACACTGCTCAGCTGCAACTGCGTCTTCACGAGCTGATATTGATTGTTGGCGCTGCGCGAGATTTCCAGCGCTTTTTCCAACTGAGTTTTCGCCTCAGCAAGTTTCCTGATCTTGCTCAACAGGGTGCCGCGCTGGTAAAGCACTTCGGTCAGGCCCTCCAGATTAGACATTGCCTGATATAGCGTTTCCGCTTTGTCAAAAGCCTCATCGGCAGCTTTCAGATCCTGACGGCGCCCGAGGAGAATGGCTAATCGCAGGTAGGCCCCTGCGGACGACGGATCTCCTGTGGCAGCCTTTGTGTACGACTCGATCGCTTTCTCAAGGTTCTCATTCTTTTCGTACGAGCGCCCAAGATCCAGATAGGTGCTGGACTGTTCTGACGCTGATGCCTGTTGGGCAATCTTCCCATAGGAGGAGATCGCGCCGGCGAAGTTCCGGTTGACGGTGGCTTCGATAGCGGCCAGGTACATCGCATCACGACTCCCGAGTGCCGATCGGTCCGGCACCAGGGAGATCGCATACAGCAGTTCCTCCCGCGCCTTGTCCGGATAGTCAACTTCGACATACGTCTCGGCCAGACGCGCATGAGCTAGTGCATAGCCGTCATCTATTTTGATTGATTGCTCCAGGGACTTGCTCGCCTGGTAGTACGTGCCGGCGCGAATCGCATCGGTGCCGCGATCGTACCAGGACTTTGCCTCCGCCGACGGTTGGTGTGAAGCAGGATGCCAGGCGCGTAGCCCCAGGAAAATGCCCACGATCAAAAGTGGCGCCAGGACAAGACCTACCTTGACCGGCTTTCGTTGCCAGGCTTTCGTCATAGCGGCCGTCACGGGCGCCGGACGATGATCGAGCGTCAGCGGCCGCGTCAGCATCTGACTGCTACCGGCCAGCGATCCACGCACCCGGTAGAGATCTTCCAGCATGGCGCTCGCTGTTTGGTAACGCGATTCGATCTCCTTGGCCATCGCTTTGAGGATTATGTCTTCAAGTCCCGGCGGGATGGCCGGTTTGATCTCCGAAGGCTTTCGCGGCTCGACGTGAAGAATCTGAGATGAGATCTCAATGGCGCTGTTTCCGGTGAAGGCGGGCGCGCCGGTCACGCATTCATACAGCGTTACGCCGAGTGAGAACAGATCACTGCGAGGGTCAATTTCGTATCCCCTTAGTTGCTCGGGGGACATGTAACCAACCGTCCCGACGATTTGTCCGTCTTCAGTGAGCCGGGTTTCGGTTTTCGCCTCTGAGTCCGTTGGCCGAGTGTTAAGAGTCTGCTTGGCCAAACCGAAATCAAGAATCTTGACCTGCCCGCGAGGGGTAATCATTACATTCTGGGGCTTGATGTCGCGATGAACGACGCCGCGGGAGTGCGCTTCGGCCAGAGCTTCGGCCGCCTGGATTCCGATATTGATGACTTCAGCCGGAGGCAGTGGCTTGTTCTGAAGCTTGGCCCAGAGCGTCAGGCCGTCGATGTACTGCATGACGATGAACGGAGAGTCAGCCTCTTCGTTGACTTCATGTATCGTACAGATGTTCGGATGATCGAGTGTAGCAGCGGCTTTTGCTTCTCGGAGCAACCTCTTCTTCGCCTGTTCGTTCTCGATCGATTTAGCGGGCAGGATCTTGATCGCGACGCGGCGATCGAGCGTTAGGTCCTGAGCTAAAAACACTTCGCCCATACCGCCAGCGCCGAGCTTTTCAATAATTCGGTAATGAGAGAGTTGTTCTGAAACCAAACCCCGTTACCTCGCAACAGTTAAGGCGATAAGGAGAGGCGCGATTGCTTCATGCGGACTACGGTGATTTAGATGCTTTTTGAGGGCTCGTCACCAAATCGATTCACGCTCACTTTGAGAGGTGTTCTACTCTGAAGCATAGCAATTGTCAACGAGTTCTTTTGCTGGTTGTGCACCTCTTAAGCCGAGCCGTATAGCTCATCGATCAGCTTGCCGTATCTGGCGTCAATGACGTTGCGCTTTACTTTCAGAGTGGGTGTAAGTTCGCCGCTGTCGATCGAAAACTCTTCCGGCAACAAAGCCACGCGACGGACACGCTCGTAGTCGGCGAGGTGCGCAGTAATCATCGTCACGTCTCGCTGGACCATTTTGATGGCGCTGGTCTGCTGGCTTAACTCGGCATGAGTCGTCGCCACTGCCTCGCCGGCCGCTCGCAGGGAACTCCTGAGCGCTTCCCAATCAGGCACGATCAAAGCGACTGGATATTTGCGGCTGGCGCCGACGACAACGACCTGGTTGACGAACTCGCTCTGCTTCAAAAGACTCTCGATCAGTTGTGGCGCGATGTACTTGCCGTTCGATAGCTTGAAGAGATCTTTCTTCCGATCGGTCAGAAACAAGTGGCCGGCGTCATCGATGTAACCGACGTCGCCGGTGGCAAACCAGCCGTCCTTCATCACCGCCAGCGTTGATTCCGGGTGCCCATGATAGCCGCGCATCACGTTCGGCCCGCGAATCAACATCTCGCCGTCTTCGGCGATGACCACTTCGATTCCGGTGAATGGTTTGCCGATCGAACCCACCTTGTTATCGTCCGGCCGATTCGCCGAAACGACGCAGGTTTCAGTCATGCCATAGCCCTGCAAAATATTAATGCCCGCGCCCAGAAAGGAATACGAAAGGGTGGGTGAGAGCGGCGCGCCGCCGGAAACAAAATAGCGCAAGCGACCCCCGATGCCCTCGCGCCATTTCGTAAACACCAATCGATCCGCAACCGCGTGGCGCAACTTCAGAGACAAAGGGATGCGTTGTCCCTTGTCTTTCAATTCGGCGTAGCGCTGTCCGATCACGAGAGCACGCGCGAAGATCTTGCTTTTATAGCCGCCCGCCGACATGCCTTTCTTGATGATGCGGTGATAGACCTTTTCGAACAGCCGCGGCACCGCGGTCATGATGGTTGGCTGCACCTCCCGCAGATATTCAGCCACCTGATCGATCGATGCCGCATAGTTGACAGAGACGCCCATGTAACAGAAGACATAAAAAACCGTGCGCTCGAAAATGTGTGACAGCGGCAACACCGAAAGCGAAACGTCCGTAGGATAAATCGGCAGCCCGTTGGTAATCCCGAGTACGTCGGAAATGAAATTGTCGTGCGTGAGCATGACGCCCTTCGGCTCGCCGGTCGTGCCGGACGTGTAGATGATCGTCGCCAGATCGTCACCGCGGCCGCGCGCCAGCAAGTTGTCAAAGGCGTCAGGGTCATCGCGCTCGATTGCCGCGCCCCGGGCCTCGACGCTTTCGAGGGTGGTGGCTCGGTCAAGGCCATCGGCTGCTTTCGGATCGAACACTACTACGTGCTCAAGCTGCGGCACGCCTTCAAATCCTTTGCGCGCGTGTTTCAGTATGCGACCGCCCGAAATCATCAAAGCGCGCGTGCCGGAATCTTCCAGGATGAACTGAATCTGATCGATCGATTGGGTCGTGTAAATCGGAACGGTGACGGCGCCGGCGCTGAGGATGGCCAGATCCGCGATCGACCATTCGGGCCGATTCTCAGAGATTAATGCGACGCGATCCTGTGGTTGGATACCCAGGTCAGCCAGGCCGAGCGCGATATGCCGCACGCGCCGCACAAACTCCGCCGCTGAGATGCGCACCCACTCCCCATCGCGCCGCTCGCTGACCGCGTCGGGCTTGTCATGGCGGGCGATGGCTTGCAGGCAGAGTCCCGCTAGAGTTGACGGGATGCTTGATTCTTCTTGGCCGGGTGAGACCTTGGCGGCTGCTGCCGAAGACACTTGAAAACGATCTCCTTCGATGGGCCAGGGCTATAGTTTTAAGTTACCAGATCGGGAAAAAGCAGCCCACAGACTACATCCTCCCACTGGAAAGATACAACCAAACGCGCGCGGCTTTCACGGGAAACAAGCGGATATTCAGGGTGTTTCGGGCTCGACGGGCACTGAGGTTGGCGAAACCGCGCGCTCGAGTTCATCACTCTGTGGCTGGGAACGCCGCCGCCGGCGTTGCCGTGTCCCCTGGTCGACGCGCCGATCCTGGGTGGCCAGCGCGGCCAAAATCAGAAAGAGCAAAGCGTTCGCGGTGGTGTGCAAGGTAAAGTCGAAAAAGCTGTGAATGAGCACCGCAAAGCAACCGGCTAGCGCTCCCGTCGCCACGCCACGCCGGAACTTGTCGTCCGTCTCGCGGCGCGCAAAACCCTTACCAAAAAGGATCACCAGGAAAGCGAGCCCGAGGATGCCGCCGACGATGCCGCCGTCGGCCAGCGTTTGCAAATAATCGTTGTGTGCCTGCTCGAGACGATAGAGCCCGTTTCGCGAGTCATAGCGTGTATAAATAACGCTGAATGAGCCGAGGCCTGATCCGACTATCGGGTAAGCCTTGATCACGTCAAGCGTTACACCCCAAAAATGCGCACGTCCCGTGGTTGGATCGGCGGCATTGGGCGTGCCGACCAAACGACTGAACGCATCTGAGCCGCCAACTGCGATCGCGCCTCCAATCAAAACTGCGATCAGCCCAAAAGCCAGGCCGGCGCGCAATAACGCTGAACGTACACGTTGAGCGCGCGGCAGGCGTTCGCCACGTGCAACTCCGGGACCGGCGACGACCACCAGAAATAGGATCTCAGCAGACAAACTGATAATTCCGCCCCGCGAATTTGTCATAATCAACGCCACGCCCATCATCACCGCTGCGAACGCGTAAATCGGACGCTTGTAACTTTCGATCGCTCCCGAGAACAGCAAGCCCAGGGGTAGAGCGATCGTCAACTCCATATAACCGGCAAAGTGGTGGCGATTGATGAACGGCCCAAACGCCGTGCTCTGGGCCAACTGGCGGAACCAGTACACCCGGGTGCCGTCGCTGGTAAACGATTGGGTGAGACCGAACATCGCCAACAGGAACCCGAAGATCGTGATGGTTCTGACAATCGTCCGCAGCCGCCGCGGCGTATCGGTGAAAATCAAAGTCGCGACAAAATAAATAAGCAAAGCGGTGATCTGCACCAGAACCAAACGGGTCGCGTAAGGATCAAGCGACAACGCACGAACGGGTGACAGCGGCAAGCCACCATTGTCAGTCGCACGCAGCGGCAACAGTTGAACCAAACCGAGCGCAACCAGGCCCAGCAGGGGCCACTGTAATGCATTGCGACTGAGTTGCGCCGAACGCAGCACCAGGCCGTCAATACTCCAGAGACAAACTATGACGGCAGCGCTCAACGTGAAGGTCGCGAGCGCCCAGTAGTGCACCGTGCCGTAAGCCAGGGTGGATAGCACAACGGCGACACAGATCAGTAGAAAGGCCAGCCGGCCGGCGAGCGTGTGCCGGCGTTTGGTTTGCGCGGAGGTCCCCGGCCTAACGTTTGACAGTGCCGCTGTCTCTGCGCGGAGAGCCGGGACCACCGAGGTGTTGAAGGTTGAAGTCGTCATACCACACAGAGCCAAAGATTGGACAGATCTCTGTCTCGCTACAAGCAGCGCGACCGAGTCTGATGGTTATACCATCATGCTTGGGATTGGTCGTGAAATCGAACGTAACGCGGGCCCAGTCATTCGTTCCGGTTGGCAATGGCTTCGAAGTGGCCAGAACCTGGCCATCTACGGCGTCAACAATAGTCAGCATCGGCGTGCCGGCGGTGATCAGGCCTTCAGTGCGCGCATAGCACTCAAATCGATACTGAGTTCCCGGGTCGACCGCGATCGTCTGCGATACGTCGATATTATTGAGCGCGGACGACGCCTTGAAAACTATGCGCAAACTTCCGTGACCATTGTGAGCGTTGGTATCGCTGGTAATCTGCGCCGTTGGCCGGGAATTGATCACCCAGCCAAAGGTGTCGGCACTCGCCGGTGCCGTCGGGCTCTCGAATCCTCCATTCCAGATTTGGTCGGCAACGAACGGATTCTGGTCCGCCTGAACCTCGCGCATAACGCTCAGAACGGCGCGAAACTGCTTTGCCTGGGTCAGCGATTGGACCATCTGCCTACTTAGCGCCGGTTGCGCACGGCGATCTGCAGCACTGATCGCGCTCCACATTCGCAACGCGTCACTGAATCGCTGGATGGTCACGAGGTAGATGGCAAACTGCAAGCGGACCGCCGGCGACGCCCGCATGACTTTGGCGACCTGATCTATGTCGCCGTCAAAAACTCGCATGGCTAAATCAAATACCTGCGGGCGCATCTGATCGTCGGCTTCGGCCGCGCGCCCCAGCTGTTCAAAAGCCTCGTCAAATTTTCCTTCGCGTAGCAGGAGATTGCCGAAATACCAGCGCGGATGAGAGTACGCAGGCGCCAAATCAACCGCCCGGCGCAAGGCTTTCTCGCTGCCGTCTCTGTCACCCGCGGACTCGAGCGCGAGCCCGAGTTCCGTCCAATAACGATAGTCATTCGGAGAGCGTGCTACTGCGTCCTGATACTCACTGACGGCGGCGGCAAGATAGTCGGCACTGAAGGACTTCTCATCGAGCTTGCCCAGCCTCCAGTGCGTTAACGGATCTCCGGGCGCCCAGCGCACTGCCATGCTCGCCAAATCGATCCCGCCCTCGGTAACGCCGGGTGCATATTCCGCTACGGTGTTGCCGACATACCAACGTACCGCGAACCAGGTGCTCAGGATTGCGAGCAGCGCCGGCAGCAACAGCAGCCAGCGCATGCCTGGCCCCAGCCGGATCGTAATGACCGATGGTGTTTGCGAATGCGGCATTTTTGGGATTAGGAGCAGATCATGATTCGCGGTCCGGGCGCGTGATCGATCGCAAGGGACTGTCGGCGATGCTTTCGATTCTAATCGACATTCGCTTCAATTCAATATTTCGCGCCTCGCATTCGCGGGCAAGTTCGGCGAGCCGCGCCTCTGAAATGCGCGGGGTTGAGATTAGTATCTGCTCGATCTGGTGATCGTTGACGATCTTACCCAGCATTCCGTTTCCTCCGAAAACGCGAAAGCCGTGGATTACCTTACCTTCCTTTTTCGAATCGTCATCGATGAAACCGATCGGCGCATAGCTGAGCTCGCGATTGTTCAGCAGCTCTCGTAACAGCAACTCTCCGGCATCGCCCGCCCCATAAATCAAAACGCGGCGGCCCATGTCACCTTTCGTCGCCGGCAATACCTGGCGAAAGAATCGAAACGCGACGCGGCTCCCGGCCAGAAGCATCATCATGACCAGCGCGTCAATCAGGAAGATCGCGCGCGAGAAACCCTGGAAGCGAAACTTGAACAGAACGATCACCATGCTGATCAGCGATCCGGCCGCCACGGCCTTCGCGAACCCCATAAGATCGTCCATGCTCGTATAACGCCAGATGCCGCGATAGACGCCAAAGAACAGAAACGCCGCCAGCCGCACCACAACCAGCACCGGCAAAGTCCGGAGAAAGAGCTTCCACGCCGGACTGTCCGAAAAAGGCTCGAACTTGATCGCATACGCCGACCAGTAGGCCAGCACAATCAGCACGACATCGAGCAGCACTTCAAAGATCCGGCGCTTGTAAGAAAAATCAACCAGGAAAGCAAACAGAGGCGTTTCCCGCGCCGCGCGCACGTCGGCTTCTTCGTCGTATCCTTTTACCCCGGCGAGGTAGACACCCAGCAAGGTCAGCGCGAGCGTAAAACCCGCCAGCAGAGCGAGACTCACATCGGGTTTCAGGAGAGCAGTGCCGTCGCGCCGCACCTGGCTCACGACAATTGCCAGAAAACCCGAGAGGGCCGCCAGACCGTACAGCATCCAAACCGCGCGGCGCTCCGACATTCCCAGGGCCACTAAACGGTGCGACGTGTGATCGCGCCCGCCCTGCGAAGCCGCGCGGCCAGACAGCTTTCTCAGGATCGTCACAAAGGTCGTGTCGAAAATTGGAATGAACAAAACCAGGATCGGCACCGCGAGTACGGGCACGAAACTGCGCGACCGCCCACCGGTAACATTAACCAATGCCGCGCCCGCCAGAAAGAACCCGATAAACATCGAGCCGCTGTCGCCCATGAAGATCGATGCCGGATTTGAGTTGTAGATCAAAAACCCCATCAGCGCGGCCGCGAACACGGCCGTCATCACTGCCTCAGTCATCTGGCCGCCGGTCAGAAAGTTGAAGGTGAGAAAGCAAGAAGCGATGGCCGCGATTCCCGTCGCTAAACCATCCATGTTGTCGAGCAGGTTGATCGCGTTGGTGATGCCAATCAACCAGAAGATCGTGATCAGCATATTCACCGGCAACGAACGGGTCCACGGCAGCACCAACCCGTAATTAACGACGACGGCCGCGCCGATAACCTGGCCGATTAGTTTTTGGTATGGCTTAACCTGCAGCCAGTCATCAATCAACCCGACGAAGAACAGAAACGAAGCGGCGCCGACGACCACCCAGCCCTGCTTGGTGTGCGGGACCAACACCAAATAAGTGCCAATCACTGCCAGCCAGATTCCGATTCCGCCCATCATCGCCGTGGGATTTTTGTGCCAGCGATCGACCTTCGGCGCAGCGACAAAACCCCAGCGTCGCGCCAGCGCCCGCACCACTGGCGTCAAGCTCAGCGCCAGCGCAAACGACACTGCGGGCGGAATCAGATTAGTCGTGTTAAAAGGAATCATGTCTAATGGGTTGAAGACGACGAAATAAAAAGCTATTCGATTAGAGCGGCAAAGGCAAGCCAGCGGACTTTGGGCAATCCAGTGTCCAGGCAATTCCTGCCGGTCCTTTGCGAAATGGCCCAACATGAGTTACATGAGCCGTTAGCGGGGGTGCAAGAAAGTTCGGAGATTATCTACTTCACGCGGGAAGTGGAACCGATCTATAATCCGGGCATGGCTCACCCTGTCCGGTTCCCACAACGCCAGACCTACCTGCTTATCCGACGAAGGTCGGAGAAGGGTGGGCTTGTGTGAAGAAGTTTCTGCGAGATGCGGTTTTAGCAGTTGTGGGAGGCTTTGTGATTGAGCCTACCTTGCACCAACTGCGATTTGATATCGCGCCGTATCTTCCACAAGTTTGGTTTGTGATTCTATGGTTTGTAATAATAGATGCTCTAATTCGCACCGAGAAAGTTCGTAGTAGGGCAATCCGACTATACTCGTCATTTAGCAAGAAACGAAAAATGAGTTCTTATTTCATTGCAGGGATAATTGGGTTTTGCGCCGCTGTGACGACTTGGGCGGCAATCAATGGCGTCTTCAAAAAGGATGTAGGAGATATGCTGACTCCTACCCCCGTGCCGAGTCCGACTGCAACGCCACAGTTACCGCCCTCCCCTAGTCCGTTGGTATCTCCTTCAGCGCAACCGATAGAGTCACCGTTGCCCATGTCCAGCCATGCTCAAAGGGTTCATCAGCAGGGAATGTCAAAAGAAGAAAAGGCAAGAATTGATCGCGCGCTAAACTACAAACCAAAAAGATAAAATGATCACGATATTTGTTCACAAACACTTGCCTGTTCGCGCGTCATTATGCTTAATATTAGCCGCTTTCCATTTCGCATATTCACAACAACCTCGAATGGACGACCCTATCACAAGGGAAGGTTTTCTCCAGAGCGTCGAAGCGCCGCTATCTGGGGACGCGCTTGAATACATTATTACTAGGATCAAGGCAAGGAAAGTATCCTTCACGTTAGATTCACAGGACGAAACGACAATCCGACAAGTCCAGAAGCGACTCGACAAAAAGCATCTCGATGTTCTGTTTGAGACAATCCGAGAGAACTATAAGCCCGACAAGCATACCCCGCTGGAAGCGACACCCTCGCCTGTAGAGCAAGGAGAACCAAAGATAACGGGCAAGGTGATGGAGGAAAGGGGCTTTCTTTTTGCCGACAACACGAACGGGTATTTGTACATAGTTGTTCATGTTCACTTAAAAAACGAGGGAGCTTCGACTGCGATTCAAGACTATCGAGCAACGTATTCATTTTTCAAAGAGGTGATTGAAGCAAAGTCCGACCGATGCTCTCAGTTTCGGATGGTGAAAACTCCGGAGGGGACAGCGGAAGTTAGCGAACTTAATGATTTGCGAGAAGATAAGACGCCTTTTCGAAAATACTATCCTAGGGATGGCTGGCTTTGCTTCAAAGCGCTCATTGGAATACGACTAATAGATACGGACGAGTATTATCCGCATATGAAGGATCTTAGCATCGAAGTGATTGATGGTAATGATGGCGTACATAGGCTAGACGTTTATCCTCAGTTTGCCGGGGGAGGAATCCGGCTTCAGATGGGGAGAAGCCTGAGGCGAATCCAGCCCCGTTAAGCGGCCTTCTCTTTCGTCAATTCCTTGTACTCAAGATTCGATGTTTGTAGAAGCCTAAGCAGCGTGTCGCGGAACAGAAAAGGGTTGTGACGGTTATTGAATCGGAACTCGAACTCGTCAAGGTAGCGATCAAGATGTTTCATGGAAAGCTGATGATAAGAGCCGACGATAGAGCGCTTGAACAAAGACCACACGTTCTCAAGCGTGTTCGTGTGCGCCAGACCGCGCACGTATTCGCCTTTGCTATGGTCAACCGTGACATGGATCGTGTCGTCGTCCGCAACGCCAACGTAGCCTCGATGTTGATCGGTCGAGATAACCCTGGTTTCGTCCGCAAGTTTGGCCTTAATGAACGCTCTAATAGTTTCATGGCTGATGTGATCTCCGGCCATTTGAAGCCGAACTTTGCCGCCGCGTTCAATCGCGCCCATGACGCCGATCTTTCCATATCCCGTGCGCGTCTTTTTGCGGCGCATCTTGTCCGCTTCGTGCATCCATTTCGCGTTGCCACCGATATATGCTTCGTCGCACTCAACAAAGCCGCTGTCGAGGCCCAGAAGCGTCGTGTCGGCATCCTTGACGGCTTCACGAACGCGATGGCACAGATACCACGCGGTCTTATAGGCTACGCCCAACACGCGCTTGAGTTGCAGGGCACTCATTCCCTTTTTGGATTCACTGAGAAGATAAATCGCGATAAACCACTTGCGGAGCGGCAAGTGCGAGTCGTGGAAAATAGTTCCGGCAGTAACCGAAAAGTGATGGCCGCATGGTGTACACTCAAACTGATTCCGTTTGTAGTTGCGCGAAATCTTTTCAGAGCCGCAACGGATACAGCGAACGCCATCAGGCCAGCGCAGCTTCTCAAGAGTCATGCGGCACTTTTCGTCCGTGTCGAACTTGTTGATAAGTTTCATCAAGTCCATGTCTGACTTTGGCGCGGTAGCTTTAGTGTACTTGGGTTTCATTTGGAGTGTTCCTTATGCCAGAAAACGATGACAGGCCGAGACATCCGATTGAGATGACATCGGACGAGCTACTTGATTATGTGATTCACCCTGAAGTAGCCGAGCAGCTAAGGGCGAGAGTCCGCGACGACGAAGACCCTTGCGAACCTGAATCTCAGCCTGATTAACCTGTTTGGTTGCCTCGACCATGACAAGAGAGTACTACAAAGGCGCACCCCGTGTCAAGTAGATAATCACCGAAAGTTCTTGCATTCGAGTAAAGTCAGGGTAAGCTACACGCCGTTGAGCTTTAGCCCCCCAACCAGCCCCGACAGCCAATGGACTATAAGAAGTTAACTACAGCGCAGGCCGATGACGTCGCTGACGGTGCATTTTCGCGCTCACAGCGGGCGCTGCTTTGTTGTCAAAAGGCCCGGCAACTTGAAAGGGGCGGGGAATATGAAGCGGGATGCTCCGCTCTGCGTGAGTTTTGGCCCGACCCGCGAGGATTAAAGGGATTGGACGATCTGGATCTGCCAGTGAGGGCTGAATTGTTGCTCAGAGCTGGAGTGCTAATCGGATGGGCTGGCAGCGCCAGTCAGGCCGGAGACGCGCAAGAGAAAGCCAAGGACCTCATAAGTCACAGCATTGAGCTCTTTGAAGAACTCGGAGAGACCTCGCTGGTCGCGGGCGCGCGGAGCGACCTCGCGCTTTGCTACTGGCGGCAGGGGGCCTTTGACGAAGCGCGCCTGATTCTCAAAGACGCTTTGAATCGCTTAACCGAAGCCGATCAAGAGGCCAGAGTAATTACTGTGATCCGGCTGGGAATGTTAGAAAAGGCAGCCGGCAGGTATGGCGACGCGTTAACTGCTTACGCCGAAGCCGGCCCGTTGGTTGAACGCATGGACAATCATGCGATCAAAGGAACCTTTCACAATGAATTAGCCGGACTGCTGACTCGCCTGGGTCTGGCCGAAGAGAGCGAGGCCCGAATTGACCGGGCGCTGGTAGAGTACGCGGCAGCCAGTTTTCACTTTGAGCAGGCCGGGCATCTTCGCTTTCGCGCCAGCGTCGAGAACAATCTCGCTTACTTGTTACTAAGGATTAAGCGATTCGCCGACGCGCACGATCACCTGGATCGCGCGCGCAGCCTTTGGATCGAACTGAAAGACGTCAAATGCGTCGGGCAGTCGGACGACACCCGCGCCCGCGCGTTGCTGGAAGAAGGGCACCTGGCTAAGGCCGAAGCATTTGCCAGGCAGTCGGTCAAAGCACTCCAGGGCGGAGGGGAACAATCAATCCTGGCCGAAGCCCTGACTACACTCGGAGTGATTCTGGCGCGCATGAGAAAGCCGGCCCAATCCCGAGCAACGCTCGAACGGGCAATTGAAGTTGCGCGTGACTCAGGCGATCCGGAAGGGGCGGGACGCGCGGCGTTGAGCATCATGGAAGAGCTGTCTCAGCAGATATCCACGCCCGAACTCGCGGCAACTTATCAGACTGCATCGGCCCTACTCGAAAAGTCTCAGGATCCTTCGACCAGCCAGCGCTTGCTTTCATGTGCCAGCAAGGTGATTGGTTCACTCGGAGAACGAGCAGAAGAAGAACAGGAGAAGCCCCAAAGTTGGGATGGATTCTCGCTCAGAGACCAGATGCATCACGCAGAGAAGATGTTGATTAAGCGCGCGCTGATCGACTCGGGTGGGTTGGTTAGCCGGGCGGCGCGTTTATTGGGCTTTAACCATCACCAGAAACTGATCACGCTCATAAACACCCGGCATCGAGACCTGCTTCAGGCGCGATCTGCGGTCAAGACCCGGAGACGCAGCGTCATGTGGAAGCTTAAGTCAGTACCACCTGCGTGAGCACGTGGGTCATAGAGTCGAGCCAGCGCAGACAGTGGTTGATCCACCCGCTCACGCAGGTGGTACTGACTCCGTTAGGCTCCAGCCTCAAACACCCACCGCGGACATGCGGCCGCTTTGAAACGCAATTACAGTCTTGAGGATGCCTTCAAGGTCCAGCTCAGGTTCAAATCCGATCTGCGCGTTTACTTTTGAGATATCCGGAACCCGCCGCGGCATGTCTTCAAAGCCTTCTTCGTAAGCCTCATCGTAGGGAACCAGAACAATCTCGGATTGCGAATCAGTCAACTCTTTGACCTTGCGGGCGAGATCACCAATGCTGATCTCCTGATTCGAGCCGATGTTGAAAACTTCGCCCACGGACTTTTCATTGTCCATCAATTTCATCAGCGCGCCAACGACGTCGCCGACATAGCAGAAGCAACGCGTCTGCTTGCCGCTGCCATAGACAGTGATGGGCCGTCCGGCCAGCGCCTGCCTTACGAAAGTCGGAATCACCATGCCGTACTGTCCAGTCTGGCGCGGGCCGACAGTGTTGAAGAGTCGCACCACCACGGTCGGCAACTTTTTCTCGCGCCAGTAGGCGAGCGCGAGAAATTCATCGATGGCTTTTGAGCAGGCATAGCTCCAACGACCTTTTGTCGTCGCCCCCATCACCAGGTTGCCGTCTTCGCGAAAAGGAACTTCGGTGCTCAGGCCGTAGACTTCCGAAGTCGAGGCGATCAGAACCTTCTTCTTCTTTTTGTTGGCCAACGAAAGGATGGTCTCCGTGCCGCGTACGTTTGTCTCAATCGTGCGCACGGGGCTTTCTACGATCAGCTTCACGCCAACCGCCGCCGCCAGGTGAAAGACTACGTCACATTGATCGACCAGCTCAGCAGTCACCGGCTGGTTATGAACACTTTCAATGGTGTAGTGAAAACGCGGGTGGTCCTTCAGGTGATGGATGTTTTCGATGCTGCCCGTGGAAAGATCGTCAATGATAAATACTTCGTCGCCGCGTTTCAGACAAGCATCCGAAAGATGAGAGCCAATAAAACCCGCCCCGCCCGTAATCAAAATTCGCAAATGAACAAGCCCTTCAAAGAGTGATGTGGATTTCGATCCGAGAGTCTAGCACAGACACTAGCCGGAGCGCGGACGTCCGGTCCGGCATGAGGTCAGTACCGCGAGCGGAGCGACCGGGGCTCGCCCCGGCAATCGGGGGTTGGGGGTATTGAGAACCGGGCGCGACGCGCGCGGGACAGACCACATGATGCCCCTCCCGGC
>JBBQWP010000001.1:0-378522 GCA_038210455.1 Pyrinomonadales bacterium | reverse complement strand
ACGATAATTTTTTCTTTGTGTGCGCGGGCGCCCTCGCCCTCATGGCGCCTATCGGGCGTTTTTTTTTCAAGTTGGCATTAATCCTTTTTTTGCTGTCTTGGGGGCGCGGGCGCCCGCGCTCCCAGTTAAGAGCTGTGTTTTGGTTTTGAGGCTGATATTCCGCTCATTCTTTCCCAACTTTCCCTCGTGTTATCATCCGTTTTGAATCGCGCCGACAGCGTGAATCCAAATCATGCTTTATCTTTCGCAGGTACTCGGTCGGCCTATCCTCGACCTTGACGGTGAGCGTGTGGCAACGCTCCGTGACGTCATTGTCAGGCTGGGCGAAGACGAACATCCGCCGGTGGCAGGTTTCGTCGCGCGCTATCGCCGGCGCGATTTTTTCATGCCTCGCTGGCGGATCGCGCATTTCGGCGAAAATGGTGTTCGTTTGAACTCAGACATTTTAGACTTGCGACCATTCATGCGACGCGACGGAGAAGTTTTGCTGGCGCGCGACGTGCTCGATAAACAACTTGTCGACGTAGATGGCAAACGCGTGGTGCGCGTGAATGACGTGCAGATAATCGAAGCCGCAAACGAATGGCGCGTGACTGGCGCGGACGTCAGTATCTTCGGACTATGGCGACGACTGGCGCCCGGCATTATGCGCAGCGGCAAACCCGTCGAAGTGATCGATTGGGCCGACGTCGGCTATCTCGCCACCGACGCCGCGACGGTGCAGTTGAAGTCTTCACGAGGAAAACTCGCTCGCCTGCATCCGGTTGAAATCGCGCGCCTGGCTGAGGCCCTCTCTTACCAGCACGGCGCGGAAATCGTCGAATCGCTCGACGATGAGACGGCCGCCGAAACCCTCGAAGAGATGGCCGCCGAACGTCAGGCTCAGATTATCGGCGACATGGATGAAGAACGCGCGGCAGACATTCTGGAACACATGTCGCCCGACGAAGCGGCGGACGTGCTGGGCGATTTACCGGAAGACAAGGCAGAAGATCTGCTCAACCGCATGGAAGATGACGAGCAACTCGACGTGGCCGAACTGCTGCCTTACGCCGATGACACGGCCGGCGGATTGATGACGACAGAGTTTGTGACTGTGCCGCGCGACTTGACGGTTGGCGAAGCCCTGGCGCGCCTGCGCGAGATGGCCGAAACGCCGAACATGATGTACTACCTTTACGTGGTGGCCACGGAAGGGTCCTGGATGTTGGAGGGAGTGATCGCCTTGCGCAGCTTGATCCTGGCCGATTCTTCGGCTCCACTAGAGCGGGTCATGCGCAGTGATATCCAGGTCGCGCATCCCGACGATGACGCGGCGGAGGTGGCGCAGAAGATCGCCGAATATAACCTCCTCGCTCTGCCGGTCGTTGACGAAGCCGGCGATATCCTCGGGATCGTAACGGTCGATGATGCGATTGAAATCCTGCTGCCAAAAGGCTGGCGGCAAAGACTGCCGAAGTTGTTGGGATAAGGTAGAGACCCGCTTGCAGTAGCAAGCGGGTCAGACACACAACTCTAAAAATCGGAAATGACTGAGGACCCTCCGAGTGCCAGAGCAACGAAAAGACGTACGCGATGCGGGACGCAAGCTCTTGCAGCGCAGCGCACAGGGAGTATCGCGCGTGCGTCGCACGATCGCGCGGCGCCCACGAGCCCTGCTGTATCTCGCCGTCATCGGCCCGGGTGTCATCACCGCCTGTGCCGGAAATGACGCCGGCGGCATCGCCACGTTTGCCTCAGTCGGCGCTGATTACGGCTACAAACTCATCTGGCTCTTAATTCCACTTACGATCAGCTTGGGAATCGTTCAGGAGATGTGCGCGCGCATGGGCGCAGTTACCGGCAAGGGTCTCTCTGATTTGATCCGCGAGCGTTTTGGCGTGCGCTGGACTGCGTTCGTGATGCTGGCCCTTTTGATCGCCAACGGCGGCGTCACCGTTTCCGAGTTTGTCGGCATCGCCGCCGCAATGGAACTGCTGGGAGTAGCGCGCTACGTGTCGGTGCCGATCGCGGCGATCGCAATCTGGTGGCTGGTCGTCAAGGGAACTTATCAGCGAGTTGAGCGAGTGTTCCTCGCCATGTCTTTGGTCTTTCTCGCTTATGTGGTCTCCGCTTTCATGGCTCATCCGCCCTGGCGGACCGTCGCGATCGAACTGGTCCACCCGCATCTTGATCTTACGCCGGCGTATCTGCTTAGCCTGGTCGCCATCATCGGCACGACCATCTCGCCTTACATGCAGGTCTTCATTCAGTCATCGGTTGTCGAAAAGGGCGTGCGCCTCGAGAACTACCGAATGATCCGAACTGACGTTTGGATCGGCACCGTGTTCGCCATCCTGATCGTTTTCTTCATAGTGGTTTCGACTGCCGCCACCCTGAACGTGCATGGTGAACACGTTGACTCAGCCCAGCAGGCAGCGCGCGCCTTAAAGCCTTTGGCCGGACCCTACGCAGAGATGTTGTTTGCGATCGGACTGTTTGGAGCTTCAATGCTGGCCGCCGGGGTCTTGCCGCTGGCCACTGCCTATTCAATCAGCGAAGCGTTCGGATTCGAGAAAGGCGTCTCGAGCAGCTTTCGCGAAGCGCCCATTTTCCTGGGCGTCTTCACGTTTCTGGTGGCCGTCGGCGCGTTTATCGCAATGATGCCGGGACTGCCATTGATCCATGTTTTGATTGTGACCCAGGTCATCAATGGAGTGCTCTTGCCGGTGATCCTGATCGCCATTCTCCGACTGGTTAACAACCGCGAGTTGATGGGCGCATACGTGAATGGGCGTCTGTATAATTTCGCGGCCTGGCTGACCACGATCGTAGTCTCGGCGCTCTCGATCCTGCTGATTATAGTGACGCTGTTTCCTAACCTCTTGTCTCGCGCCGGATGATTTGCACCCACGGCGATTGTTTTAAGACTGGCTGCCTTTCCGGTTTTCACTCTCGCCAAGCGATAACTTTGTGGTAAAAGTACGTGCGCTTGCTCCGAACCATCCGATCTAAGAATTGAGTGACTGCATGGCGGCTGGTAGCTCAAGTAAAAAGAACAGATTTCTCCTTTTCATTTTCGCGACCGCCGTCGTGGCGATGGCGCTCTATTTGTTTTACCACTTCGCGCCGGCCTTGCATGATGCTTTGGCTGCCCGCATGGGTGAGCGGGCCGCTGAAGACAGCATAATCAGAATTCCGAAGCTGGTCCTCTGGTCCATCCTGGCGTTCCTCGGAGTACGTGCTCTAAGCACGTTCATCTTTGACTTCTTGTTCCGGATCCGGCGTGGCTATGAAGCGCCCACTCTCGTTCGCAATATCTTTTCGCTCCTGGCGTTCACCGGCCTGTTTGTTCTGATCTTCAACAAGATCTACCAGGAGGTAAACCTCGGCGCGCTTTTCACGACTTCCGCCATCTTTGGCGTAATCATTGGTCTCGCTTTGCAAGACACTTTGGGAAATTTCTTCGCCGGAATTTCCCTCCACGCCGATCGCCCCTTCCAGGTTGGTGACGTGATCGTGGTTGGCCCGCAAAAGCACACTGGCGTGGTCGAGAGTATTACGTGGCGCGCCATCAAGATCCGGACCTTTCAGAATCACATTGTGCTGGTCAGCAACAGCAACGTCGCGAGGGAAGCCATCGAAGTCTGTCCCCGCGACAACCTGAACGCGCGCCTGGTTTTCTTCGGCACGCTCTACACTGATTCACCCGCCAAGACGATTCACGTCGTCCGCGAAGCAGTGCGCGACGCCGATAACGTTTCCGAAAAGATCACGCCGATCGTGCGGATCAGGAACCTGGGCGACTCTGCAATCGAGTGGGAAATCAAGTACTGGCTCGATGACTATGCCAAGTACAACGATACCGACGCCCTGGTTCGCCAGCGCGTCTGGTACGCGCTGCGCCGAAGCGGTCTGACTTTCGCGTTCCCTACACGTACTCTGCACCTCGACCGAAAAGCGGTACAACGGCCGGTGACCGCTGAAGACCAAATCGCAGATCGCTTGTCAGCGATCGATGTCTTCTCGCCCCTGTCGGCGGAAGAGTTGAAACAACTCGCGACCGCAACCATGGGACATGTCTTCGCGCCCGGCGAGACATTGATTCGCGCCGGCGACGAGGGTTCATCGATGTTCGTCGTGAACAATGGCCGTGTATCCGTCCAGGTAGCCGACAAGACCGGACCGCGAACAGTTGCTGTCTTAACCGAGGGGAACTTCTTTGGTGAGATGGCCCTGTTCACCGGAGAGCCGCGTACCGCAAACGTGGTGGCGCTGGAAGAAACCGAAGTGTTGGAGATCGGACACGCCGCGATGAAACACATTTTCGAAACCAATCCCAGTCTGGCCGAGTCAATCAGTTGGACTATTGCGGAGCGACAGGCCGACCTGGCCGCCGGCTCGCTGCAAGCCTCCCAAAACAGCATCCAGGAATCTGCTGGGGTGCTGGCTTCTATTAAGCGATTCTTCGGCCTGCGCTAAAAAATCCAGAAACTCGCCGGGCAGTTTTCCGCCCTAGAAATGGGCCTTCTACTCATCTGGCTTTAGACTTGACAACAAAAGACTCAGCCTTTATTATTGCGTCAGACTCAGGCCCTTGGGGTTCGGTTCCAATCAGGATGCCGCCAGAGGAATAAAGCTATCAAGGAATCAGGAGGTTTAGGTTATGAGTGTTGTTCGTTACGACCCTTTTCGCGATCTGCGAACTCTTCAGGAGGAGGTCAATCGTCTTTTCACTGGAAATGTGGCCCGCGCTTTCGACGACGAGGGGATTGCCCGCGGTTCCTGGAGTCCCAACGTGGACATCTACGAAAACAAGGATCAGATCGTGCTCGAGGCTGAACTGCCCGGCATGAAACGTGAAGACTTTGACCTCTCCGTGGAAAGCAACGTGATCATGCTCCGCGGTGAGCGTCACTTCGAAAAGAAGGACGAAACCGACAACTATCACCGGGTAGAGCGGGCTTACGGTAGTTTCACGCGCTCGTTCACTCTGCCGAATTCGGTTTCAAGCGAGGGTGCAACCGCTGATTATCGCAATGGCGTTTTGCGAGTCACGTTGCCGAAGCGCGCGGAGACGAAAGCCCGCCGCATTGAGATCAACGGTGAGGGCGAGTCAGCGAAAACAATTGCGGCCAAGGCAGAGACAGCCAAAGCCGCAACCAAGTAATCAATTGCTTTCAAACTAGGAGCGGGGCAACTGGTTCTTGACCGGTGGCCCCGCTTGCTTTCAAACCAACGAATTTTGTAGTTAACTTTTTGTATGCGCTTAGACAAATTCACCCTGCGAGGACAGGAAGCCATTCAGGCCGGCATTGAACTCGCTGAACGAAATCAAAACCAGCAGGTCGAGCCGGAGCATCTTCTCTGCGCAATGCTCGAGCAGGCGGAAGGGATTGTGCGGCCGCTGCTGGGCAAGCTCGGCGCGAATGTTCAAGTTGTGCTCAACGATTGCCAGGCGGCAGTCGCGCGTTTCCCGCGTGTCCAGGGTGGCCAACAATATTTCAGTCCTCGCCTGACCCAGATTTTCACCGCGGCGGAAAAACAAGCCGAGAAGATGCAAGACGAGTACATCTCGACTGAGCATCTGCTACTGGCCATTACCGATGAGAAGGAAGGCGCAGCCGGCAAGCTTTTGCGGCAGCACGGAATAAGTCGCGACGATCTGCTGAAAGCGATCGAGCAAACGCGCGGCGGCGCGCGCATCACGGATCAAAATGCCGAAAGTAATTATCAGGCGCTGGCAAAGTATGCGCGCGATCTCACTGATCTCGCGCGCAAGGGAAAGCTTGATCCGGTGATCGGCCGCGACGATGAAATTCGGCGAACAATTCAAGTGCTTTCCCGGCGCACCAAGAACAATCCTGTGCTGATCGGCGAGCCCGGCGTAGGCAAGACGGCCATCGTCGAGGGTCTCGCCCAACGCATAGTTTCGGGTGACGTGCCGGAAACTTTGCGCAACAAACGGCTGGTTGGGTTGGACCTCGGTTCGATGTTGGCGGGCGCGAAATATCGCGGCGAGTTCGAAGACCGTTTGAAAGCGGTGCTGAAAGAGATCGAAAGCGCGCCGGGCCAGATCATTCTGTTTATCGATGAGTTGCATACGCTGGTCGGCGCCGGGGCGGCTGAAGGAGCGATCGACGCTTCCAACATGTTGAAGCCGGCTCTCGCTCGTGGCGAACTCCGCTGCGTCGGCGCAACTACGCTGAATGAATACAAGAAGTACATCGAAAAGGATGCCGCGCTCGAGCGTCGTTTCCAACAGATTTACGTCGGCGAACCGACGGTTGAAGACACGATCGCCATCCTGCGCGGCTTGAAAGAACGCTACGAAGTTCATCACGGAGTGCGCATCAAGGACTCGGCAATCGTCGCCGCGGCCACGCTTTCAAATCGCTACATCACCGATCGCTTTCTACCTGACAAGGCGATCGATCTGATTGACGAAGCTGCTTCACGTCTGCGCATCGAGATCGATTCGCTGCCTCAGGAAATCGACATCGTCGAACGCGAAACCATGCAGCTCGAAATCGAGCGCCAGGCCCTCCAGCGTGAAGAAGACCAACGCTCCAGGAATCGCCTACACGAGATCGAGCAGAAGATTGCCGACTTGAAAGAGAAGTCCTCAGGCATGAAAGCCAAGTGGCAGTCTGAGAAAGAAGCCATCGAGCGCATGCGCAAAGCCAAGGCTGAGCTGGAACAACTGCGTCTGCAACTGGATCAGGCCCGCAATGCCGGCGATTTGGGCAAGGCCTCTGAGATTCAGTACGGCCAGATTCCGGACCTGGAAGCAAAGTTTGCGGCGGAACAGGCCAAGCTGGCGCAAATTCAGACCGACGGTGTCACGTTAAAAGAAGAAGTTGACGAGGAAGACGTGGCTGAGGTCGTCGCCAAATGGACGGGCGTGCCCGTTACAAAAATGCTCGAAGGCGAGATGCACAAACTTCTAACTATGGAGGACCGACTGCGTGAGCGCGTGATTGGGCAGGATGAAGCTCTTGAAGCGGTAGCCAACGCCGTGCGCCGCGCACGTGCCGGTCTGCAGGATCTAAATCGTCCGGTTGGTTCGTTCATCTTCCTTGGCCCTACGGGCGTCGGTAAAACTGAAACTGCTCGCGCTCTGGCAGAATTCCTCTTCGACGACGAAAAGTCGATGGTGCGGCTCGACATGTCCGAGTACATGGAGAAGCACGCCGTAGCGCGTATGATCGGCGCGCCTCCTGGGTATGTTGGTTACGAGGAAGGCGGACAGCTGACGGAAGCAGTGCGGCGGCGTCCCTATAGCGTCATTCTTTTCGATGAAATCGAGAAGGCGCATCCTGATGTTTTCAATGTGCTGCTGCAAATCCTGGACGATGGCCGCCTGACAGATTCGAAAGGTCGCACGGTGGATTTCAAGAACACGGTTTTGATCATGACTTCGAATCTCGGCTCGCGCGAGATCCAGGAGGCCAGTGAGGATGAAAAGGAAGTCCGCGAAGCAGTGACTCAGGTGCTGCATGAACACTTCAAACCGGAGTTTCTAAATCGCATAGACGACATCGTCATTTTCCACCGGCTGACGCGCGAACAGATTGCTCAGATCATCGACGTCCAACTCGAGCGCCTGCGCGCGATGCTGCATGACCGGAACATCTCTTTGGAGCTGAAGGACTCAGCCAGGGAATTGTTGGCCCGCGAAGGTTATGACCCGAATTTTGGCGCCCGGCCGCTGAAGCGGGCGATTCAGACCATGATTCAGAATCCGCTGGCCATGAAGCTGTTGCGCGCAGAAATCTTACCGGGACAAACTATAATCGTATCGGCTCGTGACGGTGAGATGGAATTCATGACCGACATGGCTGCGGCGGCGGCGTGAACTGCGGCGAAAAGGGGTGGTTTCAGAGATGAGACCTGCTGGCAGAGTATTTGCTTAGAAAATCCCGGAGAGATTCTTGTTGCACTGAAACGCAACGATGAATATGCTCTCCTCATCAAAGCGGTGCGCGCCTGACGGAATTTCAGGCAGTCTGAAATGAACGCCGCTGGGTTTTAGAGGAAGAAGCTAGGTAATCAGAATGGCCGATTTGGAAGCATACAAAGATAAGTTTGGCGAGAGCGGACAGCGTGTATTTCAGAACGCCCTGAGCGAATCGAAGCGGCGCGATCAGAATTATATTGCCGTCGAACACATCATCAGCGGCCTGGCGAAAGAGGAACCCGATCTCTTCAACTCGACCATCCGCAGCCTCGCGCTTGACCCCGCCGTGGTCGCGCGAGCAATCGATAACCGTCTGGACCAGGCGCGCCAGCACGTCGGCCAGGGAGTCAGGATAGCTCCGGACACGACTGACCTGTTCAAACGTGCAATGGAGCGCGCGCGCGCGCATGGACGAAAGACGATCGAATCCACCGATATCTTTGACGTGCTCTCAACTAACAGTCTTTTGGTCGAGGTCCTGCTTAATTTGGGCGCCACGCCCGAAGCGGTGATCGAACACGTGCGCACGAATGTGAACGAACGTGAGCATCACGAAGAGCAGTATCGCAAGAAGTTTGAGCTCCCGCCTTATCTAAAGCACTTTGGTGTTTCCTTAAACCGCATGGCCCGGGCCGATAAGATTCCGCCCACCATCGGGCGCGAAAAAGAGATTCAGCAAATCATCGAAATTCTTTGCCATCGCGAGCGCGCCAATTCACCGATGCTGGTGGGCGAGCCGGGCGTGGGCAAGACTGCCGTGGTTGAAGGCCTGGCACGTCTAATCGAACTTGAGCCGCAGAAAGTACCGGCACGCCTGCGAAATTCACACGTCGTGCAACTGCAAATGGGCGGTATCGTGGCCGGCACCATGTTGCGCGGCATGTTCGAAGAACGCATCAAAGGCATCATTGATGAAGTTAAAGATCGCGATAACCTGATTCTCTTTATCGACGAGGCGCACACGATCATTGGCGCGGGCGCGGCGATGGGAACATCTTCCGACGCGGCGAACATGTTCAAATCGGCGCTGGCGAAAGGCGAGTTGCGGATCCTCGGCGCGACCACGCTCACCGAGTACAAAGAATATATCGCCGAAGACGAGGCACTTGCCCGGCGGTTCCGTTTGGTCAAGGTTGACGAGCCGACGATTGGCGAGACGCGGGAGATTCTGCTCGGTGTGCGACCACGTCTGGAACGCAACTATTCAGTGCAAATTTCAGACGAAGCCATTAACACCGCGCTGGAGATGGCTCCCAAGTACATTCGAAACCTGCACCTGCCGGACAAGGCCATCGGTTGGCTCGACACTGCTTCCGTAAAAGTTGAGATCAACGAGCCACACACGATGATCGTCAAACCCGAGCACGTGATCGATGTAATCTCGCAGGAGTCGCGCATTCCGCGCGACATGATCTTTCGCGACACCAGTGATCGCTTCGCTCTGACTGAAGTACAACTCTCCGAACGCGTCATCGGCCAGAAGGAAGCAATCAAAGCGGTGGCCCAACGGCTGCGACTAAACAAAGGACCTCTTAAAGAGTCGCACTATAAACCTGATGGCGTGCTGCTGTTCCTCGGCCCGACGGGCGTGGGCAAAACCGAGTTGGCGAAAGCCGTGGCTGAGTTCATGTTCGGCGACGAACACAAGATGGTCAGACTCGACATGTCAGAGTACAGCGACGGCACAGTGGGCATCGAAAAACTGATTGGCATGCCGCGCGGCATCGTCGGATCAGAGCGCGGCGGGATATTGACCGAGCAACTTAAAGAGAACCCTTACACGGTGTTGCTGCTCGACGAAGTCGAAAAGGCCGCGCCCTACTTGATGAATCTTTTCCTGCAGGCTTTCGATGAAGGCTGGTTGACCGACGGCCGCGGCCGGCGCGTCTACCTGTCCGACGCCATCGTGATCATGACTTCGAACCTGGGTTCGGAGAGCTTCAAGAAGTATGAAAAGCCTTTGGGCTTTGGCACAAAGACGGCGAGCGACTTCCGTGCGATCAAGAACGAGGTAATGAAAGCCGCCGAGCAGCGATTCTCGCCTGAGTTCCGCAATCGCATTGACGAGATCGTGGTATTCGCTCCGCTGACTCTGGACGAAGTCAAGCAGATCGCGCAAATCTATCTCGAGAAAACGCGGCGCCAGATGAAGAGCCAGGGCAAGACGTTCCTGACCACCGATCAAGCGCTATCGCTGATAACCGAAAAGGGTTTTAGCATGCAATACGGCGCGCGCTTCCTGAAGCGTTTCATCGACGAGCGAGTGAAGCTCCCGATCACCACGATGTGGAAAGACGGATCGCATTTCATTGTCGACGTTGAAGACGGAGAAGTCGTAACGAAAGTTGCCGACGCTACGGACGGCGGCTCCGCTTGAGTTTCGACTTCAGGATAGTTTGGGCAGAATAGTTTTGGATCGAGCCTCACAATTGGATTGAGGCTCTTTTCATCTTGCTCCTTTGGTCGCCGGGTCCACCATGCGAATATCCCTCGTCAGCAAACTCACCTGCGCCAGCTTCGTTTTGCTCCTGTCGGCGTTCGCCGGCTCAGCTCAGACTGAAAAGCCAACCCCTGTTAGTCCCGATGAAAAGGCCGCGCAAATAGTTCAGAAAGCGATCAAGGTAATGGGCGGCGATCGTTACCTGAACGTCAAGACGTTAATCGGCCGCGGCTTATTCACGGATTATCACGACGGGGTCTCTGGTATACCGGTCAAGTTCGTCGACTACATCGTTTATCCCGACAAAGAGCGCACCGAATTCAGCGGCGGCGGCCAGCGCCTGATCCAAACAAATGACAAAGACCATGGCTGGATCTATGACGGCGCAGCGCTGACGCTCAAGGACCAGACCACCGAACAGTTGGAAGATTTCCGGCTCGCAACCCGCACCGGATTAGAGGCATTGCTGCGCGGCACCTGGCGGACCCAGGGCGCAAAGTTGAGTTACGTCGGCCGCCGCGAAGCAGGTTTGGCGCGCCGCAACGAAACTGTGCGGCTGACGTATCCGGACGGTTTCTGGATCGAATACGAGTTTGCCTCCAACGATGGCTCACCCGCAAAAGCTCTCTACCAACGTAAACACAAAAGGCCTGATACCGAAGAAGTGGAAGACGTGGCCGAAGAAGATCGGCTGTATAAACCGATCACCATCGACGGCATCGTAGCCCTATACGTGATCGACCACTTCCGCAACCGCATCCAGACCAGCCGCACGAATTACGAATCAGTTGAATTCAATAAGACGATTGCGGACTCGCTCTTCGCCAAACCAGCCAGCTTTAAAGCTGTGAAGTGATCGGGCTTTATGAAGAGATGCCCTACGTGTAGTCGAACGTATGCCGAAGACACCTTCAGCTTCTGCCTGGCCGATGGCGCGCTTCTGTCTGCTTCCTATGATCCCGATGCTACGCTCGTTCTTCCATCGGCTTTAGTAAATCGGGCAATCATTGAAATCCAAAGTGATCATCTGCCAATCAGCTTAGTCCCACCTGATCCGGATACCTTTAAGAAAGAATTGCTCCAGTCGCGATTGGCCGAAATCGTCACAACCTTCACCGATGGTCGAGTTGAAACAAAGATATGGAAGGCTGGGCAGTTCCGAGCCTCTTCCAACGTGATCGGCAACTTGCGTTCGCGTCCACAATTTTGAGCAGGTCAATGGCAAGCGAGGGGAATTTTACACGTCACCGTGCGGGTCGTTAGGAGTGCGGGGCTACCTTAATGCGCGCTTCGGTCCGACGACAAAGCTAAAGACGCTAGATGTCCCTAGAAATCAAATGAATCCGATTGGAGGTTCCTCAGTATGATATAAAGACCAAACGCTAAGGCGAGGCTAAGGTATCCCATGCGGCTAACGTATTGATCCCTTTACCGGAGTGAACGATGAGTACTTCTGCAGACAGAGAGAGAATGCTTTCCGAGATGACTCGGGCCGAAAAGGCGGAGCTGCTCCGATGGATCGTGCGAGATCTGGGCGATGACTTTCCCGGAATCGAGGCGAGGCCCGACGTTATGGGTGGCCTCCCATGCATCACGCGCACTCGGATCCCGGTTTGGCTTCTCGAACAGGCGCGGCGTCTAGGCACTAGCGAAGCCGATCTGCTCCGAGACTATCCCACGCTGACCGTTCAGGATCTGAATAACGCTTGGAACTTTGTTCGTTCTCACCGGGCGGAGATAGACGCGCAGATAGAAGCCAACGAGAAAGACGATGACTGATGGCGCTCTATGCGGACGAAAATTTCCCTTTACGTGTAGTCGAGGAGTTGCGCAGTCTGGGCCACGATGTACTCACGGCGTTCGAAGACGGTAGGGCAAATCAATCCATTCCCGATACAGATCTGCTCGCCAGGACGACCGAACTCGATCGAGCTCTGCTGACCCTCAATCGCCTCGACTTCAAACGATTACACCGGGAGAAGCCCGGCCATGCTGGAATTATCATTTGTACCGAAGATCCCGATCGCATTGGACAGGCGCAACGCGTTGCCGCGTCTATTTCCGACGTGAGGGAACTGAAGGGTCAGTTGATTCGTGTGTATCGACGACCGTGAAAGATCCGAGTGTAAGTACTGTCTAGGACGACTCAAATAGCCCCAGGCACAGAGGTCTCAATCATGCCCCGCGAAATCAAAGAGTCCGATTGGAAGCTGTTTCGACGGTTGCATCCAATTGCGCTTGAGGGGTTTTGTAAGCGGGTGATTGAGGAGAGAACCAGGCTACGTCCAACTGCACAGGAGACTATCACAAGCGTTACCTGGAAGTTTTCAATCTCATCATGGATCGTAACGACGGGATGGCGCGGGCGTTCAACGACCCGTGCCGCTCAACTGCAATCGTTCTCCTTACCAACATCAGGGAACTGGGATTACTGACCGACGAGGAGTTTTCTCAGTTCAGTCCCGACACCCAAGCAAGCGTCGAGTCAGTTCTCGAAATTCGCCGCAGGTAACAGAGGCAGCCGAAGGAGACAAACAATGTCCAGGATACATTGGGGTCGTCTGATCCTTGGCGGTTTAGTCGCCATGGCTATTCTCTTTATTACCGACGGAGTTTTCCACGAGCGCGCCGTCAGCGCCGATTGGAAGGCTGTCTATGACAACCTCGGAGCGCCGGCGGCGGTACACCAGGGGCCCCGGCGTTCTCTACTTTGCCGTCTTCGAGTTGGGACGTGCCTTTGTGGCAATGTTCCTCTACGTCATGATGCGAGCGCACTTCAAACCGGGGCCGAAGACGGCGGTTCTGGCGGGCGTCGTGGCGTGGATTGCTTTTTCAGTCACCGGCCCCGCTCAGTTTATTCCGCTGGGGTTCTTCTCGAACGCACTCTGGGTCAAGGTGGGCGCGTTCCAGTTGGTCACGTCGATTCTGGGGGCGATCGCGGGCGCTGCCTTTTACCGCGACGCCAACTCCGGATAGCCGGTACTACATCATGGATCATTGGCCGAGTGTGGTGGTGACAAGTTCGGGCATCCCTGAAAATACATCTGGCCGCCTAAGCTTCTTGCGAAGCCTTGGCGGCCAGATGACTTTCGATAAAGCGTCGTCCTAGTTTAAGCCAAAGCGCTTCCGATACTCAGACGAGGTGATGAAAGCCTTCACCATGTCCGCACTGCGGAAGTCTCCATTGAACGAGTTGAGTTTGTTCAGCCAGAACGTATAGCCGCTGAAGTTCGAGTCCGGCGTATCGTTTGGATTTCGGCGCAAATAACCGAAGTACTCCATTAAGACGAAGGCCCGATTGAACTCGCGCGTCTGGAAGGCCGCGTTGTCGACCACCGCGCGGAGCACGTCGGCGCGTCCCTGGGTGGTGTTGTTGGCCGTCAACTGGGCCACCAGGGCGTTTCGCTGCGCCGCGGTGAGTGAGTTGCCAGTGTTCGTGTTCAAAGCGTCAACAAAAGCAGCGGGCGTCGTCGCCGCTGGATAGAGAGTAGTAAACGGAGCCCGTTGGACGAACTGTAACAGGTAGGCCTGTTTGTTCGATTCCAACAGCGCGTCCGCGCCGGGATTGCCGATGATCACGCCGCGTCCTATCTGCCGCGTGTCAGGAAGGAATTCCTGCACTGTCAGCGGTACAGTGCCGCCGATGCGCGTCGTTCCAAATGCTGTCGTGAACGAACGGTAGACGAAATAACCGGTCTGCTGGAACTCAATCGATAGGAAGAATGCAGCGGACGTGTCAACCCTCTTCGCGTCGCGGCAACTCGCGTTTGCGCCACACGACTCAATGTTATTAATCCAGAAAGCCAGACCTGCGGCGTCCGGCTCTCGATTAAGAAAGTCGTGATAGTGCTGCCGGACGAAAGCAGTCGAATCGTCGATGGGATTCGTCGCCGGCTCACTGGCGTTGTCGAAGATCGTTACTCCAGCAGTCGACTGCAACCCAAGACCGACGTTTGTTCCTTGGGGATTGGAGAGCGTTAGGTTGAAGAATTCGGTACCCTCAACCAACGAGTCTTCGTTGATTAGTAGCGGGAACGTGGTACTGAACTGGCCGGCGGCAAACTGCAAGGTACCGAAGGCCGCTCCGTAATCTGAACGATCCGACCGTCCAAATTGGTCAACGCCTTGGCCAACTGACCCCGAACCCGCTGTGCCCGGTTCTTGAAGTCCGCCGAGCTTCGGAGGTCAACTGCCGGGGCTGATGGCCCGCTGACGCTGCTGACACTATTGAGCATGTATTCCTGCTTCGGCTGAATGAAGTAGACACTGTCGGAAGCGGCGATGTCCTCCAAACGATTCAGCGAGACTTCAACGCGAACGCTATTGTAGTCAGGCGTCGAAACCAGAACGTTGGCGCCATTACTGACGAGCATCTGAAGCAGCTTGTCATTGACCGAGGCGGAAATGTCCACGACGACTCGCCCCTGATCATTTGCGCCAACATTCACCTGGAGCGAATTCACGCCCGAAGCAATCGGTTCGGCGCGCTCCATCTTCATGGCATAGAGCAACTGCGAATCGATCTTCTGCTGCGCAGGCGTCCGCGAGGCCTTCTCATCTTCCAGCGCCTGGATCTGTTGTAAGGCGGCGGCGCTAATGCTTTGGCTATCGCCCGCATCTTGTTCCAGCCGCGAGGCCGAAATCTTGCTTGGCAACCAGGCACTACCGACGGCCAGGGTCACGACGCTGAAAATCAAAACCAGCGTGAACATAAGCGGCCGCCTGGATCCACGGATCGTCTGCCGGCGCTTTGAGGACTTGGGGGATAGGGCGTTATCTTTTTTCATTTCCTACGAGGCTCCTTGTCAAAATAGTTGGAAAACTGGGACCGGGTCGATGCAGTGGGTCGGGCCAGTGCATGTACAAATCAAAATAAGTTCTTCGGAACGATCAAAGACACGGCGTCAATCCGGTCTGACTCGATTGAACATGGGCTGGGCCGCGGGAGCGATAAAACTGACGTCCTTCCGGGCGGCGAGCGCTTCCATTTTTTCGAGCGCGAGTCTCGCGCGCATCGTATGGTAAGCCGCCTCCTGAGAGATCACGATTCCCCCAAGCTTGCGAATTTGTGACGTCAGCTGGGGAGAGACGCTGCCAGTAATATCAACGAGCGCTCGTCCTTTTTGGTCGAGATCGAGCTTGATGCGTTCTGTGGGTACTCCCCTGGTTTCGCCCCGCTTCTGCTTGAGCGCATTGAGCAATTGCGAGTCAATCTTCTTCTGCGCCGCGGTGCGCGAACTCTTCTCGTCCAAAACTTCCTGGGCTTGACGCCTGGCTTTATTGAAAACTTCCGGGCTCTCGTCGTTGGCTGAAGACGTGTGACCGAATGCCAACGCGTGGCCACTGACGGTCGCCAGCATTAGACAGAAAAGGGGGATCTTCATCTTGTTGTGCCGATCAATCTGTAACGAATGAAATTCGATTCGACTGGGCCGGGTTTTCGAATGAATCCTGGAATTGGCTACACCACGAAATGTCCGAGAGAACAGTTTGACCTGCCCTTAAAGTCAAATGGTGTTGTGAGACGGCCTTGGTCTTGAGAAGCCATGACTGCACACGATCTAGTTTCCCGGGCAAAAGACAACCCGTTCAAATGTGGATCAGTAACGTTTCCTTCATCATGGCTGCTCGAGTGTGGTAGAAACTTACCTTTTCGGATCAAAAGATCGGGGAATCACCAATGGCTATCAATCCAAACATTCAAACTGCCGGTAGAGATCACCGCTGGTACATCTGGTTCGTGGCCCTCATACCCATTATCGTGCTGGCGGGTTTTGCAAAGACTTATTATCTGAAGAGTTTCTTTGGCAATCCGCCGCTGCCAAACTTGCTGGTGCACATCCACGGCCTGGTGATGACGTCCTGGGTCGTTCTTTTTATCGCGCAGGTTTCGTTGGTCGCGACCGGCCGCATCAGAACTCATCAACGACTGGGTGTATTGGGAGCGTTTCTCGCCGGGCTGATTGTGGTGCTCGGCGTGATGACGGGGATTGACGCGGCCGCGCGCGGTTCTTCGCCGGGACCGCCGGCGCTGCGTTTTCTGGTAATTCCGCTCGGCGACATTCTGACGTTTGCGATTCTGGTAGGGTTGGGTCTTTATTGGCGCCGTCGACGTTTGGACATTCACAAGCGACTGATGCTACTCGCCGCGGTGAGCCTGCTGGCGCCGGCGATTGCGCGCATCCCTATCGGCTTCATCGCGAATGGCGGCCCGTTGGCATTCTATGGGCTGACTGACTTGTGCATTCTGGCGTGCGTTGGTTTCGACACTATCAAGCATCGCCGGCTGCATCCGGCATTTTTGTGGGGCACAATTTTCATCATCGCCCTTCAGCCGCTGCGCTTGATGTTGGCCGGAACGGATCTGTGGTTGCGATTTGCGACGGCGTTGGTTGGGTTGTGGAAGTAGCGAGGTCAGCACCTGCGTGAGCGGGTGGATCTCATCACGCTACGTTGAGAGACGACTTCATAGTTGGTTGTGTGTCTGACCCACCCGCTCACGCAGGTGGCACAGACCTCAAGCCGAACGACTCAGTGATTTTTCGCGGGCGGATGCAGCCGTAGAGCGGATCACGTTCGCGCGATCTGCTTCGGGCAAAGTCAGGCCGGCCATCTCGGCGAAGAGACGCTCGTACTGATCGACGACATAGTCCCAGTCGTAATGTTCCAACACGCGCGCCTGAGCGCGATTGCGATACGACTGGACCAGAGAGCCGTCGCGCAAAACCCGCTGTAGTTTCTCAGCCAGATCGTCTTCATCAGCATAAGCAATTCCGGCGTCGCCGATGGCTTCCATGTTTTCCGGCGCGGCGAGGGTCAGGACGCAATTACCAAAACCCATCGCTTCCAGCAGGGCCGGATGGGTGCCGCCGACTTCGGTCGCGTGAATGTAACAGTAAGCATTCTGTTGTAGGGCACGATAGTCGCGGCCGAAAACGAAACCGGTGAAGATGATTCGTCGATCGCGGCGCGCGCGCGCCTTGAGGTCGTTGATGTACTCGCGCGCATAAGGAGCATCGCCCACGATCAGCAGTTTATGCGCAGTGCGCACCCGCTTGAACGCTTCGATCACCAGGTGCGCGTTATTTTCCGGCTCCAGCCGCGAGACATACAGCACGTAGCGGTTAGGCTCTACACGCCAGCGCCGCACCGACGGATCGGGACGCCGCTCGACCTCGGCGCCGTAAGCGATCATGGTTGAGGCCGCCCGGTAACGGGCCAGGTAGTATTCCTGAATCACGCGCGCATCGGTAACGGTTTCAGTCGGCAGGATGGTCGCCAATCTCTCAGCTATCAAATAATATCTGCGCGCAATCGCGTTCCACTTCTTACGTTTGTGTTCCAGCCCGTCGACGTTTAGCGCGACCGGTATGCCGGCAAGCCGCAGAATGGAAGCGAACGGCGCGTTAGCAGCATTACAGATCAGCGCGGCATCGTAACGCTGTGGCACGGCGTGCAACGCCGAAAGAAACGCATGCACGACGGTGTCAAAGTACTTGTGTCTGATCGTGGGCAGGACTTTGAGCTTGACGCCCTGGAACTCAAGCTCGCGCGGGCTGACGTAATGGGCCCGGCAGTAGACGGTAACGTCGTGACCACGGGCGACCAACCTGGTCGAAAGATGTTCAGCGAAGGTTTCGAACCCGCCATAGTTGGCGGGAATTCCGCGGGTGCCAAGAATCGCAAGGCGCATGATTAAAAAGGAACCAAAGAATGACCTGAATGCTCTTAAATCAGTCCTACGGTTCTTCGGTCTTCTTCCTTTGCACAGCTCGCTCGTAAACTCCGAGAGTCAGCCGCGCGGTAGTTTTCCAGTTGAATTGTTTTGCTCTCTCAAGACCCTTTGAGCGCAACGTTGCACGATACTCCGAATTATCTATCACTCGCATGAGGGCCTTAACCAGGGCCTGCGTGTCGAACGGATCAAATAACAAACCCGCTGAGCCGACAACTTCGGGGAGGCTGGTTCGATTTCCCGCAATCACCGGTACGCCGCATTGCATGGCTTCGACCACCGGCAAGCCAAAGCCCTCGAAGTAGGAGGGATAAACGAAACAGACAGCGCCGCTATAGAGTCCGGCAAGATCTTGCTCCGGAACATAACCCGTGAACAGGATGTCCTTACCAAGCGCGTTTCGCTCCGCAGCCCGAAAGGTTTCGCCATCACGCCAACCACGTTTTCCTGCCAGGACAAGCTGGGGAAGCTTACCCTCTGGACGAACTCCGCGCAAGCATGAATATGCCTCGATCAGCCGTACCAGGTTCTTCCGCGGTTGAATGGAACAAAGCGAGAGAATGTAATCCTCCCCGATTCCGTAACTTTCGCGAATCCGTCTCAGTTCTGTTTCATTAGTAACGGGCAAGAGATTTGGTGGCGCGGCCTCTGGCGTGACTGTAATCCGCTCTGAAGCAATGCCATAGGTGGCGCTGATATCGGCGCCCGAATACTCGGACACGGTGATGATCTGTGCCGCCCGTTTTGCAGTCCGCCGCACGGTCAGCCGCATCTGCATCCAGCTACGCCGGTTGAAAGTTTCGGGCAGATGCTCGAAAGCCAGATCGTGAATAGTCGTGACGACCGGGCAAGGGCAGAAGGGTGGAGCGGTGTACTGGACGTGCAACAAATCGACGGGATTGCGGCGCAACTCACGAGACAGCGTCAGCGGAATGCGCACCAACGGCGTGTGCGGCAACGTTTGCGTGACTTTGAAGTTGGGCCAGCGCTGATCAAAGCGCTCGACGGCAGCGGGTTTGGTTACGTAGAGCGTGTAAAGATTGGTCTGATCGATCTCGGCGAGGGCCTCGATCAGGTTTACGGCGTAACTTTCATTACCACCGAGTCCAACTCCGACGGAATGCGCATCGATTGCGATGTGCAAAATAGCTCGCGCTCCAATGCTAGTGAGAGCAGCAGCCGGCGAGTCCAGGTGAGGGACGATCGTCGCCGGCTGATCAAGTTTATTCTTCGTCGGCCTTCGACGACTGGCGACTGGCGACTGCGGCGGCTTCGACTACTGCCGCGGCTGCGGACCGACGCGTATCCCGCTCGCGGATGCGCGCTGCTTTGCCGCGCAGGCCACGCAAGTAGTAAAGTTTCGCGCGGCGCACGTGGCCTCTCTTAACCACGTCGATGTGGTCGACGATGGTCGCGTGCAGCGGAAAGATTCTCTCCACGCCCACGCCGAAGCTGGTCTTGCGCACCGTGATCGTTTCGCGGACGCCGCCATGCTTGCGGGCGATGACTACGCCTTCGAAAGCCTGCAAGCGCTCTTTGGTTTCGGATTCCTTAATCCGAACGTGCACACGGACGGTATCGCCCGGCTGAAAGTCCGGTACGTTACTTTTCAGTTGTGACTTATCGACGCTGTCTAAGCGGTTCATGACTTACTCCATTTCCAATTTCCGATTGCCATCGGCAATCACTTCAAAAGATCCGGCCGGTTGCGCTTCGTCTTTTCCTGCGCCGCCTCTTGGCGCCAGCGCGCTATCTCGGCGTGATTGCCGTTCAGTAAAACTTCCGGGGTGCGCATCCCTTCAAACTCAGGCGGCCGCGTGTACTGCGGACAATCGAGCAAGCCGTCCGAGAAGGATTCGTTGGTCGCCGAGGTGGCGCTACCCAACGCTCCAGGTAACAACCTGACGGTCGCGTCGATTACCACGAGCGCGGCCGGCTCTCCTCCGGACAAAACGTAATCGCCGATCGAGATTTCATCAGTCACCAGCGCCGCGGCCACGCGCTCGTCAACACCCTCGTAACGGCCGCAGATCAAAACCAGTTGTTCAGCTTCGGCAAACTCAGCCGCAATCGCCTGAGTAAACGGTTGTCCCTGCGGTGAAAGCAGCACGACACGCTTTCCCGACGCGATGCCTTCGCGCCGATTGGCGCCAGCCAGCGAGGCAACTGCTGCAAAGATCGGTTCGGGCTTTAGCACCATCCCGTCGCCGCCGCCAAAGGGCCGATCGTCTACGACGTGATGTTTGTCGGTGGTCCAGGCGCGTAAATCGTGCGCCTCGATTTTCACCAGCCCGGCGGCGCGTGCCCGCCGGACAATTCCATAATCAAACACTTCGCGAAAGTAATCCGGGAAGATCGTGATGATATCGACGCGAAGCGGTTCCATTGCCGATTGTCAATTTCCAATTGCCGATTTTCAAAACCATTGAACATCGACCCTTTCAGCCGGAAGCCTTCGAAAGACCCTCTTCCAATCGGCAATTGGAAATCGGCAGTCTACAATTCCAAAAGCCCCTCGGGAGGATCGACGCGAACCAGTTTATGTTCGACATCAATCTCGACGCAGATGTCTTCCGCCATCGGGATTAGAAAGTCTCGTCCTTGATCGTCTGCTACGACCAGAATTTCAACTCCGCCCGTCCGCATCACCTCGCGGGCCTCGCCAATCAGCTTTCCGTCAACCGCCTCTACGCGACAACCAGCCAGTTCCCATTCGTAGAACGTGCCCGCGGGCAGTTCGATTCGCTCGCTCTCGGGAATGGCCAACTGCGATCCCGCGAGTTCCTTAGCCTCATCAATCGAATCGTAGCCGGCGAACTTGAAAATGATCCGCTTGCCCTGGAACCAATGTTCTTCAATTTGCAAAGATCGGCGACTTCCATCCGGCGCGATCGCGATCACGTTCTCGAGCGCGTCGAAACGCTCGGGAAAATCGGTATAAAGATCGGCGACCACTTCTCCGCGCAGCCCCCTGGTTCTGGCCACGCGCGCGACGACGATCAAATCCTCCATACCAGCGTCGCGCGACTGATCAGATTCGTTCATCGTACCGTGGCCCAAACTTCAGTCTGCGCTTTCAATCCGTCACAGACTGAAGTCTGCGCCACTCACTCAACGACGTCGAGCACGAACCGGCGATGTTTTTTCAAGCCCGCGGCGTAAACCAACGAGCGCAAAGCCCGCACCGTGCGGCCCTGCTTCCCGATCACCTTGCCCATATCAGGCTGGGCCACGCGCACTTCGATCCGCGTAGTTCCCTCGCGCTCAATCTCGCGCACGTCAACTGCTTCCGGATCATCAACCAGAGCTTTGACGACCATTTCGACGGTCTCGCGCATACATTCACCCTGCCGTGGTTTAGACGCGGCACTTGTGCCGCGCTCGTTTGCGGCGGACAAGTCCGCCTTCTAAACTACCCTACTGCGACTTCCGGTTGAGCAGCACTCTCCGCTTTCGCAGCCTGCTTGATCAACTGGCGCACGGTATCGGTCGGTTGCGCGCCTTTCCCAAGCCAGTAACGAATGCGTTCCGCCTTCAGTTTAATCTCTGCCGGTTGACGGGTCGGATCGTACGTCCCGACGTTTTCCAGGCACGCACCATCGCGCTTCGACTGCTTTTCTTTGACTACGACACGGTACGAGGGTCTCTTCTTGGAGCCCATGCGCATTAATCTGATTGCTAACAATATCTTTCCCTCCACCCCTTAAACTCGGTTCGGTTTAGACGGCCCACTTGTGGGCCAATGGCGGCACAAGTGCCGCCTCTAAACGAACGATTCAATTTTTTCAAACGAGACGAAGCAAACGATTATCGTCGCTTCTTCTTTTTCTTTTTCTTCCTTCGCGACGAGCCCGGTAATCCAGCCGCCATGCCGGGCATTCCGCCCATCATCGTGTCTTCACCGCCGCCTTCCAATCCCTGCATGCCGGCCATGCGGCGCATCATCTTGCCGCGCAAGCCACCCCCGCTGAACATCCCTTGCATCATGCGCCGCATTTCGGTGTACTGCTTGATCAGCGAGTTCACCTGCGCCACGCTGGTGCCTGAGCCTCGCGCGATTCGCCGGCGCCGGTTCGCGTTCAGGATTATGTGATTCGCCCGCTCTTCGCCGGTCATCGAATCGATGATCGCTTCGGTGCGCTTCAGCTCTTTCTCCATCATCTCAGTTTGCTCGTCGGTCAAATCCGGCATGCCCACGCCGCCCAGAAGTTGATCCGGCAACAACTTGAGAATCTTTGAGAAAGAGCCGAGCTTCTTTACCTGCCTGAGCTGCGAACGAAAATCATCGAGGGTGAACTGATTCTTCTGCAGCTTCTTGAGCTGCGCTTCAGCTTCGTCCTGATCGACTTTGTCCTGGACCTGCTCGATCAGCGAAAGCACATCACCCATACCCAGGATCCGCTGGGCCACGCGGTCGGGATAGAACGGTTCGAGCGCGTCGTATTTCTCGCCCACGCCGACAAACTTCACCGGCTGTCCGATGACCTGCTTGATTGACAGGGCCGCGCCACCGCGCGCGTCGCCATCCATCTTGGTCAGGACCACGCCCGTAATGCCGATGCGGCGATGAAACTCTTCCGCCGATCGCACCGCGTCCTGTCCAGTCATCGCGTCCGCGACAAAAAGGATTTCGATGGGATGCGCTTCGCTCTTGATACTGACCAGCTCTTCCATCAACTCGTCGTCGATGTGCAACCGTCCGGCCGTATCGATCAAGAGTGTGTCATAGCCAACATCGCGCGCGTGTTGCAACGCGGCGCGTGTCAACTCAAGCGGATCGTTCGTTTCAGGCTTTTCAAAGATCGATTGGCCAGTCGCATGTGCTATGACCTTTAACTGTTCGCGCGCCGCCGGCCGGTAAACGTCAGTCGAAAGCAGCAAAGGCTTTCGGTCCTGGTTCTGCGCCAGCCAACGCGCGATCTTTCCGGTCGAGGTTGTCTTGCCCGAACCCTGCAGGCCGACAATCATCACGACGTTCGGGCTGGTCTTAGTAAAGACAAGCCGTGAAGACTGGCCGCCCAACAACTCGACCAACTCATCGAACACGATCTTGACGACCTGTTCGGATGGTTTCAGTTCCAGCCAGACCTTTTGGCCTTCGGCTTTCTCTTTAACCGACGCGATAAAGTCTTTGGCGACCTTGTAATTAACGTCAGCTTCCAGCAATGCGAGCCGAATCTCGCGCAGGGCCGCGTCCACGTGCTCTTTGGTCAGGACGCCTTCGCCGCGCAGATTCTTCAGCGTCCGCTTCAGTTTGTCGGAAAGAGACTCGAACATACGCTGCTAGACGAAGATTCCCGGCCTACGCGGAAACAAGCATGATAAGGGCGGGTCTGAGGGGTGTCAAGGAATGGGCTACGGATGTTGTGGGAGCCTGCTCGTGATCTGCGTCACGTTTCGTTGGGGTTACACCTTACGGTCCAAACCGCTGACGATACTCACTCGCCGTAATGAAGGCCTTGACCATGTCGGCGTTGACGAAATTGCCGTTGAATTGGTTCAGCTTAGACAACCAGAAGTCATAGCCCGAATGGTCCGTGTCCTGTGGGTCGTTCGGATTTCGTCTCAAATAACCGAAGTACTGCATCAATACGAAGGCGCGATTGAATTCAGCGCTGTTCAGGTCCGGGTCTTCGGCCACCTGGCGCAGTGCCTGGGCGCGCGCCGTCATGTTGCTCGTGTCAGTCGCGCTGCCAAACAGGCCAATTGCCGTAGCCCGCTCGCTGGCCGACAGAACGTTGCCGGCATTCGTATTCAACTGGTTGACGAATTGCGCCGGCGTCATGGTCGTGGGAAGCGCGGTCGCAAACCGCGATCTCAGCACGAAGTCGGCAGCGAACGCTTGCCGGTTACTCTCCAGTTGCTGTTGCCAATTGCCCTGTCCCACGACCACTCCCTGGCCAATCTGCTGCGTGTCGGGCAGAAACTCGCTGAAGCGAATGATAGGCACCGGCAGTTGATGCGCGCCCCCAAACGTAGACATGCCGGTGGCATCGCCGTAACTCGTCTTGTAAAGCCGCTCAACCAGATAACCCGTGTCCTGGAATTCAATCGAGAGAAAGAAGGCCGCCGAGACATTGATGCGCTTGAGATCAATGCACGCCTGGTTCGAACCGCAGGAAGTTATTTCATTGGTCCAGAAGGCCAGCCCACCCGCGTCCGGTTCGCGATTGAGAAAATCGTGATAATGCTGCCGCACAAAGTTGCTCGCATCATCGATGGGGTTCGTGGAGGGTTCGTTCGGGTCGTCGGCGATCGTTACTGTGGCCGTTACTGGTGTGGTCAGGGCTGCGTTACCCGTTGGGTTCGACAAGGTCACGCTAAACGTCTCGAAACCTTCCACGAAGGAATCCTGAGTAATTAATATCGTAATGGGCTTCGTGCTATCACCGGCAGCGAACTTCAGCGTACCTATTGCGGAAGTGAAGTCACACTTGGGCGAGGCTGCGCCAGTGGTCGTCGCACAAGGCAAGCCCGTGTCGCCACTCGTAGCGTAATCAACGGTCACGGCTCGGGAAGTGTCGCCTGTCCGTCTCACTGTGATCGTCGTGAAGCCGGAACTCTCGGTCGTGTTGAAGTTGGTCGCATTGAAGCTGATGAGGCCGCCCACGGCAGTGACAGTAATAGTGAAAGACTGTGAAGCCGATGTGTTCTGTCCACCGTTGGCCGTGCCCCCATTGTCTTGCAGGTTAATGGTGATGTTTGCCGAGCCGGCGGCAGTCGCTGCCGGTTGATAAGTCAGCGTGCCGCTCGGGCTAATCGCCGGCCCGACCGTAAACAGACTGGGGTTGCTATTGGCCGTCACCTGGAAGCTGACTGTTTGACCAGCTTCATCAGCCGGACCTGGTGAAATGCTTGTGGCCCAGTTGGCGACCGTCTGGGCGCCCGCGTTGTTGTTCACAGTTTGGTTCGGGCCTTTGGTAAACGACGGCGCATCGTTCACCGGCGTGACGGTGATGGTGAATGTCTGCGCTGCCGACGTATCAACTCCGCCGTTCGCCGTGCCACCATTGTCCTTGAGCACAATGGTGATGGTGGCCGATCCGTTCGCATTCGTCGCCGGTGTGTAGCTCAACGAGCCACTCGAACTAACCGTGGGCGCCGATGAGAACAGAGCCGCGTTGGTGTTGTTGGTCACCTGGAAGGTCAGCGTCTGCCCTGATTCATCCGGCGCCCCGGCAGAAATACCCGTCGCCCAAGGCGATACAAAGCGGGAACCAGAGTCTTCAAGGCCCGTCACGTCCGGCCCTTTGGTAAAGGACGGAGCATCATTCACCGGATTTACCGTAATACTGAAAGTCTGAGTTGCCGAGGTATCAACTCCGCCGCTGGCGGTGCCGCCGTTATCCTTCAGCGCAATGGTAATAGTTGCCGTGCCGTTCGCATCCGAGGCAGGCGTGTAAGTTAATGTTCCCGTCGAACTGATCGCGGGCGCCGCAGAGAACAAAGCCGCGTTAGTATTGTTGGCTACCTGGAAAGTAAGTGTTTGTGCGGCCTCGTCGACTGGTCCGGCTGAAATGCTGGTCGCCCAATTCGTCACGGTTTGTGCGCCCGCATCCTCGTTGATGGTTTGATCCGGACCCTTCGTGAATGATGGAGCGTCGTTCACCGGATTGACCGTCAGCATGAAACTCTTGCTGGCGCTACTGGGCCCGGTGCGATTCACGGTGACGGTGATGTTCGCCGTGCCATTCGCGTTCGTCGCCGGATTTATCGTGACGATTCCGGTTGAGCCCGTAATCGCCACACTCAAATGCGCAGAGTCGTTCGGCACCAAAGTCGAAGTGCTTGAAGTTGCGGTTACCGAAGTGATTGTGCTCGTATCACCACCATCAAAAGGCACCACCACCTGCGTATCTTCATTCGTGTTGGTATCAGCCAGATTGGCCAGGGGCGCCTGCATTTCATAAGCGCCGATATCTACGGTCGCTGTTGTATCGACATCGGGCCCATCGACTGGCCGATTAAAGCCAGCCCCGCGTTGATCGGTTAGCAGCTGCGGTAGGTTCGGGTCGCTGCAATGAGATGCCTGAGTAACGCAATCGTCCCCCGCATCCAGCGCCGTGCTATTTGAAAGCAGCGCATGCGTCATCGTGGCGCCGCCATTATTGGCCAGAGGACCGAGCTGCGGATTAATACGGGAAGCATCCGTGCCTGCTTGATCGCCGTTGCTGCCATTGGCGAAGCCGGAAGAGCCACTGGCGACGCCGATCAGATTATGTCCCTGAGAAACAAACGCGCCGTTCAAGTCCCTGTCGTTATCGGGGTCTCTTCCGTTACGTGCGATTACGGTGTTCCTAATTGCCGCAGTGCCGTTACTACTATTGATGCCAATCCCATTTCCACCGATCTTGCTGGCGTTGCCGGTCACCGTACAATTCGTAAGGTTTAGCGTTCCTCCTGGATCACTGGGAAAATATAACCCTCCACCCCAAAAGGAGGTGTTGCCGCTAAGGGTACTATTCACGAGGCGCACAGCGCCGAAAGCACCGATTCCGCCACCCCGCGTTCCGGTATTGCCGCTAAAAGTGCTGTTCGAGATGAGCACCGAGCCGCCAGCAAGAATTCCGCCACCGTCTCCTCCAAGGGCCTCGTCCTTACCGGCGCCGCTATTGTTTCCGCTGACAGTGGAATTCGATATAGTCGCCGTACAAGCGCAGAAAATGCCACCGCCAGCACCACCGATTACACTGCTGAAGGGTCCAATGACGCTACCGCCTCTATTGCCGTCCACCACGACATTGGTCAAGGTAAGCACTCCGCTTACACTAATGCCTCCGCCATTGCCGCCACTACCGCCGCCCGTGTTGTCAGCAGCCGTATTACTAGAAATCCGGACGCCGGTCAGAGTCAGAGTGCCGGACGCGCTACTAATACCTCCGCCCGGGCTGCCTCCGTTAGAGCCGGCTGAGTTCGCGGAAATCTCCCCGCCGGTTATTGTCAAAGTCTGAGTGTTATATATTCCGCCCCCTCCGCCGCTCCCATCGCCGGAGTGGTTCCCGCTGACGGTGCAGTTTGTCATTGTCATCGTTCCGGTGTTGGCTATTCCGCCGCCATTACCACCTGTACCTGCGGTGTTCGCGGTCACAGCAACATCGGATAAGGTCAGCGTAGCGGAATTCAGAATTCCGCCACCGTTGCGACCAGGGGCCGCGACACTATCGGGAGGATGCCCACTCGTTACTGTCAGTCCGGATATAGCCACCGTGCCCGAGGTGACGGTGAAGATGCGATAAAAGCCGCCGGCATTGCGCTGGACAGTCACCTGGCTCGACCCCGGCCCAGTGATGTTCAGGCTCGTTGTAATGTCAGGCAATGCTGATGTCAGATCGATGGCGCCCGTGACTGCGATGTTGATTGTGTCAGCACCGCCGCTACTGCCTGCCGCGCACTCACCTGCGGTAGCCCCCGAAGCTGCGTTGTTGTTGGCAGCGGTAATCGCTTCACGCAGTGTGCACAAACCATCCGCGTTGTTCGCCACATCTGAAACGCTATTGACGGTGATCGTGGCCTCGGGTTTGATCACGCCTTTGTCTGGAGATAACAAACCTGAAGAAACGGAATCACGTGACTTATCGGATCGAGACGTGGCGCCCTGTTTGGTCGCCCACAACGATCCGAATACAACAACAGTAAGATAGAATATAATTACTAGCGGAGCACGAAGGTGATCGAGACGACGGGGCAATAACAACATGCGAGGTCTCCTAATAATCATGCCGGCTCTATAATCATGCCGGCTCTCAGGCGATCGGGAATCTGAGCGCGAGGCGAAGAGCAACTAGCTGATGTCAACCAGCCGTGCCATAACCTGGTTGAAAGCGCATCAAGTGCGCGAAAAAAGATGGTCATCGCGACCTGACCGAGCTGCGCAGAATAAAGCATCCGAGGCTCACTCTGCAACCGGAGTTGCGAGGAATGGGGTTGGGGCGGGTGCCGTTTGCTGTTTAGCCAGGTAAGAAGCCCGACCGTGAGGGAGGGCCACCTACGACGCGCGTAGCCTTCCTAACGCGCGGGCTTCTGACACATCGATGCAAACTGACCACCCCTCTCCGCTCATCTTCCAAAAACTTTTGTGGAACTTTCCTATTCCGGCGGTGTCTACTTCAGAACACAAACTATCGGAGAACCCACTGATGCGCAAATTTCTCTTAGTTATTTCTCTGTTGAGTGCCGCCGCGATGCCAGTGTTCGCTCAAACGACTGCCAAACCGGAGCCAAACAATAGCGCTGAGCAAACGGTTTTGAAGTTGACCCAGGAATGGCTTGAGGCAGAAGACCGAGTCGATCGCGCGGCCTTGAACAGGATCATTGCTGATGATTTTCTGGGCACAGGACCGCGGGGGAATACTCTTACTAAAACAGATGTCATACCCGCCGACGGCGTGACTCACGGTCTGGCTATTAGCGGCCAGGACATCAAGGTCCGCGTTTTCGGCGACACAGCAGTTGTGACCGGCCGCGGAGTACCAAAGGGCGCCCCGGAACGACCAGAGCTCAGAATTACCGTCGTCTTTGTTAAGCGCGCGGACCGCTGGCAAATGGTGGCCGGACATCTCTCAGCCTTGCCGCCGAATTCGGACTGATTGTTACTACCTGTTCACTTCGTACACCGGCATCCGAATTTTCCGCTTGCTCTGCCAGGAGCAAATGTTTATAGAATGCGTTCGTATAGTTAATCGTTCTGTAAGAGAAACAGGATAGATAATTGATGCGAGCCATAAACATTGCGCTCCTGCGGAGCGCTGACCGCAGCCTTCGAGTTTTCCCCAAGCCCCTTTGCACATCTCTGGCGATCGTCTTCGCCGTCTTAATCCTTACCTTAACGACTGCCGGTCTGGCGCAGGAGTCATCATCGCCAGCAATCAAACAAATCGCGTCTCCAAAATCCGAAGTCCTCGCGTCCGGCATCGAGCACATCCAAATCATTCGCGGTTACAAATCAGAGAAAGAAGCGACCGGCCCCTGGTTCATCAATATGCTGCGCATCGATCTCAGCCAGGCGCGCCTGCAGCTGGTTCATGGGATGGACGAAGCTGTCGGCCTGGAGACTGTGAGCTCGATGTCGGTCCGTTACGGAGCGCTGGCGGCAGTTAACAGTGGTTACTTTCGCACGACCGGAACGTATCGAGGCGATTCTGTCGGCGTTGAAGTGCTCGGTGGAAAACTCTTGAGTGAAACGAACAACGCGCGGGCGGCAGTCGGGCTGATTGAAAGAGGCGGCCGGCAGGAATTGATCTTTGGGCACCTGAAGTTCGCAGGACAGATTTCGGCAGGACCGAGTCGGAGGTGGCACGGGCGTCTCGCCCGTGAAGACACGCGCAAGATGCGCGTGCCAGAACCGGAGCACGTCATCAACGGTCTGAACCGCCCACGCGCCAACGACGAGCTAATCGTTTTCACTCCGGAGTTTCATCGCACCACGTTAACTGAACCGACCGGTTTGGAAATCATCGTCCGCCGTGGCCGCGTGGTTGAGTCGCGAGATATGAAAGGCAGCTGCGCGATCCCTTCGGACGGTTTGGTGATCTCCACTTCAGGCACCGCCCGCGAATGGGCCCTAAAGAATCTGCGGCGCGGCGCGCCAGTGCATTTGAATCTGAACCTATCTCCGGTTGAAACCGAAGCCGCCGATTCGTGGAAGCAGGCAACCAGCGTTATCGGCGGCGGTCCCCAATTGATCAAGAATGGCCGGGTTGAGATCACCAACGCCGCCGAAAAAATCCTGCCGAGCTTTGTCAGTGACGGTCACCCGCGCACCGCGATCGCCAGGTTAAAGTCAGGACAGATCCTGCTGGTGACCGTCGATGGTCGTCAGCCCGGCGAAAGCATCGGCATGTCGCTGACCATGCTGGCGGATTTGTTAATCGAGTTCGGCGCCGTCGAGGCAATCAATCTCGATGGCGGCGGCTCAACCACGATGGTCATCAGGAATAAGTTGGTGAATAAGCCTTCGGATGCGACCGGCGAACGGCCAGTCAGCGACGCCATCCTCGTCTATCCACGCTAGACTGTCCGTCAAAGCCCGCAATAAAAAGGCGCAAAGTGCGTGACGATGGTTCCGGACTGTGCTATTTTCAGGTCGTTGAACGCGATCTAGCTCGCACTTAAGCAGCCTTCAGTCCTGCCCTCCAGGATTTCAGAGGTGAAAAGCGCAACTCATTCAGCCTTTATTAGCTTTGTAGGACTGACAGGACAGTTGCGGCATTAGGCGATCACCCTTTCACGGGAACTAGCCCTCTTTGAGCAAAGACACGCAAAACCCGGACAACGCTGTTGTCGATCTGGAGCACGCCCGCGTGCGGCTGCGGTCGCGCGCCGCCAAGTCTTCGCCACAGGATCTGGCTAACGATCTGGAAGCGGTGCGCGGCCTACTTGATCAAGGCCTGACCACCGAGGCACGTTCGCGTCTGAACTCACTGCTCGCGCAAACCCGCACTCAACCATCACTGTTGGCCCAGGCGCGTTGCGCATTGTCGATGGCGCTCGAGATGCAGGGTCAATATCGCGAGTCACTCGACGCGGTCGCGATGTATGAAGATCCCGAAGCCCGGGCCAAGCTTGATCTGACAATGACCGCGCGACTGCGCGTACAAATCGCCCTGGCTTATAACTACAACGGCGACCATCCTAAGGCGGTGGCCCTGCTGACAGCGACGCTGCGAGAGCTTCCGGCTGAAGGTGCTGAAGCCGGTGCGGTATATGCCGCTTTGGCCCGCGTCTATCGCAGCATCAGCGAGTATCCAATTGCCCGAGACTATTCGCATCGCGCGTTGGATAGTTATCGCCAGACCGGTGATTGGCGCGGATTAGCGGAAGCCTATTTCGGTTTGGGCTCGACCGATATTCAGGAAGGACTCTACGCGCAGTCGCTGGAAAACTTCGAACAGGCTTTGCAGCTCGCCGGTGATCACCCGGCTAGTTTCCTCCTGGGTCGCATCTACTCAAACATGGCGGGCGCCTGCTGGTTTTTGAAGCGCCCGCAGGATGGGATTCGGCATCTCGAAAAAGCGATCAGTTATTATGAGCGGACCGATCACAAGAAAAGCGCGGCCGAAGGTTATAACAATCTCGGCATCAACCTGGTTCTAATTGGCCAATGGGATCGCGCTCAGGAGGCGATCGAACGAGCACTGGCCCTGGCTATCGAAGCTGACGATCGGAGCGCACACCTACCCATGATTTTGGACTCGCTGGGCGAGTTGTGCACCCTGCGCGGCGATCTCGACGAAGCCCATAGCTATCTGGAACGCGCGGTAGCGCTGGCTAATGAGCGCGGGAACAAATGGTACCAGGGACAGACGCAGCGCACGCTCGGCCGTTGCTATTTGGCAATGACGCGAGTCGATGAGGCGCGCGCCATTGCGAAGACGGCGCTGGAACTCGCCGAAGAGATCGGTGATCGACAGGCGATTTGCGAATCGCGGCTCTTGTTCGCTGAAGCCTCTCTGAAGTGTGGAGCCACCGACGAATCGGCAGCGAACCTTCAGAGCCTCACTCAACTGATCACAGATTCACCCACCGACCTGCTCTTGTCAGGCGAGGCCCAGCGGCTGCACGGCCTTTTAGAGATGGCCCGGGGCGATGCAGCGATGGCTGCTCAGCACTTTGGTCGGAGTGTTTCTATTTTCGATCTGCTCGGCGATCGGTATCGCAGCGCGCGCGCGCACTACGAATTGGGACGCGCTTATGCCATGGCCCAGCCCGAACGCGCGGCTGAGCATCTTTCGCGAGCCGTAAACATCTTCCGGGAATTGGGCGCGCGGGTTGATCTGGAACGTGCCGAGGAAGCTGCGACCGAACTCGATCAGACCAGACCGCAGCAGTTGCTCCAGCGCGACACGGTCGTGCAACTCTTGACCCTGCGGCTGGCGGAAGCGGTCGCCTCGCGTGAATTACTGCTGCGCGAACTGGCCGCCGTGATTCGCCAGGAAACCAACTGTAAAAAGATCGTAGTGATCGAGCCCGACGAAGGCGGTCGACAACGAGTGGTCGTCGCGCATGGTTGCGTAAAAAATGAAAGCACGACCCTGGCTGATGAGTTTGCGGCCCTAAAGACGGATGCTCAAATCGAAGCTTTCTCGAAAAAGCAGAACATGGCGGTCGTTGCTTTGAAATCCACCAACGCGCCGCCGGCCACACTCTTGATTGGACCACGAGACCGCGCTGAACTTCCAGGCGGGCTTTCGTTGGATCCTTTGTTACGCGTGGTTGAGTTGGGAATGGACGTCTGCGCCTTGCGAAGTAGGGGACGCGCGGGTCACGGGCAGGAAGAAGAAAGCGCCCTCGCCGGCGCCAGTCTGATGCCCGGCTTTATTCATTCCAGTCCGGCCATGACGCGCCTGGTTGAAGAGGTCCACAAGATTCGTTCGTCCGATGTAACGGTCCTGGTCACCGGTGAATCCGGCACGGGAAAAGAACTGGTCGCCCGGGCGATCCATGCGCTCTCTTCAAGACGAGATAAGGTCTTTGTCCCGTTCAACTGCACCGCGGTGCCGAAGGAACTTTCAGAAGGTTATCTTTTCGGCTATCGTCGCGGCGCGTTCACCGGCGCCGTAAAAGATTCTGCCGGCGTGATTCGCACGGCGGTGGGCGGCACGTTATTTCTGGATGAGATAGGCGACCTGCCGCTCGACGTGCAGCCGAAGATTTTGCGCTTTCTCCAGGAAGGCGAGATTCAACCGCTCGGCGAGCAGCGGCCCGTGAAAGTCGACGTGCGGATCATCGCCGCGACCAATAGCGATCTCGAAGAGATGGTCGCACAGGGAAGATTTCGCGAAGACCTCTACTATCGTTTGAATGTCATTCGGCTGCGAGTGCCGCCTCTGCGTGAGCGCCGTTCGGAAATTCCCACGATTGTTAATTACTACGTCAATCACTACTCGGCTAAATTTGGCCGCAGCGATATTCAAATCACGCCGCAGGCAATCGATCTTTTGATGGTGGCCGAATGGCCGGGCAACGTGCGCCAGCTGTGCAACGAAGTACAACGGGTGATTGCCCGGAGCGAAGACGGCACGATCATCACGCCCGAACAACTTTCTCCCGAATTACGCCACATGGGCGCACCGGTCACGCCCGCGGGAACCGTTACGTCTATTAATGCGGGTGGAACCGGCGCTTCAGTTACCGTGCCGCTGGAAAATATCACGCTGGCCGACGCTCTGGCCGAGGTCGAGCGGCGCATGATTGCCGAAGCTTTGCGTAAACATAACGGCAATATTTCGCGGGCTGCGCGGGAACTTGGCCTCACTCGCCGCGGCCTCTACCTCAAGCTCGACCGCCATCAAATGAGCGCCAGCGCCTAGTTTCCCTGCTGTTTCCGAAACCGATCTCCTTTATTGACGTGTAACTCTGTGGCGGCCGTTCTTGCAGTATCCGTCGGTTTGCGCCGCTTTGCCGCGAGCGTGTATCCTTTTTACTGAACGTTTGGCTTTAGAAGGTACCAGTAGAAGTAATGACAGCGAAGCTTAATCTCGCCAGCAACCCCTTTCGCAACCGCGCGCTGCCGTGGACAGTCGCCATCATCGTCGTCATGGCGTCGTTCATAGCTCTGGTGTTAATCGCGAAATCGACTGTTCAGACGAGCGCGAAGATTGCGACCGCTCAAAGTGAGATAAACCGTTTACGTAAGGAAAACAACGACCTCAATAAACAAGCCGAAGCTATTAGAACGGCGATGACTCCCGAACAGCAAAGTACGCTTAAGTCCGCGCACGCGCTGGTCGATCGCAAGAAATTTTCCTGGTCACTACTGTTTGCTGATCTGGAAGCTGCCCTGCCGGGTGGCGTGCGCGTTTCGCGCATCGTCGTAAACCAGGCGCGAGTCCAGGATGATCGCACGGTCGCGAATCTCGACCTTACCGTGGCCAGTAAGAATCCGACTCTCATCACGCAGATGATCGAAGACATGGAGCGGGGGGGAGTCTTTCACGCGGAGCTGCGGACACAGACGTTGCAAAGAGGCCGCGGTGAAAGTGGCGCCGAGTATGAAATGGACGTGCGCTACCTGCCCCGCTCCGGCGTCCCGATTTCACCAGGCGAACGAAACAACCTGCCGGTAGACACCGCGGGCGAGCGAGGCAAAACGCGATGAGCCAGGAGCAACCACTGCAGGCCCCGGCGTTGCCTGAGCGCCGGATTCAGATTCGTTTCGATCAGTTGAAACGCGCGCCCGCCCTCAGGGTGATTGGGATTCCCGAGCTTTTTGCTCTCGCCGCGGCGGCGCTGCTCGCTTTGATTACTGCCTTCGCTTACTTTTATTTCTATCTTCCATCACAGTCTCGTTTGACCTCGACTGAAAATGAACTCGCGCAGCTAAAGATCCAACTGCGAACCGCGGAGACACTTGCCGGCAAAACGAAGACTATAGGGGAAGCTGTCGATCAGAGACTCGCGAGCGCCACGGACTTTGAGGATCGCTGGCTCGCCGTCTCCGGATCCGGCCGCTTGTCGCTTTACACCGAACTGAACAATCTGATTCGCAGCAATGGACTGCGCAACACAGCCGGCCCGAGTTACACGCCGCTGGAGCCCATTGGCTCCAAGCCCCAGGGACCAGCAAGCGAGAGCGCCGAGAAACAAGGTATCGCAAAGTGGCAAAGCATCTATCCCGGAATCCTGGTCAGCGTGACGGTTGAAGGACCATACCAGAGCGTCCGCCATTTTGTGCACGATATTGAGACGAGCCGTCACTTTCTAATTATCAATGCCGTCGAACTTGAAAGCGTGAGGGACTCAGGCGCTGCACTAGAATCGACAACGACGGCTCCGGTAACCAGGAGCCCGGCGCCACGGCCGGGCCCCACCAGACCAGGCGTAATTCTGCCACCCATCGCTACCGCGCCGGCAGGCACCCGCGGCTCACAAGTGAGCCTGCGACTCGATCTCGCAACATATTTTCAGCGACCCGAAGTGAAAGGCGCTCCTTGAGGCATCAAAATAGTTTCCGGCCTCAGTATCCTCAGGGACGTGTAATAAGAAGGCAGTTTTAGATCGGACTTAAAGCAATGCAACTCTTCGATCCAAACAATCCGAACGAAAAAAAGAAGATGATTGCCGCTGCCGTGCTCGGCGTGGCCGCAATAGTGGTACTTGGGTATGTGTTCTTTGGCGGCAGCTCAGCCAAGCCGGCGAATAGCAATACCGTTGTCCGCGGGCCCTCACCGACACCTAACAGGGTCACGCAAGCGCCACCACCCGACCCTGGGGGAGAGGATCCGTCGCGCTTCCAACTTGTTGTTTACACTCCCAACGCCCCGGCACTATCAGAAGCCGACCGTAATATCTTTGCGTACTACGAACCAACACCAAGACCTACACCTTTGCCGTATGTTCCGACGCCGACGCCCGCGCCGCCTCCGCCCCTAACGGCTTCCGGGATAAATCCAGCGAACGTCTATTCGCGAACATCGGATTTCAGTCTCGTGGTCATGGGCGACAAGTTCACGCCGGCCGTGCACATCATAATCGATGGCCGTGACATGCCGACTCGTTTCATTAATGCGCAACAGCTTTCCGCCACTGTACCGGCCGCGCTCATTGCTAATCCGGGATCGCGCTCGGTGTTGGTGCGCAGCAACGACAATAGCTTGTACTCGAATACTCTAACGCTGACGGTCACGCTGTCGCCGCCGCCGAACTATAATTACATCGGCCTGGTTGGTAAGCCGCACTTCAATGACACGGCGGTGCTGCAGGACAAGAACAGCAAGGATCTCGTTAACGTCCAACGAGGCGACCTGCTCGGTGGCCGCTATCGAGTCAGCAGCATCTCTGAGAAGGAAGTCGTCGTGGTTGATACGACTCTGAAAGTCAGGCACACGATTGCTTATACGGTTGATAGCGCCTCAGGCACGCAATTCAGACCACCGGTGCGAGTCTCTGATGAGGAGCCGCCGTGAGTGCGCGTCGAATTTGAAAGATCCGTATGACTGAATCAAGGCACACGACTCTTTTGAATGAGAGTCATCATTCCAAAGAGCGAGAGGCGAAACTCCCCTCGAAATGCGAGCGGGGCTATGCCCTGGTCGCGCTGCTCGTCGTGATGAGTCTGATGGCCCTGTTCGCGCTTACCGCCGCCTCGAACGTGAAGCAGCAGGCGCAGCGCGAACGCGAGAAAGAGGCCATTTTCAGGGGGGAACAAGTAGCCGATGCCATTCGAGCATACTACCGAGCGAAGGGCGGCCAGGGCGTTAATTCGCTGCCGACGGACATGGATCAGTTGCTCGATGGTATCCAAATTCCTGGCCGGACCAGGAAGTTGCAAGTTCTCAGAACGGCCGCCGCGAAGGATCCGCTTTCGAAATCCGGCGAGTGGAAATTAATCGCACCTACATCGCGGGATCTGGGCGCACTGGTGAAGAATCTCACCGTTTACGGTGGCGGCAAACCTCCAACTCCGCGTCGAGACTTCACCTCACTGGCGGCGCTGATACCGCAAATGATGAATGTGCTCGATACCAAATCCGAGAACACCGCGCCGGGCGGCGAAGACAACTCCGCGGGTTCGTCCGGCCCGTTCCTGGGAGTCAGCAGCCGCAGTCAGCGCAACTCTGTGATCACCTATTACGGTATCGATCGACACGACGAGTGGATCTTCACACCGATCTTCCGCTGACCACGATTTGACCCGTCAACATGATCGCGATTCACTCCAATCGCTCTGCGATTCATTTGTCATGAGTCGTGCATTTAAGATTCAGTACTAAGCAGCAAACCCATTCATCACAAGCGCACGTATAACGATCAATAGAGAGCCAAGAGGAGTTCTCTGCGAGTGTTGAAGCGCTCTCAATTGATGACAAGGCGCGAAAGTTTTTTCATCTCTGGAGTAATAAATTGTTGACAAGCCCTGAATTTAAGTTTATATAGCAAGATGTTGTGCGCCGTTTTCTCTAGACCACAAGAGTTACTGCAACACACTATCTTGTGGTCACAACCAGAAAGCTAAAGAAGGAGAAACGACACTATGGCAACTAAAAAGAAGGCCGCCAAAAAGGCTGGCAAGAAAAAAGCAGCCAAGAAATCCGCTAAGAAGAGATAGCTCGTTCAAGCCGGAAACAACAACGACCACGTTCAAGTGGCGCACATCCACTAAGGCCTTAAAGGCCCTTTCAAAAGGAACGGCGAACGCTTTAGAGCGCGCCGTTCCTATTCTTTTTGTCCGCAGCGCGCGCAAGTGCGTAGTTGCATCCGCGACAACTCTAAACATATTCTGTTTGCCAGATCGTTAGGAACCGCGCGTTACCAGGAAAGGATCCTGTGCGAGAATTCGACGAGAGACCATGGGGTAGTTACGAAGTCCTCGAAGAGAGGCCCGGCTTTAAGGTCAAAGTGCTGGAAGTGAAACCCGGCGCGCGCCTAAGCCTCCAGCGTCATGCGCGCCGTGGCGAACACTGGGTCGTTATAGAAGGTGTGGCTGACGTTGTCTGTGGTGAGCGTGAGCTGCAACTTCAAAAGGGCGACCATATTCATATCCCTCCTGAAACCAATCATCGTTTGGGAAACAGCGGCGATGTGCGTCTGGCAATCATCGAAGTCCAGCTTGGGGATTATCTGGGCGAGGATGACATCGTCCGTCTGGAAGATGACTACAAGCGAATTGAATAAGCGGTCGGCCAGAATCTTACCGCGCGGGCAAGCTGGGACACACTCTGAATTCCACTCAAAACCCCACGCGCCGCAGCAAATCCTGAAAACGCGGGTCGTCCCGCAACGGGTCGAGGCGCGGGTCAAACTTGAGCATCACAAGGTCGTAAGCGCGGTTCTGGTACATCTGGTTCAGTATGGCAAGTGCTTTGTCTTTCTCGCCGAGTTCCACATGAAATGTCGCCACGATGTACGGCGGTAGATTTGGCGGTTGCTGTTTGCCGGTCATGGCTCTCAAAAAACCTTGCCAACCGCCCTTCGCAAAACTCTCTCGCATTAACGCTGCGGCCTGCGGTTTGTTAAATAGCTCTTGAATCTTGAGACGCTCCTCGACGCTCTCGGCATGATCTCCTTTCATGTTGTAGGTGATGGCGAGACCATAATGCGCTGGGAGAAAACTGGCATCCAGGCGTCGCTTCCTCGCTTACTGCTCACTGCTCACTGCCTCCTTGACCGCGCACTGCTGAACGGCGCTAATATCCTCATTGCCTGAAAGCGATGTCGCAGCCCTTAATCATTGCTATCGATGGTCCGTCCGGCTCTGGCAAGTCCACGCTGGGACGGATGCTCGCGCGCGAACTGCGATTGCTTTACATCGATACCGGCTCGATGTATCGCGCGGTGGCGCTGGCCGTCATCGAGTCGAGCACGAAGGAAACAGACGACGTGGCCGTGGGCGACCTGGCGGAAAGGATCGATATCGATCTGACGGGTGATCCTGATTCGCTGCGAGTCAGTCTGGATGGGCGCGACGTCTCGGAGCGTGTTCGTGACGAAGACGTGACTAACATATCTTCGATCATCTCGACAATTCCGGCGGTGCGCCGGGCGATGGTCAAACGTCAAAGAGAGTTAGGCGAGCGCGGCGCCGTAATGAACGGACGCGACATCGGCACCGTTGTCTTTCCCGCTGCCTCCGTCAAATTCTTCCTGGACGCCGCAATATCGGAAAGAGCGGAACGCCGGCTGGCCGAAGAACGTGAACACAATCCTGCGGCTACTTATGAACAGACACTGGCAGATATCACTGAGCGCGACCGCCGCGACACCACGCGCACTGATTCGCCACTGGTTGCCGCCGACGATGCAATCGTGATCGATTCAACGGGTCAATCAATTGAGGAAGTCTTTCAGAGAATGACGATAGTCGTCCGGGAAAGGCGTGGAGCATGAAATCACTCCGCTTCACGTTCAAGAACGAAGCGATCTGGATGGTCATCTTTGCGGTGGCGCCGCTCGCCATCGCACTCCTGGCTATCTTGATCGCTCTCGTCATTGGGAGATAGTTCCTTAGCTAGCAACGAAAAAATGTTCACTGGAATCATCGAAGAACTCGGCCGCGTGCGCCAGATTGAAAAGCGTGGCGACGACGCGCGCATCGCGATCGAGGCACGCACCGTGATGGCGGGAACAAATAATGGAGACTCGATCTCCGTCAATGGAGTTTGCCTGACCGCCCTTGATGTGGAGCCCGATTCCTTTGCCGCTGACGTGTCCAAAGAAACCTTGCTGCGTTCGACGCTCGGCAGCTTGAGTGCCGGCTCGCCCGTAAATCTGGAACGCGCCGTCACGCCGGCGACACGCCTGGGCGGACACATCGTGCAGGGCCACGTCGACGCTCGTGGAAAGTTTCTGGAATCAGAGAGTCATGGCGAATCATGGACGTTCCGCATTGCTTACCCAAAAGAGATCGCGCGCTATCTGGTCTTCAAAGGCTCAGTCGCCGTCGAAGGGATCAGCCTAACAATCGCAAATCTGACTGACGATTACTTCGAGATTGCCGTGATTCCGAAAACGTGGGAAGTAACAAACTTTTCCCAGTTACAAGCCGGTGACGAAGTGAACCTGGAAGTGGACGTGATTGCCAAGTATGTTGAGAGAATTCTAACCTTCGGAAATCCGAACTCTCCTTTACAACGCGCCCCATCCGGAGAATAATCGCACCGGAAACGGAGGCCCTTATGAACCACAAGCTGCCGTTTGGTTCTCACTATTTGATTTTGGTGATCGCGATCGCCGTGGCTTGCCTGCTGTACGAGATTGTCTGGCCGTCGTACTCGCGCACCTCGGCGCAAACTTTCAACGGACGATCCAATGGCTTAATCGCGTTCTCCACCAATCGCAATGGAGTCCCGGGTGAAATCTACGTGATGAATCCGGACGGAAGTGGCCAGCGCAATCTCACCAACTCGCCGGCGAGTGAGACGCGTCCAGCCTTTTCTCCTGACGGGAAGAAGATTGCGTTCGTGAGAGACTTCAAGGGGATCTATTTGATGAACCCCGACGGCAGCGTCCAAACCACGATCCTCGATGGCGCGGTTGCCGGATTCAATTCTATCTCGGGTTTCCCGAGCTGGTCGCCGGACGGCACAAAGCTGGCTTTCGACGGAATCCCCAAAGGCAGTCCTGATGGCGCGGACATTTACGTCGTCAACGTAGACGGAACCGGACTAACGCGGCTAACTACGGATCCTGCTTCTGACAGCGCTCCGGCCTGGTCACCGGACGGCAAGAAGATCGCCTTCAGCACCATTCGCAATCCGGTGCCGAATGAAGTCAATTACGAAATCTATGTGATGAATGCCGACGGCTCGAACCAGACGCGGATCACGAACAACACCAAGTTCGATCATAGCCCGAGCTGGTCTCCAGACGGCACGCGCATCGCTTTCACCAGCATGCGTGACGGTAATTTTGAAGTCTATGTGATGAGCGCCGACGGCTCGAACCAAACGCGCTTAACCAATAATCCCGAACAGGATTCAGACGCCAAGTGGTCGCCGGACGGAACGAAGATCGTCTTCATGAGCAGTCATACTGGTGGCGGGCACTTCGGTGAAATCTACACCATGAATCCGGATGGTACGGGCCAGGTTAATCTAACCAACGCGGATTCCTTCGACATGGATCCCAGTTGGCAACCGATCCCTGGAGCGTTCGTCCCACCGACGCCAACGCCGACGCCGGCGCCGTCACCAACTCCAAGCGGTGGTGAAGACTGGGAACCATTCCAACCGCCCTCCAACGAAGCGAACTTCGAAGTATTGAGCTGCGGCGCCAGGACGTTCGTCAAGTCGAGGTTTACCTTCCCCGACGCCGGTAACCGGGTGGCTGACTGGGGACAAGTCGCAAAATCCAATAGCGACTTCTCGGTCGATGTCCAGACCGAACGCTGGACCGGCGGCTCTGCTCAAGTGATAACCACGGCTGAGCAGGTTTACGATCTAGGATTGCTTTCCCCCGGGACCTACAGCTTCACGTTGAAATCGCGCGGCGCGTTCGTCAAGACCATACAGTTTGCGGTCGGCGGCTCGGCGGCTTTTAACCCAACGGACGATGCCTCGGTCTTTGTCCGGCAGCACTATGTCGATTTCCTCGGACGCAATCCGGATGATCAGGGCTTCGGGTTCTGGATCAGAAACCTGACGAGTGGCTGCGGCGCCGATGCCGCCTGTGCAGAGAGACATCGCATAGACACCAGTGCGGCCTTCTTTCTTTCGATCGAATTTCAGCGGTCGGGCTTCCTCGCTTACCGGCTGTACCGCGCCTCCTTCGCACGCATGCCGCGGCGCGAAGAGTTGCTCCCCGACGCGCGCACGGTCGCGCATGGCGTCATCGTCAACGCGCCCGGCTGGGACGCTAAGCTCGCAGAAAACGAACGCGCCTTTTACGATGACTGGGTTAACCGCGCCAACTTTAAGTTCGAGTTCGACCAATTGCGGAATGATCAGTTCGTGGATCGGCTGGTCGCAAATACCGGAGTCACTCTCGCGCCGGGAACTCGTGACGCGCTCGTCAGCGATCTAACCGCAGGCAAACAGACGCGCGCGGCCGTGCTTCGCACGATCGTCGACGATGGCGGCTTCGGCAAACGAGAATTCAATTCCGCCTTTGTGTTGATGCAGTATTTCGGCTACCTGCAACGCAACCCCGACGAAGGTCCGGACACTGACATGACCGGCTTTAACTTCTGGCTGGGCAAACTGAACCAGTTCGGCGGCGACTATGTCCGCGCCGATATGGTGAAGGCCTTTATTACTTCCGGCGAATACCGCGGCAGATTCTGTAGCCAGTGATCATCAAAGAACATGGAACCCATGAGTCCTATGGGTCCCATAGGACTCATGGGGTTTGCTGCCCTGAGTCGCAAATCTCACCCATTTCGCGCTAACATAGACGCACCCCCAAAAGTTCAAATCTGAGATCGCAGATTTTAAACATGGCATTCGCTTCTATTCCTGACGCCGCCGCCGACATTCGCGAAGGGCGCATGATCATTATCGTGGACGATGAAGACCGCGAAAATGAAGGCGATCTGGTGTGCGCGGCCGAAAAAGTCACTCCCGAGATGATCAATTTCATGGCCCGGCACGCGCGCGGTCTGATCTGTCTGCCGCTGACTGAAGAGCGCTGTGACGAATTGAATCTGCCACCCCAGGTCGCCGACAACACTTCGCATCTCGGCACGGCGTTCACGATTTCGATCGAAGCACGGCGTGGGGTGACCACCGGCATCTCGGCGGCTGATCGCGCAACTACGATTCAAACGGCCGTCGATCCCCGAACCAGACCGCAGGACCTGGCACGGCCCGGCCACATCTTCCCGCTACGCGCAAAGAAAGGCGGCGTGCTGGTTCGCCCGGGACAGACGGAAGCGGCCGTCGATATTGCGCGCATTGCCGGACTCTATCCCGCCGGTGTCATTTGCGAAATTATGAACGAAGACGGAACCATGGCGCGGCTGCCGCAACTGCGCGACTTTGCCGTCGTACACGGCATGAAGATCATCACAGTCGCCGATCTGGTTCGTTATCGCATCACCAAAGAAGTCCTGGTGCGTCGCGCAGTTGAAACTGACTTGCCCACCGTATACGGAACATTTCGCGCCATCGCTTTTGAGAACACAATCAACGGCGACGTGCACCTGGCGATGGTGATGGGCGATGTCCGCACTGACGAACCGGTGCTGGTACGCGTGCACAGCGAGAACGTGACCTGCGACATGTTCGGATCGACGATCGACGATACGGGCTATCAGTTGCGGCGCGCGCTCGAAAAAATCTCGGAAGCCGGACAGGGCGTCGTGCTTTATCTCCGTCAGAGCGAGCACGGCCTCGATCTGATTCACCAGTTGCGCACTTACGCGTTGATGCAAGAGCGCGGCGCAACGAAAGTCGAAGCCAGCGCTGAAACCGGCTATGGACTCAATCGCGATTACGGCGTGGGCGCGCAGATCCTGCACGAGTTGGGACTGCGGCGCATTCAACTTCTTACCAATCACCCCCCCAAAGTCACCGCCCTCGAAGGTTTTGAGTTAGAGGTCGTAGGCAACGTGCCACTTGGTTCTCCGGCATCTGACAAAGTGGCCCAGACTTTAGTCTGTGATCCGGTCGCTGAGATCACAGACTGAAGTCTGGGCCACTGTTGAGCCTTGAATTTCCCCGGCTTTCAGTTTACAAACAGTAGATGTTGGATTTCAGATTTCAGGGGCTAGTGAAACGCTCAACGCGGTGATCTCTCGCCTGACAACTAACATCTGGCATTTGCTTTTCGGGGCTCTCCCTCAAAAATTTGAAAGTTATGAGAGTCGCCCGTCGGTCTGAAGTCTGAAATGTCAGCCCTCGGACACGGGGGCCGGGGCCAATGCCTGTGGATAACGATCAAGATCATTCAGCCGAGCCAGCGGGCGCCACGCCGCAGCCAACTCCACCAGCGGCTGCGGTTCGCAGAGGCTTACGACGTTTCACGCGTCGTCATGCAGTTATCTCGGGGCTCATTATGGCGGCCGGCGTGCTCGTGCTGATCGTGATCGGGCTGGTCGCCTACCGCCTTGGCTTCGTCGATCGTTACGTCGCCGGTCAAGTCAAAGACACGCTTGCCAACTATGGCATCCGCGCGGAAATTCGAAGCTTCCACACTTCCTTCTCGCCGCTGAGGGTCGAGCTGCTGGACGTCGAACTCTATGACGCCAAAAGTAACGAGCAGCTCGGCAAGATCGGGAAGATGGTGGCGACGGTGCGCATCGAGGATCTGTATGGGCTGCACTTGCAACGCAACATCAATCTGAAGGATTTACAAATTGAAGGCCTGGAAGCATGGGTGAAGTTTGACGATCATGGCCTATCGAACTTTCGCAACATCCACATTCCGCCGCCGCAGCCGAATCAGCGAATCCTGTTCGCCTATTCTACCGCTCACATCGAAATCAAGAATTCGCACATTCATTACGGCGACGCGCTGCATAGCCTTTCAGGCGAAGCACTCAACCTGCACTTGACGATCCAACCGGACGACCCGTTAGCCCCGGCGGCCAGTTTGATGAACACGGTCACGTTGAACTCGACCAAATCGAATTTTGTATATGACGGCCGGAGGGTCGACAACATCGACATCGACGCGCGCGCGCGCGTCAATCAGACCCGGGCCGAGATTTCTGATCTGACAATTCGTTCACCTATCGCGGAAGCGCACCTTACGGGGGTGATGGACGACTGGCGCGCGCTCAAATATCACTTCAATGTAACTTCGACGGTTGACCTCTCGCAGACTTCCAACATTCTGCAAACCAGCATGGCGATGCGCGGCGCGGGAAACTTTGTCGGGACGGTAGTCGGCGACGGCGATCGTTATCAACTCGAAGGGACAATCAAGTCCGACGCCCTTGCGGCCGACAACGTCCGTTTGCAGGGGCTTAACGTGACGGCAAAGGGATCGGGCCAGGGCAAGTCGTACGATATCAACGGCCGCGCCGTCGCCGAGCTGTTGACTGCGGGCGATTTTCAACTTAACGCAGTCCAGATCACTGGCGGGGTGATGGGGACCGGCTCGGACTTTCGTTGGGTCGGCGAGTTGCGCGCGGCCGCCGAAAAAAGTTACGGCACCACGATCACCGGTTTGATTCTGCGCGATGCGCGGGCAGATTATCGCGACGGCGTGCTGACGGCCTCTGCGCCGCAGCTCTCAGCCGGCAGCATCGCTTCGTCTTCGGCAAAAGTTAAGGCTGGCTTCTCTGCCACCGACTTGCGCGTGAAAGTTGCCAACGGAACGACGACCGCGTCAGTCGCCAGCGCCAAAGCGGGCAAGATCGAAGCGGCAGGCGCCACCGTCAATGGCGTCACGGCGAAAACGATCGACGTGAACGGTCGCGGCAACGTAACCAACGTCACCATCAAAGAAGTTCAGGTGGGCGATGCCAACGCTTTTGGCGCCCAGACCGGCAGTATCAACATCGCCGGCGTGCGTCTGGCGATTCGCAACGGACGCGTCGAAGGCTCAACGAATGACATCAACGCGGGCAATGTGACCATGAAAGATGGGCACGTCGAGAACGTAAAGCTCGCACGCCCGGTCTTCACGGTTGAACCGTCCGGTCGATATCGCGCCAGCGCCGACCTCAGTCTGGGCGGCGGTGTCCTGGGTCAAATGAAACTCGGTCCGGCGCGGGCCGCTGTCGTCGCCAGCGGCGATCAAATTCAACTGAACAACTTCGTAGTCGACGCGCTGGATGGTCACGCGAACGGCAACGCTACGATTGCTCTCAAGAAGAATGGCGCCTCGCGAGTCACCTCCGCCTTTGAGAATTTTGATCTTAGCGGCTTGATCACCGTACTGTCTGGCCGCGTGGTGCCGATTGCGAGCAAGGCCACCGGCACCGCCGAGCTGGCTTTCAACGGAACTGATTTCACCAACGCTACGGGGACCGTCAGCGCGCACTTGAACGGCGAGGCACCGGCGGGAAGCGGTGTGGCTCCACTCTCCGGTGACCTGGCAGTAACGGCTGATCATGGTCAATTTCAAATTCAGCGAGCCAACCTGCAAACCGCCGCCACCACACTGACTGCCTCCGGGCAGTTCTCGATCGAACAACCAACTTCAAATCTGCGAATTGATCTGGCTTCGACCGACGCTGTCGAACTTCAGCGGCTGCTGATCTCTTCCGCTGCGATTCCGGAGCTTGACGAACAATTCCGAACTTACGGAATAGAGCTAGGCGGCAAGCTGGCTTTCAATGGCACGCTCACCGGCGCCTTGAAAGATCCGATCGTCAGTGGCCACGCTGAGCTTGGCTCTTTGATTATGAACGGACGCGCTCTGGGCTCTTTGACCGCGAACCTTTCTTCGACGGCCGTCGAAACGCGTGTTACCGATGGCCGCTTAATCCAGGCCAACGGCGGTGGCGTCCAGTTCGCGCTGACTGCGCCCCGGATTGGCAAAGATAATATTTCGATCGACGCGACGCTGGATCGAATGAATGCCGGGAATGTGATCGCAGCTTTGCCGCTTAAAGGTTGGCGCGACACGCTGGCTGACACTGAGGCTGATGTTTCCGGCACTGTGAAAATTACCGGAGCGCCGAATCAAATGAGCGGTGTCGCGGACTTGCATTCCGGACGGGGACGGCTCGGCGGAGAGCCATTAAAAGATATTACCGCGCACGCGACCTTTAGCGGCTCGACCGTAAACATCGATAAGGTCGACGTTAACTTTGACGCGGGACATCTTTCCGGCAACGGGAAGTTCGACACTCAGACAAAAGTTTTCGAGATCGTGGCGAGCGGCGATCGAGTGCGATTGGATCGGCTGGAAGCTTTCGCCAACCGCCCGAACCTGCCGAAGCTAACTGGAACCGCGGTGATTAAAGAATTGAAGGCCACAGGTGTGGGCGCGGATGTTACGACCTACCAGATCAGCTTCGACGCTGCCAGCAGTGATGCGGCGATTGATGGTCAATCTGCCGGCTCGGTGACCCTGATTGGGCGCACCGAGAACAAGCAGCTCAACCTGACCTTCACGACCACGGGCTTGCTCGGCCAGCAACCACAGGCAGTCACTGCGCGCGTCGATCTATCGAATGAAAAACTGCCGGCGACAATCGAAGCAACCATTAACGCCGCCGATCTGACTCAGGTCTTCAAAATCCTTCTGCCGGCTACGGAGGTTGCGATTACGGGCCGCGCTACCGGCACGCTCAAGTTGAGCGGCAATCTGATAACCGAAAACGATCAGCAAGAAGAAGTACTTTCCGTGGCAGGCTTGACCGGAACTGCCACCTTTACCGAGTTATCGGTGACCGTCGCTGACATATCGCTGTCTCCGGTCGGTCCTTTGGTGATCGATTTTGCGCGCAACGAAGTGAATTTTCATGAAACCAGATTCACGGGCACCAACACGAACGTCAGACTCAGGGGAGCTATCGCGACGGCGGCTGGAGGTCGTAACACTCTGGAAGTCAACGGCCACGTCGATCTGCGAATTTTTAGCGGCGTCTCTTCAAAGGACCTTTTCTCTTCGGGCGACGCTGAACTGGCCATCAACGTCACTGGGACTTATGAACAGCGGCGCATCACCGGCACTACCAGGCTCAACGGGGCTACGATTTCGGTCCTGATGGGCGATCAGCGCCTTACGCTCTCCAATCTCACTGGAGTGATTACGTTCCAGCCGGTGCAACTCAAGCCCTATCCCGAACCGACGCAGATTCAGGCTCAAATTGAGTCGCTCACGGGAATTCTCGGCGGCGGCAAGGTGCGCGCCTCCGGGGGCGCGTTACTCGATGGCTTTTCGCTGTCGCGGTTTCTCTTCAACGTTCACGGCGACAACGTGACCGTTGATTATCCCCAGGACTTTCGCTCCACGGTTACCACCGACCTGGAACTCAGGGGAGATTCCAAGAGCCAGTTCATTTCCGGCAACGTCAATGTGCACCGCACTGAGTACACGAAAGACATTGAGCTGACTGATCTAATCAACCGGCGTCCGTCTCCATCGATTGAAGAAGATACTGAGTTCCGGTTCGCGCAAACGGCGAACTTCGACAAGCTGCGCGTAGAAGGACGTAATGCGCTGATCATGCACAACAACCTGGGCGACCTGGTCGCCTCGGTGTCGTTGCAACTAAATGGTCCGGTCAAAGATCCACTTATCGAAGGCCGGATCACCGCCAGTCATGGCACCCTGAATTTTCGAAATAACCCCTACGAGCTTACCCGCGGTCTGGTTTACTTCCCCGCGCGTCTGGGCGCCGATCCGATTCTGAACATTGAGGGCGAGTCGGTAATACGCGGCTATCGCGTCAGGGCGCTGCTCGAAGGACCTCTCTCGCATCCGACAACCACCGTCAACGCTGAACCGGCCTTGCCTCAGGCTGACGTGGTGTCGCTGATTCTGACCGGCACGCTGTCGTCAACCGACACCAGCACGTCGGTGCTGGCGCAATCGGGACTGGGGACTGCCGCCAGCCTGCTGACAGATGCGCTGATAAACGCGCCGATTTCAAAGGCGACTAATAAGCTTTTCGGTCTGAGCCGGCTGGAAATCAGTCCTGTGATCGGCGGCGCCGGCACGGCGCCGACAGCGCGCCTGACCGCCGCGCGACGACTCAGCAAAGACTTAACGGTGACCTATTCGACCAACATCGCGTCGGATCCGAACCAGGTGCTCGCGGTCGAGTATCGCGTGTCGAACCGTCTGTCTTTCATTGCCGAATACGAACAGGGTTCCACGAGAAATCTCAGCACCCGAAACAATAATTTCAGTTTTGAGATCAGAATGAGAAAACGGTTTTGATATTTAGCGGATTCAAACGAGTGGGCAGAAAGCATACGAGTCCGCGGCAGCGGACGACTTGAAAATAGCCCAGCGATTTATCGCTGGGTAACTCAAAAAGAGAACGTTTGCAGTCCGCGGCAGCGGACGACAGAAGTCGCCTGCACAGAACCCGCGGCCCTTAGCGAGCGAAGGAAGGATTTAAGTCGTGTTATTAGTTATCGTATCTGGTCAAATTGATCGTTCGGCAATTGTTCACGATTCGGTAACTTCTGTCGCCCATTTCACGGGCTTCCTGGAAGTGTGGGATCGTGAACCCAGCAGTGAACTGCCGGGCTATTTTCGAGTCGTCCGCTTTCGCGGACTTTGATTGCTGCAAAATTCAAGGTGAGTCTTCGTCTTTCTCAAATTGTTTTGGCTATTGCCGTCGTCGTCTGGGCGACGACGCTCCCGGTCTTTGCTCAAGTCGGAGACTATGAAGGGCGGCCCGTGTCCGCAGTCGAAGTGGTCCTGGAAGGATCGCCGCCGGACCCTGACGATCAGGTTGAGTTGCAATCACTGTTGAAAATTGTCGTGGGCGCAGAATACGCCGCCGCAAATGCTCGCCAGTCGCTGCACGCGCTGTTCGCTTCGAACCGCGTAAGCGCGGCGCGAATTGAAATTGTTGAAGCTCAACCCGGCGGCGGGCGCAACAGCCCGATTCGGGTCCGCTTCATAGTTCAGCGACAGATCGTAATCGCCGGCGTGACCGTGAGAATCGGACCGACGACCGGTACGCCGATCGCCGCCGATGAAATCCGCGCGCGCTTGAACCTGCTCGAGCCCGGGCGCCGCTTCTCACTGCAGGCAATCGAACGAAACGCCGACGACATTCAAGCATACCTGCGCGACCGCGGTTACAACAATGCCACGGTCGAGCATACCGAAGAACCTGATCCGACGGACCCGACGGGCGCGCGGCGCAGAGTGATTTACAAAATTACGCCGGGCCAGCAGTCTCACGTCGGCCAGTTCACGATAGATATTCCGGGTTTTGATACGAGCGCCGTCATGCCCACGCTCAAGCTCCAACGGAACGCGGCGTTTACGCAAGATCTTCTCGGCGAGGATCTCAATCGCATCAAGCAGGCGCTGATTGCTAAGGGCTTCATGGCTCCGCAACTCGAGCCTCACACCGTAAAGTCCGATTCCGAGAAGAACGAAATCAACATTACCCTGAAAGGCACAACGGGCCCGCACGTCAACGTGACGTTTCATAACTACACTTTGCCCGAGAAGAAACAGCACCAGTTGCTGCCTATCAAGCGGGTCGGAAACGTCGACTATTCAGTGCTGGAGGAAGGCGCCCGCCGCGTGAGGTATCAGCTTCAGGAGCAGGGCTATTTCTTTTCCGAAGTAGTTCCGCTCTGCACCGTGACTCCGCCCACACCGAGCACCGTCGAAAACGGCACCGAAGAAACCTGTAAGAACCTTAACCCGGCAGAGCTCGACGGTCATGAACTCAAGATCGTCTATGACGTCAAGCTCAACCGCCAGCTGAAACTAACCGAAATACGCATCACCGGAACTAACAAGATCTCCTTCGCTGATGTGCAGGCTGATTTGAAATCTCAGCAGGCGAGCGCGGCCGGTTTCATTCCCTTTCTCGGCGGCTACGGCCGCGGCTTTACCAGCAGCGCATTGCTTCAGGAAGATACGCGGACCATTAAGGCGTACATGCAGAATCTCGGTTACCGGAACGCGGTCGTTCATGTGCGGCAGGGTGTCTTCCCTAATCAGGACAAACTGATTATTACGTTCGAGGTGGAGGAGAATTCGCTCACCCGCGTGGCTGAGATTCAGATCCGCGGCGCGAAGGCTTTTCCGGAAGATCGCCTGCGCCAGGAAATCACTACGATTAAGGGTGGCCCCTACTCGCCGGCTCAGGTGCGCGCCGATAACGATCAACTACTCAATCTCTACGCGCGCGAAGGATATATTGAGGCGGAAGTGCATCCCTCGACCGATGATTTGGGAAAGAGCGGCGGCGACGACCAGGTACGCGTCATCTTTAACGTCACCAAGGAAGGCGCCAAGGGAATTGTCAACGAGATCGTCGTCAACGGCGTGACCGGCAGCGCCGCAGTCCAAAAGACGAAACGCGAGGCCATCCTGCGCGCGATTCCACTGGCGGAAGGTGATCTGCTGCGTGCCGATAAGATCACCGAAGCCGAGCGCGCGCTCTATGTCACTGATGCGTTCCGCCAGGTCTTAATCAGCCAGCAACCCGCCGGCGACGCACCCGGCGGCGCCAAGAAATACGACGTGATCATCGACGTCGAAGAAAAGAAGCCGCGGGTAATCGAGTACGGCGGCGGTTATTCAACTGACACCGGCGCGCTCGGCTTGCTCGAGCTGGCCAACGTCAACTTCATGAACAAGCTGCGCCAGGGCGCGATCCGCATCCGCGCCAGTCAACGGCAGCAATTGATCCGCTTCGAATTCATCGATCCGCGTTACTTCCATTACGGCAAAAAGCAGTTTTCGCCACTGGCCCTTTCGGCGCAGTACCTGCGCGATAGCACCATCACCCGCTTCTTCCGCTCTACCATCGACCGCGGCACATCCGGAGTGGTCCAGCGGCTCGACGCCAAGGGAAATCCGATCGACGTTTTTGGAGTTCGCACGGGCCAGCCGACGATCGGCCGTCTCACGTTCAGCCTGGAGACCCAGAGAGTTCTGAGTCAAAAGTCGCACAGCTTGCTGTCGCTGAATTACAAATACGAAGACGTGCGCTTGCGCAACATTCAGAGTCTTTTGATTCAACCGATTCTGCAACCTGATCAAGTGGTGCGGCTTTCAGGTCCCGGCGCCTCGTTCGTCATCGACACCCGCCAGCGTTGCGAGCGGCGACTGCCCGGCAGAGTGTCCGGAGAAGATGAAACGATTCGCGATGGCGAAGTTTGCCGCTACAACCAGGTCGACGCGACTCGCGGCCAGTTTCTGTCGGCGGATTTCCGGGTGGCCGCGCGCGCGCTGGGCGGCAACACGTCGCTGATGCGATTTGAGTCGAGCTATCACACTTACTACAAGGTCCAGCAAGCGCGAAACACTGTGTTCGCCGGTAACCTGACGGTGGGCCTGGCCAGTCTGTTCAATCCACGCGACCTGAACGGCAATAGCCAGATCGACGATTTTGATCTTTTGTTACCGATTAGCGAACGTTTCTTCTCGGGCGGTTCGACCACGCTGCGCGGCTTCGGATATGAAGAAGCAGGTCCGCGCCAGGTGATCATCCCGCAGGGTCAGTTTCGCAACGCCAAGAGAGAACTAATCGGCATAAATCCGTTTACGGTCCCAATCGGCGGAAATGCGTTGGTCGTAATGAACCTGGAGGCTCGGGTGCCGGTTACCAGAGATTTGCAGGTGGTTCCGTTCTACGATGGCGGCAATGTGTTTCGCAGCATCAGCGACGTGCTTCACCCCCAGCCGATCACGCGCACTGGAAATTTCCTGGCGGATGTTAACGCGCAGAACCTGAGGGTGCGCTGGAGTCACACGGCCGGCCTCGGCTTTCGGATCAAGACGCCTTTGGGTGGCGCTCTGGCGATTGACTACGGGTATCTGATGAACCCTTCGACGTTCTTGATCCCGCAGAACTTGAATACGCGGACCCCGTCGACGGCGAACTACCGCCTGCACCAGGGACAGATTCAGTTTCGATTCACGCAGACGTTCTAACGCAAGGGGAAAAAGATGGCGAATTTAGGTACAGTACAGTGTCAGCGCTCGGGGAATCGAATCGGGAAACGAAGTATTGCGCGACTCGTGCTCTGGGTTTCCCTTGCCCTTTTCGCCCTTTCCCTTTGCCCCTCAGTTCCGGGACAGACCGTCACCGACAAGATGGTCGCGAGTGTTACCAACGGTTCACGCGCGACCCCGGATTTGATCACGTATTCAGATCTCGTGTGGCAACTGGCGATCGAACCGGGCGTTTCCTTTGCTGAGCGACCGCGCTCCGAAGACCTCAACCATGCTTTGCGCGGGCTGGAAGATCAGATCCTGGTGCTACAGGAGGCAAGCAAGCTGCCCATCGCCGATACTGATCAGGGCCGGCAAGAGTTCGATGCCGCGGTCCAGAAAAAACGGGATGAGCTGGCGCAGGCCTTCGGGTCGGCGGCGCTGTTGCAGGAGCGCATGGCCCGTGTCGGCCTGACCGGCGATCAGCTAAATGCGATCCTGCGCGACCGGGTAACCGTGGAAAGATATCTCGACTTTCGTTTTCGCGCGTTCGTGCTCATCAGCCCGAAGGAGATCACCGATAGTTACAATCAACAGTATGAGCGGCTGCGCAACAGCGGCCGCATCGTTCCCACTCTTGAGCAGGCGCGCGAAAAGATCGCCCAACAACTTACCGAAGACAAGATTGCTTCACAGATTGATAACTTTGTGGACAGCCTGCGCGACCAGCCTGGTACCGAAATCGTGGTCATTAGTCCAGTTTGAAGACGACGCTGATCGTTTAGCGGCCGGACTTGTCCGGCTGATCAATCCAGAAGGCGGACAAGTCCGCCTGCTAAACTGAACCAGACCTTACTTACTGAACCTAAGGCGCATGACTCAACTCCAAAAATTGAATCGTCCACGCATCGGTCTGGCGCTTTCCGGCGGCGCGGCGCGGGGGATTGCGCATGTCGGAGTTTTGCGCGCGCTCGAAGAAAACGCGATTCCCGTTGACGCCATCGCCGGGGCATCGGCCGGCGCGCTGATCGGCGGTTGTTATGCCGCCGGGCTTTCGATCGCGCAGCTCGAAGTGCTGGCGCGCAAGTTTCGCTGGCGCCATATCAGCCGTTTCTCATTCTCGCGTCTCGGTCTCCAGTCGAATGCGCCAATGGAAAAATTTCTGCGCGCCAGCCTGCCGGTAACGCGATTCGAAGATCTGCGGATTCCTTTCGCCGCGCTGGCTACCGATCTTCAGACGGGCACCGCAGTCGTGATGCGCGACTCGGGCGACCTTACGCTTGCGCTGCGCGCGAGCAACTGTCTGCCAGCTTTCTATGCCCCCGTGCGCGACCCGGAAGGCAGGTTGCTGGTTGATGGTGGGCTGGTCGCGAACCTTCCGATTAGTTACACCCGAGACCTCGGTGCCGACATAGTAATCGCTGTGGACGTAGGTGCGGATGGCGCCAGATTCATGAAGCGCCCGCGCACCGCGTTGGGGGTGCTCGCGCAAGTCTTCGTGGCGGTGGAGCGCGTGGTTTCAAATCAGGAATCAGCGAACGCCGATCTCATCATCACTCCCAAAGTCGGCCACATTCGCTGGGACGAAACTCGGCGTTCGGAAGAGTTCCTGAAAATCGGTTATGAGTCAGGCCTGGAATCGATTGAAAGCATCAGGGACCTCATCGAGCATCACCCGCTCACCCAGGATCGCGTCGAGTTCGTGGTTTAGTTTATTAACCCCCGCCTCAAGAATTTCCGGCCCATTCGCCGTTTAATAAAGGCAACGGATTGAACAGATCGCTTGCTCGGCGGGTCCTATTTTCGAATGAAGATGTCCGACAAACTTCAGTTTGTCGCTCGTTCCGGTAACGGGCGGCTCTCAGGCAGGCGCGACAAACTAAAGTTTGTCGGACAGCGTAGTCGATGGCGAGTTCTGCTGCGGGTCACGATCGTCTCTTTTGCCTTGGCGCTAATCTCACTTGGCGCCTTTTTCATTCATTCGTATCGTTCCTACGCAAAGATTGTTGATGCCCGGTTGTCGCATGGGTATCTCAACAGCCGCGCCGGCATCTACGCGGCCCCGCGAATTCTGCGCGTCGGACAAAAGTTTTCGACGGCAGAACTGGCCGCGGCGTTGCGCCGCGCGGGTTACGCCGAGAGCGCCGACGCCAGCGAAGTCTGGAACGGTAGTTTTTCTGTCGCCGATGCAGCCGTCGAGATCCGGCCTAACAATGTGGGCGGTTACCCTGCTGTCGTGCGCGTCACTTTTGATCCCGCCGGCCGCATCAACCAACTTACCGGAGATGAGATTAGCCTGGATTCGTTTACGCTAACGCCCGAATCTCTGACCAATGACGCGATGAAGAGCGGCGCACGCAGTCAACTCGCTTTCAAAGACATTCCGCCGATCCTGGTCCAGGCAATTACTTCGATCGAGGATCGGCGTTTCTTTGATCACCATGGCCTGGATATCTTTGGCGTCGGTCGGGCGCTGTTGCGCAACGCCGGGGATGAACGGATGGGCCAGGGCGGTTCAACCATTACCCAGCAGCTTATCAAGAACACTTACCTGACGCCTGAACGCACGCTGCGCCGCAAATATGCCGAAGCCATGCTGGCGTTCACCCTCGAGCGTCGGTTGTCGAAAGAAGACATCTTTGCGCTGTACTGCAATGAGATTTATCTGGGGCAACGCGGTGTGATAGCGGTGCGTGGGGTCGATCAAGCGGCGCGCGTCTACTTTGGAAAAGACTTGAAAGATCTTTCGCTGCCGGAAGCGGCCACCATCGCCGGCATGATCCAGAGTCCTACGCGCTTTTCACTGGTTCGTCACAATGATGCTGCTCGTTCACGGCGCAACACTGTCCTTGGCACGATGGTACGCGACGGTTTTGTTCCTTTGGATCAAGCTGCAATCGCCGCGAAAGAGCCCATGATCGTCGCGGATTTCGATCCGGCGCGCGAATCGGTTGCGCCTTACTTTATCGATTACGTAAACCGCGTTTCAGAAGCCCGCGCGTCAGCAAGGGCTCTGTCAGATACCGAAACCGGCAAAGATGCCGGTGAACCGCAGGCAGGGATGCCTGCGCTCCCGGCGGCCACGATCACCACTCTCGATCTCGATTTACAGCGCGTTGCGTCTCAGGCAGTGCAACATCAACTCGAACATCTCGACGAGATCTACAAACCGCGCGGGCTGACGCCGCAGGTCGCGTTGGTCGCGCTCGACCCTCGCACCGGTAACGTTTTGGCGATGGTCGGCGGCCGGGATTACGGGCAATCGCAACTTAATCGCGCGACTGACGCGCGCCGCCAGCCGGGATCGGTCTTTAAGCCATTCGTCTATGCCGCCGCGTTGGAGAACGGCATGTCCCCGCTGCGTATGTTCAAGGACGCGCCTCAGGAATTTACTTACGATCAAAGGTTGAAGTATCGACCAGCGAACTACGGCGGCGGGTTTTCAATGCGCGAGGTCACGATGCGCACCGGCCTGATCAAATCGCTCAACGTCGTCACGGTCGATGTGGCCATGCAAACCGGCTTGGCGCGCGTGGCGAACACGGCGCAGTTATTCGGCCTGCCGCGACCCGTGCCTTATCCGGCGCTGGCCCTGGGGACGACGGAAGTCACGCCTTTGCAGATCGCCGCGGCTTACGCGGCCTTTGCCAACGGCGGGCTGAGCATTAAACCGAAAGTCATCGCTGAATCAGATCAAGTGACGCAAGGCGATCAAATAATTCAGCCAGCCTCGGCCTACGTGATCACAGACATGTTGGAAGGCGTGATCGACCACGGCACAGCGCACGCCGCTCGGAGCGCGATCAAGAACACTGCGGTGGCCGGAAAGACCGGAACCTCGCGCGATGGCTGGTTCGTGGGCTACACGGCAAATCTGGTGTGCGCGGTTTGGATTGGCTTTGATGACAACCAGCAATTGGGATTGACGGGCGCCGAAGCTGCGCTGCCGCTCTGGACCGACTTTATGAAGAGTGTCGTGGATTTGCGGCCTGAGCTGGGCGGCAAGTCATTTGCCCGCCCGGACGGAGTAAGGCTGGTCGAAATCGATCCCGAGACCGAAGAACTGGCCACGGGCCATTGCCCGCAACACGAACTCGTCGCGATCGCCACGGCACAAGCTCCTACTGCGGAATGCTTTCGCCACAGTATTTATTTTTCTTTGCCTGACGATAATTCAATTATCGAAACTCCGACCATCACTAAGTCTGAACCGCGTCTGGCCAAGCCGCGACAGAAATATTCATCCGGAGAGTTCGCGTTGCTGCGCGACACACGCATTGACAGTGACCGGCGGGGAAGAAGTGTGCTGGTGAATGAGATGCGGGTCCGCCCATAAGGATGCGGGGGCAAGCCCCCCTTCCAAACCTTAGAGGCTTTTCAAGTCGCACGGTCCCTTTTTGGTCGGAAGATTTCCAAGAGAGACTCCCCCCTTCAAGCAAAAGCAGCTCAAGGTAAGGAAGGGGGCTTGCCCCCGCTTCTCTACTTCTCCAAAATCACTTGCGCAATCGCGTGCTCGGTCGTGTGAGCGATTGAAATGTGCGCTGCGGTTGCGCCGGTCTGTTCATAGAGTTCGAGTGCGCGCCCATGAAATGAAATCACCGGCGCGCCAGATTCTTTTGCCGACACTTCCACGTCCTGCCAAGCGATGCCGCCGCTCCAGCCGGTTTGCAAAGCCTTCAGCGCCGCTTCTTTTGCCGCGAAGCGCGCGGCATAATGTTGGGCGGCCACCGCGCCGCGCGATTCACAGTAGGCCCGTTCGGCTGCGGTGAACACCCGTTCAGCAAATCGCGGCGTGCGCGCGATGGTTTCGCGTACCCGGTGAACTTCGATAATGTCTATGCCGATTGAGATGATCACAGCAGACAATGACCTGCAGCAGCTCGCCGCACTCCAAACTTCGGGTTTCTACTGGCACGAACGCGATTCAGTGCGCGCTTTGATTTGCGCTCCGCTGGAACAAGACGGCTTTACCAATGCTTTTTCAACCCGGCTGGGCGGCGTCAGTCTGATGCCGCGGGACGCGCTTAACCTGGCCGGCTTTAACGAAGACGACGCTGAAAACATCTATGAAAACCGCCGCCGTTTTCTCAAACTCTTTGACGGCGACTGGACGCTGACCGGATGCTGGCAGGTCCACAGCGGCAACGTCCGCGTCGTTCACAATCAGCAGGAAGCACAGACAAAACCCGGCGTGCTCGGCGACGATGAATACTGTGACGCGCTGGTCAGCAACACTCCGCAAATTCTCCTGGCCATCAAGACCGCCGACTGCGTGCCCGTGCTGATTGGCGATCCGAAGACTGGCGCGTTTGCCGCAGTGCACGCCGGCTGGCGCGGAACTTCCAGCTCGATAGTCCGAAATGCAATCAACCAACTTAGCAGCGAATTCGGCGCGCGCCCCGCAGACTTGCGCGCCGCGATCGGGCCGGCGGCGAACACCTGCTGTTACGAAGTCGGCAGCGACGTAATCGACCGGTTCAAAGAACTCTGGCCGCAATCAGAACATCTTTTCACTCCGACTCGCGACGGTCATGCGCGGATCGATCTGCAAACAGCTAATCGAGATCAGTTACTTGCTGCCGGGATAGGCCCGGAGAGAATTCACGTCGCGCCGTTATGCACCATGGACCGCAACGATCTTTTCTTTTCCTATCGCCGCGAGAAAAAAACTCAGGGCCGCGTTGGTCGCCTGATGTCGGTAATCGGGACACAGCCTAAGCCTAAATCCTGAATTCCGAGTCAGCGCATGCCCAACGTGCCGCCGTAACCAAAATCCGGCGGGGGTGGTGGTGGGATCATGTTGACGGCCTCGCCCTTGACGACCAGCGTCCCGGCCAACTGATCGTGCAGTGCCTGTTTCTTCTCGGTAAAAGCCACCATGACAAAACCGATGAGGAGGATCAGGCCTGACAGGATCTTGCCAAAGTATCGCCCGCTGGCTTTGCCGAAACTGATGCGGTTCCCGTTCAAATCCGTCACCCTCAGGCCGAGCATCTTCTTGCCAAGCGTCCCCTGCCACGGTGAGCTTTCGAGCCAGCTAAAGTAAATCCACCCGACGATGATGGAGACTATTCTGAGCATTGCTTGGGCAAGTGCCAGCATCTCCCCGTTTTCCTCAGCGCCGCTGGCCACAATCAGCACGCCGAGGACAGTACCCAGCGCCAAGAGAACGACAGTCGTCAGCAAAGAATCGATGAAGTAAGCCAGGAAACGGATCCAGAAGCCGGCATACGTGGGTTCTTGAAAGCTCTGGAACACGGTGTTTGCCTATTTGCTTAACCGTCCACTGCGAAGCAAACGGGTTTAGTTATCGTCGGCCCCCAAACACCCAGCCATTCGCTCGTTGCACGCGATCGTTCAGGCCGACGACGCCGATACCCATGTCTATCTCCTGGCTCTTGGGCGGAAAGCAAACTTCATCGTTGCAGCTTTGATAACGCAAACGCGCCTTGAGCACAACTTCGCCACCGTTGTAATCCGCGGGCACGGTGACGGTGAAGCGCAGGATCGCCTTGGTTTCGTAAAGCGCCAGCGGTTCGTTGTTTCCGGCTTTGAGCTTCCGCACCACCCCCCTTGGATAAATCACCGGTCCCACCGTGACACCGCGCGGCGCGTCGATCTTCAAAGAGGTCGGAATCGCATACTTGCCGAGCGGCCGATTCGCATTCACGTGATAGCCACTCGGTATATCAATCACGATCGCTGCCTGGACGGTGCGGCCGCGTTGCGCTTTGTCGTTTGCGTAATAGCCGGCCACACCGATGTTGGGCTGTGGCTCAGGCGCCGCCTGGAAATTCGCGGAGAAAGCAAACAGCACGCCCACCAGAGCGACGCTGAAAGTTCGATGTAGTAGTTTTGTTTTCATTTTGGATTCGAATTTCATTAGGATTTGACTGCTCGAGATTTTACCGTGCCCACCGGAAAATCGAAAGTGGCACAGACTTCAGTCTGTGATTTAGTTGGGTAAAGAATCACAGACTGAAGTCTGTGCCACTTACCGGCCCTCCCTCACGGTCGGGCTTCCGACACCGGTGGCGTGCTCCGCGCTGCCAGTTGTCCACAAGCCGCCAGGATGTCGCGCCCGCGCGGCTTTCTGACGAATGCGTGCACGCCCTTCGATTCCAGGATCTCGCGAAACAATTCCACGCGTTCCGGCGGCGAAGGCTGATAAGGCAAAGGATCAGCCGGGTTATGCGGAATCAGATTCACCTTTGCGCGCAGCTCGTGGCGGTTCAAGAGATTCGCCAACTGCCGCGCCTGCTCGTCGGAGTCATTAACGCCGGCGAGCATCACGTATTCAAACGTGAACCGTTCGTTTGGCTTCAAAGAGTTCTGGAAATCTTTGCACGCGTCAAGCAACTCTTTGAGCGGCCACTTCTTATTAATCGGCATCAGCTCGTCGCGCAGTTCATCGGTCGGCGCCGCGAGCGAGACAGCCAGGTGCGGCCGATCGGGAATCGTCGCCAGCTCGCGAATGCGCGGAACGATTCCGGCTGTAGAGACCGTCACTCTATTAGCGACGATGTGCAGGCCGTCCGGCTCTTTCATGATTCGAATTGCTTTCAGCAACTCGTCAAAGTTCAGGAAAGGCTCGCCGGCGCCCATGCCGACCAGGTTCGTGCCGCGCGGAAGTTTCACCGAAACGCCGTAAGCGTCGTTCAAAGAAAAGATAATCTGTTCGACAATCTCACCGGCAGTCAGATTGCGCAGCAACCCGAGCTGAGCAGTCAAACAAAAAGTGCATTGCAGCGGACAACCGGACTGTGAAGAAAAGCAGATCGTGTCGCGCCGCTCCTCGGGAATGAAGACTGTCTCGACCGGCATCTGGTCGTGCGTCTTGAACAGGTAACGACGCGTGCCATCCGTCGACAGATAGCGCGACTCAAGCGTCAGGTTTGAGACCGTTGCGCGCTCGCTGAGCTTGGCGCGCAACTCTTTCGGCAGGTCGGTCATCTCCGCGAGAGATTGCAGCCGCCGTTTATGTATGCCGCCAAAAATCTGCCGCGCGCGGAAGGCGGGCTCGCCAACCGAGGCGACAAACTCAGTCAGCGCTGCCTGCGATAAACCTGCGAGATGTAACGGTTGCATTGGTTGAATCGATTCTAACATTGGGTTGTGGGCGGCGGTTAATGCGGGCAAGTAGTGTGGAACAAGGGCGAAGACTCTTCGCGCTCAATCCAGGGCCAAAGCGCGCAAAAAGCCCGGGAGGGGCGGAATGTTTATAGCATCGACGTGTTTCGTATATGGACCGAGCTCCTTTAGGAGCTGAACATGAAATCGTGGTTTCGCTCCTAAAGGAGCTCAGGATCATTCGGCTCAACCAGTGCTATAAACATCTCGCTCCCAACGGAGCGAACGCGGGCGACGCCTCGCGGCGAGGAGCGGGCCGAACTCCGACTGCCGCTAAGTCGTTTAGATTTTCGAATGAATTCTACCAACACAGCCTTCTCAGATTCTGATAACACGGGTCGGAACTTGTTTAGCAATCGCAGGTTGAGGCGGTTTGGGATTGGTCTATTTGTGGCGGCGGTTCTGACGCTCGCGACGGCATTCATCGTGCTGCGGCAACTCGAGCAGCAGATAACTTTTCACCCGATCCAGTTTTCTCCGAATGCCGGATGGATCAAGCCAAGCGCGGCCGAAGATGTCTCGTTCCGCACGTCCGATGGTGAAAACTTGAACGGCTGGTTCTTTAACTCCGTAACCCAACCAGCGCAGGCGACCATCATTTACTTTCATGGCAACGGCGGCAACATCAGTAACCTGGGTTGGGTGGGCGAGCGTCTGGCGGCGCGCGGGTTCGATGTTTTGCTCTTCGATTATCGCGGCTATGGCAAGAGCACCGGCGCGTCATCGAGTGAAGATGGCATCTATCGCGACGCGGATGCAGCCTATGATTACCTCGTCAAAGCTCGCGGCGTCGCGCCCGAACGTCTCGTGCTCTATGGCCAGTCACTGGGAACAACAGCCGTGGCCGACGTTGCTTCTCGCCGGCCCTGCCGCGCAATCATTCTGGAATCCGGACTGAGCTCCGCGCGCGACATGACTGCGAAGTTGCTGCCGGCTTCGCTCCACTGGGTGCATTTCTTTACGCTCAATCGATTCGATTCAGCGCGGAAGTTGGCCCTGGTGCATGTTCCGGTTCTGGTCACGCATGGTGATCCTGATCCGGTGATTCCGACGAGCCAGGGCCGCGCGCTCTACGCGGCCGCGAACGAGCCAAAACAATTGCTGATCTTTGCGGGCAGCGGACATAACGTCTTTGGATCTCTGGGCGAAAAGTATCTGGATGTGCTTTCCGAGTTTATTCGTGGAAGCATGAGTCCTAAGCCTTACGCGAGGAGGTGAAGCACCGCGCGAATCACCCAAGTCCCGCGTTCGGCCCCGTAGGGGCCGAATGCTTATAGCTCCCGAGTTTATTCCAGTGCAGCAAGCTCCTTTAGGAGCGGAACCTTGCGCTCCTAAAGGAGCTTCACGGCATGAGTGGGATGACGGTGCTATAAATATCTCGCTCCTGGCGGAGCGAAGACCCGCCATGCTCGACGCCGCGAGCTGGCAAGGGCGCTAAGTTGACCAGCCGGAGAGACTGCGCAAGGCGAAACCGGCTCTCGGATTCGAGAGCCGGTTGGATAGTTTTTGTGTTAGGGAATGATAGCGAACTTCGCTGACTGTACCAGCGCCTGGCCGCTGACGCGATCTTTGACGCGAACCTCAATCGAGTAGTCACCGGGAGCCAAGCCACGCGAGTCGAGCAAACGCGCCAGGGTCAAACGCTGACCGGCGTCGCTATTGCCACGCCAGTCCTCAGTTTGTTTGCCCACTTCTTTGCCGTCCTTCAGCAGGGCGTACTCAACGTCCACGGAAGGCCGCAGCGTAGTTTGATCCACGCCGGCATTGTAGATTTGCATGTAGATGCCGATCGGTGAGCCGCGATGGTACGAACCCGAAACGTTGGGAATAACCTTCACGTTGCCAATGGTGAACATGCCGACGGCAGGTTGATCGCCCAACCCTTCAAGTCTCACGGCCAGGATCAGCGTCGAAGTCGACAGCTTGGTAGCATCATATTTCGGCACTTCAAAGCCGACGTGCCGGACGCCGGTGGCGCCGGAGGCGATATCACGAACGATGACGTCTACGCGGTACCGGCCGGGGGCGAGGGACACTGCTTTCTGATAAGCAGACTTTCGCTCCTTCGCTTCGATCAACTCCTGAGGCGTGGCGCGGGTGATCACGGGATCTTCAAAGATGCCCGCGCGCCGGCCCGAAACGTGGGTGATCTTTCCGAAGATGTTCAACTGCGCCTGCTGTAGGCCGCCGCTGTCCTGGAACACCAGGTTCTGATTATCGGTCTGAATCGTAAACGCGGTGATCACGCGATCGTCGGACTGCCGGAAAAAATCTACCCGCACGTCAAAGGCCAACGGATTGTCTTCGATGACCGGCGTATTGACGGCTGAAGCCAGGTCGTTGAATTTGATTGCCGGTGGCCGGCTCAGATCTGCGAGTACCGTCAAGCGGTTGAAGGGGCTATCTGCTTCACGGGTGTAGTTCGGATTACCGATACCGCCAACATTCTGGATTCGATCTCCCTTAGTCGAGAGTCCCATCTCTTCCGCCAGCGTCAGTCCGGCTCCAGGAACGTTGAGCAGGGCATCTTTCTCGTCCGGGTTGCGCGCGATGCGATATTCACCGCTGCCCGTCGGATCGACAAACTCGATCTCGATACCCGAACCAACGCCCGGCAGGTAGCGATAGAACCAGCGCTCGAACGGGTAAGTCGAAGTCGAGCCGCCACCCTCGTAAGACTCGCGGTTGTAGGCGCCGCCCGAGGGATGGCTTTCGACCTCGTCCGGTTTGCCCCAGGTGATGTAGATGCGGCCACGATCGGTCTTCCAACCAGGGATGCCCGAGGCGTAATGCTCGTTCGCATAAGCGATGCGCTCGTAGTACTCCTCACGAAACTCGTTTTCATCAGTGTCCGGATCGGGATCGCGCCGGCGCCAGAACTCTTCAATGAAGCGTTCGCGCTCGTCGTCGGTCGCAAGTTTCTTAAACGCCTTCCGCTCGTCGTCGGTGATGATGTAGGCGACGTCTTTGTCCAACCAATCCTTGTAAGCCTTTTTTACTTCCGGCTTGACGTTGCGCTGCTTGTCCGAAGGATCCTGCGCCTGTCCGTTATTCTTCTTCTGCGCCAGGCCCGAGGGCACGGCAAAAGCAAGGGCCATTAGAGCGAAGGCCAGGCGGACGATTCTGCGATGTAACATAGCGAATTACTCCTAACAACAGCTTCCGGAAAGTATCAACGACGCGCGTCAGTCTGGGGTAAATAGTTACGCGGGCACGAATTGATTCTGAATTCTAAGTTTGGCTCGAACCAGAGTCAAGATGGCAGTAGGGTCACGCACGTTGCCCCTCGCGAGAAAACAGAGGCCGCAAAAAAGCTCAAAAGGCGCAAACCGGAACGCGGCAATCGTAATACCCTCGCTTTTGTGCTTCTTGTGCCTTTTTGCGGCTATCTTAGGCCTTCGTCCGTTCCCGCCCGCAAACCCAGGCCACAATGATGGAAATCACGTAAAGCACGAACATTGGCGCCGCAAACAACAACATGTTCGGCACGTCGTTGGTGGGCGAGAGAACCGCGGCAACGATCAGGATGGTGACGATTGCCGTGCGCCAAACCCGCAACATCCAGCCGGCGGTGACCAGCCCGATCCGCGCCAGCACATAAGTAATAGCCGGCATCTGGGCCACCAGCCCCATCCCCAGCATCAGTAGAATTATGAAATCAAAATAGTCATCAGCCTTCAGCAGCAAACGAAAATCCGAGCCCAGCCCCAACAGGTATCTCGCCGCGGGTGGAAAGATCAGGTAGTACGCACAAGCCACCCCCAACACAAAGAAGATGCTGGACAGAGTAATAAAAGGGGTCACGTATTTTCGCTCGTGCGGATAAAGACCCGGCGCGACGAAGGCCCAGATTTGCCAGAGCAGGAAAGGCACGGACAGGCCAATGGCCGCATACAAAGAAACCTTAACGTAGAGCGCAAACGGCTCGAGCGCAGTAGTCACTATCAGCTTGTCGTTCGCGTCCGGAAGCTTGTCATAGCCATTGCGCAGGTCGACCGGCAGCTTAACGTCTTTGGGCACGACTTCATTCCCGGCCGACAGAGCCTCGTCGGTGTAAAGGCCGAGGTTTCCCTGACTGTCTTTGTCCACTCGGGCCATGACAGAGGCACCGGCCGGAATCGACGCGGTGCCTAATCTGGTGGCCTCGGGAAAAACAAAGCGCAGTTTGTCATCCGGCTTCAGCGAGCCGAGCGATGCTATCGACAGCGGGCCGCTGAGTCCGTCGATGGTCACCTTGCGCTGCTGCTGTGCGTTGGCCAGCGCGCGCTGGACGGGCCGCTCCAGAAATCTGTAGATGCTGTCAGACACGAACCAGCAAAGCGTCGCGGCGACAAACACGAAAGCAATCGAACGGATCAAACGCTTGCGCAGCTCGTCCAGATGCTCAAGAAACGACATCTGGCCGCCGAGATCTTCGCCGTCGTCATTCTCTTCGTCTGGTTTACCTGATAGGAAGCGGGGCATTACGGTCGAATGGCACAGACTTCAAAAGTCTGCGTTCCCTGGATCATAGCCAGTCGTTTTTGCTGGGTGGTTGATCAGCCGTCGCGGTTTCCGGCTGCGGCTCTGCTCCTCGCGGTTGCACCAGCGACGGGTCAACCGCGGTAATGGACGGAGCGATCACGGCCGGCTCAGTTGGATTGGCATCGAGCGCGGCTGCCTCGCGCGCCGCGCGAATGCGTTCAGTCGCCCGATCAAGAATTGAATTCTCAACTGGCTGATCTGGTCCATTATCCATGTGTTCCAGATTCACCTCGCGTTCCCAGGTACGCTTAAAATCCTCAGAAGCACGGCGAAATTCATGCAGACTCTTGCCCAGTTGGCGGCTGAGCTGCGGTAGCCGGCGGGGCCCAAAGAAAATCAGCGCGGCGCCGAGAATTACCAGCAGCTCAGAATTTCCCAGAGAATCCAGAATCAGCAGAAACACAGCCTTACCTTTCGACGGCTTTGATGCGGCGGCGCCGGAACCAGATTGTAGCGCGGTCGGCGAGTGTAGGTACAGAACAGCGAGCGGGAGTGGATAGTGGCTCAAGTCTCAAGAGCAAGATCCTGCCAACACTGGGAACGCGGGCGCCCGCGCCCGCAATCGAGAGCGAAGAACAACCATCGACATCGAGTCTGATCTCGTCCAGAAGCCTTCGGCCTGGCCGTGCGGGCGAGGGCGCCCGCGCCCCCAGTATTGAAGAGCCGAGTGGCGCAAGGTGCCAACTTGCGCTACAAAGTACCGATGCGAATCGTTTCCCTTCTGCCTTCGACGACTGAGATTGTCTGCGCTCTGGGCTTGATAGACGCACTGGTCGGCATTACACACGAATGCGATTACCCACCGTCGGTAGTCAATAAACCTCGTCTGACTGCCAGCCGCATCTCTCAGGAAACGATGACGAGTGCTGAGATCGATCACGCGGTGCGGTCTCAGTTGGACGGGCATGGATCGATCTACGATCTTGATGAAGCGAGGCTGCGCGAATTGAATCCCGACTTGATTCTGACTCAGGAGCTCTGCGATGTCTGCGCCGTCAGTTACAAAACCGTGCAACGGGCCGCGCGCATGTTCGACGCCGACGTCCGCGTGGTTTCGCTCGAGCCAAACACCATCGGCGACATCTTTGAAAACATTCGCATGGTTGGTGAGCTGACCGGACGGAAGAGCGAAGCGGAGAACCTTGTCGGCGAACTGAGCCGCCGGCTTGATCGCGTCAAAGAGCGAACTGCCGATATCGATCATCGTCCGCGGACTTTGATGCTCGAATGGCTGGAACCTGCGTTCGCGCCCGGTCATTGGGTCCCTGAACAAGTTGCGATTGCCGGCGGCGACCAGGGCTTTGGCCAGGCAGGCCGACCCAGCACGACTACAACCGCGGAAGAAATTCGCGTCTACGCGCCGGAAGTGATCGTGCTGATCCCGTGCGGCTATTACAAAGAAGACATCCTGCGTCAATTGCCTTCCGCGAATTTGCCCGCAGGCTGGGAAGATTTGCCGGCCGTCAGAAGTGGTGAAGTCTGGGCGACGGACGCGACTTCGTATTTCAGCCGTCCCGGTCCGCGCGTAATTGATGGAGTCGAGATCCTCGCGCGAATTCTGCATCCGGAACTTTTCGGCCCTCCGTCGAACGATCAAGCCGTGCGCGTTGCCAGCACGGAATAAAAATCAATAATCATTGAGCCCTAAAGATTAGCGCGGCATTCACTCCTCTAGGAGTGAAACCCCGTCTGTGATCTATTGACATTCCATGAGTCCACTCATATATTTGGTGAGCGCACTCATGAATTACTATTATGGTCGCGACAAAGAAACTGAAACCGGCCCGCCGTAAGACCAAGCCTGGCCCCGCCGGACGGCGCGCCCAAAGCAAGCAGGAGATCCGCGAACGTATCGTCAAGGCCGCCTTGGGCCTCTTTCAGACGAAGGGCTTCGATGCCACCACGACCAAGGCCATTGCTCGCAAAGCCAAAATCGCCGAAGGCACCGTCTTCAATTATTTCAAATCCAAAGACGACATCGCCCTTTATTTTTTCGAGCAGGAGGTTGATCAAGCCATGGCTGCGGTCCGTGAAAACCCGCGTCTGCGCAAGGCGCCGCTGGAGGAAAAGCTCTTCACGCTGGTGCACAGCCAGCTCGAATTCCTGGCGCCCTACGAACGTTTCATCGGCACCGCTCTGATCCATGCGCTCAAGCCCGCCTCGCCCTTAGGCCCATTCAGTCATCGCGCCCAGGAATTGCGGCACCGGTACCTCGGCTTTGTTGAAGAGTTGATTGCAGAGTCGATCCCACGGCCTCAGCACAGCCCACTCACCTTTCTGGCGCCCGAAGTTTTTTGGATTTACTACCTGGGCGCGTTGCTCTACTGGCTCTACGATTCGTCGGAGGGCAAGCAAAACACGCTCGCCTTTCTCGACCGCTCATTGAACGTCGGAGTTTCCATGCTCAGACGGGGAAAGCGCTAAATATCAGATGATGACTTCTGATAAAAACACTCCGACGCGACGCGCCCTTAGTGTGGCTTCGATGGGCGCCGGCATTGCCGGCAGCTACATAGGTTATTTTTTGCAGCGCGCGTTTCTGGGGCAGGCCCAGGGCAAGGCTAAATTGAAATCCACGCACACCCGCGCGGCGCAGCGGATGCGGGACGAGATGCAGTCGTTACGCGGCCCGGCCATGAAGATAGGCCAGACGTTGAGCCTGCAGACTGACATACTGCCCGAGGAAATGCTGGCCGAACTGGCGACGCTGCAAATGGAAGCGCCCGGCATGCATCCATCGCTGGTGCGTGTGCAGGTCAAGCGCAGTTTGGGACGCGAGCCGGAAGAGATATTCAAGGAGTTTACGGCCGAACCTTTTGCCGCCGCGTCGCTCGGACAGGTGCATCGCGCCGTCACTCACGCCGGAGAGCGGGTCGCCGTCAAGATTCAGTATCCAGGCATTCGACAGGCGATCGAAAGTGATTTCAAGTGGTTTCGCGCGGTCTCGAAACCGGCGCAGGCCTCGGGCCATATCCCGAAGAGCGCCATCGACGAGATGGAGCAGCAGATCCTGGCCGAGACTGATTATTTGCGCGAGGCCGAAAACATAGCGTTCTTTGAAAAGCACCTCACGCCCTTATCATTCGTCAAAGTACCGCGCGTCCTGCATCAGTACTCGACGGACAAGGTGTTGACGATGTCTCTGATGCAAGGCCGTCATCTCGAGAACTTCCTGGCTCAGCGTCCCTCGCAGAAATTGCGGGACCAACTCGGCGCACATCTCTTTGAGCTGTTTTATTTTCAGGTGTTGAAGGTCGAGGCGCTCCATGCCGACCCGCACTGGGGCAACTATCTCTTCAACGACAACGCCAGCATTGGGCTCGTTGATTTCGGCTGCGCGAAATATCTCGCGCCCGAATCCGTCGCGTACTTGCGCAGCATTTTTCTTTATTCAGGCGCGACGAACTCAACCGACTTTCGCCAACTAATGGAAAAGTACTACCGGTCCCTCGGGCGGAAGTTGCCGGCGGCGACGTGCCGCACGCTAATCAGTTTTGCGGATAACTTCTACCGCAAGGTTTACCCGCCACAGCCAGAGAAGCAACAGCAACCGTTCGATTTCGCGGACAAGACATTTCTTCAGGACTACCTTCGAGAATCCACAAACCTGTTCCGCACCAAAGGCGTGATGACCGAGTACATCTTCATGGGCCGCGCCGAAATGGGGCTGTACCAGACTCTGCACCGGTTGCGAGCGCGCGTGCACACGAGCCGGATTGTCAGGAAATATCTCTAAAGCAAAGCTAACCAGGCGCTAGCCCGACCGTGAGGGAGGGCTCGCTTACTACGCTGCTGAGCCCTCCCTGACGGTCGGGCTAATGCCCCGGTGATGCTCAATCTGATGTAGTCTTAGGTAGATGAGCTCTTCTAAATCTCTGCCCGCAAACTCTCTGGAACAGTTCGCTCAGACTGCCGAAGCTGTCGCCGCCACCACGAAGAAGCTCGCCAAGGCCGCCTTGCTCGGCGACTACTTCCAACAGCTCAACGATAATGATTTGCCACGCGCGGCACGCTACTTTGCCGGACAACAGTTTGCGCAGAGCGACGCGCGCACGACGAACGTCGGGGGCAGTATCCTCAGCGAAGCGCTCTGCGCCGCCACGGGTTCCAGCCCTGAAAGCCTGGGTCCGCGTTATGCGCGCTGGGGCGATGGCGGCGATGTGGCGTTCGAAGTCTTCTCTGAAGCAAAGCCCGACAATCAACCGAGTCTTTCCCTGGCTGAAACTGAAAGCCTGCTCGCGCGTCTGAGCGCCACCCGCGGAAAAAATGCCAAGACGAAGATATTGACCGAGGCGTTCGCGCGTGCGACACCGCTGGAAGCAAAGTATCTGGTCAAGCTGCTGTCGGGAGATCTGCGCATCGGTCTGCGCGAAGGACTGGTCGAAGACGCGATCGCCCGCGCCTTCAAACAACCGTTGGCTGAAGTTTCGTTGGCTAACATGCTGCGTGGCGACATAGGTGAAGCTGCGGTCCGAGCGCGCACCGGAGATATACAAGACATCGAGATGCGTTTGTTTCATCCGTTGAAGTCGATGCTGGCAACGCCGGCGTCCGATCTCGCGGACATCGCCCGCACCATGCCCGGCGAATTCTTTGTGGAAGACAAATTTGACGGCATTCGCGCTCAGGCCCATGTCGCTGACGGACGCGTGGCGATCTTTTCCCGCACCCTCGATGAGATTTCGAGTCGCTTTCCCGAGCTACACGCGCCGCTTGCAGATCTTCCCACCGAGGTGATCCTCGACGGCGAGATCATTACCGCGCGCGGTGAAGAGATTCTGCCGTTCAGCGACTTGCAAAAACGGCTGGGCCGCAAAACTGTCAGCGAGGACTTACTAGCCAGTACGCCCGCCGTATTTGTCGCGTGGGACGTTTTGTATGCGACGGCACGCGTACTGATAAACGATCCGTTGGAAGCGCGTCGAGCAAAACTGGAGGAACTGATCAGACGCAGCAGCGGATACGGAACCGCTCGCGGTAGCGAGCGGGTCAAACTTGGAACCATCCGACTCTCCGAGGCAAAAAGATTCAGCGACGCCGCCGCACTCGATGATGAATTTGACGCCGCGCGCGCGCGCGGCAATGAAGGTTTGATGATCAAGGACCCCGCGTCATCCTATAGACCCGGCCGCCGCGGGCGCGAATGGCTCAAGCTGAAACGCGCGCTGGCGACGCTCGATGTCGTAGTTACCACCGTCGAGCTCGGTCACGGCAAGCGGCGCGGCGTGCTTTCCGATTACACCTTTGCCGTGCGGCGATCCGAAACTGACGGCGAGCTACTCAACATCGGCAAAGCTTATTCCGGGCTCACTGATGTAGAAATCGGGGAGATGACTGAGTGGTTTCGCGCCCATACCGTCCAGGAATTCGCGCATGGCCGGGTGCGCATGGTCGAGCCGCTCATCGTCATCGAGGTAACTTTCGACCGGGTTCAATCATCGAACCGGCACAAAGGCGGGTACGCGCTGCGATTCCCACGCATCGCACGCTTGCGGCCGGACAAGACAGTTGCAGAAATTGACACGCTGGAAACTGTGCGAAAGCTGGCCGGAGGCTAGGAGGTGCTGGGAGCGCGCAGCGCGAACATTGGGTCAGTTGGTATGACTATGCAGTGTCAGACCTCGTTACGGAACCGCGAGCGGTAGCGACCGGATGCCATACTCAACGCGAGAATTGAGACACAACGATTCGGAATTCTGGGTGCCGAACAGTAAGCGCAAGTTGAGCACAGCATCCGGTCGCTACCGCTCGCGGTTCCGTATCGGACGCAATTCTCAGGCTGACCACTACGCGAAAGCTGCTAGCATTGATTTTGCTGAACTTCATTAATTCAAATATCATCGTTCTTTAGTCGAAAGTGCTATGGCGGACGCGACGTCCGCGCTCCCAGCAGAAAGAAACCTTCATGAATCGAAATAGAGTCATCGTCACTGTACTGATTACTATCGCCGCACTCAGTTTCGCGGCCGCGCAGTCACCGCGCCGCGGGACGGCTCCTCGAGCGCCCGCCGCCAAACCGACGCCGGCAGCGACTCCAAAATCGGATTCACCCGTGGTCCAGCCTTCACCAACTGTGCCTGACGAACCTGCGGCGATAGTCAACGACGTGACGATTTCCGCAAAGGACATCGAAGACCAGGTGAACGCTGTTATCCTCCGCGATCCCGATCCGTACTTGCGCAGCTACTACGCTGATCCGGACAAAGAGACGAAAGAGTCGCGGCAGCGCGCCGTTGACGCACGCGTGAACTCTATGCTGATTGCGGCCGAGGCAAAGAAGCGCGGGAAATCTTCGGATCAGATCATCGAAGCAGAAATTACCTCGCGCGTGCCTGCGCCGACCGACGCAGAGATCAAGGCGGCCTACGATGCCAACCGCGATCAGATCGGAACGGCCGATCTGGAATCGGTGCGCACTGAGCTTGTCAACTACATCCGCAACGAGCGCAGCCAGGAGTTGTATGCGGCGCTTATCCGACGTCTGAAAATGACGAACGCCGTTAACAAAAACGCCGAAGTGAATGCGCCGAACCTGGCGCCAGGAACGGTCCTGGCGGCGGTCAACGGCGAGCCGTTACGCGTCGATGCAATCAACGAACGCACCCGGGCCTACCTCTACAAACTGGGGATGCGAGTTTATGCGGTGCGGAAGGACGTACTCGATCGGCGCATCAACGATCTCTTGATCGTCGCCGAAGCCAACAAGCGAAAAGTCGGCCCGGAAGAGATCGTGCGCACTGAGGTCACCGACAAGATCACCCAACCGACGGAAGCCCAGATCAGCAAGTTCTACGAAGAACATAAGGCAAACATCAAAGGGGATCTCGCAAGGTCACGGACCGCCATAGTCACCTACTTGCAGCAACAGCAGCAGGAGAGCCTCGAGGCTGCACTGGCGGCGAAGCTGCGTACCGGAGCGAAGGTGCAAGTCCTCTTGAAAGAACCAGAGGCGCCCGTGTTGAATGTGGGAATTGCCGGCGGCGCCACCCGCGGTGATGTTAACGCTTCGGTGACGGTAATCGAGTTTACGGATTTTCAATGCTCGGCCTGTGGGGCTATGTATCCGATCGTGGAAGACGTGCTGAAGTCTTACGGCAATCGCGTGCACTTTGTGATTCGGAACTTTCCTTTGACGCAGGCTCATCCAAATGCCTTCCGCGCCGCCCAGGCAGCCGAAGCCGCCAAAGCCCAGGGCAAGTTCTGGGAATACATCGACGTCATGTTCAAGAACCAGACTGCGCTGGACGTGGATTCGTTGAGGAAGTACGCGACCCAGGTTGGACTGGATCGAAAACGGTTCGATGCGGAGCTCGACGCGGGCAAATACGAGCCCGTGCTTCGCCGCGACATCGAAGACGGCGAAACCTATGGCGTGGAAGCCACGCCAACCTTCTTTATCAACGGCATTACGCTCACCGATTATTCCGCAGATGGCTTGCGCGCGGCCATCGAGAAAGCTTTCGCGCGGGTACAGAACCGCCCGCGGTAGCGGGTGTGTAGTGTCTACAGGTACGGAACCGCTCGCGGTAGCGAGTGGGTAAGTCGAGTTAGATACTACAGACGAGGCAAAACATTGGTTCACATGGCACCCGTGAAGACCACGATTACCCGCTTGCTACCGCAAGCGGTTCCGTACCCTGCACTGTTGTACCGTAGTCTTTTGTGCGCCGCGCTTTTTCTTGCGGTTCCGCCGTCGCGCGTTCAAAGTCAAAACCCATCAAAGCCGGATCAAAATGACGACATCATTCGAGTTAAGACAGAGCTCGTCCAAACAGACGTAACCGTGGTGGATAAGCGCGGGAAGTTCATTGATGGTCTCAAAGCAGAGCAGTTTGATTTACGAGTTGATGCCAAGTCACAGTCCCTCGCTTTCTTCGAACAGGTCGCGGCCGGCAGCTCGGCGGAAGCGCAACAATTGGCGGCTGCGCGGGCCGCCACGAAGACTTCGATGACGCCGGAGAGTAAGTCAACCGGCGGCCCTGATCGAGGCCGCCTGATTTTTTTCTTCATCGACGATGTCCATTTGACGGGCGAAAGTTTGACCCGCGCGCGGGCGGTTGTATCTCACTTTGTGGAAGACAGGATGGGGCCTAACGACCGCGTGGCCGTGGTGAGCACCAGCGGCCAGATTGGTTTTCTCCAACAGTTGACCGACAGCAAGGCCGTGTTGCGCGAGGCGATTGCCCGGCTCAATTACAAATACAACCCTGAGACAACGGCCAGCGGGGTTGGGATTAGTGAGGTGGATGCGAATCTGATCGCCAGTCGCGGTTTTAATGGTCTGTTTGCTTATCTCGTCGAACAGACGATGAAGGAAATGCAAATGGGCGCGATGAGTGCAGCCGCCCTCGTGAAGAACCGGGTCCGTCAGATCAACGCTCAATCAAAGCTGGTTGAGATTGAAACTCTGTCTCGACTTGAAAGTTTGATCCGCTCGACCGGACCATTGCCGGGCCGCAAGGTTGTTTTTTTTATTTCGGATGGCTTTGTCATGGACAACAAGAGGTCGAGCGGCCGCGACGTCATGCAAAGCGTGGCCAATGAAGCGGCCCGCGTCGGCGCCGTGGTTTATTCGCTCGATACGCGGTCGAATCTTTTCGGATCGAGTGTTGACGCGTCTCGAAACGAGTATCCGGATTTTGGACCGCGCACGGCCGGCCGAAGTCTGGCCGAAAGCAAGACCCCCCAAGAACCGCTGGAAACTCTGGCCGACGAAACCGGCGGACGCTCTTACCTCAATTCAAACACGCTCGATGACGCGGTGGCCGAAGCCTTACGCGAAAGTTCTGCTTACTATCTGCTGGCCTGGAGACCTGACACAGAGAATCAGAAGGCCGGAAGATCTCGCCTCGATGTAGTCATCAAGGACCGCCCCGACCTGCGAGTCCGCATGCGGAGACATGTCTTTGAACTCAAATCCAATCAAGTTGTGACTCCTGCAAAGGCCGGCAGCGGGGCCGCTGTCAAAGCCACTCCTGATGATGAATTGCGGGCGGCGCTCGGTGCTCTCTATCCACACCGTGACTTTCCGGTTCATTTGTCCGCCGGGTATCTGAACACCCTCGACAAGGCTCCGCTGTTAAGCCTCACGATGCAGCTTGATACTGAAACGCTAAGTTTCGAGGGACCTGAAGGAAAACAAGAGGGAGCAGTCGACGTTTTGGGCGTGGCGCTGGATGATCGCGGCAGTTTCTCCAGCTTCCAGCAAAAGCTGAAAATTCCCCGGGCCGCGGTCTTCACTGAGAATCAGCGTTTCGTAATCTGGAATCAGAGCCTGCCGCTTCCGCCAGGTTTGTACCAGGTGCGGGTTGCGGTGCGCGATAGCATGAGCGGCCGCACTGGCGGCGCGATTGAGTGGATCGAGGTGCCGCGCCTTGAGTCTGACCGCTTCAGCATGAGCAGCCTCTTTCTTACCGAGAAGCTGGTTGAGTCCGGCCCGGCTATCCCCGCTTCCGCAGCGGGCGAGCGCAGCCGTGCCGCTGTAGATCATCGTTTCGCTCGCACTTCTGTCTTGCGTTTTCAAACTTACGTTTATAATGCTTCGCGGCATGCAGGATCAGCCGACGTTTGGATCTCAGTAGAGGTTTTCCGAGGGACCCAACAAGTCTTAGCGACCGCGCCGAACAAAATTTCGTTCGACGCCGCGGACCAATGGCGAATGCCCTTATCATCCGAGATCGCTCTCAAAGAACTGCCGATGGGATCTTACACTCTGGTGGTAACCGCCACGGACAAGGTGCGCGGGACGGCGGCCTCCCAGAGAATTGCGTTCGCAATCGAATAGGTACGGAACCGCTTGCGGTAGCCACCGGATAAACTGAGCAAAGGATGAGAAGCAGAGGATGACTCGCGGGGGTTTCATGAGGGGCACGCCAGGTCATGACGGTGGCTCCGATCAGGATTCCGCCCGATGTCTCAAAAGATCCGTCGCGACTTCCTTACTGGTCCGAACTCGCTCTCAACAAACTACCTTCCGGCTCTTATACTCTCCAGGTATCCGCCATCGACAGGGCGGCCGGCGTTAGTTCTGCTCAGGAGAATTAACTTTACAGTTGAGTGAGTAATTGCAGGTTACAATCCACGTCTGATTACGAATCGAAAAGGGAGAACCTAAATGAATTTGATACTTCGCGCGTTATTGACCCTGGTGATTTGCTTAGTGGTGGTTCCGTCAAGCCTGGCCAAAAAGCCAGGCGCACGACCGGCGCCCAGTGTGACGGGGGTCTTTGAGAATTTCACGGTCGGTAAAGGATCCGGGGACCTGGAAGGTATGAGAGTAGTTCTGGTGAATGCGGGTGGCGGTCACTATGCGATCGTCCAAATCGCGCAGGGAGGCGCCGAAGATCCCAAACCTGAATTTGTCCCGGTGACCGTCAAAGGGATGTCGGTGAGCTTTGCAGTCGGAGATCAGAAGTTCACTGGCACCGTGACTGCTACCGGCTTAAGACTCAAGAATTCAGACGGAGCTCAAACGCTGAAGCGAAAGGCCTGCTCGTCCTATCTCTAAACCAGATCTGTCAACGCCCCGGGAGTCGGGCCGACGAGAATTGTGACGAGAACAGAGGCCCTGAGAGAAAAGAAACAGAACCGCTTGCGGTAGCAAGCAGGATCCTGTTGTGTAGACACACTAAAGAGGTACCTCTCGACCCGCTTGCTACCGCAAGCGGTTCTGTAACTAGGGCGTGGTTTTCTTGTGCGTCAGGATGTTGCAGGCGTCCTCAACGCTGGACGGATCGATCGCCACGTTGCCTTCGTCGATGTGTTGGATGATTCCGTCCTTATCGATCACGAACGTGGCGCGATTGCCATAGCCACCCTCTTCGTTGTAGAGGCCGTAATCTTTCACGACGGTGCGCTTGAAATCGCTGAGCAGCGGGAAGGTTATGCCGTTCTGTTTACCGAACTCCCGGTTTGCGGGAACGCTGTCGACGCTAAGACCAAAAACCTGAGTATCCGTGCCTTCGAATTTGGCGATATCAGCCTGATACGCCTTCATTTCCTTCGTTCAACCACCGGTGAAAGCCAAAACGTAAAAGGCGAGCACTACGTTCTTCTTTCCCTTAAAGTCACTGAGCTTGAACCGCATGCCACGTCCGTCCGGTCCCAACGCGGTGCTGGGGAGCGTGAAGTCCGGCGCCGCCTGACCCACTTTCAAATTCGTATGCGGCGCAGGTGGCGGCGTCCTGGCCGGAGTCGGAGTCGGAGTTGGAGTCTGAGCAGCCGCGATGGCCGTCACCGTTCCCAACAAGAAAAGTAAGCCGAGGGCTCTCTTAATCATTACATCTTCTCCTATCTTGATTCTCAGAAGCACCGAGAGTTTACCCCTGACGCGTGAATCTGACAATACGGTTTACGATCAGGCTGACAGCTGCCCATAATACAGTTCAGTTTCATAGGCAAAGACAACTCTTCCGTCCTGCTGGTTAGCATCGAAAACCTTTCCCATGTCGGTGAGCATCGCGGCATAGTCGGGATGATCGGGTTCGGGCGCATAGGAGGCTGATAGTAGTCGTCCTTTGAGACCTTCGTAATCAAAACTCTGCTGGAATTCGAAGCGGGCGCATTTACAAGAGCCCGGCGCGTAAAATGCTTCAACGTCGCAACCCACGACTTCGCGCTGGACCTCTGAATAGTCGGTGCCATAGCGCACCACCAGATCCTGATATGCGTTCATCAGTGGACTGGATTCCACCCTATATCCGTTCCAGACCAGCACGACCCAGCCGTTTGGTTTCAGGATCCGCACGAACTCGAGGCGGGCTTTCTCACGATCGAACCAGTGAAAGGCCTGGCCGGCTACTATTATGTCGGCCGAATTATCAGGCAGCGTCGTCGCTTCTGCCGTCCCGTTGACGCTGCTGAATCTGGGATGTCTCGCCAAAACCTTCTCGCCTGCGGCGCGCATTTCGTCATTTGGCTCGACGCCAAAAACCGCGTTGCCGTTCTTCAGAAAGAGATCAGTCAAAAGGCCCGTGCCCGAACCGAGGTCGGCAATTACCGACTCGGCAGTTAAATCGCATTCCGATTCAAGCAGGGGAATTATCTCGAGTGGATAAGTGGGACGGTACTTGAGATAGTTTTCGACGCGGTTTGAAAAACGTCTGGTTGGATCAAGCACCAGAGAAAGTTAACAACGATGCGGTTTTAAGGCAATAGGCGAGCTAGCAACGCGGGGCACTAGCCCCACCCGTCAGGGAGGGCGTGTTCTTCGCCGATGTCACTGTAAACGTGTGTCCGGTGCAGAACCGTTCGCGGTAGCGAACGGGTGACCCCTGGGAAAAGATCCGCTTGCTCCCGCAAGCGGTTCCTTACCAAGCTCCCTCACGGTCGGGCTACTGCCCCGCTCGCGGTGGAACAATGCTTCCCGAAGTCCGCGGCGGCGCCACGTAATACTTAGCAAAGATCCTGAACCCCAGCAGCACGGCTAACAAAAATGCGAACGTCATCGGCAACCGCAAGTCAGACTTTACTAGCATGTAGTAGTGCAGCACGCCCAGAATGCCTGACAGATAGACTATCCGGTGCAGCCGCGTCCAACGCTTGCTGCCCAGACGCCTGAGCATTTTGTCGGTCGAGGTAATTGCCAGCGGCACCATCAGAAAAAAAGCCGTCATACCGACCGCAATGAAGCGGCGTTTGAAAACATCGCCGGGAATGGTTGTCAGATGGAAGAAGCGATCAAAAGCTACGTAAGTCATCAAGTGAAGCGAGCCGTAAAAGAAAGCGAACAGCCCCAGCATCCGGCGAAACCTCGTTAGCCAGTTGAGCCCGGTAATCCTTCGCAACGGGGTCACTGCCAGTGAGATAAGCAGAAAGACCAAAGTCAGCATGCCGGTCGTGCGGGTGACAAATTCTAAAGGATTCGCGCCCACGTTCTTCCGGTATACGTCCCACAACAGCAGAACCAGCGGCACCAGGCTGTTCGTCAGCAGCACTAACTTGGCAAAACGTGTGTCTTTCATAACGGAGCCATAGCGGAGCGCGGGCATCGTTGCCCGCACAGCGTGCGGAGCACGCTCAAAACTTTCAAGAGAACCGGGTTTTCGCGCTTCGCGCTCAATGCGGGCAGGATGCCCGCGCTCCACTTCAGTAATTCGCTCGCAAATCCATGCCCTGATAGAGATACCCAACCTGATCGGCATAACCGTTGAACAAGAGCGTATCGCGGGAAGTAAACTCCCCAATCCGGTGCTCGGTCTTTTGACTCCACCGCGGATGATTGACGCCGGGATTCACGTTCGAGTAAAAGCCGTACTCGCCCGGCGCCGCGATGTTCCAGGTTGTCGGCGGTTGATCGGCAACCAACATGATCTTCACGATCGACTTGATGCCTTTGAATCCGTACTTCCACGGCACGACGAGTCGAATCGGCGCGCCATCCTGCGGCGGCAGCGTGCCTCCATAAAGTCCGGTCGCCAGGATTGCCAAAGGATTCATCGCTTCGTCCAGACGCAAGCCTTCGAGATAAGGCCAATCAAGCACGGTCGTGTTTTGATTCGGCATCCGCTTTGGATCGAGCAGCGTTTGGAAAGCCACGTAGCGCGACGACGACAGCGGATCGACCTCTTTCAACAGGCTGGCCAGCGGAAATCCCGCCCATGGAATCACCATCGACCATCCTTCAACGCAACGATGGCGATAAATCCGCTCTTCCTGCGGCGCCAGCTTCACGAGATCATCGAGGTCGAAGGTCTTCGGCTTGTTCACCAGCCCGCCGACTTCAACCGTCCACGGCCGCGTGATAAAGCCGCGCGCCTCTGAAGCCACGGCCCGCTTCTCTGTCGAAAACTCATAAAAATTGTTGTAATTCGTGATGTCTACAAACGAAGTCGGCGGCTCATTTACTTTGAAGCCCTTCAGCAAGGCGTCATCAGTCGACGGAGTGACCAGATCGGCAATCTTCGGACGTTCTTCGACCACGGCAGCGGGTGGATTCAGTTTGCGATACAACAGAGCGGTCGCCGCCGCCGAACCCGCGAGAATCGCGCCCCGCATGAACAGACGACGGTTCAGGTAAACCTTCTGGTCGGTGATTTCGCTCGACTTAATGTCCGCCGGTTTCTTAATTAGCATTTCAGTAGTCCTACTAATTCGCTATAGCCTTCCCTTGAAAGTACGCGCGAAACTCCTGTTTGGTTTGTGGAGATGAAGCCCTCCCTCACGGTCGGGCTACTGCCCCGCGCTTCGGCATCCGGACGCTGCTTAAACAAATCGCTTGAACAGAAGGTCTGCAAATATTAGTATCGCCGAGTTTCTTGCACGTCAAGCCAGACTGCTGAGGGCTTTTGCAAATGAACCATGCCGAGGACCAACCCGAAGGGCACCGCGCTGCTCTCTTTGCCGGATTTCTAGGCTGGACGCTCGACGCCTTCGATTTCTTCCTGGTGGTCGTCACCCTGACCGCCATTGCCAAAGAGTTTCACAAAACCGACAAAGAAATTGCCCTTTCGCTGGCGCTCACTCTCGGCTTCCGGCCGGTAGGTGCGTTTATCTTCGGTTTGCTGGCTGACCGTTACGGCCGGCGCCTGCCGTTGATGATCGACCTGGTTTTCTATTCAGTTGTCGAAGTGCTGACGGGGTTGGCTCCCAATTACGTAACTTTCATGATTCTGCGGGCGTTATTCGGCATCGGCATGGGAGGCGAGTGGGGCGTTGGCGCCTCTCTGGCAATGGAGAAGGTGCCCCCGAAATTGAGGGGCGTGCTGTCGGGATTGCTCCAGGAAGGCTACGCCGCGGGCTATTTGCTGGCGACCGTCTGTTATTTCTTTGTGTTTCCGCGTTGGGGTTGGCGGCCGCTGTTCTTCATCGGCGGGCTACCGGCCTTGCTGGCGTTGTTCGTTCGGTTCAAGGTCAAGGAATCAGAAGTCTGGAAAAAAACGCGCCACGAAAGCTGGGGACAACTGGGACGAAGCATTGCTTCGCACTGGAAGCTTTTCATCTATCTGACCTTGCTAATGATGATGATGAACTTTGTTTCTCACGGAACTCAGGATATGTATCCAACTTTTCTCGAGCACCAGTGGGGCTTTGGTCCGAGACAACGAATCTCGATCACTGCGGTATCGATGGTGGGAGCGATCCTCGGCGGACTTGTTTTCGGATTCATATCGGACCGCTGGGGACGCCGCCGATCGATGATTACTGCATTGGTGTGTGCGATTGTGGTGGTTCCGTTGTGGGCGTTTGCTCCGTCGCTGGCGCTTCTGGTTGTCGGAGCATTCCTGCTTCAGTTCATGGTCCAGGGAGCCTGGGGCATCATCCCCGCTCATCTTTCAGAACTCTCGCCTGATTCAGTTCGGGGTTTTCTGCCGGGCTTTGCTTATCAGTGCGGCGTGCTCCTGGCGGGCTCCGTTGCTTACATTGAAGCAGTCTTCGCCGAAAGAATGAGTTATGCCAGGGCAATGTCGTTCACCGCAGTTACAGTGTTTGCCGGTGCGGTGTTGATAATTGCCTTGGGGCGCGAAAAACGCGGAATCAAATTCGGCGGCGAACTGATCATCAACGAGTAGTCCGGTGAAAGGAAAACAAGATTGATACCGGTTTCGAAACATCGACAGCAAAACGCAGTATTGATCTCTGCCTGATTCGTTGGTAAGTGAATAGCGTTTCGCATGGCTGGTTACTCCGAAACACCACTGGTAAAAAAGCTGGGCATCAAAGCCGGTTTTAATATCGCTTTCATCAGCGCACCGTCGGGTTATGTGAAGGAACTTGATCTGCCACCGGACGTGACGATCAACTCGCGATCGGCCAAACCTCTCGACTTTGCTCAGTTGTTTGTTAAGAGCGAAAAGGAACTCAAGGAAAAGTTTTCCGAATACGCGAAGCGTCTTCATGCTGCCGGCATGCTTTGGGTGTCGTGGCCGAAAAAAAGTTCCGGCGTGACCACCGATCTTTCCGAAAATATTGTTCGAGACATGGGCCTGGCGGCCGGATTAGTGGATATCAAAATATGCGCCGTGGATGAAGTTTGGTCGGGACTCAAATTCGTTTTTCGTTTGCAGGATCGAGCTCAGGTAAAGCCTCAGGTTAAGTAAGCATCACCCGTTCATTCATTGAAAAACCGCGCGGGTTTTCGTTTCCACAGAAGCTGTTGAAAAGCTGTGGATAGGCCTCTTCGTCCATCGGGCAAGTCACTCAATGGATACAACTTCCCGCGTTTTGCACAACCAAGCGGCATCCACAGAACTCGCAGCCTCCCCAGCGTTAACAACTGCCATCACCATCCAGAAAAATTTCGTGGGGGCTTAAGCCAAGGCAATTCATTTCAGGTGGATCTGCCGGGTTATGCGACCGATGAATAGCACGAACGCACTGCTCATCGAAGGGTTCTTCAGCGAGCGCGTTGTTGCCGGCAACAAGCCTACAGCCACTTGCCAACACCTGAACGCAATGAACTGATGATCAAGCTGCATTAAGAGTTTATTTTCGATTGTGAATCGAAAAAACTTTTTCATCTGAATTGAAGTCGCGGACAAATCAACTAATAGTTGGACCACGATCGCTTTCATCGAAGGTTTAGCGCGAAACATGAGGCGAACGCTTTCTCTTTCGATCACGAATGTATGTTTTTATTGGACGATTCGAAAGTCGTTGCGCACAATTATTCGCATTAGACACGTCTCGAAATTCTGTTCATGGTAAATGCTGGGTGCTCTATCTTGTTTCCCTAAAGACCTTGCAAAGAAAGATCGTTTTTTTGATCTACTTTACCAGGCGAAATGATCACTTGCGTGAGTTGGACCATGTCAATGTGAGAAAGAGGTTGCAAAAAATTTCTTCCTAATTATAATGCCAGTCCCTTACTAGTTGGAGAGAGCGCAGCGGTGATCGAGTTGACGAGTCGATGAGTTGAATCAGAAGCAATTATAATCCTCGCGAGATAATCGTCAGCCATTCCTGCGACCAATCACGATACGCATTTGTTTCGCATGCGTTGCTCGGTGAGGGCGTCGTCACGCAATGACTAAAACAGCGTGGCCATCGACGGCGGATTTTTTCCGGCTCACATCCGGAGTACATCGCCAACATTAGTCACAGAGGGTTCGAGCGGGCCAGGGTGCAAGGCGGCTGTCTGGTAAGGCAGGTGCTTTGTCTCAGGATCGCGTATTCAAATTCATTAGCGGAGCGCAAAGAGTGACCAGATTAGCGGAAGTAAGCGTGGTTGAGTTGAAAAGATGCCCCCGGTGCGAAGAGTCTTTGCCACTCACAGAGTACGGCGTGTGCCGTGCGCGTAAAGACGGTCTGAATCTCTACTGCAAGCGCTGTATTCGCCAGAAGATCGCCCAGAGCCGGCAGGCCTTGCGCGAATATAAGAACGCGCGGATTAAACATGGAGCGACAGTGTTACCCGAAAGGTCGCGCGTCGCTATTGACGCCAAGTCCGGCTTTTCCCCGCGCTGCATTGCGCGCATGCTGAGAAAGCTTTCCCCCGCCGATCGTGTTCGCGAAGCCATCCGCTGCGGCGCCCGCACGCAAAAAGAGATTGCCCAGGTAACCCGGCTGCCCAAAGACGAGGTGTGCGACGCGCTGGCAAACCTTTTGCTCTGGACCCGCGAGATTCGCACCCAGATCGTCAATCACACACGCATGTATTTTGTTAATGAGGCTTCGGAAGAGTTAACCAGGGCCCGTGAGGCAGTGGAAGCCAAACGAAAACGGCTGAATCCTTCATTTAGTTCGGTCCCGGTCTTGATGCCGGGCCGCAAACCGTCGGCCAAAGGCAAGAAACGTTCAGTGAAGACAGATGCCGTCGGTAAGGCAAAGACTGGTTGACGCTGGACCGTCCCAACGGCAGCGTTCATCATTCGTCAAACGCGGCCAGGACTTCTTCCGCGTGGTCTTCCGGCTTAACCTTGTTGAAGATCTTTTTGATTTTTCCCTTCCCGTCTATCAGAAAAGTCACGCGGTGAATTCCCATGTAGGTCCGCCCCATGAACTTTTTCTCGCCGTAGGTGCCAAAGCTTTCGGCAATTGCCCGGTCAGTGTCGGCCAGCAAGGGAAAGGGCAAATCATATTTCTGCGTAAATTTCTTGTGTTTGGCTTCGCTGTCGAAGGAAACGCCGAGCACTTCGATGCCACGCTTTTTGAATTTGGCGAATGAATCACGGAACGAACAGGCTTCCTTGGTACACCCGGGCGTATCGTCCTTGGGATAAAAGTACAACACGACTTTCTTGCCGCGCAGATCTTTCAGGCGCACGGTCTGACCCTCGCCGTCAGTCACTGTGAAATCGGGAGCCTTATCGCCTTCTTTTAGTTGTGCCACGATGTTTTTTGAGTCCTGTGTGGAGAATGAACGAACGGACGGATTCTAACGATTTCAACCGAGGTCCTGCAACAACCGATGACTAAGAAGAAAGCACCGAAAAAGAAAAGCAGTGCGAAGAAGGGCGCGGCGACGAAGACCTCGGGCCTGTGGTTGGCCAAGTCTGAGCCGGAAACTTACTCGTGGGACGATTTTGTGCGCGAAGGCCGCACAGACTGGACGGGAGTCAGAAACTTCCAGGCCCGAAACAACCTGCGCCAGATGAAGGCCGGCGACCGCGTGCTGTTTTACCACTCGGGCACGGGCAAGTGCGTCGTTGGCGTCGGCGAAGTAGCGAAAGCAGCTTATCCAGATCCGACGTCTGCTGATCCGCAATGGGTGGCCGTGGACCTCAAACCGTTGAGGCCGCTCAACGAAACAGTTCCGCTGGCTTCGATCCGCTATCACGCCAAGTTGGGTAATCTGCCGCTGATTCGCCAATCGCAACTGTCGGTGATGCCGCTGACTAAGGAAGAGTTTGAAACGATTGTGGGAATGGGGACGGGTAAGAAAGCGAAGAAGAAGTAGACGAATGTGAAGTCAGTACCACCTGCGTAAGCGGGCGGGTTAAAAGGTCACGCCGGCCAGGTCGACTCTTGAATCCACCCGCTCACGCAGGTGGTACTGACTTCATTCCGCCGATTTGTTTGTAGCGAAAGCACACTGTGAGGCTTATCGGACATCGTCAAGCTCTTCTAATAAACTTTGCGGCGATCCAACCTACCGGTACCAGCACCACCAGATGAACCCAGTCAAACCCTCCGGTTGTATTCCCACCGTAATGATTGCTAATCATCAACAAAACCAGCGGCACGGCCATGAAAGTGTTCTGCTTTGAACGCAGCTTGGCCTGGGCGGCTAGTTTCTCGTCAGGCTTTTGTCCGGCCTTGATGGCTTCGATCATTTTTCGCTGGGCCGGCAGGATGCGCATCCAGACGTTGGCGGCCATGATCGTGCCGAATATGGCTCCCACATGAATGTATACGGCGCGGCCGCTGAGTGCGCGAGACAGGCCGTAGGCCGTGACCACTACCAGAACGTAAGCTACCACCGCAAATAGTTTTTCGTTGCGCCCCAGCGGCGAAATCATCAGCAGGTCATAAATCAGCCAGCCAAAGACGAGTGCCCCAACTCCGACTCCGACCGCGGCGCCGATGCTGATGCTTGATACGTCGCGATCGACTAAAGCTCCGCCGCCCAGGTAATAAACGATGATGAGCAGCGCCATGCCGCTTAACCAGGTCGTGCCGGCTTCCCAGCGAAACCAATGGAGCTTGCGCGAAAGCTCATCGGGCTTCTTGCGCTTTTCGACCACATAAAAGCCGCCGCTGTGCACCATCCAAAGTTGCGCCGCATGGCCCGTCGCGCGCACGGCCTTCTCTTCTTCAGTCAGACGCGCATCCAGCCAGGTGAAGTAATAAGTGGTGCCAACCCACATGATGCCGGCAAACACGTGTATCCAGCGGGCGATCAGGCTGAGCCATTCGCTGAGAGTTGGATTGATATTCATTTTTTGGAGTGCGGTAACTTGTTACCGCTTTCTAAGGCCGCGACTTGTCGCGACTATTGAACTAAGCCTCAACTGAAACGGCGACAAGTCGCCGCTTACCAAAGCGCTGACAAGTCAGCGCACTCCATAAATTAGCTTCCGCGGTATGTTGAATAACCAAACGGGCTGAGCAGCAAAGGCACGTGATAATGCTGAGCCGGATCGCCGACCTTAAAAACGATCGTCACTTCGCCATAGAACGCCTCGACCCCCTCTGCCGCGAAGTAGGGCCCCGTCTCGAAGCTCAGTCGATAGGCACCCGCGGCCAAGGCAAAACCATCCGGTAACAAGCCTCCGACGCGGCCATCAGCGTCCGTGGCTCCCTCGCCAACCTGTTTCCAGTCGCCGTCAGCACTCTCGAGTTCAAGCCTCACCGCAACGCCGCTTGCCGGCCGGCCCCGCGAGGTATCCAGCACATGAGTCGTGATTGCGCTCATTGGCTAAGCAGTTTCTCCAATCTTAGACGCGTTATCTTTCGCTGTTCTTCGGCGGCGATCCGCAATTCAGCGCCGGCATCATTGCACATCCGCTCATTCAGAATGGCCAGCATCTCGGCCGAGGTCTTCCCGGTGGCGCAAACAATGAAGATGAAGCCAAAACGTTCTTCGTATTCCTGGTTCCGGGCGGCAAGCGCAGCTTTCGTCTCAGTAGCTGCATCTTGGATCCCCGATTGTTCCTGAGCCGACCAGCTTTGGGCTTGCTCTGATTGAACCGCGGCGGCCTTTTGCTCGCCAATCTTAGGATGAGCCCGAAACGCTTCGAGCCAATCTTCTTCACCCAAAGCCCACCAAACGCGATCGGCTTCCCGAAAGAGCGCGTCAGCGTCCGCAAACGGCCGCGCGTCCGTTAACGCACGCGCCCAGATCCGAGAGCCGCAGCATTTCAAGAATTCTGCTTCAGCTTGCTCGGCCGACAACTCATGTAGCTGATCCAATCTGAGCGTCAATCGCCTGCATCCTGACTCCGGACCATTTTCTTTGCACTTGGGTTTTTCCTTTTTGGCGCCTTTACGTGAACTAGATCCAGATCGATCGCAAAGGCGCTAAGAAAAAACTTAAGGCGCAAAGTTTCTCTCAATGTCACTCCAAAGTTCCATAGATCCTCAACCGACTCACTCCCCCATCGGGAAAAATATTGAACCGCACGTGCGAAACCGCGCCGGTATCCATCACTTCGTCGAACAGGTGACGGGTATGGGCTTGCAACTTTGTGCGCGCCAGCACCGGCTTCCAGATGAACTCCGGATCGAGCAGAGTCTCAGGCGGCAGATCGAGCCCGTGGCAGCTTTCCAGCGAGCAGCTTTCGGGAAAATTCCCTTTGAAGTAGGAAGTGTCCACTTCGAGCCGGCGAATGTGGCCCGGCGTGCCCAGCTTAATAATCGTCCAATCGCGACCCGGCCCACGTCGCCGCTTTGTTTCCCAGCCGTCGCTCATGTTGGCGGCGCGGCCCGGCATGATCAAATTGTGCCGGTGACCAAAAAACATGTCGCTGCACGAAAGCACCATCCCGCCATGTTCCACCGCCGCCAGATCGATCTCGCCGCCGATTTGCTTCAGGCGATTCCAGTCCGGCACGACCTCACCATAAACTCGCAAACGCGCCACGCCGCCGTCGGGAAAGATTTTGAAGCGCAGGTGGGTCCAGCGCGAATCGCTCGTAATCTCAAAGGGATTGAGCGAGTCGCCATTCAGATTCACTTGCTTCAGAATCTCAGTCCACGGCACAGACTCAGCGGTTAACTCTTCGGTGGCCGGCAGCCCCTCGATCGTGCAAGCCTCAAGCGAACACTCTTCAGGATAGTTACCCTTGAAATGGCTAGTATCGACCACCACGCCGCGAACTACCCCGGGCAAACCGAGCCGGACGATGCACCAATCGAATCCCGGCGTGCGGCGGCGGCGCGACTCCCAGCCGTCCATCCATTTCCCGAGATCGGTGTATTTGCCTTCGATAAAGATCGGAGCCGAGGGCTTCAGCAGGTTCTCTTTCGGCGCAAAGAACTCGTCGTTGGCAAACAGCACGGCACCGCCGAGACGTTCGGAAGCCAGATCGATAAGTTCAGTAAAGTCCATAAGAAGTTTGTTCGTCTTTGCGCCTTTCGTCTTTCGTTGTTTGCGCCTTTGCGCGAACTAAATCCTGATTTCACGCAAAGGCGCCAAGAAAAAGCTGAAGGCGCAAAGGTTACCGAAAGAGCATTTGGCCTTTGGGCTCCCCAAACTCGCCGCCATCATAAACCATCTGCCCGCGAAGAAAAGTCTTTTCTACCAAACCACGCAGGGTCTCGCCCGCATAGGGCGTCAACTTGTGGCGATGCTGAATCATCTCGGGCCCAACGCGAAATTCTTGGTCAGGATTCCAGATCACGATGTCGGCGTCGCTGCCGGCACTGATCGAACCCTTTCGCTCGGCAAACCCCACCTGTCGCGCCGGCGCGCCGCAAAGCCATTCTGCCAGTTGATTGATGGTGAGCCCGCGCGCGTTTGCTTCCGTCCACATCACCGGCAGACGAAGCTGTAGAGAAGAAATGCCGCCCCAGGCTCCCATGAAATCCCCCTGCTCCCGCAGCTTCATTTCGGGAGGGCACGGCGAGTGATCTGAAACCACCATATCGATCGTGCCGTCACGCAGCGCATCCCAGAGTTGTTCACGGTTGGCACGCTCGCGTATCGGCGGACAGCACTTGAACTCAGTGGTGCCGTCAGCAATATCCTCAGCCGCAAAATGGAGATAGTGTGGGCAAGTTTCAACGGTTAGTTGAGCGCCGGACGTCTTTGCCGAACGCAGCATCGATAGAGCGTCGGCCGATGAATGATGAACGATATGAATCCGACAGCCTGTCTCGCGGCTCAGGCGAATCATCAATTCAACTGCCTCATTCTCAGCCGCGCGAGGACGTGAACCCAGGAATGCCGCGTAGGATCGGTCAACCGCACTGTCTTCAACTGTTGGTTGGCAGCAAGCAGCTTCGATCGGGCCCGGCGTCTCGGCATGCACAATCAGCATCGCTCCCAACCGCGCGAGTTCGGGCATTGCTTCGCGCAGATCGCTTTCCGTGACGTTAGGGAATTCATCGACTCCGGAATGGACCAGGAAACATTTGAAGCCGACCACGCCCGCATCCCAGAGCTGCGCGAGTTCGCCGGTATTGCCAGGCACTACGCCGCCCCAGAACGCCGTGTCCACCGTCAACTTGCCGCGCGCGACGGCCAACTTTGCATTCAATCCATCGAGGGTGGTCGTCGCCGGAATCGAGTTGAGCGGCATGTCAACAATCGTGGTCACTCCGCCCGCTGCGGCGGCTCGCGTCGCGGTGGCAAAGCCCTCCCACTCCGTCCGCCCCGGCTCGTTGATATGGACGTGGCTGTCGACCAGGCCCGGCATCACGACTGAGTCTTCGCCGGCTTCGACGATTTCGTAACCCGCCGGAGTTTCTTCAAACGGAGTGATGGCGCTGATCCGGCCGCCGCTGATGTGTAGGGACGCCGGGCCCAAAGCGCTCGCTAAAACGACCCGGCGTCCGCGAATGACAAAATCGGATTGCGGCATGCTCTAAGCGGCCCAGTTCGCCGGCGGAGGTGGCGGCGACGCAAAGTCTTGCGGGAATTCAGGAAAGACGCGGCGATACGCCACCGCATATGAAGCAAGCGAAATCGGCATGATAAAGAACACTCCGACATAGCAGGCCAGAACCCCAAGCATTCCCACCGCGGCATTCAACAGAATCAAAAGGAAAATCCCACCCAGGTTTGCTTTACCCGCTTTGATGCTGAGCTTGACGGCGTCAAGTCCAGACAGACCTCGATCAGCGATCAGCGGAAACGCGAACATGAAAAAGATATTTATGGCGATCCCGAGGACAATCAAGATGGTCACGAACACCAGTTCAAATGCAAGAAACTTAAATATAAACGCGGTCGACGCATCCGGATCCATGCGGCGGCCGCCTCGCGGCATTGACGTCATCATCACGACCATCATGATGAGATACATGGGCACAATCACAATGACCATTGGAATCGCCTGGAGCAGCGCGGCAATCAGGCCCTGCGCGAAATAGTCGAAGCCCTTGAACAAGTTGCCAAACTCTACCGGTTCGCCGCGCATCCGCCGGAAATAGCAAAGGTAAATACCCACCATCATCGGTCCGATCAGGACGATTGGCACTGCGCCCCCAATAAGCATCCCGACAACGACAAGTCCCAGAAACAGCCAGTACTGATCTTTGATTAGCGCCCAGCCTTCTTTCAAACATTCGACGGGCTGGATGACGCCGGTGCGAAATTGAGTATTGTCAGGTGTCATTGCGGTTTTCTCCTTCGTCCTAGTGTGTCAGAAGCCCGACCGTGAGGGAGGGCCAGCAACCGGTCAAGCCCTCCCTTACGGTCGGGCTTCTGATACGAGAAACTATTTCAAGGTCTGCCCGGCGCAATGATCAAGCTTGTGTCTCTCAGCCATCCGGGACCGCTGATCAGACTCTTGAGTTGCTGGTTAATCGCTTCAGCATATATCTGCGCGCCTTTACGGTTCGGGTGTCCAATCGCCGCGAGCCGGCATTGCATCAGCCGATTTTCTCTCTGAATCTTTTGCTCCTTTGTCTCGCCGGCGGGCCGCCTAAGTATTTCGTTGCAGTTTGCGCTGCGCAGCTTCCGTCGCTCATCATTCGTATTGAGCGTCACCCTTCCCAGAGTCAGAATAACCAGCAGCTTTCTGATTGCCGACGCGTCGAAACCCCACAAACGCGACTGTGGAGCCGCGAAAGAATGCTCCGGCAAAAAAGCCACTTCGGCAAACATTGCTCGTTGCCGTGAACCTTTGGCCGTCAACTGCGCATCGACCTTTGCCGTGGCCGCGGCCAGCATCCGATTTGAGGCCTGGTACCACTCTCGGGAAATTTCGATCAGCCGCGCGCGCAACTGGCTGGGATTCATGGGCTCAGTTCCCGTATAGAGTCTTTCATATAGAGCCCGCATAAAAAAATCGTTGGCCGACTCTTCAGAAAGAATCGGGTAGTAGCCGGTGACGATCACGTGCGCATTCGGAAACGCAGTAGCAATCCTGCCGAGGAGGGCTTCGACCGGTGGCCCGCATTTCTGTTGCGCCAACTCGCGGATTGCGGCTGGAGCATTGGCCGCATTCAACAACCGCCGCGCATCCAGATCGTTGATGCAGCCGTCGACCAGCACCAAATCAATTTTGGTCGGGTCAGCGTACGAGTGCAGGACGTTGTCGATCTGAGCGTTCACACTCGGTACGCCGCGACTAACTTCGCCATTAAGCGCCGGAACCCGATCCGGCCCCGAATCTCCCACTGCGCCGATGACGGCGCCGGAATGGGCCTCGACTCTCTCATGCACGTGTCTCCTGTCGCTGCTCTCAAGCCAGGACTTCACCAGATACCAGGTTTTATGCTCCTCCCTCAACCCCTGCCCCCACAAAATGGAATCGCCGAGGACCAGCAGGTTGAACTGCCCATCGGCCGCCGGCCGAATGGCCTGTGCATAACCGGGGAGCGGGAAAATCAGAATAATCGCCGCGAGGACCGCGAGGATCGAACACTTTGCTATGTAGGGGGTACGCTTCATTCCAGGGGCTCGCAGCAGATTCTAACGCATGCTCGCTTGCAGGTCATTAGGAAAGGCAGTTGGTCCGCGCGCAACGTGCGGGATGGTTCGCTCCTGCTCGGATTCGTCAGTGCGGTTCCGCGAGTCCCTTAACGAAATCTTCCAGCAGATTCAGAGAGACTCTGAGCCGGTAGTCTCTGGTCGACCGCAGATCATCAATCGGGGAGATCTCAGCCGTGAGGGCCCCCTTCGCGGCCATTAAGGTGTCGGAGCCGATGGCCTTGTTGCGAAGAGCGCTTTCGGTCTGCATACAGCGGATCGGAATTGGCGCGACGCTGCCGAGCGCGATCCGAACATCAGCAATCTGATCCGCATCCATCCGCGCCAGCCCGGCGAAACAGATTTTCGAAATGGCCTGGGCCTTACGCGTGCCGACCTTGCGGTAGTAGTGCGTCAAACCTTTGGCCACGCGCGGCAGGCGAACCGCGCGCAAAAGCTCGTCTGGGCGAATATCCATCTGCTTATAGCCGGTGTGAAAGGAATGATAGGGAACCGTGCGCGAACCTTTGGTTGAGATAAGCTCAAGCTCGGCGTCGTACACGAGCAACGCCGGCGGCGAATCCGCGGCTGGCGAAGCGTTAACGATGTTGCCGCCGATGGTGCCGCGATTCTGAATCGCCAGCCCGCCGGTTTCACTCGCCGCCTGACAGAGCATGGGGAACTCTGCTTGCAACGTTTCGTGTTCCTGAACTTCGGTGTAGGTGGTCAACGCGCCCAGCGTAACCTGAGCGTCGGTTACTTCGATGCCGCGCAGTTCCGGCAGATTCCAGATGTTGAGATAGTTTTTGTGCGGCAGCTTTCCCGCTTCGAGCAACACCATCAAGTCAGTACCGCCGGCGAATGGTTGCCAGACCCCATTCTCTTGCGCGAGAACATCAAGAGCTGCGCCGAGGGTTGTCGGTGAAATTAATTGATAGGACGGAAGGTATGCTCTCACTTTGATTCCTTTTCCGTCTTCTGTTCGCGCTTCTTCACATCCTTGTGCTTAGTCAAAGCCGGCGGCTCTATCTTAGCGTTTCCCAGTGAAAGACAGAGTCGTCGCAGCTCAGACACAAGTTTGAGTCGAGCCGTAACTGCCTCGGCTGACATGTCAATTTGTGCCATGATCCTCATCCTCCATCAAGGCGCTAATGTCGGCGAGATCCTGCGGCCTTCCGCTCAACTTCTTCAGCGCAATTAAGTCATCTCGTGAAACGACTGAAAGTTTTCCACCTTCCCAATTGGCCTGCACTCGCGAATCCCAGATAGGCCGAATTTCTGGCGTGACGAGAAGCATATCCAAAGAGAGCACGAACCCGGTTTCTTTATCAATTTTCGAGACTCGCCTTATCTCAATCGCTTCATTCGCGAATGTCATGTCCAATCCACGAATAGTATATTCAAGCTCTTTGGCGATCTCTCGTACGCGATCCAGCGATTCGGCCGCAATCAAGAGATCGATGTCGACGGTCGCCCGTGGTCGGTTATATATGGCCATCGCAATTCCGCCACAAAGAGCATAACTAATCTCATTCGCATCGAGTGCGGCGATTAACTTTCGTAATTCTTCGTAGAGGTCCAACATAGCTTCACCCAGTCATTCCTGACACGCCCGCACCACCGATTCGAAAATCTTCATATAGCCGGTGCAACGACACAGGTTCCCGGCCAGACCATTGCGAATATCAGCCGCGCTCGGATTCGGATTCCGGTCGAGCAGGTCCACCGCGGCCAGAACCATTCCCGGCGTGCAGATCCCACACTGCGCGCCGCCACATTCAATGAAAGCCTTTTGTACCGCGTGCAGTTGATCGTCCGTTGCAATCCCTTCGATAGTTTGAATCGAGGCGCCGGCCACCTGCGAGACGGGCACCAGACAACTATTGACGATCCGGCCATCGATCATCACCGAGCAGGCGCCACACTCGCCTTCGCCACAACCTTCCTTGGTCCCGGTCAGACGCAGTTGCTCGCGCAGCACATCGAGCAGGCGCTCCATGGGGTAAGCATGAAGCGTCTGCTGTCCTTCGTTTACGGTACAATTGATCGCTATCTTGTCCACGCGAAGTTTTTCCTTTGCGTTCTTTGCCGAATCCTGGTCGGAGCGCGGACAGCCTGTCCGCCTGAGCGCGAAGCGCGAACAATCTTGCGGGCTAAAGGCCCATAGGTTGAGCGCACTGCGTGCGCTGGCGGGCAGGATGCCCGCGCTCCGTTATTCAATCGAATCCTCCCATCATCGCTTCCGGCATCAACGGAATCTGCTTGAAACTCTGGCTCGTCGCATTCTCAATCGCGCTAAGGATCGCCGGCGCGGGTCCGTCCATCGGCAATTCTCCGATACCTTTGGCTCCCGCTGGGCCGTAGGCGTATGGGTTTTCTTCAAAGTAGACGCGAATCGGTGGGATGTCAGCCGCGGTCGGCATGATGTAGTTAGTCATCTGGCCGTTCTTCATCCGTCCATTTTCCCAGACGACGTTTTCGTAAAGCGTCATGCCAATCGCTTGCGCGACGCCGCCTTCTATTTGGCCGGCGGCCAGCACCGGGTTGATTACACGACCAACCTCTTGGACGGCGACAAAGTCGTCGACATGCGCTTCATACGTCAACGTGTCCACCGAAACTTCCGCCACATACACCGCCCACGCGAAGGCGCCGTACGCGTCGCCCTGATACTTCTCGTCGTCCCAAAAAACATTCGGCGGCGGTTGGTAGGTGCTGAAACTTTTCAAGTCACCAAACTTTTCGATATAGGCGCCACACGCTTTTTGAAATTCGGCTTGCGTAAATTGATCGGTTAACAAGCCGCTGGCCACCAGCGTCTGTTTCAAACCGAGCACGGCGGATTCGACCAGTTTGCCGACGATCATGCAGGTGCGCGACGCGACTGTGGGCCCGCTGTTGGGAACCTGGGCAGTATCAGGCTGCGCTACTTCGAATAGATCGTAATCAAGACCAAGCGCTTCGGCGGCAATCTGCGCAAAGATGGTGTTGGTGCCCTGGCCGATCTCTGTGCTGGCCGCGAGAATTCTGATTAAGCCCTCCGGCGTCGCTTCAGCGCCGACGATCGATTGCAGATAGACCTCGCCCGATCCGGTGAATCCCGCCCCGTGCATGAATGAAGCGAAGCCGATCCCTTTCTTGATCCTCGGTACTGGGAGCGCGGACGCCCTCGTCCGCACATCGCCCGCAGCCGAGCCCTCCCTGACGGTCGGGCTACTGCCCCGCTCTGCATTGTCGCGGGCAAAGCGTTCGCGCTTCGCGTGATAGTCAGTCAACTCGAAGGCGCGATTGAGCAAACCATCCATGTCGACCTGCTCGCGAATCACCTGGTTGGTCGCCGTCGTCTCGCCTTCCTTGATGAAGTTGCGACGGCGAAATTCTTCGGGAGTAAGTCCGACCGTCTTGGCAACTTTGTCCAGATGTCGTTCCAAAGCAAAGATGCTCTGCGGCGCGCCAAATCCCCTGAAGGCACCGTGCGGCGGCATGTTCGTCGCCACCGCCGTGCTCTTAATGCGCACGTGCGGACAAAAGTAAGGGCCGGCGGCGTGGATGGTTCCGCGTGATAGCACTACGGGCGACAAGGTGCAGTACGCGCCGCCATCGATCACAAAGTCGATCTCCATCGCCAGCAGCTTTCCATCTTTCGAGACAGCCGTCTTGTGTCTGTTGCGCGAAGGGTGGCGCTTGGTCGTGGCCACCATGTCTTCGGCGCGGTCGTAGATCATCTTGACCGGCTTCCCTGATTTCCACGCCAACAGCGCCGCGTGCCCGGCAATCATCGAAGGATATTCTTCCTTGCCGCCAAAGCCGCCGCCGGTTTCAGTTTGAATGACACGAATCTTTTCTTCCGGCAAACCAAACAGCTTGATCAAAGCCTTGTGAACATAGTAAGGGCACTGCATCGAGCCCCAAACCGTTACTCCATCGGCGGGGTTTGATATGGCAATAGCCCCGTTGTTTTCGATGTACAGTTGTTCCTGCGCGCCGGTTTCATACTCGCCTTCGACCACGAAATCCGCTTTCGACCAGACGTCGTCGACGTTTCCCTTGTCGACCAGAAACTTTTTGAAGACGTTGTCTTCGCCCCAAATGATTTCTTTCTGCGCGAGTGAATCTTCGAGATTGAAAACAGCGGGCAGCTCTTCGTATTCAATGCGTACCTGACGTCGCGCCTCTTCCAACAAGTACCGATCGTGATGAGCGAGCAGCACCACCGCCTCTTCAGGATGATTGGTGACTTTGTCGGCGAGATAAGGCTGGTCATTGAGGATTAGCGCAACATAGTTTTCCCCAAGGTTCAAATCGCGAATGTCTTTGGCCGTAACGATCGTGAATTCATCCCACGGAATGTCGCCCTCGAAAGAAATGTCTTTGATGCGGCCGCGTGGCACCGAGCTGCGCACCGTCACACCATGCAGCATGTTGGGAAAAGACAGATCATCGACATACAAAGCCTGACCGGTGACTTTCTTCCGGCCTTCTTTGCGGGGAATTGATTTGCCAATGAGATTCATTAGATAGTGACGATGGAACCGGCTTTGCTGGCGCAAAACCTATCATGTCCGTGAGGTCAACTACAATCGTTCAACCCAAATTTTATCCGCTGGTCCGTAAATGATATGTCCGTCCTCCGTATGGTGCGTTACTTTATAGAACTGTCATGAATAACGTGGACGAAAAACTGGAGGTTCCATGCTGGCACAGAAACACATAACCTTTGCGGATATTCAAGCTTATCTGGAAGCTATCACCAATAAAGCGCTCAACGACATCGGCAATAGTCCTCATGATCGCTTTTGGAATGTCACTTACAATGAGTTCGTCAACGGTAACGTTCCGCATACCAATTGCAATGCGCAGCCAATCCCGCATATCAATCACGCTGACCCAATAAACTCAGCATTCTATCTGATTCTGATCGACCCAAACGGATGGTGCAACAAAAGAGAAATGCCCGGCGGCGGCCCATTCATAACGGAACCGGGCTATCAAGTAACTCTTCCGGGTGGCAAGGTTGTCACGGGAACGCAGATTCAGGACGACATCAAGTTCTGGCTGGAAAATGGTTTTCCCGAAATATAAGAGTCTCATTAGCCATTTGCGGTTAGGGCACGGTTTCGCAATAAGGAGCAAATCTCATGAAGATAACCAGGCATATTTGTGGGATCGTTGTAGCGATCAGTTTCTGTCTTGTTAACATTGGAACTGGGCTAAGATCATTTCCAGCAAGAGCCGATAGTAGCCCGCCCGCTGAATGCGATGAGGACCACTGTCCGGCTCCTGCCGCCGAATGGTTTCCGAAAACTCCCCCACCTGCGAACTCCAAACCCGACCGTGACTGCGATTGTGGTTTCTATAAGTGGGCGTGGCAGACCTTTCTTTACATCACCCAACCGGACACGGATGGTCGCCCGCGCTTTCTAAATTTTGAAACGCCTACCGGCCTGTTCAAAGAAGGTGCTACGCCCCGATTTCTGCAATCGAAGATCCTGCAAGCCAAAGCGAAGAACAGAATGCTGGTCCTGGCACCGCGCCTGGAAAAAGAAGCAGCGGTAGGTGATCTTGATTCCGTCCTTCAGGCGGAGTCGCAGGGCATTCTGGTAGATCAGAACGGCAGGGTGGTCTACTACGCCCAGCACATCAACCCGGTGTTCGTAAAGTTTGTCAACGATAATGGCTACACCGACACGACGAAGCTGAAGAACGCTCCCGCGGATCAAAAGTTTCCCACTGGAAGCCTGGAGCTGAAGTCATCCTGGAAGATTGTCGCTCCGGGTGAAGACTCAAGTAAGTTCTTCACCACCAGAGCGCTGGTTCCGAAGCTGGTGCTCAAGGCGGGCAAGATCGTGATCGACCCCAACGACACCAGGGAGGAGACTGTGGCGCTGCTTGGATTGCACGTCGTCGGTGTGGTTGAAGGGCACCCCGAGTTCATCTGGGCTACGTTTGAGCATAACCTCAACGCCCCCAACCTTCCTGAAACAATGAAGCCAGACGCCACGACGCCGGTCGATTCCACAAGAACCTGGACTCTTTATGCCAAGGGCACCAGGGCATCCGATTGCAACCAAAGGCCAGGACACGCTCCACAGGCGCCACTCACATTCGTAGATCAGACCAAACAGATACTCGATCCGAAAGTCTCTGTGTTCCGCCACTTTCCTTCCGACGACAACCAAATTGCGGACTTGAACAAAACCGTCCAGGAGCAATTGCCGAATAATCTGGCAGTCTGGAAGAACTACAGTCTCATGGGGGCTGTATGGCTGAACAATCCCGATCCGGACTTCAAGTTAGATGTGGACTTCAAGAAAGCGGATGACGACCAGATCAAAGCACATCCTGAAATCGGTGAAGATCCTGCGAAAAGAATTTTGGGAGGCGAAAGGGAGATGTCGAATGCGTCAATGGAGACATTCACTCAGCCAACTCAAAGCTGCTTCAGCTGCCACAAGACGCAAGCGGTGGGTGTTCCCCATTCGGAAGATGCATTTCCGGCGAAACTCATCTCCGTTAGCCACGTTTTAACCAACGCCTACATAAACAGTCAACAGGTAGCGGACAAGTTGAAGCTAAAGAGCAAGACTAAATAACTATCTGAATCGGCACCAACCGAACCCTTCTTTACAACACAGACTGATTCGTGCGGCCTAGATCTCGACCGCCACTCGCGTCGGCGCGCTCGACTGCTCACGCGAGTGCATCGTCTCGGCCTCGCGAGTTATGCGCGTTGGATATTTTTCGTTCCAGCAGGCGACGCAAGCTGAGTTCGGATCGATGCCCGTCGCCTCCAACATGCCTTCGAGCGAGAGATAGCCAAGCGAGTCCGCTTCGATAAAGTCGCGAATGCCTGCGACGGAATAGTTCGCGGCGATCAGTTCTGATTTGTTGGGGGTATCGACGCCGTAATAGCAGGGACTAATTGTGGGCGGGCACGAGATGCGCACGTGAATTTCTTTGGCGCCGGCTTCGCGCACCATGCGCACGATTTTCTTTGAAGTCGTGCCGCGGACGATTGAATCGTCGATCAGGATGATGCGCTTGCCTTCGATCAGATCGCGCACCGGATTCAGTTTGATGCGCACGCCGAAGCTGCGAATTGACTGCTTCGGCTCGATGAACGTCCGGCCGATGTAGTGATTGCGCACCAGCCCGAAACGAAACGGCAAGCCGCTCTCAGACGAATAACCAATTGCCGCCGGGACGCCGGAATCCGGCACCGGCACCACGATGTCGGCGGCGGCGGGCTGCTCAATCGCCAGGCGCTTACCCATGCGGTGCCGCGAGAGATTTACGGATTGGCCAAAGACAAGCGAGTCGGGCCGGGAAAAGTAAACGTGCTCAAAAATGCACATCGAATGTTGCTGGGCGGTCAACGGGCGTGATGAACGCAGACCATCTTCGTTGATGACGACCATCTCGCCGGGTTCAATGTCGCGTACGTACTTGGCGTCGATCAGATCGAACGCACACGTTTCCGAAGCGATCACCCAGGCGTCGCCCAGACGGCCCAGGGCCAACGGGCGAAAACCGCGCGGGTCGCGAATCGCGATCAACTCTTTCGGCGTCAGAAAGAGCATCGAGAACGCGCCTTCGGTATGTCGCAGCACTTCGGGAATCGCTTCCGCCACGCTGGCCGCGTGCGATCGCGCGACCCCATGCATCACAATTTCGGTATCAGAGGTCGAGGAAAAGATCGCGCCTTCGCGTTCGAGCTTCTTTCGTTCTTCGCGGGCAAAGGGCAGATTGCCGTTGTGACAAATCGCGATCTGGCCGTGCTGGCAAGTGACCAGGAATGGTTGGCATTCACGCAGCGAAACTTCGCCCGCGGTCGAATAGCGAACGTGACCGATAGCGCTGGTGCCGGGCATTCGATCCAGGCGCGTCTGATCGAAAGCTTCCGAGACGTAGCCCATGTCGCGCTCTGAGACGATTTGCGCGCCGTTCGAAACCGCGATGCCGCACGACTCCTGGCCGCGATGCTGCAACGCGTAAAGACCCAGATAGGTCATGCGCGAAGCTTCTGAGTGTCCGTAGATGCCGAACACTCCGCACTCTTCGTGCAGCTTGTCGTCCCAAAGATTATTCACCGCTTGAGATTATCGCGCATTGGCGTTGGGTTCAACCAGGATGGGTATGAGAACACGCAGCGATGAGATCAGTACCGGGAGCGATACGGAACCGCTTGCGGTAGCAAGCGGGTCAATCGCTACTGAGCCATTCCAATCAAACCATATTGTTGGTTGAGACCCGCTTGCTACCGCAAGCGGTTCCGTACCCGGTCGCTACACGCCCGTTCCTGACCTCATAGCTCAGACAGTTCCTTCGATGCTATAAATATGTCGCTCATCGGGAGTTCTAACTTAATGAAATCAAACCGATCTGATATGCCTGAGCCAGACGAAGCCGCGACCGCGACACCAGTCAGATTTATTCTCAGCGTCGCCTTGGTTGGCGCGCTCTTCGCCGCCGGCTGGAGCGTGTATCGTCGCTTGCCGCCGGACGGATCCTGGGCGCGGACTGAGAGTCCGGAAGCTAATAACACGAATGCTAATTCAGAACTCATCATAGCTTTGCGCAGCGACTCAGCCACCCCGGGTAACACGCGGATTGAGCTCTACCCGATCGACTTTGCGGCGGCGCAGCGCGATTTTTCGGCCGCGGTGCGACCCGGAAAAAGCTTCGAAGATTTTCTCGCCCAACGGATGAAAGGCCTCGTGCCCATGCGCGCCCAGCTCGACGGCAACGGCCGGGCAATGGCGAAATTGTCTGAAGGCAATTGGTGGATCCGAGCCACTGCAACTTTGGCCAGCGGCGAAAAGATCGAGTGGCGTCTGCCGGTGCAGGTTTTTGGGCGGGGACAAACTATCGAGTTAACGACTGAGAATGCCTATGAGCGCACGAAGACGTTTTGAAAATCGCCAGTGATCAGTAATGAAGCCCGCAATGCGGGCGTTATATAAGTAGCCCACAGCCCGAGCTGTGGGTATACGTCGCCAAATCGAAACCCAGCTCGCGGACGCGAGCGACATAGTCAGGCATCGTGAGTCGCGACGATCAATATATATCGCCCCTCTGGGGCTACGGGTTCGGGCCATACTGATACCCACAGCTTACGCTGTGGGCTATCGATATTTCGTTGGCTTCGCCAACTCATTGATCCTTGCTTTCCGGGATGACATCTCAGAATCAGACGTTACGACCTAACAATCACCGCTGATCGCTAACAACTCGAACTGAAATGAAAGCCCTGCGCTACGAAAACCAAAAACTCTCCGTGATCGATGTCGCCCAGCCCGTCGCCGACGGCGAAGCTCTGGTGCGCGTGACGTTGTCGGGAATTTGTAATACGGATTTGGAGATCACCCGCGGCTACGCCGGCTTTCAGGGCACGATCGGGCATGAGTTTGTTGGCGTGATCGAGAGCCTGCCGGAGTCCGGGGCAGTAGCCCAACTGTCAGGGCGGGCTTCCCAACCAGAAGAGCCCTCCCTGACGGTCGGGCCTCTGGAACTGGGCCAGCGCGTCGTCGGTGAGATCAATGCCGGTTGCGGAAGCTGCAAGCTTTGTCTTGCCGGAGATCCGCGTCATTGTGAGCAGCGCACGGTCCTCGGCATCGTCGGACGCGATGGGGCGCACGCTGAGTTTTTGAAACTACCGGTCGTGAACCTTTTGCCGGTGCCCGACGAAATCTCTGACGAGCGCGCGGTGTTCACCGAACCTCTCGCCGCGGCCTGTGGCATCCTCGAGCGGGCGCAGATTACCAACAGCACCAGCGTTGCCGTGATTGGCGACGGCAAGCTCGGACTGCTCTGCGCACAAGTGCTGGCCACCACCGAGGCTGCAGTAACCTTAGTTGGAAAGCATCAGCACAAATTGGAAATCGCCGCCCGGCGTGGGATCGAAACGATGACGGTCGAGAATGCCAGGCGGCGCGCGCGCGCGTTCGACGTAGTCGTAGAGGCCTCAGGCTCAGCCGCCGGATTCGATCTCGCGCTCGACCTGCTGCGCCCGCGCGGAACGCTCGTGCTGAAATCTACTTTTCACGGCGCCACGGATTTGCACGCGGCCCGCATTGTGGTTGATGAAATCAGCGTGGTGGGGTCACGCTGCGGACGGTTCGCGCCGGCGCTGGAACTGCTGAAAGCGAACGCGGTTGACGTCGAAAGCTTGATCAGTGAAGAACGCTCGCTGGCTGACGGACTGCGGGCAATCGAGCGCGCGTCTGAACCGGACGTGCTGAAGGTCCTGTTGCGTCCCAGGTAGCGCAGACTGCCAGTCTGCGCAAGCTGGCAGCTTGCGCCACTCGAAAGCGGTTTCGGACTTCTAGTTTTTCCCGACACCTTTCGCTATACTGCCAAAACCTGCTCCCCTTGAGGCTGGAAAACGTGGGCCCGGTCCCCTAAGTGAAACCCTGATCGAGATTTCTAAGGCGGTGAATCATGTTCGAGTCTTTCAAACAAACTACTGACGCCGAAGCGACAATGCTTAAGAAACTGCGCGTGTGGATCGCCGTGATGGCCTTTGTCTGTGTGCTGGCCGGCGTTGGCATTGGCGCCATCCTGGCAGGCCGTCCGGCGATCGCCCAGAACGGTCCGCAATCTCCGTCGCGGGCGCCGGAAGCTCTCTCGGCCTCGTTTGTCGAAATCGCCAGCCGCGTTGAACCCGCGGTGGTGAACATCGACACCATGCAGGCTTCCACCGACATCGCTGAAAGCGATAACGAGGACAAAGCTGATCGCAGTCCGAGCAATCCGCTTTACGACATGCTGCGACCGAAACCCGCGCGCCCGCAACGCAGCGTAGGCAGCGGTTTCATCATCGATGCGAAGGGCTACATTCTCACCAACAATCATGTAATCGATGGAGCTACGCGAATCACGATCAGCCTGCAAACGGGCGAAAGATTTCGCGGCAAGGTGATCGGCATAGATAAGGAGACCGACCTGGCGATAATCAAGGTCGATGCGCCGCATGATCTGCCGACAATGAAGTTCGGCGATTCGAACGTTGCCCAGGTGGGTGACTGGGTGCTGGCGATCGGTTCTCCGTTCGGCCTGGATCAGACGGTGACGGCGGGAATCATTTCAAAGAAAGAACGCGACTCGACGAACTTCACCAACTTTCAGCGCTTTCTGCAAACGGACGCGGCCATCAATCGCGGCAACAGCGGCGGTCCGCTGGTCAACATGCATGGCGAAGCCATCGGGGTGAACTCGCAGATTGCTACCCTGACCGGAGATTACAACGGCATCGGCTTTGCGCTGCCTTCAAACGAAGCGAAGTTCGTTTGCGAACAGATTCTGTCCAGCGGAAAAGTTAAGCGCGGCTATTTGGGAGTGACTCTCGAACCCGTGCGTGGCGAGTTTGCTCAGGTGTACCACCTGGCAGAGGTTCGGGGCGCAGTTGTCGCCGACGTCCCGCCGGAACGCAACGACCAGCCCTCGCCGGCGGCCAAAGCCGGTCTGCAAGTTAACGACGTGATCGTCGAGTTCAATGGTCAGCCGGTGCAAGATCAGAATGACTTGATCGCTAAGGTCGCCGGCACAGCCGTCGGACAAACAGTAAGGCTGACCTTTCTGCGCGACATCGACGGCAAACTCGATCGCCGTATCGTCGACGTAACTTTGGCCGAACGGCCCAACTTTTTTGCGCGTGACGTGGAAGTAGTCGGCGCGAAAGACAAAGCCGAAACCGTCAAGACCAGCACCGGCCGCATCGGGCTGACCCTGGGAGAACTCACGCCGCAACAGATTACTGAGAAGCATCTGACCGGTGTGAAAGGACTCTATGTAAAGGAAGTCGACCCCAACGGCCTGGCTGCCGACATCCGCCCGCTGGAAATCAGCGCCGGCGAAGTTGTCACGCGCATCAATCGCGTGCCGGTGACCACGTTGGCTGATTTTCAGCGCGTCGTCGAATCGTTGAAGCCGGGCGATGCAATCGTGCTCAACCTGGCGCGCTTCGACCGCACGTCCAATCCCAACCGAGTGGTCCAGCGGATCGTTCAGTTCACTTATCAGTAAGAAGGCCGAGGTCGGAGGTCAGAAGTCAGAGGTCAGCCCGCGGTTTCACCCTGACTTCTGATCTTTGACTTCTGATCTCTGACCTCTGGTTCCTATGGCTCAAGCAAAAAAAGCTCTGGCAAAAAAATCGCGCACTGCTGCCGGCGCTAACAAGCGCGCGCGCAGCAAGACTTACCACAACTTCATCGGCGGCCGTTGGGTGCCGAGTAAAAGCGGTCAGTGGCTCGAGAATCGAAATCCCGCCGATACGCGCGACCTGATTGGTCGATTTCCACTTTCAATCAGTGACGATGTGGCCGCGGCCGTATCCGCGGCTGTAGCTGCGTTCGACGGTTGGCGGCGAACGCCGGCGCCAAGACGCGCAGAGATTCTGTTTCGTGTCGGCGAGATCCTGATCCGCGATAAAGAAAAATACACCGCCGACATGACCCGCGAAATGGGTAAGGTTTTGAAAGAAGCGGGTGGCGATGTTCAGGAAGCAATCGATTGCACCTACTACGCGGCCGGCGAAGGACGGCGTCTCCACGGCTTCACGACCCCGGCTGAGATGCCGAACAAGTTCGCGATGTGCGTGCGCCAGCCGATCGGGCCTTGCGGATTGATCACGCCGTGGAATTTTCCGATGGCGATTCCTTCTTGGAAAATGATCCCCGCGCTGGTTTGCGGCAACACCCTGGTCATCAAACCTGCGGAAGACACGCCGCTCTCAACTTACAATCTGGTCAAAGCCTGCGAAGAAGCCGGCGTGCCGCCGGGCGTCGTTAATCTGGTCACCGGATACGGCGAAACTGTGGGCGCGGGAATCACCGGCCATCCTTCTTTGCGTTTAATTTCTTTCACCGGTTCAACCGACACCGGCCGGTCGGTGGCCTCAGCTTGCGCCGAACGCAACGCGATCTGTTCGCTCGAGATGGGCGGCAAGAACGCGATCATCGTTCTGGATGACGCTGATGTTGACAACGCGATCGAGGGCGCGGTCTGGGGCGCTTTCGGAACTTCGGGCCAGCGCTGCACCGCATCGTCACGCCTGATCGTGCACAAAAAAGTCTACAAGCAGTTTGCGAAGAAACTTGTTGAGCGGGCGAGAGGCCTGCGGGTGGGAAACGGCGCTGATCACAAAGTTGAAGTGGGCCCGGTAATCAATTCTGAAGCCGTGCACAAGATCATGAGTTACATCGACATCGGCCAGCATGAAGACGGCGCCACGCTCGCTTGCGGCGGACATCATCTCACCAAAGGTGAGTACGGGCACGGCTATTACATCGAGCCGACCGTGTTCACCGACGTGACCCCCGACATGCGCATCGCCCAGGAAGAAATCTTTGGGCCCGTCACTTCCGTGATTCCTGCCGATTCTCTGGACGAAGCGATCGAGATCGCGAATGGCGTGCGCTACGGACTGTCCGCCGCGATCTATACCCAGGACGTCAACCGCGCCTTCCATGCGATGAACGAAACTTACACCGGAATCTTCTACGTCAACTCTTCCACCATCGGCGCCGAAGTTCATCTGCCATTTGGCGGGACCAAAGCCACCGGCAACGGCCACCGCGAAGCCGGCACGCAGGTGCTGGACATCTTCTCAGAATGGAAATCGATCTACGTCGACTATAGCGGGAAGTTGCAGCGGGCGCAGATTGATAATGTGATCGAAGACCTTTGAGTTTAATTAGAGCGCGGACATCCTTGTCCGCACAGCGTGCGAAGCACGCTGAGCTTCGGCCTTACGACGGGTGCGCTTTCGCGCCCGTTTTGTTATGTTGATTGTCTCTGGTTACGAAGGAACTACTGACGACCGCCAATGGATCCATCCCGCATTCGCAACTTCTCGATCATCGCGCACATCGATCACGGCAAATCGACGCTGGCCGATCGGCTGCTCGAACTGACCGGCGCGGTCACCGGGCGCGATATGGAAGCACAGATACTCGACGATATGGATCTCGAGCGCGAGCGCGGCATCACGATCAAAGCGCACGCCGTGCGACTGAACTACAAAGCTCAGGACGGCGTGCAGTACGTCCTGAACCTGATCGACACGCCCGGCCACGTCGACTTCTCGTACGAAGTCTCGCGTTCGCTGTCAGCGTGCGAAGGCGCTCTCCTGATCGTCGATGCTTCGCAAGGCGTCGAGGCGCAGACGCTGGCCAACACCTATCTCGCGATGGAGAATAATCTCGAGCTGATTCCCGTAATCAACAAGATCGATCTGCCGGGCGCTGAACCCGAGCGAGTCATCGAAGAGATCGAGCACTTCATCGGCCTGGAAACTCACAATGCGATTTTCACCAGCGCCAAAACCGGCGTCGGAGTCGCTGAGGTCCTGGAAGCGATTGTGCGCGACGTGCCGCCGCCAAAAGGCGATCCCGAAGCGCCGCTGAAGGCCTTGATCTTTGATTCGTGGTACGACTCTTATCGCGGCGTGATTGTTTTGTTTCGCGTAATCGACGGCACGATTCGGCCGGGCATGAAGATTCGCTTTTTTAACGCCGGCCGCGATTACCAGGTGGAAACGCTGGGAGTAAATCGCCCCGGGCCAACGCCAATCGATCACTTGAGCGTCGGCGAAGTTGGTTTCTTAACCGCTTCGATCAAGACGGTTGCCGACGTCCAAATCGGCGACACTGTAACGGAAGCAGCTCGGCCAACCAAAGAACCCTTTCCTGGCTACCAGGAGATCAAGCCGATGGTTTTTGCCGGTCTCTATCCGGTGGACACCAATCAGTATGAAGAGCTGCGCGATGCGATGGACAAGCTGCGGCTCAACGATGCTTCGTTTTTTTACGAGCCTGAGTCGTCTACCGCGCTCGGCTTTGGATTTCGCTGTGGCTTTCTCGGCCTGCTGCACATGGAGATCGTGCAGGAGCGTCTGGAACGCGAGTTCGATCTCGATCTGATTACCACGGCGCCCGGCGTGCGCTACGTAGTGACCACGACCGACGGCAAAGTGACGGAAATCGATTCGCCGGCCAAGATGCCCGATCCCGGCCGCATCGTGAAAATTGAAGAGCCGGCAATTCGCGCAACGATCCTGACTCCCGAAGAACACCTGGGCGGCATCCTGGCGTTGCTGGAAGAAAAGCGCGGCCAGCAGAAAGGTTTCGAATACATCACGTCGACTCGGGTGATGCTGACCTACGAGTTGCCGCTCAACGAAATCGTCCTGGATTTTTATGATCGCTTGAAATCAACTTCCCGCGGCTATGCTTCGCTCGATTATCACCTGGCGGGTTATTGGGAAAGCGATCTGGTCAAGCTCGACGTGCTGGTCGCGGGCGAGCCGGTCGACGCGCTGTCGCTGGTGCTGCACCGCGACACAGCCGCCGCGAAGGGTCGCGCCCTCGCAACCAAAATGAAAGAGCTAATACCGCGCCAACTTTTTGAAGTCCCAATCCAGGCGGCCATCGGCGCAAAAATAATCGCGCGCGAGACGGTGAAAGCAATGGGCAAAAACGTGATCGCCAAGTGCTACGGCGGCGACATCTCACGCAAGCGCAAGCTGCTAGAGAAACAAAAAGAAGGCAAGAAGCGCATGAAGAAAGTCGGCCGGGTGGAGATTCCGCAGGAAGCTTTTCTGGCGGTGCTCAAGGTTAATGAGTAACCTCTTGCATTAGAATAAAACCGATGCTCTAGTCGAACTCCGCCTCATCCTTAGGCTCAACTAACTCCTGCGCCACCAATTCACGCCAAGTCTGCATTACGTCTTCTTTGACACCGATTGATTTCAAGATTTCGCTCACTGTCCCTTGTTCCTTCTTCAACTCGGGAAACGTCAAAAGCAACATCGCCAGATCGCGCCAGTCAGTCCCGGCCTTTGGTTGTCCGCGGCGGGCGTGGTACGAGATGATCTTCTGCGCTATGAGTTCCGGCGGAGAGATTACCAGGACATCTTCGATTCGTTCGGCACGGGGCAGAGTCTCAGTCGGTCGCAGGTCAACGAGGTGACGATTGCGCGGCTTGTGAATTTGAAACAGGCGATAGCCTTTGCCGGCCCCAATCACCCGCACGCGAACGGCGATGTGAAAACGTTCGCTCAGATGTTCGCGCAACTCCTCAGCGAGTTCGCCGGCGCGAGTGGAAATTAGATCGACGTTCTGGCTCATGCGCGGTTCGCCCACGTACGCATTGACAGCCTGGGCGCCGAACACAGCGACATCATCGCGCCCGCGCAAAAACTCGAGCACCGCGTCATGAATTGTCGCCAGGGGAAGTTGTTCGCGCATGGCAAACTCCTCGAATGTAAGGGTTCCGGCGTTGAGCATCGTCTGAAATAATACGCCCCTCTGGCGTTGCTTCCAAGATTCACCTACTTGAAATCCGACTCACAATCATCTCCTACAGTTTCTTCCTCAAAGACATTCGTGCTAAAACGCTGTTTCGCGGTGTCGCAGGTCTCGTACTCTTGCAAGGGCGCACCGGGAGTTCTGAAGATGAAAACCAATTTAACTTTCGCTCTAATCCTGTTGTCCTCCACAAACATCTTCGCCCAACAGTCTGACATGAAGATGCCGGCCGAGACGCCCGTGACACTGCTATCGGGCCTGGGCTCTCTGCACCACCCGACCTCAACGTCGAACCCTGAAGCCCAGCGCTATTTCGATCAGGGCTTCAGGATGATCTACGGGTTCAATCACGAAGAGGCAGTTCGTTCGTTCAAGCGCGCCGCCGAACTCGATCCGCAGATGGCGATGGCCTGGTGGGGCGTGGCATACGCGCTCGGTCCGAACATTAATTTCGAAGTCGATCCCGATCACGAAAGGTCGGCTTTTGACGCAGTGCAAAAGGCGCTGGCACTGACAAAGAGTGCGCCCGCTGATGAGCGCGGTTACATTGAAGCGCTCGCCAAACGTTATTCGAACGATCCGAAAGCGGATCTGAAAAAGCTCGCCGTCGATTACAAGAACGCGATGGGCGAGGTGAGCAGGAAATATCCTGACGATCTGGATGCCGCCACGCTTTACGCTGAGAGCATGATGGATCTGCGGCCATGGCACCTTTGGAGCCCCGACGGAAAACCTGCCGAGGGCACGGAGGAAATCGTCGCGGTGCTCGAATCAGTATTGAAGCGAAATCCTAATCATCCCGGCGCGATTCACTATTACATTCATGCCGTCGAAGCTTCACCGCATCCCGAGCGAGCGCTGGCTTACGCGCCAAAGCTGCCGCAGTTGATGCCCATGGCCGGTCACCTGGTGCACATGCCGGCGCACATCTATGAACGCGTCGGCGATTATCAGTCAGCCGCCCGCAGCAACGCTGAAGCCGCGGCCGCGGATGAGGCCTATTTCAAGGCGACGGGGATGCAGGGCTACTACTCGATGTATTACGCGCACAACCTCGACTTCCTGGCGATTGCCAACAGCATGCAGGGCCGTTATCGCGAGGCGGTCGACGCCGCGAACAAGCTGGCTGACTTCACCCGGCCAATGATTAAGGGCATGCCGATGTTCGAACCCATTCTGGCAAAACCAATCCTGATGTGGGAACGCTTTCACCGGTGGGACGAAATTATGAAGCAGCCGACGCCCGATGCTTCGCTCCCGTCAACGCTGGCCGTTTGGCATTTTGCGCGCGCGATGACGTTTGTCGCGCGGGGCGACGTGGGTAACGCTGAGTCGGAGCAAAAGGCATTTCTGGAAACTGCAAAGTCAGTTCCGCCTGATTCAATGTCGTCGCTGAATCCTACCAGCCAGATCCTGGCGATCGCTGCCGATGTTCTCGGGGCTCGCATTGCTGAAGCGAAACACGATTACCAGAGAGCGCTCGATCTTTTCTTTAAAGGAATCAAAGACGAAGACGCGCTGGCCTATGATGAACCTCCGCAATGGTTTCATCCGGTGCGCGAATCGTTCGGCGGCTATTTGTTGCGGCGCGGAAACTATGCCGACGCCGAAGGAATCTTTCGCAACGATTTGGAAAGAAACAAACACAGCGGGCGTTCTCTGTTTGGATTGATGGAAAGTCTGAAGGCGCAAAAGAAGAGTGCAGCTGCTGCCGCCGCGCAAAAGGAATTTGAAACTGCCTGGAAGAACGCGGACACGAAACTGAGCATCTCGGATCTTTAAGACGTAAGTTTGAGTAAAACCATTTCCAATCGCAGCGCCGCGAAATCCGTCACCATCTATTGCGACGGCTCGAGCCTCGGCAATGGCCGCGAAGAAACGCGCGCCGCGGCGGTAGCGCTGCTCGGGTTTCGCGGACTGTGGCGGGCGTTTGGAACTTATCTGGGGCACGCGACCAACCAGCAGGCTGAGATTGCCGCTGCGGCGCTCGGCCTCGAAGCCTTGTCTGAACCCTGTGCCGTGCGTTTGTACACCGACTCGCGTTATGTGGTCGAGACGATGTGCGGCCGTTTTCGGCGCAAGACAAATCACGAGTGGTGGAAACGCCTGGACAATGCAACGGACCGGCATCAGGTCGAGTGGATTTGGGAGCGCGGACATGCTGGCCACTTAATTCAGGAAGCTGCCGATCGCGCCGCGCGAAAAATCGCCGCGTTGGGCCACGTCGAACCCAGCGTGCTACAGGACGCCGTCGATCGGGTTGGGGTGACTGAGCTTGAGGAACCGGACGAAGAACCGGAATTGTTTTGAAGAACTAGCTGCTTGACGAGTCATGAGGTCAGTACCACCCGCGTCAGCGGGTGGATCCAGAGCCAACTCCCGGCCATTTGAGTCTTTGCCCCACCCGCTCACGCAGGTGGTACCGACCTCATAATGCTGCGCTCTCGCTTTCCGGCCGCCGCGAATCTATAATCAGGCAACCAACAAACCCGGGCGTCACTTCTCAACGAGAGCACGTGTTACCACATTCTTCAAAATCAGTTAGTCAGCGCAGGCCGTTCTTTCTCTGCCTGGCGATGGTTCTCGTCTGCGCGACCGTGTCCTTAACACCAGCTGTCGCCCAAACATCCGACCGCGGCTGGGAATGGCAGAACCCCCGGCCGCAAGGCAACGCCATCAGCGCCATTCGTTTCGCCAGAGACAAGCTCCATGGTTGGGCGGTGGGCGCCGACGGAGTGATTCTCTACAGCGCGGACGGTGGCTTTCAGTGGACCAGCCAGCATGCGCGGTTGGTTGTTAGTCTTAACGGACTCTACGTGCAGGACCCGAAACATGCGGTCGTAGTCGGCGCGCGGGGCACGGTTGCCATTACAAAAAACGGCGGCGAGAAATGGACTGAGATCCACACGCCGACGAAAGATCATCTCTACTCGATTACTTTCGCTCCCGACAGTCCTACTCATGGTTGGGCGGTGGGTACTTACGGTTGCATCATCACGACGAATGATGGCGGGTTGAGCTGGACCGCGCAGAAAAGTCCGACTCGCGCTCATCTCTACACAGTTTCTTTTGCCGACAAAAACATCGGCCTGGCTACCGGCGATCGCGGCACGGTGCTGCGGACGATCGATGGCGGCCATCATTGGAAAGAAGCTGTGAAGCTGGGCCCGCAACCTTTTACCAGTGTCACTTTCATCACGCCGCAAAGGGCCATCGCGGTTGGCTACGGCGGACGTGTGATCTTGAGTAACGACGCGGGCGTCACCTGGGAACCGCTCAACATTCTGATGACCAACGATCTGCTCTCGGTCTTTTTTTCAGACGAGCAGCACGGTTGGATCTCAGGTGACGATGGTGTGGTGCTCAGTACTTCGAACGGCGGCCGGCTTTGGTTGCCGGCAAGCATCAGAACCAGTCCGCGCCTGGTGACGGTTTATTTTGCGGACGAGAACACGGGCTGGACCGCCGGCAGTGATGGCCTGGTGCTGCGCAGTGATGATAGCGGCATCGGCTGGCAGCGTCTGACCGACGGCGGGCGTGACGATCTGGCGGACATTTTCTTCTTGGATAATTCGCGCGGCTGGGCCGTCGGGCAGCACGGGAAAATTCTCGAGACCAAATCGGGCGGCAAGTCCTGGACGGTGCGCCCCTCGGGCACGACTGTTCGTCTGGACGCAATCACCTTCATTGATGAAAACAACGGCTGGGCCGTCGGCGAAAAGGGAACGATTCTGCACACCGACAATGGCGGGATCGTCTGGCATTCACAGGACAACGATGCCCAACAGGAATTGCTGGGCGTTTGTTTTGTCTCGGAAAAACTGGGATGGGCCGTCGGCGCGCGCGGCAACATCCTCAAGACCACAGACGGCGGCAAAACCTGGCTGCTGGTTCCTGCAGTGACGAAAGCCTGGCTGGAAGACGTTCGTTTTGTGGATGAGAAGCACGGCGTCGCAGTCGGCTCGGGCGGCACGATCCTGCGCACGGAAGATGGTGGCGACACCTGGAAAGACGTTTCGCATAACGTGCGCGAGTGGCTGTACGCCGTGGCGTTCGTCGACAAAGGCCGCGGCTATGCAGTCGGCGAAAAAGGAATTATTCTGCGCACTGACGACGGCGGCCTGACCTGGAAAGATCAAGAGAGCAGCGTAAAGACAAACCTCTTCGCAGTCTCAGTCGCCTCACGAGACGATGTCATGATTGCCGGAGATCAAGGCCGCGTGCTGGCGTCGAAAGACGGCGGCCAAACCTGGGAAACGCAGCCGACCATCACGAGTTCGCCGTTGTTCGCGGTCGCCTATCACGGCGGCGCGAACGCCTGGGTAGCGGGCCGCGGCGGCGCAATCCTCCGCCGCACCGAAGCCCTGGCCACCATGAAGATTCCAACTCCAAAGCTTCCGCCGGGTTTGCGTGGCGACACCGCCCCAAAACTGAAACAACAGGAAAACAGCCAGCAACTCAATCTGGACGACGGCGACATTCCCAAAGCCGTGCCACCGGTGCGGAAACCTGTTAAGCCCTGAAGCCATCACTAACTCCCTTAGCAAGATGCTATTATTGAGTGGATTCAATCTGTGAAATCTGTGGATCATGATTTCGCGCAAACCTAATGTCTCAAGAAGCCACTAAACCAAACACGCGCGTCGAAACCGATTCGATGGGCGAGATCGAAGTGTCTGCCGATAAATACTGGGGCGCGCAGACTGAGCGCTCTCTGCTCCACTTTAATATCGGCAACGACGTGATGCCGCGCGAGATGATTCGCGCGTTTGGCATTCTCAAGAAAGCTTCCGCGCAGGTCAATAATGAACTAGGAAAACTGCCGGACGATAAGCTGCAGCTGATCGTGCAGGCTTGCGACGAAGTGATTGAAGGCAAGCGCGACGAGCATTTCCCTTTGCGGGTCTGGCAGACGGGCAGCGGCACCCAGACGAACATGAACGCCAACGAAGTGATTTCAAATCGCGCGATTGAGATCGCAGGCGGAGCGATGGGAAGCAAGAAACCTATTCATCCCAACGACGACGTGAACATGTCGCAATCGTCGAACGACACATTTCCAACCGCCATGCATATCGCCGCCGCCGAGCAGATGAACAAGTTAACCCCAGCGATTCAAACCGTGCACGACGCCATAGACGCGAAAGCGAAAGAGTTTGCCAACGTTGTGAAGATTGGCCGGACGCACTTGCAGGACGCCACTCCTCTAACAGTTGGCCAGGAAATGTCCGGGTGGGCGAGTCTGCTGGAGCGCGACATCAAGCGGATGAACGCTACGCTGCCGGGGCTTTACGATCTGGCGATTGGGGGCACGGCGGTGGGCACGGGGTTGAATGCTCCGCCGGAATTTGGTGAGCGCGCGGCAAAGAAGATCTCGGAACTTACGGGTCTGCCTTTCAAATCGCATCCCAACAAGTTCGCGGCGCTTTCGGCTCACGATGAAATTGTTTTCTGTAGCGGCAGCTTGAAAACTTTGGCGGCTTCTTTGATGAAAATTGCCAACGACATCCGCTGGTTGGCTTCTGGCCCGCGCTGCGGCCTGGGCGAACTATCTATTCCTGAGAACGAACCCGGCTCATCGATCATGCCCGGCAAAGTTAATCCCACCCAAGCCGAAGCGATCACGATGATCGCGGTGCAGGTCATGGGCAACGACGCGGCCGTCGGGTTCGCCGGCTCGCAAGGCAACTTTGAATTGAACGTTTTCAAGCCGGTGATGATTCACAATCTGCTGCATTCGATTCGTTTGATCCATGACGCTAGTCACGGCTTTGTCGAATACTGCATTGCGGGCATGACGATCAACCGAGAACAGATTGACGAACATCTGCGTGACTCTCTGATGCTGGTCACCGCTTTGAATCCGCACATTGGCTATGACAACTCGGCCAAGATTGCCAAGCATGCGCATAAGAATGGGATTAGCCTGCGCGAGTCGGCAATTGAGTTGGGCCTTCTAACCGGCGAGAAATTCGACGAACTGGTTAAGCCGGAAGAGATGACGCACCCTTAGTTGCGACTAGGATTCATCCACAGATTACGCAGATTTCACAGATAAGACGATCCACAAAGTCACACTAAACACTTCCTCTTGGTGTTGCTTCGTGTACTTCGTGGATCGTTCTGATTCAGCCGGCAGGAAAGGCGGAAACCGAAAAAACGACCCCACCTGAGTTGTGTCTTGTCCGTGAAATCTGCGTAATCTGCGGATTCAACATTTCAGCATGAAGAAATCCAACCTGGTCAGCATCGGTCTCCGCGCCAAGACCGCCCGCGCGATCGCAGTCGTGCTGGGCGGGCCGAGTGATGCGCCGATTGTCTTCCGGAAATTCGAGATGACTCTGGCTGATCCGAAGATCGCCGCTACGGCTCAGCCCTATCACGAAGTAATGGAGCTCGAGTGGGCAGAGAGTCAGAAAGAAGTGCGGAAGACCGCCCGCGCGATCGAGGCCATCGCCCGAAAATCGCTGGCCCGTTTGATCAAAGAGCTGCAGTCCGAGGGAATGAAAGTGGCCGGAGTTGGAATCGTCGGCGCCAAAGATAAGGACTTGGCGCGGATCGGCAACTTTCACATCCGCGCGCATGCGGCTGAAGGAGTTCTATTTCGTCAGGTGCTGGATCTCGCAGCGAACGCTAACAGAGTGAAGCGGCGTTCATTTCCGGATCGAGACTTTGATGTGTTGACGGCGCCGGAACTCGGACCCGGGATTAAGCAAAAGCTGAATACCTTGGGCCGATCCCTTCCTGCTCCCTGGCGGACGGATGAGAAACAGGCAGCCACTGCTGCGTGGTTGGTGCTTCACGGTCGCCGGAAATAGTTCCCTCAACAAATACGCCTCGGTACAGAACCCGGAGCGGTAGCGACGGGGTCCAGCCATCCAGCTTTAGTGGGTCTTGGAAGAGACTGAACGCTGTACACTCCTAAGGACCGATCGTTCAAAATGCCGTATCACTCAGTTGCGTGTTTGTCTAATCCCTGAAATCTGCGTAATCTGCGGACTCGTGCCCGACCCAAACGACAAAGTTAAAGAGAACGTCGACGGGGCCTTCTACGTTGACTCGACCTGCATCGACTGTGATGTCTGCCGCGACACTGCGCCCAACAACTTCATCCGCTCGTTCAAGCACGCCTATTCCTACGTCAGTAAGCAGCCGGAAAACGAAACCGAGTTCGTAGCCTGTGAGGAAGCCCTGGCCTGCTGTCCGGTCGAAGCGATTGGTAATGATGGCTGAAGTAGCGCAAGTTGTTAACTTGCGCGCCCAAATTAGCAATTTGCGCTACACAACCTTTATAATTCACTCATCGATTCCCTTTCGAAACTGTTAATTGATTTCTAAGCGGAGCTGACTGTTATGTCCGGCGAATCGCTTGAGCGTTATTTTCGTTTGGTGCAGGGCGCGCGCGACAAGCGGCCTTCGGGACGTTTGTGGTGCCCGGCCGCCGACGTGTACCGCACCGCTGACGGTTGGATCGTGAAAGTCGACCTGGCGGGAATTGAACCGGCAGACGTTCAGATTGCGCTCGACGGTCAGGTGCTGCGCATCAGCGGCTTGCGACGCGACGCTACTTGCGGCGAAGGGATCTCGCATTACCAGCTTGAGATTACTTACAGCCGGTTTGAAAAAATGATCCAGTTTCCCCGCTCGATCGAACATGCGACCATCGAACGCAATTATCATCATGGCCTGCTGATACTCCGTCTGTTTGAGGGGGAAGAGGCCGGCCGGAAAGGCCGCGCGCGCGCCGCCAACCAAAAGTAATCCTGTACCTCCACTCTTTATTAACTGGTCTTTTATTTTTCTAAACTAATGGCTGAAGAAGAAAAAACATCCGAGCCGGAAGCACCACTGCCGCCAACCAGGCGCGACGGCGTGCCGTTTGAGATTCCAGTTCTGCCGTTGCAGAACACGACGCTGTTTCCAGAGACGATGGTGCCGCTGGCGGTCGGCCGGCCTGGCTCCATGGCGGCGGTTGAAGCCGCGCTGTCCAGTGAGGAGAAACTGCTCGCCTGCATCAGCGTCCGCGCCGAGAAGACTTCTGACGGTGACGCGTCACCCGAGGATCTTTATGAAGTCGGCACCCTGGTAATGATCAAGCGGATGGAGCGGGCGGACGACACGATGCACCTGATCGTCCAGGGCGCTGATCGAATCCGGGTGTTGGAGTGGGTGCAACGCGAGCCTTTACTGCGCGCGCGCGTGGAGGTCCTTCCCGATCTGGAAGTAAAGAACATCGACGAAGTCGAAGCCGCCAAGCGCAACGTGCAGCAATTGATTCAACAGGCGCTGGCCTATCTGCCGCAGGTGCCGCCGGAAGTACGCATGGTCGTGCTCAGCGCGGACGATCCCGTGCGCCTCGCATATTTCCTCGGCTCGATCCTCAATCTCGGCGTTGATAAAGAGCAGCAAATGCTCGAAGCCAACACCGTCGACGAGCTGATGCACCGGGCGCACGATTTTCTCGCGCGCGAAGTCGAGATCATTCGCCTGCGCTCGAAGATTGCCAACGAAGCCCAGACCGAAATGGACAAAGCGCAACGCGACTACGTGTTGCGCCAGCAGATGAAAGCGATCCAGAAAGAGCTGGGCGACGAGGAAAGCGGCGAGCAGGCTGAAGCTACGCAACTGCGCGAGCGCTTAGCTAAAGCGGATCTTCCTGATGACGTGCGCAAGGAAGCCGAGCGCGAGTTGAGCCGGATGGAGAAACTGCCGTCCATGGCGCCGGACTATCACGTCATTCGCACCTATCTCGATTTCATTCTCGAGTTGCCGTGGAAGATTTCTTCCGAAGATCGACTTGATTTGAATGAAGCGCAGAAGGTCCTGGACGAAGATCACTATGACATTCAGGACGTCAAAGAACGGATTCTGGAATTCCTGGCCGTGATCAAACTGCGGCCTGACGCCAAGAGTCCGATTCTTTGTTTTGTCGGGCCTCCGGGAGTAGGCAAAACTTCTTTGGGTCGTTCAATCGCGCGCGCAATGGGCCGCCACTTTGAGCGTTTGAGTCTGGGCGGCGTGCGCGACGAAGCGGAATTACGAGGCCATCGCCGCACTTATGTCGGCGCCATGCCGGGGCGGATCATTCAATCAATCCGCCGTTCCGCGGTGAACAACCCGGTAATGATGCTCGACGAAATTGATAAGTTGGGCGCTGACTATCGCGGTGATCCATCAGCGGCGCTCTTGGAAATTCTGGATCCGGAGCAGAACAATTCGTTCACCGATCACTATCTCGACCTGCCGTTTGATCTTTCGAAGTGCTTTTTTATTGCCACCGCGAATCAGCTCGGCCCGATTCCGCCCCCGTTGCGCGATCGCATGGAAGTGATTCAACTTGCCGGCTACAGCGATCGCGAGAAGCTACAAATAGCTCGTCGTTACCTGGTGCCGCGACAAGTGCGCGAGAACGGACTGAGTCCGGAGCAACTCGAAATCACCGATGAAGCCATCAATCTTATCTCAGCGCGTTACACGCGAGAGGCCGGGGTGCGCCAGCTTGAGCGGACCATCGGCCGTCTGGCGCGAAAAGTTGCTCTGAAGATCGCCAAAGGAGAAACGGAAAAATTCACGATCGACGAGGCAGGCGTCACGGATTTTCTCGGCGCGCCGAATTTCTATCCGGAAGAAGCGCGCAAGGAACTCCCGGCCGGCGTAGCGACCGGCATGGCCTGGACCGACATGGGTGGCGTGTTGTTGTTTATTGAAGCGACCCTGCTGCCGGGCGGCGGCGGCGGCTTTACCATCACGGGGCAGCTCGGCGAAGTAATGCAGGAATCGGCGCGCGCGGCGCGTTCTTATCTGTGGGCTCACGCGCAGGAGTTCGGCATCGACCCGGCCATGTTCAAAGACTACGGCGTGCACCTGCACGTGCCTGCGGGCGCGATCCCGAAGGATGGACCGAGCGCCGGCGTGACCATCACGTCCGCGCTGGCTTCGCTCTTCACCGGCCGCCGCGTGCGGCCCGACACGGCCATGACCGGCGAGATCACTCTGTCCGGCCTGGTTTTTCCCGTCGGGGGAATCAAGGAAAAAGTTCTGGCCGCGCATCGCGCCGGCATTCATCGCATCATCCTGCCCGCGCGCAACGAAGCCGATTTGAAAGACATTCCCGAAGACGTCCGCCGCGAGTTGGAGATCGTTCCCGTCACCCGCATCAACGAAGTGGTCGCGGCCGCGCTCGAGAAGCTGGTCGTCAATCCGCCGCCACCGCTGCCTGACGCCGTTAGAGACAGACCACACGAGTCAACCGGCGAGTCGCTGATTGCGAAAGAGCGATAGTGGCGTCGGTTCATATTTTTTGGAACTCAGGTCTCGCTCGATGGTTAGACTTAACAGGTTCTTCTCTCCTCAGCTCTTTCATCGTTCTCTAACTTCAGCGAAACGAAAGAGGTGATCTATGAGATCGGCTCGCTCACTATTTCTCTCAACCTTAATAATCGCCGCGGCTTTTGGTTCGGTTTGTGCGCAGAGACGAGGCGATCGCCCACCTCCGCCGCGCGATCCGCAGTTCTACGCCTCTCGCAATCAGCTCGAAGATTTCGAGGCTCGCATGGAAACCGTCCTGATTAAGGGGCGCACCTATGTTGGGACAGTGAGAGCGCAGAATGGCACGGCCCGCGTCGAAGCCACTGAGATTCGCGACACACGCAACTCGGCCCGGGCCACCGGGGTAGTGGTCACCATCTTTGCCGACGGCGGCCCGCCAGGCGAAATACGCGCATTGATCGATTATGACGAGATCGATCCACTGATCAAAGCCTTCGACACGGCAGCCAAAGCGGATGAGACGATCACCAAATTCACGCACTATGAGGTCCGCTATCGCACCAAAGCCGACTTTGAGATATTGGTTTACAAGCAAGCCAACGGCTCAATTGCCACCGCGGTCGAAGGCGGCTACTTTGATCGATCTCGCCTCACGCTGGCACTTGATGACTTTATCAAGCTGCGTTGGTTCATTTCGCAGACGAAAGATAAGTTGGACGAGATTAGTAAGTAGCCGAGGTCGCACAGACTTCAGTCTGTGATTGACTGTCAGAAATGATCACAGACTGAAGTCTGCCCCACTTTCAGTATCGATGCGAAGGCATGCCGATATGAATATGCGGTCCCGTGGCCACGCCCGGTATCGCGACGCGAAAAGCCGAAAAGGGGATGCCGTTGCGGCGCAGGAATTCAACCAGCGCCTGACCTTCAGGCCCGTCGGGGTTCAGCGAGATGTCCATCGCGTTGCGATGATCGAGATGCCACTGGTTGTGAATCGCACCTTGTCCAAACACGGCGATCGGCAGTGGCCGTTTGAATGTCTGTTGAAAGAAACTTTCGATCTTGCCGGCTTGCGAAAGCACCCATGATCCCGCGCCGTTATAGCGAATGAAAGAAGTTGTCCTGATCAGACCGCCCTTCGGGACAGGGCCAAGCCTGGCGATTTGCTTCTCGGCTTCGATTTCGATCAGCACCTGAGCAATTTGCGTATCGGCGCCCGAAATCTGTGTCTGGACCTCAGTGACTTTCAGATTGGCGTCGGCCAGTGCGTGTTCGCTCTGATCGACTTCGCGCTGAGATATGAGCCCGTCGGTCAGCAACTTTTTCGATTGACTGACGCGCTCTTCAGTTTTGCGCGCGCTCGCTTGATAAAGGGCCAGCAGCTTTTCCAGACTCGCTTTGTAATCTTTGGTGGCTTTGATGTAGCTGTCGCGAAGTTGGGTTAGTTCCTTCTCGTTCTGAGTCTGGACAGGTTGAGGTTTAGCAACGCGTTTCTTCCGGGCGGTCTTCTGTGCATAAGCGCCGCTGACTATCATCACGGTGACCATCAGCGCCAACAGAGATCGCCCGCAGACCGAGTTTGCTTTATGTGCGCACATAGATCAGAACACATCGACATAAGGTAGTACGGTCGCTTGCCTTCCCCAGGTTCGCATTACTATTCAGATTGTACCTGTTCAGCCGCCAAACTCTGCACAAGTGCGTAACGAGCCGGGCCCCACTCTGCCACATGTTCAGCAAAACGCTGGCGAAAACCCTGGCATGGCGAACTTTGTTCTGGAGAGGAGCGCGCGGAAGGTGAGGTCAGTACCACCTGCGTGAGCGGGTGGGTCGAAGACTCGACGAGCGTTGAACCTTGTAACCACCGGTACGGAGCCGCTTGCGGTAGCAAGCGGATCTCAGTTGCGCATTGTACGAGGTTTGGTTTCAGCTGTAGCAATTCGGGGGTAACCCGCTTGCTACCGCAAGCGGTTCTGTATCATCGCGCGTCGGGCGGCACGGCGGCGGCATTGCCATTTAGGAACCTGTCGAACCAGTAGAGTTGCCAGTTCAAGCTTTCGACCAGATGCCTGGGTTCGCCGGTGCGAGTCAGGTTGTGGTTCTCGCGCGGAAAGAAAACAATCTCGGTCGTCACTCCGAAATGTTTCAGGGCGCGAAACCATTGCTCGCCCTGTTCGATCGGCACGCGATAGTCATTGTCCGAATGCAGGATCAGCGTCGGAGTCTTCACGCTCTTCGCGTACTTCAAAGGCGAGCGGTCCCAATACAAATCCATCTTTTGAAAAATGTCGCCGCCGAAATCCGAGCTGTGGCCATAAGCGCCATCGCGCGTGCCGTCGTCAGAAATGAAGTTGGAAAGGCTGCGCAAGGTCACCGCCGCTTTGAAGCGATCGGTGTGACCCACAATCCAGTTGGTCATAAAGCCGCCATAGCTGCCGCCGGTCACGCCCATCCGATCTTGATCGATCCATGGATATTTTTTCAGCGCCGCATCCAGCCCGTTCATTACGTCGAGGTAATCTTTGCCGCCCCACTCGTTGAAGATGCCGCGCTCAAACTTCTGCCCATAGCCGGTGGAGCCGCGCGGGTTCGTGAACAGCACCGCATAGCCTTTCGCCGCATAAACCTGAAACTCGTGATACCAATCGACGCCATACTGACCCGCCGGCCCGCCATGAATGCTGAGAATCAATGGATACTTCTGTCCCGCTTGCCAACCAATCGGCTTGACGAAAAAGCCGTCCACGTCCCAATCGTCCGCGCTCTTGTAGGTGAAGCGCTCGACATCGGCGAATTGAATTTGCTTCCACAGCGCTTCGTTCAGATTTGTCAGCCGGCGTTCGTTGCCGCCGTTGAGATCAGCGATGTAAAGATTATCGAGATGCTTGAAGTCGTTGACGAGATAAACCATCTTGCCGCTCGCGAAGTTAAAATCGACACCACGCACGGCGCGCGGGCCTGATGTCACTTGAGCGACCGTTTTGGCAGGAATGTCGACGCGGAACAAATGGTTCTCGCCTTTGACGCCGGTTTCGAAATAGAGCGACTTGCCGTCGTCTGACCATTTCAGACCACCCGGAATCAAATCGAGGCCGTTCGCTGCAAGCGTCGATGGCGCGCCGCCCATCGCCGGAGCTAACCAGATTTTTGGATGATCGCGATCGTGAACTTCGCCCGTAAAGGCGATCCATTTTCCATCCGGCGACCAGCGCGACTGGTTGTCTGCTTCGTCGTGATCCGAAATTTTCGTGAGCTTGCCACCTTCAGCACTAATCACCCAAACATCAGTGTTTCGATTCTCTTCGTACTCTTTTCCGGTACGATTTGAGACGAAAGCGAGCCGGGTTCCGTTGGGCGACCATTGCGGATCGCTGTCGTTCCAATCGTCGCCTTCGGTGATCTGTTTCGCTGTGCCCGACTTCACGTCGACGACCCAAAGATGCGTGCGGCGGTCATCAAACCAACCCGTGTCGTTGAACTTGTATGAAGAGTTCTTGTAGTGCCGCACGTCGCTGTGATCTTTGTTGTCGGTTCGGCTGTCACTCGGCCCGACGCGGCTGACGACAACCAGGCGCGTTCCATCAGGCGACCAGCGAAAGACACTCACTCCGTTTTTCAGATTCGTGATTCGCTTTGGTTCACCTCCGTTCATTGAAAGCAAATAGACCTGCGCGCGCGGCGGTTCCGCAGCTCCCGCCGGCATCGTGCCCGCAGCCGGAGCAGCAGCGGGAGTTGCTTCCGCCGGCCGCGATGAAAGAAACGCGAGCGACTTTCCATCAGGACTCCAACGCGGCGAGGTGGAATTCTGCGGCGCAGTCGTGAATTGCCACGGCGCGCGACTGCCATCGGTCGCCGTCATCCAGACCGCCGAGTTCCGCCGGTTCTGTGCTCGATCAATTTTCGTCACAACGTAGGCGACCAGCTTTCCATCAGGGGAAATATTTGGATCGCTGATGAACTCAAACGCGAAGTAGTCTTCGGGCGAGATGCCGCGTGGCGTCTGACTCTGCACGCTGGCCGCGAAGACGAGGCCGATACAAACGGCAGCGATTTGAATTATTTTCAGTGTTGTTTTCATCTCACTCCTGTCGCTTCTTCTTCTAGATGATTTGCTCTCCGGGCTAAGGGGCGCATTCTATCGAAGTTGAGGAGGCTCCCGCCAGCAATTGCGCGACACTTTGAGTTTTCTTGCGTTACGCTTCACTATTGACTGGATTAATAAGCAAGCCGGTTGAAACCGGGTCGTCACGAAAGGGATTCCAAACTATGAAGAATAAATTCTACCTACTTCTCTTGTCCGTTCTAGTAATCGTATTTGTTGCTCCTGGCATTCTGGCGCAGACGTCCACCAGTGATTTGTGGAAGGCGATTCCTGATGAAGACCTGGTGGCGTCTTTTAACGTTCGCAAGATCGTGAACGAGGCCCTGCCGCGCGTCCTCGGCAATGATGCCGTCGCCAGAAAGGATTTGGAGAACACTATCGACGGAACGCGGGGACTAACCGGAGTGGACGTACGCCGCGTCACGCGCGCGGTCGTTGGCGCGAAGTTGGCCGGCTCAGGGCTGGATGTCAATCCTCAGGATCTGCTAATCGTTGCCGAGGGCGAGTTCAACTATGCCGACATCAAGGACGTGATGAAAGGTCCACACCGTGAAGAGCATGAAGAAAAATACGGTGACTACACGCTGCTCGTTTTTCGCGAATACGACGACGCTACCTCGAAGAAGAATGAAATGATCGCGGTGGTGATCCTTCAACCCAACTTGTTGGCGGCGGGTTATCTGAACGCGGTCAAGCGATCGATTGACGCTTTTCACGACGGCAAAGGGCGGGCGCGCGCGGATTTGATAGAGCGAGCCGCAAGTGCTCCCGACGCCCTGGTTTCCGTGGCGGCGCGCATTCCCAGCTCGTACATGCCGAATGGAACAGATGCGTTCACGAACAAACTTAACCGCCTGCTCTCATCGGTCAAGAATCTGGAAGCAGTCGTCGGCCTCACCGAAAACAGTTTTCCGCTGACGATCGGCGTGCGATCGGAGACTGCTGATGCCGCCGCTGATATCAAATGCATGCTGGAATCGATCCGGATGCTGGCAGATCTGGCGGTCACCGACAAGGCCGTTACCAAGGTGCTGGATGATCTGAAGATCACGCTGGATGGAAACGCCGCGCTGGTGCAGACAGAGATCACGGTGGATCAGATTCGCGCGATCGTGAATCCGCCCAAGCCGGCTCCAACGACGAAACCTGCCAAGCCGTGAGGTGATCTTGGGTTTTCAAGTTTGTGCATCAGCGGATTGAATGCTCCACGTGTCAACGAAAATCAGGAGGAGATGCTAATGAAACGGGCCAGCACGCTCTTTTTTATTTGTTTCATTCTCACATTCTCAGCTACGGGTTATGCGCAGACCGCACCCGTGCCGCGAAACTATCCGGCTCCCGTCGAAGGCGATTACGTCATTCCAAACTTTCATTTTCGCAGTGGCGAGGTGCTGTCGGAACTGAAGATTCATTACCGCACCATCGGCACGCCAAAGCCGGATGGCTCGGGCGTGGTACGCAATGCGGTGCTGATCGGACATGGCACGGGCGGGGCGGGAACACAGTTTCTTTCGCCGCAGTTCGGAAATGTCCTCTTCGGTCCGGGACAGTTACTTGATGGGACGAAGTACTTCATCATTCTCGCTGACGGCATCGGTCATGGCGGCTCGAGCAAACCGAGTGACGGCTTGCACGCGCGCTTTCCGCACTACACCTATGACGACATGGTCGCGGCGCAGTATGAACTGCTGACAAAAAAGCTGGGCGTGAACCATCTGCGTCTGGTCATGGGCACATCGATGGGCGGCATGCACACATGGGTTTGGGGCGAGACCTATCCCGATTTCATGGACGCGCTGATGCCGCTGGCAAGCAACCCCGTGGAAATCGCCGGCCGCAATCGCATCTGGCGCCGGATGGCCATGGATGCGATTCGTGACGATCCGGAATGGCTCGGCGGTGAATACAAGACGCAACCGATGCGGGCGCTGATCTCTGCTGAGAACCTTTTGCTAATTGCCGGCAGCGCGCCTTTGTTCTGGCAGAAGCAGTATCCTACCCGCGATGCGGCCGATAAATTCTACGCTGACCGTTTGAAAGCAACGCTGCCGCCGCTTGATGCAAACAATCTCTTGTATCAGCTCGACTCTTCGCGCGAATACAATCCGGCGCCGAAGCTGGAAATGATCAAAGCGCCGCTGGTAGCGATCAACTCCGCCGACGATTTCATCAATCCGCCGGAGCTGGGTTTGATGGAGCGAGAGATCAAACGCGCCAAGCGCGGCCGCTACATTCTGCTGCCGATTACCGATCAGACACGCGGCCACGGCACGCATACGCTGCCGGCAATCTGGCAAGGGTATTTGAAGGAGTTACTGGAGGAGACGGGACGATAACGAGTGCCGGAACGTTTGACTCCCTTCTCCCTCTGGGAGAAGGGCTGGGATGAGGGAGTTAAGGACGAACATATCCGTTTATGGTCGTGCTTAGTGAAAACAACTCAAGATCAAATCAAGAACCCTCGGTTAAACCCTCACCCTAACCCTCTCCGAAAGGAAGAGGGAATAAAACAGATCCAGCGCTTCACAACTCATCAAACATCACTTCATCCACAAAGCACCAGCCCCAGTCTTCGCCGGGTTGGAACGACTTCATGATCGGGTGTTTGGTCGCATGAAAATGTTTCGTCGCATGTTTGTTTGGTGAAGAGTCGCAGCAGCCGACGTGGCCGCACGTCATGCAGAGACGCAGGTGCACCCAGGTGGCGCCGATGCGCAGGCAATCTTCACAGCCGTCGGCGCTTGGAGTTACTTCTTTGATTTGATCCAGATGAGTACAAACTTCGGTCATATCAATCTCCTATACGTATTAAGTAACGAACACGAAAACCTTTTTCGCTCGACCTCTCGTGATTTCATGGATCGTTTTACTGCTCCGGCTTCTGCGCAAGTTGCCAACTTGCGCTCCCTTACTTATCCGGCTTCTTCAAAATAGCATCCAGATCAATCTTGCCATGAAAAGACGGCGCGCGGTGCATTAGCTTCTTGCTCAAGTCGGTGCTGAGCATCGCCTGCATCGCGAATCGCATGCTCGGGTTGCGATTCAAGAGCTGGCTGATCGCTTCCTTGGGCCAGGAGATGTAGCGGGTCGGCATCAGGGCCCGCACGGTGGCGGTAGCTTCGCCGCCGGTGATGAAGCTTACTTCACCGATGAAGTTGCCGTCCTTCAATTTGGCGACTTCCTTGCCGTTCGTCTCGACGCCGACCAGTCCATTATAAATCAGCATGACGGCGTTGATGGGCTGCTTCTCAGTCGCCAGGGTCTCGCCCTGCTTCGCTTCCAACCATCGCCCTACGCGCATCAGCTTCATGAACTCAAAGGGAGCAAAGTTTTTGAAAAGCGTTTCGTGTAGTTCCTTCTCTTCGTCGGTAAAGTGGATGCCGGTGCGCTCTTTGACGATGATCGCGATCTGCGCGATGTTGATGGCCGCAAACAATAGATTCCAGTAAATGACACTATAGAGCGGCGTGGCCGGAACAAAATAATTGAAAGCAATCCCGGCGAAACAGGAGAGGATGGTCAGCAAGCGCAGCCAGAGAATGTCTTTCAAGAGATACGCCGCCATCGTCAGGATGGACGCGAGGTGTCCAGCCAGGTGTCCGACTAAAACGTTGTGATCCACAAGCCGTTCCTCCGGGCGCGCACCGGATTCAGAGATGACGCGCCGATTGATTTCTATTTTGGAACAAACACGAATGCAATGTTGCCCTTGACAGAATAATCACGCAAGTGTCGCAGTGAGGTCGGTACCGGGAGCGATAGCGACCGGGTCCCGTCGCGATCTCGGATCGTGTTTAGCGCTGAGACCCGGTCGCTACCGCTCCCGGTACTGACCTCATTGCTGACAATTCGGCTATTCAACCTCTTCTCAGACGATAAATTGTAGTCTAGTATGTCCGGTGGCTGACGACTTCACGGAAAGATTGGACCTGACGAAACCAACTGCTGAATGATCTCTAGAGTCATACTTCGGTTAATCCTTGTCACCGTGCTCGCGGTTTTCGCTGCCTTCCTCGTCGCCAGTGCTATTGATTCACAGCCGAGTCACGCCCAAAGCCCAACCCCCGCCAAACGTTGCGAGATCGCTTTCCCGCTACCACGTCCCAGCGACATCGGCACAAAGAAGTTTGAGAAGCTGCTCTACTCATTCCTCGATCAGGGTTGTTATCAAAGCTGGGTGACCGACTCACAGATTCGGAATACGGGACCGTTCATCAACGGTGCTTCCTTTGGCACACATAACGCGGTGAAGGTTTTTTACTCGCCTGAAGTCTGGGACTGGCTCAAACACAAAAACCGCGAAGGCACGATTCCCGATGGCGCGATCATCGTCAAGGAAATGTTTCCTTCGCCGGCCAAAGAAGGCTCAAAGCTAAGCGCCTGGACCATCATGGTGAAGGACAAGCGAGGTTCCTATGATGGCTGGTACTGGTCTTTCCAGGCGCCCGGTTATGCTTCAGAGAACCCGGACTTGGATTATCCGGATTCCGGTTTCGGTCTCTATTGCCTTCGTTGTCATGCGTCCGCCGAAAAAGAATCAACCTTCAGCACCGTGAAGAACGTCGAAGGCGACCCGATCTCTTTTTTCATCTCAGCGCCGACCATGCAGCCACTGGCGCCTCCGACTAAAGACGAGCACCAGCAAGTCGCGAACACGAAACAGATCAGAGGCGGCCCGTTCGGCACCGCGCGAAAAACTCCCGAACCGAACTTTCTGAGTCTCTTCAAGGGTCTGCCCCTGGTCAGCTTGCCGCAGGTGAAACCTTTTCCCGGTGAGTCACTGGATCACGTCACGTCCGGGCCCAACGGGCCGACTGGGTTTCTTACTTCCAGCCAATGCCTCGGTTGCCATTCCGCTTCGAAAGATAACATGGCGTTCCTGTTTGCCGGCGGGTCACAGCCAGGGCCCGCGCCACAATTTCAGCAGCCGCCGATCAACCTTTCGCCCTACACGGAATGGCGCGCGTCGATGATGGGTCTGGCCGGACGCGATCCGATCTTTCATGCGCAATTGGAATCCGAAAAAACCATGCGGCCAGCACAGGCCGGATTCTTTGATAACACTTGCTACCGATGTCACGGGGTGATGGGGCAAAGGCAGATCGAGTCAGACAAGCAACGGCCGTTTGAGCACAGCATGGTCTACGCGCTGCCAAATGACGCCGACGGCAAGTACGGTGCCTTGGCTCGCGACGGTGTGTCGTGTGACGTCTGTCACCGCATCTCAAAAGAAGATCTGGGAGCGACGAATACTTTCACCGGCAAGTTCAAACTCGATCCGGCAAACGTGGTCAATGGCCCTTACGATAAGCTGATCACGCTGCCGATGAAGAACGCGACCGGAATCACGCCGGGTTTTGGCGCGCATATCAAAACATCTGCTTTGTGCGGCAGTTGCCACACGGTGATCCTGCCCGTCTTTGACCAAAACGGCCGGCAGGTGAAAGACCAGAACGGAAAACCAAAAGAATTTCACGAGCAGATGACTTATCCCGAATGGCAGAACAGCGTCTATCAAGACGAGCGCGAACCAATCAATCATGCGTCCGCGCGCACCTGCCAGGACTGTCACATGCAGAGACAGTTTCTCGGCCAGCCGCTCGTCTTTCGCAGCGCGAATATTGAAGACACGAACTATCCCTTCACCGACTATCGCCTCCCGGACAAAGAGATCACCGTGCGCGTGCGCGACCAATACTCGAGGCACACTCTGCTCGGGATCAATCAGTTCGGCTTGATGTTGTTTGAGCAGTTCCCGGACATTCTGGGAATCCGCACGGCCGATTACATGTACGGCGAGGCCGTGCCGGGTCTGCTTACCGCACAGGCTTCGGGCTACGATCTGGCGCGGAGAGAAACAGCGACGATCGAAGTCGCCTCGCTCGCGAAATCCGACAAAGCCCTCGAGGCCACCGTTTCAGTCCAGAACCTTGCCGGACACGGTTTTCCTTCAGGAGTTGGATTTCGCCGCGCTTGGCTGACGTTTGAAGTGCTGGACGAAGACGGCAAGGTCATCTGGGCTTCTGGCCGCACCAACATCGCCGGCGCGATCGTCAAAGGTTTGAGTGAGGACGTGCTGCCGACTGAGTTTTTTTATGACGAGACAAAACGCAAACAGGTTTTTCAGCCACACTACGAAGTGATTACCGATGAGGGCCAGGTACAGATTTATGAAGAAGTGATCGCCGACCCACAGGGAAAGATCACGACCAGTTTCGTGGGTTTGGATCAGGTGCTGAAGAACAATCGCCTATTGCCGAAGGGTTGGCGGATTGATGGTCCGTTCGGCGAATTTACCCGGCCGCACGGAGATGCTGAGCACGATCCGGAATACATTAATAAGTCAGGAGCGAGCGGCGCTGATCGGATCGTCTATCGCGTCCCGCTTGATGAACGTACGCGCGGGGCTGTGTCCGTGCGAGTGACGCTGAACTATCAGGCGATTCCTCCATCATATCTCAAGGACCGCTTCACGATTGGAAAGGGAGCCGAAACCCAACGGCTCGCCTATCTCACCAGTCATCTCAACGTCGAAAAAACTCCAATAGACGGTTGGAAGCTGCCGATCGTATCTGCAACGCGGCGACTCGGCGACAAGTGACGGTGTGAGGTCAGTACCGGGAGCGGAGCGACCGGGGCTTGCTGTCCCACGCTCGTTTCGTTGGGAGCATGGGACCCGGTCGCTACGCTCCCGGTACTGACCTCATTATGGCGATTGCTCGCACCTGTTCACAGCAGCGATCGAATCCACCCGCCATCAACCGGGATCGAAGTTCCAGTAATGTAGCTGGCGCGTTCGGACACCAGAAATGCAGCCAGCGCCGCGAACTCTCGTGGTGTGCCCAGGCGTCGCATCGGAATTTCTTTCTCCCAGCGCACGATGAATTCCGCCGGAGTGATTTTTTCTTTTTCAGCCATCATACGCGCCAACTCCTCCACACGTTCAGTGCGCGTATAGCCCGGCATGATGTTGTTGACCGTCACGCCGAACGCGGCAACTTCATTCGCCAGCGTGCGCGCGAATCCAGTGACCGCCGCGCGCAAACTGTTCGAAAGGATCAGATTATCGACCGGCTGCTTGACCGCAATTGAAGTGATGTTGAGGATGCGACCCCAACGACGTTCTTTCATTCCCGGCAGGACCAGGCGCGCGAGTTCGATCGCGCTGAACAGCGTCAGCCGCGTCGCCGTTTCCCAGGCGTCGGCGCCGAAGCTTTCGAATGGACCGGCGGGCGGCCCGCCGGCGTTCGTCACCAAAATATCGATGTGTCCAAAACGTTCGGTGCCGGATTGCACCAAGCGCGCTACTTCATCCGCTTTGGAAACATCGCAAGGCAGCGCCAAAATCTCAGCTCCCGTTTCACCGGAAATCTCATTCGCCGTCTGCTTAATAGTCTCGGCGTTACGCGAGCAGAGCACGAGCGCGGCGCCTTCCGCCGCGAGTTCTTCCGCGACGGCTCGGCCCAGGCCGCGACTGGCGGCGGCGACGAGGGCGATTTTTCCTTTAAGACCGAGATCCATTTTGGGTTGTCTCCGATCAGCCTGAGCAATGAGGTCGGTACCACCTGCGGTAGTGGGTGCGCCAGATACTCTCCTTACCTGAATTGACTCTATGGCCCACCCGCTACCTCAGGTGGTACTGACCTCGCCCGTTCAGGTGACTCTCATGATCTACACCGAGCGGTTGCGTTACCGGAAAACGCAAGTTAACAAACTTGCGCTACTTCTGTCTTAAGTAGTCATCCGTCTTGTCCAGCCAGTCCTGTCGCGGCGGACTGAAAATATCCACGTCGAGTGTATCTTCCAAGGCTTCGGCTTTGTGCGGTACGTGCGACGGAATGTGCAGGACCTCGCCCGCCAGCACGTCGATCACCTGCGCTTCATCGCTGCCGATCCAGAAACGCAGGCCGCCTTCGAGGATGTAAGTAATCTGCTCGTTCTCGTGCGAATGCCTGGGGACGATGCAGCCTTTCTTGAGATAGACGTGCGCCAGCATCATTCGATCGCCGGTAATCAATCGCCGCGCTAAGACATCCGAGAGCACCTCTTTCGGCATGTCCTCCCAACGGTGATGCGTTACGCTTCTTTGATCCATTTGTTTGTCTCCGCGTCCAAAAAGCAAGATCATTTCCCGAGCCTGTCAAACTTACTCCATGGGTTATCCTTAAGTAAATCCGAGAACCAATTCTAGTTGGGCTTTAATGAATCGAAGGACTCGACTGAAGTCGGTACTCTGAACACCGCTGTCCACAATGATATGATTCGCGAACAACAGCGGGACCTTTAGGTAACCAAATCCCCTCTTTAGCCGTCTAAAGAATTCAGTACAATCATCTCCTGCACGAGTCAATTTTGAGGTAAAGACAAATGTTTCCAAAGAAGATCGCGGCCTTCATGTTTTTGGTATCTCTGATGTTGGCGTGCGCCGGGTTTGCGGGGGCCCAGGACGCGACCTCTCAGTCGGCGACTGCGCAAGCCACGCCAGACGCGCAGAAACAACAGGAAGAAAAGACCAAGCTGGAAGCGAAAGCAACAGCGTTGCTTGATCAGGTTGTCACTGAAGCTCAGTCGCTGAAGCTGCCTGAGAATCGCATTCGAGTGCAGATTGCAGCGGGCGACATGCTTTGGGATCGCAGCGCCGCCCGCGCGCGTGGATTGCTGGTCGATGCCGGCGCGATTCTCAGCCAGATGATGCTGGACGCTGATCGCACTGACCGCCAGGAGGCACAGGTACTGAATCAGCTGCGCCAGGAGTTAGTGCTGACCGCGGGGCGTCATGACGCCGAGCTTGGTTATCAACTCTTGCGCTCGACCCAACCGCAGACCCCCGCTAACAATGCCGGGAATCCCCGGCGCCAGGGCCCTGGTCCCGATCCACAAAGCAGTCTCGAGCAGAACCTGCTGGCAACGGTCGCGGCCAGCGATCCGAAGATCGCCTATCAAAAAGCGGTTGAGTCACTCGATAAAGGCGAGTATCCGACCGCGTTAAGCCGAGTCCTCGCACAACTGCAAACCAAAGATCCTGAGGCGTTCAAGAAATTGTCAGAGAGAACTCTCAGCCGTTTAGGCTCGGACAATATTGTCGCTACGCGCGAAGCCACCAGCCTCGCCGTGAATTTGCTGACGCCGGGGCCGCGGGCCGCCAGCACTTCGACTGCCACACCTACAACTGCAAGTTCCACGAACTCTCGTCCCTCTACTCAGGTCTTGAGCGAGTCGGCTTATCACGATTTGATGGACAATGCGATCACGGCAGCGCTCAGCGTTACGTCGCTTGGCGCCGGCGGCAACAACGCTCGCGGTCCGGGCGGCGGCGGCCGAATCGTACGCGGCACCCAGCCTGCCCAACAGAGTCCGCCGGACGAAGCGCAGGTGCGCCAGAACAACGCGCGCACGATGTTGTTTTCTTTGCAGGGGATGCTGGCGCAGATTGATCAGTATCTGCCCGACCGCGCGCAGGCCGTGCGGCAGAAGCTGACCGAACTTGGCATGGGCAACAACACCAACATGAATTTCGGAAACCAGATGCGCACCGCGATGCAGCAGGGCACGAGCGACAGTCTATTGACGGTTGCCGGCACGGCGCCGCCGCAGATGCAACCGCTTCTTTACCGGCAAGCCGCGCAAAAAGCTGTCGACGAAGGCAACTCGGATCGCGCGGTGCAGATCGCCAACGACCACCTGGATGAAGCGGGGAAGAATTCGATCATGCAGGCGGTGGACTTCAAAAGGCTGGCCACGACTGCCTCGCCCGAAAAACTCAATGAGATCAAACAAAAACTGGCGGCGCTGCCATCTGATTCAGACCGCGTTAAGTATTTGATTGACTTGTCTACGGCGACGCAGAAAGACAATCCCAAGCTGGCGTTGCGGTTTTTGGAAGACGCGCGGACCCTGGTGAACAAACGCGTCACCAACTACAAAGAGTTCGAGGATCAACTCAAGGTCGCTGACGCTTTTGCGTCGGTCGATTCAAAGCGCAGCTTTGAAGTGCTGGAAATGGGGATCGGCCAGCTCAATGAATTGCTTTCGGCCGCGGCCGTGCTGAACGGTTTTGAAGTCGATATCTATAAAGAAGGTGAGCTGTCGCTCAGGACTGATAACGATCTGGTCGGCATGGTGGCTCGCTATGGGCAGGAGTTGGCGATGCTGTCCAAGGTTGATTTCGATCACGCCCGCATTACCGCTGATCACTTCCAAATGATTGAGCCGCGGCTGAATGCAAAACTCTCGATGGTGCAGAGCGTCCTCGGCGGGCAAACGACGGTGCTCAATAATAACAATGGTCGCCGGCAGAACTTTCAGTTTGTGATGCGGTAGCTGAGAAACCGTTTCTAAGTCTTATCTGCGCGACCCTTCCCAACGATCACATGGCCGCGCTTGGGTGTACGCTCTCGAGGCTGAAGGCCCTCAACTTCAAGTTCCCTTCCGCGCAGATCCATTATCAGTTCATTGACATCGCTTTGCCATACCAACGGCAGTTCTAACAATGACCCCAAAACATCTTCGTATTGAACTCGCGGATTTCGCCGAAGCAACTCTCTCAGTCGATTGAGGGCGTTGTCCTTGTTCTTCTGTCGTTCCTGCTCAAAGGACCGAACACTTGTTGGCGAGGAGGAGTCAGAAAACAATTCGTTTTGGCCCGTCTTATCTATTCTCTTGAGTTGCTTAGCGGTAAGACGAACCCGTTCTTGCTCCTCGACAAATCTCTTTTCGACGTCGCGAAATTCCAGCAACCCCTTCCAATGCCGCGTTCCATAGACGAGATAAAAAAAGGTGCGATCAGCGGTAGGTTTTAGAATACGAGTCGAGGTCACATGGTTGAAAAGACCTGCTGTCTTCATTCGTTCCGAATAAAGCCGAATTGTTTCATTCTCACTCATCGACGCATCCCAACCAGGACCACCAAACAGATCATCAAATGACACGCCAAAACGTCTGTTGATGAAGTCGAACATGAAGTTGACTATTACTTCCCCTGGAACGTGTTGAAGGATCGGTCTTATTCGCTGTAGGCCGAAGCCTGTCCAGCCCGTGGGATCTATGAATACCAATGAGAATGATTGTCTGATCGCTTTGAGAATATCCGGGATGACATGCTCAAACTCGCCAAGGATTGGAGTGATCTCAATGTCCGTAATACCTTGAACCGTATGCTGGAGTTCACGAAACGCCTTCGAGTCTTTCTCCACGAACACACAGCGAATAGTCGGCGGACGTCGGCCCTGGCGAGCGATGCCCTCGCGCACTTTCCGAAGTTCTTGGATGGCAATCATGAACGACGTATCTTCGAACTGTTCATCTCGCGATTTCCAAGGTCCCGAAAATCCATCCACATAAACGAAGTCGTTCTTGAAGGAACAGATGTTGAAGCCGACGCGCTCTAAGTAACGCTTCAGAAAAAATGCTTAAGATACGTTTGCTCTCTGTGGTGATAAGGGCCTATCGATTTCATCGTGGGAGATTCTCAGCTATCACACATGCGGAATCGTCCGAACCCTAAGTACTCTACTCCGCTTTGCTATATTTGGATATTGCTGCCACCGATCGTTATCAATAGCGTTGCCGCCCGCTTTTGGACGAATCCCGCCCCACTGCTTGAAGAACAAAGGAACGCTCGCGGCAAGGCATTGATCCCTGATCTCTCTCACCCACTCAATCTCCATTCTCCTAAAGCCTGGGCCGCTTTCCCCTCCCACAATAACCCACTGTATTCCGTTCAAATTCAGTCTACCCAACGAACCTAAGAGCGGCTCTAACGACAGAAAGCGAATGGACGCGTTGGTCTGCTTGAGGTGCTCAATGCGCGAGAGTGCTGTGCGATCTTCAACTGAAACCCCAAGCCAAATGTGCGTAGGCGATGATTCAGCAGGATACCGTCGATTGACGAAATCTCGGAGAAGACTACTGCGTTTGGTCAGTACCTGATATGTATGCCAGTCCGCCGTCTCCATTGTCTGAAATACGCGTCCAATGAAATCGAGCGGGATGTCCTTGTGGAACAAGTCACTCATTGAATTCACGAATATCTGGCGAGGACGCTTCCAAGAGAGGGGAAGCGCCAAGCGTCCAGGCCGAAGGGTTAGATCAAAGCCGTGCTCGAAAGGATGATCCTTGACGCCGCGAAAGCGTTCGGAAAATCTCTCGGCATAACATCTGTCACACCCGCGGCTAACTTTCGTGCAACCAGTCGTTGGATTCCACGTCGCGTCGGTCCACTCGATCTGACTGTTGTCTGACATTCATTGCTCCTGAAGCTGCGTACGATTTCTAGCCGTGTTGCTTCTTTGCAACGCTGTATAGTACCCGGCACGACTCGGTTTTTCAATGACGGTCTTTTGCAAGCCTTGAAACTTGTTGATTCTTAGCGCCGGCGCGTGTAGATGTTTCGCCGCAATCTTCAAAACTTCCTGCACCTGCCGGTCCCAGTAAGCCCAACTATGATCGCCCGGCAGCTCGCGATATTCGTGTGAGATCTTCTTCTCGACAAAGATCTGCGATAGCTCACGATTCGCATTGAAGTGCCGGTCCGCGTCTTCGGTGCCGCAATCAAAGTAAAAGTAAGGCAGAGACGAAACCCTTGCCGCTGATAAGCCGCGGGCGATCTCAAACACGTCGTTTGCTTTGCGGCTCTCGCTCCCAACCTGGCCAAAGATTTTCAGAAACGGTTCCCAGTTGCTGCCTCCCATTTCCTTTTCGGTGTAGCGCGTGACGGCGAACGCGCCGCTCATTGAACCCACAAATACAAACGACGCGGGATACTTCAAACCGTATTTGATCGCGCCATAGCCGCCCATCGAAAGTCCGGCCACGCTGCGGCCATAGCGCGACTGGATCGTGCGGAATCTCTTGTCGACGTCGGGAATTAACTCCTTAAGAATGTAGGTTTCGTATTTATCAGTCGTCACGCCCTCGCTGTCGACATACCAACTATCGTTTCCTTCCGGAGTGACCACGATCATGCGGTACTGCGCGGCGTAATCTGCGACGTTCGTGCGCGTGACCCAGTCCGTATAGTGCCCTCCCAAACCATGCAGCAGGTAGAGCACGGGATAACGCGTCGTACTCGAGGCGCGATAATCAGGCGGCAGTATGACGTTGTAAGGAAGGGTCGCGTTAACGAGCGGGCTGTGGAACTGAACAGTTACAACGGTCGGTACGGAACCGCTTGCGGTAGCAAGCGGATATTTCGATAGTCCGAGCCCAAACGTGAGCAGAGCCACGAGTAAAACGGCGCAGCGTTTGAGACGAGCAGAGGTGTAAACTATTTGGTTACCCATGTTCGCAAGAAACCCACTTGCTACCGCAAGCGGTTCCGTACCCGACCTCTTACTTACCGAGCCACGTCTGATAGATTCTTCTCTGTTGCTCACTCACTTGCGGTAGCGGCACGATTCGATAAGGTGCATCCACACGACCGGCCAGAGTGATATCGAACGTGCGCACATCGTCAAAGCGAAACACGGTTATCCGCACGCGCTCGCCCGGACGTTTGGCTGCGATTAGCGCTTCGAAAGTTGCTTTGTCGACGCGCGCGTCATCTAACGCGATGATCTTATCTTTCGCGTTCAGGCCCTGTTCGTAAGCCGGTGAACCGGCACGGACGCTCTTAATCACTATGAAATCGCCGTCAGGCTTGTCTTCGAGGTCGGCGCCCAGGAAACCTTTCAAGCTCACGCGTCTGTCGCCTGCAAGAGTTCCAATTCCAAAGCCATCCTGCTCAAGACGCAACCCGGCGCTCACCAGCATCTGGTTATAGACCGGCTCAAGATCATCGCGTCCTCGAACATACCGCGCGAAAAAGTCATCGAGACTTGCGCCGCCCATCAACTCGCACGCTGTTTGAAAATCCGCCGGTGTGTAGTTGCGGCCCTTCTGGAAAAACTCGCTGAAGAGATAGCGCATCACGTCGTCGAGCGACTTGGCGTTATTTGTGCGGCGTCGAATATCAAGATCGAGCAGCAGACCCAGCAACTCGCCTTTGTCGTAATAAGAGATCTGCGAGTTCACCGCGTTTTCATCCGGCCGGTAGAATTTTATCCATGAGTCGAAACTCGCTTCTTCGGCGCTCATGACGTGACGGCCCGGGGTCTCCTGGAAATCCTGAATCTGATCCGCCAGATGTTTCAGATAGACTTGATCCGAAATTAGACCGGCGCGGCGCACCATCAATTGACCGTAGTACTCGGTGATGCCCTCGGCCACCCACAACAAACGCGTGTAGTTTTCTTTCGTGTAGTCAAAAGGTCCCAGGGCATCAGGGCGAATGCGCTTCACATTCCACAGATGAAAGAACTCGTGAGCGACCAGTGCGTCGAACTTCCGATAGCCGTCTTCGTTGGCAACCGAAGCGGCGAAATCCTAGCGCGGTCGAATTCAAATGTTCAAGTCCGCCACCCGTATTCGATCGCAGATGCAGGATGAACGTGTAGTCGTGATACGGAAGCCCTCTTGGATCAGCTTCGACAACTTTCTTCCGGTCCCGACGATCATCGAGACCACTGCCGAACATCGCCGTTTCAGCTTCGACGATCTTCTGCACGTCCGCTCGCAGACGCTCGGGATCATAGTTGCCTTCGCCGTCGATCACGATCCGGTGCGGCACGCCGCGGACCTGGAAGTCGAGTTCCTTGAAGTTGCTGACTTCGACCGGAGAGTCATAAAGAATATCGAAGTTCTCGGCGCGAAAAGTATTTTCTTGACCTCTTACCTCGGGCAAACCAGTGGCGATCTTCCACCCGGATTGCGGGATGATGCGCAGAGTCGAGGGTGCGTTGAGGTGTCCGTTGGGATACATCAGCAGGGCGGCGTTATTCCAGAAGGCGTGATCCGAATTCAGTTCGCTCGTGCGCACCGTAAGTTCGTTGGCATAGACGCGATAGGTCACTCGCCATTGGCGCGCGCCGTTCGTCTTCACGCGCCAGGTGTTCTTGTCTACTTTCGTCCAGTCCAGGGCGCGGCCGTCCACGTCCGCCGCAAAGTCCTGCACGTGGCGTTCGAATTCGCGAATCAAGTAGGAGCCCGGCGTCCAGACCGGCATCACCAGATCGCTTTCGTTCGGCACCTGCAGGTTCGCCGGGATCTTCACGCGGATCTCCACCTCGAGCAGGTGCGTGTAGGGTTTCGACATTGCCACCGTGAACGCGATGTCGGATGACATTGGGGAGCTGGGCTGGGCCGGTACGGCGCTGGCTGTCAGCAGCACTGTGAAGACAAGCTGGATCAAACCGATATTGGAACGACGCATAATGAAACCGTCTCTGCGAAAGGGTTTTGGAGAGCTATGTCATGCCGATGTTACTACGAATGCGGCGATGAGGTCAGTACCCGGCGCGATACAGAACCGCTTGCGGTAGCAAGCGGGTTGCCAATCGCATACCGAACCCTTCCGAGCAGACAATGCTTCTTTCTTGGTTGAGACCCGCTCGCTACCGCAAGCGGTTCCGTACCGGCTCCTACTGACTTCGCTAGGCCTACGGGCGCAAACGGACTTATAGTTACCCCGATCCATACAAATTTGAATTGAAAGGTAGCTGTCATGCTTCGCAGACTGACTTCAACTTCTTCTACCTGGATGACCGTTCCGCTTCGTCTGTCACTGGGCGTTTTCTTCATTGGACACGGCGCGCAGAAAGTCTTCGGCTCATTTAACGGACCCGGATGGGCCAAGTGGACGTCTATGTCACAAGCCGTGCCCTTTACGTTCATGCAGCCACCCAGGATTTGGTTGGCGGCGGCGGCGTTGAGCGAACTCGTTGGCGGCATCATGATATTACTAGGGTTGCTTACGCGCGTCGGGGCCTTTCTGATCATCTGCACCATGCTGACGGCAATCAAATTACTTTGGCCCGCCGGCCCTTTTGCTCCGGCTGGAATTGAGCTTCCGGTCGCTTTTCTGGCCAGCGCGCTAGCCCTTTTGATCGGCGGCGGTGGGCAGCTCTCGATCGATCGAATGATCAGCGGCCGCCGGTAGAAACGTTAGGAGTGCGGTGGCAAGCGCAGCGCGACACCGCTTTCGATTCATTTCCATATTGATTCCATCTGAGATACGTGACCAAGAGTCAAAGCGTCGTCGCCGCTTCGCTCTGCCGCCGCACACCAAGTTCTTGAGTCTATAATCGTCGATCCAAACGTCCCATGAAGCGCTCGCCCCTGCTCGTCATCTTTGTCACGGTCTTTATCGATCTCGTCGGCTTTGGGATCGTGATTCCGGTGCTGCCTTACTACGCCGAAGGCACTAAGTTTGGCGCGACGCCACGCGAAGTTGGGTTGCTGTTCGCTTCCTACTCGGTAATGCAGCTCATCTTCTCGCCGGTGCTGGGTCGGCTGTCAGACAAATATGGTCGCCGTCCGATTCTAATCATCAGCCTGCTGGGAACCTGTCTTGGTTTTCTAATCCTGGGTTTGGCAACGACGCTCTTGATGCTCTTTATCGGTCGCATCATCGATGGCATTTCGGGTGGCAACATTTCGACTGCGCAAGCCTATATCGCCGATGTCACGACCAAAGAAAATCGCGCCAAAGGAATGGGATTGATTGGCGCGGCGTTTGGCCTGGGCTTTGTTTTCGGTCCGGCAATCGGCGGGATCCTGAGCCGTTGGGGCACGAACGTTCCGTTCATGTTTGCCGGCAGTCTCGCGTTCGCCAATGTCATCCTGCTCTACTTCACCCTGCCTGAGACAGTCACGCGCGATCACCCGGCAAGAGTTTCGGCGGCCAGCGGTCGCGGCTGGAAGCAAGTGATCGAAGCGCTACGGCAACCGCAGCTCGCCTTCGTACTCATAATTTATTTCTTGTCGATCGTGGCGTTCTCGATCATGACGACGGTCTTTGCATTGTTCATGATGTTCCGTCTGGGTTACGACCCCTGGCATAGCGGTTGGATCTTCGCCTTCGTCGGCATCGTCTCAGCCGGGATCCAGGGCGGACTGATCGGACGGCTGGTCAAACGCTTTGGAGAGCCCACGCTGGTTGTCGTTGGTGGGTTGTTGTTTACGTTGAGCTTGTCGGTCAGTCCTTTTGTGGGGCCGACCACCGGTTTGATCGGAATACTTGCAATCGTCGCCTTGTCGGCAATTGGCAATGCGCTTTCGGCTCCGTCGCTGACCAGTCTGGGTTCGAAAAGCGCCAGCGCAGCCGAGCAGGGCAGCGTGCTGGGCGTGATGCAATCAGTGGCCAGTCTGGCGCGCGCCGTCGGTCCGTCGATTGCGGCCGTGATCATCTATAGCGCAGTGGCCCATGTAGGTTACGATCTGAAGCCGCAGAACATGAGCGACGCGTCGATCCTCAGGACCTTCTGGACCGCCGCCGCAATTCAGTTCGTCGCGTTTCTGCTGGCGGTGTATTTTGCGCGGGCGTATCGAGGGAAGTATGCCGAGGGCGAAGTTGCTGAGGCGGTGTGAAGAAGCAAGCCTCAAGCGACGGTGTGAAGTCAGTACCGGGAGCGGTAGCGTCAACCCCACAACGCGAGTGACCGCGACTCTTGAGACCCGGTCGCTAGCGCTCCCGGTACTGACCTCATATTGCGGCTCGAAATGATCAATTGGTTAATAAATCTCAACGTCATTCCAAAAACTCCCGCAACTCATCCACTGTCGGCAAGGCCGCCCGGCTGCCTAAGGATCGACACTTCAAGGCCGCGACTGCGTTGCCGAGCTTCATGCACGTCTCTAAGTCTTCACGGTTCAGCATGCCGTAGATAAAGCCTCCGTGAAACGCGTCGCCGGCGCCGGTCGTGTCGCGACAGCCGCCGGGAACTTCGAAGGCCGGTGATTCGATGAATTGTCCGTCGGAGTAAATCCTTGCGCCGCGCGCGCCCAGGGTGGTTCCGACAATGGAGCAGCCATAGCGGGCTTTGATCTCGACCAGCGCCGCGCGTTCGTCGCTGATGCCTGTCAGTCGATGGGGAAACTCTGCGGAGGTGATCAGCACATCGATCAAAGGCAGAAGGTCCGGCAGCCCTTCATAGAGATTGTCGATGTCCGCAGAGACGATCGCGCCAGAGTCGCGCGCGGCGCGGGCCATCACTGCACAGGCCGGCGGATCGTGCGCGTCGATGTGCAGCACGCGGCCGCGGGTGGCAAGCTCCACTGGTGCTTCGTCCGGTCGATAACATAGGCGTTCATCGCGATCCCAGATGATCGTGCGCTCACCTGAGCGCGCGTCGATGATGATGAAGGCAATCTGATTGTCGGCGCCGTCGATGGTTTCCGCAAAGTCGAGATTGACGCCTTCGTATTCGATCGCCCTCAGGCCGAACCTTCCATCTTCGCCCGCACCAAAGCGTCCCGCGTACGCTGTTTTCCGACCGAGGCGCTGCAGTGCCACCATCGCCGAAGCGGTCTGCCCCCCGGCCGCCTTTTCGTATTCAGTGAATCTGACCTTGGTATCAAACGCCGGATATGCCGGCACGACAACCAGATGATCGACCGCGTTCAAGCCAAAGCCGACGGCGTCGAACTCTCTGTCAGTTGGCAGTTCGAAAGGAAACTTCACACCTCGTCCTTATCTCTAACCGGCCCATCGCCAACAAAAAATAGCATGATCGATTCCGGGTCGGCTTGATTCATGATTGAGTTCAAGGAGGGGATCAGGCGGCATGGAGATTATCGCGAGGCGATTGGGGCCGGCATCGAATCCACCGCAAAGACTTCCTGACTTGCGAGAAACGAACAGGAAGCAAGGCGCTGACAGAGTTCAAGCCTCAAATCACAACGCACGCCATTATGTTGGGAATGCCCGCAGGGTCCTTCTGGGAGCCCTGCGAACCTTGTCCGTGGATTGGGCCGGCGCGAATCTTGAGCCTAACCGCCTAAACGGATCTTGTCTTCCAGCAACATCTTTTCGGTTTCGTCCAGAGTCGCGTCCGCATCAGCAAGAATCTGATCCGTAGTCTTACCAGTTTGTTGCTGGATATGTCTGATCAGGGCAGCAGCAGCGGCCGCGATTTCCGTTGCGGGCGCCGCGCCGGGTACAAGCGGACCCACCAAAGGAATGAGACTTTGAAGAAGATTCAGTAGATTATCCAAGATGCCACCTCCATAGTTTTTGTTTGCAACAGTGCGGAATCCCAAACGAGACGGCCGGGGTTCCTAATTACACAATCCAACGCTTGCGATAATGCCCGAAGCTGCCGTAATTGTGTTGAATACGGTCGTAAGCTTGGACTTGGAGTCAGCATTGTCGATTGGCAGGATACCGTTGTTATTCAAATCGGTTAATGTCGACGACACCGTGCCAAAGAGTGAGCACAGCGTAGCTTTAGTAGCAGGATTTGGATCGGCCTTCAACTTCTTGATTTGCGCGACAAACGCTTTATCAGCCGTGTTGGCCTTAAGGAGCAGGTCGGTCAACGCTCTCTCCCGATCGGGTGAAAGCTTTCCGGATGTTCCAAGATCGCGCTTGATCTTAGTCATCGTGTTAAGTGATGCGGCAATGTCGTCCGCGGCTTTCGCAGCCTTTCTATACGGATCCGTTACGCCACCGCCTGAATCGCACTTGAATGAAAAAGATGTGAACACCAACAGTAGCAACAAACCGGTGAGTACTGCTTTCGATTTCATGTTAACCCTCCTTCTTGATCTGTTGTCAGATCGATGCGAGCACTACTTGGCCCAGGTTGATTTGGGTGCGTCGTCTTTGGAAAGCCCGGGATTTGCACACCCAAGAACGGTTCGAGTGGCAGCTATTCTATTGAAACAGCGCAGATTGTCAAGACTCGTAAGACAACTTGCGTTAGTGCTCGTGGCCTAGCTGGGCCAGTCTGGGATAGAATGTTTCCGTAAGACCTCTACTTGCTTGTTTTCAGGGCAGTGACCTTAAACGAAAAGCTCAAAGAGATCCCCAGATCACCCGGCGTCTATCTCTACAAGGACGCCGCGGGCAAGATCATTTATATCGGTAAGGCCAAGAACCTGCGCAACCGTGTCCGTTCGTATTTCCAAGCCGGACGCGCCGGTGATTTGAGTTATGAAATTAAGACAGCCGAACTGATCCGGCAGATCGCGGACGTTGAGATCATCGTCACTGATAACGAAGTCGAAGCCTTCATCCTGGAAGCGACGCTGGTCAAACAACATCAACCCTACTTTAATTACAAACTCAAAGACGATAAGTCTTATCCGCATCTAAAGCTCACCATCAACGAGCCGTTTCCGAAATGTGTGATCACGCGACGGATTCAAAATGACGGCGCGCTTTACTTCGGACCATTCTTGCCGGCATCGATGGCCCGCCGGACAATTGACTTAATAAACCGAACGTTCCAGTTGCGCACCTGCGATATTGAGATCGACGGCAAAGCGCCGCGGCCATGTCTCGAATATCACATCAAGCGCTGTCTCGGTCCGTGCGTCAAAGGCCTGTGCACGCCTGAGGAATATCAGGAAGCTGTGCGCGATGTGCGTTTGTTGTTGGAGGGCCGCAACACGGAACTCGCCGACCAGTTGGCCGAACGCATGGAACATGCTTCAGCGGACTTGCGTTACGAACTGGCGGCCAAGTATCGCGATCTGCGCAAGACCGTAATCAAACTCTCCGAGCAACAGAAGATGGCGACGACCGGAGAGAGCGACCTGGATATCTTTGGCTACTATCGCGAGGGCAAACGTCTGGCGTTGCAACTGTTCACCATGCGTGACGGTGACATCGTCGGGCGGCGCGAATTCTTTTGGGAAGATTTACGGGAAAACGATTTCAATCCAGCCGAGTTCTTAAGCGAGGTGCTGGGGCAATACTACAGTGGCACGGGCGTCTCGCCCGTGGATTCGCACGCGCAAGATGCGCGTGCCGCCCAATTCGTGCCGCGCGAGATACACGTCCCGATTGAGTTCGACGATCGCTCGCTGTTGGAAAAAGCCTTCAGCGAGCGCAAAGGAGGACGCGTTCACATCTCTGCTCCGCAGCGCGGCGAAAAACGCGACATGATCGATTTGGTTGAGAAGAATGCCAAGCTCGCTTTCGAACAGCGCTTTCGCGTGCTGAAACCCGACATGAAACGCGTCCTGGAAGAAATGCAGGAAACCCTGGAATTACCGCGCTTTCCGGCGCGAATCGAATCGTTCGACATCTCAAACATCCAGGGCGCGGAAAACGTCGCCGGCATGGTCGTTAGTGAGAATGGCAAGATGAATCGCAACGAGTATCGCAAGTTCAAGATCAGATCAGTCGAAGGCGCGAATGATTTTGCCTCGATGCACGAAGCTGTGCTGCGCCGTTATCGCCGGGTCCGCGACGAAGAGAAAGCTCTGCCGGATCTGATTATGATCGATGGTGGCAAAGGACAACTAGCCGCCGCCGCCGAAGCGATGCGCGAACTCGATCTGGAAGCCGTGCCGATGATCGGCGTAGTAAAACCGCCGCTGCATCACAACCAGGTCGCTTACTTGCTAGTCAAAGGTCGCGAAGATGAACCTATCTATCTCGATCCGCACTCGCAGATTCTGCGCTTGATCCAAATGATTCGCGACGAGACGCATCGCTACGCCGTGACCTATCATCGCAAGCGGCGCGAGCTGCGCGACTTCACTTCTGAACTATCAGCAATACCCGGCGTTGGGGACAAGCGCAAGACTCGTCTATTGCGTCAGTTCGGTTCGATCCAGAAAGTCTCAACGGCCACCGCAGACGAACTCGCGCCTTTCGTCGGCCGCAAGACCGCGACAGAGATCGTCGATCACTTCGCGCGGCAGCGGGCGCTGGCAGAAGGCGCCAACGCAGCCTAAATCTCAGTCTTGAAAAGACTCCGATCGACGGTTGGAAGCTGCCGATTGTTTCGGCGAACAGACGACTCGGTGAGGAATGGGATAACCTTCGTCATCAACGCGACTTGTTATCCTTTCAACAAATCAATGAGTTCGATCGGGGAAACGATTAGATTTGCTGACCGGGGCTTTCGGCTAGTATCCTTGACTCATGGCTACAATTCTTGAAGTAGAAAAGCTCGCGCTCGACTTGCCTGAGCGGCAGCGCGCGACTCTCGCGGCGAATTTGCTCGAATCGCTCCCGCCGATTTTGTCCGACGAGGATGAAGGCATTGCGGAAGCGCTGCGACGCGATGCCGAGATGGATGCCGATCCCGGTCAGGCGATTTCGCTGGCGCAGTTGGAATCCCACATTCAGAACCGTCGCGGCTGATGCGACTGGAATTTCATCGACAAGTCGCCTCTGACATATCTCAGATCATGGACTACTATGAGGGTGTAGCTGGACAACAGCTCGCGGAAGACTTTTACGCCGAGTTGCGATCATCGTTCCAAAAAGCCTCCGAGTCTTCAGCAACTTACAACGTTCGAGAGCGCGAGCTACGCCGCGTGAATCTCGAGAGATTTCCATTTCATTTTCTATTCCGCATTGTTAACGACCGAGCGCGCATACTGGTTGTTCGTCACCACAGAAGACGGCCAACGCTTGGGCTTCACCGCCGCTAATTATTGGACCTGATTGGCAAGGGCTCCTGTGACACATTCAAGCCGCCGAATCGAATTGACTTATGACAACGTCGGCACTGGGCCGGCGGCAATTCTGCTGCACGGGTATCCGTTCAATCGCTCGATGTGGCATGAGCAGACCGATTTTTTGAGCGCGCATGGCTATCGCGTCGTCACTCCCGATCTACGTGGGTTCGGTGAGAGAGTGACGCAGACGTCAGTCTCTGCTTCTGCCGGACCTGAACACAGACTGAAGTCTGTGCCACTTACCACGATGGCGGACATGGCGCGCGATGTGGTCGCGTTGATGGATGAGTTAAGCATCGATCAGGCTGTGATCTGCGGCCTTTCAATGGGGGGCTATGTCGCGTTTGAATTCGCTCATCTGTTTCCGGCGCGAGTCAGCGCTCTGGTCCTGGCCGGCACCCGCGCCCCAGCCGACAACGAACAGGAAAAGCAAGCTCGCTTTCAGCAGGTCGAGCAGATGCTCGCCAACGGCATGACCGGAATTGCCGAAGCGAGCCTGCCGAAACTTCTGTCGTCGCGGACACTCGCTGAGAAACCAGAAGTCGTGGCTCGCATGCGCGACTTGATCTTGCGCGCTGATCCCGAAAGCGCCGCCGCGGCGCAACGCGGCATGGCCGCGCGACGTGATTATTCAGACGACTTGCCCAACATCAAGGCGCCTGCGCTCGTCATCGTAGGTCGTGAGGATCCGATCAGGCCGGTGGCTGACGCTGAGTTCATGCATCGAGGTCTTAGCGGTTCACAACTGGAAATAATCGAAGACGCTGCGCACATGACGAACCTGGAACAGTCGGAAGTTTTCAATCGAGAGCTTTTTGCTTTCCTCAAGACTCTAGATATTACAGCGGGGGCAAGCCCGCCTTCCTGACCTGAGAGATTGGCAGCCCTTGTCCCTTGCCTTTAGTCTTGAAAGACTTTCGATCTCAAATCCAGAGTCGCGTGAGTGCAGCTCGTGGTTGGGGAAGGGGGGGGCTTACCCCCGTTGAATATAAAACATGACCGAACCAAAAAAGTTCACCATCGAAGAGCGCGTCCTCTGGGGCGACGTTGACGCCGCGCGGATTATTTTCTACGGCTCCTATATTCGCTTCTTTGAAATCGCAGAAACGGAACTGTTTCGTGCTGCTGGTATGCCGTATGGCAAGGTGTTTGATGAGCTCGACATCTGGCTGCCACGCGTGCATCTCGAATGCGACTTTCGCCGCGTGGCCCAGCTTGACGATCTTCTGGAGGTCAGCGTTTACGTGGGCAATATCGGAAAGACTTCGCTGCGTTTGGACTTTGAAGTTCGCCGCAAAGAACCGGGCGGCGCCGTTGAAGAAGAGTTGATTGCTACTGCGCATTTCGTGCTGGTCGCAGTGCGGCGTGACACGCTGGATCCGATCCCGGTGCCGGATGAATTGCGCCGCGCGTTTGCGGCTTACACCGAACGATAACGGGTACAGTACCGCTCGCGGTAGCGAGTGGGTTGGCTGACTGTAAGAGCCACTTGCTACGCAAGCGGTTCCGTACCGCCTCTCAGTGCTCGCTGGGCGGCAACCCCTCGATCAAATGATCGAGGCCGAGCCATAGACTCCAGCTATGATGATAGAAGGCCAGCGGAAACACGACGCCGACAATAAACAGCGCGGTTAGCATCTTCTGTTCGTCCAGGTTGGTGAGGAAGAGGCAAAGAAAGTACCCCACCAGAATCAGGATTTCGGTGGCGACCACGTTGGCCATGATCGCGCCAACAAAAAACCTTCCTCACGTTTGAAAATCACTCCACAGGCCGTACAGCGCGCTTTCAAGTTGAAGGGTTTCTCCACAATTGAGGCGCGGCCACAGGCAGGACACTGCAGTTTGAGAGATCGCTTTAGCGTGAGGGCAATCGTGCGCGGATCCTTTTTCATAGATCGAATTCCCCTTTGTCGCTAGTCTCAACCGGCTGCCAAGCAGTCAGTACCACCTGCGTAAGCGGGTGGGACAAACGCTCAATAGTGCATTGGCCGTTTGATCCACCCGCTCACGCAGGTGGTGCTGACCTCATAACTGCACCTATTATTCCTGCTCCTGCGGCAACGACTGTGGAATCAATTTTAAGGAGCTAAGAAATCATTGACTCGGCAGCGCGGCCTGCAAATCAGTGTAATCGGCTTTTGGTTTCGTGCGGCAGACGAAGCTTGTCTCTTTCGGTTTGCCCGGCGCCGTGACGTTGACGCCTTGCGTGCTGATCTGAGGTTTCTCTTCGCCGTTGTAATCGTCGAACACCGAATATTCGTAACCGTCGACCGTGAAATTAATCGACGTCATTTCAAATCGCGCCCGAAAATAATGTGAGTATTGAAACTTCGGCTGCGTGGCGTTTCTATCCTTCGGAAACTCCAGCTCTACTTTTCCCGGCAGGCCAAAACGGTACTGCAAATAGCCTTGATCGCTCGACAAATTTTTCGACGCGCAAATGGAAACGATCTTCGCCGTACGTTTGACGGGACAACTGAAGATGACGCGCTCGTCTTTCGCGCAGAGTGAGTTCGCGTTTAGAGATCCGGACTCGGTTGACGGGTAGATCGATGAAAGGTGCGCGCCGGAAGCAATCACGCAAGCGGCCATAGCGAGAAGAACAAATACCGTAATCGGGATGCGCATTTTTCCAGGCCTCAGCCAGCGAAAATTGTTATAGATTCACCTCGGCCACGATCTTAACGCTGCGGAGTTCGTTGGAGCCGGGCAGGTAAGTTATGGTCGCCGGAAAGGATTTCGCGAACGCAGTTTCCAGCAAACTCTGCATCCTCGGCTCGATCGTGGTCACCGTGACAGAGCTCTCTGAGTCGCCGAGCACGGCACTACACGAACCGGTGTCCTCGTCGAACTCGAGTGAAGCCACGTTGCCCTGAAAAGTAAGGTCTCCATCATCATCAGCCATTGTTTTTCTCCCCTGCGACCAGGTTTCGTAAAGCGGAAAGGCTGGCGGAGCCCCTTCCAGATAGTGACTCAGGTACGGAGCCGCTTGCTATCGCGCAAGCGGTTCCGCACCAGCATGTCGGCCACAAAATTCAGTTGCGAATCCTACCCAGAGCTAAGGCGTGGCGAACCGGGCAATCTCACCGGGTTTGCGCAGCATCTTGTTCACTTCGCCGAGGTGTTGTTCCTCTTCGGCGATCTGCTTGCGCGCGTATTCTTCCAAAAAGACCGAGCGATCGCGCACGAGGTCGAGCAACCTCTTGTACAGCGCTAGTCCTTCTTTCTCGGCATCGAGCGATTCGAGCAGAATATCGTTGATTCCGTGCGCCTGCGTTTCCAGCAGCGCGCCGATCTTCAAGGAAGGATGCTCGCCGAGATGCGTCACCATCTCGCCGGCCGCATTGGCATGCGACAAACAGACTGTGGCCTCGCCCCGCAGCCAGCTCACGATCGGAATGCGGCTATGGCCAAAGACCATTAAAGCATAGTGCGTGTAGCGCACGACTCCGGCCAATTCCGTTTCCAGGATTTCATTCAAGAGGGCGACGACGGCGCCTTTATCGAATTCTTGTTCGGACATAGTACTTTGATATTAGTTGGTACTCGGCTAATAGTAAAATCCGCCGTCAGTTACTTACATCATGTTTCTTAAATGGAGACTCGGCCCTTCAGCGACCTCATTTGCTCGCCCGCCACGCGCACTGAATGTGAGGCCCAGTCTAGCTGATTCCGATGATCCCGCCGTCCAGCAGTTTCTTGATCATGCGCAGACTGTCCGCTTCGCGAAATGGACAAACGGAAAGGATCGACTCGATGTCCGACTCGCCATTGATGCGCGACAACACAAAGCCCTCCTGCGGTCCGAGTCTTTCATGCTCGAGTTGCTCTGGCGTCACGAGAATCCGCGGCACCGCGCGCGGCGACAATCCACCGGCATAGATCTGCGCGATGAATTTCTTTTCAGCTTCTTCGCGTAACCATTGGGCTTCGGTATTTTTTGCTTCCTGCTCCAGCGCGCTGTGAATTATCGCCAAAGCATTCTCAGCATTGTTCTCTTTGATTTCAGCGCGCGCCATCTCGAGTAGCTCGGGCACCGTCTTTGGCAGATTGAGTGCGGCCAAATCCGTCGATGCTTCCACCGGCGCGGGTGCTTCGCCGGCCACTCGGATGATGTTTTTGTCGACCAGGTCAAACAGCAGGGCGCACGCGTGAAACAGCGTCGTGTGCATGTTGTAGCAAATCTCGGCCGCGGTCAGGTGCCTTTCGACGTGATAGAGGACCTGCCGCGTTTCCGCACTCGCGTCACTGACTGTATGCGTCCAGCCGGGAATCAATTCAAAGAAAGTTCGATCGGAAGGTATGACAGTGCGATAACGCGCCCATTCATCGATGCGGTAGATGCCATCCATGATCACCGCGGTAACTTCGACTTTGATCCGGATCAGATCCGCGGGCGTGGGTTCGCTGTCGAAAAATTCGAAATGGGCTTCTTCCCAGATAAAAAGATCGTAGATGATTTCCAGCGTGCGTATGCGCAGGACCTCGACCACGTCGGCCTGACTGACAAAACCACGCGATGAGAGGATCACGCCCAGCTTGCCGCCGGACTGCCGCTGAATCTCCATGGCAGTCTGGAGCTGGGCTTCGTCGATCTTGCCGTAATGCAGCAGCGCCTGGCCCAGATACTCTTTCGGATCGTTGGAACTCGAGCCGACGATGACGCCGTTCTCGAGATAGATGTGCTTGACAATGCCGCCGAGGCCGAGTTTGAGCGTGCCGGTCTTGCGACCTGACGCCAGAAACTGGAGCAGGTCAGAGACACTCATGGTCTTCAGAGTTCCGCGAATTCCCATCGGGTGAATCCTAAGCAGCTATACAAACGAGAGGAAGCGATAGACGAGCGTGGAACCCAGAGCAGTGAACTGAGACCAGGCAATGTCGGGCCTAAACAGATTACATTTTCCGGCGGGATGGTTTCAAGTGGAATCTTGAAGCTGTGGCAACGAGGTCAGTACCGGGAGGGATAGCGACCGGGTCAAGTCCTCGCGACGGCGGGTCATTGGAGGATTGAGACCCGGTCGCTATCGCTCCCGGTACTGACCTCACGTTGGCTATCTTGAGGGGCGACGCACTCACTTTTCGGCAGAATCCCAAATTACAAGGGCTTTAGCGCACTCCGCGCGAGTTTCTTTTTCAGATCGGTATAGCCCTGATCGCCGGCGACCAGTTGGCCCAGCACTTTGCGGATGCCGCGATGACCGCGAGCGAAGTCGATCATTCGTTCGGTGAAAGGCGCCCCCCAGAAGTTTCCATAAAACTTTCTCCGCATCTGCGAAGCCCGCTGCAATTCGCGGCCGAAGTCTTTGCGCCAAAGCTTTTCGTAATTCAAAGGTGAGCCGGCGAGATAAGTATCGGCAAACAGTTCGGCTGAGCGCAGAGCGTAATAGATACCTTCGCCGGTGACCGGATCGGCGAAACCGGCGGCGTCGCCGAGCAGCGCCCAACGCTCCCCGCACGCGTGACGGTGATCCCAAGTGCGCGGCTCGAGCCCGGGAATGCGCGCGGCGTAACGCTCCGCGGATTTTTCTAGTCCATTTCTAACCTGCTGGGCGTTTAGAGATTCCGCGGTGCCGGCAGGTTTCCATAGCTTCATCGCTGCAGCGCGATTGTGTTTCGGGACCCGGTCGCTACCGCTCCCGGTTCTGTACCGCGCTACTTCGTAATAGCTCACCATGAAATCCCAAAGCAGTTTGTCGAGTGCCTCGTGATCGAAAGCATCTTGTGTGGTCGCGATGCCGAACGAAATGTGATCGGGACGCGGAAACGCCCAGGCGTAGCCCACCCACTGCGGCAGGAACGCGACGACCGTAGCCGCATTGCCGTCTTCGGGCAAAGGCGCGCGATAACCGAAAGCCACTTCCATCTCAGCGGGAGGCAAAGGGCCCGCGAGTTTTTTCGCTATCGCACTGTTTGCTCCATCAGCGCCCAACAACCACGTAGTAGAAAACTCTTTTCCACTTTGCGTGTGAACGATCCATCCATCGTCAGTCTGTTTGAAACCGCGTGCCGAAACCTTCTCGGCGAACACTTGGGCGCCGGCGGCACGTGCACGTTCGCGCAGGAAAGTATCGAAAGCGATTCGCGAATAGACAGCAAACGGCTCGTCAAGTTTCAAATGCAGTCGTTTACCGGAAGGTGAGTACAGGTCGAGTTCCTCAATCGTGCGTCCGACGGCTTCGAGCAGATGCGGCCAGGCCTTCAAAGCTTTCGAGGTCACGCCGCCGCCGCAGGCCTTCGGCTCCCCCGGTGGCCGGCCATCAATTAACGCCACGCGCGTGCCGCCAAGCGCGAGAAGCTCCGCGGCAAACGATCCGGCCGGCCCCGCGCCCACGATTAAGACATCGAAGTGTTCCATGGCGGCAGCCATCATAGTTGTCGGCGCGCGTCGTCTGCAAACGGCGTCGCGATGAACTCATTATCAAAGCGAATCCGTGGAACCAGCGCCGTTAGGCGCGCAATGTTTATAGCTCAGGCGAAATGAAATAGTGCTAGCTCCGTAGGAGCGCAACGTCTCATGCCGCTCCTACGGAGCTTAGCTAAAATGATGGGCTGTATTGCTATAAACATCTGGCTCCTACGGAGCCAAGCAGTCGCTTTTAGTAAACATATCGACGAACCCGGTGCTAGAATTAACTTCCGATAACACGAGTAGAAGTCTATCCCCTCTGTGGCCCCTGTAGTTGATCCTATGGCCCGCACGAGTTCAGTAGTATTCGCCGGAATCGCCCCGCATCCACCGATTATGGTGCCGGAGGTCGGACGCGAAGCGTCCGCCGAAGTGCGCAATTCGATCGATGCAATGGCCGACCTCACCGAACGCGTGATCCGCAGCGGCGCAGAGACTGTCGTGTTGGTTTCGCCGCACGCGCCGCTCGAGCGGGACGCGTTTGTAGCTTACGATGGGCCGCAATTGTACGCCGACTTTTCGAATTTTAGCGCGCCCACCGCCACCGTTCAAGCCCAACTCGATGATGAACTGCTGCGCGAGATCACGCGCAATGCGGCCGAACAAAATCTCGCCACGATCAAAATCAAGGCCCGCGATCTCGATCATGGAATCGCGGTGCCGCTCTACTTTCTGCAACGCAATGGTTGGCACGGACAGGTAGTCGCCCTGGGTTATAGCTTCCTCTCTAACGAAGATCATTTGCGGTTTGGCACATGCATCAAGCAAGCCATCGAACACCTCGGGCGGCCGGTCGCGTTCATCGCCAGCGGCGACCTCAGTCACCGGCTGAAGCTCGAAGCGCCCGCCGGCTATGATCCACAAGCACATTTGTTTGACGAAGAAGTAGTCGCAGCGATTCGCAGTTGCGCCACCGAGCGCATCGTTGACCTCGATCCGGAGTTGCGCCGGATAGCCGGAGAGTGCGGCTATCGCTCAATGCTGATCGCCATCGGAGTCGCGCAGGACCTCGAACCATCGTGCGAAGTGATCAGTTACGAAGCGCCGTTTGGCGTCGGTTACCTGGTTGCACAGCTCTCCGCCGGAAGCGCGGACATCCCGTCCGCACAGCGCGCCGAGCGCGCTCAGTCAGTACCGCCTGCGGTAGCGGGCGGGCCAACCACTGACTTGAAAAAGAACGAGCCCGGCAGAGGCACTGAGTTACCAGCGCTGGCGCGCGCCGTCGTTGAGACCTTTGTTAAGCAAGGCAAAGCTCTCTCTGTTCCTGCTAATCCATCCGACCTCTTGAGCCAGCGCGCCGGCTGCTTTGTTTCCATCAAGACCCTCGCGGGTGAACTGCGCGGCTGCATCGGCACCATCGACCCGGAACAGAACACGCTGGCGGACGAAATAGTTCTTAACGCGATCAGCGCAGCGACGCGCGACCCACGCTTCGCGCCGGTGCGTGAAGACGAACTAGCGGAATTGAAGTACTCGGTCGATGTACTTTCGCAACCTGAACCCGTCGACCTAGACGATCTGGATTCAAAAGTTTATGGCGTGATCGTCGAAGACAAAACCGGGGGCCGACGCGGCTTATTGCTGCCCAGTCTTAAAGGGATTGAGACGGCGGCTCAGCAGGTCGAGATCGCTTCGCGAAAGGCGGGTATTCGGGCGGGAGACGAGATCAAGCTATGGCGTTTTCGTTCGGAAAGATATGTGGAAGACCAGTAGTGGCACAGACTTCAGTATGTGTTTGGTGCATCGGATTCACAGACTGAAGTCTGTGCCACGTTCTTATCAGATATCCAGGTTTCTGACATCCAGCGCATTGTCCTCGATGAACTTCCGCCGGGGCTCGACGGCGTCACCCATTAAGATTGAAAAAATGCCGTCGGTTTCGACGGCGTCATCAATCCTGACCTGAAGCAGAGTGCGCTTCTCTGGGTTCATGGTGGTTTCCCAGAGTTGTTCAGGATTCATTTCGCCCAGACCCTTATAGCGCTGAATCGAAAGATCCTTCTTCGCGGCGGCGAGCACTTTTTCTAGCAGCGCCTCGCGGGTGGAAATCTCTTCGCTGGTCCCGTTCGTGCCGGTGATGAACGGCGGCGCCAGCTCGTCTTCGAGAGTCATGTAAAGTTCCACTGCCTTTTGAAACTCGACATAGCTGGCAAAGTTCCAATCGATCGAAACATCCACTCCTGAAGTTGTGGTTACTTCAATCTCCCACAGGCCGTGTTCTTCGTCGGTCGAGAGATCAGTTTTGAAACCAGCCTTATCCAAAGCTTTCTCAACTCTGGCAATCAGATCGCCATCCTGAAAGATGCCGCGCAAGGTAAGTCCTTCTTTGCGCCAGACGCCTTTCTTGCCGGCGAACGCCTCGAGCAGTATGTCGAGCAAACGCGCGTCCCCCGCGAGCCGGCGAATTGTTTTTTCGCAGTAACGTTTCAGATCAACCAGCTTCTCGAGCGACTGGGCCAGGGCCTTACCTTCGATATCCTGGTTGGCGCCGACTGACTTTACGGTCATGTCAGCCGTCGCCATGCGCATCAGATAACGCGTCATCAAGCCTTCGTCTTTGATGTACTCTTCCTTCTTCCCGCGCTTCACCTTGAACAGCGGTGGCTGAGCGATGTAGACGTAACCCAGCTCAATTAGTGCGGCCATCTGTCGATAGAAAAAAGTCAGCAACAGCGTCCGAATGTGCGACCCGTCTACGTCGGCGTCGGTCATCAGAATGATCTTGTGGTAACGCAGTTTGCTCGCATCAAAATCTTCCTTGCCGATGCCGGTGCCGAGCGCGGTGATCAGTGATTTGATCTCGCTATGGCCGAGCATCTTGTCAAAGCGCGCTTTTTCGACATTCAGGATTTTTCCTTTGAGCGGCAGGATGGCCTGGTTCTTACGATCGCGACCCTGCTTGGCTGAGCCGCCGGCGGAATCGCCCTCAACGATATAGATTTCCGACAGAGCCGGATCGCGCTCCTGACAGTCAGCGAGTTTGCCGGGCAACATCGTCGAACCCATCGCGCCTTTGCGCACAATCTCGCGGGCCTTGCGGGCGGCATCGCGCGCGCGGGCGGCGTCCAGTGATTTGCCGACGATGCGGCGTGCCACCGTGGGGTTTTGCTCAAGGTATTCCGTCAGGCGCTCGTTAAGAAACGATTCGACCGCGCCCTTCACGTCGGAATTAAGCTTGCCCTTCGTCTGTCCTTCGAACTGCGGCTGCGGCAGTTTGACTGAAATTACGGCTACCAGCCCTTCGCGCACGTCGTCGCCAGTCAGAGAGGTTTTGAAGTTCTTCGCCAGACCCGACGATTGCGCGTAAGCATTGATCGTGCGCGTGAAGGCTGAACGAAAACCGGAAAGGTGAGTGCCGCCGTCAACGGTGTTGATGTTGTTGGCGAACGAATAGACTTTCTCGTCATAGCCGTCGTTGTATTGGATCGCTACTTCGATCGCCAGGACGTCGCTGATTCGCTCAAAATAGATTGGCTTGTCGTGCAGCACGCTCTTGTTTTTGTTCAGGTGCTTCACAAACTCGGCTATTCCACCGCGGTAGTAAAACTCGTGCGACTTTTCCGGCTCTTCGCGCTCGTCCTTGATCGTGATGCGAATGCCTTTGTTGAGAAAAGCTTTCTCGCGCAGACGTTCGGAGAGCTTGTCAAAGACAAACTCAATCGTATCGAAGATCTGTGGATCAGGTTTGAAGGTAATCTTTGTGCCGCGCTTCCGCGTCTTGCCCGTCTGTTTGAGGGGAGCGACCGCGATACCGCGCGCATACTCCTGCTCGTAGGTCAGTCCGTCGCGCCAAATTTCCAGGTGCAAAACCTCGGAAAGAAAATTCACACAAGAGACGCCGACGCCGTGCAGGCCACCTGAAACTTTGTAGGCATTCGAGTCGAATTTTCCGCCGGCGTGCAGTTTCGTCATCACGACTTCAGCGGCGGATTTCTTCTCTTTCTTCATCATGTCGACGGGGATACCACGGCCGTTGTCGATCACAGTAATCGAGTTATCCAGATGAATATTGACTTCCACCGTGTCGCAATATCCGGCCAGGGCTTCGTCGATGGAGTTGTCGACGACTTCATAGACCAGATGATGCAGGCCGATCTCGCCCGTCGATCCGATATACATCGCCGGCCGTTTGCGGACGGCGTCGCGTCCTTCCAGAACCGCAATCGATGATGAATCGTAAGTGTCTCTTTTGTTCTTCAATTTCGATGATGGTGTTGCCAATTCGTCTTTACCTTCGCTTCCGTTATCGTTTTTCTCAGATGACATTTGCTGCCCTCACAACGGCCGCATTCAAAGCTGTTTCGTCTCTCGCGACGCCGGCATTGATCTCGTAAAAATTCGCCCGTTGATTGAACCGCTCGAAGTGGTTTTTCTTTGAAGTCGTGACGAACGTTTGAGTGCGTCCGTCCAGGTATTCAAGCAGCCGTTCAATGCGGATTCCGTCGAGTTCTGCGTCCACGTCATCAATGAGGAAAATTGGATAATCCTGATGCTGTGAATGATACACTGAAATCGCCGCTAAATCAAGCGTTATCAATGCACTACGCTGTTGGCCGGAGCTGCCAAAACTGCGCAGATTGCGGTCGGCGAAAAGCACGCTCAGGTCGTCCCGGTGAGGTCCGATCAGACAGGCCCCGGCAAACACTTCCGCCTGCATTCGTATTTGCAGCCGTTGCGCGATTAGATCCTTGTAGTTATTCAGGTCGCCTTTACTCTCAAGAGATGAAAGGTAGCGAATGGAAAGCGTGTCACCGAACAAACTGTGCTCGAGCGCCTCGTTCAAGAGTTCCACATAGGCTGTGCGCGATCTGTGGATCCGCGCGCTCAAAGTAACCAGTTGTTCGTTCCAGGGTCCGAGGAGTTCGGCCGCCTCTTCGAACCTGAGACCGCCTTCGCCCGCCTGCTGCAAAAGTTTTTTCTTTTGCTTGATTACTTTGTTATAGCTGCTCAGCTCTTGAGCATAGGCTGGGTGTAATGAAATTGCGCCGCGATCGATAAAACTGCGGCGGGCCTCAGGGCCACCCCGCACGACCTCCAACTCGTCAGCGGTGAACCAGACCGCGTGCAACTGCGCTGCAAAGTGCGCCAGCGGCTCGCGCTTGCCGTTAACGAAGGTCTGCCTGGTGTTTGCTCTTAGATCCACTTGGAGGTCGCGCTCAATGTCTCTGCCTTGGGCGACACGTCCCTGAACTGAGGCGGACGTTTTGCTAAACGCTATGGCTTCGTGGAGTTGCCGAGTTCGAAATGACTTTGCGTGCGCCAGTAGATGAATGGCTTCCAGCCAGTTCGTTTTTCCCTGGCCATTGTTCCCATAGATGACGTTGATCCCGTCTCCCCAATGGATTTCGCCGGCCAGATTTCTGAAGTCGTGTGCCCGGATCGATCTAAGGAACATAATTGAAATTCTAACATAGCCTATGAGTTTGCTGTGGCCGGCCCGGTCGGAAAACTAACGCACCCTAAAAACTGAACGAGCGCCAAAGTTTCTGGCGCTCGTCGCAAAGTTTGATCCTCAATTTGTTGGTTGGTTTTCTTGCCTTACAGCCTCATCGGCATGATGATGTAGCGGTAGTCATATTTGTCGTCTGCGACGGGCCGCAACTGGGCCTGCGAGTTTCCGTCTTTGAACTCGAAAGCAACTTTTTCCGACCCAACCACGTTGAGGAAATCCTGCAGGTATTGCGCGTTGAAGCCAATCTCAGTATCTTCGCCGGCAAAGTCTGTCCCCATCGTTTCTCGCGCTTCGCCTTCTTCAGCATTCTGTGAACTAATCAGCAATTGCTCTTTGCTAAGATGAAAACGAATTGCGTGCGAACGATCATCAGCCATCAAAGCGACTCGTCGAACTGCCTGGTTTAGACCAACCGTATCAAAGGTGGCGGACCGATCGTTGTTCTTCGGCATGACCATTTCGTAGTTTGGAAACTGCCCGGAGAGCATTCTGGAAATCAGCAGCCGCGAACCGATCTGAAAGTAAACATGATGCTCATCAGATCCGAGGTTTATGTCTCCGTCAAAGTCGGAGGTCAGTTTGGTCAATTCTGCCAGCGTTTTTCTGGGAATTAGAACATCGAGACCGGTGCCCTCTACATTTTTGCCAATGTCTTTGGTGGCCACAAAGGCCAGTCTATGGCCGTCAGTGGTGATCATTTTGGCGCCCTGCTTATCAAGCTCAAACTTTGCCCCCGACAGGGTGTAGCGCCCCTCCTCCTGAGTTATCGCGAAGATCGTGCGGTCGATTAGTAACTTCAACAGCGACGCGGGCAATTGAAGTGGCGTCGATTTAAATCCAGGCAACTCTGGAAACGTATCTTTCGCAATACCGGGCAATCGAAACTTCGAGCGATCACACTCAACCGTCACCCACTCGTTTTCTTCCTTCCGAAAACTCACCGGAGCGTCGGGCAGCAGACGGGCAATATCAAAAAGTTTCCGAGCCTGAACGCAGATGGATCCCTGAGACTTTATCTCTTCGGCCTCAGCATCACATCGAATAGTGACGTCCAAGTCTGTGCCGCTAATCTGAATCGCACCCTCGCCCTTTGACTCGATAAGGATGTTCGCCAGGACCGGAATAGTGTTCTTCCGTTCAACCACACCCTGAACAAAAGCCAGTTCTTTCTGCAGCGCTCCTCGCGCCATAACAAATTGCATTTAGCTGCTCCTGAAGTTTGCTTTTTCTTATATCACGTTTCGAAAAAACTTCCCTAAAAGTCTTTTGTTGCTAACTACTAAGATTAGAAGAGGAAACCACATCTGTTAATACTTAGTAATAGTAGTATGTCCTGTGGAAAGGTGAAAGTCACTCGATCAGGCGGAAAATAAAGAACGATAGGTTGAATCTCTCCTCGGTGTTGAACCGTCTGAATCGTTGATTAATTCGTCAGAGTTATTTCCACAGATGGTACCAGCAGTATTCACAGCTGATCTGTGAAGACCATGAGTGACGTAAGAATCTTCTTTCTCGACTACGCCCCGATACTGCTGATAATTCGCTTAACTAGAGCATCCATTTCCCGATCCGAATCAACCAACTTGTTGATCTTCTCAACCGAGTGAATCACGGTAGTGTGATGCTTACCGCCGAATTGTCTCGCGATTTCAGGATAGCTCTTCTTGGTCAAACGCTTGCAGAGATACATCGCAACTTGCCTGGGCACCAGGACATTTCCCATATTCGACCTACTTCTAAGCCCGTCGACGCTGAGCTTGTAATGGTCAGCAACCGCCTTCTGAATTCGTGGAATGGAGATTTGATTGTCGTCACTTGATCGCGAGACGTTGCGCATGGCCTCTTGGGCAAGACCCTTTGAGAGCGGTAACCCTCTTAAGGAAGCCATCGCTAGAACGCGAACCAACGAGCCCTCCAATTCACGAATGTTGTGTTTGCTGTTACCCGCCAGAAAGAGCGCGACGTCATCGGGTAGGTCGACCCTTTGCAGCTCCGCTTTGCGCCTGAGTATGGCCACCTTAGTTTCCAGATCCGGAGGTTCGATGTCGGCAATGAGTCCCCATTCGAAGCGAGAGTGTAGCCGCTCTTCAATTTCGGGGATTTCCCTTGGCGGGCAGTCAGAAGTGAGGACTATCTGCTTTTGACCATCGTACAAGGCATTAAACGTATGGAAAAACTCTTCCTGAGTTCGCTCTTTACCTGCGATAAACTGAACATCGTCGATGAGCAGAACATCGATCGATCTATATCGCTCACGAAAAACTTGCGTCTTGTCGTAACCGTATCTTATCGCGTTGATTAGTTCGTTCATGAAGCGCTCAAGCGAGAGATAGGAAACTTGCAGTTTTGGATTAGCCTGCTTGATGGCGTGCCCAGTAGCTTGTATGAGATGAGTTTTGCCTAAGCCGACCCCCCCGTACAAATAAAGAGGGTTGTAGGTCTTGCCCGGCGCTTCCGCTACAGCGAGGGCTGCGGCATGAGCAAATCGATTGCATGAAGCAACAACAAAACTCCCGAATGTGTACTTCTCGTTCAGTGGGGCCGAGGGAATATCAGGAACCTCAGGAGGAATCGCCCGAGCCCCGACAGCGTTTTCGTTTGAATTGCAGGCTCGCGCGGTTAGATCTTCATCACCATCCAAACCACTGCCTCCCCTATCCGCCGCTGGGGTTGCCCACTCAATCTTGCAACCTCGCGGTTCAATCTCGAGGAGAGATTCCTGCAGAGCCGTGGAATATTGAGAAAGGATCCAGTCCCGAACAGCAGGATTAGGTACCGCAATTCTCAACACACCCGCTGATTTCGGCCGCGTAACCCGCAACGGCCGAAACCAAGTCTCAAACGCCTGTCTGCTCAACCGTCGCTCGAGGGCTGCGAAAAGTGACCGCGAAGCTAAATCTTCCAAGTTTGTTTGCATTAGGGAAATAACGCAGACTACGATGTAATGCAACGCCGCTCTGCGAAGGGAATCCTCCGACCCGCGTGGAAAACACGACGCTAACATAACCCTCGAATGAGACGCAAGAAAAACAGGGGGGAAAGTTTGAGAGCAAAGAAGGAAGCAACTATCCGGGCACTCCATGGGCTGCGACTGGAGATCTTGTGTCTGTGGTTGTAGATATTATAATAACGTGAACTACAAGCCCGACGAGGCTGTTGCTGTAGTAAGCACCTCGGTATCGCGGTCGGAAATGATCAGGCTGTACAGGCGGTCGAGATCTAGGGCACTGTAGTATTCGATCTCAATCTTGCCGGCCGAGCCAGCTCTTGCGGGAATTATTTGAACCTGGGTTCCGAGATGCCTGCGGAGCTTGGCCTCGGCAGCGCGAACATTTGGATCAGCCTGCTTGAAAACCTGTTCGGAAGTAGGAATCTTCATCCCCGATGCGTGCTTAATCCGGCGTTCAGTTTCCCGCACAGACCAATTGTGTTTGACGATTTTCTGCGCATAGCGACGCTGGAGGACGAGATCGCCGAGGCCTAAGAGGGCGCGTGCGTGGCCGAAGGACAGCTTCTCGTTTTCGAGGAGCTGTTGGATCTCGGACGGAAGTTTAAGGATACGAAGATAGTTGGTTATGAACGAACGATCGCGGCCGACTCTCTGCGCTACTTCCTCCTGAGTAAGGTTAAGCGATTCGATCAGGCGCTTGTAGGCGTTTGCTTCCTCGATCGGATTCAGCTCTTGTCTCTGGATGTTCTCTATCAGCGCGATCTCCAAGAGCTGGTCGTCCGGGATTTCGCGAATTATCGCGGGAACGCGCGAGAGTCCGGCTAGCTGCGCTGCTCGCCATCTGCGCTCTCCGGCAACCAGTTCGTATACGCCGCCGTGCGGCCGTACGAGCAGGGGTTGGATGATACCGCTGGTTCGAATCGATTGCGCCAACTCGTCCAGCTTCGCCTGGTCGAAACTTGTTCTAGGCTGCTGATGGCCCGGATGTATCAGGTCAATTTCAATATCGCGGATCTCATCAGTTCCCACTGGCGGCGAGTCTGTCGAGATCAGGGCGCTCAGCCCCCGGCCCAACGGTCTTTTGGTCATTGGCCAGAACCTCCTCTGCAAGTTGACAGTAAGCTTCAGCTCCTCGCGATCGCGGATCATAGTAAACCGCAGGCTTGCCGTAGCTCGGCGCTTCAGCGAGGCGAACGTTCCTTGGAATAGCAGTTTGAAACACGAGGCTACTATAGAAACTCCGGAGATCCGCTGAGACCGCCGCTGACAGTTTGGTGCTTGCGTCGTACATGGTCAGAAGCAAGCCCTCAATCTTCAGCTGAGGGTTCAGGAGCTGCCGGATTCGCGCGAGAGTGTTAAAGAGTTCGGAAACACCTTCCAACGCATAGTATTCGCATTGGATGGGTACGAGCAGCGAATCAGCTGCCGCGAGTCCATTAATGGTAAGCAGGTTTAGTGCGGGAGGGCAGTCCAGGATTATGAAATCGTATCGGTCGCGGATAGGTGCGATTGCCTTTTTTAGCAGCAGTTCACGCTCGGGGAGATCGACTATCTCCACCTCGGCGCCCGCCAGGTTCCTGTCAGAGGGGACGAGGTCGAACTTGAAGTCTGTAGAAAGAATGGCGCGTTCGATTGGTTCTCCAAGAACCAGGACGTGGTAGGTTGTGGCTCGGGCCCCGCTGCGTTGTGCGCCCGCGCCGGAGGTCGCATTTGCCTGGGGATCAATATCGATAAGCAGAACCCGTTGATTTAGTATGGCGAGAGAAGCAGCGAGGTTGATGGCCGTGGTGGTTTTCCCAACACCGCCCTTCTGATTTGCGATCGCGAGAGTTTTTGGCATTCACCAGCCCACAAACCAGCTGACAGGAGAGCACAACACTAGCACAAGAAAGGGTCTGGATGCTATCAGATAGTGCGCGTTTCGGTGGGTCTCAGGGTTAATGTTTCACGTGAAACTCATTGAGTCCACGTGTCGGTCGAATGTTTCACGTGAAACTCATAAGGCCATAGATCGCGAACCGGACGGTTCCCGGTTTGCGCCGGTTTTTTGTTGAGCCGCGGCGAGGTAAACCAGGAGGTTCGACAATGCCGCGGGCGTCATCCCTGGAATCCGACGCGCTTGTCCAAAACTTTGGGGTTGCGCTCGCTCCAGCCGCTCAATAATTTCGTGAGACAGGCTGCCGACCGTTCGAAAAGAAAAGCCGCTTGGGATATTGAGTGCATCATGCTGGTTAAGACGTCGCAGGCCGGCATCTTGAGAACCCAAATAGCCGGCATACAAGTGGTCAGCTAGCGCGGTCTCGAGGTCACCGACTGAAAACTCGTCGTTTGCACCGGCCGGCATGAGGCTCATCACCGTCCCAACGTCCATATTTGGCCTCAGAGCTAACTCAGCCAGGGTGAGAGAGTCTCCCAAGTCCTGACCGGTCAATTCACAGCAAAGTGCGTGACGCTCGTCGGAACGCTGGAGCTTGCTCTCCTTGAGCAAGGTCCGGGCTCTAGCGAGACGCACACGCCTTTGGTTAAATCGCTCCCATTCATTATCACCAACCAGGCCGAGCTCGCGTCCGTATGGCTCGAGACGCTCATCCGCATTGTCATGCCTCAGTGCGAGCCGATACTCGGAACGCGAAGTAAACATCCTGTAGGGCTCGTCGACGCCATGCGTAATCAGATCGTCTACCAGGACCCCGATGTAAGATTCGCGGCGATTGAGCCGAAACATCGGCCGTCCAAGTGAGGCCGCAGCTGCGTTTATGCCAGCCAGTAAACCCTGACAAGCCGCCTCTTCGTAACCGGTTGTGCCATTTATCTGACCGGCCAGGAACAGGCCTTTAAGTCTCGCGGTCTCAAGAAAAGGCGACAGTTCTTTTGGGTCCACAAAGTCATACTCAATGGCATAACCAGGACGAATGATTTGGGCCCGCTGAAATCCGGGGATGAGACTCACCAACTCTTGCTGCAGCTGTGCCGGAAGCGATGTCGAAAAGCCGTTAAGGTAAACTTCGTTCGTAGCAAAGCCTTCAGGTTCCAGGAAAAGCTGGTGTCTCGTCTTATCCGGGAACTTGACTACCTTGTCTTCGATCGATGGACAATACCGCGGTCCGATGCTGGTGATCTGGCCTGAATAGAGAGGTGACTCGTGCAGATTTGCTCGGATCGCTTCGTGAACGGCTGCAGTCGTATAACCGAGATGACAATTCAGCTGCTGCTGTTCAATTTGATCGGTTGAGAAAGAGAAGGCCACTGGCCGCTCGTCGGGAGGTTGCGGCTCGAACGCTTCCCAATCGATGGTTCGTCCATCAAGCCGCGGCGGCGTCCCTGTCTTCAAGCGGCCCACCCGCAGACCGAGCCGCTTTAAAGCCTCCGCGAATTCTATGGATGGCGGTTCGCCCGCCCGCCCACCTGAGTACGTCTGACGCCCAGTATGGATTCGTCCATTGAGAAACGTTCCGGTCGCAACAACGACCGCGGTCGCTCCCATTCTGCGGGCATCCTGCAACTCAACTCCGAGGACCTGACCGTTTTCGAACAATAGACTTGTAACCAACCCCTGGCGCAGACTGAGATTAGGCGTGCCTTCGAGAGTGCGTCGCATCTCGACGCGGTAGAGTGCTCGATCAGCCTGAGCTCGAGGGGCGCGTACGGCCGGACCGCGCGAGCGATTCAATAAGCGGAATTGGATTCCCGTGCGATCGATAACCCGGCCCATTATGCCGCCGAGAGCATCGATCTCCCGGACCAGATGGCCCTTGCCGATTCCACCAATCGCAGGATTGCATGACATCTGTCCGATGAGATCGAGATTGAGAGTAAGCAACGCCGTGTTTGCGCCAAGCCGAGCCGCGGCCGAAGCGGCCTCGCAACCCGCGTGACCAGCCCCGATAACAATCACATCGAAATGTTCGTCGAATACCATCGTCGCTCCTATCCAAAGCCGAAGTACTGAAGCAACATCTTGACGCCTATTTGCCGATGCAAAAGGTCGCAAAGATTTGCCCGAGAATTTCCTCGGTTGTTGTTTCGCCGGTTATATCTCCGAGATAGCGGAGCGCATTGTGCAGTCCCAGCAAAACCATTTCCTCACTCGCACGTTCGTTCAAGAGTTGCTCGGATGAAGCGACGGCCTCTATCGACTGCACCAACAAATCATGGTGACGTGCGTTAGTGATCAGTAGTCCTTCACTCTGAGCACTTCCGTTTGCAAACGGTTGCAGTATAGCAGCGCGCAGGCTTTCAAGTCCCGCCTCGCTCTTCGCCGATACGGACACCACTGCAAAAGGCATCTGTCGAGCGAGCACCCCATCGAAAGTAGCTGAAGAGAAGGTGGGCAGATCGCTCTTGTTTAGGGCGACGATGTGACGGACGTCAGCAATCTCAACGAGGACAGATCGATCTTCATCACAGAGTAATTCCGAGCCGTCAATGACAACGATCAGGAGGTCAGCATCGGCGGCTTCCCGGCGCGCGCGCGCTACGCCTATGGCTTCGATCTCGTCACCCGAGTTGCGAATCCCAGCAGTATCAGTGAGCACGACGGGAACTCCATCAATGGCGATAGACTCACTAAGCGTATCTCGAGTTGTGCCCGGCGTCCCCGTGACAATGGCCCGTCCATGTCCCACTAAACCATTGAACAGACTGGACTTGCCAACATTCGGGCGTCCCACTAAAGCGACGCGAATTCCCTCGCGTAGGAGCCGCCCCGTGCCAAAGGTGCTACACAGATGGGAGAGATCCTGCCGGAGTTTTTCGAGCGACTCGGTGATCTCCTGAGAAGCGACGGCGGGAAGATCGTCTTCAACAAACTCCAGGGACGACTCGAGCCGCACAATTATTTCCAGCAGCGCGTCCTGGGCCGGACGGAGCCGGTTGGAAATCTCACCCTTCAACTGACGCGTGGCCTGACGGAGCGCAGAGTCGGTTTGGGCATCGATGACATCGCGGATTGCTTCAGCTTCCGTTAGTTTCAATCGTCCGTTCGCGACGGCGCGCAATGAAAACTCACCAGGGTCAGCCAGCCGAGCGCCAAGTTTCAGAATGAGATCAATGATCGTTCGCAGCAAGACCGGGGATCCGTGGCAATGCAATTCGACAACGTCTTCTCCGGTGAATGAATGCGGCGCCTGAAAAAGACAGACAAGGGCCTCATCAAGAGTTTCATTGCTATGCGGATCGACGAGACTTTTCAATCTCAGCACATTGGGTGTTGGGTTATAGGATTCACCGACGATGGTCTGCAATATCTTGAGGGAATCGGAACCGCTAATTCGGATAACGCCGATACCACTGCGGCCGGGCGGAGTGGACAAGGCAACAATCGTATCGGTCGGTACAGCCACGATCCTGATGATTCGTAAAGTAAGTAGAGGAGGGAGGAGTTGCTCAGTTGGCGGAGGCCGTTCTCAAGGTGACTCTCAGACGGCGCCCATTGCCCTCGCCGATCGATTCGGTGATGAGATCCTCTTCAGCCGCCAGCGAGAGATGGATGACCCGTCTTTCACTTGGCTCCATGGGGCCGAACACAAATGCGGCAGATGTGGCGCGCACCTGGCGGGCGGCGTGTTCAGCCATCGCCCGTAATTCCGCTTCTCGCGCTGCCCGGTAGTTATTCGCGTCACAGATAATCCTTTGGCCCTTAGGTAGCGCCCGACCGAGAGCTTGATTGAGAATCTGCTGCAGCGCGTCAAGCAATTCCCCGCCCTCGTTCAGCAGCAACCCGCTGTCGGCACCCTCGATGGCCAACAAGCATCCCAGATCGGATTGTGACGCTGACGCATGCACGTCAAACCCGGCACTCTCGAAGATCGAGTTGAGCAATTGCTCGGCTTTCCCGCAAGTTTCGTCCATCGGTGCGAGTGATTGTACCTTAAGAGTGGTGCCAGTGACCACGGGAGACGCAATGGCGGGAGGTAGAGGGGTGGGAGCTCTCGCCTATTCCTTCTTCTTGATGAACACGTCACCGCGCCTGCTCAAGCCGGCTTTTCCTGCGAGAGTATTCAAAACGGAATCGAGAATATCCTTGTTCTCAAGTCTAAAGCTGGTGACACCGCTGACCTTGCTATCGGGATCACTGTACTGGAGGGCCAGGTATCGAACTTTCGTTTTTATCAGACTAGCGGGAAGACCAATGTAAGGGATGTTACTGGCGATTGTAGCGGCGGAAGGCCGCACGGCACGAACATCGCCGTAGGCGCCCGTGATGGCATTGTAGGGTACGAACAGAAGCTCTTTCCCCTTGTCGGTCTTGAAGATCAGACGCTGGTTCATCTCATCAAAGTGGAGGGTGCCGTCCATCTTCTTGTTATACCCAAACACACCGCCTTCATATTTGGCTTTGACCGTCTCCGGGGCCGGCGGCGGCGTGGGCATGCTCTTAGCGGTATCGGATGCATCCTGGGGCACCGTTCGTGGGCGCTGCGCCAGCGCCGCGCTAACGATCACCATGACGAGAACCGCGCCGGCAATTAACTTGAGTCCTTTAAGCATCGGGTAGCCTCCGTTCCTGTAGCAGGAAGATTACTGAGTCAATGAACGCTTCAGAGACACGTGCGGGCACAATCGAAGCTGCCAAAGCACTAGACACCACAAAGCGTCGATTGGTTGACCGCTCACCGTCGAGCCCGGCTCAATTGAGCATCCTCAAAAGTATATCGAGTAGTCTTCAGAATACCTTCAATAAACGTATATGCGATGCCGAGTTTGGGGCTGCGAAAGACTGAGATATTCCGCACGTCATCGCGGATGAAATCCTTATTCGTCAACAGGTTCAGTGATTCAGCCGTGGCCGAAGAGTGTTCGTGCTGCAAAACGATTTCCAGTACGGCGCCGGCCAATTCCGGCCGCAGTCTCTTACTGGCCACAAATTTCTCATTTACAAAACTAATCTGAACAGAGCCACCGCTAACATTAAAACGCAGGACTCCTTCAGGGCTCTCGCCGACGGGTTGACCCATGATCTTCAAGACGTCGTCGCGATGGGTCTTGAATGGTTCGATTCCGTTCCAAGAGCCTGCGGTGACATTTGTCACACCGGCCAGCACTGAGACAACCAGGATGACGATCACTAAGCAAGTCCGGAGCTGCAATGTTGGGTACCTCACGGCGAAGATGCTAATCGAACACTACGGTTTTGCAAAGGGCCGGAGGCGTTCGACAGACTCTTTGAAGTCTGCGTCGTTGGGCGCCACCTCGAGAGCCTTCTGATAAAGGGCGAACGCCTTGGCGTACTGCTTAGTCTTTTCGTAGTCGTAACCTAACTCGCGATAGATATTCACGTCGTTTGGCGACTTAGCCAACGCGCGCTCCAGCGCGGCAATCGCCTTAGGAAAATTGTCGGCGCGCGAATGGGCCAGCCCAAACAAGTAGAGCGTTATCCCCGTCGCTGTTGGGCTCGCTGCAGTTTTTTCCAGCGCCGTGGCCGCGCGGGCATATTGCTTCGCGCCGATCAGGGCGCGGGCGTACAGACCCGTTGCTTCTTCGTCTGAGCGGAGGCGCGTCAGCGTCTCGCCCGCCCGCACCGCGCCGAGATAATCCGCATTTCCTTTTTCTTCATCCGCAGCCTTAGCTGCTCGTCGGAGGTACGCCGACGTCAATAGAAACCAGGCTGAAGCCAGACGCGGGTCGTTGGTTGTGGCGCGGTTCAAAGTCGAAATGGCCGCATCCAGATCGTTGCGCGCTAGGGCCAACTGACTCAAATACAAGAGCGAGGCCGCGTCTTTCGGATTGGCCTTAACGGCCGCATTGAAAGAGCGCTCAGCCTCGGCAGCCTTTCCGGTTTTGAGCTCAGCCAGACCACGATAGTAGAGGAATAAAGGGTCGGGCGTCGTTCCAGGCCTTTGATTCACCGCGATTAGCAACGGCAGCGCGCGATCGTATTTTTCCGCCTTGACGTAACTCTCGGCGAGCGCGTCGACGGTATGGGAATCTTCCTGATTGGCCCGGCGCTGTAGATCGAGAGCTTTTTGCAGATCTCCGGATGCGTCCTCATATTGCTTTAGATAGAACTCCGAAAACCCCGCCAACTTCCAGGCTTCGGCGTTGCCCGGATCAGCGGCCGCGATCTGTTTTGCTTCCTGGGCGGCCGCGGCGTACTGCTTCTGCTGAAAGAGTTGAAACGCGTGCGTCGTGTCAGTCGAAGCCGGAGCGGTCCCGACAGGTTTGGTCGGTTTTACGTCGAGCAGGGGAGCATTCTTGTCCGTACTCGGCGGCGCTTTTGGCTCCGGGCCAAGCAACGTGTCTGGTGGCGGCGTAGTGACGCGACGCGGTCGAGACTGAGCCTCGGCGGCAACTGCGATAGCTAACAGAACCAACGCGGTCGTCAATAACAGGTGAATTTTCTGGTTCCTCATAGGGTGTGATTCTTTCAGATTTGTACCACTCTTTTCAAACGACACCGGGAGAGAAACGAGCGACGGTATTTCGGATGCCGCGGCCCGAAGGCAGGTTTGCCCGTTTGGCCGGGGCTTGAGAGAAAAGCGGCCAGCGCAATTCAGTAGCGCTGGCCGCCGGATCGGGGTTTTGGACGCAGTTGAAGCTAGACTGCGCTCAATACTCTTATTTTTAGAAGCTCAGTTTCATTCCTACCTGGAACTGCCTCGGGTCGTATGCCGCAGTCGGTTTACCGTAGAAATGGCCATTGCTGGCGCGCTGATTGAAGGCATTCACGTCGGAAAAGAAAGGTGACGCCGCCGCTTCGTTGAAACGATTGAAGAGGTTAAAACCTTCAGCGATGAAATCGACTCGAATCCGCTCGCCGGCACGAATTGAGCGCATCACCCGCAAGTCGAAGGAGGTGTAACGATGCGTGATCCCAAGATCGCGACCGAGGCTGCCGGGCGTAAACGCTGTCGTCGGCACGAACAAACCGCCAGCGGAATTTACACTCGGGCGATCGTTCGAGCTTTGCAAATCACCATTCGAGTCGCTACCCGTCACGATGTTGAAGGGACGGCCAGAAGAGACTTCGACAATCGGCGCGATCGTAAAGTCACTAAGAATACGCTGCGCCCGGCTCGAAGACTTCCGCCACGCGGCAGGTGAAGTTAACGCGCCGCTGAAGACGAAGCGGTGACGCTGATCGAAAAGCGAATTAGCACGCTCAGCTCGGAAGTTTCGATTGTCCTGCGGCTTGAGCAGAGTCTGCAGGTCACTGGAATCGTCAAGCGAATGTGACCAGGTGTAGGACGCCAGGAATTGGAAGTTGTTAGAGAAACGTCTCTTCAATTCCAGGTTCATAGCGTTGTAGTTCGAGTTGCCATCGGACAACTGCGCGTCAACTTCACCGAAGGGCGTGATTGGTCCGATAGTGCGAACGCTGTTTGCCGCTGCCAGGGCGCCATCGAACACCGCCTTGGTTACCGCCCCGCCAGTGACCGACGCTATGAAGAAGTAGTTCGGACTATTTGGACGGAAGAAGTTGGCGGCAATCGGGCTGACGACGCCCTGTCCCAAACCGTTGCGACCTACCAGTCCGGGAATGAGGACGGTAAATCCCGGAGGACAGCCGGCGCCCGGACAGGCAGTCGGCAAACTAAATAACAAAGCCTGTGTATTGCTGGCCGGTGCAACTCCGGCAAAGCGCCGGAAGTTTTCTATGAGCAAGTCCGCCTGCGGCGCATTGATGTCCTGGGGGTGTGGCAGGTGATGTGCGCCGACGAAGATGTAAGAGCCCGATATCGACATATCTTTGGTCAGCTGACGCTCGACCGTGAAGTTTGCCTGGTTGGCGGAGGCGTATTGAAATTTCTTGCTGACGGCCAGGGTGAACGGGAACAGCGGTCCGAACCCGACAAATGTCTGATCGTTGAAACGGACTCTTCCCGGCAGATACTGTGCGGAGGTGGCTACGCCCGGCGTCGTCAGACCAGCGGGACATAAGGCGTTGACGGTCGCCGTTGAGCAGATCGTCCCCTGAAAAATTTGCAACAAGTTTATGGACGCGTTGGATGCGGGGCTGCCAGGCAGAACGCTAAAGTATTGTTGCTGCTGTGCCGCATCGGCTATGTCTGAGTTGAACGCGACCGCCAGAAGCGGGTGATCATAAAAGAGGCCGAAGGCCCCACGGACCACCGTCTTGCCCTTGCCGCTGACGTCCCAGGCAAAGCCCACGCGCGGGGCAAAGTTGTTTTTGTCTCGCGGGAATCCCTGTTGCACATTGAGCGCGTCCTGCGCCGTTTGCAGGTTGGCGGGACTCAGGGCAATGCCGGTCAAGGGATCGGTGAAACCAATTGGCGCGATCGTGTCCGTCAGCTCAACGTCATAGCGCACGCCATAGTTGACAGTAAAGTTTGGCCGAATCTTCCAGCTGTCCTGCGCGAAAAAAGCCAGCGGGCGATTCTTGATCGAGCTGTTCGGATTGCCAAAACCCTGAATAAACGCAGAGGGGAAGCCTAACCCGTAGGACTGCACGGGCGTAATATCAGGCGCACCCGCCGGCAGGCCGGGGATAAAGCTCGCCAGAGTACTGTTCGCCACTCCACCAAAGTTGAACAGACCGGGAAAATTCAAATCAAAGCGCGCGCGGATGTTAAGAAAGTTAAGGTCGCCGCCGAATTTGAAAGTGTGATTGCCGCGAACGTAGTTCAGGTTGTCGGTAAATGCAAAGCGCTCCTCTGTGCGCCTCACCGGAGAAAACGGATTCGATCCCATGAAAGCCGTGCCGATCACCTGGAGGGCCGTGCCCGGAATCTGCGACTCAAAAGTCGCCTTGCGGCGTCCGAAGGCAAAGCGCCATTCGTTGACGAAGTGATTCGAAAGCGTTGACGCGAGCGAAGCCGCGAACGAGGTGTCGCGCAAAGTCTGGCGCCCCGTGCGCGAGAAATCATTTTGCCCGAGCGTTTGGTTCTGTGACTCGTCCTGAATTCCGGTCAGGTCGCTCGGATTGTAGCCGAAGCGCAGGCTTATATTGTTCTTATGGTCGAACTGGTGGTCGACGCGCCCTGAATAGAAACTCGTCGCTTCAGAAATCGGGAAGATCCGTAAGAGACTGTTGAGCGGCCGAAACGCAATCGGGTTGCCCTGTGCGTCGACCGTCGTAAAGCCCGGCAGGAGTCTGTTGTTCGCAAGCGAAGGAACGGGCGCGCCGGAAATAAAGAACCGGCCCCCGATGACTGTGCCGGCCGTAATCGCGCCGCCCGGACTGATCAACGTGCTCACTCCGTTAAGCGCGATTTGACCACCGGATGACGCAAAGGTTGCGTAGCTGATCGCGCGGCCAATGCGCGCGGCGTCACCACTTGCCAGCTCGCCGCCAATGAAAGCGACCTGCGCCGGCGTGAGGTTCGAATAAACATTCGTGAACGGCAGAAAAGGAGCCCCGACGGTGATGCTGCTCGTCAAACCCGCGCCGACATTGCTGGTGAAGAATCCTGACTCCTGGCGGCGTCGTTGTTCGAAGCTGGCAAAGAAGAACGTTCGGTCTTTCTTGATCGGGCCGCCGAGGGTGGCGCCGTACTGTACCCGCGTAAACGGCGGCTTCTTGTTCGGATTGAAATCGATCAGTGGGGCAAATGCATTCCGTGATTGAATTGACTTGTGACGCAGAAAACCGAAGACATTACCGTGAAAATCGTTCGTGCCGCTCTTGGTCACGACGTTGACGATGCCACCCGTGGCGCGCCCAAACTCCGGTGCGTAGGAATTGGTCGCCACTTGATACTCCTGCACGGCTTCCTGACTCACGGTCGAGCGCGCGGCGTTTATTGAATTGTCGGTGTAGTCCGCGCCGTCCACCTGTACGAGTGTCGAGCGTCCACGCTGGCCGCCGATGTTCAGGCCCGAAGTTGGGGCCGGCCCGATCGGACGCCCGTTGTCCCTGCCGACCGTCGAAAGGGTTAAGGCAAAGCCGGTGGCGCTGCGTTCATTGATCGGAAGGCTATTGATGCGCTGTTGATCGATCGTGTTAGCTATGGCAGTACCGGATGTTTCCACCATGTTAGGGGGCGCAGTCGTCACAGTTACGATCGCCGTGACATCGCCGATTTCCAGTGGGATGTCCTGATTCGCAGTCTGGCCCACGGTAAGTGGCACCTTCTGGAGCAACGCGGTTTTGTAGTTCGGCGCCTTGACGGTTACTTCATAGTCCCCGGGAGGCAGACTCAGAATCTTGTAAAACCCGTCGTCGTTGGTCGTCGCATCCCGCGAGGCGTTCGTAGCCGGGTTGCGCGCAGTGACTGTGGCGCCGGCGACCACGGCGCCTTTGGGATCGCGCACAGTACCCTGAAGATCTGCCGCATTCGACTGTGCTTGCGACATCGCCGTGCTGAAACATGAGACTACGGCCATGCAAACCAACAGAACTCGGATTGACTGCTTGAGGCACTGCCCGATGGAAAAAAACATCTTCGTTATCTCCTTAGTGAAATGAGCTCGGAAAATTGCTTAACGCCGGTGAACCTTTTGCTGGCGCAAGATTGCGCCGATCATGCGAGGGGCGACTACCTAATGTCCGATGACGTGGATCGGTTTCCTATGAATCGGGAATGATTGCGCTGCTCCATAGACTTGATCGGATGAAAACTTTGTCCAGCTTCATATCTTAACGCGTTTTTTACAGCAAAAACCGTCGCGTGGCAAGGCCTTATTACCTTTGGCGACTGTTCTTAATAGAGCTGGAGGTCGTTTCAGCTACCGTCATTTAAACGCTGGGGAAGACAATAAGTTTCGGACACACTGCCCCTGGTCGCCCGCGACACACGACGGCGAAGACGATCGCTGCGGCCAAACGCCCCTATAGCTAGTTGGGCCAGGCCAGGGACAAATGCCGCCCGCCGAATCATCGAGCAGACGCGCAAACGTGACCGGAACTTTGACTGATAAGCTTTTCGGTATTCGGTTTCGAGAACGCCGAGTCCTGAACCGAGCCGGATCGCCGCCATCTGTTCACCAATTACGGTGGCGGCGAGCTCTCCACTCTCCAGCGCCATTAGCATTCCGCTGCCCGTAAACGGATCGATGAACGACGCGGCATCCCCGATTGACAGCAGCCCACTCGCCGGAGTAACCGGGTGCGTGCCGAAGCCCTCCAGCGCCACCGCCAACCAGGGCGTACACGCTTGAGCATGTTCGAGTGCATACGCTGCGCGGCGGTTCTCAGAGACAACTGTGCGCATCACTCGCTCAGCGTCAGCACCACACTCGCGCACCGCGCGGGCCGAGGCGATAAAGCAAAGATTGCTAAGGCCATTTTCGATGCTGCTCAGCCCGCCATAGCCACCGCGATAAAAGTAAATCTCACAAGCGCCGGGCGCGACTTGAGCACCTTGCAGATGAGCTTTAAAAGCAACTAACGGCGTTCGATGCGATTGCGTCTGGTGTCGTGATTTAGCGATGCAGCGCGACAGCGCGCGCGTTCGTCCCGTAGCATCAATTGACACCGGCGCGCGGTAAACGGCTTCGCCATCCGCGTGCTTAACAACGACGCCCGCGACTCGGTCCTGATCCAACAGAAGATTAACTACCGGCGAGTTTTCCAGGACTACCGTGCCGGCTTCGGTTGCGCGACGCAACAGCCGTTCGTCCATTTCCGCGCGACTCAAGCCGAGCGCGACGCCTTTAGCGCCGAACCAGGCGCTGGGCACGCTGACGCTCTTACCGGTGCGCGAATAGAAAACCGTTTCGGTCAGCCGGGCAGGGCTGGCCGCGAACATTTGCTCAGCGACGCCCAGCCTTTCAAAGTGCGGCGTGCATTCCGGCGAGATGAATTCACCGCAAAGTTTGGCCCGCGGGAATTTCTTCTGTTCAACCAACAGCACTCGCGCGCCACCGGTTGCCAGATGAATCGCCGCACTCGAGCCGGCCGGCCCACCGCCGGCAATGATCACGTCGTAATCGAACTGACTAGTCATGGACCTAAGAAGACCCGACACCTCGTTTAGACGCGGGACTTGTCCCGCCGGGCGCGCACAAGTGCGCGCTCTAAACTGATCAAGCTGAGTTTGCCTTTCCGCTCAAAACCAACCGCGAAGGGAAATGCTTCTCGACGGCAACATTCCGGAGACCTGCCTGCTGGCCGAGTTTCGCTAATTCATCCGGCGTGAAACTCCTCAAGATCGAAAGCGCGCCGTCTTCACGTATCAAACGATTGTGCAGAAACAAATGCCCCAGGGTCGTGTAAAAAAAATACGCCATCGGGTTGCGGTGCAGATCGATCACGAAAACTCCGCGCCTGGCGACCCGGCCCATTTCGCGTAGCAGGTTGACCGCCCCCTCGTCATCAAAATGGTGCAGCGTCAACGATGACATCACATAGTCAACCGCAGCGTCCGGAAAAGGCAGCATGAGTCCGCTGCTTTGGACCGCAGCGATTTCGGGAAACTCCGCCGACTCTTCTAGAATCGCGTGCGCCGATCGCTCGTTCAGTTCTAACCCCACCAGTGCCGCCGCCCGATCTGTCTCCCGCGCCCATTGGGCAGCAACTCGCAGCAGTTCACCCGAACCGGCGCCGACGTCAAGAATTGAAAAAGATCGCAGACCCTGACGCTTAACTTCTTTCAGCAACGAACCGCGCAGGGCCTTCGCGTCGCCGAGCCATCGATTTACTCGTTGCAGTTCGACAATGCAGCCTTCGTACTCCGCGGGCGTGTAGGTGCCCTTGTCGAGATTCTCGAGTTCGTAGCTGCGCTGTCGAAAACGTTCGAACATGGCTTTTTGACGCTCAGCACCAGCATACGCGTTAGTAGAGCCAATGGTATAATGACACCTGGATCATGCCAATCGAAACGAAAAAAGTAAGAGTCGTCAAACTTCAAGAATCAGATAAACACGACGACCTTCGATCGACGACGCCCGCTCAACGTCTCGAGATGATGTGGCAACTCACTCTGGACGCGTGGGCCTTCAAGGGAGAATCCGTTGCTGAACTCAGACTTCCGCGACATATTGTCCGCGTTTTGCGAAGAGAAAGTTGAGTTCATGCTCGTTGGAGCGTACGCGGTTGCCACGCACGGGCTAGCGCGCGCAACTGGCGACATAGATCTATGGATTAACTGTTCTGACGACAACGCCGAGCGTGTCTGGCGAGCCTTGATCAAATTTGGCGCTCCCCTTTCGAATCTCACAAAGAGGACTTGATTCAGCCCGGAACGGTAATTCAACTTGGCAATGTCCCTCGTCGTATCGACATTCTTACGGAAATCACCGGTGTCGATTTCATGACCGCTCGCCCTGATCAACTCATCGTTAGCCTTGCGGGTCTTGAGATTCCGGTCATCGGGCGATCTCACCTCACACAAAATAAGAGAGCAGTCGGAAGGCCACACGATCAAGCTGACCTCGCCCGACTTGAAGCCAACGACGACTAAACTTTCTGCACGACCAGCGCGCTGTTCTTCGATCCGAAACCGATGCAGTTGCAGAGGGCCACGCGCACATCCGCTTTGCGCGCGGTGTTCGGAACATAGTCGAGATCACAATCAGGATCGGGTTCGTCGAGGTTGATCGTCGGCGGGATAATTCCCGTTTCCATCGCGCACAGGGTCGCGCCGAGTCCGGCCGCGCCGCTGGCCCCCTGTGGATGACCGACCTGCGATTTCGTTCCGGACATGGGGATTTGATGAGCGTTGGAGTTAAGCGCCAGTTTCAGTGCATTCGTTTCAATGCGGTCGTTGAGCATGGTCGAGGTGCCGTGCAGATTTACGTAATCGATGTCGCCCGGCTCGATACCGGCGTCGTTCATCGCGAGGGTCATGGCGCGCGCCGGCTCGTCGCCGCCTTCCCGAAGACGAACTCGATGATAGGCGTCGCAGGTCGAACCGTACCCGGTAATCTCGGCATAAATTTTCGCGCCGCGGTTTTGGGCGCGCTCGAACTCTTCCAAAACATAGATCCAGGACCCTTCGCCCAAAACCATGCCCGAACGGTCAAGGCTGAATGGTCGCGACGCGCGGTGCGGCTCGTCGTTCCAGGCCGTAGTCAGCACGGTCATCAGATTGAACCCGATCAATATTCCCGGCGCCAACGGCGCATCCACTCCACCCGCCAGCATCACATCCTGACGTCCCAGCGCGATGTGTTGCGCCGAGTACGCGATCGCGTCGGTCGAGCTGGTGCAGCCGGTCGAGATCACGTGCGACAGTCCGTGCAGGCCAAAAGCCATGGAAAGCTCGCTGGATAACGTGCCATGTGTAGCCGCCGGAATAATGTAGATACTCGCCTTTGAAAGCGGCGCGCCCTGATACCACATCGCGTAATGCGCCTCAACGAAAGGCAGTCCACCGCCGCCCGTGCCCAGCATGACGCCAATTTGTTGTTTTTCTTCTCGCGAAAGTTCATCCGGAACAATTCCAGCATCGAGAAACGCTTCCCGCGCGGCCGCCAGAGCCAGCGGCACAGTCCGCGGCACATGCTTTCGATCTTTGGGATCGAGTTGAGCCTCCCAATCAAAGTCCTGGACCTGCGCGGCGATCTTTACTTTCGACTGGGAAACGTCGAACGACTCAATGCGGCGCACCCCGCTTTCGCCGTTTTGCAGGCCGGACCAGAATGCTTCGCGCCCAATGCCGATGGGCGTGACACACCCCATGCCGGTGATGACTACGCGGCGCGGACTTTTGAAATTGTTCAGCATGCGACGTGAGTCGGAACCGAAAAGAGCGCGCCCAGCATACCATCGGGTTATGGGCGAGAGCTAACTTTGCAGCAGAGCGTTTGCGGGATGTGCACTCAACGAGAGGGCGAGGTCAGTACCGAGAGCGATAGCGACCGGGTCTCAATACTCATCACCAGCCATGGTGGGGACAAGGGGACCCGGTCGCTACCGCTCTCGGTACTGACTCCACTATCCAGATGATGTGAAGACGGCCAAAACTTTTTCCTCACAGAAAAACATGGACTCCGCCCCACTACTTATAAGAGAATGTCGGCCTTCGGAAAGAGTAGAGAACGCACATGAATCACGGATCAATTCGTTTCATCGCCGCCATCTTTCTCGCGCTTGCCTGTGCGACCGCACAATTGCCTCAGGCGCAACAGCCTAAGGATTCAACCAAGGCCGGTTCCGACAGCACTCCGGCAACACCACCGGGGCCCGGCGGCACGTCGCTGGCAAACGCGAATCCGTTCCCCAGCACCTACCGTCCTTTTCCAAGCCGCCCAACGCTGATTCGTAACGCCACGATCATGACCGCTGCCGGACCATCGATACAGAATGGTTCAGTCTTGCTTCGCGACGGGAAGATCGCCGCGGTGGGTGCCTCCATAACAGCGCCGCCCGACGCTCTGGTAATCGACGGCACGGGCAAGTACGTGACGCCCGGCATTATCGATGTGCATTCACACATCGGGGTGTATCCGGCGCCGGGAGTGGATGCGAACAGCGATGGCAACGAAGCGACCAATCCAGTTACCGCCAACGTCTGGGCTGAGCATTCAGTGTGGCCGCAGGATCCACAACTACCGCGCGCACTCGCTGGCGGATTAACCACGATGCAAGTCCTGCCCGGCTCTGCCAATCTGATCGGCGGCCGCAGCGTCGTGCTGAAAATCGTACCGTCAAGAACGGTGCAGGGCATGAAATTTCCCGGCGCGAAGTACGGGCTGAAAATGGCTTGTGGTGAAAATCCAAAGCGCGTCTATCAAACGCGCGGGCCGTCGACGCGCATGGGCAATGTCGCAGGCTATCGCGCCGCCTGGATTCAGGCCGAAGCCTACCGGCGAAAGTGGGACACCTGGAACGCTACGCACAAAGGTGACGCACCGACGCGCGATCTCGGCCTCGAAACTTTGGCCGAAGTTCTGCGCGGAAATATCCTGGTTCACAACCATTGTTATCGAGCTGATGAGATGGCCCAGATGCTAGACATCGCCAAAGAGTTTGGTTACACGGTGCGCGCATTTCATCATGCGGTCGAGGCCTACAAGATCGCCGGACTATTGAAAGCCAGCGGCACCGGGGCCGCCGAGTGGGCCGACTGGGGCGGCTTCAAAATGGAAGCGAATGACTCGATCAAGGCGAACCTGGCGATTACCGAAGCCGCGGGCGCGCGGGCGATGATTCACTCGGACAGCGCGGACGGAGCTCAGCGACTGAATCAGGAAGTCGCCAAGGCGATGTATGCCGGACGCGCGGCCGGAATCAACATCACAGAGGATCAGGCGATTCGCTGGCTGACGATCAATCCGGCGTGGGCCCTGGCGCTCGACGACAAGATCGGATCGATTGAAGTGGGCAAGAACGCTGATGTCGTGCTGTGGTCCGGCAATCCGTTCAGCATCTACACCAAAGCAGAGAAGGTTTGGATCGATGGCGGGCTGCTATTCGATCGAAGCGATGCGACCGAGCAATGGCGCACCGATTTTGAACTTGGCGTTGTGCGGGAGAAAGACTGAGATGCGAACAACTATTCTGATCGCGATTCTCCTGATGGCCGCGGCGATGCCTGCGGCAGCGCAAACCGTCGCGATCACAAACGGCACCGTTTACCCCGTCAGCAGCGCCCCGATTCCGAATGGCACGGTCCTGATCCGCGATGGAGTCATTGTGGCCGTCGGCGCCCGCGTAACCATACCGGCTGACGCCCGTCGAATTGATGCGACCGGCAAAGTTGTGACGCCGGGCTTGATCAACTCGGTCACTGAACTCGGGGTGGTGGAGATCGATCAGGTCAAGGACACCAGGGACAACTCAGCCAAGGGAACGAACAACATTTCCGCCGCGTTCCGAGTCTGGGAAGGCTTGAACCCGGCTTCCGCGCTCTTCGCGCCAACGCGCAACGAAGGCATCACCACGGCGATTATCACGCCGCGGGGAGGCCTGGTTTCGGGGCAAGCGGCCGTGATCGACCTGGTGTCGGGCCATGCTTCGGACATGGTGCGCCGCGCGCCTGTTGCCATGGTGGTCCAAATCGACAGCGCCAACGATGCCGGCACCGGAGCGCGCGGCGAGTTAATGAGCAAGTTGCGTGTCCTGCTTGATGATGTGAAGTTTTATGCAGAGCATCGCGCCGAATACGATCGCGGCGCCGCCCGATCTCTCAGCGCGCCGAAGGCTGATCTGGAGGCGCTGATTCCAGTCTTAGACGGCAAGATGCCTTTGATGCTGGAAGCAAACCGGATGGATGAGATCGATGCGGCATTGGTGCTCGCTCACGACTATGCGCTGAAGCTGATGATTGTGGGCGGGGCCGAAGCGTGGATGACCGCGGACCGTCTGGCCGCGACCCAGGTGCCGGTGCTGACGGGCGCGATGAGCAACATCCCATCGAGTTTTGCGACGCTAAATCAGCGACAGGAAAATGCCGGGTTGTTGCGTCGCGCCGGCGTCCGCGTGGTCCTGGTGGCAACGTCCGGAACTGATGTGACGCGATTCAACGCGCGCAATCTGAAGTACGAAGCGGGAAACGCCGTCGCGTATGGTATGACCCATGACGACGCCTTGCGGGCCGTGACGCTAACCCCGGCGGAAGTATTTGGTATCAGTGATCGGATCGGATCGTTACAGACAGGGCGTGATGCAAATGTCGTCGTGTGGAGCGGCGATCCTTTTGAATTCTCAACTCAGGTTGAGCACGTGCTGATCCGCGGCCGCGAGGTCAAAGAGCCAAGCCGGCAGGATCTCCTCATCGAACGATACAAGCCCAAACCATAGTGACTGTTTCCCCTACTCCCAGGACTATAAGAGTCCGAACACACGGCCCTTCTTCAACTAAACATCCACTAATCGCCCTGGGCTTCCAACCGCTCGACATCGGCTAGGTCTTGCAACCGCGCAGCGGTCTTCTTGTTGGTAATGAGATGGTGACGGGAGATTACCCAGACCGCGACACCACCAAAGACGGTGTTAAAGCGATCGGGCCAGGCGTCGGCGAAATCCACACCGTCTATCGCCGTGATAACGTCGATGCGCAACGGCGGTACGCCAATCTGGAAGATAGTCCCAGCTTTACTTAGATCGTCCTGGTTGAGGTCGCCGAGTGGTGCGCCAAACGCCGACAGGGCCATTAAAACTCTCTGAGCATTCTCAGAATCTGGCCTCACCCAAACATCGAGATCCTTAGTGGCGCGCACGTGACCATAAACGGCCAAAGCATGCGCACCAACTAACAAATACTCAACGCGATGCGCGTTGAATGCGAGTAATATTTCTCTGAAGTTGGGGTTCATCGGTTAGATGATTGTTCCAAGCCACGCAAAGTCTGGTCAGGGTCCAGACCGCTTCAATTCGTTCTTCAGGCGAAGAGTCTTTCCATTCGTCTTCCAAGGGTTCTGCTTGTCCATCCCGGATAATTCTGACGGAGATTTGTTTATTCGGCGAGACCTCAATCATGAACCGATTATACCACGCCCGCTTGCTTCTGAATGTGCCGCGTGGTTCGGCGACACCTGGTTTCTGACACCGTTGCTTAGCGCAGCATTTGCAAAAGAAAAAGCCGGATGCACTTTCGAGCATCCGACTTTCGTCCTGATCAACCTGGAGCGTAACTCAACCAACCTTCGTCCCGCACTCATCGCAGAACTTTCCTCCCGCTTTGAGTTCATGCTGGCAGTTCGAGCACTTCGCCGGCGCTTGTGAAGAGCCGCACTCGCTGCAGAACTTTGCGCCCGCTTGCATGACCGCGCCGCACTTAACGCATTTTGCTGCAGCTGTGGTTGCGCCGGCTCCCTCAGACGGCGCTGCGCCCTGTTGATGCATGGCCTGGTTCATCGAGCCGGCCATCATGTTGCCGACCGCGAAACCGGCGCCGAGTCCCGCGCCCAGTCCAGCCCCGCCCGAAGGATTCTGCGCGGCATCGCGCATCGCATCCGCGGCCTGGAATTGCGTGTACCGGTTCACGTCGCCAATCACACCCATCGAAGTGCGCTTGTCCATCGCGGCTTCGACTTCCTCGGGCAACGAAATGTTCTCGACGATAAACTTGGTCAGCTCTAATCCGAGTGATTTGAATTCGTCCTGTAACTTCTGCCGCGCAAAACCGCCCAACTCGTCATAGTTCGAAGCGAGATCGAGCGCCGCGATCTTTGATTCGGCCAGAGAGTCAGAGAATGCGCTGACCATCGTGCGGCGGAGCTGGCCTTCGATGTCTTCGGTAACAAAGCGAGAGTTGGTGCCGGCAATTTGTTTGATCAACTCCCGCGGATCGGCCACGCGCATCGAATAGATGCCGAACGCCCGCAGCCTCACCATGCCGAAATCCGCATCGCGCATCATCACCGGATTCGAAGTGCCCCACTTCAGATCGGTGAATTGTTTGGTGTTGACGAAGTAAACTTCCGACTTGATGGGCGAATTGAATCCGTGTTTCCACGCGCCGAGTTTCGAAAGGATGGGCGTGTTACCGCCTTCGACATTGTATCGGCCCGGGCCGAAGACGTCGGCAATCTGTCCTTCGTGAACAAAGACAGCGGCCTGCGATTCGCGCACGATCAACTGCGCGCCGTTCTTGATTTCCTGATCGCGAACTGGAAACCGGTAAAGCATCGTATTGCTCGAATCGTCGAGCCACTCGACTACTTCAATGAACTGTGCGCTCGGACTGAGCCGGTCAAGAATTCCCATTTGCTTTCTATCTCCTTTTGGCTAACAGAAGCTTCTGTCGCACCGTCATTATACGCGTAGGGGCCAGCCAATGTTCAAGGAACACGGGCTTGCAGGCTTTACAGATTCCCGGCCGCGACATAACTTCTTCCCAGAGCCAATCATTACGAGAATGCTCAAAGCCCAAAAACACGACCAGCGCTCACTAAAGAAAGCAATTCAGCGACGGATGACCTGGGGGCTCGCCTTACCGCTGGCGCTGTTGATTCTTTCCGAAATCGGTTTTGCCCAGCCGGCATTCGCTGACGCTCGCTCGCGCCGGCAAGAGGATTGTCGTGAAAATTATGCTGCGTCGCTTGATTTGAGCATCATTACCGGCCGGGGCACTAGCCCGACTGTCAGGAAGGGCCTCGCATCTACCCGCTAACTAATGTGAGCCCTTCCTCACGGTCTGGCTAGCGCCCCTACGCGATCGCGTCGCACGATAAACCAGCAGCCCCACCAGTCCACCCCCCGAATCGATCATGCTGTCGTAGATCGAAGCGGTCCGCGACGGGACAAAACTCTGATGGAACTCATCGCTGAGTGCATAAACGACCACCACCAACAGCGCACACCAGAACCAGCGGCTGCGGAGCAACTCGCGCGATGAAGTTAAGAACGCGCGCGCCGTCAGCAGCGCCAGAAGCGCATATTCCGTCAGGTGTCCGCCTTTGCGGATTACGAAATGAAGAGTGGCCAGGGTGGCGTCGCTGGCCTGAGGAAACAACCAGTGCGCGACCCGCACCACTATCGAGGTGTTGGCCGCTGATAGCACGTTGCCTGAACCGATGAAGATCAGCGCCGCCCAAATGATGAGTGGGCCGTAGCGCGATAAGCGCTTTTTGGAGTGCGGTGGCAAGCGCAGCGCGACACCGCTTTGGATTTCTGGATTGAACATTGAAAGCGCCGTCGCCGCTTCGCTCTGTCGGCGCACTCCAAATTAGAGCGCTGACGCGCCGGAAACGATTTCGATGATCTCTCTGGTAATCGCAGCCTGGCGCACGCGATTCATGTTGAGGGTCAGTGAAGAGATCAAATCGCCGGCGTTCTTTGAAGCAGCATCCATCGCAGTCATGCGCGCACCCTGTTCGGAGGCCACTGATTCCAGCAGGGCCCGAAAGATTTGCGTTTCGACCAGGCGCGGTAGCAGGCGGCTGAAGATTTCTGCCGGCGGTTGTTCGTAGATGTAATCCTGCGTGGTAGAGCCGTCTGGATTTTCGGCTGCCTCGGTCGTGCGAGAGATCGGCAGGAGTTGTTCGACGACTATGCGCTGATTCAAAACCGATTTGAATTCGGCAAAGATAAGAAAGACCTTGTCGAGTGATTCGTCTTCAGTAAATCGTTTGACTATATCGCGGGCCACGTCGAGCGCTTCCGAAAAATCAATCCGGCCTTTTCCGCTCAAACCTATGTATTCGCCGGCGAGTTGCGCGCGGCGCCGGAAAAAGTCGCGCCCCTTACGGCCCACCGGCAGCAACTCAACCTGCTTGTCCTTGTTTTCCTTTAGAAAGGCCTGACCTGCCTTGGTCAGGTTGGTATTGAAGGCGCCGCACAATCCTTTATCAGCCGTGATCAAAACGACGAGGTAGCGTTCGTCTCCACGCGCGTCGAGCAGCGGATGATGAAAATCTTCCGGTATTTGCGCAGCCAGCGAGCCGAGCACCTCGGTCATTTTGTTGGCGAACGGGCGCGCGTTGACGACGCGATCCTGCGCGCGCTTCAACTTCGCCGCCGAGACCATCTTCATGGCCTTGGTGATCTGCTGCGTGTTCTTGACCGACTTAATGCGCCGGCGAATGTCTAAAAGATTTGCCATTTCCTTCAGTCACCGCGGAGCGGTGAAAGATAGTAGCCAGGGGCAAGCGAAGCGCCGCCCCTGGATCCGATCAGTTTATTGGTCCGCACCCGGAAGGGGTGCCAGAAATCATTTTCAATCTTTAGAATTCGTGGCGCCCCTTCAGGTCGCACGGGCGGCGCTTCGCTTGCCCCTGGCTACTATCTGCTGCCCCTTCAGGGCGCATGGAGCTAAGCCGCCGCTGCTGCTTTAGCATTATCAGCCCAGCGATCTTTGAAGTCCTTGAGCGATTGTTCCAGGTCCTTCTTGATCTCGTCCGTAATCGCTTTCTTCTCGCGTATCTGTTGCAGGACACCGGGATGCGAATTCTCAATAAAGCTGGTTAGCTCAGTTTCGAATCTGCGAATGTCTTCAACCGGAACGTCATCGGTAAAGCCGTTGATTGCCGCCCAGATGATCAGCACCTGCTTTTCGACGTCCATCGGTTGGTACTGCGGCTGCTTCAGGATTTCAGTCAGGCGCTGGCCGCGGGCCAGTTGCGCCTGCGTCGCTTTGTCCAGATCCGATCCGAACTGCGCGAACGCAGCCAGCTCGCGATACTGTGCCAGATCGAGACGCAAACTTCCGGCGACCTGCTTCATCGCTTTGATCTGGGCCGCGCCGCCGACGCGCGAGACTGAGTTACCCACATCGATGGCCGGTCGAAAACCGGCGTTGAAAAGGTCGCCCTGAAGAAATATCTGTCCATCAGTAATCGAAATCACGTTGGTCGGAATGTAGGCTGAGATGTCGCCGGCCTGCGTTTCAATGATCGGCAGACTGGTTAGCGAGCCGCCGCCTTTCAAGTCGGAAAGTTTCGCGGCGCGCTCAAGCAGGCGCGAGTGGAGATAGAACACGTCGCCGGGATAAGCTTCGCGGCCCGGCGGTCGTCGCAGCAGCAGGGAAATCTCGCGATATGCGGCGGCTTGCTTTGAAAGATCGTCATAGATGGTCAGGGCATGTTGGCCGCGATCGCGGAAATACTCGCCCATGGCCGCACCTGAATACGGCGCGAGAAACTGCATGGCGGCTGGATCAGAGGCAGTCGCTTTCACGACGATCGTGTAATCCATCGCGCCAAAGTCCTGCAAGGTCTTTACCACCTGCGCGACGGTCGAAGCCTTCTGGCCGATCGCCACATAGATGCAGATGACGTCCTTGCCGCGCTGATTGATGATCGTATCTACGGCGACGGCGGTTTTTCCAGTTTGCCGGTCGCCGATGATCAGTTCGCGCTGACCGCGGCCGATGGGCACCATCGAATCGATCGCTTTCAGACCGGTTGGCAGAGACTCTTTCACCGGTTGCCGATCGACGACGCCGGGAGCGATGCGCTCGACCTCGTTGTATTCGTCGGTCAGGATTGGCCCGCGATCGTCGATGGGGTTACCCAGTGCGTCCATCACGCGGCCAATCAGCGCCTGGCCTACGGGCACCTGCATGATGCGACCGGTGCGCTTAACCAGATCACCCTGCTTGATCTTCTGAAAGTCACCGAACAGCACCGCGCCCACTTTGTCTTCTTCCAGATTGAGCGCCAGGCCGCGGACTTCGTGCGGAAACTCCAGCAGCTCACCAGCCATAACTTTCTCGAGGCCGTGGATCTCGGCGATGCCGTCGCCGACTTTGATTACGGTGCCGACTTCGCTCACGGTGACGCCGGTTTCGAAGGTTTCGATCTGCTGCCGAATGATTTCGTTGATTTCGTTTGCTTTAATTGGTTCCATTGTTCATTTCCGATTTTCGATTGCCAATTCAAGAGTTCCCATTGCTATTACGACAATCGGAAATCAGCAATTGGAAATTGGCAATGCTTATCCCGCCATCTTCGCCTTAATCTGATCCAGATGATTCCGCACTGAGCCGTCATAGACAGTCGAGCCGATGCGCGTCACCAAACCGCCAATCAATTCCGGATCGGTCATAAAGTTGATCCGCACCTTCTTGCCGGTCACCGTCAAGAGTTTCGTATGTAATTCTTGCTGCGTATTCGCGGGCACGGACCGCGCCGTAGTTACAGTGGCCGCCACCATCCCCGCGCGCAGATCAAGCAGCTCAGCAAACTTCAGATTAATCTCGCCGAGCTCCGTGAGTCTCTGGTTCTGCAACAGAACTTTCAGAAAATTCACCGTAGTCGGCCGAGGCTGTGACCGCTCGATCAGTTTGTTGAGCACGGCCCATTTCTTATCCAGCGCAATCGTCGGGTTGCGAAAAACTTCAGGCAGCGTTGGATTCGCCTGAAACATTTTTTCCCAGGCCAACAGCTCGTCCTGGACCTGGCGCGCCTCGCCGCGTTCCAGCACGACATCCACCAACGCCGAGGCATAGCGACGCGCGACCGTCTGTACACTCATTGCGCCGGACCTCTCAGGTTTTCAATGTTGCTGGCGATCAAACGCGCGTCGTCTTCCGGTTTCATTTCGCGACGGATAATTTCTTCCGCCAGGCGAACGCTCTCTTCGGCAGTGTGGCGTCGCAGGACTTTGCGGGCATGCTTGCCGGCGCTCTCGATTTCCCGCGTCGCTTGTTCGCTGAGCTTGGTAATCTCGGTCTCGGTTGAACGGGCAATGCGTTCGCGCTCTTCCGCGGCCTCACGCTGAGAATGCTCCTTGATGGTCGCCACTTCGGTGTCGAGCCGCGCCAGGCGCTCTTCCACTTCCTTGAGCTTTGCCAACGCCGCGTCGCGCTCTTGTTGGGCGCGGGCCAATTCCTGTTTGATCCCCTCGCGACGGGCGCGAAAGACTTCGCCTAACTTCACTTTCCGGCTCATGATGTAAACCAGGGCCAGCACAAAAATCGCCAGGTTGGCGAACTTCCACAACTCAAAGCCGGGATAGTCCCACCAGCGTGGTTCCTGGAAAGCGAGCATGATGAGAGAGAGGAACATGGCTAATTTAATTCTGCGCTCGAAACCGATCGGCTGAGCACGCGCGAACCAATCTCGACGGCGATCCGGCGCGCGTCGGCTTCCAAAGTAGCGCGCGCCGCTTCGGCCTGATTCTGGATGGCTTCCTTCTCCGAAGCGATCGAGGCGGCCAGCTTTGCGCGCATTTCATCCAAATTTTTCTGACGTTCCTGCATTTCTCCGGCGCGCTCGTGCTCAGTGAATGCGTAGGCTTCAGTTCGCGCTGCCCGCAACGCGCGTTCGTACTCGGCCAGTTTTTCGCTGACGCTCTTCAGGATTTCCTGGGCTTCAGTTAGACGGCCGCGCGTGCGTTTCTCGCGCGCTGCCAAAATGGCGTTAATCGGTTTGAAAAGGGTGGCGTTTAGGACGTAGACCATCACCAGGATGATCAGCACGTGCAAAACGAGCGTGCCATCGGGCACAAGTTGAATTGAGTTTTCGGCGAAGCCGAGCGGGTAGACCATTTGCGACTTGTTCTTAGCTGGGAAATAAAGTAGCGCAAGCTGTCAGCTTGCGCGCTGACAATAACCGCTAGTTCGGCCAAAATCAGAACGCCAACGCTATGTCAGCTACACTGACCCAACTGCTCATGTCAAAAGCCTTGAAGGCTAACACGCGATTTTACAACGCGTCAAGGAGCGTTGCGACCTTCCTTGACATCGCATTGCCGCGTCGCTACGCTAAGTCTTTTCCTTGAACGGGGGATTTATTCTCTATGCCGAAGCGAACCTTTCAACCTAACAATCGCCGCCGCGCTAAGACGCATGGCTTTCGCGCGCGCATGGCGACCAAGAACGGCCGCCTGGTGATCAAGCGACGCCGCGCCAAGGGCCGCAAACGGCTCACTCCGGCGCATTACTAAAGCCTTTGGTCCCGAGCTTTGATGTCGCGCCGGTGAAGGTCAGTCAGGCGTTGCCGAAGCGGCGGCGGCTGAGCGCTCGGGCCCAGTTCCAAAAGATCTATGCCGAAGGGCAACGCTTTGACGGCCGGCTGCTGGCCGCTTTTTTGCGCAGGAACGAATTGACTGAGCACCGTTTGGGTGTCACGGCTTCGACCAAGGCGATCGGGAAGGCGGTCGATCGGAACCGGACCAAGCGTTTGCTGCGCGAGCTTTTTCGGCGCAGCGGTGCTGAACTGGAGGGCTTGCAGCACAGATACGACTGGGTTTTGAATGCGAAGCGCTCCTTGCTCGTCTCAGACGAGGAACATCGCTTTCGCGAGTTTCGTAAGATCATCGCGCAAGTTGCACAGTTCGAGCGTCGCGGTGGGGTTCGGGGCACTAGCCCGACCGTGAGGGAGGGCTCACCTGAGCAAGCCGACGGTTAGAACTGAGCCCGCGCTAACGCTTGGGCTAATGCCCCGAGGATCGATGCGCGTCATTCTTCTTTCGCTTTTGAAGTTCTACAAAGCAGTAATCTCGCCGTGGCTGCCGCCGTCTTGTCGCTTTGTTCCGACTTGTTCCGAATATGCGCGTGAAGCAATTGAGCGCCATGGCGCGCTGCGCGGGAGCGGCATGGCCGTTTGGCGGCTCTTGCGCTGTCAGCCGTTTAGCGCGGGCGGTTATGATCCGGTGAAGTAGTCTGTGGAGTGCGGCGACTTGTGGCCGCTTTTAAAAGCGCTGACAAGTCAGCGCGCTCCAAAAAGAAAGTTCGAATGCAACAGCAACAAAGATTCATTGTGGCTCTCGTCGCGTCAGCGGCTGTGCTAATTCTGTGGAATGTACTTTTTCCGCCGGTCAAGCCACCCTTAAACGCAAATGCCAACGCGAACAATCCAGCGATAGTACAGAGTTCTCCGCAACCAACATCGCAAACGTCAGCCAGCACCACGCCGACACCCGCACAGGTTGCGCAAGCTCCGTCGCCCACTCCCGGGCCTACGCCCGACAACGTGCCGCAGCGAAAGCTCCGCGTCACGACGCCACTCTATGAGGCCACTTTTGATACTCGCGGAGCGGTCGCCAGCAGTTGGATTGTGAAGAAGGTGAAGCGAAGCGACGGCACCTGGCGCAATCTCTCCTCAATTGGTTCGACGAAGAACAATCCAAAAGCCCTGGAGCTGATCCCGACGACGCCCGCGGGCATAGCGCCTGAACAACTCTTCCGACCCCTTCAGGTCGTGACCGGCGAAGCGACGGCCGATAACGTTCTGGCGAACCGTAATTTCAAAGTTACCGGAGCGGACTCTGAATCAGGAGACGCCACTGTCGATGTCCCCAGCGGGTCGCGACAGATTGAATTCACGATTCATGACGACGCTACGGGCCTCGATGTCATTAAGCGGATGACTTTCTTTGCCGACCGGTACATTGCCGAAATCGAACTCAAACTCACAAAAAACAATCAGCCGGTGCCCCACGCGCAGTTGGCCATCGGTCCGAACATCGGCGACCAGGGCATCGATCACTACACTTTTTATTCTTTCGCGCCCGAAGGAATCGCGGTGCTCAACGGCCAGGTGCGGCGGTTGAATTCTCTTGAAGTCCATTCCGATCGCCAGAGCACGGGCACCATCAACTGGTTGCTCGAAGCCGTCGGGATCAAGTCAGTGGTTAATAAGCCTCCCGATCGCGAACCACTCGAGGGCGCGGTGCAGTGGGCCGGCGTTGATGACACCTACTTTGGGATGATAGCGGTGCCGTCAAAGCCGACTACTGGACTCGAGTACCGCACCACCGCATACGAGGTGAAGACCAACGGCAAAGCCGAACAGCGATTTCTGGTTACCGGCTTGGTCCCGGTATCTACTGACGGCGCGAAAACAGAAGTCTACGTGGGTCCGAAAGACCACCGGCTGTTGGCGGCGGCCAGCGAAGAAATCAAGCAAATCGGGGGGCCCCAGGTCGATCTGGGCGAAGCAATCAACTTCGGATTTCTTGGCAGCATGCGCCGTTTTCTCGCCGTGCCGATTCTGTTCGCGATCGACAGGCTACAGCGCATTACCGGCAGTTACGGTGTGGCCATCATGCTGTTCACTATCTTTATCTATTCGCTTTTCTTCCCGCTCAAATGGCAATCGTCGCGCAAGATGAAAAAGGCGCAGAAGTATGCGCCGCGGATGAAAGAGCTGCAAGAGAAGTTAAAGGGGATGAAGTCGACCGACCCGCGGATGAAAGAGTTGCAGATGGAGCAACTGCGGCTGATGAAAGAGGCGAACCCATTGGGCGGATGTTTGCCGCTGCTGATTCAGATGCCGTTTCTGTTTGCGCTCTACAGCGCCATCACCATCTCGATCGACTTTCGCCAGGCGACTTTTTTGTGGATTCCTGACTTGTCGGGACCTGAACCTTACCTGCTTAGTTTCATTCGCATCCTGCCGTTGTTATTTGCCAGTTCAATGATCACCCTGCAATTGATGACGCCCCAGCCCACGGCCGATCCGATGCAGCGCAAGATGATGGCGGTCGGCATGCCGATGATGATGCTCTACATTTTATGGAGCGCGCCGGCCGGGCTTTTGATTTACTGGCTGGTGGGAAATATCGTGGGCTTTCTGCAGCAGTTCATTATCAATCGGATGACTAAGGAAGAAGACCCACCACCTGACGCGAAGGGCGCAAAGAAAAAGCCGCCAAAGTTAAAACCTGCCGAGGCTTGATAAGTACGTGGATCCTGAGCCGCGTAGCGGCGCAATATTTATAGAACCGTACCAAGAATTGCCGCGAGCTCCGTTAGGAGCGGAATGTTCTTTCGCCCGTAAACGGGCTCTGCGGTTTATTAAGGCGGCGGGGCTATAAATATTTCGTCCCTACGGGACTTTTGAATCCATACCGCTCCGCTAGATGGATCTCACTCTCATTCCTGAGGATCGGAACGAATCTTCACTTCAAGCGGATTCTTTCTTTGAAGCCTTCTTGGGCTTTCCCCGATCGATCGCATAGTGCAGCCGCACCACGCCATCGGAAAAACTACGGCAGGAAATTAGTTTCAACGGCACGTTGCGATGGCGTGGTGCGATCAGCGGAATGCCTTCGCCGATTAGCGTGGGGATTACGTGAATGATGAATTCGTCGATTGCGCCCTCGTCGAGAAACGATGCGATGATCCCGGCGCCGCCCATCATCCAGATATCTTTGCCCGCCAGGGAACGGAGGCGTTTCGCGAATTCGGGAATGGGTTCCTTAACGAACTCGGCTCCGACGACCGGCTTTCGCGGCGGCCGGCGCGAGAAGACATAGTTCTTGACCTTGCTGTCGGATTCCGTTCCGGCTTTGCCGCCTGCTTTGAACCCCAGGGCCATGTCGTAGGTCTTGCGTCCCCACAGGACTGTGTCAATCGAACGATAGAACTCGCCCATGCCATAGCTGCCCTTGATCTGTGGACGGTCCAGCCAATCGACCGAGCCATTGCGCCGCGCGATAAAACCGTCGGTGCTGGTGGCGATGTAAACGATGATCTTGCGCATAGTCCGGATTCGTTGCTAAGTCAGCGGATCTCTCCAGAAGTCTTGCAGGGCGTCGACTCATGATACACGCGAGAGACGGATATGACACATCAGAACTTCGGTTTCATGGTCATCACCGCCGCCATCGTCTCTATTCCATCCCAAAGATTCTGTAGCCGAAGGTTCTCGTTTTCAGCATGCTGGTTGTTGTCATAGTTGGCGATTGGCACCGTCATCGTCACTGTGCGCAGGTGGTCCGTGATGATTGACAGCGGCAGGCTGCCCCCGGCAGTTGGCAATCTGACTATCGGTTGCGTTGAGGTCGCCTGCACTGCAATTACCGCGGCCACCGCGATGGGCAGATCCATTCGCGTTCGTTCAGCATTGTAACCGCCGGCCCGCGTGATTACTTTGGCGATCAGCGGATGTTGCTTTCGTTCGTCGTCGGTTGGATCGCGATCGATTACATAGAAACCCTGCTTGCGAATGTGATCGATCAGCTTCTGCACCTGGCGCGTATGATCCGTTCCCTTCACCAGTCTCAGGTCCAGAACCGCGCTGGCGGTGGTTGGGATGACGTTCCGCGCCAGCACGCCCACGTCGCCGCTGCTCATGCCGTTGATGTTCAGAGACGGCTGATTAATTAGTTCGAGCAAACTCTTTCCCGATCCTTCTGCGCGAGCGAAGCCGAGTTGTGATCGCAGCTCGTCGTCATAGGCGGGCGCTTCAGCGATCGCCTTTTGCTCGGCTGCACCCAGCGGTTCCACCCCGTCGTACCAACCAGTGATCGTTACGCGACCCGCGTCATCTTTCATCGAAGCGAGCAGGTGCGCCAGGACCATCGCCGGATTGGGCGCCCAGTTTCCATAGTGCCCGCTGTGCAGCGGCCGCTTCGCTCCATAGACGGTAACGTCGACGTTTGTGTCGCCGCGCACGCCGAAAACCACTTGCTTGCGTCCCGACTGGTGCACCGGGCCGTCGCAGATGATCCACGCATCAGCGGTGAGCAAATCTTTATTGAGATCGATGATCTCGCCGAGGTGTGGCGAGCCGGCTTCCTCTTCGCCTTCGAAAATGAATTTGATGTTGAGCGAGGGTGTGATGCCCTGCGCCTTCAGCGCGTCGAAAGCCGTGAGGATCGCCATGACTCCGGCTTTGTCGTCGGAAGACGATCGCCCATAGAGACGCCACTCAGGATTGATTTGACCATCAACAGGCAGCGTCACGATCTTGCCCCCGGATTCCAACGCCGCCGTCCGCCAGACGGGCTGCCATGGCAAGGTGCCGCTCCACTGTTTCGGATCAGTGGGCTGACCGTCATAGTGCGCGTAAAGCACTATCGAATGCGTCGCGCCCGGGATCTTCCATTCGCCATAGACAGCAGGCGGAGATTCTTTCGACGCGGTCTCGAGCAGGCGAGGGCTGAGGCCGCGGCGTTGCATCATCTCGAGAATGAACTCTGCGTTGCGCCGGATGTTCGGACGATCAGCAGCTACGTTTGGAATTGCGAGTAGGCGGGTGAACTCGTCAAGGATTTGGCGCTCGTGGGCGCGGCGATAGTCTTTGATGGGCGATTGACCTATGGCGATCGTCACGGACGCAACAATAATTGTTCCGACTAACAGAGACCGCGGCAGCTTCCTGATTGAAGTCATGAATTTGGGGATTACCTCCGATAGAAGTGAGCGCTTGAAGCGTCAGTTGAAATCTGATCAGTCTTTCACGCCGAAGGCGTGAGATGTAATAGCCGGGGGCAACGCCCCCGGTCGGGGTCCAACGACATCCCCGACCCTGAAAGGGTCGCAGAGCCAGGATATTGTGCGACCCCTTCAGGGTCGCGATCTCATTTCGAACGTGATCCGGGGGCGTTGCCCCCGGCTACTATCTTTGACGCTTTCAGCGTCAATACCATGATCTCTTTGCGGATGAGGACCTAACTTCAGCTTTTCGCGTCGAGGTCATACCGTTCCCGCAAAACTCCCATGTGATGCCGCAGGTGTCCCGCCATGATGAACGCGATCGCGCGCACCGACACTTGGTTGCCATTAGCCGTGCCGAGGCGCACCCACGCGTCTTCATCCAGAGTCCGGAACATGGCGATGTTTGACAGGCGCACGAGTCGAAACTCACTGAGCAAATCTTCCAGCTCGATCCGGTCGTAAGGCGCGGTCAAAATGTAATCGTTCTGCTCAAAGCCAGGCAGATTCTGACTCTCGCCCCGAGCAATGCAGAACGCGCGATAGCCAAACACGCGTTCTCCGTCGATCAGGTGGCCGATCATTTCGCGGATGCTCCACTTGCCTTCAGCATAGCGGTAAGTTTCGCGTTCCGGCGTTACCCGGCCCAGCAACACATCCAGGGCATCGGTTTGCGAACGAAGCACCGGCAGAATATCGTCTTCGCTTACTTGTGAAATGTAGCCGTGATAGTACGGAGCGTATTCGGATTCGAGTGGTTGTCCAGTCATAGAATTGTCCTCGCGGTTAAAGTATTTGATTGTTAGGGGCTTTGAATAAGCGTCACGGACAGCCCGCAACACGGGCGATATATCAGTAGCCCACAGCGCAAGCTGTGGGTAGGAGTCGTTAGTCGAGCCAAAGCTCGCGAAAGCGAGCGACATAGTTCGGAAACTGAATTGTGGCGAATGTCGCCCCTCCGGGGCTGATCTTGACTACTCGTGCTTAACCCACAGCTTGCGCTGTGGGCTACAAATATTTCGTTGGCTTCGCCAACTTGTTGATGCTGGCTTTGCAAGTTATCACTCCGAATCAGTGCTATTCAGATCAATTAGCGTAATAACCCGGCCTTGAACGAGCGCTCAAATCCGGACGGTTCGCTATCTGTATCTGCACCCTTCGCCAAGAGCCGTCGCGTTTTTCGTTCGTCGGTTTGTAGCCGAGACTATAAACCTTTCCCAAATCATTGATGACCTGATCGTAGACGCCGTTCAAGTCGTTGATCTTGCGGGCTGAGTAGTAGAGCCCGCCGCTTTCCTGGGCCAGCAAAGCCAGCGTTTTGCGGGCATTTTCATAGACTCTGGCGCGAAAACCGCCGGTGAAGTTCTGATCGTTTTCAGTGTCGAGATAGATTGGAATGATCAGTTCATCACTCTTACGCACGGCTTCCAGCAAATCCGCAAAGCTGATTTCCGAACCGCTCGTACCGCCGTCCAGAGCATTATCAACGCCGTCTGTCATTACTACAATTGCCCGCCGTCGACCCATCGTCCGCGGTCCCACGACGTTGTCGAGCGTGAACTTCAGCGCGTCCCACAGAAGGGTGCCGCCAAAGCCCTGGATGCTTTTGGCGCCGGCGATCAACTTTGAGCGGTCTGCTGTTAAATCACAGACGACCTCGATCGTATCTGCAAAGGTGACCACAGCCACACGGTCGGCCGGCCGCGCGGCTTCAATGAAGCGTTGAGTCGATTTGCGAATCAAGTCCCGCTTGTCCGAAGTCGAGCCCGACATGTCGATCAAGAGCACTAAATCAAAAGGCACGTCGGTGGTGGCGAAATAGGCGATTGATTCCTCATGTCCATTTTCGAAGACCTTGAAATCATTCTTCTCGAGCGTCCCAACGAATGACTTAATTTGGTTATTAAAGACACTCACGTTCAGGTTCACCAGACTGGTATCGACGCGAACGATGTCATCTTCATCGACTACTGCTGTTTCCAGTTCGTTAGCAATCGTCTGGTCTAGTGAACGCTTTAGGGCAGGAGTGAGCGGCGTGCTCGGGGCCACCGCTTTCACCAGCGGCGTTTGATAATCTCTTTGCAGCTCGCGGAGCTGTCCAGCCAGTGGCGGCAAACCGAATTGCTTGCGGCGGTCGTCGACTTGCGCTTCAGCTTCGATCGGGGTCAGCACCAGAAAACCATTCAGGACTTTTACCTGCGTGCCGAATAACTGCTTCATGCCCGCATCGACGCGCATGCGGTCAACCAATCGTGCCACCTCGGCTTTTTCCAGTTCGCCCTTCTTTACCGCGGCGATGATTACCGGCAGCAGGGCCGTCTGCAAATCCAATTGCTTGCTGTTCCTGACCAGGTACAAAGTTGCGCCCACGCCTTCTTTGCCAACCAGGGCTGACGTGGGCCAGCCGGATTCTTTCAGAATCTGACATAGACGAGCATTGTCCTGCTGTCTGGCTTCAGCAATGCGCTTTTGTGAATCAGTGTTCGGACGGTTTTCTTCAATCGAGTTGTAAATCAGCTTTTCGCTTTTGCCGGCGAGCTTCAACAACTCGTCCCGCAACTTCTTGTTGAAAGTCACCGGCGGCGGTTTGTTCACCTGCGCCAGCACGGCCGTCGCTTCATAGGGGCTGAGGCATTTGGACTGGGCAAAGAGGGGCAGTGCGGCGACAGATACCACCATGGCCGTCAAAATAAACCTGGTAATCGTGGTCATAAGAGGTTGGCCCTGGTCTTGATTATTGACGAAGCAGGAAAGCGAATCATATTGCGACTTTATAACTCATGCAACGGAAGTAAACAGTGGCACAGACTTCAGTCTGTGATTCTCGATGGCAGATCAGTCTTTCGGGGGTGAAATCACAGACTGAAGTCTGTGCCACTTATCGTCCTGCCACAGTTTCTTTGTGGCACGCGCATCTTGCGCAGGTGATTCACACTCTTTCAAATCGGACCGGCGGGTACGTGTGTATAACCGGTTAACGCATCGAGGATCCATGTTTATGAAGCGTTCGTCTCTTGCCCTCTTAACCAGCCTGTTCGTCGCCCCAATGGCGGCTTACGCACAGTCGGTCGCGCGCGTGAAGCAATTCTCTGCTCAACCGGAAATCGAAAGCAAAGTCACGGATGAGATGCTGCTGGCGGCGCGCTCGATGGTCGCCCTCAAGCGGCTGGAGAAAGACGTGCTGGCCTATCGTTCACTCGGAGAATTCGAGGCCAACGGCAAACTCGCCCGCGTCTCTTACCAGGCTTTCAGAAATGATCTGACCGAAGTTACCGCGGAAGTAGAGCCGATGCTGGCGCGTCTGCCACAGGGCAAGTTGAAAGCCGAACTCACAAACGCTCTCGACTCGTATCGAGACGGCGAGTTCTGGTGGCAGAAGATCGACCGGCCACGCGTGGTTAACGTCTCAGCGCTCGCCGCAAACAGGAACCTTCCCACGCCAACCGACACCGCCTTTGCTGACACCATTCCTTATACCGTAACGATTCATTGGCGGCAGGCCAATAGATATCTGAGACGCGCCCAGCAGTTGATGAACGCAGCTTCGAATTGATCACGGAGCGCCGACATCCTGTCGGCGGTTCGCGCGCATCCTGCGCGCATTCATTCTCAGCGCTTACCTACCCTTCAAAACCACAACTTCCTCAGGAACACTCACCAGCACGACACAGCCTTTCTCTGACCGCACTGCATGTTTGCCATGCGGCGGCGTGTACAAATAATCACCGGCATACAAATGATCTTTGCCCAGCTTAAGGTCGCCCTCGACGACGAAGATTTCTTCGCCGCCGGGATGATCGTGCGCCGGGTAAGTCGCGCCGGCGGCAAATTTCAGCAAGATGGTCGGGGCGCGGCGGGTCTCTCGATCAAACCGCAGCACCTTCACGCATACACCCTCGACGCCCGGTTCAGCCAGCGGTTTCCATTCGATCTGATCGCTGCGGACAAGTTGCGTCGGGCTCTCTGCTTGTTTCGATGTTTCTTCCATTGACGGCCCTCCTGGCAAAAATGTTTTCGCGTCGTTGCGGCTTACGGACGCGCCTTTTTGATCTCGGTAATGTATTCGCCGTGGCTTTCTTCCACGATAGTAAAATCAACCCGGTCGCCGACTCTGACGTTGTCCACCAGAGATTTTGTCTTCAGCCAGAATTCCATCGTCATCGCGGGCATCAAACCTTTAATCTCTTCGTGCTTAATTTCGATCCAGCCTTCATCGCGATTAATCAAAATGATCGTCCCGGTGCCTGGATAAGGCCGGCCGACGATCGGCGACGGCATTTCCAACGGGTTCGTGGCGACGGCGGTCTGCGGAGTCGGTGTTGCCGCCGCCGGCGCCTTTGATGTCTGCCGGCATGACGCAGATAACATTGCCGGTACGATCACTAAGAGCCGCAGGCTCAGACCAAACCGCTGGAAGAGCGAACCGTTTAGCAAATTAGAAATTCCTCCGCTTCTTTGCTTGAGCGACGAAGCGCTTCGCGCTATCCGCGCAAAGCCGAATGTTAGATAGACTGCGTGAGTTTCTCCAGGAAGGCCTGAGCCTCCGAGGTACGAAACCGGTACTCGATCGTTCCGGACCAGTCGTTATGAAACAGAGCCGGATCAAACGCGATCAGTAAGGTGTCGTCTGCTTCTTTCGAGAAACGCATCTGGTGGATCCGCTCATCCGTAACGGGCACGTTAATCGCAAAATTTGCATACTGAAGTGCGACCAGCCGCGTCTGGGTCAAAGCAATCGCACCCGTGAACCATTGACGCCGCCACGACGACCTTCTTCCAGGCGCGCGAAAGTCCAGATACGTAACCGAACCCGCAATGCCTTCATCGAGCAAGACAATGACTTCAGATCGCAGCTTCGCGCTTAACTGCGCGGGAATCTTCCCGACACCAAAAAGACGGTAAAGGAGTGTCTTCGCCATTCTCAACTCCTACCTTAAACTAACAAATAATCGGTTAAAGCGAGGCGCTTCTAATCCTTCACATCTTCAGGTTGATGTGGTCGCCCCGAAGTTCCACTGCGGAGACTGCGTTGTGTGATCAATACGACGAGACTTGCGCCGATGTAAGTGAGGCCGCCGATAAGGAGCGTAGCGCGTAAGCCAAGATAGATGGCCAGCAGAATCGCACCGACAGACCCGAGGACGCTGGCGGCCGCATTCAATGACCACGCCCATTTCACGAACAAGGGAGATCGTATTTCAAGCCGGCGCAGTCCGGTTGGGAAAGGCATTCCCATGGCAAAGCCCGCCGGCGCTACTATGAGTACGCTGAGAACGGCCTTTGACCAGAATGGCCAACCAATCGTAGTTCTTAAAAGCCAAGCCAGGTTCAAGGCCATCACGGCCACCAGCACGCTCACCGAAATTAATAACAGTACCAGGCGGCCGTCTGATCGAGCCAAAAGGCGCTTACTGAAATAGCTGCCAATACCGCTGGTTATCAGCAAAGAAAAAACAATGATCGTAAGAGAGTAAGTAGGGTGTCCGAGGAATAGAATGAATTTCTGAATCAGGGCGACCTCGATCAGAATGTAACTCACACCGATAAAGATAAAATACCAAAGAAATTTTCGACTGGCCGGATCTGAAGGTAGCTTCCGTCGCAGAACGAGCGGAGGAAGCACCAGAATTACCAGCATGGCAATGACGCTCGTCCCCATGACGCCAAAAAGCACGGGCACCGCCAGGTTAATTTTTCGATCAATTTCAGGCCCGGCTGCACCTGTTCGTAGATTCAGGTAATTCCAAAGGTCGCGTGGCTGAACTGTATAAAAGAAGAAGGGCCGATCATCGCTGACCGCGGAAATATCATAAGGATAACTCTCCTCGAATTGCGCCACGTCGTTAGTTAGGATCAGGCTGGAGAAAGCGTTAGGAATGTTCTCTCCGGGCAGGTACAGGGGCGCCAGTTTTTTCACCGCCAGGGAATCTTTGATCAACGCAACATCCGAATCAGAGAAAGGCTTCCGGGAAACCAGGATCGTATCCAACATACCTTCGCGCAGGACGATGATGTGTCGCGGAAAATCCTTCACCTCTAATTGCCCGAGGGCCTCGCGGGCCAAAGACACCAGCCGAAGTGACTCTCTTGGCGGCTCAAAACCCCAGCGCGTGAACACCATGATCCCGTCGTCGGTTAAGTGACTCAGGTAATCGTAAAACGCTTCGGTCGTGTACAGGTTGTTCTCAGATAGAGCGAAAGCGCCGGCGGCGGTCGAAGCCCAGGTGTCGACCAAAGTGGCCTGAAGGATTTGATATTTCTCAGGTGTGCGACGAACGTAGCTGCGTCCATCTTCGATCACCAGGTGAAACTCCGGACGCGAGTAAAGATGGTTGCTGAGATCTGGATACAATCTCTTCATTATCACGTCCGCGATAATGGGATTGATTTCCACTCCGGTGATGTCCTTGCTTCCTGCCGCTATCGCGCGAGCAACATCGATTCCACCTCCCGGTCCAATGATCAGTGTTTTTGCTCCAGGCCTGAGCAGATAGGCAACGCCCGCGCCTGTAAAGAGGAGATCTTCACGATCCTTTTGAGTCAGCTGGTTGTAATCGTAGAACGGTATTTGGGTCGCGGCGTCCGCATCGATGACGATTTCGTTCGGTCGACCTTCGCGTTTGGTCAGGGCAATTCGAGAGAAGCTGTTCCACTTAACGAAGACTTCATTTTGTAAGGCGGCGCCTTTGGCGTAGCGGAAATCGATGACCGGATGATAGTCGTTGTAAAGGATCAGGATCAGCATGGCGACCGAGATGCATCCGCCGGCCCAGACCCTTCCGCGTTTGCCTGCTAATGAAAACCAAATCACGCTCGAGATCGCGAACAATAAGCCGGAAGCGATAACCGTGTTGGGACCTCCCAGATGATTGAGCAGGTAAACCAGAAGCAGACAGCCCGTGGCCGCTCCCAGCAGATCAAAACCGTAAACTTTATCGACTCGCTCTACAGTCTTCGCCAAAGCTAAAGAAAGAATCGCGCCGGCAAAGAAAAAAGGCAGAGCGCTGGAGAGATAGACCTGGAACAGAGGCTTAAAACCCGTGCCGCCTTTTTGCGAAAAGATGAAGACTAAGGAGCCGACCACCAGCAGGCTATTCAATACGGCGAAGCCCCCGAGGCTCGAGAAAATGTTCCATCCACGCTCTTCTACGACATAGGAAAAAAGCCCGCCAACCCCGAGACCAAACAGCGCAATAGAGATCGCCAGGAATGCGAAGTGATAATAAAGAAAGACGGAATAGATCCGGGTTATCGAAAGTTCCAATAAGAGAGTGGCCGCTGAAGTCAGCGCGACGGCAAGGTATATCCGGAGCCAGTGGAACCGCTGAGTCGACGACCTCAAGCTTGCTTTCGGCAGATTATTAATCATTCTTCCGGGTGGAAATAGAAAATCGAAATGACCTTGAGGTTGAAACAAATTGAGTTGCTGATCCTTGACTGAAAGGCTTTCAAGGAGGAGCTGCGGCACCAATAGGAAAGTCTCTCAGGTCAGGAAGGCGGGCTCGCCCCCGCTGCTTCGCGTCCAGCCTCAATACCCTTGCCTACTTCATTCCCGTCTCAGCCACGTTCTTCGCCGGCGGCGGAGTCTTCTTCACGTACTTGTCGTACCACGCCAGGTATCGTTCATAGCGATCGCGCACATAGCTCGGTCGCGTGATGCCGTGGTTTTCGTTGGGATAGATGATCAGTTGCGTGTCGATGCCGAGACTGCGCAGCGCCTGGTACATTTGCTGGCCGCCCTGGACCGGGACGTTAAAGTCGCGTTCGCCGCCGAGAAACAGTGTCGGCGTCTTGATGCGATCGGCGTGCAGGAATGGGTAGGAAATTTTTTGGTAGGTCTCCCAGGCTTTCGGATTCCAGGGCGGTCCAATTTCGTAATCGTATTGAATGATGTACTGATCGGTCCCGTAGAAAGCGACCGTGAACGCCGTGCCGGCGCCGCTGGTCGCGCCTTTGAAACGAGTGTCGCTGGCGATCATGTAGTCAGTCAGAATCGCGCCATAACTCCAGCCGCCCACTCCCAATCGATCCGGATCGGCCACGCCCATTTGAATCACGTGATCGACGCCGGCTTGCAGATCGTCCACTTCGTAATGGCCCCAGTCGGCCGCGATCGCTCGTGAATATTTCTGGCCACGGCCAGAGCTGCCGCGATAATTGACGGCCAGCACTGCGTAGCCATTCGCGGCGAACACCTGCCGCTCGACGCTGAACGAATGCTGGTCCTGGCCGTTCGGTCCGCCGTGGATGCGCAGCAGGAAAGGGACCTTCGTGCCTTTCACGTAACCGAGCGGATACGTCAGGAGACCGTGCACTTCAGTTCCGTCTTTGCTTTTGAAACCGACTTCTTCGGTCGGCGCGATTTGCAGCTCAGCCAGCAGCGCGTCGTTCTGATGAGTGAGCTGGCGCAGGGCATTGCCTTCCATCGCGTAAACGTCCGTCGGTTTCGTGTCGTTCCCAGAAAGCAGAACGGTGTGCCCGCCGCCGCTATTCAAACTGGACACCACGACCGGCGGATTCATCATTCGCGTCACGGTGTTGCGCGAGATACTTATTGGGTAGACAGAACGATCGTCGGTTACTACACAAGTCACGGACTGGCGGTCGCCAGCAAAACGGCATCCTCCGACACCGCGATCGAGATCTTCAACAGCTTTAACTCTGGTGGGCGCCGCGCTGCCGTCGGCCGGCACGAACACCAAATGCTCCATGCTATAGGCGCCGTATTTCTTTTCATCGCTTTCGGAAAACACGAGCCACTTTCCGTCGGCGCTCCATTCCGGTCGTGCGCGCGAAGCGCGATTGTCCGCGGTGCTCAATTGCTTTTCAGTACTGCCCGCCGCGGCGTCGGCGACAAATAACTGCGCGGATGGATCTCGATCAGGATCGTCGGCGTGGTTGCTCATGAAGGCGATGCGCGCGCCATCGGCTGACCATGACGGCGAAGACTCGTCCCATTTGCTCTTGGTCAGACGGTCCAGCTTTTTGGTCGCGATGTCGAAAAGATAAATGTAGCTGTGGCGTCCCGACAGAAGGTAACCCGCGCCGTCCTGCTTATAACGATAACGATCGATCACGATCGGCTTCGGCGGTTTGGGAGGTGTGCCTGGCGCTGGGCTCGGGCCGGCGTCGGCTTCGGGATCTGGATCGCCAATTACCAGGGCCAGACGCTTTGAATCAGGCGACCATTCATAACCCTGCAGACGACCTTTCAACTCAGTGAGTTGAGAAGCTTCGCCGCCGTTACGGTCGAGCAGCCAAACCTGGTTACCTTTCGCTTTCCCGGGCCGCGACGAAGTGAACGAGAGATATTTTCCGTCGGGGCTCCAGCGCGGCCCGCTTTCGCTGTCGGTGCTGAAGGTAATCTGGCGATCGTTCTTGCCGTCATAACCGACCATCCAGATGTGCGCGTTGCCTTTGTCCTCTTTCGCGTCGGTCGTGCCGACAACATACGCCACCCACTGGCCGTCGGGCGAAATCTGCGGGTCGCGCACGTCGCGGAAGCGCGCCAGGTCGTCGAGCTTGATTGGACGCTTCGCAGGTTGCGCGAAGAGAACGGTCGCAAGGGCAAGCATGAGAAGCAGAACGGGCGAAAGGTTTTTTCTGAACATAGGTTCCTCCTGGCGAGATAGCTGAGCTTGAAGCGACAGATTTTAACGCAAAGGTACGCAGAGGTCTTCGCAAAGGTCGCCGAGGAAAAGCTACTCTGCGTACCTCCGCGAATTCCCTTTGCGTACCTCTGCGTTTCAATGATCTTCGGCAAATACAAGATCGCAAGTTAACAACTTGCGCTACACCTTATTCCAATCCCACAAACCCCACTTCAATTCGTCAGAGAGTTTGTGGCCGGTTTGTTTCAGGGTCAGCAGGATGCTGCCGCGATGATGTGACTCGTGCGCGATCAGATAGCCGACCAACGGAATCACGCCGCGCTTAAAGCCGGTCAGCTTGCCGCCATTGGCCCAGCCCTCGCGGATCGATATCTCGACGGCTTTTGCTGAAGCTGCGAACGCCGCGCGTAATTGCTTCCGGGTTGGCGATTCATCTTTGGCGAAATGCGGCAGCTTCGCATCGCGATTCGTTTTCGAAGTGATCTCGGCATAGCCGGTACGGACTTCGTGCAGGTGCGCCAATTGTCGCGCAACGTCGCGACCGCCCCGGGTTGAGAGCGTGGCCAGCAAAGCCTCTTCCGATAACGCGTCCAGCAACTTTAGCGTGACGCGATGGTTGATTTGCCAGGTTTCGACGAGTTGTTCGAGCATTTTGCGCAGCGCCGTTTGAACGCGCGCGAGTTTACTGCGAATTTGCGCGGCTGTATAGCACTTCTAGTTTCGATCCGATCCTCATGATGAGGTCAGTACTGGGAGCGTAGCGACCGGCTCTCAACGTCGCAGCTCGATTGGTGTTGAGTATAGAGAACCCGGTCGCTACGCTCCCGGTACTGACTTCATTACCAATGATGCTAAAGTCTGTCTCACTAAACCAATGAAACTATCATTCAACGGCGCGACGACCATGAAAGCCGACCTGGCGACCGATGTGCGCGCGGCGGCCGCGGCGGGGTTCGACTATCTCGAAATCCAGGCCGCGAAACTGCGCGAGTTCCTGAAAACACACTCCGTAAAGGATCTGAAAACGCTATTTGACGAGAACAAACTGAAACCTCTTAGTATAGGTCCGATCGAATACGTCACCTTCAGAGATGTTCCGGCCTACGCCCAGATCAAAGCCGAATGCGAAGAGCTCTGCTCGAATGCGGCCGCGATCGGCTGTCCTTATGTGGTGATCAGTCCCGGTAAGTTTCCGCCCGGCGGCTTGAGCAGCTATGAAGTGATCGAAGAAACCGTGGGTGTGCTGAGAGAGCTGGCTTCGATCGCCGAGCGGCATAACGTCGCGCTGGCCTTTGAGTTCCTTGGTCAAAAGGACTGCAGTGTCCAGACCCTGGAGCTGGCCGATGAGATCATTCAGAAAGTGAATCGGCGAAACATTGGTCTGGTCATCGACAGTTTCCACTTCTACACCGGCGGCTCGACTATCAAGATGATCGACGCGCTCGATCCGAAGCGGCTGTTCATCTTTCAGATCAACGATGCCGAAAATTTGCCAATCGATCAGCTTACCGACGCGCACCACCTCTTGCCCGGCCTTGGTACTCTGAAGCTGAAAGAAATGATCGAAGCGTTCAAGCGAATCGGTTACGACCAGGCGGCAAGTGTCGAAGTCTTCCGGCCTGAATACTGGGAGCGCGATCCGTTTGAGCTGGCGCGCGAAGCGAAGGCGGCGACTGAAAAAGTTCTGCTGGGAACCTGAATTCGTTTCCCCTCTCCCTTTTGGGAGAGGGGCCAGGGGTGAGGGTGCGAAGCTTAGTACGACGTTTTCTTAATCCACCGTCGTGTTTACCCCAGGACAGTGTGCGGTCAAAGTAGGTTCTGTGCTCAGGCCCTCACCCCAACCCTCTCCCAAAAGGGAGAGGGAGTTGAAGATTCCATGATCAAAACTTCAAGATCGCTTCCCGGCTTTCGGCTCAGGTTTTTTAGCAGCCTTCAGAAGTTTATTAACCGTCGACCACTGTCGCGTGGTCCCCAACACGCCGAGTTCTTTCTCAGCAAAGTTGTTGGGAAAGCCGAACCAGCCGGTCTGCTTGCGGCGCGCGATAATGAAAGCCGCGCGATCTTTCACTTCGAATACTTCGAGTTTTTCGGTCTTTGATGTCAGCGGGAGTCTGGGCTTGTGCTTCGGTTCATCCGCAAGGAAAACTATGCACAGCATTACGTCACCATCGGTCTTGGTTTTCTTGAACGGGTTTCGTTTGACGATCTTTTCGAGTTCCGCCAACGATCTGAGGATTACAGTAACCTCATAACCCAAAGCCTTGCTAAGCGCTTTCTCGATCTTCTTCCTCAGCCCGACCGCGTTCGCCGAAGCAGAGTCAAAGATCACATTGCCACACTGAATGTAGGTGCGCGCGTTCTTGAATCCCGCCGCGGTGAAGATCCGCGCCAGCTCCTCCATCCTGATGAGATTCTGCCCACCGACATTGATTTTGCGCAGGAAGGCGATGTATCTGGTCATCGGGTCTTAGCTCTCTCCGTCGTTGCTCGTGGCTTTCTGATCGGGTGGAGTCAATATCACCCAGAAGACCATGAAAAGTGAAGAGGCAATGCAGAGGCCATGCACCCTCTCTAACACCTTGCATGTATTGTGGTACATATGTACCATGCTACCTCAAAGACTGAAAGGGCACTGCGAATGACTAAGACACAAAAGAAGAAAGCGCCGGCAACCGAAAAAAGAATAATCGTCGAGCGGGTGCAAACCGGCGTGCGCCTGGAAAAGCGTCTGCTGAAGGTCTTGAAGGGTCTGGCGGAATATCACGATATGACGCTCGGCGATCTACTGGAAGGCATCGTGCTGCATGCCTTTGATGGCCGCCATCCGTTTGGCGATGAAACGCGGCAACGCATTGCCGACCTCAAGCGAATCTACAAATTGGATCTGGACGCCGACGCCAGTCATCGCTTGTTGGAAGCCGAGGACCGCGAAGCCGCAGCAGTGTCAAAACAAGTCTGGCGCAGGGTGAAGAGATGAGCCGCACAAAATCTTCAAATTCCGGAGTCTGGCTATGTCTGATGAAGAATTAATCGAACGCTTTGAAAATTGCACTCTGGCCGGCAGAGACTTTCATCACCGCGACCACGTCAGGGTGGTTTGGCTATATCTGCGCGGCTATTCAGTGCTGGAAACCCTCGGCTGGTTTTCCGCCGGCTTGAAGCGTTTCGCTACCGCCAACGGTCAGCCGAATCTCTATCACGAGACGATCACCTGGGTCTATGTATTCCTGATTCATGAACGAATGATGCGAAATGGAAGCGAACACAACTGGGCAAAGTTTGTTGAAGCCAATGCCGACCTGTTTGATTGGCAGAACAATATCCTCAGGTCTTATTACCAGGACGAGACACTGAGTTCTGAGCAGGCCCGCGGGAATTTTGTGCTCCCCCGACAGATTTCCATTTATTGAGCGGATATAACGCGCCGATTAGACCTTCCTGACTACATCACCGACGCGGATTACTCCGCCCTGGATCACTTTCGCATTGACGCCGCGCAGATGGAGTTGACGGCCTAGGGGCGAGTTCACAAACTTCATCGCGTCCAGTCCGAAGCGCGCCACAAATTTCTGACAGCCAAGGTGAGGAGGAGGAGTCACTTCTATCACTGCCGCGCCCAGAGACAAGCGGGTTCCCGCCGGCACATTTTCCTCGCGCAAGTCGAAATCGATATAAAGCTGATCGCCGGCCAGTTGCCAGCGATCCTTGTCCTGGGCTACCAGGGCCGTGACCCGCGAATTCATGATGTTCAGTTGCATCAGCGGATTTGGCGATCCGTCCAGCGTAGTCTTGCTGCGCCGCCGGATCCAACTATCGCCCACCAACCCTTCATCCAGATGCAACTCGGCTGACTCCAGAATTTCGCGGTCATTGATGCCGGGCCGGCGCACGATCAATTCCAAAACGCCTTCGTCTTTCGGCGCGCGCCGAATTTCATCCAGGCCGGCTTCCAATTCCGACGTGGTCAGATGTTTTCTGAGTTTGAGTTCAAGATTGGCGATGCTCATGCAGCTCTCGATGCTCTCCCTTTTTCAAGTGGTGTTCCCCGCTAAATCAGTATCTTATCTCATACCGGGCCGCTTGAAGGAGCCTCTGCGTGCATGGGTAGTGTTCTGACTTGGGAGATTGCCAGGCCAAGTAAGAACGATCCACGAAGACACACGAAGCGAAGTGGTTTTGTTCGTGGAATTTCGTGTGACTTGTGGATCGGTTTTTTCCCAAGCGGACGAAGCCACGAAAGCAAATTCAAGACGCTAACGCTGCTATGGCTGTCGAATTCGGGAAGAATGGCCGGCAACGAGTTGCCAACGTTCCTGCCGCCAAACGAAGACGTCGGTGAAGCGATTCTTGCTGACGACCTCAGCGCCTTTGACGAGTCGTTTGGTAGTTACGCGCCCGGTGACGACCGCGGTTTTGTCATAGAGCAAGACATTCATCTCGTCCACATCATAAGCGACCAACTTAACCTCAGGATTAGCAGGCTGCTTCAGACCCTCAAGATCCTGCTTCTTAGTAGTCAATCCACCGCCGGCGTCGGTGAAGATGAACTCATCGGCCTCGACCCGATCAAAAAAAGCGTAGTCATTGGCGATATTCGCCTTGCCGATGTCGCGCTCCAACTGCATCAGATCATTCTTGATCAGTTCGTCTTTGCCGAGCTTCGGGTTCGCTGTCTGGCCGCCGGCGACAAGAACCAAAGCCAGAGTGAGCAAAGCACACACAACAAATTGTTTCATCGGTTAAGCTTTCCTTTCGCTGTGCTTATCAACCAGGACGAGAGTGTGATTCCCCAGGTGAAATTCCTTAGACCGATTCATCCGGTTGCGGTGAACTGTTCGTGACATAGATATTACACAATAGCCTGCCATGTCACTGAGCGGACTCAGAAGCCTTTAGCAGGCATCGAGAATGTCAGCCACAGACCACGCTGAGAAAGTGTCGAACTATTGAAGATCAAAATAAAATTCCTCTTGAAATATGTGCTGGCAGTGGTTTTTCTATTTGCGGGCCTGAATCATTTTCGAGTTTCTGACTTTTACGTGAGCATAATTCCAACCTATCTGCCGTTCCCAAGGTTTCTCGTTTACCTGAGTGGGTTTCTGGAAATCGTTCTCGGGGTGGCGTTGCTGGTACCGAAGTACAGAAGAATGGCAGCCTGGGGACTAATTGCGTTGTTGGTCGCCGTCTTTCCTGCAAATATCCATATGGCGACAAACCCCGGACTCTTTCCAACCTACAGTCCAACTACATTATGGGTTAGATTGCCGCTCCAAGCCTTGTTTATTATCTGGGCGTTTTGGTACACACGTTCCGATACCAGTAAACCGATTTTGCGCGCGCGGCCGGCTCTCTAGTCCGGTTGCTACTCGCTAGAAGCGGGAGCGGTGGGCGACCGGATCAAACCCTAACAAGCGCAATTCAAAGGGCTGCATGCCCGACCTACTAGCTTGGATGGCTGGACCCCGTCGCTACCCCTCTGGGTTCTGTACCAGGGCGATGTCAGACTAGCCTTCTTGGAGTCAGTGTCACTTGCAGGGTCTGGCCGCCGCGAAGCACGGTTAATTTGTATGCGGTCGGATGCTCGAACAACTCGAGCACTTTCGTAAGCGACAAATCGGCCGCGGCTTTTCCGTCAATCGCGGTGATGACGTCGTCCTTTTGTAAACCTGCTTCGGTGCCCGGAGAATCCTCGAGCACGTCCGCGATGCGAAAGGTGCGATAGTCAGATCCCTCGGCGACTATCGCGACTCCGCCGAACGCGCGGTCGAAACTTTCGGCGAAGGAATCGTTCGGCTCGAAAATGATCCGCTTGTGGCTGTAGTCGAAAAACAATCTGAACTTGCCGGCTATCTGTTGGCCGATATTTCCCACCAGCGCCGGACTAGCGAATGCCCCGGCCTTATCTTCAGCGAACAACGTAATGGGCCGGCTGATTTTGAAAGTTCCGATCTTCAATTCAGAGACGCGGCCGATGCGCGCGCTCACTTCTCCGCCGGCGCCGCCGACACCAATCGCTTTGATGGTCGGCAAATTTGCGCCGAGCAGATTGTGCCCCGTGACAAACGGACTATAGAGCGCTAGCGCGCCGCCCGAGCCAACATCCAGCACGAATTTTCCGCTGACCGGCGTGCTGCCAACCGGCGTTACCTCGCCTTCAATGATGGGGTGGCCGCTGGAGTTGAACGTGATCGGAATACTCTCTCCCGTTCCCGAGTAACTGAATTTGTCTTTGTCGTAGAGCTTGATGGTGTGCGCTTGATAATCGAGTTCGAGGACAAACTGTTTGATGAACTCACTGCCAATGATGCCGTCAAAGTCCTGGCCAAAGCGCGGCGCCATCCGCCCGATCGGTAAGGCGGCGTTCAGCGGTTGAGAAAATCCGGGGAAACCGGGAATCGTAAACGACGAATCGCGCACGAAGGATCCGGTAGAAATCGCCGCGCCGGCGCCGCCCATGTGGATTTCTCCCTGAAGCTTGAGTCCCATTTCCTTGGCGCGGTCGAGATTGATGATCGCGAACTGATCGCCGGTATCAAGCACGAATGACAGCGGCCGGGAATTATTAACGACGACTTTCAAAACGATGTGACGGTTGACCAGCTCAAACGGAATCGTGACGGCAGACGATTGAATCGCGCCTTTTGACTGAAAGGAGTTGGGCTGAACGGTCTGCGACGCAGCCGCAGAAAGCAGCAGACCAAAGACGACCAGGCTGAGCAGTGCTCTTCGTTTCATTCGGGCTTCTCCTGAAAAGGCTCAAAAATCCAGCTTAAGTGGTAAAGGCTTGTGAGCTTTAACGCTGGCGGCGGGCGTTTCGTTTCAAAAGATGTGCTGGGAATCGAACGAAGAGGTCCGCAGATTACGCCGATTTCACAGATTAGACAGAAGCAGGAACGAACTGGCGAAAAGACAGCTCGTTCGAGGCATGCCATGATCTGTTTGTCTTAAGTAATCGTTGAAATCTGCGTAATCTGCGGACTCTCTGCTTTGCAGCCGCCGGAAGTGGGTGGTGCTGACCTCATGCTTGAGATGCCGCAAACTCTTCCTGCAGTTTCTTCGGCGCGATCAGTCGCCAGGCTTCGTGTATGTGGAACTCTAGTTCTTGATCGCTGACGCGATCGAGCTCAACTCCCACCCAGCCGGCTCCGCCCACGTAGGGCGGACGGTAGAATTTTTCCGGGTCTCGTTCGATTAGCATCGCCTGGATGCCGATCGCGGCTGGGATGCAGACGGATATGTGTCCATCGTTGTGATGGTTGTTTGAGAACATGACGAAAACTTTCTTACCGCCGGCAAAGAAGGTCGGTTCGCCGTGCGAGATTTTTTCTACTGTTCCCGGCAACGCATGACAGATGTGCTGCACGCGACGCAGATGCTTTTCGCCCTTGTCAGGCTTCGGCTTTTTCGCAGTTGGTTTCAAAATCAATTCTGGACTCTGCGCCTTACGATTTTTCTCGGCGCCTTTGCGCGAAACGTATAGCTCGATCTTGGTTCACGCAAAGGCGCAAAACCAAAGACTCAAGGCGCAAAGAAAAACAAAATCAGTCCCGGCCGCCCAACCCATACGCCACCATTCGATTGTCCTGCGACACAAAGAGCACTTGCAGCACTTCATCACTAATAAAGCGATCATCCGGCGCGCTCATGCGAATCGAACGTTCGTCTGCTCCCGAGTTGACGTTAACTCCCAGCAATCCGTTCCCACGCCCGAGGTCCGTATAGAAGTACATCCAATCCCCGCGCAACGCCGCGAGCCTGCGCGTGCGCAGAAGGAAACGCGACAGCCGTTCGAGCTGATGCGCGGGATCCAGTTTCTCCAGCAGCTTGTCCTCGACATCTCCCGAGCGCGCTTCAATTGCCGGCCGTGGGATCGCGACGCGCGGACGCGAAACAGACATCTGCCGCGCTCGCGCCAGGATTCCGAAAGTCGCAATCCGCTCGCGCGCATATGCTTCAGCTTTATTGCGCGCGTATTCGGCGGCGTTGTTGCGCACCAATTCGCTCCCTCTGTTTGACGCCAGGGTAGTCAGGCTCGGCAGCGCTGTATGCAAAGTCAGGCCGGCGCGCAACCCATTCAAGGTGTTCAGTAATTGCACGCCGCGAAAAGCAGTCGACACCGTGCTGCCATAGCGAAAGTAGAGTGCCGCTGCGCGCGCGGCTACGGCGGCGACGGTCCGCAGCAAACCGCGGCCGGGAGGGTTGTGCCGCGCTCGCCAGACATTGGCGCTGGTGTTTAGATCAAAGGCCGCGACTTCATTCTTGCCGCCGACCACCGCTTCGCCGCGTTCATTCAACAGCACAAAGGCAGCCTTTTCGACGCCGTGCGAAACCTTCGCGCGTCGCTTTCCGGTCCGCGCGTCAATGACTATCAAATCGTCACGGTCAGCCACGACCAGCGTCGACGCATCGGGCATGACGAGGTTAGTGATGCCTTTGTCGGCGCCTTTGTAACGCCAAAGGACTTTTCCTCTTTCGAGATCGATGGCGCTGACGCCATACGGCCCGCGCGCGACCGTCTCGCCATCCTCCAGACGCGCGAATTGACCGCCGGTGCGCGCGTACAAAACATCACGAGTCAAAAGCATCTCGGGGACTGAGCCGAGATCTTTTGCTTCCCAAACTTCGTCACCGTTCAGACGTGAGATGGCGCGCACCTTACCTCGGCCGGAAGTGTAAACGTTGCGTTCGTCCGCCACCGGGTCGGCCTCAGTCAGCGCCAGGCCTTCTTCGTTCACGCGAAACTTGTCGCGCTGGCGTTCCTTTCCGGTGTGCGCGTCAAGCGAAGTCAATCCTTCGTAGAAAACGTACAGACGATTGTCGAGAAAGACCGGCGGGCGATAATTGTCGAGCGTGTAAGGCACATCGTCGTCGTCGCCCCAGCGCGCGGGCATCATCTCGACTTCGCTTTCGAGGTCACGTTTCCAAAGCTCGTCCCCGTTCGTGATGTCAAAAACGTGAATGACCGGCTTACGCTTGAAACCGTCTTTCGCTTTTCCTTTGGCATCGCGCACCATGACCACCGCCAGCAGGTTCGCGTTCTGATCCAGGGCCATCTGCATCACGGCGCCCCGAACTTTGTCGCTGCGCCAGAGCGGTTCGCCAGTCATTAGATCGAGCGCTTCGACCCGCGTCTTGCTGCCCGACTCGAGATTAAGCAACACGAGATCCGTACCGGGAACGGCAGCGACATCGGTCTCATCCAGCTTCGCGTGCTTGCGCCGCCACAGTACCTCACCGGTCTCTCCATCCACGGCATACAGAGATTTTTCGGTGCCCACCAACACCACGCCCAAGTCGGTTGATTGATAAAAGCGCACCTTGGCGTCGAGTTTTGTCGACCAGCGCTCAGCGGCGGCGACAATCGGAGTGATGCAAAGGAGCACGAGTAGAAGAGCGACGAAGTAGACTGACTTTTTTCGAGCCGGCATAGGCTTAAGACTTTTATTAGTGATTTGGCGCTGAAGCAAGAGTGAAATCCGGGGGCGAGTGGATTATAGGAGGGAAAACAGTGGCGAACAACAGGCCCCCGCAAACAGGTAGTGGTACAGAACCGCTCGCGGTAGCGAGCGGGATCAGGATTCAAGCGGGCTTTTTATGGTTGAGCCTTTATTCCGCTCCCTACCGGGCGCGGTTCTGTACCTGACCTCACCTCCAGATTCCCAAAACAAATCCGATCAATCCAAAGTAGACGCTGATATAACCGCAATTGATCAGCATGTATTTGAACGACCGTTGCTCGAAAAGAGAAATGATCACGAACATCGGGACGGCCCAGCCGACGCCCGCCAGCAGTCCGGCCACCAGGCCCCAGCGCCAATTTGTCTTGCTGTCGCCCACAAAAAACGCGAGGTTGTAAGAAATTATCCACGCTAGGAAGAGCGTTAGCGAATAGGTCTTTAGCGGATTGGCTTTGGCAACCTGATCGTCGCTCAAGCCGGTTTCTTTTTGCCAGGCTCTGAAGAAGAGAACTGGTGAATACCATAACGCTCCGATGACGAGGCTCAGCAGCGCGCACACAAACACAGCCAGATGGTTGAGATAAAGTTTTTCCATAGGGCTTCAAGTCTAAGGGTGTTCGAAGCGGCTGTATTGGAAAAAATTTACCTAACCCACGGGCACATAGTTCAGGATGTCGTTCTTGGAGCGGACGTATTCCTCAGGAGTAAAACCTGAGAAGGATTTGAAATCATTGATGAAGTGGGCTTGGTCATAGAAGCCGCAATCCTGCGAAATCACCGACCAGTTCACCTGCCGGCGTTGTTCGATGGCGCGGATTGCTTTTTGGAAGCGGATAATTTTCAGGTAAGGCTTTGGGGCAATGCCGACCTGCCGCCTGAAGAGGCCGGTAAAATGTTTCTGCGAGTAACCAATGTCCTGGTTCAGTCGCGCCAAGTTAATTTGATCGGGCCGGCGGATTATTTCAGCCAGAGCGTATTCGACCGCTGGGTTCGGGACCAACCGGTCCCGAAAAGTCTCCCACAGAAATTTCTCGGCAGCTGCAAACTTGAGTTCGATCTCGCCGATCTCTAACAGACGTTCTCTGAGCAAAGCAAAATCATTCCCCCACAGGAGGTCTGCATCGACAACTCGATCCGTCATCTCGTTCATCGGCAGCGGGAAAAACGGATAGGCCATGCCTTTCTTGAACGAAATTATGAACATCGCCGCATGCTTTCCCGAGGGAATCGTGATGAACTCCGTTCGCACGCCCGACGCCCACACGTGTCGACAGGCCTGTATTTCCTCGAGCGTGTGGTTGTCGTAGATATGTTGTGGCCGGTCGTCAAAATCAATAACGATTTCGGTGTTGCCGTCGGGAAGGAAACGGTCGATGGAATGTCCGGGGTGATAACCTTCGTAGTAAATGAAACTATCGATGAAGTGATCGAGCGGAAATCTCGGCGTGTGGGTTTTAAGAATCATCGAATAGTACCGGACTAAAGGAAACGATATTATCATCCAGCGGGGTAATGCGCGCCAACTAAAAGTCAGAACCGCCTGCGGTAGCGGGCGGGTGAACTTGTGATTGGATATAACGTGTTAGCTCGAAGATCAACCGCCCGCTACGGCAGGCGATTCTGCTATGCGCACTGAATCCAGAACCGCAATCTTCGCCGCGATCGCCGGCAACCTGGCCATCGCCACGACCAAGCTGGTGGCCGCCTTTTTCACCGGCAGCTCAGCCATGCTATCAGAGGGGATCCATTCGCTCGTCGATACCGGCAACGGCGGTCTGCTGCTGCTTGGAGTTCGCCAGAGCCAGAAACCACCGGACACCAATCATCCATTCGGCCACGGCAAAGAACTCTACTTCTGGTCTCTGGTCGTCGCGATTTTGATCTTTGCGCTTGGCGGCGGCATGTCGGTTTATGAAGGCATCACCCACCTTTCCCATCCGCAGGTGCATCACTCAATCTGGAATTATTTGGTGCTCTCGTTCGCGATCATCTTCGAAGGTGTTTCATTCTTTTTTGCGATCCAGGCTTTTCGAAAAGAGATGAGCGGCCAGGGAGCATTTCAGACGATCCGGTCGAGCAAAGATCCGACGACCTTCACGGTACTCTTTGAAGACACGGCGGCATTGCTGGGGCTTCTGGTCGCCTTTCTCGGAATATATCTGGGACATCTGCTTAACAATCCCTATCTGGACGGCGTCGCCTCGATCATCATCGGCGTAATCCTGGCGGTAGTGGCGGGCTTTCTGGCTTACGAAAGTAAAGGCTTATTAATTGGAGAGGGAGTTGACCCCGCGGTGCTGTCCAGCATTCGCGCGATCGCCGCCGCGGATCCGGCGGTGGAGGAAGTCAGGAAAACCCTCACGATGCATTTTAGCCCTGACGACGTGCTCCTCACGTTGGACATTCGTTTCAAAAAGCATCTGAAAGCCGAAGGAATCGCGGCTGTTGTGACGCGTCTGGAAAAGAAGATTCGCGATCAGCACCCGGAGATCAAGCACATCTTCATCGAAGCGAAGTCTCTATATGAGGGGTAGTGGCACGAGCCTTTGGAGTGCGGTGGCAAGCGCAGCGCGACACCGCTTTTGATCTTGGCGTAATTGCGCATAGCGTTCGGATCCAAAGCGCCGTCGTCGCTTCGCTTTGCCGGCGCACTCCATAGATCCGCGCTCTGTCTATTTTTCCTTCGCGAAAAATTCCTCGGCGGCGGCGTGGGTCTCTTCGTCGGTTTGTTCTTTCAACTGTTGGTTGATGCCCCACTCATGACCGAACGGATCGAGGATCTTCCCATAACGCGCGCCCCAAAAAAGATCCTGCAACGGCATGAGCACCTGCGAGCCCGCAGTTACGGCCCGCTCGACGGTGGCGTCGGCGTCTTCGACCTCGATCGTGATGCGCACGCAGGTTCCGCCCAGCGCCTGTGGCGATTTGAGCGTGCCGCCCTCGCTGGCCGTAAACTCATCGCTGAGGAAAAACTTGTGACCGTCCAGAACGATCTCGCCGTGCACGAGTTTCTTGCCGTCGGGCGTCATCATCCGGTGGCCTTCTTCGGCGCCAAGGACTTCTTTGTAAAAGTCGATCGCCGCGAGCCCGTTGGAAACGATCAGGTGCGGAATGAACTGGTCTTCTCGGTGCATGGTGTTGTCCTTATCTTTTCTTTAGCAGTTTCGAAACTGAATCACAGACTGAAGTCTGTGCCACTAAGAATATTTTGTGGCCAGCTTCTTCACGGTAGTTGAATTTCGAAAAGTCGCCCGCAGCCCAAGAGTCTTCTCCAACAGCGCACCGGAAAACTTCGAGTCGCTCATCCTGGTGACGCGGCAGAGCCAATAGACTTCGCGCTCGTGAACATGCAGGTCATCAACTTCGCTAATGAATGAAAGCAGTTTCCGGGTGGCCTCAGCGCCCGGAGGTTCGGCGAGAAAGCCGATATAAAGCGCGTGGTTGTTCATCTCTGAGTCGCTAAACGGTTTGTATTCTGCCGCGGCCACCACTTCCGAGACGCTTCTGACAAAGGTCTTTACTTCATAGCCTAGGATTCCCAGCAGATGCTTTTCGATCTTTCGCTCTAGCGCCGACGCGTCTTTGGATTTCGAATCAAAGATCACATTGCCGCTGGCAATAAACGTCTCGACATTTGAAAAGCCGAGCGCCTCAAACAGACTACGAAGTTGATCCATCTTCACGGTGTGGCCACCGACATTTATGGCTCGCAAAAGGGCTACGTATTGTGGCATGAAACCTCTAGCCTAACCTTCCGACCAAATCCAAATTCGTATCGATCAGACGCCGCGGGTCTTCATTGACTTGAAGCTGTCTTTGGATACACAGTAGCTTTCCTGATCGAGTTTGACAGAAAGAGAGCCTGATGAATTCAATTTTTGCTGTTGCTCTAATGATTGCAATATTGTCACTGTGCAATCTTACCGACAAATCGAAGCCGACCAACAATTCTAACTCTTCGAATGCAAATAGTACCGAAAATGGAAGCCCGGCAAAAGAAGAGGGCCATCCCGACCAAAGCCGTTCTGACTCAAGCAACCCGGCAACAGCCCCGGCAACAGATCGTGCGGCGCTGACGGTTGAGCTAATGAAGCTTGAGTATGATCTGACTACGGCCAGTTTTGCCGGAGACATCTCGACTCTGGCCTCGTTCATGGCTGATGAGTATAGCGGCACCGGCGTCGACGGCCGGACGCAAACCAAGAATCAGATTCTGGCGGCCACCAAGCCAGACAAAGTTACCAAGTCCTGGAAAATTACGGACGGTGAATTAGTTAGCTCAGACAGCGACTCAGCAGTATTGAGTTACGTTCAAAGTCAGACGCTTAGAGATGGCCGAACATTCCGCGCCCGCGTTACGGATACCTTCGTCAAACGGAACGGCCGCTGGCTGGTGAAGTCTGAGCAGCAGACTCTCATCAGATAACCCACTCACCGCACCATGAACGAAACTAAACACGATCAGTCAAACGCAGTGGCGACGTTTCACGCGCTGCACGAATCAGGATGTTTTGTACTGCCGAACCCCTGGGACGTGGGTTCGTCAATTTATCTTCATCATCTGGGTTTCAAAGCGCTCGCTACGTCATCCGCGGGTTTCGCTTTTACTCAGGGCCTGCCCGATTCGGTTACGGCGGTGCCGCTCGAAATGATGCTCAAGCACTTCCGCGAAGTCGTTGGGGCAACGCCGCTGCCCGTGAACGCGGATTTTCAAACCGGGTATGCGGATGAACCGGAGGGTGTAGCCAGAAACGTGAGGCTCTGCATCGCCACCGGCGTCGCCGGCCTCTCGATCGAAGACGCCACCGGTGACGGCTCTACGCCGCTTTACGAAATTGATTTGGCTATTGAGCGCGTTCGCGCGGCGCGCGCTGCCATCGATGAATCAGGAACGCGTGTCATGTTGACGGCGCGCTGCGAAGCGTACCTGATTGGGGCTGCTGATCCGCTGCGCGTGTCTCTTGAACGACTCGCGGCTTTTGCCGAGGCGGGCGCCGACTGTCTCTATGCGCCGGGAGTCAGCCAGCCCGACGAAATCTCGGCGATCGTCAAAGCCGTCTCTCCAAAGCCAGTCAATGTTTTGTCGTTCGGTCCCAACCTCGCTCTTACGGTGGATCACTTCGCCGATCTTGGGGTACGCCGGATCTCAGTAGGTTCGGGACTGTCGCGCGTCGCCTGGGATGCTTTTATGCGCGCGGCGCGCACCATCAACGAGACCGGATCGTTCGCCGGGTTAGCCAACGCGGCCCCGTTCGCTGAACTCAACGACCTTTTTGTGAAGTAGAGGCACACGCGTCGCACCCGTGGGTCATACGCAAGATGTAAGGATTTACTCTCTATACAGTCGGCGTGCCTGTGATTCGCGAAGCTTGGGCTTTAGTCCACAATCAAATGTTTGGTTTCGGCTTCGCGCAGCGCTTCTTCCAATTCCTTCTGTTTGATCCCTTCGCTGCCGTGGTAGCGAATGAACTGCGGAATTAGCGCAGAGATGATCGCGGTGCCGACCACGCACAGAATCCCACCCGACACCACCGAAGTTCGGAGACTAAAAACAGTGGCCACGATGCCGGCTTCCGCGTCGCCGAGTTTCGGACCCGACGTGTAGCTGATCATCTCCAGGCCGGCGAGCCGTCCGCGCAGATGGTGCGGAATGGTCTGATTCCAAATGGTCATGCGGAAGACTCCACTAACCATGTCGAAAGCGCCCGCCAGGGCCAGGAAAAATAAGGCCAGATATAGATTCGATGCGAAACCGAAAAAGATTATCGCTACGCCCCAGAGCGCGGCGGCGATAGCGACGAACAGACCATGCCGATTAACTTTTTTTGCCCAGCCGGAAGTTAGGGTCGCTACGAGCGCACCCACCGACGGCGCCGCGTAGAAGAATCCAACGGTTCCCGCGCCAAAAGCTGAGGCCATCGCCGGAAACAGGGCGCTCGGCATTCCGAAAAACATTGCGTTCATATCAATCAAATACGTTCCGAGAATTTCTTTGCGTCTCCAGGCATAGTGCAAACCTTCGACGACGGATTTCAACGTCGGGCGAGCCTGCATTTGGGTGGCCCGCGGCACGGCGCGAATCAGAAACACGGCGGCGAGCGAGGCAATGAATGTCACCAGATCGATCGAGTAGGCGATGCCGGCGCCGAATCTCGCCATGATGATTCCCGCGATTGAAGGGCCCACAATTGTCGTCATGTTCCAACGCAGGAAATTCAACGCGCTCACCGAAGACATCAACTCAGGCGGAATCAGTTTTTGCAGCATCGCTTCAAACGAAGGACGCTGCAGAGCTGCCATACTGGCGTGCAGCGCGGCGCAAACAAACAAAAGCCACACCTGCGGGCGAGCCATCATGGCGTTGCCCACCAGTATTGCCGCCACCAAAGTGTGCCCGACTTCCGTCACCCGCAGCATCTTTCGCTTGTCAATAAAATCGGCATACGCGCCGCCGACAAACGCCATCAGCAAAATCAAAACAAATTCGGACGCGCTCAATAAGCCAACCAAAAGCGTGGACCCGGTCAGTTGATAGACCTGCACCGGGAGCACGACAAAACCGATCGCCGAACCAAAAGTGGAAATCAGTTGACCAAAGTAGAGCAGGCGATAATCGCGAGAGATTCTTAGAGGCGTGATGTCGATAAACATTGGTTCAGAAGGAAAGTTAGATTAGCAGATACGAAGCGGGTTCGCAGAGGGAGAGCGCGAGACGCCAAGCTTCATTGTCGACTGGTTAGTCTGCGTGCGAGTGGGAGGTGAAACACTCAATGAGCGCCGGAGGCGCGGCATATCGGTAGCCCCGGGCGCAAGCCCGGGGATCACGCACCCCAATTAGATTAAGCCCGCTTTAGCGGGCGACAGATAATCGCCACACCAAGCGGACCGACGGGCTCATAAATTCAACTTGAGTCCAGACCCAACTCACTCCAACCCAGACCCGGCTCGCCGGAATCCAGACCCAACTCACTGGAATCTAGACCCAAGTAGCTGGAATCCAGACCTAAGTCGCTCGAATCCAAACCCAAGTCGTTCAAATCCAGACCCAACTCCATTGAGTCCAGACCCAACTCGATTGAATCTAGACCCAAGTTAGTTGAATCCAGACCTGAGTCGGTGGAATCCAGACCTGAATCGATCAAATCCAGACCTCAGCGACCAAAGCCCGGATCTAAATGAGTCAACCTGAGAGGTTTTTCACCGATTTCCTGAAGGTTTTTGCTGAAACGTTGAGATTTGTTCGAAGCTCAAGGAGTTAGCCGTTCAAGGCGAGCTTTGACTTCCGGCTATGGACTTTGCTCTTCAGGATGCGCTTCCATTTCCGCCAATCGAGCGTCGATCACCGCTCTCTCAGGATCAGTTGCCGGCAGGTCTTCCGGCGACAGCGTGTCCCAAACTTTGCCGATCAACTCCAGCCGATCGGCGGGGCTGAGGCTTGATACTTTGGCCAGGAGCGATTCGTCGATGATGCATTAAGGATAACGCATAGGCTTGCGGGGATCACGTCCAAAGATTCTATAGCCCGCTTTAGCGGGCGACAGATGTAGAACCAATCAAATCAAATCTGCCCGTTCACCAATCAGCGCATCGATAACACCGCTCATCTCACGAGTAACTCGGTGCGGGTACGTCAATGCAAACGGAAGCAGCCATCGTGAATCTTCGATCAATATCTCTGGGATCGAGTTTCGCGGTACATTGTTGGCCGATTGTCGCCACGCACTCCAACTCACAGGCTGCTGTGGATGATCCAGCCGCATGTATCCTTGATACCCTCGCCACAAAAACCATTCCGCTGAATTTCCGGGAAGGTAATCAGCAAACGTTAATCGCGAAGCCGCGGGCCAGAAGTGTGTAACGGCTTGCCTCAAGAGTCTTCTGACAAGCATGTCGAGTGCAGACTGAATTGTGTAACTCTGACCAGAAAATCTTTCATGCTCATATGCAGCAAGTTTTCCATTCACAAATGCCAAAACCTTTTCTTGAAGCCAATACGGTGATGGGATCCCACTAGAATCCCTTCCGTGATTCATCATGACTATGCCACGAATCCAAGCTTGGATTAAGCCTTCGCCTGCGGACGCCCCTTCGGTACGTTCAAGATATAGCGACAACAACATTATGTATGGCCAATCCGACTCTCCAAGAAACCTTAACGCCTTATGTTCACGTTTTACGATGGCGCGAATACTATGAGATTCTTTACCGTTGGCCCGTTTGTCGATGAAGTACTTCGCTGCGAGCCATCCTAGTGTCAGGGTTGTTCGCGCACCTCGAATGTCGTCTCGCTCGGCCGTGACGTATCGGGGCTCGATAAAGTGATCGCGCTTCAAGCACTCCGTCTGCAGCCGTTCAAGATTTCCATAAAGGGCCGTCCATATTAAGTTTAGTGATTGCTCGTATTGTCGTCTGCGCAACCTATCCCGAGCAGCGACGTGTAGAATCACTGCCGCGACAACGGTCCAACCCTCCATCGCTGAAACGTGGTTTTCCGCGCGTTCGTATTGCTCCAGAATATATCCGGCCAATAGAACCATACTCTCGATGGCTCGCTTACCGTCACGGCCTCGACCAGTCACGGCATCAACATTGACAAGGGCTTGCAGGAAGAGCGCAAACTTCTCTCGAGGAAGTCTGTCCTCGAATTGGCTTACATACAGTTGGACAAACTCACGAAAGTCGACCAATGCTGTCGGTAAGTACGACCCATGCGATGCAATAAACATCGGCAACAGGTCGTGTCTTCGCCAAATTTGCAACTGTGGGTAGCCGCGCCTGACCCAATCATTGGCATATTCTTCGATCGAAGTTAGCGCGTCACCTACAATCTCACCGTTTGTCACCAAGAATGGGATGTGAGGCTCTGCTCGATTGAGGGACGGATCTATGGCAGGAAGTTGAACGAGATCTCTAACTTCGTTTTGAATGTCTTGCCACTCATATAAGTTAATATCCTTTGGACCTTTCAGCTGAAAGGTGTGCAGTTCTCCGTTTCGCGTCCTAGCAATGACATCCTTTCCAAGCTCACCTCGGCCTTGTCTAGAAATCCTTACGATCGTATACCCTCGGGAGATCAAAACCTCACAAAAAGGAATCGTGTACCCAAGTTCATGTACATTAATCAACCAGTTTTCTATTAGCTTCTCGATCATCCCAGTCGCGCTTTTTTTCTGTCAGCAACTCCTCAAACCATCGAATAAGGTCTGGTTCAGTTTCTAGTCTCGTTAGCTCCTTCTTGAGTCTCGGAGCTTGAATCGGATTGAGCACCATAGTTGGACGTTGCCAGTTTCCGGACTCATCAAAGCTGAAGTCCATTGATTCCCACATTTCCAAAATCAATTCTGCTGATAAGGGTCTTCCGCCTGCATCAAGAGATGGAACGGTTCTGTTGAGCGTTTCGAAGAGAGCCTTACGTTGGGTTTCATTAATCTCCTTCGTAGCCGGTGTTAGAGCCTTATCAATGGCAACTTCACCTAAGTTTTGAATGTCTTTCAAATCGATACGGATTTCGCCACTCATTAGCCTGTAGTCTAAGGTTTCCTCCGAACCGTCCTCCCGCAGTAATACAAAGCCTTTACCTTCGTGGTGGATATAACTCGCTATCTGAGAAAGTAGCGGCTCGCCTGATCGATTATGAGTTACGGCGTAGGATTGCTCCTTCACCAACTCAAGCTTAAGAAACAGAAAATCTGGCAACATGGGTTCGAGTCATTCTGTCGCCCGCTTCGCGGGCTCTCTATCATCTTAGGAAACTTGATCCCCGGGTTCCGCTTCGCTCCACCCGGGGCTACTATCTGCCACGCCTACGGCGCTCGTTGACCGATTCCATTAAGGAAGCTCTGCGGGGGCTACGCTTTGGTAAATCTCAGCACCCGCGGAAACGAATTCCTCCGCCTCCGCCTTCTCCTTCATCTCCACACCCAACGCCGCTTGCTCATCAATCTCTTTTTGCGCCGCGTACTCGCGCACGTCTTGGGTGATCTACATTGAGCAGAAGTGTGGGCAACAACATTCCTCAATGAGACCAGTTTTCAACTTGCAGGCCCGTAACCCGGCGAAAGTGCGTCTCATTATTAGTCGCGATTCCGCATCCATTCGCCATCGCGGACGCAGCGATCAGAATATCGGCGTCGGCAATCAGTTCTCCGCGTTTGTATAGATCTGCATAAATATCCGCCGCCAGGACAATCACGTTGTCGTCGATCGGAAGAACCTGATTCCTTGCGCAGAAATCTGCGAAGCGTTCGGCTTGTTTGAGCGCGTCCTTTGCTTTCAATCCCCGAAGGATTTCGTAGCGAGTAATAATCGAGATCGTGAAGCGGCGATGTTCAGATAAATACGTGCCCGCCCTTGCGAGCACAGCCGCGTTCTTCCGCATTAGTAAAGAAAGGATGTCGGTGTCAACAATGAATCGGGGTGAACTCATGAGGATGGGCGATCGTGGAAGAAATTGCCGCGGTTCAAGGCGAGTCTTTCTATCTCACCAATATCTTCTTCTGAGAGACCTTCGTATACTTGTCCCGCCAACTCAACTAAGTTCTCGTTGGTTTCGTGCGGAACCTCGACCGTGAGTTTCACGCGCTGGCCTTCCGAGAAAGGCAGCGAGCCCTTATCAACGGGCTTGAAACCGCCATCCTTGAAGATTGCTTCCAGACTTTGGGTCATGGTGTTCTCTCGCTCCTTTCGTCTCCATGGTCGTCCAAGCGATGACCAACAAACACTTCATTCGCTTCCAAAAGTTTCGAGGTGGAAACGAATCGCCGATTGCACGTCGGCGAGCGCTTCTTCGTAGCTATCTCCTTCGCCCACAACGACGCCTTTGAGGCCGAGAGGATAAGCGACGTATCCGTCCGAGTGTTTCTCAATAATGATCTTTTGGGATTCCATGATGTCTCCTTGGAGCAAATACTAGCACCATGCGTCGTCTTGTTCACGCTGAAATCAAGAGGCCGTGACCTTCTGATAGATTTCAGCAGTTCCGAAAGTTTGTTTGTTAACGAGAAGTTCATCCTCCCGTAACACGAAGTCGCAAAACAAGGGCTATCCTCAGTGAACTGAAGGAAGACGAACAAGGGGCTGGGGGCTATGTGGGCTGCCATTCACCAACATAGCCTTCTTTTTGTTTTTCTTGACCTCGCACGCTTCACTGACCGGTGGTTTATTAGGCGGCCCCAGGATCGGTTACAATTTTCCCCATGGCTGGATATCTTGACCTTGCGAACTGGTCGCGGCGCGAGCTATTTGAATTCTTCATCGGATATTCAAGTCCGTACTTCAACGTCTGCGCGCAGGTCGATGTCACAAAATTCCTGGCGTTCGTTCGCGAGCGACCCGGCGTCAGGATTTCGCTGGCCCTGCACTACTTTGCGCTGCGGATCGCCAACGAAATCGAACCTTTCCGTTACCGGCTCAAGGACGAAAAGGTCTTTGTCTATGACGTGATCAACGGCGGCACCACGGTGCTGCTGCCTAATGAGAGCTTTGCCTACGCGTACTTCGACTACCAGATCGATTTCGATGAGTTCATCGATGGTATGGGCAAAGCGGTAGACGACGTGCGCACCGGAAGTGGGCCCTTAAAGCCGACGACGCGCGATGACGTCATTTACCACACGACTCTGCCCTGGATTTCATTTACCAGCTTTGCGCACGCCCGCACCAAAGGCCGCGGTGATTCGGTCCCAAGAATCGTCTTCGGAAAGTTCACGACAGAGAATGAACGCACGCTGCTCCCGATTTCAGTGGAAGTGCACCATGCCCTGATGGACGGGTTGCACGTCGGACGGTTCTTGAACCGCCTGGAAGAAGCCCTTTTGGAACCAGAGACCTTTATCGATGCGGACAAAACTTGACGGCCCTAAATCGATAACCAACGCCTTATCTCTTCATAACAAAATAATTGACAGTCGCAATGTGTGTTACTAAGATGCACTGAGTGTCGACACAACCACGGCTAGTCACAGGCAATGTCTAGCACGCTAACCGCAATCCGCTTTCCTTTTCTGAGCAGCGCAGTTGCGCGCGCGGCTACCTCAACCGCAACCAAGCGCCAACGGCGATCAGTAACTGAAGTTCACAACCGTTAACCACTAAGGAGAAGAACCATGCATAGCGTCACGTTCACTGGCTGGCTGAAACGTCTTGGCATTGCTTTGTTTGTCATGCTGGTAATCGCGCTGCCAATCGTTTCCCAGACTCAGATCACCACGGGAACCATCCAGGGCACGGTGCTGGACGCCAACGGCGCAATCGTGCCCGGGGCAAGCGTCGAGATCAGGAACCTCGAGACTAATCTCTCGCGGACTCTGACGACAGATGAAGGTGGTCGCTTCGTAGCTTTGGGCCTGCCGCCCGGTAAGTATTCGGTTACGGTTTCCAAACAGGGCTTTGCGACGGCGGTTGCGGAAAGTCTGGATCTGACGATTGGCCAGGCCCTTAATCTTCCGGTGTCGATGAAGATTTCGCAGGTTCAGGAGCGGGTCACTATTACGGCGTCGCCCACCGTCGATACCGTAAAGACAGAGTCGAGTTCGACGCTTAACGAGAGGACGGTGAGCACGACGCCGATTCTCGGCAGAAAATTTGAAGACTTGCTGACGCTTACACCGGGCGTGAGTGTGGTTCAGGGTCCTGACGGAGACGAGATCACTTTTGCCGGCCAGCGCGGCGTCTTTAACAACGTCAGCCTGGACGGCGGCGACTATAATAACGGTTTTTTCGGCGAGCAACTTGGCGGCCAACGCGCGGCCATTGATATCCCTCTGGACGCGGTTAAGGAATTCCAGGTCGTAGCAACCGGAGCCACCGCGGAATTTGGCCGCACTGCCGGAGGCATCATCAACGTCATCCCGAAATCCGGCACGAATGCGGTTCACGGGAGCCTCTTCTACTTCCAACGCCTGGAAGGTCTGACGGCAAACACCTCGGATGGAAAGCGGCTCAAGGACTTTCGCCGCGAGCAGTTCGGCGGCACGGTCGGCGGGCCCATTCGCAAAGACAAAGCCTTCTACTTTTTCTCATTCGAAGGAATTCGCGAGAAACTGACCCGCGCAAACCTGAGCGATCCGATTGGGACTCCATGTCCGGTCGCCACTCCGACTATTGCGGCCAATGAGGCGCTCATCAATTCCAGCGCCGATTGTCAGCGGCTGGCGCTGATCAACTTCATCAGGACCACCAGGAACCAGGACGAAGGCCAGCCTGTAAAGCACCCGATCAAGAACTATGCGATGCTGTTCAAGACTGACTTCAATATCAGCAAGTCGAACCAACTCGGAGTTTCGTATAACTTCGACTACTCGAAGAACACGAACCAGACGTTCGACGTCGCCACTTACGGTAACTCAGCCAACGGCATTGAAGGTCCATCGAAGATCAACAACGTCAACGTCAACTTATTCTCGACGGTCTCGGCCACCAAACTAAACGAAGCTCACTTTTCGTACACGCGGGAGTTGCGCCCGCGGGCAGCCACTCCTTCCAACGTGCCGGCTGATACGGCCTTGGGCTTTGCTACAACTTTCCGATTTGGTAGTCCGTTCTTCCTCAATCCAACGATTGATGAACTGATCTGGCGCACTCATATAAAGGACAACTTTTCGATCGTTCACGGCAGCCACACGGTTAAGTTTGGCGGCGAATGGCTACACACCCTCAACGATCAAACGTTCCGCGGTTTCTTTACGGGTCGATATATTTTTGACAGCGCTGCGGGTTTTCTGCGCTATGCGTCACCGACCGCACCCGGCGGGTTTGGACCGCGTACACAGGAATGCTTCAGCGGAGCCGGAGTCGTGACCTGGGTCACTGCCCCCACAGCATGCCCCGCGGGTAGTTCTGCCGGCGGTCCTTTGCTGCTCTACTTGCAGAACGGAATATCCACCGGTATCGCCGGCGTTCCGCCTCCTGGCAAGTCAACTATAACGAACCAGGACTATGGACTGTTCCTTCAGGACAAATGGCAGGTGCGGTCGAACTTCACCCTGAACTATGGCCTGCGCTGGGAAGCTCAGATATTTCCCAAGCCCGTGATTGCCCCATCGCAAACTGCCTACGGGAAGCTGTTGGGGAATCCGAATTTTCCATCAGACGGCACGTTGCACAGTCCCAAGAAAGAATTTCAACCGCGGCTGGGCTTCGCCTGGGATATCTCCAAGAAGGGGAAATCTGTTCTGCGGGCCAGCTATGGCATCTTTAACGGACGACAGAACATGTTGTCGCAGGTGGGCTCAATCACAGACAACGGCGCTCAGCAGTTTGGCATATTCTGTAACTCCACCTTTGCGTTTACCTGCTTTGGCGCGGCTGCGCAACCGCCTACGTGGCCCAACATCCAACCCATTGCGCCGGGCGGGGGCATTCCCTTTGGCGCCAGCGTGCGCGTGTTCAGTAGGAACTATGCCAACCCGCGCATCTATACTTTCAATACCGGCTTCGAGCAGGAACTTGGCCGGGATTTCTCAGCGTATTTCGACTACACCCATGCGCAGGGCGTGCATTTGACCCGCTTTCTGAATTATGCGCGAACTGGATTATTTCCGACGCTCGGCGACATATTTGTTACCAGCGCCGTGGGTAAATCTCTCTACAGCGGCTTTACCGTCGGCGTACGGAAGCGCATGAGTAAGCGCTACCAATTCGAAATGAATTATGTGATTTCGAGAGACCGGGACGACGACTCAAACGAGCGCGATCCGTTTACCGACAGATCGTTCGACATCAACAAACTGAGTCTGGACTACGCATTCTCGGATCGCGACATCCGGCACAAGGTCAACTTCTACACGTTTGTCCAGATGGGCTGGGGCATCGAAGGAAACTTCCGCGTCCAGGCGCGCAGTGCTCAACCCCTGACTCCGGTCACGGGGCGGACGGCAACGAACCGCAACACGCTGCGCAAAGACAATCAATATTTCTCGTTCGATTGGCGCATCCAGCGGCCCTTCAAGTTTGGCGAGCATTACGCGCTGATTCCGATTCTTGAAATGTTCAATACCAGCAACAGCAAGAACAACATTAACCCGCTCAGCACGCCGGGGCTGTTCAACTTTGACGGCTTTCTGCGCCAGGGTGTGGGCGACCCCAGACAGTTGCAGTTGGCAGTGAAGTTTACGTTCTGATTTTCAAAGTAGCATAGACTTCAGTCGGTGATTCCGGCGACCGAGAGGCCTGACTGTTTTATCAACCCAAGCGCGGAGAAAATTCGGTTTTTTCTCCGCGCTTTCTCTTTTGCACGCCTGGTGTCAGAAGCCCAACCGTGTCGATCTTTGATGGCACGGCCGAACATCCAGAGTGGCTGGGCGAGGAACCACAGGAGTTCCAGCAACTCATGCCGGCTTGAGGGTGCCGGGGCAGTAGATGTCCGACAAACTTTGGTCTGTCCAGAATTTGCCCAAGTTGAAGCGACAAACTGAAGTTTGTCAGACATAAAGCCGGTCTAGGCTACGTGCAATGAGCGACAACATCACAAAACAGATCGAAGAGATCGTCAATCGCGAAACGCGCGCCTGGGATACCAGGGACGTTGATTTGCTGTTGACGGTCTTTCACCACGACATGGTCTGGCCCTGGCCGCGGACACCGCAATCGCACGATCCGATGGACTGGGTGATCGAGTGGGGCCGATACAACCACGACCGCTGGAGAAGTGGCTGGCAAGAATTATTCGACACGCACCGTCTGGTTCATAACCAAAGAGAGATCAAGAAAATCGAAATCTCAACAGAGGGTGATGGAGCTTTCGCTGTGGTCGATATCGACACTCTTTGGATTGACGATCGTGGCAAAGAGAATCGATGGCAAGGGCGAGTCTGCAAGGTCTATTCAAGAATTGGAGACGAGTGGAAGATGACGATGCAAACCGGTGTGCTGGATTACGCCCGGCCCGATTGAGGGTTATCAATCAGACCCGTGTTTTAAGAACGCCCCTCCTGCTCCGCGAACGCCTGCTGAAGCTGTTCCTGAGTGTTCATGACAATCGGTCCATACCGGCGACCGGCTCCTCAAGCGGCTGACCAGAGACGAGCAGAAAGCGGACCATCAAAGGCGGCGCTGCCGACTTTCAGTCTGCCGCCGCCTTCAGCGAGATTACCTTTCCATTCCGCTTTCGCTTTCGCATTGGCATGAATTTCCCTTTCAGTTTCTGATTCTCAGTTATGGCCACATCGATTCCCAAGGTGCTTTCTGGCCGCTTACTTATTGTCTTATTCCGCCCCGAAGCGTTTGAAAACTAGCACGGCATTCGTACCGCCGAAGCCGAAACCATTCGTGAGCGCGTACTCGACCTGCGTCGCGCGCGCTTCGTTCGGCACATAGTCCAGATCGCATTCCGGGTCTGGAGTATCGTAGTTAATTGTTGGCGGCAACTTCCCACGATGGATCGCGAGCACGGTGAAGACGGATTCTGCGCCACCCGCCGCGCCGAGCAGATGACCCGTCATCGACTTAGTGGAACTGCACGCCAACTTAAAAGCATGCGCGCCGAAGGCCTTCTTGACGGCGAGCGTCTCGCCCCGGTCGCCGAGCGGAGTCGAAGTGCCGTGCGCGTTAATGTAACCAATCTGCTCAGGAGTGATGCCGGCATCCTGAATCGCGCGGAGCATCGCGCGGATGATGCCGCTTTGCGTTTCGTCCGGCGCGGTCATGTGATAGGCGTCGCTGGTCGCTCCGTAGCCGACGATCTCTGCGTAGATATGCGCGCCTCGCCGGCGGGCGTGCTCTAGTTCTTCGAGGATCATGATCCCGGCGCCTTCGCCCACCACAAATCCGTCGCGGTCGCGGTCGAAAGGACGTGAGGCGCCTTCCGGGTCGTCGTTGCGCGTCGAGAGCGCGCGCATCGCCGCGAAGCCCGCCATGGTCAAAGGCGTGATGGTTGACTCTGCGCCGCCGCAGATCATCGCGTCGGCGTCACCACGCTCGATAATCCTGAACGAATCGCCGATAGCGTGATTCCCGGCGGCGCAGGCGGTGGCCGTCGCCGAGTTCGGTCCCTTCGCCCCGTTCCTGATCGAGACTTGCCCCGCCGCCATGTTGGCGAGCACCGAGACGATAAAGAACGGCGAGACACGGCCCGGCCCTTCGCGCAGAAGTTTCAAGTGTTCGCGCTCGATGCCCCAGAAGTCGCCGATGCCGCTGCTGATATACGTGCCGACCCGCTCCGCGTTCTCATCCGTGATCTTCAAACCGCTGTCGGCGAGTGCTTCGTCTGAGGCGGCGATCGCATAGTGTGTGAACGCGCCCATCTTGCGCGCATCTTTCTTCACGACATAGTCGAGCGCGTCGAAGTCTTTAACTTCGCAGGCGAAGCGCGCGGGAAAGGTTTCGGCATCGAACTTAGTGATTGGGCCCGCGCCGCTTCTGCCCGCCATCAACCCAGCCCACGTTGTCTCGACATTGTTGCCGAGCGGCGTGACCAGACCAATACCCGTGACAACGACCCGACGTTTCATAAGCTCATGCTACATACGCATCTATCTGGTCTGCAACGTCAGACCTTGAGGATCGACTTTATTCTGGAGCGAAGGAATTTCTGCAGGACCACAGATTCTTGATAATAGGTAGGTTGGTGGAGCAGAGGGGGCTCGAACCCCTGGCCTCCGCATTGCGAATGGCTAAAATGCGATTTTAGTGGACCAGTTTTTCAGCCTTGAAAATCGCCACTTTTCGCCAAAACCTTAACAAAAACGCAGCCGCGAACAAGAAATTGACTACTAAGAATTACGACCTCGAAAGACCCATTTTGATAAATTTTGGCAACGGTTTGGCACCGGGAAGATGGAAAGTCAAGCGGCACAGTTCGGATGCGTCCGTGTGTTTTTCATTTCAAGCTGAATCTCGTTCTGTGACGTCTCCCAAAGACTGACTCCCCTGGTGACCTCTTGGGAATGTAGTTGTTCAGGCTTGAAGAATTGCTTGGTAAACCCGACGGCGTCGACATAATCGAAAGCTCTGCAGCTATATACATCAATAGAGATGAACTTATCAGGAACGTGAGTGTGAATAACCACAGAACTCTCAATCAGAGGGACCCACCCTGTTAGACCCTCATGTTTAGGAGCCAATGACGCGTCGGTACGAAATATGGATGGTGGTGCCTGCTTCCGCACTCCGAGGTGAGCAACCATTTCTTCCAAAAAACGGTAGCACAGTTCTAAATTATCACAACCCTCACACCCGTATAAGTCGAGAAGCAATTGATAACCATAGGCCATAGTCAGTCAGTCCTTTTATTTGGATTAACGAGATTCTCACATAGAGAGTACGTCGGTTGAGTGCGATACGGCTTCCAAAGCCTTTTTGACTTTGCGAGGTATTCAATACCCCAGTCTTCCCCAGCGTTTATCTCGGAGTACTTTCCAAGGCAACTACGGGCGAACTCGGGGAAGATGAAAGCAGATGCACCTCGCATATCAAGATTAGTCTTTTCAAACATGCAGTTAAACCCAGCCCGCCCATGTGGCGTGCCAATGCTGAATGCCTGCACCTCACCTTCGACTGTCGCTACTACCCCACTCAGGGGAATCCCTTCCCGAAGAGCCGCAGCGCATGTGAAACGTTCTAGTTCAAACTTCCGTTTGTCCCCACCAAGCCGTACCCGCGGTTCCTTTTGTATGGCCCACCGATCCAGCAAGCGAATACATCCAGCCGCCAATTTAGGTGAATATGGATGGACAGTCGGGTGATATTTCACTTTGAATGCGTTGTAACTATTGCGCTTCTTCTTGTATTCGGGAGTTGAAAGGGACGCAAGCTTCTTCACATCGTAGATGTACTCGTTAGACTGTTTTGAAAGGATGAACTCGCGGCTCTCAATTAGAATCTGCCAAAGAGCATAATCTTCCGAAAAGTAGAGAATGACGGGCTTCCTATTTCGGGGATCAATTTTCCGGAGCAATTCAAAAGCCCGCCGAATGTGCTTAAGCCCGACACGCTTTCCAATCGGTGGTCCCCAAAGAACGGGCTGGTTTCGCCAGTTCGCTACGACGTAGAGAACCTCATCCTCAATCAAATAGTGAAGCGACAGTGCCGTTCGCCATACTAGCATCATTAGCGGGTTCAAATCTGAAAGGGGGCGTTCCAGAACACCATAGAAGTTCTTGATCTTCTCATAGGATGAGGGCAGTAGACGTAGAAATCCGGCATCAACTGCCGATGGCCAGGGAGAGGAGTGCTTTCGTCTTGGTAGAATCTTAACCACTTTATGACACCTGATTGTCTAACGACTTACCACCCTCTCGTATTCTATCGAGATCTTGTCAACATCAACAAACACTTCGCCCTTATGTTTTAGCAGAGACAGGTGCGCTTTGGTACCCCTTTCCCACAGGGTTGCATCCCACTCCGTCAATGCTAGCTGATCCTGCCGTTCGAATCGGAATTTCGAATGGAGAGGTCGATCCCATACCAGAGTACCGTGGTTGTGCCGAAAGGGGCCGAGCTTTACTGCTTTCGATTCCCGAACAACCACTCCATCACCGCAATAAACTATTCGATCCCACTCCTGAAGAGTGTCGCACATTTTCAAAAGAAATGAGAGTGGCGAATTCTCGAAAGTGATGTCGGTCATCAGGTTATGGTCGTAAATTGCTCGACACACATGTTCCCGAACGAAGTCAATATCTTTCGCGATCAGCCCTATGTTGGCTGCCCCAATTACACCATGATCATATCTTAGGGTGGGCATCTGTCTTGCCAGTTGCGTCACATCAACGGCATTGTTCAGGCCTCGCACCATCGTATTCTGGTAGTCTCGCTCGAACTTCTCTGGATCAGTGGTTGAAGGCCATTTTCCCTTGCTCACATAAGCAGGCACTACTTTCTGCAACGCTCCGGCCATCAGACCTCGTATCACGGAGAAGTCCAAACGCAAACGTTTGGCGAGAATCTCCTGGTTTCCGATCGTTCCTCTTGCGCGCATCATCCTTGTTGTTCGACTGATCGCATTGCTCAAGGGATAGCCATGATCGTGCAAAATCGCCGAAACATACCAAGCCGCATCGACTAGGCTCTCATCGGCGCTCAAGATCTCACAGACTGCGCTACGCAGGGTTCTTCTTATTATCTTGGTGCCGTTGCCAGTTAAGAGAATTGGAACTTCCATATCAAGGAAGAGCATTCCTAAGACTGCAACATACAGCTGGTGGAGAGTATGATCTCTATGTCGCTTTCCTGGGATGTCGAAATGCAGTCCGTCCGTTGTGTGGTTGTACGAAACGAGATCTCGCAGCGACGACCAATCCTTACGGCGCTTAAAGATCTTGTCGGAAATCTTTTGAAGGGCGCTGGCGATTTGCAGCGGCTTATCAGCGAAGTCAGGGCCTAGCGAGATCCCCCATCTCCGTTTGATCTCAGAAATCATTAGCGCTCTGTCCACGGTTAGAAAACGCGACGAGATATTGTATGGAGTGATTGAGGATCGGGATGGAGGACTGTTACTTAGCTTAGCCGAAGTGGACGCTAATTGACTTCCGTTGCGCGGGTAAAGAGATGGTGAACTTTCTTTGGGTCCCAACTCCGCTAGGACCACTCTGGTGGCAGCAAAAATCGACTTCAAATCCGGACGTTTCGAGGCCTTCGCGTCCATTCGTCTCAGACACGATTTACAGATCGACCAGTGACGCAGGCCTGTCCCTATGTCTGTTGGCTGAGGACACTCATCAAACAAGCAGCCTCGGGTTTCGAGGTGCCACAGAGATAAGTTACCGACCAAGTCGAGGAAGCAATAAATGAGGGAGAATTCAACATATTGGCGTTCCAAGATCTCTGCTGGAATGCTTGGATTGTTGTATGTTGTCAGAATCGCAGTCCCGTTGTCAGGGTAATGACAAGCAAAATAATCTTGAGCCAGCCGTTGAATTGTGATCCCGACTAGAAGGCGGCTGGAGTCCTTAAAGATTTGCAACTGCTCTTTCAAGGAGTTTTCGGAAAGCCATTCGCCAGGCCTAACGCTGCCAAGGTGAGGCTGTTCTTTCCTGCGAACAAATCTAAGACGAACGCGATCCTTATTCCATGTACGATTCAGTTCGCCGACAGCGCGATCGACACCGGTTGTTTCAACTCCCTCAAAACAGAGGACGTCAATTAATAGTTCCTTTGGTGAGCCATGGGACGATTGGGATCTCCCAGCGCGTTTGGCGAGGCGCATAAGATTCTCTCCGAGGGTTCAGCGTGCTTCGTGACTGTGTTAAGGATGTCAGTCGCGTTTTGAGATCGATTGACGGTTTGGCGTTACAAACAACCGATTCTAGATTAGACGCCGGATGGGAAATCTCACCGAAAGAGTCCTCTAATCTAACCCATATTGCCAGATGCCTTGCAGTAGCACCCAGACGATATGCTAAATGCGGCTTGACAGTCAATTAGGCAAAGGCTTTGCGAACGACGCGTTGAATTTTGCTCTAACCTCCATGCACGTGATTGACGGCGCTTGGTTGACGATAAAGAGCCAAACGATCGCCGTCACCCTCGTCAAATAATTCAATTCCCGCTAACCTCACAACTCCGTTATTCGCGCCATTTCAGTGGTATAAGTCAGCGAACGACTCAGCGCAGGAATTTGAGATCGAACGAGACAATTCGCGCTCGCGTTGTGACGGCTCTCTATTTCTGAGTCACCAAGCTTGAGGCGTCCACTCCCGCAGACGAGAGTTCAGCGCCGAACGACGGAAGACCAAGATATTCGAGTGCGATTGCTTCGCCATAGATGTCGACAGGGTCGATGAGAATCTTACCTTGAAGACCGCGGGCTTTGAGTCGCCTGGCGATTGGACTGAACTCGGTCATCGCCAAGACCACGTGTCTGCATGAGTTTGGTACCTCTTCCCGCAACAGATCGCGCATCCAGTTGAAGCAGAGCGGCGTTGGCCCTCTCTGTTGCACCTCATACCCTAATTCATGAATCTTCCTCCAGCCATCAGGCGAAGGTGTGTGAACCTTCAGACCCTCGAACGCATTCTTGTACACGCTCCAGGGTTGGCTGAGGTCCGTCACAAATCTGGTGCCAAGTAGAGCTATCTCCTGAACACCACTCATTCGCAGTCTCGCGGCAGTAAGTTCAGCCATCGATAGAAAGCGCGCGCCCCTCTCCTCCGCCCGCGACGAAATGTCAGGCGTGAAGTAGTGAGTCGTATGCGCCGGATGAGCGAGAATCTTTGCGCCTGTCGCGCAAAGCTCGTCTACAGCCTGAACCAGCGCTTCGCGAAGCGGTTCTTCGCGTTTATCCATTTCCATTGAAATCCCGATTTGCGGTGTGGAGATGATAACGATTCTTGGCATCGAGACATCGCCCAGAGAATTCCTTTTCAGCAATCGGCGTACGTGAGCATTCACCGAAGCACAAAGGTCTAAGCCGGAATCGCAGGGATTGCCGGTGAGTATCCCGATAGTTTCTGGCTCTCGAACACCCCAACGAATTGGATCTTCAGCCTCCATCTCCGGCTGAATGATGTCAGCCCAGCGTGAGTCGGTCAAATTTGGTATTAGTTCAGCGGGATTGAACTCCACAGCCCAGGTAAAATCGGCGGCATTTGTCATAACTGTGCCCGGCACGCCCACCGCGTGACGCAGCTCCTCATCGAAGACTTGCAGACCGCCGGCAATCTCCATTAACGGGTTCACCGTGCCATAACCGACCCTATGATCCGCCCACAAACGCTCTTCTGTTTTCAAAGATACTCGACGGATCTCACCTGCAGACTCAAGCGCGTGACGTAACTTCTCCAGATCCAGCTTGCGGTCGCCTCGGCAATGCGCGAGGAAAACCCGGCGCGTACCTGGACCGTCATGATATTCGCCGAGGAACGACTTGAGCTCATCCCAAAGCGGTACACCTTTGTGGCCTAAACGGTTTCTCTTGCGGGCTGCGTCCTGGCAGCTCGTAGCCGGCTCGTTGCGACTGAACTGATGCCAGATGCCCAGGGCACGTAGGCGCCCTGCGCACCGTCTCACCGGTTCGGGTACGGTTTCTCCGACGGCCAGCAGCGACTCCAATTCACTATCGAGATCCATGCGAAATGTCACGCCGAAATTTCTTTTTGAATGATTGCCAACTCCACTCTCGACCACGAGAACTCAGCGCCTTCGGTGTCCAGAAATATGGTAAAGCTTGCGCGGTCACCTGGCTTAATTAAGGCTGTAAGCACGCGTGTCACGTCAAACAATATGATCTGGTCATCCTTCGACACCGGCTCCTTCTTGAACTGACCGGCAAAACCTGGGTGCTCGGGATTCGCATCCTCTGGCCGGTCGAGATTGAGGAAAACTGAGAATAAAACCGGACGCTGTCCAGAGAATTCGAGTCTAGCTCCCCGAAAACGAAGAAGCGCGCGTTCCACCTGCGCAGCCTGCCAGCCACCCTCCAAGGGTCGCCCCGGAACCCGCACACTGACATTTTGTCCATCACCACTCTTGATTGAGCCCGCTGCAACTGGATATTTGGTGATGAAGACAGAGCTGCTCTGTTCACCAACCAGGGCACGTTGGTAGGTTTCCTCGACCTCTTCTTGCGTCAGGTCTGGATCACCCAAAAGGACCATCAATTTACAGAGCGCCGCCTCCAACGTGAGGTCACTTGCTGCGACAAAACCCAACTCCAAGAGCAGCGCGCTCGTCTCATAAATACCTAACTCGACAGCACCACGTTTGCACTGGCTAACTGTGGCGATCACCATTCCCTTGTCGCGCGCTCTGCGAAAGACCTCCAACCACTCGGGCCACAGCGTTGGGATATTGCCAGAGCCGTAAGCCATAACAATAGCTGCCTTGAGTCCATCAGGGCGCTGAGATGGCCGAGCTGCTAGGCCATCAAGCTGGCGCTTCGCTAAGTCGGTTTCTTGAATACCGGGATAGACGAGAACTGTAGTGACGTTGGTATCGAGACTCTTTCGGACATTGAACCGCCGGCCCGCTTCGGGAACGGATCGCACGCGTGTTTCATGGATTACGATCCGGTCGCCCACCTCGCCCAATGGCTCTATATTTGGGCTCTCGTAAGCGTCATAGCCGGCCGTGTCGCGCTTCACCGTGCGATTGCCGCGCAGTAACTTTCCGCCGAAGTAGATGCAGACCTCGGGTACCGTCGGTATTCCAGTGAATGGCGGACAAGCCAGGAGGACCGCTGTAATGAAGTTCTGAGTCGCGTCGTTTCGAACATCCACTAACGCTGAGCGCTGCGCACCAGTCAGAATCACAGGTTTGCCCAATTCGCGCAGCATAAAACTGAGAGCAGAAGCCGTGTAAACCATCGTGTCGGTGCCGTGCAGGATTACGAAGCCATCGAACTCGTTGTAACGCTTCTCAATAATTCCTGCGATCTGTTGCCATTCAGTAGGGCCAACGTTGCAGGAGTCTAACGGCGTTATCGCTTCGCAATCAACACGTAACCCGCGTTGCTTAGTCAACACTTGCAACTCTGGTGTCCCAGCTTCAAGCTCTGACCATGGGACCACGATCTGCGGGCTGTCGGGATCTGGATCCCGCGGTTTCGATCCAATGGTTCCACCGGTGTAGATCACCAAAACTCCGCGCACCTCATTTGCCGCCATTTTTCACTCTCCTTACCTGTCGATCTAGAACTCGCCTATGATTGATTTCTCGACCATAAGCTTAGATACGAGCTTTCGCTTATGTGTGGGTGCCAGTCGTCGCCAACCCTTGCTGTGGAGCACATCCGCAAGCACCCACCGAAATTTTGTTACGGCGGCTGCCAGCGTCATGTTCCCTGCGTGAATCGCGCCGGCCTTGATTGGGGCCTCGGCAGGAGTGTACTTGGTGTGCGTCCCAGGGTCGGGTGGATACTGGCTGGTCACGATTACTGGAATCCCTTGCCGATAGGCCCTTTCAACGAAGGGAATGAATGAATAGGGATGCTCGCTTGTCACATTGCCCGCACCTAGCGTTTGTACGATTACTCCACTACAACCGTGCTCACCATCACCATCATGCAAGAGGTGCTCAAAAAAGCCTGGTTCTAAGCCGGGAAACTGCGGGACAATTAGAATTGAATGCTCGAATTCAGCCCTCAACTGAATGTCTCTCTTATGTTTTGGCAACACCCGTAAGAGTTCCCGGCGGACGTTGATTTCCCCGGTGATTTCAGCGAGTGGCGGATACGTCGGTGACTCGAAGCCATCGAAGCGGCGGTCATCTCTCTTCTGAGCGCGCACGGCCCGGTAGACAAAGTTGCCAAAGCTGATCACCACCTCCGGAATATCCTTCTTAGCGACCTCGCACGCGCGGTAAAGGTTGACGTGCGCGTCACCGTAAGCGACATCGGGAGTTGTCTGCGCGCCAGTGAAGACGACCGGAAAACGAAGTTGTTGCCCGAGCGCGAACGCCACGGCTGACGCAGTATAGGCCATCGTATCCGTTCCGTGCGCGACTACGAAACCATCGAACCCATCATTGCGACGGGCATGAATGTACTGGGCGATGGTGGTCCACTGGTCAGGGAAGACGTTGATGCTGTCCCGAGGTGGGAAGAGATTAATGAACTCAACTGTCTGCGCAATGGAATCCAGTGATGCGAAATAACCCTTAAACTCGTCGGCATCGCGCGGCGGAACGACTACACCGTCGCGCTCGACCATGCCTAGAGTTCCCCCGGTATTGATGACACAGATTCTTTTTCCACTGCTCTTAGCACCACCCCGATACTGGTGCATGCCGCTAGCCGCGCGGCTCAGCATCCGCTGAGCCCAATCAGCGTCAAATCGGCGGCGGAAGAGATCCCCCTTAACCTCTAACCTCCCTTTCTTACGACGCGCCAACCCAAACAGTAGTAACAGATCGGCGCTTGGGGCTGTATGCGCCTCTTGGCTTTCTTGTAGCAAAGACTCGTAAGCTCGCAACGCGGCAAACGCGTTCCCTCCCTCGGCGACGAAGGCTCTCTCGATGGACTCGAATAGTTGCAAGTCCGCGCCGAGCCCGGAGTCTGCGACCAGCTTCTTGGCGATCCGATCAACGGCCGACGGCGTGCGACATTTGCTCATTCCTACCGCGCGAAGCATCTCCATCGTAACCAGCGGTTGCCCCCCGGAGAGTTCCAACACCCGCCTGAACACGGCTTCGTTCGGACGCTGATGGACGGGAAAGCCAAGACTGAGTGTTTTGATTGTTGCCCGACTAGCAGTAAAGTCCGTCATCTCGATCGGTATGGCGATCGGCGATGAACTGGCCGCACCCGGCGTTCCTAGATTTGTCCACGGCTCTAATCCGACGAAACAAACGGAAAGCCTGTTGAGTTCGCCATCTCGGGCTTGCAGAGCTTTTATGTGGCGGAACGCGTAGAGTATTTCATCATGGTACTTGAGTTCGCGAATATAGTCGTATTCATCCAGGATGAGTAACAAGTCGCCTTGACGATGCTTTAGTAGACCATCAACGAGTAGTCGTTCCAATATGGTGCCGGGTGCGGTGGATGCGGGCAGTTCGGCAAGCGGTTTTAAGAGGAGGCGCTTATCCAACTGAAGCCGTGCGGCAATTGCCTCGCCAAGTGCACCAGCCCACTCGTAAAAGGTCTTCGGACCAAGCCAAACTTCGGCTACGAGGTCTATGGGGATCCCTTCGATCCCGCGTGCGGCAAGTGCCCCTAAGTACTGCGTGTAGAGACTCGTCTTGCCCATGGTGCGGCAGCCGTAGATATTGACCCAGACCGGGGTATCAAACGCGCTCTCAAGAAAAACTGCATCTTCGGGGCGTTTTACGTAAAGATCCCTTTTTGCGTCTAGAGCATTGCCAACCTTGATTCTCGGGATCGATGACATAGGGCACTATACTTTGAACAGCTTTTGTAAATCCTCGGCGATAAGCCTATAGATGGGCAACGTCGGTTTGCCACCACGGTCAAGCAGCCTTGCTTTCTTTAGGAAGAGCTCCTGGTCATGGTCGATTGGCAGTTGCGGCTTGCCAACGCACGCGCTAACGAAGGTCTTGACTAGTGCGGCCGTCCTGCTATCTGACTCCAAAGTTGGCTCCGAGACTGCGAACTTGATAGCCTTCAAATGCTGCGCGTATGGCCCGGCTTTCCTGATCGGACGCGCTTTCGCCAGCGTAGGCTTCGCTGTCCAGCGCTGGACAGCTTCTAGAAACTCCGTGTCGATGGCCGCTGCATGAGTAAGATAAGGCTGTCCCTTAAATAGATTCCATAATTCGTGGGTTGACGACTTAACGCCGGTCACTGTCCTTTCTAGTTCAGCCACCTCCGAACTCCCAAACCAACCGAGCTCAATCCTAGGCCACCAACGGACAAGGCTACTTATTTCTACGAGTTTATGCGCAAACCCCATCCCGAAGCGATGAGTCAGTCCAACAGCGATGCTCAGTTGTACCCCAGTAATCGCGCGGGTATCCATCTTGCGAACAAAGAGCCTAAGCCAGTCTTCGACGGTGCCCGGACCCAATTTGGCTAGATCGTCCAGTATCAGAAGACGAGGCTTAGACGCCGTCGGCGCCATAGCCCGCAGAAGCCAGTGAATCAGCTTTGGAACAGAGTCTGGAAGCCCTTCTCGAGGTGGTGCCAAGCCCCATTGGGCTTGCAGGAGTTCCGATAAGGCTGAAGCTGCGGCAGCATTTGGGTCGGGCTGGCTCCTTGTTCTTTGCGCATTGGGACTGGCCGGTGGTCTTGCGTCGAACCAGGCCGTCTCAACTCCGATGTCGCGCGCCTTCTGTTGCAACCGAGCGAGCAAGGTTGACTTGCCGCACTGAACAGGACCCGCAACCATCATTGTGAAGGGCAGATCCTGCAAAGCCACCAGCGCCTCATCGTCCGCGTCCCGTTTTGTGTAGGGCAGAGAATCAACCGGTACGGGCGTGCCTGGACGATGGATCTTTCGCGGAACCAGAGCAGCGGCTTCTGGCGTGAACCGGCTTAACGAGACTAATGCGATCTCTACCCGCTCCTGCGGAAACCTACTATCAGCCTGCCGATTATTCAGTCTTTCGACCAGCACGTGCGCGACGCGTTCAAGCCTTCCAGAGTCGACCCTGGTTCGGCGATTACCCTTTAGCACGTTCGTCAACCATGTCTCCCCGACCTTGGCTGCCGCGGCCAATTCCTTCTGGTTGAAGCCAACGACACGCATGATGTCGCGCAAGAGTGCACGATCATCATCCAACAGGCTGGTCGATGAATCCATACGTACAAGCATTAGAACACGGTTCGGCAACCTTATCAAGAGAGATGTGAAAATATTCACGGTTAATCCTAAATTCACATAATTCACGTTTTACTTTGACTTCACAGAAAAGAAGGTGGGATAATTGGCGCTCTCCCCTTTTGGCTATTGCTTGATGTTCTGGGAGGTTGGTGTATGACAAGCTTTGGAGAATACGACGGCGGCGATCGCTTCCATCCGCCGCTCGCGTCACGAAAGGTTTTGGCTAAGGAGATGTATCACGATCTGACGCGCTTGGCTGACGACGGGTGCCCGTTGGTTACGGATCTCGAGAATTATGATGTTGTCGAGATTGGCGAGCCTCCTGAAACGGGGAATTGAGCCATTTCCAATGAGGGCCCATTCCTAACTTCGGGGCTGGACTCCTCGTCTCAATCTAACTTTGGCACAATCTGGAGTCCCACGCCACGAGCCTTCGCTGATAGCCGTTTCCCAAGCCCTTATTAAGTCCCTTGACGTCGTCGCTCGCGAACCCTTCCTTCAGTGGTAGAGATATATCGATCTCAAATGAGGCCTGGGTACCGTAACCCAAATTCTCAGCAACACTGCTCTCCGTGTGTAACTCTTGCGATGCGGCGCCTTGGGTCGAAGCAAATGCCACGCTTCAGACCGCCGTCATCAGGTTATTCACTTTGAACCTTCCGTGGAAGGTGATGAATCGAAAAGTGTGAGGCAAGCAACGCCCTTGGACCTCCTCCTGTTCGTCAGTCTTAGGAATGCGCCCTTTTCTCATTTCTCAACCGCTTCATTTTTGAATCACTGCGTCGAACAGCCTCCTCGTGTGCCCAGCGATCCACATCATCACGTCTGAATCGAAGGAGGTCGCCCATGTAGGCATGAGGAAGCGGGAATTGATCGGCCGGCCGATTCGCCCACTTCATAATGCCCGCAGTTCTCGGTTGGTTGTCATTGGTGAGAAGTTGCCAATACTCGGCCAATTGCTTGGCAGTCATCCATTCCTGGATTGGTGCCGCTGGCGGTCTGCCGTCACCGAAAGCGAGAGCAGCAATGCAATGAGCTCATGCTTGGCTCGTTCGCAAATTCGTGTCACTTGTTGTTCGACGTCGCTGCTCATTACACTCCTCTGAGCAATCACCGATATTGAGTATTTACTAGCGTACTCAGCTTAGAGTTAGGCAGGCATGGGGGTACGACCAACTGAGCGAGCTTTGCCCTCAAGATTGAAGAAGACTTCTGTTTGACGTTCCATCGCGCTTCTTCCTTGGTGAAGAGATTCGCTTAGGCAGATTCTCGCTTTCAAGATCAAGACCTGTTCGATCGTGTGGGGCATCCGCGAGATCAGCAATTCTTTCCGTCATGCCAAGAACAAACAAAACGGTGGCGTATATTCCCATCGCCACGCCTTGATCACCCTTCTCAACTTTGACGAGCGTTGTCCGACTAATCATTGCTCGTTGTGCCATCGTGGTTGTCGAGATTCGCCGCCGCTTCCGCGCATCGGCCAAGTCAGAACCAAGTTTTGGCAGCGCTTCACCGAAAGAGGTAACGATTTGGATGAGCGGGATCGCACAGTGTTCAATATCTCCTACAGTATCGGTCTTACGGTACAGAATACTGGACACTGTGGCAATGCTGAGCGCTTGCTTTGACGAGCCATGGAAGGTCTTTTCTCTCAAGAATTGAGGAGCCTTTGTTTCGGCTAATTAAGGGAAACTTTAATAAGGGTTCTTTGAGCCCGGCCTTATTATAGTTTTCCGGGGTTTTCTAAAATAAGGAACAGACTGCCAAAGCCCCAGGAGCCGCGGGCATTCGCTATTCGCGAATAGCGAATATATAATGCTCGCCATGGCACTCAAGCCCCAGGACATCGTCGTAGTTCTCAAGCTTTGCGGGTACGGTCCGAATCGGCCCCCGTTTGCGCAGATGGCTACTGATTTGTTCATGAGCCCCTCTGAGGTACACGCCGCACTCAAGCGAGCCCAGGCAGTTCATCTCATTCATGGGCCTGACATGAACAGCCAGCCGAATCTTAGCTCAATTGAGGAGTTTCTGGTTCACGGAGTCAAATATGCCTTTCCTGCGGAGCATGGCGGATCAACGCGCGGTGTTCCGACGTCTTACGCGGCTGCGCCCTTAAACCGATTGATTGCCGCCGGCAAGGAACCGATTCCAGTTTGGCCGCACCCGGAAGGGAAGAAGCGAGGAATCGCACTGGCACCGCTTTATAAGACCGTGCCGGAGGCCGCGCTGAGAGATACTGCACTGTACCAAAAGCTGGCGCTGGTGGACGCTCTTCGCGACGGTCGTGTCCGCGAGCGCAAATTGGCCGAACAAGAACTCAAAAAACTCTTGCGCAACAAAGCCAATGGGTAATCAGAATCTCGAGCTCCTCATAGTAGCCGCAAAGCTGTTGAGGCCGGTTCTCGATGACTTGGTTTTTGTCGGAGGTTGTGCCACGGGTTTGCTTGTTACCGATGAGGCCGCCGCCGAAGTCCGTCCGACGTTCGATGTCGACGCCATCGCCGAGATAACTTCATACGTTGAGTACACGACTTTCGGCGAACGTCTTCACGAGCTTGGCTTCACCGAGGACGCAAGCGAGGGTGCTCCTATTTGCCGCTGGCAACATGGTCTGATCAAGTTGGATCTCATGCCTTTGGACGAAAAGATTCTTGGCTTTTCCAACCGCTGGTATAAGTCAGCGATGGACTTGGCGCAGGAATTTGAAATCGAACGAGACATTCGCATTCGCGTTGTCACTGCTCCGTATTTTTGCGCTACCAAGCTTGAGGCGTTCAAAGGTCGTGGCAAAGGCGACTATCTCTCTAGTCATGACCTTGAAGATTTAATAACGGTCGTGGACGGCAGATCAGAACTCTTGGATGACTTGCGAGCCGCGCCTGAAGACGTTAGGTCATACATTGCGGACACCATCGGTCGGTTGCTGAAGACCAAGGAGTTCATCGATGCCTCACCAGGTTATCTCCTGCCCGATGCGGCTAGCCAAGGCCGAATCGTGGGTGTCCTTGCAAGGCTAAGGGAAATGTCAAAACTGTCTTAGGCCGGCAGATCATTCACTTCTGTACCACGCCGGAAGCCCAGAACTAGCGGCATTCCGCGATCGAATTCCGACAACTACTCCCCCTCTCGCTTCATCGTCTCACGACAGCCCATCCGCACAACTCTACGCTGCGCTTCGAGTGCTTCTCTGCGTTTCGCCCTGCGGTGTGCGGAGTGGGCGCCCAGTCGTGTTCCTTCAGTCGCTACGAGGGGGAAGGTCCCCTTCTCAAAGCACAAAACCAAAAGAAGGAGACACGACGATGGAGAAACAAAACAGACAATCAGCCGACATTCCTAAGTGGTCAGGCTTCTTGTCGAAGCGGTCAACAAGCCGGGCTTGATCATGAAAGCTTACAGCGCATTCCATTCTTACTCGCTCGGAAATCAATTGCTCGCCCTCGTGCAATGTCAGATGCGAGGGTTGCAGCCTGGACCAAGCAATACCTTTCCGAAATGGCAAGACCTTGGAAGGCACGTTAAGCGCGGTGAACGAGCGTTAATCCTCTGCATGCCGATCACATGCAAGCGCTGTGATGAAAACTCAGACGAACAATCAAGCGAAGACCAGAGCTTCACAACGTTTGCCTATAAGGCGCGATGGTTCGTGCTTGCCCAAACCGAAGGCGAGGAACTTCAGCCGCAAGTGACACCGGAGTGGGATGCGAAGCGTGCACTGGTGACTCTCGACATTGGGATGATTCCATTCGACAGCACGGACGGTAACTGTCAGGGCTTCGCACGCAAACGCAACATCGCAATCAACCCCGTAGCCCAACTCCCGCACAAGACGCTATTCCATGAGTTGGCCCACGTTGTCATCGGGCACACTTTGGAATCTGATTTCGCCGACACCGAAAAGACTCCGAGAAACTTGCGCGAAGTAGAGGCGGAAGCGGTCTCACTTCTATGCTGTGAAGCCTTGGACCTTGAAGGAGCAGGCTACTGCCGTGGTTATCTTCAAAATTGGTTGTCCCAGGGCAGTGGCTTTGACGGGATCGCAATTCCCGAAAAGAGCGCTCAGAAGATTTTCCGCGCAGCAGACCAAATACTTGAAGCGGGGCGACTGGACAGTCAACGTAACGAGTCAACTCAATAGTCGCGAGGCACAACGCGAAGACGAACGGCGGCCCAAGCTTGGTTTCAGATACCCGGCTTGGGCCTTTCATTTGCGGACTGGCTTGCGCCGAAGACCACCACACAGCTGACTTGAATGAAAGGTAAGTAGGTGCTGCGCACCTGAGATTTTTAGGACACGTCACCCCTGACATCCAAGGCTGAGTCGTCTACGTTGTAGACAAAATGCCTACAATGTCTACTCGCGCAAATAAAGGGCTTATCGAATTATTGTCTACATTGTAGACAAACGTGTAGACAGGGTAGCCGCCGTGTTAACAAAGTTAACGGAGGCTCCGAGGGTCGCTTTGGCACCTGGAAGGACAAGTTTTCTGACGGCGTCCCGACCAGGATTCAGAAGATGATTGCTGGCCCGGACGATGAAGCTCCGGCAGCTACGAATTCCAGCAGCCCATACGGCGCCGGCGAGTTATTACCACCTCTATTACCACCACTGGTGAGTTATTACCACTATGCGCAGTTCAACGTCTTTTCGACCCTTACGGCCGAAGCAGTGCTTAGGGAAAAACGAAATAAAGTTGGTCAATAGAGTGGGCAGACAAGATAGACTCTCAAAACCGAAATAAATTCACCCGTAAGTGCTTGGTAATCAACAACTCTAGAATCAAGATTCTTTATAAAGAATCTTGAGAAACTTGAGAACGCGATGAAGTGCTTCGGTTTCAGTAGTTGTGGCTCTATTTGTCGTGGTAATGGGAGCGGACTTTGTCGGCGTCATTAGACCGGGACCAATCGCCTCAGCCATAGCGCCATTTCCAAATATCGACAGAAGGCATTTGCGAGTTCTATCTGCCGGGGGCGTTTTGCACTGTCGAGAGTGTCCGAATAGACGTTGCTGTTTTGTCGCATTCACGATAGCTATCATCCGAGAGATCCGTAGAGGTTGTTGTTCGGGCGAAATGGTTCGGGCAGATTCTCGGTACTCGTGGCCGTCCGAAGCACTAGGACGATGCTGGGACTGGCGATGGTGGTGGGAAAACCCTTTACTGCCGCTATCGCCGGTTCTGAGAAATCTAGATCATGCAGGGTCAGAAACCGGCGGGAAATTTGGTGCCCTATTGGGTGACTGTACTGGTAGAGGCGATCGTCAAAATAATTAATCGCGACGGCGAGATTGAGTGGAAGAACTGGACCATGCGTAACCACGCTTGTGCCATGTTGCGCGAACGGGAAGAACTCTGAGTCGAAGCATTCCCTTGGATCGTCGAGTACAACCACCGGTCGATAGTCGTAGAGCAACAGTTGCGTGTGCGGCGATTCTCGCAACAGCTTTTCGCATTGCTTCTTGCGCACTTGGAGAAACTTAGACGAGTTTCGTGCTCTGAGCTTTGCTTCCAGAAACCCTGCACCCTCGATAAGCTCGCCGGTGGCGAGTTTACTGCGAACGAGTAAACCGATATCGCCGTGTTTGGTTTCTGGCTTACCAGATAGCTTGTAAACCTCCAGCTCCATAACAAGAGGATAGTGTGTTCCCTCCAGTGTGACGCTGCTAAGACGGCGGCGTAGTCGCTCCGTGAAGTTATAGGAGACAACGTCTTCTCTCCAACTCAGAGGAAAAGCATCCAAGATGACCTCCCTGAGTTCGGCCTCAATTATCATTTCGAAATCAAGAAAATGCATCTAGGCGTTCCACATGAAAATAACGTATGCGCACTTCCAGTGCCGGGCTGGCCCTTGGCGGCGACGACCAAAAATGCAATACGATCCGCGATACCAGTTGAGCGCACTGTCCCACGAGGGACATTCGATCGCCTCGCCATTTTAGTCATTCGGTTGATTCGACGGATTGAACACCCAGTCCGGCTTGTTCTCGCAGCATCTCGTCAAGGAGTTGAACTACTTTGAGTCCACCTGTTTGAGCATCCTCCTCCGCCTGCAATACCCAAATCTCCAACGGCTTCGTTCTGGCGAATCGATCAAAACGACCGTAAATCTGCAGAAGAGAATTCCTGTTGTCCAGAACATCGTACAGAACCAGTAAGTCGACTTCCGGTAATTCCACCCCGTCACTAAGAAGCGGAGTGCCGATCAAAACGCCGCCAGTTTGTTTGAACTCACGTAATGTCATATCGCGAGTCTCGAAAGAAAGGGAGCCATGGTAGCCAAAAATCGGAAGCGCCAACTCGGACAGTGCAGCCTCGATGTAGGCAACATTGGAAAGGTATCTAGTAAAGATGCACACTTGTGTGTTCTTAGGGGCGAATTGACTCCTCCCGCGCAGTTCCTCCACTAAAACTTCAAGCTTTGTGTCATGCCCAAGTTCTTCAAGACTTTGCAGTATTTCGACAACGCGAGGGAGGACGTCTGCAATCTCTTCTGAGTGGGTGTCCACACTCTCTTCAACGGCTTCGTCTTCAAAAACTGGTTCGTTAACGCCACGCACAAGACTATTCCGCAAATGACGAACGTGGCTTTCCAAAACAGCTGGACTCGAGAGTGCGGCCTTTTGTATCAGCGCGCTTCTGAAGCTACTTCCCGCGCTTCCTTTTAGCAGCATAAGATCTGCCATCGAAGAAACACGCACGCGTAGTTGTCGCTCCTCCGCGGTAAGACTGTAGAAGATAGTGCGAACTGTGGGCCGCAGAGGCGAAAAGAGCGGCTCGCCGTCCCAACTGCGAAGATCTGCAAAAGTCCACATGGTTAGCGCAGCATCGGAAATCTGAAGGCTGGCGTTTTCAGCACTCATTAGGGTTTCAGTGAGCAGCAGACGATAGTTTCTGTTGTGGCTGACAAATGAATTAACCAGCTCTGAGCGCCCACCACTAAATCGAGAGCTATTCATAACTACAACGAGATCCCACCGTGTAGCGAGAAGACCGGAGCGAACGTCTTCTTGCTTCGCAAAGTCAATTCCCAAAACAAATGCCCCGCCGCGCTCCCAAGGTAGGTGGCCACTTGTCGTGTTCGCTTCAAGCTCCCGATAGCGGTAACGGTCTACTAGTTGGGAAACCACGGCCCTCTCTTTAAGCACAAAGACCATCTGATGCGCGATGGCCAGAGGTGCTAATATCAGAACGTTTTTTGCTTCACCGCTCCTCCTTAGGACTTCGACAACGGCCGCAACTGTTCGCGAGACGCCACTGCCAGGAGTCGCCCTTAGGACGTGAGTGCGGGGCGAATCATCTTGGACGAAACCTTTGATAAATTCGACTTGAAAAGGAAGAAATCCCTCCTCTCGAAGATCCCTTTCTAACTCCCCGCCCGAATCGTTCATACCCGATCCCCTTTCCGACGAGCATCCGCCTGGCGCGCTTTTAGTAACACCCAGTCCCTCTGGTTTGCAATTATCTCGTGATCTCTTGCAGTCAGTTCGCGTCTGAAGTGAAAAAGATCGTTACGGATCTCACCTACTTCCCTCAGCTTCGCACTTGTGCGTTCACGAGTGCCACCAAACACTGGCTGGAAGTGGGGCCAGTTATTGCTGTTAGTTAATAGGATCTTGTAGTTATCGAAGGTCAGCTCCTCGAGAGTTTTGGGTAGGCTCTCCCCATAGAGCTGCGAAAGACTATTTCGAATGCAGCTCCTGAGATCAGCTTCTCCAACCGCCAGACGGATTAGAGCCCTAAGTCCTAGTTCAATCTCTGAGAGCATTACAAAGGGACTCGCAAGCCAATAGAGATAGCGAAGAAAATCCATTGGTGTCAGGATTCCTTGCAAACGGTCCGGGCCACCTATTAACACAGCGTTATCGCGATCCATTGCATCGAAAACCGAACTCATCTCATCCGTCACTCGCGCAACATCGAACTGCTCAAGAAATTCGTCCACCGGCAGATCGCCGGGATCTCGCTTGTCACGATTGAGCTCAGTAAGGGACAATTCCGCAATGGCTCGCCCAAAAGAACGGTAGCTGAATACTCCCAGTAATTCCGTGCCTTCTATCACGGGAAGTTGCGAGAAACCGCGCTCCCGCATCAGTCTAATAGCGTCTACAACAGGAGTATCAGGTGCTACAGAAACGAGTCGTTGATCTAGCGGAATAACTCGATTGATTCGATGGAAGAGCTCGCTGACTAACTCGAATTCTGAAAACTCGGGCAAAGTCTCCCTTGTCCGCAGTTGGACCACAAGACTCGGCGTGATTTGGTCTGGCAAGGCGTCGTTCATTGGAACCACGATATTCTTCAACCCGTTCGAATCGCTCCTGCTGTCGAATTCCAAAAATGGCGAAAGTCACCCTGAGATAAGTGGCGACAGGCCGACAGTTGAAACCGCTAATCTCCAGTCGCGCTATTCGGATAGAGCGGCTGGGCCTTCTTGAACCCCAATTCAAACTCGTTACCTATTCTAGATCTCGCTTTGACGTCTAGACCACTGCAAAGTATCCACTCGCGGACTGTTGCCAGACGTGCTGATAGACTTTCTTAGCTGCCAACTCTTTTTCTTCGACACTGAAGGGTGGTGTTGGCAGCGCCGCAAATAGATTGTCGAGAATGAGAACCTCGACCTCCGCCTGCGTTTGTTCTTTTTCGGTCCAACGTTCGCGCTCGGCGATGAGCTTGCGCAGGGCATCAAGAAGACCCCGGCTTGCTAGCTTCACTTTCTCACGGTCAACTTTGGTGATGTTGTCCTTCTGCAGCAAACAAAAGAGAGCATATTCATCTTCGCTCAAGCCTTCTTCAGCGGCGCGTCGGTCTTCGGCGTCCAGCCCATTCACCAGGTCAACCAGACTGGTAAACGTGTCCTCGATCGTGACGCGGTCTTTGTCCCGGTTATAGTCGGCGATGATTTCAGAATACTTCTTGTAGTAGTCCATCCGCTGCGGATTACGTGCCAGCATCTGCTCCAGCTTCTTCTCCACAAGCCGTCGAATATCCTCCAGCGCGGAGGCTTTGCGCCTCACTTTCTTCGCGAACTCGTCCCTCAGCTTCACGAGGTCAATCGTACTCATGTCGAAAAGCTTTGACTCTATCTGGTCCTCACCCGGTTCAGCCGTGCGGATCGCTTCATTGACGATCCGGTGTAACTCCTTAAGAAGGTCAGTTACGTCCGCAGTGTCGCGGCGTTCCTCCAGCTTTTTGTAAATCGCCTCGATGTTGTCGTGCCGCAAAGCGTAGGTAAACACCGCGGGCTCCATGATCAGCGCCTTGAAACGAATGAACACTTGGCGCGCCAGAATCTGAAATCGGCGACGCCCCTCATCACGTGAGCAAACGACAGCTTCCTCACCATCGGCGATTGCCTGAATGCGCGCGAATCCTTTCGCGCCGATCAATCTATCAGGCTCGAAGCCAAGCCCTCGCAAGTGTTTTTCCGTTTCCTCGATTGCGGAAAGCAAAGCTCTCACTCGCTCTTCAATTGGCGCAACGATCTCCTTCCCGCCACCCCCGCCTTCATCACCTAGCGCGTACTGGGCCAGCGCTGCCCTCAGGCTCTTGAGCATCCCGTTGTAGTCAACGATTAAGCCGAAGTCTTTGCCGGGGTACACTCGATTGGCACGAGCAATAGCCTGCATAAGCGTGTGGGCTTTCATCGGCTTATCAATGTATAGGGTGGAAAGGCTTTCCACATCGAAGCCCGTCAACCACATCGCGCAGACAATAGCGACGCGGAAAGGATGTTCAGGGTTCTTGAACGCCGATTCAACATCGACGCGTTTTCCATCGTCCGTTTCGAAGCCCTGCTTCATCAAGGCCCGGTGTGGGATTATGTCAACACCCCAATCCATAAAATCCGCAACCTCATTTTGCCCCTCACTGATGATAATTTCGACAATCGTTTCTTCAAGCCACTTTGCCTGGCCGTTCAGCCAAGCCACTTCCTTTGTAAGCCCCTCTCTTTGGCTCTCTTCAACGGTGTCGGCCAACTCAGCTTGTTTCAGCGACGCGTCACTCCGCGCTTGAGCCAGTTTTGCCTGCCACAGTGGGACGGTCCGCTGATACATTCGCCCACAGGTAATCTTATCGATACACACCAACATTGACTTGCCGGATTCCCAACGAGTCGCGCAATGCTTTACGAAGTCAGCCGCGACCTTGTCGAGTCGGTCGTCTGCTGTGATGACCTCGTAATCTTGCCCGAGCAACCTCTCTAGCTTCTCTTCCTTATCCGGATCGAGATTGGCTTTTTCAATCGCGTCTGCGATGCGGTCGTTAAGATCAAGCCTGGCGATACCAAGCTTCTCGCCTCGATTGTCATACACCAGCTTCACCGTCGCCCCATCTTCCTCAGAGCGTTTGAAATCATACGTAGACACATAACCGCCGAAGATGCGCTTGGTGAGATAGTCATGTGTGAATAGCGGCGTGCCAGTGAAGCCTATGAACGCTGCGTTCGGCAGCGCCAGACGCATGTTGCGGGCGAGTTTTCCGGCCTGAGTGCGGTGCGCTTCGTCAGAGATCACGATGATATCGTCGCGCGCACTGTACGGCTCTAGCGGGTTTACGTCCTGATTGAACTTATGAATCAGACTGAACACATAGCGATGGTTCTCTTTTAGCAAATCCTTCAACACTTCTCCGGAACTTGCGCGCGGCGTCTTCTCGTCCGCGACGCCGCAGCCGACAAAGGTCCTGTAGATCTGGCTGTCGAGGTCGTTGCGGTCGGTCATCAGCAAAAAGGTGTACTTCGCCGAAATCTTTCTCCGCACCTTCTCGGTGAAGAACGCCATCGAATACGACTTGCCGCTGCCCTGCGTGTGCCAGAACACGCCCAGCTTACCGAGGTCGGGATGCGCAGACTCAACCAGTTCAAGAGTCCGCTTCTCTTTGTCATCGTCAATGGACTGTGCGACAGGCAGCAGGTCAGCGTCGGTCGCCTCTTCCTTCGGCAACTCGATTACGCGATAGGTGAGACGTTCCTCTGGTGGAAACTGTCGCTTCAATTCTTCCTGCCGCGCGACCGAAGCCACGGCATTGTTCACGCCGAGCACCTGGTGGTTCCGTGCGATGACCTTACGCGTAGCGCCCGGCTTGCTTCCATCAAACAGGATAAAGTTCTCAACAATGTCCAGCAGCCGATCGTGCGCAAGCATCCCATCGAGCAAGACTCTTGCTTCGACATCGCCCTTGTCAGACTCATCGTTTCGTTTCCACTCTCCAAAGTGCTCCCAAGGAGCCGTGATGGAGCCGTAGCGGGCACGATGGCCGTTACTCACGATGAGGAATGCGTTGTGATGAAAGGCGTGGGCGATGACGTTCTCGTCGAGATAATCACGCAGGTTGCCGTCGAAGCCTGCGCGAATGTTTTTGTAAACTGCCTTCAACTCGATGAACACCAGCGGCAATCCGTTGACGTAACAAACGAGGTCAGCGCGTCGGTTGTAGCCCGGCGTACGCAGGCCCGTAAGCTTTAGTTCGCGCACTGCGAGGAAGCGGTTGTTCGGTTTGCCGTCTCCGCCTTTGCCATTGTGAAAATCAATCACCTTCGCACGCATCTGGCGAAGCTGGCCTTGCGCGTCCTTGTAATTCACGGGCACGCCATCGCGGATGAAGCGGTAAAACTCCTGATTGTTCTGGAGCAGCGAGCGCGAGAAATCATGCCGCGTCATCTTCTGAACGGCATCTGAGATGGCCGCCGGAGGCAACTGCGGATTCAATCGCTCAAGCGCCACGCGCAGGTCACGTGTAAGCACAACCTCGCGCGTGTCCGCCCGACCCAGCGTGCCATCCGGCCCGAGCGTCTCCTGGTTCCACGCGTACACGCTTTCCCAGGAGAGTTCATCGCGCAGATGATCGGCGAACGTCTTTTGAACGAGCCGGTCTTCGCTGTTAATGTCGGTGTAGGCCATGTCTAACGACGCCGCGGACGGACGATGAAAACGGGGTCGGTTACAATTGGATTTCTGCCCGTTTTATTCCAAAGCATTATTTGTGGTCCCAACGCAGCACCGTCCCAAAGAATGACTCGCAGCATTCGTGGCGCGGCACATCCGTGACTCCACGCCTCCCCGCTTACAACCTTCGGCTGCTCCCCATAAACGAAGTTTGCATTTAGGTGCCATGGAAGTTCACCCAGGAATTTCTGCGCGTTGGCCAGAACCTCAAGTATTAAGTCCGCGATGCCGTCGAGTTCTACCGATGGGGCTGTCTGGCGCGCACGGTGGTGACTCACCTGATTAAGCGCGTCTGAGAGTTTCGCTACTGTGACAACGCAATTGTTGACCTCGTTCTCTCGTGCAGGAAAAGCCAAAGATCCGAGGACACGCAAGAGCATTACCGCCGACCCACTGGTGATCTGGCGAACCTCCTCGCCCCAATCTCTCTGCTTACTTCTCGGTTTATAGTCCGGAACCCTCTCGTTAATCGCGTTCCAGACTTCATCATGTGAATAGCCGAGCCGGACGACAATGACATCCAACAAATCCTTGCAAAAGCTTTCCAGGACGATACGAACATCGTTGCCCGACATTCCCTCCGTTACTGTTAGCGCGCCATTCGCAGTCGTCCTGATGCAGTCAGCCAACGGCCTTTCACTAACCTCATCCACTGCGAGCCAACCAAGCAAATTGATAACGGCATCAGCCAAACAAGCGGCGTCAGCCCCATCCGGAATCTGGCCCTTTTCCTTTTCGATCAAAGCCATCATTTCCGCCGGTCGAAGAAGGCGGGCAATTAAGTCGCACGTAACTGTGCGGGGTGAAAAACCTGGTTTCGAGATCGCTATGTGATGCACGTAGTCGGTGAAATAGCTTCCATCTGCCAATACGCTTGCTTGGCCATTTAGTGGTGTCTGGCTCGGTGGGACCGGTGACAATTCTTTCGCGGCCATTTCCAAGTCCCGAAACTCTAGTTTCAGATCTCGGGCCATGATTTTCCATCCAACCATCCGAGCTGGATCCCAAGGGATGCTCCTGACCCACAGCCCTTCCTCCCGAGTGATATCCTCAAGAGTTAAGAGGAACTCCGGGCCAAGATGCCATTGTAGTTCGGCGGCTTGTTCGGTTGAGCGATGGAACGAATCCCGCGCCTCTCTCGAAGTCTTTCGCCAGCGGTCCATTGCTAATTCGTAGTCGCGCTTTACTTGCGCATGTTCTCCACGCCGTGCCGTGAGTCTTGCAACAAGATCTTCGATGACTGAGGCCAGGTCCGCGGCGAGTCCCGAAGTAACTTCGCTCAGCGTTTGCTCTGCCCATGATCGAAAACCTTGGCCTTCCTCTACAATGTGCTTGTCTCGCAGATTCAAGCAGGCGCTCAAAGCATGTTTGAGTTCTACTGATCGCAAGCCTTTGAAAGCTACTTCACGCCCAGACGGATTTGTAATTAAAAGGGCAAGCTTCGGCTCGATTTCATTACCGAGGACCTCTTCTGGAATTGCGAGAATGGAGGAGGCTGCTATTAGTGAACGCTCAGCGTCAAGCAGCCTCCGGAGGGTCCGGTCCGAGACATTCAGCCAGGCATTCTCCTGCACTCCATTTATGGCTTCAACCAGTTTCTTCCCGACGAGACGATAATCCTTCGCCTCCAAAGAGGCTTGAGCCTCTCGCAATGCCATGGCGGCTTCTTCCACATTCAGTATTTCACGTTCAGCCGAGGAGAGGTCGGGCTGTTCGGGTGCAAGTCTAAGAGATCGCCAACGGTGGAAGCTGGTTGCTGCTTCTGAGAACACTCGAAGGGCATCCGCAAACTCTGCTTTATGTGATAGTCGAGTATTCGATTCTTGAATCAGGCGTTCAAATGGGGATGGATGTTGGGGCCATTCAACCAAAACACCCCATCCCGGTTGAGGGTAGGCTCCGGAAAGCACCAGCACCTTCGGGCAATCCTCGCGAAAGGCTGAAGGACTGACGAATCGCTCGGCTCCCCCTGGCATCAAATCGGACAACTTTGCCCCCAGAGATGCCAGGCTGACGTCCGACCTCTCAGCCCCCGCTTGTCCCCTCTCCTTTACGAGAAGCAACCCGTAATCGCGACACATACTTGGACTCTTGGTAAACCATTGCCACACCTCATCGAGATCGCCCGCGCGCCAGTTCCCAATAGGCAGCACCCAGAACAGCGAAGGCGTGACAGTACCTGGCACCGCAATTCGATGCAGTTCATTTAGGCTGTAATTCTCGATTCGGAATCCCATACCAAATCCTATCCAGGCCTTGCTAGAACGGTCGTTGGACTACCCACAGTTCGCAGATTCCTGTCGGCCTCACCATAAACGTGCTATTCCGAGACTTTCTCGAATGCCTGCCGAACGACATGCATGGCAGGACCAATTTGAGAGGCGTCTTCTAGGCTGAATACAACTCCGCCGCTTTCTGAAGCGTGAATGATGAACGCATAATCCGTTGCGTCGGAGGCTCGCTGCGTAGGATCGTCACACTCTTCGAAATCAAGATTCAGGATGAGCGAAAGCCGATGCTTCCTTGGAATAACCTCAACAAAAAACTCGTAGACGCGGTACGTGACACTCTTCGCTCCGCACAACTCGATGACGTCATCGCTTAGCGCGAGGATTTGTGGGCGTAGCAGGTCGAAGAGCACTTTGGATCCTGGCTTGAATTCAAGCGTGTCTATACTAAACTTCGCCGCTTGGGCTTTTCGTTCTTCCAGTTCCGCCGCTTTTACGGCTGCCATATCAACAACCAGAGTAGGCCAGATACCGACCCCTTTCGCGGCCCAGTCCTTTCCGCGTTTTTCCATCTCCGCTTCTGTCCAAACGCTCTGCTCGCGTACAAACTTGTTCAATCGGAGCGGACTAAAATCAAACCCAACCTGTGTTCCGTTCTTGTCGACCAGCGGCTTCTTCTTCTCAAAAGGGAGGTCACTGTATTCGGAGTTGTAACCAGTTAATGTGATGTTGCCGAGACGATGCAGCCATACTTCTTGGACTGTTTTCCAATTCGTCCCAAGCATTGCCTGCCATTCAGAACCTAGTTCTTCATTCTGCGGCATGATGTGCTCGATGGTGAAAGTTGAGGTATCGATCTTCTCCTTACTGTCGTTTTCCAATCGATCGAGGAGGTAGTGGCAATGGCGCATGTCGTAAACGTCGCGCGTTTCCAGTCCCTCCCGAAACTCCGCGTCAGTGGGAAATCGTCGCTTCTTGGCTTGACGATGCAACGCAACCTTAAGGCTAAGCATTGGTGAATCGTCTTTTATCCGATATGCGAGCGACGAGAAGATTTGACCAAGGCTGCGTGTCTGCATGTCACAGACGGAGCGCCTGAACACATAGCTTTCCAGTAGTTCTACCGCTTGAACGAAGTCGTCCAACGAAAGCGTCTTCATGCGCTCGTAGCAGTCATAAAGCTTCAACACGACCGGCGAGGCAACTTCCACTAACAAACGCAGACGCCGAAACGCCTCCTTGAGCCTGGGGTTTGCCTCCTGGCCGAGACTGAATGCCACGTAGTAGCCGCCGAAGCGCTTCAAGGCCGCGAGAATATCGGCGATGACATTACTGCCACTAACGTTCTGAAAGTAGCCTCGGAATTGTTGATAGATTTCGTCGGCTTTCAACTGTTTGCTCGGTTTAAGTTGAAGCGTGAGATAGTCGCGAACGAACTTGTCGAAGTCCGTCCGATAGCGAGCACCGAAGGCTTTCTCAATCGGCTGCCAATAGTCCTCGTAGAGTTGAGTTTGCAACTGTTCCTCTTGTCCCATCAGGACAAAGTTGCGAATCAAGTCTGCTTGCGTGAGATCGAGCCCGGTCGAGTTCAGGCTCTCGAAAATCATCTGTGGGTCGTCTTGCCCGCGCGTCAGGTGAATATCTACAACCACAAGCTTCTTGATGCCGCGATAGACAACATCTGGGTCGACGTTTGCCAACTGGTTCTGCAGGAAGTCGAGATTCCGCTGAATGCGGTCGGAAACCGCGCCGGTTTGGTTCTTGCCGTCGATCAAGCCAACAAGGGTCTCCTGGTCAGACCGGCGCAAATGAAGTTTATGACGAAGATCGCCTTTCCCGTAGGCATTGCGTAGATAGTAATCTTCCAACTCAGGTGTCGTCGGCAGTACGTTCTCGGACGCCTCCGCGTTTGAATCGGCGACGGCTAACCGATTTCGCAGCGCAATGAGCAGAAGTGTCAGCGTTGTCAGGCGCTGCTGACCGTCAATGAGTAGCCAACGCGTAATGTGGGCCCCGGTTTCTTCTGCGGCGATGTAAACTATCGAGCCAACAAAATGAGCCTTGGCCTGTTCATCGGCTCCGACACGCATGATGTCCTTCCACAACTGGAGACAGTGCTTTGTGCCCCAGCTGTAATCGCGCTGAAACACAGGTACGATGAACTGTTTTGGACCTTCTAATAATTCTGTGAGCCGAACGTCCTCAGCTTTCATATGGTGATCTCCCCGCTCATCAGGCGTGGCAGCAGTAGGTCGCGCGCGGTGCGGAGTTTTTGGTTTTGTGAATGCAGCACACTGATTTGCCGAAACACAGGTTCGGCGAAATCGCTGAACAGGTTCAGAACCGAGCGCGGCGGAATCCACACCATGAATTTCTCGAAGCAACTCTCCTGAACTCGCTGGCGACCGGACGAGCCGACCATGCTCTTGATTGCGTTCTCGCGAAAGTGGTAGGTGCGGGCTAGGCAGTAGACGAACTCCGGCGTTACTCGCTTTGAGCGCAGCACAATGAACTCGGTGGAGCCTCTGCCAGCTTCGCCGCCCACCATGAAGTTGACGAAGCCGGTCTTCCCGTTCTCAAGACAGGGCGTGATCCGCGCGAACAACGTATCGCCGTTGCGAAACTTACTGCCACTCCGTCCGTGGCGCCTTATGGCATTCTGAATCACCATCGAATCCGTTGGCAGGTCCGCCATCTCGACATACCAGTGCCCTTCTTCGTCTGACAGTTTGGTGCTCGGATTGATTTCAATAGCTTCCGGGGTCCTCACTCGCCCCCAACCTTGTGGGACGCCGTTTGTGATGCGGGTGTGTTCGTGGCCGGGGAAGCGGAGGCGGACGAACCATTCGCGATAAAGAAGCCGCGCCCCCTCCTCCAGCAAACCCATCCGCCGCCGGTTGTTCTCTATCAGCTCGTCGTAGGGGGACAGTACCTCAGCAATCCGCTGCTGAATGGCTAACTCTGGAAAAGTAATTCGCAGCCTTCGCTGTGCGCGTATCCCGATGTAGGGCCTCGTTCCTTGGCCACCGCTGGCCCGCATCCTCGCTTGAAACGACGGGTCGCGGAAAGCGTAGGAGAGGTAACGATTATGGAGGAGTTTGCCATCGGTTCGATAGTAGGTGACTTGCGGAGTTAACATGATGAACGGGTCGGCCTCTTCGACGACGGCGACATTGCCTAGCGTCCCCTTGTGAGTAAGGAGCACATCACCAGTTATCGAGAAACCGATCCTGAGCCTTCGAGCTGTGTCCTCGGTGATGAAGTGACACCGTTGGATATCTACGACTCCGAGGCTCAAGTCATTCGCCATGATGAAGGGAATGCCTTCGTCTACGTAATCGGCAGCGGTAGGATGCTTCTCTCCGTGGTTGCCGTCTTGAATCTCGACTATTGCGTGAGACTCTTCGAGTTCTGCGACGGAGGCTTCGCGATACTTGTTGCGCATCACACTAACGCCTCAAAGTTCTCCTGAATCTTCTTCGCCAGCGCGACGGCTTCCTGATTCAGGTCGGCAAGTTCCACGTGGATGTCGTGCAGGGTCTGCTCGAAGTCGAAATCCTCATCTACTCCCGGCGGCGCAACGTCCACGTAGCTGCCCGGAGTGAGACTCCAGTCGGCGGCTTCAATGTCCGCCCTATCAACCAGCTTGACCAGACCAGGAACGGCAACGAGTTTCGCATCGGGAAAGCACGAGAGCAGCCAGTGTGCTTGTCGTTCGAAGTAGGCAACGGTTTTGAGTTGCTCCACCAAACCTCTTCGCCGCGTGTCGAGTTCTTTTTCCATCCTTCCGATGGCGCGGCTATCCCATGCGTCATTCTCTTTAGCCTCTGCATCCTTCTCCGCCGTGTCCACAAACCGCTTCTCGAGCTTGAAAACGAGGTCCACATCTTTGACTAGGTCGCGGCAGGCGGTGGCTAGTGCGTCGAGCTCACCGTGCAGTTTCTTCTGCACCGCCAGTTTAGGCTCGCAGGATTTGTTCCAGTCTTTGGCGATGCGTTCCGTCCACTTATCCAGCGCTCCAAAGCAGGTCTTGGCGGCATCGTCGCGCTCGCGCATGAGCTCGCGAAGGGGTGCGTCTTTCGGCAGAGCTTTCAGAGAGGGCGCGCCAGATTCAGTTAGTTCGCCGTAGGCCTCCCGAAACGCGGCGGCTTTAGCAGCAATGGCGGCGGCCTCGGTGAGCGTGCGTTCGAGATATTGCTGTACGAGCACGATGAAACGTTCCGCCTGTCCGCGATAGAGCCAAACAATTGCCGATAGATTTTGGAGTTGTTCGGGCGAGAAGTCGTAAATCTTGCGCGTGATCTTTCGATAGATGTTCCGCGCGTCGATCATCAGTACCTTGTCTCGCCGGTCGGCAGACTTGCCCTTGTCGAAGTGCCACAACTCACACGGCACGGCGCGGGTATAGAAGAAGTTAGAGCGGATAGAAATCATCACGTCCACGTCGCCGGTCTCAACGATCTTGCGCCGCACCTCGGCCTCTTTATTTCCCGCGCTGCTGGCCTGCGAAGACATGACGAATCCGGCGCGACCGCTCTCGTTCAGGTAGCTCCAGAAGTAGGAGATCCAGAGGTAATTGCCATTGGAGACTTTCTTCTCCTTGTTCACGCCCGGCAGACCAAACGGTAGCCGGCGGTCGTCTTTCACTTTCTCCGCATCCACCTTGTCCACATTGAATGGCGGATTGGCCATGACGAAGTCGCACTTATTGAAAAGCTCGTGCGGGTCATCGTAAAAGGTATTGGCGTCCTGGATGTCGCCTTCCAGTGCGTGGACGGCGAGGTTCATCTTTGCGAGCCGTAGATTGCTGGTCTTGTTTTCGTGACCGTAGAAGGTGACTCGATGGGCCGCGCTGTCGCCGTGCTCTTCGATGAAGTGGCTCGTCTGAACAAACATTCCACCTGAACCAGCGGCAGGATCGAACACGATGCCGTGGTCGGGCTCGATGACGTTGACGATGGTCTGCACCAGCGAAGGCGGAGTGAAGAACTCGCCGTTGTCCTGCGCGCCTTGCATGGCAAACTTCATCAGGAAGTATTCGTTGATGCGACCGAAGATGTCGCCGCTGGCGGTGCGCAGCGTCTCGCTGTCAAAAACACGCAGCAAGTCTTCGAGGAGAGTGTTCTCAAACTTGGTGTAGTCCTTGGGCAGTTGATTGAGCAGCGGCGTGAAGTCGCGTTCGACTGCATTCATCGCTTCGACAAGCGCGGTGCCGAGGTCCGCCCCTTTCGGGAGCTTGATTAGTTCGTCGTAGCGAGCTTCCTTCGGCAGCATGAGCGCGCGGCGCTTTTTAAAATCGGCCGCGGTGAGCGAGCGCTTGGGCATCTTCCCCTCAGCCTGATCGGCATGGATTTCCCGCAAGGCTTCGTCGTAGCGATTCGTTGCGTGACGTAGAAAGATGACCCCGAGAACCGGCATGCAGTATTCGTTCGCGGTGAGCTTCGAATTAGCGCGAAGATTGTCAGCAGCATCCCAAAGGTCGGCTTCAAGATGCTGGATGCTTTGAAGTTGATTTCCCGGTACTTCTGACTTGGCTTTCGGGTTAAGACCTGGGGTTGCCCTCCCGTTCGGAGAAACCTTCGGCGAAGCCTTCAATTTGGGGTCTACCCTCGCGGCTTTCGTACGCTTGGCGCGCTTCTTCTTTTCCTTAATTTTGACTGGCGTGAATACTGGGGCCATCCATTGCTCCCTGGAAGAATGAATTCAGACCGATCTATTGACTGATCAAATTCGGGTAAGCCAAGACGGTGCTGAGGTGGGCCTATATTGCCTCAATGTAATGGATTTTGCCACCAGAAACCGTAACGGAGAACAAGTGATCTATGAGCTAGTGTTGTTTCAGGCAGGCGACGATGCCTCTTCATCGAGGCTTTCTTGGTACCAGCCTTGTGCGCAGTTTCGAGGTCCCCAGGGCGGTACAAAATCAGGTTAAGTGCAGGACTTAAGAGGGCAGACAAGATAGAAGCGGATTTGCTCGCATCACGTTCGCGGCAAGTCTCCTTTTATCAGTAGGTTAAGGCTTAAGCAGGTTAATTAACCTACTTAACCTGGTTAACCTTTTCGTTAAAGTCTGTTCTCAGTGTAACTTGCGGCTTAACCTATCCCTTGATTTTCGGTTCCAACCTACCGCTTGGCGCTGCGCTCTTTTCTCGTGGGAGATCACTCACCGAGACACGTCAAAGGGTTCGAGGAGTTGACCCCGGAACCCTTAGGATCGAGAGTGCCGACGGCCCTGTCGGTCGAACTCATAAAGCGTGGCGGAAATGAAATAAAGTAGGCTCATAAAGTGGGCAGACAAGATAGAGCGCCAAAAATGAAATCACTTCAGCCGTAAGTTCTTTGCCATCAGCAACCTTGTCATAAGGAAAATAAATAAATAAAACTGGGCAAACTGGGATTTCGCGGAAGAGGTCTGCACTCAGTTACTTGCAGCCTTATTTTGCGCATGTTTTGGACACCGTGATTTCGGCAAAATAAAGTTCCTGATGCCAGCTTAACCGTAGAACTTTCGGATCACTTCGTTCGGAACTGGCACGCCGTTTGACAGTCGTTTGGGCGCATCGAATCGGTTTAGTCATTGACTTGCGATGCCGATCCATCTCGGGGTGAAGTACTATCGTGCATAGGGTCAGGAGCGTCGAACGGGAGAGTCAGTCATGACCATTAATACCCGAGCGACCGCACCTCATCGCGGGACCTGATAGCAGACTGATAAAGCAGAGCGAACTCGATAAAGCAGACCGACAAAGTGGGCAGACAAGATAGAGCGGGGAAAACGGATTCAATGAAACCGAGAGTTCTTTATCATCAATAGCTTTGTCATAAAGCAAATTCAATCAAAAAACTTTGGCAGATAAGGATAGCGGCGAAATCATTTCACGACAATCAGTTGTGGATTTATTGTCGGGTTGTTGGAGCTCAGACTCGGCAGGTCAGCAGCCAGGTCACACTGTACAGACACATTGGGTGTTCCGTGTGACATACAGGTGGTCCCGCGCGCGAGGACTTTCGCTTGACCGGGATCAATGAATCGTTGCCTAAGCGGGTGTTGTAAAACCCATACAGAGTTGTTATTTCCAACAGGTCTTTTCGTTTGATTGCGCAGGAAATTCTTGATCTTCGACTCAGACCACGACTGCACTTTCAATTACTGTTCCGCACACTCTTTAACACTTTTCCTTTTCCTTCCGTGGATTTTCGGCTCGTGGCACGGAGCTTGAGATAGCACGTCCTACCGCCGCGCGAAGTTGTGGGGCGTTGACGGCTTCAGTCGTCAGACATTCTTGTTTGGGTTATCGAGGAAGTAGGGAATGCGGCGAGGATTGATTAGTGCTAACGAGGTCGCAGAGCGGCTGGGTATCAAGTGCCAGACCGTTTACCTGTGGGTGCGGCAGAGACGAATTCCGTTCTATCGAGTCGGCAGACTCGTCAAGTTTGATGAAGACGAGGTCTTGGCTCGATTCAAAGCTGATGTCGCTGAGAACTGTAATCCGCCGGCGGGACAAGACCAGCTAACCGTTCAGACATCGCGCGGTCGCCGCACAGTAAAGCGATTCACGATCTCAAATAATCGATCTATCGATCCGCGTCGCGCATTCGGATCGAAATCTTCGCAGACAACGGAACAGAGAGAGCGTTACATGGCCATGCTCGGGATGGTAAAGTAGCGCTGCTTCTTGTTCGCGGCTGCACTGCGAAGAAAGGAGCAAATGATGGCTGTTTGGAAACGACGAGATACAGGCAATTGGGTCTGTGGTTTTCGTCATAACGGTCGGCGGCACGTGCAGACGATTCAGTTTGCGCGTACGCGGGCAGAGGCGGAAAAAGCTGAGGCCACAATCATGGCCGATGTCTTCCGCCAGGTTTACGGTCTGAACGGGAAGGAAGATTGTCCGTTCAACCAATTCGTGCTTGACCGATTTTTACCTTATTCGGAGGCGAACAAGAGAACCTTTTACGATGACGTGATCGTTTGCAAGATCCTGAATGGATTCTTCAAAGACCGCATGATGCGCAGCATCACACCGGCACTGGTCGAAGACTTCAAACAGAAAAGACTTGCGACTCCGCTGAGTCGCCAAAGAGATCGAGTCGCAAAGCATTGGACTCCATCAACAAAGCTACAGCGGGCACGACGGAAACGTTTAGAGGAATCAGATGAACCACCGAGGCCGCGTAAGCCGGCGACAGTCAATCGAGAGATGTGCGTCTTATCGAAAATCCTCTCATTGGCTGTCGATGCAGAATTACTCGACGACAATCCGTGCCGCCGAGTGAAGAAGCTGAGAACGGCGAACCAGCGGGTTCGGTATCTGAGTAACGCTGAGGAAGAGGCTCTCTTCAAAGCACTGCATGGTCAGGATTGGATCAAGAACATAATCGTCATGGCAATCAACACGGGAATGAGGCGCGGAGAAATCTTCGACCTGAAATGGTTCGACGTTGATTTCAATCGTCGCATAGTGCACATCCGGCAGAGCAAGTCAGGCCGGCCACGCGCTATCCCATTAAATGCCACGGCACAGACACTTCTCGAAGGATTGCCCAAGACAAGTGAGTACGTGTTCCCAAGTCCGAAGGACAACAAGAAACGCGTGAACGATGTCGGCCGGCAATTCGAGAGAGCAGTGAAGAAAGCAAAGCTCGTGGATTTTCATTTTCACGATCTGCGACACACCGCCGCGACGCGAATGGCTGATGCAGGAGCGGACCCGTTTACGCTTGCTGCGATCTTAGGTCATAGCGACATTCGGATGACTGCGCGTTACACGCATGCGACGGATGAAGCGAAGCGTCGAGCGGTTGATAGGTTGGTTAAACCCGCACCGATTTCCGATGCGAGTCAGGCAGCAAATCTGAAACTCAAAGCGGTGGAAAATCACGTAGTTGCCAGCGGTTCTGAAATTTTTGGCAACGGTTTGGCACCGGAAATGAAAACGGCGAGGAGCGCCTCGCCGTAAGTTGTTGATTTAATTGGTGGAGCAGAGGGGGCTCGAACCCCTGGCCTCCGCATTGCGAACGCGGCGCTCTGCCAAACTGAGCTACTGCCCCACGCCGAAGGAGAATACCGTTTCGAGTTTCGAGTTTCAAGTTAACAAAATCGCCCGCAGATCTACGGGAGCTAACACCAAACAGTCAGCATGTAGAACTCCGACGGATTCCTCGCGCCCGATCAAAAGAGCCGAACTAATGGAATCTAGGTGACTTGCTGGTTCAGCCCAAGCTCTCAGCGGCCTGATCAAGTGCGTCGCCAAGTTTTTCCAAATTCTTCCCGCCACCTTGCGCCAAGTCCACTTTACCGCCGCCCCGGCCGTCGAGCATTTCACACGCTTTGCGCATCAACGAATTCATATCGCCCGACTGGCCCGCCGAGCGCGCAAAAACCAATCGCGCAGTGTCGCCATCGCGTGAACCTAAAAGCGCAATGGTGTTTGCATGGGTAATCAGCGCCAGGGCAAGGCGCTTCAGTGAATCGGCGTCGCGATCATCGAAGATTTTGGAAATGACAGTCGGGCGCTTGGATGAACTCTCGCTTACGGCCCGACTGTTGGCCTGCTTGCTTTCGATCTCGTTCGCTCCATCTTTTATACGGTTGCTCCCGGTACTGCGCTCATGTGCCTCTTTCAAAAGCGCTTCGGCTTCGACGTAGCTGGCGACCTGTCCCAATTCGCCGGAACGCCGCCGGAGTTTCTTGTTTTCCTCGACCAATCGCGCGACGAGTGCCGGCGTGTCTTCGCGTCCGGCACTGAACAACTCAGCCACATCGCGGGCAGTGCGGTTCGCTTTACGGTAGTCGGCGAGAGCGCGAATTCCGGCCATGAAGTGGATCCGCGCAAGTCCCTTGGCGCGCTCCCATGAACGCACAACGATCACGCCGACCTCGCCGGTCGACCGGGCGTGCGTACCGCCGCAGGGAGTCAGATCGAAATGGTCGATCTCAATCACTCGCAGTTCACCTTCGCGCGCCGGCTCTTTACGCAACGGCAGAGTAGCAGCTTCCGCCGAGCTCACTTGTCTAATCGAGATCGGACGGCTCTCCCAAATGATCTGATTAGCCAGGTCGACTGCCTGCTCGATTCGTTCGGCCGTCGGATTGTCGAGCGCGACATCGATTTCGCATTCATGCTCAAGCACTCGAAAGCTTAGCGTCGATGCGTCGAACAATTCCACGAACGCCGCCGAAAGAATGTGCTGACCCGTATGCTGTTGCAGATGATTCAGCCGTCGCAGCCAGTCGACTCTGCCGTGGACCGTGTCGCCCACCTCAGGCGCCGGTCCCTGAATTACGTGCAAGATGCCTTCGCCTTCGGTATCGATGCAATCAACTACACGAGCATCGCCAAGCGTACCCCTATCTGTGGGTTGCCCACCGCCGGTCGGATAGAAAGCAGTGCGATCGAGGGTGACCGCGATCTGGCTGTCATTGAGCTCGCTCACACCGATGACCTGCGCATCGAATTCAATTAGCCGGGAATCTTGATAGTAGAGTCGTTCGGTTGCGGACATAGAGCCATCTTAGTTCGGCCGTCATCAAAAAAACAATCCACAGATTTCGCACACATTACACCAATAATAAACCATCGGGAGAGGCGGCACAGGGCAGCCTTGTGCGACACGCCAGCCTCGCTTTGTCAGTTGCCGGAATCTGTGAAATCTGTGTAATCTGCGGATCAAATGATCCATAGGCTGAAAGTTTCTATCGCCCGCGCCGCGTCGCTCTCTTTGTTGTTGCTAGCGATTTGCATTGCCGCCGTCGGTCAGGACAAACCGCTCAGAATTAGTTACCGCCTCGCGATGCCGCACCCGAGCTCGCATCTTTTTGAAGTCAGCATCGAAGTAGAGAGGCCTGCGGACTCGAACATAGACTCGCTCGATTTTCAGATGCCTAAGTGGTCACCCGGGCGCTATGCGGTTTTCGACTTTGCCAAGAACGTGCAGGAAGTGAGCGCAAGAAACGTCTGCCCGCCCGGCCTCGATTGCGATCTCGCAAATCCATCGATCACGCGAGTCGATGACCAGACGTGGCGCGTCGACGTGGGCAGCTTCAAACTTCCGGGCCGGCAAACCATCGTCTTCTTCAACTATAAAGTCTTTGCCAACGATCTGTCCGGAACTTTTTCAGAGCTTGATTCACGCCACGCGAATTTCAATGGCGGTTGCGTCTTCATGTACGTGGTCAATCACAAGCAGGATCCGGTCTTGCTTTCGATCGATCCACCGAAGGACTGGCGCATAGTCAACGGCCGGACCGATAAAGCCGATCAACGCGACTGGCAGTTCCCCAACTGGGACATCATGATCGACACGCCCACCGAAGTCGCGCTCGACTGGACCGAAGATAATTTCAAAGTCGATGGCAAGGAGTATCACGTCGTGGTTCATTCGCTGGGCAACGAAGGCGGCAAGCGGCGCGCGCTGGTCAGCGATATTGAAAAGATCGTGAAAACCGAAACCGCGATGTGGGGCGCGCCGGAGTTTGATTCGTACACCTTCCTGGTCCACTTTGCCGCCGACGGTCATTCAAACGACGGCATGGAACATCTGACCTCGACGCAAATCATCCTGCCGGGAAAACTCGCTGACCCGGGCATGTACGAAGAGGCGCTGGACGCTATTGCCCACGAGTTCTTTCACGTGTGGAACGTGAAGCGACTGCGACCAATTGAACTGGGCCCGTGGGATTTCACGAGGCCGGCCAATACCCGCGGGCTGTGGATCGCGGAGGGCATCACCAACTATTACGGCCATTTGATGCAGCGCCGAGCCGGTTTGTGGAATGACCAAAAATTGTGGAGCACGCTGGCGCAACAGATCACTGAAATCGAGAACGCGCCCGGCAGTCGCTTGATGAGCGCGGAGGAATCTTCGCTCTCCGCGCCTTTCATAGATGATGCAGTCCACGCGCAACAGACGAATCTGGCGAACACGTCGATTAGTTATTATCCGAAAGGGGAAATACTCGGTGTCGCTCTCGATCTATTGATCCGGGGGAAGACGGCCGGCAAGACCTCGCTGGATGAGGTCATGAGACGCATGTATGAAGAGTTCTATTTGAAGAGTCCTAACGCGACTTACTACTTACGCGGGCGTGGATATAAACCCGAAGACTTTGAACGAGTGACGTCTGAAGTTGCCGGCGCGGACATGAGCGATTTTTTCAAACGATATGTGCGTGGCGTTGAATCGCCTCCATACGAAGAGGCCTTTGCACAAGTCGGACTGCGCTTCGTGCAACAGCCCCGACAACCTGCGTCGGTGGGCATCTCTGCCGATGAAAATGATCTAAACAACTTCAAAGTAATGGGCGTTCGCCCCGGGTCGCCGGCTGCCGACGCCGGCCTGGAAGTCGGCGACACTATAAATACCTTTGGCGGGACAAAGCTGAAGACGGGAAATCTGTTGAAAGTAGTGGGTCGCTACAAACCCGGCGACCGCGTGGCGCTGACCGTGCAACGCGGCGCCCGCACAATTCCAATAACGATCATCATGGGCCCGCCACAACTCATGGATTATCGTTTTGAAGAGATGCCCAACGCATCAGCAGAGGCGAAGGCGTTGAGGGCAGCGTGGCTGAACGGAAAGTAAGCCTCCGGTCATCCGCAGATTACCCAGATAAGCAGCCACAAAAAAGCACAAAGGCACAAATGGATTTCCAAACCTTTTTGCGCCTTATTGTGGCCTGCTCTGTGTAGTCTGGGAAATCTGCGGATAACTATCTGCCCAACCGCGACGCGATCACTTTTGCCGCTGTCGCTCCGCCACCAACCGCGCCACTGATCGTGGGCGCCAGCGGACTTGAAACGTCTCCAATCGCGAAGACATTTTCCGTGCTCGTCTCTTGCGCGCCGCTGATCGAGACGTAGCCGCGATCGTCCAGTTCCAACTGATCACGAAACAGTTCGGTGTTCGGTTGGAAACCGATGCGCGCGATCACGCCCTGCACGGCCATCTGAAAAGGTTTGATGGCGCCGGCGCGTTCAATCTCGACCGCTTCGACCCGCTCGCGGCCGATGATGCGATGCACAACTGACTCAGGGAAAACGGTGATGCAATGATTAGAGTGCATTTGTTCATTGAACTCCCGGCGCGCGCGCAGTTTCTTTTCACGATGAACCAACGTGACCGTGGGACAGACTTCGGCGAATAGCAGGGCATTCTCAGCCGCTGCGTCTCCGCCGCCGATTACACAGACATCCCTTCCGGCAAACGCCTGTCGATCTCCGGAAGATTCGATCATGCCGCGGCCGATGAATTCGTCTTCGCCGGGAATGCCGAGCTTCCGTCGGCGCAATCCGGTCGCGATAATGATGGCGATCGATCGAACCTCTTCACCGCTGCGCAGCACCACGCGTTTGGCTTTCAAGTCCACTGTTTCGATCCCGACATTCGTCCAGAGATCAAAGTCACACTCTTTAGTTTGTTCGACAAAGAGGTCACGCAACTCACGACCATTCGCGGCATGAAGACCAAGATAGTTGTCGATCGGATTATGAACTGAAAGAAGTTGCCCCCCGACTTCCTCGCTCTGTTCAAGCACGAGTGTGTCGAGACCCAGCTCGTCGCACCAACGCGCGGCGGACAACCCGGCCGGTCCAGAGCCAATAATCAGAACGTCGTGCATTTATTAATTGGCTGGCGGCTGATAAAGATTAGGAATGCCGGCAATCGCAGCCGCTGGCAATGGTTTCAGTTTCAGTTGCTCAGTAAGAAAAGCAATTCGGTCGCGACGAGCTTCTGCGTTAAGCGCATGCGGCGCGTCATAAAGCTTGAACTGTTTAGGTTCGCTGACCACGGCCGCATATTGGCGGGCGCGTTCCGGTGTCAGGAAACTTTCCTGGGACGCAAACTGGAGCAAGAGGACGGCGGGCGCCGCATGTGAAACATACTTTCCCTGATCAAGCCATGAATATTTTTCCGTCAGGGCGTCGAGTTTTTCCGCGCCGACCTTTTGCCGGTATTCCTGGAACTCTTTGGTGGCCCTGCCAACTTCGTCAGACGTCGTCCCGGCCATCAACACAAATGCTTTGAATCGTCGATCGACTCCGCTCAGCAGCGCGCCGATACCGGCGTTATAACTGTGGCCTACATAAGCAATCCGTTTTGGGTCGATGTCCTTACGAGCTAGCAACAGGTCGACACCGCGCCGCATGTCCATTATTTGCTGAAAGAACTCAGCCGGCCGTCGTTCGTCAAAAGGATCTTTGATCTCAACGTGGCCGGGACGCGCGAGCGGTCCATCAGTCAGCAGCGACACTACTCCGGCAGAAGCGAGCACGACGGCTTCTTCCAGAAATTCTTTGCGATTGGCCATGGAAGAGTTGGCCCAATACCAATGGCCCCAGATCACCGCGGCAAATGGACCGCGGCCTTTGGGAACGACCAGGTACGCGGGCACCACGCCGCCTTTCAAACTATCGTAGGTGATGTCGTAAACATCCGCGCGTGCGCGATGCGCCACACCGACTCGCTTAATATTGAGCGGCGTCTTTTGGTCATAATCAAAGTGGCGGAGGAGTTCGGCGTCCTGAGCAAACGATGTAGGCGCGCTGACCACTAGAACTGCGATCGTCAGAAAGAGTTGGAGGCAGCGAATTGTTCTTTCCATCGTTTCGGGTCCTTTCCAGGTTATTGAGATTGACAATATCACAGGCGCGGTGCGACGCTGAATCGCTTCAAATCAAATCAACGCGAAAGGAGATCGGCGATGCGTCTGACCGAAATGGTTTCGTGCTCTGGTTGAGCGGCTAAGCTGGCGCCTGGCGTCCTCGCTCAGGTGTTGAGCGGGCTTGAGCCACAACCTTTCGATCCCAATCTGCTGGTCGGTTTTGACAAAGCGGACGACGCCGGAGTGTACCTGTTGCGCGACGATCTGGCGCTGGTGCAGACACTCGATTTCTTTACGCCGATTGTGGACGACCCGTTTGATTACGGGCGGATCGCCGCGCTCAACTCGATCAACGACGTCTGGGCCATGGGCGGCACGCCGATCACGGCGATGGCCATCACCTGCTTCCCCAAAAAAGGTTTGGACTTCGCAATCCTGGGAGAGATCATGCGCGGCGGATTGTCTGTGCTGACTGAAAACAAAGTAGCGCTGTTGGGTGGTCACAGCGTCGACAATGAACAGATCATGTTCGGCTATTCAGTCACCGGCGTTATCGACCCAAACAAAGTGGCGACCAACGCCGGCGCGCGGCCCGGTGACGTGCTAATCCTGACGAAACCAATTGGCACGGGAGTCATCTCAACCGGAATCAAGTTAGCGAAAGCCTCGGCAACTGTGATTGCTGAATCCATAGCGACGATGTTGACGCCGGGCAAGTATGCCGCGGAAGCAATCCCAAAATTTGACGTGAAGGGCGCAACGGACGTCACCGGGTTCTCGCTGTTGGGTCACACTTGGGAGCTGGCCCGCGCCAGTAACGTCACGATTGAGATCGATTCGACCCGCGTGCCCCTAATAGGTGGCGCGTTGGAACTAGCGACAGCGGGATTACTAACAAGCGGCGACAAAACGAATCGCGAGTACGTCGGCGACGATGTCGAATTTGCGGCCGGTGTGGATGCGAATCTTGAGCGCCTCTTCTTTGACCCGCAAACGGCTGGGGGTTTGTTGTTGTCGATTTCGGAAGACCAGGCTGATGATTTATTAACAGAGTTGCGCCGGAATTATCCGCGAGCAGAGATTATTGGGAGAGTTGTGGATCGTGGTGCGACGGCGATCGTTGTGAAGTGAACTTCTGAATTAGGGCGATCTAGAGACGACGTTCAATGAGCGCAAGAAGTGCGACATATCGACAGCCCCCGGGCGTAAGCCCGGGGATCAGCATCCATAAAACTCCCGAGCCCCTCGAAGAGGGCGACACAACTACTGCGGGAGCCCCGGGCTTACGCCCAGGGCTATTAATCTTTCGCCCGCGTTGCGGGCTCGTTGATTGGCTCCGCTTTTGTTGAGCGCGACTTGAGCGGGTATTATTGAGACCTTACTAAATGGCCTCTTCAATTGAACAGCTTTCCAAATCTAAAACGCTAAGCAGCGCGGATTTCTATCAAGAGGTCCGTGCGCGCACCCTAGAGATCGTCGCGCCGCTAGAGATCGAAGACTATGTCGTACAGACTGCCGAGTTCATGAGCCCGCCGCGGTGGCACATTGGTCACACTTCATGGTTTTTTGAAACCGTGCTGCAAAAATATCAGGCTGGATACAAAACCTATTCAGAAGATTTCCTCTTCTTCTTCAACTCTTATTACGAAGGCTTCGGCCAAAGAATCGAGCGGCCCAAACGCGGCACTCGTTCACGGCCGACCGTGAAAGAAACTGTAGCGTACCGCGCGCACATCGATGAGCAGATGACGCGATTCATCGGGCAGGTTTCGGACCGGGACGATGCGCTGGAGATTCTCGCCATCGTGCGGCTGGGGCTCGAACACGAGATGCAGCATCAGGAGCTTTTGGTTTACGACATCAAGCATCTGCTTTGCGATCAGTTCGACGCGCCGATTTCACCAGCGCCGGTCTCAGTTGAAACGGTCAGTGGCATGGCGGAAGTTGGGGGGGGATTGTTCGAACTTGGTTACAACGCCGGCGGGGATGCCGGCGAACCGCCCGCAGGGATGCGGGCGCTCCAATTTGCTTTTGATAATGAGAAGCCGCGGCACAAGGTTTTCCTCGAGGACTTTCTGATCGATCGCGCGCCGGTCAGCAACGGTGAGTATCTGGAGTTCATGAACGCCAACGGCTACCAGGATTTTCGCTGGTGGCATTCAGCCGGCTGGGAGAGGATCAACGTCGAACATTGGCAGGCGCCGCTCTACTGGGAACAGCGTGATGGTGAATGGATGATTCGTGATTTTGCCGGCCTTCATCGCGTCGCCGTCAAACGCAACGAACCGGTGTCGCATGTCAGCTTTCTGGAAGCTTCGGCCTATGCGAAGTGGGCAGGAAAACGCCTGCCGACCGAAGCCGAGTGGGAAAAGGCCGCGAGTTTTTCACCGGCTCTCAATCGAAAACTAGAGTTTCCCTGGGGTGATAGTTCGCCCGACGAGACTCGGGGGAATCTTTTTGAGAACAGTCTTTGGAGCGTTGCCCCGGTCGGCGCATTCCCCGAGGGCAAGAGTGCTTACGGATGCCGGCAAATGATCGGCGACGTGTGGGAGTGGACCACCTCGGACTACACGCCTTATCCGGGATTCAAATCTGAGTTCGATGAATACAACGACAAGTGGTTCGTCGGCCAAAAAGTTCTACGCGGCGGTTCGTTCGCCACGCCGCGGGCCCACATCCGCACCACCTATAGAAACTTTTTTCATCCGGAAGAGCGTTGGATGATTGCGGGATTTCGATGTGCCAGGGACAAGTAGGTGGCACAGGTTTCAGCACGTGATTGATACGTTCTGATCACAGACTGAAGTCTGTGGCACTCATAACCTGACGAGAAGTTCTTGTGCCAGCTCATCCCAACGCCACTGGGCTTCACTTCCCTCGAGATGAACGCCGCCCAACCATTGGTCGATTCCATTCGTTACCACAAAGTCTTGCTCACCGGTCAGCACCGCCTTGCCATGTTTGGTGATTTCAAATGACGAGAGCAGCATTTGCGCCGCTTCCATTGCCGCCCCATTGATACCGCCGCTCATCTTCAGCAGCGGAGTTTCGGCACCGGCCAGTCGTTTCAATTCGAAATAGAGCTGCGCATCGCCAAAACCGTATTCAGCTTCGCGCCTGGAAAAAGCCGGAAACAAGGACCTGAAGTTGCGATGACCTTTGGCGATCAAATCAAGACTGACGCTCCCGATTTTTCCCAATCCATTCTCGGTCGAAGGAAAGCGCCGGAGATGCCTGACGAGCGCCTCCTGCAAGAATGGTAATGATGACGAGTCTGCCTCAAGCAACGATTCGATTTCTTTCGGGTCCGACGAGGAATAAGCAGCCCACGCTTTTGATCCGAGCTGCAATTGCGCGCCGGTAGTGTTCTGCCGCTGCGGAAACAGTGAAGCCAGTTGTTCCTCATTCAGCTCGCCCAAACCGTGAAAGTTCTCAAGGCCCGGAAATTCGCCGATGGAAACCAGGCTCAGCTTTGTCTGGCCCGGTTCATGCCGTGAGAACCAATCAAGCAAATAGATCAATTGGATCTGGCAGAACAGATCGTGTTCGAACCAGAGCACGACTTCTTCATGATCGGAGAATCGCGAGAGGACCTCTTCCTGTTCACGCAACTCCTGCTCGGCCTTCTCAAGCTTGGCGCCATAGGCCTCAGCCAGATGCCTGGCGCGCACGCGGCGAAACTCATCTGCCGGCAAACCACCGGGCGCCGGCCCGCACACGAGGGCCTCGCGCCAGGCGAGATGCTCACCCGGAATATTGGATTTTCTGGCGGTTCCGGCGGCTGAATCACCATTATGAATGTGAAGCATGCGGTTTTTGGGGTCCCTCGGCTATTCATTCTAGCACCTGGATCGAATACAATCAGCGCCGACCTGGAGCGCCGGCTTCCAAGCCTGCTTCCCTGAATGCCGACATGATCGACCTGCTAGTCAATTACAACGAATTCTGGGCGCGACTGAGCGAAGACATTGCTGCAGCCAAACAGTCGGTGTTTGTCCAGACATTTGCCTTCGAAGGCGATGCGGTTGGCAAGCAACTTTCGGCGGCTTTGCTTTCATCAGCCGCGACTGACAAGCGCGTGCTCGCCGATTCATTCACCCGAATTGTTCTGAGCGACCGCTTTCGCTACTCACCCGCAAATTTCTTTGATGACGAACTGCGGCACGAAGCCCGCGAAACCACGGCCATGATGAGCGAACTCGAAAGCGACGGAGTGGATATTCGATTCACAAATCCGTATGGTCTTTCGCCGCGCCGGCTGCTCAGCCGCAATCACAAAAAGTTAATCGTGCTCGATGATCGGGTCAGTTATATCGGCGGGATCAACTTCAGCGAGCACAATGCAAGTTGGCACGACATGATGCTGCGCATCGAAGGCAAAGCTGTCGCCGGATTTCTGCGACAGGATTTTTTGGCGACGTGGGATGGACGCGATCGCGTGGCCGCGGGGCAGTTCGCAGGCCTGGATCTTTTCACCGTCGATGGCCGCACAAATCGCGCGGCCTTTCAAAGAGTCCTGGATCTGATCGACGGCGCGCAACAATTGATTTTTGTCGAGAGCCCCTATATCACTTTTCCGTTTTATGAACGTTTGCGCGCGGCGACGCGCCGCGGCGTCACGGTAAAGATGGTGACGCCCGAGCAGAACAACTGGCGGTTCTTTGCGAACTATGCACGGCTGGAATCAGCCCGATCGGAAATCGATCTGCGGCTGTTTCAGGGCGGCATGAGCCATTTGAAAGCCATGCTGATCGACGGCGAACACCTGATCGCCGGCTCATCAAACTTTGATTATCTTAGTTATCGAATTCACCAGGAGCTGCTGGCGATAATTACTAGTCCGGAGATCGTGGCCGATTTCAGCCAGCGCGTGATGACACCCGATCTCGCGAACGCCCGCAGTGTCGAATGCACCGCCAGCACGCTGAGCAAGCAATGGCTCAGTTGGAAGATGAGACTGCTGGACGCGGCGATGGAAGTGCTGACCTAAAGAAGCGCGCACGAAGTAACGAGCAATGAGTCGGCGAAGCCGACGGCAGAAAATAGCCCAGGGTGGAGCGAGCGCAGCGAGCGGAACCCTGGGTACCAGTACTCTCTCGTCGATCTCAACTCAGCCACAAACTCTTATCGCGTTGAGAAATTCCTGTCGCCCCTTCCGGGCTAACCTAATCATTGGGCATGCATTTCCCCGGGCTTACGCCGGGGCCCTTTTTTTGCCGCCTGCTTTCGCAGGCTCATTGAATTGTTCCGACTTAGATAGAAGCCAATCAGACTGAGACTGGTTCGGCACTCGCTTGTTCGCGGGCGTGATATGACGAGCGAGTCAGCGGGCTGGACTGGACGTGTTTGAACCCCATTTCGAGTCCAATATCGCGCCAACGATCGAATTCTTCAGGCGTGACATAGCGTTCGACGGGCAGCCGCCGCGCCTGGGGTTGCAGGTATTGACCGATAGTCATGACGTCGCAAGAGACGGCGTGCAGGTCTTTCATCAACGCGACGACTTCGTCGAAAGTTTCACCCAAACCTACCATGATACCGCTCTTGGTGAGCATGCTGCTCTGTTCGCGATCACGGCGATCAGAAGCTCGCTTTAGCAAAGTCAGAGACTGTTGATAGTCGGCATCGGGGCGCACACGCCGATAGAGCCTCGCAATCGTCTCAGTGTTGTGATTGAGCACATCGGGCCGCGCATCGAGCACGGTGTTCAAAGCGGCTTCGTCACCGTTGAAATCCGGAATCAGCACTTCGACTTTGCATTCCGGATTGTGCGCGCGCACCTGACGGATCGTCTCGGCCCAATGCGCGGCGCCACCATCGGGCAGGTCGTCTCGGTTCACGGAAGTAATTACGGTGTGCGCGAGGTTCAAATGCCGAACTGCTTCCGCGACATGGCGCGGTTCGTCCTGATCAAGCTGCCCGGGTTCACCTTTACCAACCGCGCAAAAGCCGCAATGCCGCGTGCAGATGTCTCCGCCCAACATGAACGTAGCCGTGCGATCGGACCAGCACTCAAAGATGTTCGGGCACTTCGCTTCCTGACAAACCGTGTGCAGGTTCAGGCCCTCGATTAGTTTAAGGAGATGGTTCTGATTCGTCGGGTCACCCAGACGAATGCGCAGCCATTCGGGCTTTGGCTGACGTGGTTTTTGGTTGAGAACGTGAAGTTCGCGGGCCAATGCTTCTACCCCTTTGCTTGAGAAAGCATTCTAGCATCCGTTGGCAGAATTCAGCATCCAAGGGCAAGCGTTTAGAGCACCAACTTCAGTTGGGTTTTGTCGCAACCACCTGCGGTAGCGGTTGGTTGAACTTGATTATTGTCATTGACCGAGGTCAACCGCCCGCTACCGCCGGCGGTTTCGGACATGGATCTCTGAACTTCATAATTCTGCGCTATACTCCCCAACATTTGGCGACCTGGTCACCGAAGATCTTCGGATTGAGTCATTGGAGAAAACTTATGAAACGAACTTTTGTTATTTGCGCCGCAGCTCTGCTCTTGATCGGCACTGCCGTCTTCGCTTTCGGCGACATAGCGCGACCGAAACCGACGCCCGCTCCGGGCAAGGTTGTATTCCACACGGGACTGCAAATCGTGCCGGACTCTAAGGTCTACGAGGCGCGCCTGCAAATTTCGCAAGAAACTCTACAGCGCATTCGCGAAGCGACTGCCAACACTTCTGCGAACACGTCGATGACGCAGCGCATCATGCAAAGCGCAACCCGCACAGTGATGGCCGGCATGTTCATGTTCCTCGCCATCTCTTTCGCGGGTGTGTGGCTGGCGCGCTCAACCCAGCGTCGTGGTCAGAAGGCGATCGCCGGGGCGCTTCTTGTCGCTGGTATGTTGGGCGCCGCAACTGTGATCGTGCGCGCGAACGCCGGGCCGCCGGGATATTACTACTGGCAGAAACTGCCTGAGAACCTGACCAAGGGACAGGGCACCCGCGGCGGTTTGGACATCGAGATTGTTTCCGGCGATGACGGGATCAAGCTGATCGTCCCGATGAAGACCAACAAAGCGCCGGGCGAAGAATAGGACTGGAGAGAGCCGGCAGGATGCCGGCGTTCCGCAGGCAAGGATGCCTGCGCTCCTGTGATGGAACGAGCAGCAAACATTTCTTTGGCTGCATGGCCTCGCACGAGGTCGAGTGATCGCGCGCGCTTGTCCACGCGTTTGGCGGTGCGCTTGTTCGCCGTGATCCTGGTCGTCAGCGCTGGTGTGTCCGCGGCGCTCGCGAGTTGGCTGCCGCTTCAGGTTTCGATCTTGACCGTGTTTCTGTTTGCCGGCCCGCACAACTGGTTCGAGTTGCGCTATTTCTTAATGCGTCTGCCGGCGAGGTTTGGCCGCTCTCGCAACTTCTTTGCAGTCGCCTTCGCGGGCATTTTCCTACTGACCGCTGCGTACCTGGCGATGCCCGCGCTTTATTACGCGAATCTTTGGTCGGGATCGAATTGGCCCGATGCGATGGCTACCTGGAATACGCTACTGCTGTTGTGGCTGGGCGCGCTGGTGATGATGCGATCCAGCCAGAGCTCGCGACGCGATTGGTTCTGGACGCTGCCGATTGTGTTTATGTTGTGCGCTGTGAATTGGCTTCAGCCGCAGCTTTTCAGTCTGGCGATCGTTTATATTCATCCGCTGGTCGCGCTTTGGTTTTTGGATCGACACCTGCGCCGCACGCGGCCAGAGTGGCTGCGCACTTATCACCGCTGTCTAATGCTCCTTCCGTTGCTGATCGCCGGGATCCTTTGGCAACTTTCGCGCACGTCGTCGCTGGCCGATGACAACGGATTATTCTGGCGCATCACCCAGCATGCCGGCGCGGATCTGCTCCCGAATGTATCCAGTCACATGCTGGTTTCGCTGCATCTATTCCTCGAGATGCTTCACTACGCAGTCTGGATTATTGCGCTGCCGCTGATTGGCACGACCGGCGCGCTGTGGAACGTAAGAACGATTCCGCTGGCCCGCCGTCGTGGCGGATTTCCAAAACTGATCGCCGCCGTTCTTGTTTTCGGCTTGTTCGTAGTCGGCTTGTTGTGGTTTGGATTTTCAGTTAACTACGCAGCCATGCGCGATATTTATTTTGCGGTGGCGATTGCACACGTGCTGGCCGAGGCGCCGTTTTTGCTTAGGATGATCTGAGAAGAGCGGTGGCTTTGCCACCTGATGTGCGGAAGGTCTTTGACCTTCCGTTTAGCGCTATCTAGGTTTTGGGCTCTATGCCCTTTGTCTGGGGCGTAGCCCCACTCAGATCACACAACCACTCTCGGAAGGTCAGAGACCTTCCGCACATCGAGCGGCAAAGCCGCCCACGACTCTGATTCCATAGCATGTCCCCAACAGAACTCTGGCGCTTCTTCCCACTCGGCTATCTTTTCTCAATTCTGATCGAGACGCCGGTGCTCTTGATCGGTCTTTCAAACAGACATCCAATCAGACGCAGACTGTTAGCGGGCATTTGGCTGACAGCGTGTACCTATCCGATTGTCGTGCTCGTGTTGCCACTCGCGCTCGCCAACATTTCGCGCGCGGGTTATTTGGTTGTGGCTGAGGTATTCGCGCCGGTGGCCGAGTGCGCTTTGTTCTGGCTGGCTTACGGAGAATCAGATCAACTTGGCGAGGCTTCGATGTGGCGAGACTTTGGCGCGATCGTGCTCGCGAATATCGCGTCATTTCTCGGCGGTGAGATATTGAACGCTTATGGCTGGTTCGGTTTGCTGGGTTGAGCACGCTCAGCTGGCGTCGTGTCATGACGAATCATTTCAACGCCGCGCAGGCTGCGCTTGCGATACCAGAGAAACACGACCAGGCTGGCGGCCAGCAGCAAGATGAAGCCCAACACCAGGAGCACCACCGCCGGCACGATTCCCATTCCAGCAGGATCCGGCGGGATATCAAATAGGATTAATTGAGTCATCACGTGTTTGCTCCCTCGGTCAGTAGTCGTGCCAGGACGTCCCTATCAATATTGCCACCAGAGAGCACCACGCCGACGCGCTTCATTCCGTCCGGTAACTTTTTGCAGAATACAGCGGCCGCGGCCGCGGCACCCGAAGGCTCGACCAGCAGTTTCATGCGAAACAACATGAACCGCATCGTGTCCTCGATTTCTTCGTCGGTGACTGTCAGAACATCATCGGCATTCGCCTGCGTGATTGGGAAGGTGAGCGCGCCCGGCGTTTGCACGCGCAAGCCGTCGGCGATCGTTGGCGGTGGCGGAATTGCGACTCGCTCGCCCTTATTGATCGATTGTTGAGTGTCGTTTGCGGTGTCGGGTTCGACGGCAAAGCAAAGGATCGACGGTTTGATGGATTTTGCCGCGGTGCTGACTCCGGCGAACAAGCCACCGCCGCTGCAAGCCGTCAGCATACAATCAAGATCGGGAGCCTCTTCAAGAAATTCCACAGCGCAGGTGGCCTGGCCGGCCATGATTAGATAATCATCGTACGCCGGCACCATCACCAGACCCTCGCGTTCGGCGATCTCGCGTCCAAAGGCATCGCGATCGTCTTTGTGACGATCGAAAAAGCGAATGTCGGCGCCATAGTTCCGCGTTGCCTCGACCTTTGCCTTGGGCGCGTCAGCGGGAATCGCTACGACTGAGCGGATGCCGGCTTCGCGCGAGGCGAGGGCCACGGCCTGCGCATGATTCCCCGAAGAGACGGCGATCACGCCGCGCTTTTTCTCATCATCCGTCAGGGCTCTAATCTTGTTGGTGGCGCCGCGAATCTTGAAAGCGCCGGCGCGTTGCAGGTTTTCGCATTTGAACCACACCTCGCGTCCGGCAACCTGATTGAAGGACCGCGAAGTCACAACGGGCGTGCGGTGAACGCGGCCGGCGACGCGCGCCTGGGCCTCTCGGATGAGATCAAACGTAAGCATGATTGGCCTTTCGTTATCTACCTGATCATTGCCGGGGCACTCGCCCCTTTAGAGCCCGACAGATTTTTAGAGCCCGACAGATTTTGTCACCGGACTTTCGAGGCAACGGCAAATAATTCTTGTCAGGCAGTGCCGCCAGATTATAGTATCGCTTTGGGTGGCTCGGTAGTCCCAACACCGAACGAAAGAGTCCCCGACGTCCGCTGCTTGCCTCAATCCTCGATCAAGACATCGTAGAAAAGGAAACACACATGACCAGTGTCAAATGTCCACAGTGCGGACTCGTTTACTGGAGCACTAGCGAAAACTGTCGACGCTGCGGACCTCCCGAAGAAGTTGCAACCCCAGAGCCGGAGGTTCAGGCGCAACCTGCTCCGGCAACTCAGATGTCCGACGCTGCTGCCGACGGGATGCTCATCACCCTCAAGAAATGCTCATCTCTTTTCTACTTTATCGGCGGATTGCAAATTGTGGCCTGGTTCTTTCTCGGCAACTTACTGGTAATCGATGGAATCTTCAATCTCGGTTTGAGCTACCTGGCTTTTAAGTTCAAGAGCCGAGTTGCTGCGTGTCTCCTTCTGCTTCTGACCTTGCTGAGTTTGATGATCAATGCGCTCGCCATGGTCATGGGCGCCAAGAGTTTCAACTTGTTCGTTCCGCTGGTCCTGATGTGGCGGCTCGCAACCAGTGCTCGGATGGTCTACCTCACTTTCAAACTAAACGCTCACGAAGAGGTTGACGTGACGCGCATGATGCCGCCGCTCCCGCCGGTGTTTCAAAAGGAAGACACAGTGCAGTGGACACAGCCGAGGGTATCATCACAATTGCAGGCCGAGTGAATAGTCTGTAACGATCAGCCGGCTGTGGCCAGGCGATCATCCAGCGACATTTCAAAAACTTCCGCAAAGCGGGCGATGATGCGATCTTCAACCGCGCTCATTTCAACCTCGCGCGAGAGCAGTTCCTTCATTGAAGTTACCGGCTCGCCCTCACAGGCAATAATCAGATTAAAGTAACTGAGATCTGTGTTCACGTTCAGCGCGAATCCGTGCGTCGTCACCCAGCGCGCGATGTGTACTCCGATGGCCGCAACCTTACCGCGCGGCGTGTGCACGCCGGTCAGACCGTCGACGCGAAACGCTTCGATGTCAAAGTCGTTCATTGTGCGGACCAGGACTTCTTCCAGATCGCGCACAAAGCGGTGCACGTCTTCGCGATGCGGACTCAGCTTAACAATTGGATAGCCGACGATTTGACCCAGTCCGTGATAAGTAATCTTCCCGCCCCGGTTGGTTTCAAACACCGTCACGCCGCGCGCTTTTAAGACTGCATCAGGAGCAATGATTCCTCCTTCCGTAGCGCGCCGCCCCAGGGTCAGCGTGTGCGGATGTTCGAGCAAAAGCAACGTGTCAGGCTGTGCGCCCGTCAAAACCGCTCGCTCAGTTTGCTTTTGCAGGTCGAGCGCCGCGCCGTATTCGACGCGTCCCAATCGTTCGACTTTTAGAGGTAGGTGCATCGGTCAGAACGGCCTGCGGTAGCGGGCGGTTGATGTTGCGATAAAGTGAATACGAATTGTAACAGCGCTCCGCGATCATGGTCGAATTTGGTTTCGCTTCAACCGAGACGACTCTGTCTCGTAGTCGTGAGGGCGTCGTTGTGAGGTCAGTACCACCCGCGTGAGCGGGTGGGTGCAAGACTCAAGGCAGCAATCGTTCTGCGGTTAGCCGCTCGCTGAGTGGCTGATCCACCCGCTCACGCGGGTGGTACTGACTTCACATTCAGGGTCCCGCGCGGGGACGCGCAATCGCTTGACGGACACGCCGTAGATGCCGCAGGCTTAACGCTACTAAGTTCACTGAAGGAGCAATGATGAAGAACATTCTAATTATAATGTGCCTCTTGTTGTTATCGACTACCGCCCTATCACAGACGCGCTCGCGCACCACCAGACGCGGGACGCCGGCCGCGAAACCTGCCGCCGAGCAAGCCGGCGCGGAAGCGAAAACAGCCGGCGCCACCAAAGTAGCGGATCAAATAAAGAACCTGACCAGGTTTGTCTATCTGCTCGGCGGCGTCGCCAAAGGGATCGAGCAGGTTGATGAAGCCGCGCGCAAGAATGAAGCTTCGCCCGCAGCGCTCCAGCAGAATGAGCAGAACAAAACGACCGTGAAAAACAGTCTGCGGAATGTGCGTGAGGGTCTGGATCAACTGGAGATTTATTTTCGCGCCACGCCCGGGCTGCTTGACGGTTATCTGAAGCTGGCCGGATCAGCCTCAGGCGCGGCCGACGCCGAAGCCCAGGCCGCCGCCGGTCACTTCGATCAAGCCGGACGAACGATGCTGGGGGTGGTGAATCGTTTGACTGATGTCCTGCTGGTGATGCGATGAGGACTCTTTGCTGTCAGCGTCGGTCGATTTGTAATACCGACAGAATGTTGCCGGCCGGATCTTTGAACCAGGCGATCGTGGGACCGCCGTTGCGGTGAATCCCTTTCGCGTCAGTCTTGATGTCGCCGTCGTACTGCTCAAACTCGACGCCCTTTTCATGTAACGCGTCCACGGCCGCGTCGATGTCCTCGACCAGAAAATTCAGCACCGTAAAGGTCGCCGGCGTGTGGTTCGGTTTAGGATAAATGAAGACACCCACGTCGCCTCCGGGATGGAGTTCCAGGCCCTCAGGCGATTCAGAAAGGTTTAGTCCCAGGGTCTGGCCATAGAACTCTTTCGCTTTCTTCAGGTCGGCAACCGAAAAACTGGAAAACACCTTGCTCGTCTTAAACATCAAGATCTTCCCTCCTCGACTGAAACTAAGACATGACGTAGGCGCCGCGAAGATTCGAAGCTATTCCAACCTATAATTCGGCGCTTCCTTTGTAATCACCACGTCATGCACGTGCGACTCTCGCAGGCCGGCGGGGGTGATCCGCAGGAAGCGCGTCTTCTCCTTAAACTCGCTGATTGTGCGGCAACCGGTGTAGCCCATGCCGGAACGCAAACCGCCGACGAGTTGGGTCACCATCTCAGCCAGCGTCCCGCGATAAGGCACGCGGCCTTCGATTCCTTCCGGGACCAGTTTCGATTCGTTGGCGATCTCTTCCTGTGAGTAACGATCGCGCGAACCTTCGCGCATCGCGCCAATCGAACCCATGCCGCGATACATCTTGAAGCTGCGGCCCTGGTAGAGAATGACTTCGCCGGGCGCTTCTTCGGTGCCGGCGAAAAGCGATCCGATCATCACCACATCGGCGCCGGCGGCGATTGCTTTGGCCATGTCGCCGGAAAATTTTACCCCGCCATCTGAAATGATCGGGACGCCGGTGCCGCGCGCGGCCTCGACACAGGATTGAATCGCCGAGATTTGCGGCACGCCGGCTCCGGTCACGACACGCGTCGTGCAAATCGATCCCGGGCCGATCCCGACTTTCACTCCGTCGACGCCGGCATCGATCAGCTCTCGAGCACCATCGCCGGTGCCGACGTTGCCGGCGACCAGTTGCGTGTCGGGATGGCGGCGTTTGATTTCTCTCGCTGCTTCGATCACCCGCGACGAATGACCATGTGCCGTGTCGATCACCAAACAATCGGCTCGGGAATTGACCAGGGCATCCGCGCGTTCTTTGTAATCACCCGTGGCGCCGATCGCCGCCGCCACCCGCAGGCGGCCCAGATCATCTTTCGCGGCGGTCGGATATTTGATCGCCTTCTGAATATCTTTGACCGTAATCAGACCCTTCAGATGTTTGTCCTCGTCAATTACGAGGAGTTTTTCAATGCGATGCTTTTGCAGGACCTGCTTGGCTTGATCCAGCGTGGTGCCCACTGAAACCGTCACCAGCGGCTGCTTCGTCATCACTTCAGAGACCGGCAAGTCAAAGCGTTCTTCGAATCGCAGATCGCGATTGGTGATAATGCCGACGAGGTGTCCATCTTCATCCACTACTGGTACGCCACTGATGTGATAGCGCTGCATCACGGCCAGCGCTTCGCGCACCGGGCGGTCCTGCCAGATCGTCACCGGGTCAACGATCATGCCGGATTCAGAACGCTTTACCTTGTCAACTTCTTCGGCCTGGCGTTCGATGCTCAGGTTTTTGTGCACTACGCCGATGCCGCCTTGTTGGGCGATGGCAATCGCCAGCGCCGCTTCGGTCACCGTGTCCATCGCCGACGAACAAAGCGGAATCTGCAAGCGTATGCTGCGCGTGAATTGGGTCGAGGTGTCAGTTTCCGCCGGCAGCACATCCGAACGCGCCGGCACTAACAATACATCATCGAAAGTAAGTCCTTCGGGAAGCTTCTCAGTTATCATGGCTATCTAAAACTACTCCTTGGGTTTTGCTTTACCTAACTCTAGCGCAAAAAGAAAACGCCCGCAGTTCGCTGCGGGCAGTTCCTAACAAAACTGATTCACTAAAACGACGCAGGCTGGCGCGCACCGCGGAGTGTCGCGCAGCATAATTCTTACTGCCCCTACACAGTGAATTCGTGCTCACCCTCCCGTGTCTGCTGCACTCCCGGAACATTCGAGCCGTACCCGGCCGGCGTGGATCGCTGCCCGGTTCGCGTCTTTGGCGCCACGCTGCGTTGATAAAAATGAAGGCCGGCCCAGACGCAGAGCGATAGCACCGCCAGGATAACCAGCGCCAGCAAGAGGGTCATGAAGGGCGAGCGACTGTGACTGCCATCCTCAGTGTAGACCAGCGATTTGTATGGTTTGGGTGATGATTCTTCATCCGGCTCGCCGCGTTCACGCAGGGTGCGACCATAGTCGTCGATCGCCTGATCCTGGTCATAGCCGATAACCTTGGCGTAGGCGCGGATGAAACTGCGATTAAAAATGCCGCCAGGTAAGCGCCTATAATCGTCTGTCTCAATCGCCTCGAGGTAGCGCATCGAGATGCGTGTTTGTTCTGAGATATCGCGTAGAGCAATCCCTCGCGTCTCGCGTGCGAGTCGCAATTTTTCTCCGATGCTCTCCGCCATTTCAGTTGAGCCGGCCCTGGACGAAACTAATCATGCGAGGGATATAGAACAGTTCCAAAGATGAACGAGCGCCCTCCCCCAAAAAAACTCACAGGCACCATCAAACTGTTCTTTGGCCGAACTATAACGCTCACTCTAAACGTTGTCAAACTTATTGATTCCAACTTTGGGCACATTTTCATTTAGCCACTTTCGGCTGCGTTGATCGTCGCCGGACGCATTTGCATGGGCGAAATTGCATTGAAAATCTTTTCCGCAAACTGCCGAGAGAACATCGCGCAGCCAAAAGTTAAACCAAGCCGCTCGGCGCAGGTGGCCTCTCTTGATTCTTATTGCGCAGGGTGGTAGCTTGAGTCGTTCGCAGAAAACCAATCTGCTTTGTTTTTAACTTCTACAATCTTGAAAAGTGAGGACTGCCAGAGATGTCTCTTGAAGCACTCGGAATGGTCGAGACTAAAGGCTTTGTCGGCGCTGTCGAAGCAGCCGACGCAATGGTCAAAGCAGCCAACGTGCAACTGTTGGGGAAGGAATACATCGGCGCCGGATATGTGACCGTGTTCGTGCGCGGAGACGTCGGCGCCGTGAAGGCGGCGACTGATGCGGGCGCCGCCGCAGCACGTCGGGTCGGCGAATTGATCAGCGTGCACGTTATCCCGCGCCCCCATGCCGAGGTCGAGCGCGTCCTGCCCGTCGACGGCCGCACCGGATTCAGCCCCGACGAAACATCACAGTTGCAGGGTGGAGCGCGCGGCCAGTTGGGCCAGGGCGAGGCCGGCCGCTCGTTGACTGCGCGAGAAACGGCCAGAGAGAGAGCCAAGTAAAGGATTGCCGATTTTTGATTTCTGATTTTAGATTTCAAGTTTGAAATCGCTGGACCGACAAGCGAGGTTGAGACTGCTTCACGTGACGCTGGTGTCGCAGAGACCAGTTGAAGGCCTCGCCCAATCTCAAATTTGAAATCCAAGATCAGAAATCGGGAGGAGTTATGTCGGCCGACAAAGATCTCATTTCCGTACAGCAGGCCCGCGACCTGGTCGAAGCCGCGCATCGCGCACAGGCAGAGTTAGTACGTTTCGATCAGGCGAAAATCGATCACATTTGTGAAGCGATGGCCATCGCAGCGTTGCGCGAATCGCCGCGCGTGGCGGCTCTGGCGGTCGAAGAAACGGGGTACGGTGTTCCTGCTGACAAGCATGAAAAGAACCGGTTCGCCGCCGAGGACGTCTGGAATTATTTCAAGAACCTGCGCACCGTCGGCATAGTCTCCGAAACTAAGGACGTAGTCGAAATTGCCAGTCCGCGCGGTGTCGTCGCCGGCATTATTCCTTCAACCAATCCTACTTCAACGGCCATCTTCAAAATCTTGATCGCGATCAAATCGCGGAACGCGATCGTGCTTTCGCCGCACCCTTCGGCAGCTCGCTGCATCAACGAAACTGTCAAAGTAATGCGGGACGCGGGAGTAAAAGCCGGACTTCCCGCCGATGCGATCGCCTGCATGACGACCGCCACGATCGAAGGCACCGAAGCGCTGATGAAGCACAAGATGACCGCGGTGATTCTCGCGACCGGCGGGATCGGCCTGGTACGCGCGGCGTATTCATCGGGCAAGCCCGCGTTCGGCGTCGGGCCAGGAAACGTGCCGGTCTTCATCGAACGCAGTGCCGATGTCCCCAAGGCCGTACAGGACATCCTGACGGGCAAGTGCTTTGACAACGGAACGATCTGCGCTTCTGAGCAGGCTGTCGTCGTCGATGCGCCAATCGAAATGGCCGTCCGCGAACAATTCAAACAGCAGGGCGGTTACTTTCTCAGCCAGTCAGAGGCGGACCAACTGGCGAAGATTGTGGCAACACCGCAGAGAACTTTGAATCCCGGCATCGTCGGCAGATCAGTCGAGGTGATCGCGAACATGGCCGGCATCAGCGTGCCGCCGGGAACACGTTGTCTGATGACGGACATCGCCGGTGTGGGCCGCGAATATCCGCTGTCGATGGAAAAACTCTCGCCCATCCTCGCCTTCTATGTCGAAGACGGTCTCGAGCGTGGCGCTGCCCGCTGCAATGAAATTCTGCACTACGGCGGCATGGGCCACACTGCGGGCATTCATACTCGCTCGCGCGAAGCTGCAGTTGGTTACGGCAGTGAAATGCCCGCGTCGCGCATAACTGTCAACACGCCGACCACGCACGGTGCGATTGGATTCTCGACAGCGTTGCCGCCATCAATGACGCTTGGTTGTGGATCGTGGGGCGGCAATGTGACTTCAGATAATGTCTCGCCGCTGCATTTGATGGATATCAAGCGAGTCGCGTTTGAAACGCGTCCGGTGCAAAGCAAGCGGCCGGCAGTCGCCTCGCAGTCGCCCGCGATCTCGCGGCAACCTACGGCCGTTAGAACTACACCGGCGGCGACCACTGGGGCCGGGACTCCAAAAGTTAGCCGTCAGGAAATCGCCGCCATCGTCGATCGCTTTCTGGCTAACCGGCCTGAATCAGTTCCGCCGCCACCCTCGCCGCTCTCGGCGGAAGCCCCGCGACGTGATTCCGCGGCTGGCAATGGCGGAGCTTCGCGCCAGGCGCCAAAGCCCGCGTCGCCATCCGTAACAAACGGACGCAAGGCGGCTGAGTTTGTCAGCGAAGACGATGTAAAGCAGGCGATCCAAAAAGGGGAAAAGATTTACGTCGGTCCGCGCACGATCATCACCCCTTCAGCTCGGGACATCGGCGATCCGGCGGAAGTTTTCGCCAAGGCTTAATAATTGCGAGTTACGAGTTTCAGGTTTCGAGTTGCAAGAACTTGACTCGACCGCTGAACTCGAAACGCGAAACCCGAAACTCAAAACATGTTCTTAGGCAAAGTAGTCGGCACAGTCTGGTCAACCAAGAAGTCGCCCGATCTCGAGGGCGTCCGTTTTCTGATCGTCCATCCATACGACCTGGATCATGAACCCACGAAAAATGTAGTCGTGGTGGCCGACCGCCTCGGCGCCGGCGCGGGAGAGACGGTGATGTGCGCATATGGCAAAGCCGCGCGCACGGCGATTGGCAATCAGGACATGTCGATTGAAGCCGCGGTCGTCGGCATTGTCGATCGGGTCGACCTGACCGACAGCAATTCGGAAGAGCTGCGCGAAGTCGCGCGCACGCTGGGTCGCGATAACGGACAAAGATAATTTCGAAATGCGAATTGCGAAATGGAATGCCTTGCTAAACTTCTGATCCTTCTAGATTCGAAATTCGAAATCCGCAATCATTTCCATGGCTAACGAAGAGTTGATCTACCGCATCACTCGCACGATCTACGAGCGCCTGGGGCCGTCCGTGGACGAGAGCGCGGTCGAACAACTGGTCACTGATATTTATCAAACAGTCGCTCCCGCCCTGGCGCAGAATGGCTCGGGTGCAACTTCGATTGCGCGCTCCGGGTCGTCTTTCGCTGAGACTGCTACGCGTGAAGGTTCTTCCGACCGCCTAATCATCTCGGTCTTTGGCATGGATCATCCGGGAATCGTGGCGGGCGCGGCGCAAATTCTGGCCGACGCTGGTTGCAGTATCGTCGACATCAACCAAACGGTGGTGCAGGGAAAGTTTGCGATGGTGATCATCGCCAACACCTCGCGGTCACAGTTGTCGGTAACTGAACTGAAAGAGCGGCTGCGTTCCGAAGGCGAAAAACTGGGCGTGCATATTTATGCTCAGCGTGAAGATTTGTTCAATGCGATGCATCGAGTCTAGGAATTTCGAAATGCGGATTTCGGATTGCGAATTGGAACCCGTTACTGTGATTATGGTAGTTCATTCAAGATTGGCGCGTTCGCAATTCGAAATCCGCAATTCGAAATCCGAAATATATGTCGCAGCCTGAAATTTCACTTCGTTGTTCGTCATGCGGCGCCGCGGTGCGCGAGCCGGCGATGTTCTGTCCTGAGTGCGGCAAACCGCTCGCAACTGCTTCGACCGCGACAGAGCCAGTTCCCGACGTCGCAAAGCCCGACTCGACTCCATCGGCCAACGCCGAACCTGATGCCGTTCATGAAACTCAAAAGCCGGCGGCACCGGTTGAGCCAGCGCTCGCGGCAGCGGATCCCGAAATGGCCGCACCCAAAGTAGACAAGCCCGATGAATCAGGTCCGCACGGCGCGCGGGAGCGCACTCGAGCCGGCTTGCACCGCGCTTCCACTGCGGCGCGCGGCGCGATCGAAGACAACGTGAAACGCGTGGAAAAGATCCATCACGTATCGACAGCCATGATTGAGGAGGCTCATTATGATCCGAGCCTGCGCTTTGTGCTGGTAGCGTTGGGCCTGTTTGTCGTCTTCATCATCCTGCTCGTGCTCAGCAAAGTGATGGGTTAGGACTCGACAGGGCGATGAGGTCAGTACCGGGAGCGATAGCGACCGGGTCTCAACTCGCGGTCTCGGTATGTGTCCAGCATTGAGACCCGGTCGCTATCGTTCTTGGTACTGACCTCATGACGCCGGGATCTCTGACTTCCGATCTCTATTTTTATGGAATACACGCAAGCCGAAATCCTGCAAACCGTGCGCATGACCGAGATGGAGCATCTCGACATCCGCACAGTTACGCTGGGCCTGAGCCTGCGCGATTGCGCCAGCGATTCGATCGATCGCACTTGTGATCGCGTGCGCGAGAAGATTGGGAGAACAGCCGGACAACTTGTCAGCACGGTTGACGAGATCGGTAACGAGTTTGGCATTCGCGTTGCCAACAAACGCATCGCGGTCACGCCTGTTTCTATCCTGACGGAAGGCGCGAGCGGCAATCCAATCGATTTGGGCCGGGCCATTGATGAAACGGCAGGGTCGGTTGGCGTGGACTTTGTCGGCGGATACTCGGCGCTGGTGCACAAAGGCTTTACCCGAAAGGAAAGCGAGTTTCTCGATTCGATTCCGGAAGCACTGTCTGTGACTGAGCGGCTCTGCTCTTCGCTAAACGTCGCGACCACGCGCGCGGGGATCAACATGGACGCAGTCGCGCGCGTCGGTCACTTGATCAAGGACGCGGCCGAACGGACGCGCGAACGTTCCGGGCTGGCGTGCGCAAAGTTCGTGTGCTTTGCCAATGCGGTCGAAGACAATCCGTTTATGGCCGGGGCTTTTCATGGCATCGGCGAACCCGAAGCAGTCCTGAATGTCGGCGTATCCGGCCCCGGTGTCGTCAATCATGCGTTGCAGCAGGCGCCGAAAGATCTTCCGCTGCATGAACTCGCGGAAATCATCAAGAAGCTTTCGTTCAAGCTGGCGCGCGCCGGTGAACTGGTCGGGCGCGAGGCTGCGCGGCGTATGGGAATTCCTTTCGGCATCATCGATCTGTCGCTGGCGCCGACGCCCGTGCCCGGCGACTCAGTCGCGAACATCATCGAAGCCATGGGTTTTGAGCGCGCCGGCGCGCACGGCACCACCGCGGCCTTAGCGTTGTTAACTGACGCAGTCAAGAAAGGCGGAGCGATGGCCAGCAACTCGGTGGGTGGAATGAGCGGCGCGTTCATTCCGGTTTCCGAAGATGCGGGCATGATCGAAGCCGCGCGCGTGGGCGCTTTGACGCTGGAGAAGCTGGAGGCGTGGACCAGTGTCTGTTCCGTCGGCATCGACATGGTAGCCGTACCGGGATCGACTTCCGCCGAGACGATCGCCGCCATCATCGCCGACGAGATGGCCATTGGCGTGATGAATAACAAGACGACCGCCGTGCGCATCATCCCGGTGCCGGGACGTGACGTGGGCGAGATGGTTGAATTCGGCGGACTGCTCGGGAGCGCGCCGATCATGGCCGTGAACCGCTTTTCATCCGACGGATTTATTCGCCGGGGCGGTCGTATTCCCGCGCCGGTGCAGTCGTTGCGAAACTAGAGTCGCTTTGAGAAAATTCAAGAATGAAGTTCGTAATAGTCTGCTTAGGCCTTCTCTGGTGCTGTGATCCTTCCTTTGCACAGGACGCCAGGAAAATCCCAACGGTTCCAGGCCCCGCTGATTTCACCGGGAGCTGGGTTTTCGATGAGTCAAATGGCAATTCGAATAAGGGTAAACGAGGTTCGTCACGCGAAATAACTTTGGCAATAACTCATCGTGAACCGGAGATCAGAATAACTCGCAACATCAAAGAGAAAGGACGCGAGCGAATTAACGAAGTTGTCTATTACAGCGATGGTCGTGGCGAAACGAATATGACATCTCTCCGGACATTTGCTGCGACAAATCCCGATGAGAAGGTTACATCGGAAACAAAATGGCACGGAAACAAGCTGGTTACAAAATATTCGATGCGCTGGAACGTATCCGCGGACCTGTATTTTGATGTAGTCGAAGCCTGGGAACTAGTGCCAGATCGAAAAACCCTGATCCATACGACCAAGTACAGCAATCCTCGGTCAGCTTTCCATAAAACGATCGTGACATCAGGAGTTATGGACGAGAGTAAGGGGTTTTACCGTCGCATCTCTCCCGCGACTGTCAGAGAGAAGTGAGGCGACTCACGTCACCTGGAACATAAATTAGTCTGTACTGGCAATTCGATCAAAAACCAACTACCCTTAGCGCCTCAAGAAAAGGTGACCAAATGGAACGTGAAGCCCTGGGATTAATTGAATGCCGCGGTCTGGTAGCGATGATCGAAGCCGCTGATGCGGCGGTAAAGTCGGCGAATGTCGTACTGGTCGGCTGGGAGAAGATCGACGCCGGTCTGGTGACCTGTATCGTCCGTGGTGAGGTCGGCGCAGTAAAAAGCGCCGTTGAATCTGGCGCTGCCGCCGGGCGCCGCGTCGGCGAAGTCGTCGCGACCCACGTTATCCCGCGGCCTCATTCAGAAGTCGACACCGCAATTCCCGTTCTTCATAACGGGAAAACTACGCGCAAGAAAATCAGCGGCTCAGTTCCGGCAAAGCGATAGCACAGTCATCCAATTCGTACGCTCTTACTCGGGTAGATAAACGGCACGCCTTTAAAACAACGCTTCATCTCGCGCTGCGCTTCGATCGAGCTTCGCGTGTTAGAATTTCGCCGAGTCAGATCAATCCACACCCGATCAAGTCGATGACGCTTCGAGCAGACGAATGAATCTTTGGGCGCAGTTACAGCTTTTTACTGGCCTGGGCCGGGCTTTTTTCCCGGTCGCCGCAGTCTTTGTGCTGATCGCACTCTTCCTTCTCGCGATTAAGCCGGCCGAGCGTCAGCGCATCCGGACCGCGCTGATTCTATTCGTAATCTCATTAATAGGGCTGGCGTTTATGGCGCTGCTCAGTGGTTCCGTCAGCGTATCCGGCCCTCTTTTTCGCTGGTTCAGATGGGCGACAATGTTTTGCGGCGGTGTCGCTTTTGTCAGCGTGGCCGGCGTATTTGTTTTCGAAGTACTCCTTGAACCGCTACGCCTGAGGCCGCCGCGCATCATGCGCGACCTGCTGTTCGCGGTTGGTTACGTCGCCGTCGGTGTAATTCTGCTGTCCACGATTAGCGTCGACGTAACTGGGATCGTCGCGACCTCAGCGGTGCTTACCGCGATCATCGGTCTCTCTTTCCAGGACACACTGGTAAACATGATGAGTGGCATGGTTCTCCAGACTGAGCGCGCGATCGGCGTCGGCGACTGGATTAAGATCGACGGCCAGGAAGGCGTGGTCACCGATATCCGCTGGCGACACACCTCGATCGAGACACGCAATTGGGACACGATCGTGATTCCCAACATCATGTTTATGAAGTCGCAGGTGACGGTTCTGGGCCGCCGCCTGGGACAGCCGCGCCAGCACCGGCAATGGGTTTACTTCAACGTCGATTTTCGCCACTCGCCTACCGAGGTCATCGACACAGTCGAGTCAACTCTGCGCGCGGAGCCGATTCCCAACGTGGCCCTTACGCCGCCGCCCAATTGCATTCTGATGGACTTCAAAGAGAGTTATGGCAGTTATGCGGTGCGTTACTGGTTGACGGATCTGGCAGTCGACGATCCCACCAACTCAACGGTACGGACCAGAATATATTTCGGGCTGCGACGCGCCGGAATTCCGCTTTCGATTCCCGCCCAGTCGCTGTTCGTAACCGCGGACGACGCGGCCCGGCGCGAGCGAAAGTCTGAGGAAGAGATCGACAATAGGGTTGCTTCGTTGCGCCGGGTGGAACTGTTCGAGACTTTGACGGACGAGGAGCGCCAGGCCCTCGCGGCGCGTTTGCGAGTGGCTCCATTCGCGCGTGGCGAGGCGATGACGCGTCAGGGAGCCGAAGCTCACTGGCTCTATCTGATCACGAAAGGTGAAGCAGAGGTCCGAGTTTCCGCTGACGGGGATTTCAGCGAGCAAATTGCGATGCTCAATACCGGCGATTTCTTTGGTGAGATGGGGATGATGACCGGCGAGCCGCGCACGGCTACAGTGATCGCGCTTTCCGAAGTCGAATGCTACCGGCTGGACAAGGAAGCGTTCCGAGACATTCTCAAGCGCCGGCCCGAGCTGGCGGAAAACATATCTGAGATTCTCGCCAGCCGCCGGGCCGAATTGGAAGCGGCGCGTGAGGGCTTGGACCAGGAGGCGAGAGAGCTGCGAAAGCGAAGTCATCAGGGTGACCTGCTGCAAAGGATTCGGAGCTTCTTCAGACTTTAGAGCGAGGAACAGTCACTGAAGCTTCAAATTGAATTTGCTCTGGGGACCTCTCTCAAGTATTGCCTGCTGGTGCTTTCTGAACCGATTCTTACCAGCTTCAATCATCCAACAACTTCCCCCCAAACAACGGCTGACCTGCCAAGCTCGTATAGAAACCAAAGATGGCCAGCGCTACGCAGATAGTGAGTCCCATTAAGAAATCTGTCGCATACCAGGCACTCAGTTCCGTGGTCATTGGATAGAAGACCCAGAGATGGGCGAAGAACAAGGCTGACACCGCAGCCAGCAATCCAAAGCGATAGAGCACGAAGGTAGCGAGAAATGCGGAGAGTGCCGCGAAGGGGATCATCAACACATGCACCTGGGCAATGAGTACATTAACGGTCGCGAGTAAAAGCCAAAGAACTCCGAACGCCAGACGCTCGCGGCGCAAGACCATTATGAGCAGGAGTAAAATGAACAGCGAGAAGAAAGGAATGAAGATACCCGCACTTATCTGTTCTAAGAATTTGCCGGTGAAGAGGTGTTGCCCAATCAACGTGTTTCCCGGATTGAGGGTTAATTCCGGCGGCCGTCCGATCCATCGCAGCCCGATCGAAGTCAACTGTGCCAGCAGAATCAGGCCGACGCCGCAGAGTGAGCCAATCAACATGTCGCGACCCACCAGCGGATCACGATACCCACCCGCGAGCAGCCGGCTCCAGGAGATGATCCTTTGAGGCCAGCGTTTGCGAACGAAAGGTTCGAGTGCGACGTACAGGACCCACAGGAATACCGCGTTGTAGACAGCGATGGCCAGATGAATAACGAACAGTCCAAACTCATAGCCTGCTAACCCGTTGTGATGTTCCATGAACAACCAGTAAAGCAGGCGCACAATCAGGAAGAGCAGCGCCAGGCGCGTTGCTCCTCGGCGGTCGCCGCGCCCCAGTTTTAAATTCTTGCGCGCCACTAGCGCGCTACCAACGACCACGACGATGTAGACCGCAATCAGAATGAAAATTAGCGCGCGATCCCTGCCGCTTTCGGGCGCTTGCTCCTGTCTCAGCGGCTGATCCCAGGGATAGACTGTTTCGAAATAAACAGCCTTGCCGCGAAACGCGGCCGCCTCAACATGGGTCTTGAGTTCAGGATGTGCTGGAGCGGCGCCGTCCCATGCCGCGCGTGTGTCGTAGGCGTGTAGGGGCACTGAGGTCGAAGCGACTTCCTTAAAATTCGCTATGTCCAGACCAGCTTCGCGGAAGGGCACTGACCAGTCGGGCCTGACGCTCTCACCGCCGGGTGGTTCCCGCTGCGGCGGGACTCCAGTAAACCAGTGCAAGCGCCCTTCCATGTCCAGATAGAGACTCGTCATGCCGGAAACATCCAGCGCAGGCTTGTCGACCTCGATGGGTTCAGTCGTGTTGAAGTATCGCGGGCTCTCGCGATACCAGAAGCGATAAGCGCCTGGCCCTTCTGTGCGCAGCCGGTTCCAACGCGACGGCGACTGATCATGCGACTCGATGTAATGCAGGTAGTCATACTTGAGGACAATGCCGTCCTCGCTATCCAGTGGCTGAACGGTATAGCCCATTTTCCTGATCACATCGCGCGCGCGTACGCGCAAAGCTTCCGGCGGCAGATCCAGCGAGGTCATGCGATAGACAGCCGTGTACTTTGTGAGCCAACAGCCAAGCGCAAGCACACCGATGCAGGTGACCAGGAGCGCGGTCGCAACTAAGGGCTTGAGAATCCCTTCCGTGGGCGCGGCGGCCACCATTTCCGGCGATGGCGTTTCGCCGGCGGCGAGCGCAGCCGCGATCGGATCACCACCGGGCAAAGCGGCCGCAACTTGTAATGCTGACGAAGGTCTCTGCGACGGATCTTTTTGAATACAACGAGCGATGACTTTCTCAACCAGCGGATCGAGATCCTTCACAATTGAAGTCGGCATGGTTGGGGTTGTATCGCTGCGTCTTAGTTTGATTAGTTCGTTAAGCGTTGCAGCTTCGAAAGCCCGCCGGCCGGTGAACAGCTCATAGAGCACCAGGCCCAGAGAGTAAATGTCGGTCTTGACCGTCTGATCTTTTCCCTCGAGTTGTTCCGGCGCCATGTACGCGGGCGTGCCCGCCTTCTTTTCTTCGTCGCCAAATTCTTCCACCAGGCCTGCCAGGCCAAAGTCGAGCACGCGAGCATTGCCGTCGCCGTCGATCATTATGTTGGCCGGTTTCAGATCGCGATGAAGCACGCCCGCATCGTGCGCCGCCGCTAAACCAGCGCAGATCTGGCGCGCAATCTGAATCGCTTTGTCCTGGGGCAGACGGCCAATGCGGCGCAGCAGCGACGAGAGTTCTTCGCCCTTGATGAATTCCATCGATAGAAAGTGCCGTCCGTCCATCTCTCCGATGTCGTAAACGCGGCAGACATTCTTGTGCGACACCTGACGGGCCACGCGCACTTCACGATGGAAACGGGCGAGCGCCGCGCCGTCGCTCAACAAATGATCGGGCAGAAACTTCAGCGCGACTGGTTGGCCAAGCTTGAGGTCGTCGGCGCGATAGACTTCGCCCATGCCGCCTTTTCCCAGCATGGCTACGATGCGATAGCGCTCAGCCAGCATCTCGCCAGGTACAAACCGGGCATCGTCTATCGAGTCGAAGGAAGAAACTGAGCGACTCTTCCTACTGCCTTCCTCGCTGGCCTTATTTTCCGCGGGCTGATTTGGATCGAGGAGTCGGGTGGGCGTGAACGAATCTGAGAGCGAAGTCGCACACGATGGACACGAAGTCGCATCATCAGGTATCTCGCGCTCGCAATTGGGACAGTTCATTGGGGGCGGATTGTATCATCGTCAGGTGGCGCTGATAAGGATGACGAGAGCGGGCGCCTTACGCTCCCAGCGTGGTTCTAATCTTGACCAGCAACTTTTCAACGTCGAGGGGCTTGAGAAAGACTTCGGTGCAGCCGGCCGCGATGGCGTCGTCCTTAACCTCGCCGGTTGCATAGGCAGTGATGGCAAAGATGGGTGTGCGCGCCAGAGTCTGTCTTTCACGAAGCTGACGAGTGGCCGCCAACCCGTCCATCTCGGGCATGGCCAGGTCCATCAAGATCAGATCGGGCGTCACGCGGTTGACCTGACGCAGACCTTCCTTGCCGTCGCGGGCTTCGACGACTTTGTAACCCTTCCCGCGCAGTAAAGACGAAAGCAGCGTGCGGCTGTCGGTGTAATCCTCGATTACCAGAATAGTGGGAGGACCGGTTCTTTTTCCCATCTCATTTACCTCACCAAATGAATTTAGTCGATGAGGTCTGATCAGCCGGCGGCGGGGCTGTCCAGACAGGGCGTGTACTAAACATAGCGCGCGGGCTAGATCGAGATCAAGCCGACGGAGCGCGGACATCCTGTCCGCCTGAGCGCGTAGCGCGAACAACTTTCCAGTGGGATTTTTTCCGATGGGACATGAGCGGGCTACGCCCGCTGGCGGACAGGATGTCCGCGCTCCTGTCACTATTCACTTCGAATCAGCAGCCACGCGAGCCCCGAACCAGCCAGCGCCAGCCCAGCGCCTACGAGCATCACGAGTCGAAAGCCAACCACGAAGCATTCGTTGATCGCCTGCTTGATCGTCACGCGCATCTCTTCATCTAAACTGGTAGGAATTTCCGCGGCCGCCAACTTAAGGCGCTCGGCGTTCAATGACTGACGGACTTCCACTGCGAGGGGAATCACACTCAGACGCTGCTCGAGACAACCATTGAACGCATGAAACATGATCAGTCCAAAGACAGCCACGGCCAACAACCCGGCCGTGCGCGAGACGCCGTTGTTAACTCCGGAGGCGATGCCCGCGTGGCTCTGGTTGACTGAATTCATGACGGTGGTGGTCAGGGGCGCGACGCTGATCGCCATGCCAAATCCGAGGACGACAATCGCCGGAAAGAAACTGGTGAAGTAGCTGCTACGGACTCCAGTTCTCAGAAACAGCGCGAATCCGGCCGCCGCGACGATTGGTCCCACGACCAAAGGCAGACGCGCGCCGTAACGCTTAACCAACCCGCCCGACCAGCGCGACAACAGGAACATGATCAAAATGAAAGGAAGCGTGGCCGCGCCGGCGGCCGTCGCTGTGTAGCCCTGCACCTGAATCAGGTTGAGCGGCATGAAGTAGAGCGTCCCCGCGAGTGACGCATATAGGAAAAGTGTCAGGAGATTTGCGCCGGCAAAGTTCCTTGAGCGAAAAAGAGTCAGCGGCATCATCGGCTGGCGCACGCGCGCCTCAACCAGAATGAAGACAACGAAGAGGACGACGCCGGCTGATACGGCGCCAATCACCACCGGACTCTGCAGGCCGAGGCGCGACGACTCGATCAATCCGTAAACGATTGCGCCGAGACTGAGCGTCGCCAGCGTTGCTCCCAACAGATCCAACTTCTGTGACTCTTCTTCATTGCGGCTCTCCGGAACGCGCAGAGCCACCAAAAGGAGCACGAGCAACGCCAGTGGCAGATTCAGAAAGAAGACTGCACGCCACGAAACGTGTTCGATTAGCCAACCGCCAATCACCGGGCCCAGCGCGGTCGTGATCGCGGTCGAGCCGGACCAGGTGCCGATGGCCCGTCCGCGTTCGTTTTCGGGGAATGACGCACTGATGATCGCCAGGCCGCCGGGAACCAGCATCGCCCCGCCGACTCCTTGCACCGCACGAGCAATGATCAGTTGCGAAATGTTTGGCGCCAGTCCGCACCAGATCGAAGCCAACGCGAATAGCAAAACTCCGATTGCGTAAATACGCCGCCGTCCAAAATGATCGCCCAACGAGCCGCCGAGCAACAACAGCGCGGCGAGGAACAGCGCATACGCCTCGACCACCCACTGCACATCAACGGCGGTGGCGTGGAGATTGGCCTGCAAAGCGGGCAGGGCCACGTTGGTGACCGTGCCGTCAATGAAAACCATGCTCGAGCCGAGAATGGTCGCGGCCAGAACCCAACGCCCGCGCGCGTTGTCGCACGGCGCTGCAATTTTCTTTCCGGCAATCACGCCTTCGTCACAGGGTGGTTTGAGGAGGTTCACGAGGTAAGGCTACTTGATCTTATTTGCGGCGGCCAGCCTGCGAAGCAGGCGATATATTAGTAGCCCACAGCGCAAGCTGTGGGTAACCAATTCCGAAGCAAGACAAGCCCGCGAAGCGGGCGACATCATCATCCCGAAACTCTAGTGGGTTCGTTATGTCGCCCAATTCGTGGGCGCGCCCCTAACTCTAAACAAAAACCCCGGGCTTACGCCCGGGGCTACTAACATGTCGCCTGCTTCGCAGGCTCACTGAACGTGAGTCTTAACGGAACCCCCTTTTAAGGGAGCTCTAGTACCTAATCCTCACGCTGAAGGCTCCGCTGTTATCGCTAAAGTCATCATCGTTAATCGCGAGTATCAGGCGGCCGTCAACCGGAACAGATGAACTCAGCGAACTGCCGACGAGGTAAGCTGCGCTCAGTTGCCCGTTCGACATCCGAATGTAGGCGATCAGCGCTCCCACGCCGGCGCTGGGAACTGGTCTGCCATTCACAACCGCTCCGAACCCGGTGGCGCTCGCACCCTCGGGGCCGACCTGGCCTATGCGCCGCCCGGCGATGATAGTTCCACTCGCCGTTATGTTGATTGGATCGCCGGCACGTACGTCGATTCCGGTATCAAGATTACGCGACGTGCCTGGCACGCTCACCGTAATTTCCTGCTGGTTGCGATTACGGTTGCGATCGCCTTGATCGATCGGGTTCCGGTCGCGCGATCGAACTCCAGGCTCGCGGCGACGATCATCCGGATTGTCGAGCGCGTTCATGTCGTGCTCGTGCTTAATCTGAACCGTGAAGCTGCCGCGCGCGTCGTTGAACGAACCACGATTCGCAGTAAGGTAGAGCCGCCCGTCGCGATCAGCGGTGAACTCGCGACTCGATCCAAGCTCCAGAATCGGCGCGCGCGAATCGTCACCAACAGCTCCGATCAACTCGCCTTCTTTGGCGTTGGGCAATGGCGCGGTCGGATCGGTGCGCTGCAAACCGTCCGGCGTTACGCGCATGCGTCCGATCGTGATCACGCCTGACGCGCTGATTTGAACTTTCTCGCCGCGCCGCAGATCAACTCCCGAATCCATCCAATTGGAATCCAGCGTCACCTGGACTGAGCGCGTCTCAAGGCGCGCGTCATCCAGAGGACGCCCGTCGATCTCTATCCGATCAACTTCGTTCGGACTGAAATACTGGATCTCGCCTTCGTTGGTCCGGCTCCGCGCCACATTGGAACCCGTTGAGCGGGGCTCGAGGCGCACGACAAAGCGCCCGTTGATAAAGCCCAGCAGCGTACCGTGTATCGTTCGTCCATCCTTTAGATAGATGTGGTCCGCAGCCGCGAAACTGGCGGCTAACAACACAATTGTTAAAGCAAAAATGATTTTCCTCATGGTCTTTTCCTTTCAGTTCGATAACACACACCGCCAACCAATTAAGATCTTTGGTGGCTCATCAGAATTCCTTCGGGAAGAGAATTTAAGCGGGGGATAGTGAGTCTCTAGCTTATACTGACGGGAAGAGATCAGCAAGGCAGGGCAATGTGCGGGAACGCACAGACCTGTGATTAGGGGAGAGTATTCTCGCTACCGCCAACAACGAACCGAACGAGCGAGGCGGGCACACGCGAGGGTCTTAACTAACCAATATCGCCTGTGCTACTCTCGGTGTACTGAGGTGTTCAAGTCATGGACTCTGTCTCAATTCCGGCTCATTTCGACGGCCAACAAATTCTCCTGGACGAGCCTTGCGAGCTTGAGCCCAATACCAGATTAATCGTAACGGTCTTGCCGAATCATGACTCCGAACGCGAATCGTGGTTGTGATTGTCCGGCGACGGATTGCGGCAAGCTTATGGGGATGACGACGAAGAGTATTCGACTGATTTAATCAAAGACCCAAATCCCGAATATGAATGATGTAGTCCTCACGCCCGTTCCGCAGGCTGACGGCAGCCTCAAAAATGACTCGTGACTACTTTGCCGAGATGTATGTTGCAGGTATTCTAGCGGACAAGGGCTGGAATATTTATTTTCCACGACGCGACAAAGGTTTCGACTTCATCATTACGAAGGACGTCGGGGATCGGATTGTCGTGCGACCAGTGCAAGTCAAAGGGCTTTATCCATCTACCACGAAGACAGATCGACCAGCTTACGGCTACATCGGTGCTCCCACCCAGATCCACCCAGACATGGTCTTGGCCTTGCCTTACTTCCCCACCGACACCACAGGCGTGGCACCTCTGCATATCGCATACATGCCTCGGTTGCGAATTCGGAAGCAAGCCAGCAAAGGTTATCGTTGCGTGCCCGCCCAGTTTATCAATGTCGTCGCCCGGCCAAGGAGGGATTCGCGTCAATACTTCGACTCAGAAGGGATTGAAGCCATGGAATCGGCGACCTGGAGTTAATGCTTGGCGACCTGGAGTTAATGCTTATTGAGGTAATGCGGAAAGTGCAATTGGCGCGCGCCAATTCTGTCGCCCGCTACGCGGGCTTGGGTTCGAATAGCGATTCGAACCCCGGGCTTACGCCCGGGGCTACCAATATGCCGCCTGCTCCGCAGGCTTGTTGACCGGTACTGTCTTCATCCTTGATCTGTAAGCTGTGACCGTGCCTCAGCCTATTTCGCCAGCTCATCCGCGATTTCGTTCGCATCGAAGACCTTGCGCAGGACCTCTCTCATCGCGCGCACGTCCACTGAAATTGCCCGATTGACCGATTCGTCGTAGATGAAATTGCCCACCAGCGATTGAATATTCCCGTCAAAGATCAGACCGACCAACTCGCCCTTCTGATTGATCGTGGGCGAGCCCGAGTTGCCACCGATGATGTCGTCGGTCGAGACAAAATTAAACGGCGTCTTTAGATCAACGGCTGACTTCTTCTCAATCCATCGCGGCGGCAGAGTGTATGGGAACGCGGACTTGAACTGCGTCGCGCGAGCATAGAGACCACCGAGCGTCGTGAACGGCTCAACTTTCTTGCCGTTCTCCATATATCCTTTGACTGCGCCATAAGAGAGACGCGGGGTTAAGGTCGCGTCGGGGTAGAGTTTGGTGCCTTCGATCTCGAAACGCGCGCGCGCGATCTTGCCGTAGTTAGCGCGCTCAACGCCGATGAGTTCGTTCTCGTAACGGGTGCGCACCTCGCGCGCCTCTGGATCGATTAGGCGAGCCAGGACGATCATTGGATCGGTAGAGGCGGCGATCGCCTTACTACCGCCGGCCGCCAGCTCTTTGCGAAAGGCGACGGCTTTCAATTTCGAGCCGTCGATCAATTCACTGGCCCGAGCTTCGGGCGACTTGCCGTTCAGAATCTGCTTGACCAGCGGATTATCCGCGCCCAGCATTTCCACCATGAAGCCGAGCGAATCGGCCAGTTTGAGTTTTTCGAAATCGTCGTGAATCGGCGCCGGCGAGTAAAGGCCCAACTCGAGCGAAGCGCGGCGAGATTCGGTGAACTCGGCCAGCCGCTGAGCGTTCGGCTTCTCGTTCTCAGCGGCCAGACGGACGAGCGTGCGGGCGATACCAAACGTCGTGGTGTTAAAGCCGTTACCCTGATCAAAGATTCTTCGTTCGCGGAGATAAGCCGGCAGGTCCCGATGCGCTTTGGCAATTGCCGCGACCGCTTCGTTATAGCTTGGATTTTTCGCAAAGGACGCTTCGTCTTTCATCTTGCGATCCATCAGCGCCTTATCTTTCAGGCCGCCGAGTTGTCCGCGGTAAACCTTCAGACTGTTCTGGACGCTGTTCAATTCGTTCTGGGCCTGGCGGGTTTGCTCTTCGCCCATGGCCATGTATTTCATCAACATCGCCTCGCGCCGTTCCAGCAACCGCAGCACGATCGGAATGCTGGTATCGCGCAGCTCCTGCAAATGAGCGACGGTGTTCAGCCGCGCCGTCGAGCCGGGACTGCCGGAGACGAAAACCAAATCGCCTTCTTTCGCGCCCGCGGTCGACCATTTGAAAAAGCTGCCCGGATGCACCGGCTGATCGTTTTCGTAAACCCGCACCAGCGCCATGTCGATATTGAAACGCGGAAAGTTAAAGTTATCGGGGTCGCCGCCAAAGAATGCAGCCTGGAACTCAGGCACAAACACCAGCCGCACGTCAGTGTATTTCTTATACCGATAAAGATTGTATTGCCCGCCCTGGTAAAGCGTGACGACGTCGGAACGCAGCCCGGTGGCTTTGGTTGACTCGCCTTCGATGGCCGAGATTTCTGCGCGTCGCGCCGCGAACGCTGCGGCGTCGGACATGTGTCCTTTGACCGCGCCGTTCACGCGGCTGGTCACATCTTCGAGGCTCATCAACACGTTCAGTTCAAGACTCGGCGCCTTAATCTCGTCAGCCTGCGTCCGGGCAACAAAGCCTTCTTTGGCCAAGTCCTTCTGCGGCGTGCTGACTTCGTTAACGATGTCTTCGACGATGTGATAATTAGTCAGCACCAGACCGTTCCCGGAAACAAACGAGCCCGAACCGCCGTTATTGAAACGCACCGAAGCCATTTGCACTTTCTTCAGCCATTCATCGGTTACGTCAAAGCCGTACTTCTTTTTGATTTCGGCGCGCGGCACGTTATTGAACGTCCACATGCCTTCGTCCGCGCGGGCGGTAAGATTGAGTGTCTGTAGACTAAAAAGCGCCAGGATCAGCGCGCCCAAAACTTTTCTAGCTTTCATTTGTTTACCTCGATCAGCCGGTCTAACGGGAGAAGGTCTTAGAGCATTTTGTTCTCCAATTGGATGCCTGAGATTAGTAATGGCTCAGCTTGCGCCATGTCAAGCTGAGCCATTGGTGGGCGTGGTATCTGAGATGTACAGCGAGCTGCCAGCTCGCGCAACGGAGCCTGCGCAGACTGGCAGTCTGCGCTACGCCTTCTATTCCCGAGTGCCGCGATCACGGAGACTGATAAACTCGTCGAGGCTCAAATTGGTGTACCCCCGCTCCTTCATCTTTTCGATGTAAGTCCCTGTAACTCCGTGATCTCGCAGCTTGGTGAGTTGTTCCACCGGCACCTTGTCGTAACCAAGCCGCCGCAGGTCCTTGATGAACTCTGGATTCACTCCGTGGCCTCTCATCTCTCTTAGTTGATCCACCGGCAGTCGAGAATAACCGAGGGCGTCGAGTTCTTTAATGTACTTTGCGTCTACGCCATGGTCGCGGAGCGTGACCCACTCATCCAGCGAAAGCTGAGGATAGCCAGCCGCCACGAACTCGTTTATGAATTCCGGGGTGACGCCATGATCGCGGATGCGAATCAGGCCCTCCGCCTCGAGGTTCTTGTAACCCAGAGCTGTCATCTCACCGATGAATTTCACAGTGACGCCGTGATCCCTCATCTTCACGAGATGATCGACGGTCTTGAGTTGATAGCCGTACGACTTCAACCCTTGCACATAGTCCACCGAAACGCCGTGGTTTCCCATGTCAACCAGTTGCGTAAGCGTCGGCCGCTCGTAGCCCTCTGCCTTAAGTTCATTAATGAGCGCAAAGCCGGTGTCGCTCATGGCGAGCGAAAGCATTTGCTCGTCCGAAGGCGAACCAAAGCCTTGCGCATTCAACTGGGCGGCGAATGAGCGGTCGGGCGCAAACGTGAAGTGGCCCGATCCGTTGCCGTCCTTGAACCAGCCTTCGAAATTGAACGTGCCGGCGTCGCGCTTTAATTGAAACTGCACATGAGCGCCGCCCGACATCGCCTGTTCCCGCGACAGTCCGGACAACAGTGCCGGGTCAAGCGTAAACCCATGGCTACTGTAGCCCGTGCCTTTTTCACTCTTGCGCTCATAGCGGAGATCGATATGCACTTTCGTCTCACCGGTCCGGAACTCGATCAGCCATTGCCCGGTGCCCGAATCCTGCGGGTTCGAGTAACTGGTTTCAGTCACGGGATAGCAGGCCCACAACAACGCGAGCAGCCCCAACACTGCGCCCAGTCTGATTTGCTTACTTAACACTGCTCCACCCATATGCAAGATTCGTGCGACCTTCTTCATAATCGATCTCCAGGTTGGTTAAGACAGGACGGAGTCCGCGACTCGATGCGGTCAACTGCCATTTGGGTAATCTGACGGCTCTTCCAAGTAAGTGACCGCAACTCGGAAAAGGTTGCATCAATGTTTCTGGCTAATTTACGATGCACGAGGGAAAAGGCTCAAGTGTCAGAAGCCCGCGCGTAAGCAAGGGCTCGCATGACTCTCAAGCCCTCCCTGACGGTCGGGCTTCTGACACCATCGTACCAATGGACAACGAACAAATCGCCAGCCGCTTCAATCGCATGGCCGCGCTGATGGAAATTCGCGGCGAAGATTCGTTCCGCCTGCGCTCGTATCGCATGGCTGCTGAGGCGATCGAAACCTGGCCCACCCCGGTCAAGGAGATCGCCAGGAAGGATGGCGCCGCCGGACTCCAGGAGATTCCGGGCGTCGGCAAAGCGTTGGCGGGAAAGATCGTCGACCTGGTTGAGCGAGGGACCTTCGATGCCTGGGACCGGTTGACCGCCGAGACGCCGGAAACAGTGCTTGATTTATTGGAGCTGCCGGGCGTCGGTCCCAAGACGGCGGCGATGCTGCATCAGAAATACAAAATCGCTTCGCTGGCTGATTTGCGAAAATTTGTCGCCGGCGGTGGTTTGGAAACGGTCGACGGTATCGGGCCAAAGACCGCGGAGCGGATCAAGAAGAACCTGAACCGTTAGCATTGCTCAGTGGAATGTTGGCGGCCTTTTCTCATTAGCACCGTGGCTTTAGCCCGGTGATTAGCGGTTGCGTTCGGAATGGAAACCGTTTCCGGGTTGTGTCGGGTACTAAATTCACCGCGCTAAAGCGACGGTGCTAATGAGAGCAGAGCGGGCAAGCTGACCCCAGTACCTGAGAGTGGCAAGTCTTGAAATATGTTAACTGCCGTAAGATAATCCGAGCCTTAACGAGTATCGGGAACGTGCGAAGAAGAAATCCATCGTTCCCATTGTTTTAGTTTGGCCAGCGACCATCCGCCCAGCTCGCAGACAGACGCAATGAACACAGTGACGACTTTTCGCGTAGGCGAGATCTATACCAATGACCAAATCAGGCTTTCTATGGACTTAGAAAGCATTGGAGGTATTCGTCCAGCACTCGATTCCCGAAAGAACGTTCGGCACGTCGCCGTCATCACGGTCGCCGAGGAATCCGGTAGACTCCGCGCGGAAAATCCATACGAAGATCGGATAGAGGGCGACGTCCTAATCTACACGGCTCAAGGTAGAGAAGGCGATCAGCAAATCACCGGCAGAAACAAACGCCTTATCGAACAATACTCAAGTCCGACGCCCTTCTTCGGGTTCGTTAACTTGGGCAAGCAGACTTATCGCTTCCTTGGACTTCTTGAATTGCTGCGTCACTACCAGGAAACACAAGCAGACAGAAACGGACAGTTGCGAAGGGTATGGCTGTTCGAATTCCGCATTCACAAACACCCCGAGATAGTACCGATAAACGAGGCTACTTCCATTTCAGCGACCTTAATCGCGGAGTCCCGAGAGAGAAATCCCCTAGCCAATATGGAAAGGGAGGTAACGCCCTTGCCGGCCGACGAGGCTCTACAGGTTGCTCAGCCCTATCATGAGCTTGAGATAGAGGAGCTACGTATACGTTTCCTAAAGATGACTCCGTACGGTTTTGAGAACTTCATAAAGCTTGTTATGGAGGACTCTGGTTTCACTGAAGTATCAGTCACGGCTGCGTCCGGAGATGGCGGCATTGACATTAACGCCTATGTCGATGAACACAACGATTTCTTTGCCGGAACGCACGTCCAAGCGCAGGTGAAGCGCTGGCGACATTCTGTTGGCTCAATTGAAATAAATAATTTTCGTGGCGCTCTCAGCACAACAGCGAAAGGCGTGTTCATTACAACAAGCCTGTACACCCGCGCTGCGATCCAAGAAGCGCGGCATCAATACAAGCCTTGCATCACTCTCATAGACGGCAACCGGCTTTCGTCCATGGTTCTTCGAAGTAAACTGGAAACCGATTCCTTCACATAAGGAGTAGAGACACCATGTTAGCTCTCGCGATCTCGTTCGAATCGACCTCTCAAGGTCAGATTATTGAAACGAATGATGGTACGGAACTCATCACTACGAAGTGGCCGCAGGATTCTGAGACACAACTTATCGCCTTCTCGTCTGGTGGCACTCTTGCTGACGTTGTATACCCGACGGAAGTGGCTGAGGATATAGCCCGGCTGGTACGACTAACGAAGCAACACGGGCTGATTTCTCAGAGCAAGCCGGATTGGTTTAAGCGGCTTGAGCACTATGCTTCGAATCTTTGAACGACTCTATCCGCATTTTAGGAAGGTCAGCCCCTGATCTTCCTTGCGCCCGCGCCGTGGCTGGCCTACAATGCGCTCATCAGCACAGACTGCCTGGCTTTGCGCGGCGTCTCCCCTTTTTAACGTCTTTCTTTGAAAGTGAAAACTGCGTCGGCTGCTCTTCGTAAGTAAGACGCAGACTCGTGTGGACCAGTGAAGGTGAATCCTTTTCGGGACGAGATCTATCCGAGACTCGCCCTACTGTGTCAACCGGACGTCTGCCGCTCGAGCCTCCGAATTTCGATCCCGACGCCTCGCTACAGTCAGGGGGGTTCTCAATGAAATCGCGTCGCCATGCAGTATCCGCCGTCTTGGTTACCTGCATGATCCTGGCCGCCGCCTTCGCTGCGTCTCAGTTCTCAACCGCACAACAGAAGCCGGAAGATAAACCGGCTCAGCCGGCCGAGAAGAAAGACCTCTTAACCGTCGAACCTGCGGCCAGACCGACACCGCCGGAGACCACGCCGCCAAAGAAGTCGCAGCAAACAGCTACTAAGATCCAACTGCCCGGCGGCGAGGTCGATGATCAGAAGCCGATCATGACCAACACCGACTTGATCACTTTCACGGTTACGGTGACTGATATTTACGGACGGTTTGTCTCGGGCCTGGGAAAGAACGCTTTCACTATTCTTGACGACAAGAACGCCCAGGACATTACGTTTTTCAGTGACGATGATTCGCCGGTTTCAGTCGGCATACTCTTTGACGTGTCCGGCTCGATGGGCGGTGACAAGGTCAGGCGCGCGCGCGACGCGCTGGCCCACTTTGTCCAAACCAGCCACGACCGGGACGAGTATTTTCTGATTGGCTTCAATTCGCGAGCGCAGCTGCTGATGGATCGAACGCGCGACGGAAACGCCGTGCTCGACAAACTGACGTTTGTGCAGACGAAGAACAACACCGCGCTTTACGATGCCTGTTATCTCGGCGTCGAGCGGGTACAGCGCGGCACGCATCCCAAGCGAGCGCTGCTGTTGATTAGTGACGGACAGGACAACAACTCACGCTATACCTTTAACGAGCTGCGGCGAGTTCTGAAGGAATCGGACGTCGTGCTCTATGCCGTCGGAATTCTTGGCGGCAGCGACGCCGGCAGTTCGCTGGGCATGGAAGGGCAAGGCATCATGGACGATCTGGCCGGGGTTTCGGGCGGCAAGGCTTTTTATCCGCGCTCAGCGGCCGAGATGGACGACATCTTCGAACAGATTGCCCTCGAACTACGTCACCAGTATTCCATCGGCTACCGGCCGCCGAACTTTGTCAGCAACGGAAAGTGGCATCGCATCAAGATCAAGGTTGCCCCACCGCGAGGTTTGCCGCGCCTGTTCCCGCGCTACAAAGAAGGCTACTTCGCGATCGCCAACCCCAAGTGAAGCGTAGTGTCCGCAAGCCCGCGCGTCAGCAAGGGCAAGCTGGGAATGGAGCCCTTCCTGACGGTCGGGCTTATGACACGGATCTCTCATGCTTGACCCGATCGGCAACGCCAGGGCAGCTTCCCTGCATCATTACAATGCGCTGGCACCAGCTGCTTTAATTGATTTGACCTGCGCCTACTCTCCTTGAATCGCGAAAATCGTTTGACATTGGGCTTTTACTCATAGAAGGTTTAGCAGTAATGAGACTTCGTACTTTTAATTTCTTCCGAGCACGGCGCGGCCTGATGGTGCTCCTCCTTGGTATAACTGGAGCATTTTCGCTCGTGATCACAGGCGCCGGCAGGGCGCAACAACCAGTCGATATGCGACCGCGGACGACCAGCACGGCTACGCCGACGCCCATCCCCCAGACAGGCCCAGGCCGCCGCATCGCACCGCAACTGGGCGAACCGCCGCCGCCGCCAGTGCTGAAACCAAAGCCGACGCCCACGCCCGATCCAACCACTGCGGAAATTGACGAAAACAGCCGCCTGGTCATGAACACTGAGCTGGTGACCCTGCATGTGCGTGTCATCGATCGCAACAACCATCCAATCAACAACGTGCAGAAGGATGAGTTCAGAGTCATGGAAGACGGCGTGTCGCAGCCGATTTTTTCCTTCACGCGCGAAGAAGTCCCGGTCATGTATGGCCTGGCCGTAGACACGTCCGGTTCTCTGCGACCGGCTTTTGAACAGGTCATCAACGCCTCGAAAGCGATCATCAACAGCAACAAGCGCGGCGACGAAACTTTCCTCGAACGCTTTATCAGCAGCGACAAGATCGAGACGGTCCAGGATTTCACTGCCAACAAAGACTCGCTCATGGATGGCCTCGATAATTTGTATATCGAGGGGGGACAAACGGCCGTGATCGATGGCGTATATCTGGCCGCCGAGCATGTCGCTGAATACAAGAAGAGCGGCGATGACGATCGGCGGCGGCGAGCCCTGATCGTCGTGACTGACGGCGAGGACCGCGCCAGCTATTACAACGAACTGCAACTGTTTCAGCGTCTGCGTGAGGAAGACGTGCAAATCTTTGTAATTGGATTTGTGAACGAGCTGGAGGCCGACAAGGGTTTGATTCGCAAGAGCCCGCGCGAAAAGGCGATCAATCTTCTCAATAGACTCGCTAGCGAAACTGGTGGACGCGCTTTCTTTCCAAATTCAATTTCCGAACTGCCTGAGATAGCCAACGAAATTGTACGCGACCTGCGGACCCAGTACGTCGTCAGCTATGACCCGACAAACAAGGCGCACGACGGCACCTTCCGTTCCATTAAGGTGATGGTCACCGACGGTCCAGGTCAAGGCAAACGGATCGCGCTCACGCGCTCGGGACGTACGGCAGGACAGGGTTCTGCGGCAAAGCCGGCCCCGAAGACCGTCGGCACGCCGGCAAACAACAATGCGCGTCAGCCACCCAACAACCCAGCGCGAAAATCTCCTTAGTCAGTTTAGAGTACCAACTCTCGTTGGAACGTTTCCTAATCTATAAAATCCGACTGAAGTCGGTACTCTGAACCAGAGTGAAGGGCACGGCTTCCCGTGTCCTTTTTGCTTACCACCTCGGAATTACCCGCCGATTCCCACAAAGATGGATTACAATGCGACTGCTCTTAAGCAATTCTTTTTCATTCAGTGAGGTAACGCGGAATGCCTTGTGACCCCAGTTTTCTCGCCAACATTAAGATGTTCGAGTTGTTGAATGAGGACGATCGCGTCGCGCTTGCCGCGGTTGTGGATGAATTGAAAGTGCCGGAGGGACACACTCTCTTTCAAACCGGAGATCCCGGTGATTCTCTCTTCATCGTTCAGTCTGGAGAGATCGAACTCTTTATCAAAGATACGGCAGGCCAGAAGATTGTGCTGACCACGGCCGAACAGGGCGACATGTTTGGCGAACTGGCGATGCTCGACACGGGCCCGCGCACAGCTACGGCGCTGGCGCTCATGGAGAGCGAGGTGCTGGTGCTTGATCGCGGTGACCTGATCCTTTTGTTTAGTCGAAAGCCAGAGGCCGCCCTCCACATGCTCGCTGCCTTAAGCGGTCTCACGCGCAAGGCTGATGAACTATTGCGCACGCGCGTGTCTCGGAATGTCAACGAAGAGATGGAGGAACATTTTAGTTTCCTCGAACGAATTGCCGATTGGCTCGCCTGGTTCAGCGGCAGTATGCCGTTTCTGATCTCTCATACTTTCTGGTTTATTATTTGGGTTTCACTCAACACATTTATCCTGCGTGACCGGTCCTTCGATCCGTTTCCGTTCGGCCTGCTGACCATGATCGTTTCGTTGGAAGCAATTTTCCTCGCCTGCTTTGTCCTGATAAGTCAGAACCGCCAGGCGCAGAAAGACAAGGTGCGCTCGGACATTGAGTACGAGGTGAATATCAAAGCCGAGCTCGAAGTCGCCCACCTGCACGAAAAGACCGACCGGATTTATGAAAACATGATGGCGCGGTTCGAAAGACTGGAAAAAGGACTGACCTCGAGGTAGCCACGGCAATCCAGTTCTTGAAGGATCATTGAATCGTGGGGCAGTTTTAAGTTTAAGCTTTAGCTTGCGTCTGAAATAAGCAACCTAAAGGTTGAACTCTTAACGTCCGCTCGCGGGTGCCTTATTTTGAATTTCCGCGCTTCAATTCCGCGAGGGTCCGATTGAGCTCGTCCATCTGCGCATCGCGCATTCGCTGTTTGCGAATCAATTCTTCCAGCATCAGTTCGCTCTTCAGATTCACCTTGAAGTCCTGCTCAGCAGCCATCCGATCTTTTTCGGCGGCGCGATTCTGCGACATCATGATGATCGGCGCCTGCATAGCCGCCGTCATTGAAAGCATCAGATTCAAAAGAATGTAAGGGTACGGATCGAACTGGGCTCCGTTTTCACCGTGGCCATAGTAAGCCAGCACGAAAGTATTCGCGGCGATCCAGATCAACAGAGCGCCGCCGTAAATAAAAATAAAAGTCCACGATCCGCCGAACGATGCCACCTTATCAGCGATTCTTTCGCCAAAGGTATATTGCCGTTCCATCTCTACATTGACATTGCGCGACGCACGTTTGGAAACAAGCTGGTTAGTCTGGCGCATGCGCGCCGCAATCTCGCAGATCACGTCGACCGAGGCGTCCGGGTGGGCGATCAGAAACTCCTGGAAAGCATCGCTGCTGAGCTTATGCAGGTGTGTGTCCGTGATCGCAGTGGCGCTGCTCGAGCGCTCGCCGCGATCCAGCACCGCCAGTTCGCCAAAGAAATCTCCGGGCTTTAGTTCAGCCAGCGTGACCGCACTTACGTCTTCGTCCATTACCCAAATCCGCACTGACCCGGTTTCCACAACATAGAGCCCGTCGCCAAGATCATGTTCGTTGAAGATCGTATCGCCGGCTTTGAAGTCGACCTGGTCGACATCTTCAGCGAGATGTTCCAGCTCGTGCGGCTCGAGGCGTTTGAAGAGCGGAACGCGAGCCAGGCTCTGCGCTTCTTCGCTTAAGTTATTTAGCTCGGCTGGCATAGTTGGTTTCTTCTCCTGAGCTTTTTACGCAGTACTTTCCAGACGATCGAGCAATTGTTCGGTTACGGCAAATGGATCGGTGGGTGACTCGTCTCTGCTCACGGCTTCGACTTCTCGAAGCAATCCGATAACCGCCGATCCAAGCTCGGCATCGTCCGAGTTAATTTCAATGCAGTCGGGAGAGTCGAATGGAGTTATGAACAGGTAACGCGGGACGCTCTTTTCGCTCAAAGGCGTCGCCGGACCAAGAATCACGAGGTGATTATTCCAACGGGCGTAGCGGTGGGCCGATCCGACCTGCCGCTCCCAATGCAGTTTGCCGCTCGCCGTCAACGACCGGAGCTTCGCAATCAGATTCCGCAAGCGATCAGTTGTGGCTGCATCACGGTCCATTTTCACACTTCCACCAACTCTGTCCGGCTGAGGCGGGAGATTAGCAGTTTTGCAGCGAATTGAAAACGGTTTTGAAGACGGACTTGTCGCCCTACTTTGTTTTGTGTCGATGCTTACTGTGTTTGATATTGTGACGGGCCTCAGCTTCTTCGACCGAGTGGCTTTCGGTAAGCTTCAAATCCTTCTTCGCCATGCGCACCAATGCCTGATAGTGCTTGTGCAGCGTTTCAATCTCTCCTTCGGTGAGATCTTCGACGTCAATCAGCCGGTTGCTCGCGCCCTCGAGCGACGCAACTATTTCGTTCAGCTTCATGTGGATTGCCAGCGCGTCTTTGTTTTGCGTGCGCTGGATGAGAAAGACCATTAAGAACGTAATGATCGTCGTGCCGGTGTTGATTACTAACTGCCAGGTATCTGAAAAGTGAAACAAGGGTCCGGTAACTATCCACACAAGAATTATTGACAAGGCCAGCATGAATGAGGCTGACGTCCCGGTCGCTTTCGTGGCCTTGAGCGAGAACTGCTCCAGAATCAGGCTGAGTTTGTTACTCTTCTTTCGCGCCATAGTTGCCTCCCGAATTGATGATAGTGGATGCTTCAAAGTAAGACGGGGCTTTAGAATTTGACCTCATGCCAGATCGCACCCGTCGTACTGGACTAATCTAAGCTCCTCATCATAGCGAAACAAGGACTGAGCCGATTTGCCGGCCTTGAACTACCCATAATCTTCCTGCTGCTAGTCGACAGCACAACCACAAGGATCAGGGCATTCAACGCGAACGGAAAGGAGTTGACGCGTAAGCGTTGTTCGAGTATCGTCCCGTCACCTCGCAGCTGGCGCTTTCTTTCCAGCCACTTCAATTAATGATCGACCAAATCCAACTAGGAGAAACCGAAATCGATGAATCCCACAATTTGCATAGTCAATCGCTCAAAGACCGTCTCTGACGCCGAGCTCAAGCGAAATATGGTAGCTCTCCAGAAACAAATCACGAAACACTTCGAGCCCGCCTGGGGCTGGGGCGCGAATCTCAGGTTCGACGTGAAACGATTCGACATGAAGGTGGTTATCAAGGATCACGCCAAAGGCGGCGATCTTGGTTATCACATTGAGGGCGGCAAACCCGTCGGCTACATTTTCGCCAGAGACGACATGAAGGCGACCGGGGAATTCAATGAATACACCTCGACCTTATCTCATGAGTTACTGGAGATGATTGCCGATCCCAACGTGAATCTTTATGCGGCCGGGAAATTTCGCCTCAACCGCAAGACGAGAGTTGGATTCTACGCGCTGGAGGTCTGCGATCCGGTGCAAGAGAACTATTACCACATCGACGGCGTCAGAGTTCAGGACTTTGTGCATCCGGAATGGTTCGAGCAGTATCACAAGAAAGGCACGGTGAAGATGGACCACATGGACGCTGTTGACGCACCGTTCACTCTGGCGCCAGGTGGTTATACGGAAGTCTTTTCCAAAGGGCACTGGCACTCACTAACTGGGCCGAAAGCAAAACCCAAAACTCAGCGGCATCGGTTGCTGGTGAGAATGAGCGTTGCGCGGAAGAGTATCCTGAGGTCGGCCTAGCGTCACGACTATTACCCAAAGCGAAAGAGGCGGGACATTGTCCCGCCTCCTGGCAACCCCTGGGGATAAAAGCGGTAACAAGTCACCGCACTCCAAAAAACTACTTCTCTTCCTTACTGGCGATGTTTCGCTTCGGGGCGCTCAACTGCTTCAGTAATTCCTCCACTGCGGTTTCCAATTGACGATCACGTCCGGCCAGATTGTCTTCCGGCGAATTGTCCACGCGAATGTCCGGTTGCACGCCATAGTTTTCCATGTTCGTGTGTTTGGCATCCGCAAGATAGACGCCCACGCCAGGCGTGCGCACGGTCGAGCCGTCAATCAAAGAATAACTGCCCGTCCCAATCACCGCGCCCATCGTCGGCGTCCCGATGACTTTGCCCAGACCCAGTGCGCGAAAGCCCGCCGGAAACATTTCGGCATTTGAAGCGGAACGCCAGTTTTGCAAAACGACCTTCGGGCCGAAATAGCCGGCGAAGGGACGACCGCTCGCCTCTGTGCCGCGTGGTACCCAGACTTCATATTCACGCTGTACCAGAATCGCGAGCAGTTCCTGTTCGATGTTGCCACCACCGTTCCAGCGCTGATCGATGATCATCGATTCCTTGTTGCGAAACTCGCGGATTTCCTTTTCGAACTTGCGCAGGCTCGGCTGGTCCATCGCGCGAATGTGAATATAGCCGACGCGTCCCTGCGAAAGTTCATCAACCTTCTTGCGACGCTCTTTCACCCAGCGCTCGTAACGAAGAGTGCCATACGCATTGGCATTAACTGTTTCAATGCGCGTATTCCAGGCGCCGTCCGCCGCGGGTTTCTTGTTGAAAGTAACTTCGACTTTGCGATTGAGACGATCATTCAGCAGTTGCCAGTACTCGTCGCCGGCTTTGACCTGCTTGCCGCCGATCGCGATCAGGTAATCGCCGACGCTGACTTTCACCCAGTCCTTGTCAGCCGGTCCGTCTTCGTAAATGTAGCTGACCCGATAACGGCCGGAAGCTGAGTCAGGCTCAAGTTCGACGCCGAGATAGCCCGTCGAGACACCACCCGCAGCACGCCCCGCGGGAGGCGGCGCCGCTCCGGTGTGCGAAGCGTTAAGCTCGCCAATCATTTCGTTGATAATGTTCAGCAACTCCTGCCGATCGCCGACGTCGGCTACCAGCGGTTCGTACTTCGCTTTAGCGGCGTCCCAATCCTTTCCGTGCATCGCCGGATCGTAGAAGCGATATTTCATCGTGCGCCAGGCGTCGCCAAACATCTCAGACCATTCCGAGGGCCGATCGATCTTCACGCGCACGTTGAAACTGATGCGCCGGCGCGCGGCTTCCCCTGGACGAGCGGTTGCGGCCGCGGCAGCCGTTGCGCCTCCAAGGGGAACCGAGTAGACCGCGTTCCGCTCACTGAAGAACAGCGAGCGGCCATCGCGCGAAATGTTGAGGTCGGAAATGCCTCCGCCAAAACCGCCGCCGCCACCGCCGCCTTCGTCCGCTGCCGGCGGTCCGCCCGCCGCTACGCGCGTCAGACGTTTTCCGTCTTCCTGAATCGAATAGATTACTGGCAGCGCTGCCACTCCGGCCGGCTCAGTAGTGACGAAAACAATCGTCCGGCTGTCCGGGGCAATGACGTAGCTCGAGATCGGAAACGGCATGCGCGTGACCTGGCGCGTGCGATGTTTCATCCCCGCCCAATCCATTTTCGTTTCGTGTGGCGGACGAACGGCTGGCCGTCGTGGAGGGGCTGCCGTATCGCCGCCTTCTCCGGGTGCGGGCTGTTCAGCTTCGGGCCGATCTTCCGGATCGTCCGGGTCGCGGTCGAGCCGTTCGAGTCCTACTGAATAGATCTGCACCGAAGCATTACCAAAACCACCGCCACCGCCGCCGATTGAATCAGATCGTACGAAGAAGAGTTTGCGGCCATCGGGAGAAAATCGTGGGCCGCGCTCGTCGTAGGAGTCAAAGGTGACTTTGTGCGCCTGTCTGTCATCACCCGACGTGGCAACGACGTAAATGTCGGTGGTGCGGCTGGAATCAGACTTCGAATAAGCGAGCCACTTCCCATCAGGCGACCATTCCGGCGCCGAGATGTTCCCATAACGCGAAGAATCGAGTTCGACAATCTGCTTGCTGGCCACGTTGATCTTCCGCAGCTTGCTGTCGGAAGCAGTGAACGCAATCTCTTTTGAATCAGGCGACCAGTTGTAACTATTCTTGAGCGCGTCGATGTCGGTCAGTTTCAGCGGTTCGCCCGCACCATCGACGGTCGTGACGTAAAGTTCTTCGCGGCCACTGCGATCAGAGATGAACGCGAGAGATTTGCCGTCGGGCGAATAATTGACGTTCCGATCGCGCGCCGAACTTTCTGTGATCTGCTTGATGTCGCCTTCTTCAGTAGGCACGGTGAAGATTTCGCCGTGAGTTGAAATCACGATCCGGCGCGCCGAGGGAGCCAAGTCATAGTCATCGGCCTCGGAATTGAACACCCGCGTTTCCGCCGCGTTTTCTTGCGTCTCAGCATTAATGTCAAGATGAATGGGTGTGATTTTCTTACTGCCCGTATCGAGTTTCCAGATGCCAAAGTCGTGTTCGAAAACGATCGTCTTAAAATCCGAGCTGATCGATGGGAAGCGCACGTCGCCGGTTTTGAATTGAGTAACTTTATCGGCCTTGCCGCCGCTGTCGCGGACGCGCCAGATATTTGTGAGGCCATTGCCGTCGCGATCGCTGACAAAGTAAATGTCTCCGCCGTTCGACCACATCGGCCACGAATCCAGGCCGTCGAAATCAGTCAACTGCGTAAACTTCTTCGCCGCAATGTCCTCGACCCACACATCGGTCGCGTAAGCGCCGCGATAGTACTTGCGCCAGTAAACCTGCCCCTTCGGGTTGTAAGCGATGCGCTTGCCGTCCGGTGAAAAGCTCGCCTGGTTACCCATGTCGGGTCCGGCGCGCCAGGGCATGCCGCCATCGACGCTTACCACGTAAAGCATTCCCATGAAGTCTTCGCCGCGCTGGCTGCTGAACAACACGCCTTTCCCGTCCGGCGTCCATCCGAGCACTGCGTCATCAGCCGAATGAGAAGTTAACTGCTTCGCGATGCCGCCGCCCGCGGGAATGATAAAGACATCGAGGTTCCCGTTACGGTCGCTCGAAAACGCGATCCATTTGCCGTCCGGCGAGAAACGCGCATACGCATCGCGCGCTTTGTTCACCGTCAGGCGCTGGATGTTCTGGCCATTCTCATCGGCCGTCCAGATGTCGCCGAGATACGTAAAGGCGATGCGGCCGTTGTTATAGCTCGGATACCGCACTAGCCTGGCTTCACGGCCAAGGGCGAGCGAGCTAAACACAAAAATGAGCAGCAGGGTGACGAGCGGGTAGACTTTTCTCATGGCCTTCTCCTGTGTGGTGATTCGGAGCGCCGACATCCTTGTCGGCGGTTCGCGAGCATCCTGCTCGCTGATTTTAGTGGCTTGATCGACAAACTGACGTTTGTCGAACATTTGAAGCTTTCGATTTGAAAGAAAACTAGCTGATAAGATTGTTATGACGCCGTGACCCGGGTTTCGGTTACGTCGAAGTCCGTGACGGTCCGCGTCTCAATGTGTATCGACAATCGGCTTGTTCGCTACCCAGAATAAGCATCTGGGGGGGCTCACGTAAAGGGAAGTACCGAACGATAGCGCGTGTAATTCATTTGACGGGGGCGAGCCCGATTCCTATACTCATCCCGGTTCTACTTTTCCCGATCAGAGTAATACCTCTTTTATCCAAAAGTCTCACAATGACGGTTCGCTGCAACCTTAATCCCGGAAGACGATTCTTCGCTGTCAGCGTGGTCATTCTGCTCGTATCTCTAGTGTCGTTCTCAACCGCCGCAGCGAAAGATACCTGGACCAGCGTCCGGACCAGTAACTTCTTGCTGGTGGGCAACGCCAGCGAAAAGGAAATTCGTAGGGTAGCCACGCGACTGGAACAGTTTCGCGATGTGTTCGTGCGTCTGTTTCCCGGCGCAAAGTTCGAGACGCCGGTTCCGACGACGGTGATCGTTTTCAAAAGCATGAGTTCGTATAAGCCTTTCAACGCCGGGAACAACGCGGGCTATTTCCAGAAAGGCCAGGACGTAAACTACATCACCTTGAGCGCAGAGTTGGGCGCACGGGATCCGTTTAGCGTCATCTATCATGAGTACGTGCATCTGCTGGTCGACAACACTTCCGGAAACGTGCCGGCATGGTTCGACGAAGGCCTGGCTGAGTACTACAGCAGCTTTGACATCGAAGAAGATCGCAAAGCGCATTTGGGAGAGCTGATTCCATACCACCTGCAGACGCTCCGTGAAGAGAAGTTGCTGCCTCTCCGCACACTGTTCGCCGTGGATCATTATTCGCCCTACTACAACGAGAGCGGCAAGCGCGGAGTTTTTTATGCCGAATCGTGGGCGCTGGTCCATTACCTGATTCTGGGCAACAACGGCCAGCGCCTACCTCAGCTGGGAAAATTTCTGCAATTGATCGACGCTAACGCCAGGATCGATGACGCGTTCAAGCAAGCCTTTCAGATGGACGTCGAATCAATGGAAAAAGAGCTGAGGAAGTACATCGAAGGCCACACTTTTAGAATGCAAATCGCGACGTTCGAACACAAACTGGAGTTCGAGAGCGAGATGAAAGTGACGCCGCTCTCCGAGGCCGAAGCCCAGAGCTATCTGGGCGACCTGCTATTACATCTCCATCGCCTCACCGACGCCGAAGCGCGCCTGCAACAGGCCGTCGCTCTGGATCCAAAACTGACAATGGCCCAGGCTTCGCTCGGGATCCTGCACGCGCGGCAGGGTCAGTTCGCGGCGGCGAAGAAAGACTTGCAGGAAGCGGTCAGCAACGACTCGAACAACTACCTGGCTCATTATTACTACGCGTACGCGCTCAGCCGCGAGGGTATGGATACAAACAGCATGATCCGGAATTACCCGCCGGAAACCGCTGCGACAATGCGCGCAGAGTTGAAGCGAGCGATTGCGTTGAACCCAACCTTTCCTGAATCGTATTCATTGCTGGCGTTCGTCAACATGGTGACAGGGGATCAATTGGACGATTCGATCAACTTGTTGAAGCACGCGCTGGGATTGTCGCCCGGCCGGCAGGACCTGGACTTGATGTTGGCACAAATCTATATGCGCCAGGAGAAATTCGATCTCGCGCGGCAGGCGCTTGCTCCGCTCGCAAATGCGAAGGACCGGACGCTGCAATCAGAGGCAAAGATGTTGCTGGATTCGATCAGGAACTACGAAGAGCAGATTGCTCGGTACAAGTCGGGAGCCGCAAACGCCGGTGTCGAAACGGCCGGCGAAGCCGGCTCGCCGCGTCTGCGACGGGAAGGAGAGACTCCGACCTCCGAGCCGAAAGAAGATGCTCAGCGGCCAGCTATGACCGAGTCTGATTATCTGCAACAGGCTCTACGTCCAGTAGCAGCGGGTGAAGATCGTATTCAGGGTCTCTTCATCAAGCTGGAGTGCGACAACAGCAAAGGCGTCGCCTACTTCATTATCCAGGCCGGCGATCGCACCTACAGGATTCGCGCGATTTCATTAGCGCAGGTTCAATAGACTTCTTATACGCCGGTGGGCGGCGAGGTTTCCTGCGGACCACGCAAGACACCGGAAAATGCCGTGTTCACATTTCGCCCCACGAAAGATCCAAAAGACATTAAGGCAAAGATTGACGGCGATGTGGTGGCAGTTGAAATGGTGCCGAAGGATTTTCAATTGAAGAAGTGAGTTGGGCATCAACCCGACAAGTTGCTAAGGGGGCAACACTGATGAGCAAGACAAATCAAATCCATAACCGCAGGGAGTTTCTGAAAAGCAGCGCCACTGCCGCCATTGGCCTCGGATGTCTCAGCGCCGCCGGTTCGAGGGCGAATAACGTGTTGATGAATCTTCCCGTCATGGATGACGTGGCAACCCACAACATGCTGCTCGTCGGCGAACAGACCGCCTTTCTCTCTCATCTGCCGATGTTCGTTGGGTTGAATAGGAAGAGAACCGACTTCGTAACTCCGCATCGTTATCAAGTGATTATCGAGGCGACGTTCACCGATGGGAATTCCAACCTGACCGATACCTATACGGCGGATCGCAAAAAGAATCCGGATGTGAAGATGTACACCTTTAACCCGGCGCTTTTCGTTCTGCCTGACCTGAATCCCGCCGGGAGTTCGCCGCTCAGAAAATTTCGCGGCAACGGCGTATTTCGCGGCCACCTCGAACGAGGGGGTGAAGTGTTTATCGGCGTCGACAACCAGGATGACCCGGGTCGTTTCGACGTCAACGTGGTGAACGTTGTTCACTTCCACAAGTTCATCCCTGGCGCAGCCAAACCCGCTCAACTTCAGTACATTTTGTTTGGCAAAGGGCCGGAGACGTTTTTGTCCCACTTCATCGCGGCGCCGCCGGATTTTGACCAGGTCATCTCAGTCAAAATCACCGGACAGTCGTTTACCGATGCCGACCTGAGCCGAGGCGTAAAAATCAGTCTGCCCGGAAGAGCAAATACTTCAGCCCGAAGATTGAGGGAAAAGCAGCAGGCTGCCGCGTCGTTTATGAGCGCAGGCACCGCTAGGTCTCTAAAAGTAGAAGCGGTCAGAGAGTTTTATTTTGAAGAGAGCGAACTCTTCATGCCGCCCGGAAAAACTTCGACTGCCGAGGAAAGAAGATCCGGATTCGGAGAATAGAAGTCAGTAAGTTGTCCGGCAAGCTTTAGCTTGTCGTTTGATCGACACACTGAAGTTGTCGGACATTGAAACTGCTGGTTCTTCGCTCCGGCAGGAGCGCGATGTTTATAGCGCACGTCATCCTTTAAGGTTCACGAGCTATAAACATTCGGCCCTTAACGGGGCCAAATACTTAAACCCGCCACCCATCAAGCCGTGGATTCAAAAACTCGATCCGCCACTATTCCACCGGCGCGCCTGAATCTTTCCACGCCTTCCATCCACCCGCCATCGACCAGATATTGGTGTAGCCCATCTGCTGCAGAACGTCGGCCGCCAACGCTGAGCGATAGCCCCCGCCGCAATACAAAATCACTTCGGTGGCTTTATCGGGGACGGTGGCTTCGATGTCGCGTTCGATGATTCCTTTGCCAAAGTGTTCGGCGCCGGCGGCGTGACCGGCGCGCCATTCGTCGTCTTCGCGCACATCGATCAGACGCGCGTCGCGGTTTATGCCGACGCGATCGCGAGTCTCGGCGACAGTCACTTCCTTGATCCGGGTCTTTGCGTCGTCAACTAATTTTAGAAAGCCTGCGGAATGTATCATGGTGCCTACCTCTCATCATTTTCGTACGGCGCGCTTGACCCGGTCGCTACCGCTTCCCGGCTCTGTACCGACGCCCTCCCTCACGGTCGAACTACTGCCCCGCTCTTCCTGCTCACCGCTCACCGCCCACTGCTCACCGCCCACTGATTCTTGACTTTGCCCTCCGCGGTCGGTTAGATGATAGCGCTTCAAAACCAACTTGTGGAGGCTTCTCCTTAATGCGCACCACGTTTCTCGCTCTGCTGATCTGTTTGGCCTGCTTGCCGCTGGCCGGCTGTAAGAAAGACGCCGAGGCCAAAACCATTCTCACCGATTTCGATTCCTTTACCACCGAGATGGTCAAGCGGGTCGATGCGGCGTCGAACCCGGCTGACGGCGTCGACGACGCGCAAAAGTACTTTGATTCGAGGAAGACCGAGATGACCGGCAAAATGGACCAACTGAAGGCCATCCGTGGTTATCAGGTCGGCGAAGAAACCAAGAAGATGATGGAATCCAGTCTGGTTGAAGACGCCAAGAAGGTCGCCAACCTGCACGTAAAATATATGAGCCTCTCAATGCGCGACGCGGCCTTCAAAGCCAAGCTCGACAAGTTGACCACGGACTACCAGGGCCTGTTCAAGATGTAGCCCGATTGCGTCACTGCCGTAAGTCCCGTAGGGACGAAATATTTATAGTTTCCGCCATCACCACCCGATACCCGCCCCTTAGGGGCGGCATGCCGCTCCTGACGGAGCTTCGGAATCCCTTCATCGTACGTGTTGCTATAAAGATTTGGTTCCTACGGAGCCAGGCCCTCCAATTGGCTCAATCACAGGCGAGCGACTATAATGCCTTCTTCAAGAAAACGATCTAAAAAAACTGTAGCGCAAGTCGTTAACTTGCGGAGCGGTCTGCGCAACGTAACAAGGTGCGCTACAAAAGCGAGGAGCCGAAATTGGCAAACGAACAATTTGATGTGACGATCATTGGCGCCGGGCCCGGCGGTTATGTCGCCGCGATTCGCGCCGGGCAATTGGGCTTGAAAGTCGCAATTGTCGAGAAAGACAAGCGCCTCGGCGGCACTTGCGGCCTGCGCGGGTGTATCCCAACAAAACAGCTGCTGATGTCGGCGCACGTTTACGAACAGATGCAGCACGCCGCTGACTTCGGCGTGCAAGCGTCGGGCATTAAACTGGCCTTTGCGGATGTGCAAAAACGCAAAGACAAAGTCGTGATGAAGAACTCCAGGGGCGTTGAATACCTGATGAAGAAGAACAAAGTCACGATCTTCAAAGGCGCGGGTCGTCTGGCGTTGCCCGGAAAAGTCGAAGTCACCGGCGAAGACGGCAGCAAGCAAACTATCGAAACGAAAAGCATCATCATCGCCACCGGTTCAGTGGTCCGGCCAATCCCGGGCTTTGAAACTGACGGCAAGCATGTCGTCAACAGCGATCACATTCTCGAATTGACTGAGGTACCGAAGTCTCTGATCGTGATGGGCGCGGGCGCCGTAGGAGTCGAGTTCGCTTCGGTCTACTCGCGCTTCGGCGCGGAAACAACCATCGTTGAATTGCTGCCCAGGCTAGTGCCCCTCGAAGACGAAGAAGTTTCGGCTGACCTGGCAAAATCGTTTCGCAAACGGGGAATTAAGTCGCAGCTCGATACCAAACTGGAAAAACTCGAGAAGACTGACAACGGTGTCGTCGTCACCGGCAAGACTTCAAAAGGGGAGGACGTGAGACTGGAAGCTGAGATGCTTTTGGTTGCGGTCGGCCGCATGCCTTTTGCCCAGGGCCTCGGCCTGGAAGGCACGAAAATCAAAGTCGAAAAGGGTTTTATCCAGGTCGATGAGTTTCAGCAAACCGGTGAGAAGGGTGTCTATGCAATCGGTGATGTAGTGCCGACACCTTTGCTGGCGCACCTCGCGTCGAAGGAAGGCATCGTCGCGGTCGAGCATTTCGCCGGCAAAAATCCGCGACCGATCAATCTGCGTCTGGTCCCCAACTGCACCTATTGCGATCCCGAAGTTGCTTCGGTTGGCTTGACTGAAGCGAAGGCGCGCGAAGCCGGTTATGACGTAAAGATCGGCAAATTTCCGTTCAGTGCTTCGGGCAAGGCCCGCATCATCGGCGAAGAAGAAGGCTTTGTGAAGATCGTCAGCGAGTCGAAATATGACGAGGTTTTGGGCGTGCACATCATCGGCCCGCACGCGACTGAGTTAATCGCCGAGGCCTGCGTCGCGATGCAACTCGAGTCGACGGCCGAAGAATTGGGTAACACGATGCACGCGCATCCGACTGTTTCCGAAGCAGTGATGGAAGCCGCCGAAGGGGTTCACGGAAAGACGATTCATATTTGAAATAGGACCTATGCGTCCTATTGGACCTATCCGACCAATGGCTGATCAGAAACCCAAAACCGAAAACAAAAAGGGCGGCGCGCGTCGTCACCGCCCTGCTTTTCAAATGCGCATCAGCACCAAGTACGCGCCGCGCAAACCTCCAGAGGGCAAGCCGCGTTCGTGCATCACGGACACTTCGCTTAAGCCGGATCAGATGCTTGAGCTTTATCGCTATTTGAAGCTTACGCGCCTTGTCGAAGAACGCATCGTCAATCTCTATCGACAAACCAAAGTCGTCGGCGGTGTCTATAGATCATTGGGTCAGGAAGCGACGGCCGTTGGTTCGGCTTACGCCCTGCGTCCTGATGATTTCATCACGCCAATCATTCGCGACCTCGGCGCGGTGTTCGTTAAAGGCATTCGCCCGCGCGAGATTTTTGCGCAGTACATGGCCAAGGCCTGGGGACCTTCGGGCGGAAAAGATCTCAACGTGCACTTTGGTTATATGGACAAAGGCTTCATCGGGCCGATCTCTATGCTGGGCGACATGATTCCGGTGATGACCGGCATTCTTCTGGGCGCCCGCCTGCAGAAGAAAGACATCGTCGGGCTCGCCTATATCGGCGACGGCGGGGCCAGCACCGGCGCGTTTTATGAAGGAATGAACTTCGCGGCGGTCCAGCGTCTGCCGCTGATTGTGATCGCCGAATACAATCATTACGCGTACTCGACGCCGACGACCCAGCAGACGGCGATACGCAATCTGGTTGAGCGCGCTGCTGCGTTCGGCATTCCCGGCTACATCGTTGACGGCAACGACGTCGTGGCTTGCTATGAAGTGACGAAACAGGCGATTGATTATGCGCGCAAAGGCGGCGGCGCGGTTTTGATCGAAGCCAAAACCTATCGCCGCAAAGGTCACGCCGAACACGACGACCAGCGTTATGTGCCGCCAGACGAAATTGAGTGGTGGGAAAAGCACAACGATCCCATCGACAGATTCGAAAGATTCCTGCTCGATCAAAAGATCTCAACCAAAGAAAAACTGGAAGAGATTACCGCGGACGTAATCCGGGAGATCGACGAAGACTGTGAGTGGGCCGAATCGTCGCCGATGCCCGAACCGGAGGGCGCGGCTTATGGAGTGTTCGACAACTCGATCGTGCCGCCGGTGTTTAGGCCGAAGGTTTTGGAATCATGAGCTTGTTTAGAGGCGGGCTACCGCCCGCCGCTTCTAAACTCGGGTGTTTCGTTCTTTTATTGCTCACGATCGCTTGCGTTCACAAGGAGACGCCGAAGGCGCCGGCAGCTACGACCCAGTCTCCAGCGACTGCGCAATCGGCGGCAGGTGAGCAGCCGGCGACACAGTCCGAGAACTACCCAGCGCTCGTGGCGCAGGCACATGAAGTTAACGACGCGCTTCGCCGCCGGGATTTTGCCCGCATGGTGGATATGACTTATCCAAAAATTGTCGAGGCGGCGGGCGGTCGCGACAAGATGATTGCCGCGCTGGCAAAGGGACTCAAGGAGATGGAGGCTGAAGGAGTAGTAGTGCTGTCGTCGACTGCCGCCGCTCCAACACAGGTCGTGCACGTCTCTGGATGGATCTATGCGGTGGTGCCTACGTCTCTGAAAGTGAAAGCGAAAGACGGCGTCTTTCAAACAGAGAGCAGCATGATCGGATTGTCATCGGACAAAGGCGCCAATTGGACTTTCATCGATGCCGGGGGAAAAGATCACACACAACTAATGACCATGCTGCCGGCGAAAATCGATAAGCTGGACTTGCCGGTGGAAAAGGATCCGGTAAAGATTTCGGGAAACTAGGGAGCACCCTTGATCTGATCAAATGTCTACTGCACTTAAAAAAGAACACAAGCTCGAACGGCCGCCGCGTGGCGGTCTGGCGACGATGGTCGAAGCTATTCGCGCCGGCATCTGGGAAGAGATGGAACGCGACCCAACCGTCTTCCTGATCGGCGAAGACGTCGGCGTCTATGGCGGCGCCTTCAAAGTCACCGATGGCATCCTCGCTGAGTTCGGCCCCGAACGCGTGATCGACACCCCCATCGCCGAAGCCGCAATTGTTGGCGCCGCATGTGGCGCGGCCTTGATGGGTCTGCGGCCGGTCGCTGAATTTCAGTTCATCGATTTTATTTCCTGCGGCTTTGACATGCTCACCAACTACGCCGCCAAGTGCCGCTATCGTTGGGGCGCGAACATTCCTGCTGTGTTCCGCGGACCCTGTGGTTCCGGTGTGCGCTCAGGCCCGTTTCACTCGCTGAATCCGGAATCGTTCTTCACCAACACCGCGGGTTTGAAGATCGTCGAGCCGTCGACTGCGTACGACGCGAAGGGGTTAATCAAAGCGGCGATTCGCGACCCGGATCCCGTGCTTTATTTCGAGCACAAGAAACTTTACCGCCTGCCCCGTCTGCGCGAGGATCTGCCGAGCGACGATTACATAGTTGAGATAGGAAAAGCTCGGACGCGAAGGGAAGGCCGCGACCTTTCCATCATCACCTTTGGCGCGCAGGTTTTGACGGCCCTGGACGCGGCGGAAGAATTGGAAAAGGAAGGCCTGGATGTCGAGGTGATCGATCTGCGCACCCTGGCGCCGCTGGATAAAGAAGCGATTCTTAACAGCGTAAAGAAAACCAGCCGCGCGATCGTTCTGCATGAAGCGTCTCTGACCGGCGGGATTGGCGGAGAAATCGCCGCGATCATTTCTCAGGAAGCTTTCGAGTGGTTGGACGCGCCGGTGGTGCGCGTCGCTTCGCTCGACACGCCGGTGCCTTATTCACCGCCGCTGGAAGATTATTACTTGCCGCAAGTGAAGGATGTTTTGGACGCGGCGCGGAAGTTGGCGGCTTACTAGGTACTTTAAATTCGTTTAGACGGCGGACTTGTCCGCCGAGAGCAGGGACGCCCGACAAGTCCGGCGTCTAAACCAGGCAGAAGGGAAAGAGATCATGCCGAAATACGTAATCGAAAGAGAAATTCCCGGTGCGGGAAAAATGTCGCCTGACGAGTTACAAGCAGCGTCCCAAAAATCCTGTAGCGTGCTGCAAAATCTGGGGCCGCAGATTCAGTGGCAGCAAAGCTATGTCACCGACGATAAGCTTTATTGCATTTACATCGCGCCGAATGAAGAATTGATTCGACAGCACGCGTCCCAGGGCGGCTTTCCGGCGAATCGCATTTCAGAGATCAAGACAATCATTGATCCCACGACAGCGGAAGTATAAGAGCAGTTTTCGGTTTTCAGTTTTCAGTAAGTAATCATCGCCGATTGAAGTCCGTTGGTCACAACTGAAAACTCAAAACTGAGAACTGAAAACTGGAGTCATCATGCCAACTGAAGTAGTAATGCCGCAGATGGGCGAGTCCATCGCGGAAGGAACCATCACCAAATGGCTGAAGAACGTCGGCGACCACGTCGATCGCGACGAGCCTTTGTTTGAAATCTCAACCGACAAAGTTGACGCCGAGATTCCCTCGCCGGCCGCCGGCACGTTGACCGAAGTCAGATACAAAGAAGGTGACACCGTCGAAGTGAACACGGTCGTCGCCGTGCTCGACGGCAACGGATCGGCCCCGCCTCCCGCGAAGGAAGAAACTACTGCTGCGCCGGCTGCAACTGACGCCGCGCCGGTTGAGACCGCCGCAGCGGAAACCGTGACTGCTGCGCCCGAGCCTCCTAAACCTGAGCCCAGCGCAACGATCGAACGACCTAAGCCGGTGATTACCGCTGCGCCTGCTTCCACATCTCATAAGACCGAAGTCAAGACTCTGGTCAAGAAAGGCGAGACCGCGGGCGTGCCGAAAGCGACACCACCACCCGAAACGAGTGGCGATGGCGCCAGCGCCGAAGAGTTGCGCCGGACCAAGTCCAGCCCGCTGGTGCGCAAGATCGCCGCGGAACACGGTATCGACATCAAGCAGCTCGACGGCACCGGGATGAGCGGACGAGTAACCAAGAACGACATCCTCAGCTTTATCGAATCGGGCAGTCCGGCGCCACAAACCGCTGCGGCGCCAGTCAAAGCTCAGCCGACGCCGGCGGCGCCATCTCAGCCCGCGCCAGCGCTCAAACCGGCGGAAGGCGATCGCGTCGAGCAGATGACCGTGATGCGCAAGAAGATCGCCGAGCATATGATCCAATCGCGCCGCACCTCTGCGCATGTCAGCACTGTCTATGAAATTGACATGACTAAGATCGCGAAGCTGCGCGATGAAAACCGCCAGGCGTTTTTGGAACGCACGGGGACCAAGCTGACGTTCATGCCGTTCATCTTCAAAGCGGTGACCGACACAATTCGAAAGTTTCCCATTTTCAATTCGCAGGTCAGCGGCGATCAGATCATCTACAAACGCGATATCAACCTGGGAATGGCCGTGGCCCTTGACTGGGGCTTGATCGTGCCGGTCGTCAAACGCGCTGACGATCTTTCGATCTCAGGCCTGGCCCGGGCGGCAAATGACCTCGCCGAACGCGCCCGCACGAAACAACTGAAGCCTGACGAAGTTGCCGGTGGCACCTTCACCATTACCAATCCCGGGGTGTTTGGCGGATTGTTCGGCACGCCCATCATCAACCAGCCGCAGGTAGCGATCCTGGGCGTCGGGAAGATCGAGAAACGGGCGAAGGTCCTGACATCGGCCGACGGCGAAGACTACATCGCGATCCGCCAGATGGCTTACTTTGCGCTGAGCTTTGATCATCGCATCATCGACGGATCGGACGCGGAAAAGTTTCTCGCTTATGTTAAGGAGCGGCTTGAAGGCGGGCAGTTCGCGGTTTAAGACGCGTGATGAGGTCAGTACCACTCGCGTGAGCGGATGGGCATAACGTCGACCTGTTTAAGATGGGTGGCTGATCCACCCGCTCACGCAGGTGGTACTGACCTCATCGTGGATCTCGACGGTGCTGCCCTTGATTCCATCTTTCTTGCAATCCGCTAGCGACGCAGTGATGAATCGATACTAACCACCGATTGTCGCCGTTTTTTGCATTTAGGGTCTTGACAGCCTCAACCTGTCCTATACTATTCGAGAGTTCAAGTTGATGATGCACCAGCCTTCGAGCTCATCGACCCGACGTTCTCTTAAAATAGTCTGCGGCAACCTGGGCAGACAACGTGAATCAAGAGTTCATCGTCTGAACTCAACAACTGGTTAGACGCGGCCAGGCTGGGCGTCTAGCACTTAGCTGATAAGGAGTTCATATTCTATGACTATCAACTTAAAGACACTTCGTTCACTCGCGCTTGCTTTCGGGCTGGCGCTGGCTCTTTCCCCATTAGCGCTCGGACAACCCTCGACCCAAACAAAGACGACACCGACTGATGCGACAAGAGCCCGCTCTGTGGCCAGCGGGGAGAAGATGAAGATCAAAGGTGTGGTCGTCAAACGCGACGCTGACACATTTACCGTTCGCGACCTTACCGGCAACGATACCGTCGTCCGGCTGACCGACAAAACTTCCGTCAAGGCCAACAAATCCAATTTTCTGGCCAGGGGCACGAACTATGCCCAGACCAACATTCTTCGCGGACTTAATCTGGAGGTCGAGGGACACGGCGGATCGTCAGGCGAATTAGTCGCTGACAGAGTACGATTCGACCCTACTGATCTCCGGACAGCGCGTGCGGTTGAATCACGGGCAACTCCTCTCGAAGAGCGGGCCTCGGCATCAGAGGGTCGCCTGAGTGAAGTCGAACAGAACGCTCAGAAGCTTTCCGGCCAACTCGACGAACTCGCGGCCGTTTCGAATGCCGCCCGCGGCGGCGCCAAGGCAGCGCAAGACACGGCTGATTCGGCCGTGGCCGGCGTCAACGCCACCAACGATCGCATCTCGGCACTGGATGATTATGTACCGCAGGAAACTGCAGCCGTGAATTTCAAAACGGGTAGTGCAGTCCTGACGCCCGACGGCAAGTCTAAGCTTGATGCGATCGCGACCAAGGCCCTGAATGCCAAAGGTTATGTGCTCGAGGTTACCGGCTTTGCAGATGCCACCGGCAACACGAACGTCAATCGCGCCTTGAGTCAAAGACGGGCTGATGCCGTAATTCGTTACCTGGTTGAGCAGCATCAGATTCCGCTGCGACGCATCGTTACGCCCTACGGCTTTGGATCGTCAAATCCGATTGCGGACAACAAGACCCGTGATGGCCGCGCCCAGAATCGTCGCGTGGAGGTCAAGGTGCTGGTCAACAAAGGCCTGACCCAACCCGCGCCCGCGATGAAGCCCGGCACCAGCGGTTCAGGACAATAGAGTGACGCAAGTTTGGTAACTTGCGCCCTATAACAAACGCGCAACCCCGACCTTTCGGGGTTGCAGTACAAGCGCCAACGATCATGCCGTCAGACAGCGTCGAATGATTAAGTTTTGCCAGCAACGATGCGGGCTGGCGGCATGAGGAGTTGGTTCATGGGCTTAAGCAAACAACAAAAATACTTTGCGCCGGCGCTGGTTCTATCCGCGCTGGCTTTATTTTTCTTCGGAGCTCTGTTCTTAAGCATTCCCGTCCGCGCGCAAAAGCTTAAGCAGTTGCCTTCGCCGCCACCGGGGCCGCGTTTCAAAGCGAAACCGACACCCACGCCCGCGCCAACGCCTGAACCCGAGTACGAAGTTGTTAAGATCTCGTCGAATCTCGTCATCGTTCCGGTCTCCGTTACGGACGCTCAGGGGCAACCGGTGCTGGGCCTGAAACAAACTGACTTTCGGATTGAAGAAGACGGCCGCGCACAGGAAATTGCTCAGATGGGCGATCCGGAACAGGTGCCGCTGGACATCGCCGTTTTGATAGACGTGTCGAGCAGTGTCGTGGCGCGATTTGCTTTCGAGCAGCAGGCCGCGGCGAGTTTCTTACAGCAAGTGCTGAAGCCAGACGACCGGGCCACAGTCTTTGCGATTGACGAAGCGCCGCGAATGGTTCAGCAATTGGCGAGCGCGCAAGTTGCTTCACAGAAGTTGATGACCCTGAAGCCTTCAAACGGCTTCACGGCTTTCTTTGATTCGGTGCTGGCGGCGACCAACTATCTGGATAAATCCTCAACCAGCGGGCGACGGCGAATTATTGTCGTGATCTCTGATGGAGACGACACGGCGAGAATTCTTAGTGTTTCGAACGCGCAAAGCCGCTCGGGCGACCTGCAATTGATTGGGAAAGACGCGCAACTACAACTGATTCAACGGGCGCAGTTGGAAACCCAGCGAGCGGTACAGCGGGCCGAGATCACTTTTTACTCGATCAATCCAAGTGGCCATACGATGCACCTCAATGTTCGCACGGCTCGATCTGAGCTGGGCATGGAGCGAATTGCTACAGCCACCGGCGGGGCAGCATTTATCCCAAAGGACGAAGGTGAATTAAGCGGCATCTTTCACCGCATAGCGTCGGAAATTCGCTCGCAATATCTGCTGCAGTACTATTCGAACAATAAATCCGCCGGCAACGCATATCGCCGCATCGCGATAACGACTCCTGCCCGAACACAATTGCGCGTACGCACGCGTGAAGGTTATTACCCGAAAGGTAAATGAAAGTTTAGAGCCCTGCTCTGAATCAATCGCTTCATCGGTTACAATCAACCCGATGCAAAGCGCTGCGCCGCATTACACCGAAGAACATATCGTTGCCTATCCCGTGGAATACATTGCCGGCATCGATCTGTATAACGCCGGTGAATTTCATGCCGCGCACGATGCGTGGGAAGAACGCTGGATGGGCCCCGTTTCGCCCGACGAAAAACTTTTCCTCCAGGCAATGATCCAGTCGGCCGTCGCGTTTCATCACCTCCAAATCGGCCGGCCGGGCGCGGCGCGACGCATGTACCTGATGGCCAAAGAAAAATTTGCGCGCCTGAATCAGCCGGTGTTCATGTCGCTCGATCTGGCAGAGTACCAGGCGCAACTCGATCGCGCGCTCGCCTGGCTCTTGTCAGTTCCTGATCCGCGGGAGATCGAGCAGCCGGAACTGCACCCTCCGACAATCAGCCTGCTCGCGGAAATAACGCCGGTTGAATAGACTTGAAGGAATCCCATTGACGGCATTCATCCGATGCTTACGTTTATTGCTGCTGGGTCTTTGGCTGGGCGCTGCGGTGTTCTTTGGCGCAGCGGTGGCGCCCACAGTGTTTGGGGTTTTGCGCGGGGCGCAGTTGGCGAACGCGAATGAACTTGCCGGGATGATGGTCCAACGCTTACTGGCAGTAATCAATCGCGGCGGTTTTGAGATTGCTCTCTTCTTAATCGTCACCGGATACTTCGTGACGAAGAAAGAGAGCCGCCACGTCCGATTCACCGAGATGATTTCGCTGGCGATTATGGCTATCATGACGGGCGTCAGTCACTGGGTGATCTCGGCGCGGCTGCTGGCCATCAGGGCCGCGACCCAGACTCCCATCGATCAACTGGCCGTGAATGATCCAAGGCGAATGTCGTTCGACGCTTTGCACGGCTACTCGGTGGCGGCAATGGGAGTAGCAATCGTGGCAGGGTTGTTGGCGTTCTTAATCATGGCGCGCTATAAGGAAGTAACCCGACCATCGGCAGAGCCGGGGCAGTAGCCCGACCGTAAGGGAGGGCTCCCATACTTACTAGCAAGGAAGACAAACGGCGTGGACGTTGTCGAACAACTCGACGGCTGGCGTAAGCGATATGCAGCCTGGAAATCAAAGCAACCTTCGGGCGCGCTCGCAAGCCTGGACGGCTACCCGTTTGTCGAGAACACCCGGGCGCCATTTACTCCGCTGCGCCGTTCTCTATCAATGTTGAATCTGGCGCTGATCAGTTCGGCCGGCGCTTACATCGACGGCACAGATCCGTTCGACACCAGCGCACCTGAAGGCGATTTAACCTTCCGAGAAATTCCTACGGAGATCGAACCGAGTGACTTACTCTTTTCCGCCCGCGGTTACGATCCTGCGATAGTGCAACGGGACTTGAATGTCCAGATCCCACTCGAGCGTCTGCTTGAGTTCGAGAGCAACCGAGTGATCGGTCAGTTGAACTCGGCTTTCTGGAGCTTCTGTGGTTTCATTCCTGACGCCGCGTCGATGGTTGAAGTCATGGCGCCTAAACTTGTCGATCGCTTAAAGCATTACGAAGTCCAGGCTGCACTGCTGATTCCCGCGTCCCGTCTCTGCCATCAGTCCGTCTCGCTGGCAGCTCGCGCAATTGAGCATGCCGGCATACCTACCATGGTGCTCTCGGTTGAGCGCGACGTGATTCAACTGGCGCACCCGCCGCGCGCCGGCTTTTATCGGGGGCAGTTCGGCAGTGTCCTAGGTCCGCCGAATTGGCCCGAGCATCAACGAAGAGTTCTGGATGAAGCACTCCGCTGGATTGAATCAGCCAGCCAGCCGGGTATGAATAAGCTGGGCGTTGAACTTGAAAGTCAGGTCGAAGCCGCGCGCGGCGAACGATAGCGTCTTTCGTAGCACGCGCATCTTGTGCGTGATTCACGGGCAAGACGCCCGTGCCACTCTTTCACTCGACCAATCATGAAACGAACTCTCTTCAGATCATCAATCGCCATCATCGCCCTGCTCATCGGCTATCTCCTGCTATGGCCTGTTCCGATTGATCCCGTCGCCTGGACCCCGCCAGCGGCGCCCGAACTAACGGGCGTCTATGCGCAGAATTCCGAGCTGGCGAAGATCGAAAGACTGAAGGTTGACGGTTCAAAGCCTGAGGACGTAGCGATCGACAGCCAGGACCGAATCTATTGCGGCGCCGAGGACGGCCGCATCTTTCGTTTCCAGCCGGACGGCGCACGCCCGGAAGTTTTTGCTAACACCGGCGGGCGGCCGCTGGGACTGATCTTTGATCGTGATGGAAACCTGATCGTCGCCGACGCGATTAAGGGTCTGCTGTCGATTGGACGCGACGCCGGCATTTCGGTTTTGACTACAGAGGCCGAGGGAGTTCCCTTTCGCTGCACGAATGATCTCGATGTAGCGAGCGACGGGACGATCTACTTCACGGATGCTTCGCATAAATATAAGCTCACGCAACTGAAGGACGATCTACTGGAGCATCAACCCAACGGTCGCTTCATGGCGTACGATCCACGCACCAAACAAACGCGGGTGCTCTTGCGCGATCTCACCTTTGCAAATGGAGTCGCGGTAAGCCCGGATCAAAACTTTGTGCTGGTTAACGACACCGGCAGCTACCGCGTACGCCGGTTCTGGCTGTCGGGACCAAAGCAGGGACAGTCGGACGTGTTCATCGATAATCTGCCCGGCTTCCCTGATGGAATCTCTTCGAATGGGCGGGACACGTTTTGGCTGTCGCTGGTTAACCGGCGCGACGCCGGGCTCGACGGCATACACCCTCATCCTTTCTTGAAGAGGGTCGTCTGGCGGTTGCCAAACTTTCTCCAACCAAACATTAAACGCTACGCCTTCGTGCTCGCGCTCGATCCGAACGGCAAGGTCGTTAGGAACCTTCAGGATCCTTCCCCGCAGTGCTTCGCCCAGATTGCCAACGTGGTCGAACACAAAGGCATGCTCTACTTTGGCAGCATCGGCGAAAGCGCGATCGGAAGAATGCCCGTGCCGAAGTGAAGTCAGAGCGGTAGCGACGGGGGCCCGCCACCCAATGGTTGAGTTCAGGTGGCCGCGCGATGGCAGACAAGGTTGAGTCTATCTATCAATTTGAAACAGCCCGACCAACGAGGAGTGCGATGAAGCCAAGACATTTTGTGTTAGCCGCGACCTTAACGCTCTGTATCGTGGCCGCCGCGCCCGTCCGACCAGCAACGACCTCCAGGACAACCATCGACACGGTTTGGTTCTTCGTCGTAATCGAGACTCACGTCCAGTTGAAGAACGTTGAGGTGGACGACAAACATCCGGAGGAGAGACGCTGGTACATCTCAGACGTGACGAGCTTGCCCGCCAACATCGAGGATTATTCGGCGCCCAAGAAGGTCAATGAGTATTTTGACGCGAACGTCGTCAGCCCGGCCGAAAGACGCGGTGTAGTGGTGCAATATGACGATCAGGAATCCCAGATCAACGGTGGCTCGGTCCTGGCGATGCAGTCGCGCGAGCAAGCAGAGGAAATGCGCAAGAAGGACATTGAAGATCGCAAAGAGCAGGGCGGCAATATCTATTCTTTCAAAATTGTATTTGGCGCGGCAAAAGGTGAAGAGACGAGTCAACCACACCTCATCTACCGCAACAAAGAGCAACCCAACTACGAGCCTTCGAAGAAGCCATAATTCCCGCGTGCCTCTTTCGCAGGGTCAGAGTTAGATTTGTGCTTGCATAACATGTTCGAGCGCTTGAAGACGCTGCACCGTCGAGCCCGAGGCCTTAACTACCACAGGATGATTCGACGCGAACCAGCCCAGGTCGTCGTCCATGAGTATTCCTTCGAGACGCGCGTCCACCGTGCTTCTCAGCCCGGGATCGTCCGAATCCGCGACCTCGCCGTGCAGATCACTCGCGGATAGAAACACAACGACATCCAGCAACGGGATGGCGTCCTGCGCCATCCCAAGGGCGTTCTCTAACACCCGAGAGGCATTCCGCTCGCGACCCAACTCTACGAGCGCAAACATGTAGGCTAGATAATCGGCCGGACTTCGCTCATAGATCACGCGATCGCCCGGTCCGTACTCTCGCAGCCGGCCAATGTTGTACTCAAGTTGCCGGAAGAAGTCCTCTGCGCATGGGTCAGCAGCGAATGTCTCGCCATGATCTTCCTGAAGCGCTTCATATGGTTCAAGTTCGTGAGCAAAGTCGGGATGGACGAGCAGGAACTCATCGATCAGCGAGCTCTTGCCGCAGCAATGTGTTCCGGAGATTGCTACCCTCATCTTCGTTTCCGCAGATAATATAACTGGCCCGAGGCCGCCGAACGTCTGAGTTCGACCAGGCGCGGAGATTGCGCCCAACCTCCGCCGCATCGAACGATTTCTAGTCCAACAACTGGATTGAATCGCCTTTCGTCAAAACCCCTTCAACCAAAACAGCGCAATAAACGCCGGCAAGATTAGCGTGCGCTTTGGCGACTTTGCGCAAAACTTCCGGGTTGTGTTCGCCGGTGTCCGGGTCAAGCGAAATCATCTTACAGCGCGGGTCGCGCTCCAGAATCGCAATCTCCGCTTTAGCACCGATGCGAACCCTGCGCCCGACCCACTCATCCTCTGCAAAGCCGTCATGCGACGCGAGGTCAAGATAAACATTCGCTCGAAAGCGCCGCTTATCAATCGGAATGCCCAACTCAGTTTCGACCTGTCGGATGGTTTGCAGGCCAATCAACGACACCGGGCGACAGTCGGTCAACGCGCGGTCTGAACGCACGAGCGTGAGGTGATTCTCACCACGCAATCCTTCAACGAGCATTTCGAGCAATGCCGGATCGTCGACAGCGACGACCGCACCTGACGGCGTAACGACATCCAAAATCATATCTTCTGCGTCACCGTTTGCTGGATTAATACCGGGCGCGATGCTCATCGCTTCGATCAAATTCGGCGGTGTAATTGTTTTCTCGGGGCAACGAAATTGCGGAAGATAGCGCAGCATTTGCTGTTGTGTACTGGCAGTTAGATAAGGAGCACCTTTGCGTGCGGCTGAATTCTTGAAAGCGTAGCAACGGTCGCCGTAAAAGCCGGAGAATCCCATAAACGCTGCGGTCATTTCTTCGCCGCTCATACTCTTGACCGGGTAACGCCATAAACTTTCTACGGTTCCAACAGGTATCATATCAACGCCTTTGTTTTTCCACGCACCTTATACGAAGCAACCTAACGTCAGAGTTAAACGGGCGGCGATCAGCAACAATCTTCGCCCAACGAACGAGTTGAAGAACACGCCCGCGCGCTACGGTCCAACGGCGTGATGGGTTGCGCCTCTGCCCCGCGTCCGGGATGCGGGAGCGCCGTTCATCGTCTCACGAAGAAAGGCGAAGACCTCCAGCCCCCAAATCTCGCCACCAAAGTACCCAAAGCTATGACCATCTTCGGCGGTCTTGCCGAAGGGAGGGAATATCTTTATCTTGTGCGGCTTCCCGACCTGCTGCATTTCGGCGGCGAGCACGCGGCTCGGCGACAGGTCTTGGTCATTCTCTGCCTGGATAAAGTAGATTGGTACTTTGGCGTTCCTGACGGCCGCTAGCATTCGCTCGCGGATGAAGTGGTTACCGGCCCAAGTCTGCGCGGCGCCGGCAAAGTCAACCGCGGCACGAATACCCGCATCCCGCTCAGCCATGAGAACTGACTGAATGCCGCCGAACGAGTTGCCTGCCACTGCAATTCGCTTACGGTCGACGAAAGGCAAGCCTTTCAGATAAGACAGCGCGGAGAGTTGGTCGTTCAGGTGGTCAGTCTCTAAGAGCTTGACCATCATCATGGCCTGCTCTTCGGGCCCTTTCTCCTTAAGAATACGGTCGAGGATGTCGCCGATATATTCCCCCTGGTCGGCTGACAGACCTTGGCCTCGGCGGTATGGAGCTAAGAAGACATAGCCCCTGCTCGCGAACAAAGGACCGAGAGCTGCGAACTGTTTCTCATAATCACGTCCGCTCCCATGGTTGAAGAGCACAGCGGGAAAGGGTCCTTTGCCTTCCGGCCTCCAAAGGAGTCCTTTCAGCGTTAAATTCTCACTGCGGAAAGAGACTATTTCGGGAGACGACCCAGGTTCCACCATCTCTGCGGCAAAGACTATCTCGCCCAGACCGCACCCGGCCAGGATGACTGCCAAAATCGGTGCTGAGATCAGGTAACTCCTCATGAGCACCTCCACATTTGAGTTTTCAAGCAAGCAACCGACGGTTGAGTTGACGCGGCGGGAGACAACTGCGTTGGCGGCAAGTTGTCGATGATAAGCCCGCTGGTTCCGCCCTTCGCCGCACCATGCAAGTTGAAAAACATGCTCCCGCCGCTCGCGTCCAACGATTTGTTATGCCCCGAGTAACTCCAGGTACCTACGACACAATGCATCGAATCCAGTTCAAATGTGCTGAGTAAAATGGAATAATGCAAGCGCTGGAGATCAAATCTCAAGCACTTGAAGATTGAATTAAGGAGCTTGACATCTAATCTCGCCCGATGAAGGTTTGACTTGGCGAGCTTGAGATCAAATCTCGCTCGCTCGAAGTTTGAATTCAAGAGACTGATATCTAATCTCGCTGGCTGGGAGTTTCATTTCGAGTGCGTCAGATCTAGTTTCCTGGTTTTCTAAGATTGGTTTTCTTTGACCTAACTCCCTTCGTCGCAGACCAAGCTCGGTGGAAACCTGGCTCTTCTCAGCGGCAAGCGTCAAAACTGCGTGGAGAACCATCCGCCGACGACCACTAACACCATCAGATCCGGATTTGGTTTCCTAAACGGTTTTCTGGTGACCGGACATTCCTGTTCAGCGATAGCTGCATAGAATTCAGGGGGAACCGCGCCATTATAAAGGTCGCGGACATTCCGTACTTCAAAAGATTGCTCTAAGGAGAGCCGCAGAAGCACATCGTGGAACTTGCCGCATTCTGAGCAAAGAACATGAAGATCGTATTGAGGCATCTGAGCACTCGTTAAGTCGCCGAACCAAGAGTCTTATATGCTTTCGCATCTTGCATTGCAAGTACAATCTGCTAGAGTGACGGTACAAGGAATCCAAAGCAATGCGAGGGCTACGCCAGTTTTTCCCAGCAAATATCCTGCTCTTGAAGAACTGCGTTCACGGGAGAGGCTACGACGGCGCGACACTATGACACTGACACTGGATACCAAGTTATCACTGCATACTTGGTTACCAGATCCGCCCTTCCGCCAGCGGAAATGATCCTCGTCACTCGAAAAGAGTCATTATTACTAAGTTTTCTCGACTCTTTTGCCGAGTTCACTACCCACGGAAGTCTCCAGCCAAAGCAATTTCGTGGATTTTGCATACTGAGTATTCACTAGTCTCAGCCTGCGCACGGCCTTACCTTGATCGGCGAGTCGACCAGCTAAGTATAATTATTTGTCGAGTTACGTCGGCGTGGCGAGCTCGCACGACCAATGGCACAGGCCTTGTAATGAGACACGACGAACGCAGAACAATTTAATAGGAAGTCCCCAAGGAGCAAGAAAATGATTAGCATGATTTCAGCCAGCACCGCGACCCCGGAAAATAGAATCAGCACCACTGAATTGGTGGCGTCGATGATGCACAAACTCTCGCCCGAGCTTATCAACACGATTTGCTCGCTCGGCGTTGAGAATCGCTATTCAGCGATGGACAACTACGCGGACTTTTTGACTGGCGCTCCGATGAATCCGACCAGCTCGACCACCGAACTCGGCGTGAACGCCACGCGCAAGTGCATCGAAGAGTGGGGCGGCGACCCGTCGCAGATTGGTTTGCTGGTTGCAGCCACGAACACTCCCGACCAGATGCTTCCATGCCTGGCTTCCGAAGTTATGGGCCGCACGCACGGTTTGCTCTCGCGCTCGCTGCGCACCGTTAGCATGCAGTCACAGGGTTGCTCAGTAATGCTTAAGAGCGTCGAAGTCGCCCAGTGGTATCTGGCGGCGAACCCGGGAAAACTGGCCGTCGTGCTGATGTCTGAAGCGCACACTCCTTATGTTGCTCCGCTGATGAACGAAGAATACTTTGGCTTCCGCGAAATCGCGCGCATGCGCAAGAACGGGATCATCGATGACGCGGCGTTCGACGAACAGCGCACCGACACCACGCTGGCGATTCAGTCAATGCTGTTCGGCGATGGCGCCGTCGCCCTGCTGCTCGGCACCGATCAGCCTGGCAAGCCGGCGTTCGGACCAATCTCGCACCTGACCAACGACAACCCTGATGACGTGAATCTGTTGTCGATGGTGAGCAACAGCACGCACCCCGCGCTGAATGGCAAGCCGCAGTACTTCATGCGCCCGGCAGTTCCTACTCGCGGGGCGCACTACGCCGTCACCACCGTGAACGACGTACTGCAGGATCCGATGTCCCCGGTCTCAGACCTGAGCCAGGTTGACGATTGTTTGATTCACACCGGCAGCAAGAAGATTCTGGACGGCGTCTGCTCGCAGCTTCACCTGGATTCAGATTCGACCAAGGTTGAAAAGTCCTACGACGTGCTCGAAAACTACGGCAACCTGTCGAGCGCGTCGACCGGATTCATGCTGGCTGGCAAGAAAGAATGGGCCGGCCCGGCGATGGTAGTAGGTTTTGGCGTCGGCTTTACCGCCAGCGCAGGCCTGATGAGCGTGAACTAAGAATCCGGTAGCAACTCACACGATTGATTGATTAGGAAAGGAAAAAGCCATGACAAACTCAACGACAGCCTCAACGCACCGAATGATTGGAATCTCTGCCCATCCGGCAACGAAACGCCCTGACGAGGCTCCGATGGTCATCACCAAATTGTCCGGTTGGATCGACGTTGGCGAACCCAAGTCAGTGGCTCCGGCATGGATCATTCCGACGCGCCTGAACGCCCCGGCGCGATAAGCACCTGATCAGTGCTCGGTGACTCCTGCACCAGAATCATTCAGGAGGTACAAGGGGGGCTCCTTTTTCAAGTGAATCAAAGCTCGCCCCAGGCTTTGGAGAGGGTATGAATTTCGACAGTCTCGGAGAAATAATAGCAACCCGTAGGTTTCGCCTCATCGATGAAGGTAATCACCAGAGAACTGTCAGTGTGTTTGTAAGCAAGCCTGAACAGTCAAATGGATCCTCTGAGTATCACTGTGCCTTCCAGGTGATCGGGGTTGGCAGCCAGAAAACTCAACTGGCGCGCGGTCACGATTCCATCCAGGCTTTGCAGGCAGCCCTCGTTTTAATCGCTGCAAGTTTGAACCGCTTGAATAGGGAACTGGGCGAAAAATTGATCTGGGACGGCGACGACAAAGGCGAGCTCGGCTTTCCTTAAGCCGCGGTGCGCGTTTCGCATCAGTTCGGGAAACCCAATCCGCTGCAAACCCGCGCAATGGTTCCCGTCACCTGGTCAAAGTCGAATGGCTTACCAATAATGCCGGCCACCAAATCGAGCTCACCTGAAGGCGGCTGCGCGGTTGCGCCATAACCGGTCACCAGAACGACGGGCAGCCCCGGCCGGCTCTTGTGAATAGCCCGGGCAGTTTCCCAACCGTCCATCTCAGGCATCGCCAGATCAGTAAAGACCAAATCAAAGTCACCAGTAGAAAGTTTCTGCAGCGCCTCGCGGCCGCCTTCAACCGTCACCACCCGGTGATCGAGATCCATCAGCATCTCAGCCAGTGTCTCGCGAACGAACTCCTCATCATCCACCACCAGCACTGAGAGTGAGGCCGTCTGCGCCTCTGGCTTATTCTCTTCGAGCGATACTTCAGTCTGTTCAGCGTGCGGCAGATCGATGAAAAACGTTGTTCCTTGTCCCGGCTTCGACTCGACCGAAATCAGCCCCTGATGACGTTCGATGATCCCGTAACTTACCGCCAGCCCAAGTCCGGTGCCATGCACGCCCTTGGTGGTATAGAAAGGCTCGAACACACGCTCGCGCACTTCTTCTTTCATGCCGGTTCCGGTGTCGGCGAATAGCAGGCGTAGCCGGTCGTCTTTGCGATTACAGCAAAGCTTCAGACTGCCGCCCTGTGGCATGGCATCCACTGCGTTGACGATCAAATTCACAAAGACTTCACGCAATTCGGAAGCGTTGCCGAGCGTGAACGAATCGCCTTCGGCATTCAGAGTCACGTCAACATTGCAGCCTTCGGCGCGCGCTTCGTTCTGCCAGCGAGTGCGCGTGATCTCGATCGCATCTCGTAAGAGTCCGCTAACTTCCAGCAACTCCAGCTCCGCGGCCAGGGACTTGCGCGCGAATGTCTGAATGCGCCGCACCGTAGAGGCGGCATCTTCGGCAGCCGTGACGATGATGCCGAGACTGCGAATTAATTCTTCATCCTTTACACGTCTCAGGATCAACTGCGCTCGACCCAGAATAGCGGCCAGCGAGTTATTAAAATCATGCGCCACGCCTGACGCCAGTTGGCCCAGCGCGCGCAGCTTGTCGGCTCGAGCCGCCCGGTCCCGTTCCTGCTTCTGTTCAGTAATGTCGTGCGCGATTCCCAGCACGCCGGTGGTCTCTCCGTCAACCACGATCGGGGCGCTATTTACCGCCGCAAAGCGGACACTGCCGTCCTGTGCGATGTAACGCGATTCAAAACTCTGCGCTTCGCCGTCCAGCGCCGCGGCAAACCTTTCCCGGCGCATCTCGCGATCGTCTTCGTGCGTGCGCTCGAGAAAATGGTGGCCGATGATGGCTTCCAATTCATAGCCAGTCATATCCAGCATGGCCTTGTTGCACCACTTGTAATTGCCTTCTTTGTCCAGCGCATAGATCGCTTCGCGGGCGCTCTCCATAATATTTTTCAAGAGCGATTGCCGCTCGCGCGCCACGGCTTCGACCTTGCGCAACTCTGACAGGTCGCGCGCGGTGCAAACTGCTCCGACTGTCTGGCCGCGTTCATCAAGAACCGGCTCAACCGTCACCAGCACCGGCCGAGCTAAATGCTGCGGCACTATCTCCAGATTGATACTTCCGGATTCGCGGAGCGCCTGCTCTACGATGCAGGCAGCGCCGTCGGAACTCGTGCGCAGGATGTCGCAACACTGGCGCCCAAGCAGCGATTCCGGATGCGCCTTGTCCATGTTCGCGCCGGCCCGGTTGACGCGCGCCAGCTTACCGGCCTGATCGAAAATGAAAATGCCGTCGGACATAGCATCAAAGGTTGACTCCCACTCTTTCTTGGCCCGCGCCACCATTTCAAACAGTTGCGCCTGGGCAATACCGGTCGCCAATTGCGCGGCCACGGATTCAACCAGTAACACTTCCTCTTCAGACCAGTGACGAACCGATTCGGTCTGATGAATCGAGATCACGCCGCGAAATTCTCCGTTAACGGTGAGCGGATATTCGATCTGCGATCGCGCCCCAGTGCACGCGGCGCGCAAACGGATGCAGTTGGTAAACTCAGGCGCGCCTTCGGCGTATGTTTGCGTATCGCCAATAACCAGCGGCTTGAGCGACTCGAGGAAGTGACCGCGCATCAGCTCATCGTAGTGAGCGTCAAAGTCGCTGACGCTCTCGCAGCCTTTGGCGACGTACTCTCCTTTGGCGAATGACTGGTCGCCCGTCGCATCGTACAGACGCACTTCCACGCGTGACGCCGAAAGCGCTTGTCCCAATTCTCGCGTGGCGGTATCGAGCACTGAGGTGAGACTTAGTGAAGCACGAATGGCCACGCTCAACTTATTCACCAGCGCCTCGCGCATCGACGTGGCCGCTGCCTTCTGATAGAGACGAGCCTGCCGGATGGCGATGCCGGTCTGATCCGCGGCGGCCTTGGCCACTTCGATGTCAGCTTCACTCCAGTGACGAAGTTCCCGAGTGGTGGACAGAGCAAAAGCTCCGAGCAGCTCATCGCCCACGGTGACTCCGACGTACATGATGGATCTAACGTCGAAACGTTTTAAGAACCCCTGGTACTCTTCCCGGATTCTTTCATCGTTGGCCACGTCGTCGAACGCCAGGACGCCGTGCTTCTCCATCGCGGCATTGAGACCGCGAACCTGCGGCAAGTCAAAATCACTGGCGGTCGGCACCACATCGGACACGTGGTACTCCGCTGCATTGGTCACCCGTCCGGCCAGTTCATCCTTCATGAAAAGTGAGCAACGATCGACGTCAAGATGCGCGCCCAGTTCGCGGACTGCTGTCTGAAAGACTTCGGAAACGTCGAGCGTTCGGCGGACGGCCTGTGAGATGCGATTGATCAGCTCCGCACGGTCTGCCTGCTGGCTCAAAGCCTCTTCGGCAAGTTTCCGCTCAGTGATGTCCCGGTCCGCGCCCCGGTAACCGATTAAGTTTCCCTGCGGATCGAATACCGGCAGACCGTTCGACTCGAGATAGCGGAACCCTTCGTGCTTGTGTTTCCATCTCAGCACCAGACCTGACCAGCCACGTTTTTTACTGATCCATTGCTCGAGCTGTCTCTCGAACTTCTGACGGTCATCGTGGTGGACAAAATCCAGCACGTTCGCGCCCAGAATATCTTCCGTCTTGTAACCAAGAATTTGCTCGATGGCGGGATTAGTGTAGGTATGGTTTCCCTCGAGATCGATTGCCCAGATCCATTCGTTGGTTGTCTCGACGATCGAACGGAACTTTTCTTCGCTATCCTTGAGCGCTTCTTCTGCGCCCTTGCGCGCGGTGATGTCGCGGGCGATTCCCTGAACGCCAATAGGCTCCCCGCCCTGGTAAATTAGACGGCTGCTGAGCTCGATCTGGATTCGCTGCCCGGACTTGGTAATGATCCCGAGTTCATAAACGGTCGAAATGTCGTTATCGATCTTGCGCGCCAGCATCTGACGAGCCATGTCTACCTGATCGGGTGCGACGACTTGCGCCAGGTTCAGAGTGAGCGCTTCCGCCCGCGTGTATCCAGTCACCCGCTCGCCGGTCGAATTGAGCGACGTAAAATTCCCGGCCAGATCGATTGTGTAAATAACGTCGTTGGCATTCTCGAACAACTCGCGATACCGCTCTTCGCTCTCACGCATGGCGATTTCGGCCCGCTTCTGTTCCGTAATGTCATTCGCCATCACCATGTACGCGGGCCTGCCGGCAAAATCGAGCTTCTGCCAGTTAACATCGACATCTATTAGCGAGCCGTCCTTCCGCAGATGTTTCCAAACGCCCGCCACATCATTTCGCTCCGGATGCGCCCCAACATAGGCGAGCAATCCGGGCACTTTTTCGAGGGGCCGAATGTCTTTGGCGGTCATGGTGAGAAATTCTTCGCGTGAGTACCCGTAGTGTTTGACTGCCGCCTCGTTGACGGCGAGAAACTCCAGGGTGCCCTCCGCACACAGGTACATCGGACACGGGTTGGATTCAAACAGGATCCGATACTCTTCGTTCTGCTTCTGTAAAGCCGCTTCTGCGCGCTGGCGTTCAGTCACGTCGCGCACGATTGCCGTAAACACCCGCTGGTCATCGGCCGACACCTGGCTGAATGAAATCTCTAAAGGAACCTCACGACCGTCGCGGTGAAGTCCAGGAATGCTCACCGCTTTCGACCCGATCCGCTGGCGAGAATCATCCGTTGACGCCGCTCCAAGGTTGGGAAGGTGACTTGAATATTCAGGGACCAGCCGGGTCAACGAGGAGCCTATCAACTCCGGTACCGGATAACCAAAAATCTTTTCCGCTGCCGGATTCGCAAACAGGATCCTGGTGGATTCGTCAATCGTCATGATTGCGTCTGAGGCAGTCTCGGCGACGACGCGATAGCGGCTTTCGCTTTCGCGCAGCGCCTTCTCGGTTAGCTGTTGGTCGGTAACATCGCGGACGACGGCGCGAACGCCGACGAATTCGCCGTGTGCATCTCGTTCGAGGCTGACGATGCCTTCAAGATAGCGCAACTCGCCCAGAGCGTTACTCAAGCAACTGGTAAAACGAATCGGTTCGAAGGACTTGACGTTTTGCATCTCGGCGATGTCGCGCGCGGCCGCTTCCTCGCCAATCAACAGACCGAGCGGCTGGCCGATCAATTCAAACGCCGGCCGGCCAAAGAATCTGGCCCCGGCTTCGTTGATGCTCGTGATCAGGCCGTTCATGTCCCGCGTGTAGATGATGTCGACCGCTTGCTCGACAGTGTCGCGGTACCGTCGCTCTACTCGATGACGCTCTGCCAGCCGAGCTACTTTGACTAGTAACTCTTCATGACGAAACGGAATCTCGATATAGTCGTCTGCTCCGGCCGCGAATCCTTCCAGGAGAGCTGCGTCTTCCTTGAGCACGGCGCTGACCAACAGGACCGGCGTAGCTGAAGTTTGCGGGTCCTTCTTCAGCCGCCGGCACAACTCCAGCCCGTTCATCTCAGGCATGACCACATCGCAAACGATGATGTCCGTCTTGACCGCTGAGGTAATTTCCAGCGCCCGTTGCGCGCTCTGCGCCACGAACACTTCATAGCCTTCCGGCTCGATCAAATCCCTTAACAGATCGAGCGCCACATGATCATCGTTGACGATCAGAACGGTCGGCGGATTTTCCGGATGTCTATTCATCAGGAGAAAGTTCGGACTGAACGGAGAAGATTTCGGAGGAGCTGTTTCCCGAGAGATCAGAGGTGGCAGTACAAGGACGGAGACGCGGCTCAGACGGAGATCGCCTCCAGGGCCCCAACGCAGTATAGCAGAGGCCAACTACGTTTGTCACTAGGGGAGTTCTGCGAAAATTCAGGGTTTTTTCGAGTTTTCTGCGGGAATGCCGCCCGGTGTCTTGGCAAAATATCCGGGGCGATAGGTGAGCCGGAGGTTCTCTTTGCGGACTTCCGGGTTCACTATTTCAATTGCCACGCGACGATAAGAACCGTCGCGCGTCTTGTTGGAAGGAGAATAGGCGATCAGGTATTGCTCTCTCAGCTCTCGCTCAATCTGGGCAAAGGCCTCGCGCAACTCGCGTTCGTTCCGCGGGAAGTAAGCTCGTCCACCGGTGCCGTCGGTGATCTTCTTCAGCGCACTTTCGTTGATGCCAAATTGATAACGATCGCCGATTCCGATCGCGTAGATCAGAGCGTCTGCTTTCAACGCGCGGCTGATCGCGTCTTGCATATGCACCTGGCTGATCGTGTCCTCGCCATCCGTCAACAGGATGATTGCCCGCCGCTGATGCTCGGCAGAGTCGGTCAACAATTCATTTGAGGTAGCCCAGATCGCATCCCAGATCGCCGTCGATCCGGCGAGAGTCTGCTGCGTTCCTGAGATTGGCGGCGTGCCGCCGACGACCACGCCGCCGCCGATGTAACCCGCGGGTGGGACGAACTCAACCTGATCGATTGCCCGTCGCAAACGCCCGATGTTTCCCGTCAGTCCCTGTTCGAGTGTAACTTCGCCGGTGAACGAAACCACGGCAGCTTCGTCCTTGGCCGGACGCATGATCGATTCGAGAAACGATCTGGCCGCTGCCTTCTCTTCCGGCAAAGTGCGTTCTTCCGATCCGCTGCAATCGATGAGAATCGCGAGTGACAATGGCAAGTCGACGTTTTGCAGGAAAGTAAAAATCTCCTGTGCCTGACCGTCTTCCGTGATGCGCACGTCTTCGCGTTTGAGAGTACTGACGAAGCGCCTTTGTTTGTCGGCGGCAGTGAAGAAAACATTTGTCAGGCTCGTGTCAACGCGTACTACTTCATCAGAATTCAGCGTGACATCATCTTCCTTCTTTGGCGGCGTGGGCGTGGCCAGCGGAACACTCTCCGTCCGTCGCGGGCGGTTGGAATTTTGCGATTCTGGCCGGCTCTGCGCCAGTGACGCGCAGGTCAAGGCTGCTGCGATCGTCACCGCCATCAGCAGCGCGCACAACGTACTCAATCTTCTCAGTGATAAGACTCTTACTTCAGTCATTTTGCCGTAACACTATCCGAGATAGCTTTGTATCCGCGCTTGGTGCGCGGCGGTTTAATGTTGTCATGTCCGGGCGTTAGTTTGACCTCGACACGCCGATAAGCGCCATCGTAAAGATTGTTCGACGATTTGTAGGTGATCAGATACTGCGAGCGCAGCTCTTTCGCAATCTTTGTAAACGAGCGCTCCAGCGCCAGCATATCGCCGGTGAAAAATGCCGCCCCGCCCGTTTCTTCACACAGTCGCTCCAGTCCTTTGTCGCCACGATCTTTGACTGTGCCTGCTTCCACGCCTGGCACAGCACCGGCCAGTCCGGCCTTGGTTGAGATCGCGAAAATAGTTGTTTCCGTGCGCTGAGCGATATCGATCGCGTCGTTGATGTCGGCGCGGCTATAGGTGTCGTCGCCATCGGTGATGATGACCAGCGTGCGCCGTCCCTGGGCCGAACGCATCTTCTCGTCGCAGAATTGCCAGATGGCATCGTAGAGCGCGGTCTGTTTACCGGTCGCCTTTACTGCCGCAACGGCGCGGTCCAGCAACTCCAGACGATCTGTAAAATCCTGCCGCAAAGTAATCTGATCGTCGAAGGTGGCAAACAGCACCCGGTCTTTTCGCGGCCGCACGACGGTTTGAATGAAGTTCATTGCTGATTCCTGCTCGAACTTCAACTTGCCGGCCGTCGATGGCGACGTGTCCATCAGCACGCCGACGTAAAGCGGCAAGTTATTGTTTTGTTCGCTGGTGAACGAATCGATTTGCTGTGGCACTTTATCTTCCAGGATCATAAAGTCGCTCTGAGTCAGGCCCGTCACAAACTGGCCCTTCTTGTCCTGGACGGTTATTGGCAGCCGGACTCGCCGCACGTTGATAACCTCTGGCTTCTCCTGGCCCGGGTCGGTCGTCACGGGCTGCGCCGGCTTTTGCGGCTTGGGTTGTTGGGCCAAATTCACTGCCGCGCCCGCAAGCAACAGGGACAGAGACAGCAAATGAGTGAAAACCTTTTTCATGGTTGTTGGATCCGAAACTGAGGCATTGCCCGCGAACCGTGTTTTCGATGCGCTCGCGACTTGAGTCAGTTGCCCTTTCGCAGAATATTGGCTGATTTCAGTATACCAACGCGGATGTGGCCCGCGCATCTTGCGCGTGGTTCCGGAGGTCCGTGCCACCCAGGTTATTACAATTTGTCGATCTTAGCGGCCAGGACGAAATCGCTCTCGGTGAGGCCGTCTATCTTATGTGTCCAGATCGTGACCTCAGCTTTACCCCACCCAAAACAGATATCGGGATGATGACCCTGTTGTTCTGCCAATTCGCCGATGCGATTGACGAACTCGAGGCTGGCGCGAAAATCATCAAACCCGTAAGCCCTTTGCAAATGATGTTCGTTGACGACCTGCCATCCATCCAGTTGTGCTAAGAGCTTTTGGATTTCCGCGCCCTGGAGTGGCGGCACGCCACCCCGACACGGCACACATTGAAGTTCGGCTAACTCTGCCATCGTTCCTCCTCCGGAATCTTCGGATTATCTTGTTCGAGTCGGATCAGACTATCACAGCTAATCCACTGATGCGTGTCAGAAGCCCGACCGTTAGGGAGGGCCACCTCCGCCAGACAGCATCGATGAACAAATTGGATATGAATGCTTTGTCCGCTAATGATAGCCGGACTGCTCGAGTCGCCCTTGCTTACGCGCGGGCTTCTGACACACACTCTTTTTGGATCACCAAAGTGGCGCGCTACTGACTTCTCGTACGTCGTCTGCGATAATGCCGGGCATCGAATTCTTTCCGAAACAAATAGCGAGGTGCATCGGGCTTTCCGATTATGAGTGAAGCTTTGGACAAAGTGCTTGGCGTGCGCGAGCTGCCAATCTTTCCGCTGCCGGTCGTGCTCTTTCCGGGCATGCCGATGCCTTTGCACATCTTCGAGCCCCGTTATCGTAAGCTGCTGGCCGACATTCGCGCCGGTGACAACCTCTTCGGTCTTTCTTATTTCGACTCAGATACGTCAGGACAAGACGTGCCGCCGGCCGGTCACATCGGCTGTGTCGCCGAGGTAACCGAAACGCAAGCTTTGCCCGACGGCCGATCGAATGTCCTCGCCGTTGGCGTGGTGCGTTATCAGGTCGAAGACTACATCGAGCGCGGGGATTCGTATCTGGTCGTGCGCGCCAACTATTTCGAGGACGATGAAGAAGACGATGCCGGGTTGGCGGCGAACGCACGCGAAGTTGCGGCAATGTTCATGCGCGTGGCCAACGCGATCAGAGTCATCAACGATGAACGCGCCAACTTGCCGGACATCAGCGACACTGAGCCGCAGAAGCTTTCGTTCCTGGTGGCCGCCGCCATGGAGATCGAGGTCGAGACCAAGCAGGAGTTACTAGAGCTGCGTTCCACTTCCGAGCGACTAAGCCGGCTGAGCGACCTGCTCGCGCGGGTAGTCAGAGGGTATGAGGAGCGCGCGCGACTCCACTCAGTTGCCAAAGGCAACGGGCACGGCGGCAAAAAGATCGAGATCGAGTAAGTAGCATAGACTTTGGTCTGTGATTATCCCACTCCGAAAAAGAGGTCAGTACCACCCGCGTGAGCGGGTGGGCCCATGCGTCAACCTCGGCATTGAATGTTTGATCCACCCGCTCACGCAGGTGGTACTGACGTAATTACCCTCGTCGAGAATGGATTCAACAATCACAGTCAACGTTCTCTTCTTCGGCGCCGCGCGTGATGCAACCGGCACCGAAGAAGCTCAATTGAACTTAAATCCACCGCTTGATTCACAAAATGCGTTTGAGCAGGTGCTGGCCGCTTATCCTGCCTTACGACGTTTTGGAAATTCTCTGTTGTTTGCCGTCAATCAGGAGTACTCGCGTTCCGATCGAAAAATCTCAGATGGCGATGAGCTGGCCGTTTTTCCGCCGGTTAGCGGTGGGAGCGCGGGCACCCTGCCCGCATCTTCATCCGCGTCTGACTTCTTCGAACTAACCACACACCCAATCGATGTAGGCGCTGTCGCTCGCCGCGTCGTGCTGCCGCAATGCGGCGCGACCGTCACGCTCGACGGTTATGCGCGCGAATGGACGCGCGGCCGCCGCACGCTCTATCTGGTTTACGAAGCTTACCCGCCGATGGCGATTAGCGAGATGGAACGCCTGGGGCAACAGGCGCACGAGAAATTCGAGATCGCGCACATCGGCATCGTGCACCGCACCGGACGTTTGGAAATCGGCGAGACCAGCGTCGTGATCTCCGTCAGCGCGCCTCACCGCCGCGCCGCTTTCGAGGCCTGCGAATGGGCCATCCGCGAATTAAAACGCACTGTGCCGATTTGGAAGAAGGAGTTTTTTGAAGACGGCGAGGTTTGGGTGGAAGGTGAGAGCAGTAGCGGATGAACTTCTATTATCCGCAGATTACACAGATTTCGCGGATGAGGTAAGAACCAAAGCAGTCAACCTGTTTTGCCTGAATCTTATCTGTGTAATCTGTGCAATCTGCGGATGCTCTGTTACGCCGGCGTTTCTTCGTTCTCTTCTTCGGCTGCAGCCTCAACCAGCGATGCGCTGGTCACCATGTCGTCTTCATCGACTTTGATCAGGCGCACGCCCTGGGCGCTGCGGCCGGTCTTGCGAATGGCGTCGGCTTCCAGGCGAATCAGCTTGGCCTGCTGGGTAATGATCATGATCTCTGAGTCGGCATCGACCGGGAAGACGGCGACGACCTTGCCGGTCTTCTCGGTCGCCTTCATGTTGATGACGCCCTTGCCGCCGCGCGATTGCAGACGATAGGTCGAGATCGGCGTCTGCTTGCCATACCCGCGTTCGGAAACCGAAAGCATTTTTTCTGAATCGTCCGGCGACACGGGACAGACCGAGACCACGAAATCGTCTTTGCGCAGATCGATACCGCGCGTGCCGCGCGTGGCACGGCCCATCGGTCGCGCGTTCTTTTCGTCGAAGCGAATCGCAAAGCCGTTGTGGGTGGCGATGAAAATGCGCTTGCTGCCGTCCGTCGTCACCACGTCCAGCAACTCGTCACCTTCGTCGATATTGATGGCGATGATCCCGTTCGAACGGATGTTCTGAAAGTCAGAAAGCGCGGTCTTCTTGATCACGCCTTTCTTGGTGACCATCAGAACGAAACGGCCTTCCGAGAATTCGCGCACGGGAACGAAGCCGGCAAGTTTTCGCTCTGAAGAGACCTGGATCAAGTTCACGATTGCTTTACCTCGTGATGCGGCGGCCGCATCCGGGACTTCGTGCACCTTCATCTTGTAAACCAGGCCGTCGTCGGTAAACACCATCAGGTAGGCGTGCGTCGAAGCAATAAACAAATGTTCGACGTAGTCCTCGTTCTTGGCCATCGCGCCAAAGCGCCCTTTGCCACCGCGGCCCTGACGCGAATATGTCGTCACCGGAGTCCGTTTGATATAACCACTCTTGGTGATGGTGATCGCGACTTCTTCGTCGGCGATCAAATCTTCAATCGAATAATCGGTCCCGGCTTCGATGATTTCCGTGCGGCGCGCGTCGCCAAACTCTTTCTTGACGTCTTCGAGTTCGCCGATGATCACGCGGCGCAAGGATTTTTCGTTGGCCAGGATCTCTTCCAACTCCGCAATATGTTTGATGATCCCTTCGTACTCGTCGATGATCTTTTGGCGCTCCAGCGCCGATAGCCGCCGCAGTTGCAGATCGAGAATGGCCTGCGCCTGAATCTCAGAAAACGCCAGGCTTTCCATGGCTTTTTTCAGTTTGGGCAGGTATTTGTTAACTGCTTCGCCTGACGGTATACCCTTCCAGGTTTTTACTTCACTGGTTGTCGCCAGCTGGCCGATGAGCCACTGGCGCGCTTCATCAACTGAGCGCGAGTTACGAATCAACGTCACAATATGATCGAGCGCGTCGATCGCTTTGGTAAGTCCTTCGAGGATGTGCGCGCGGGCTTTCGCTTTGCGCAGCTCATACTCTGTGCGGCGGCGCACGACCTCACGGCGAAAGTCGACAAAGGCTTCCAGTATCTGCTTTAGATTCAGTACGCGCGGTTGGCCGTTGACGATGGCCAGATTGATCACGCCGAACGATGATTGCATCGGCGTCATCTTGAACAGCTTGTTCAGCACCACCTGCGGCACCGCATCGCGTTTCAACTCGACCACTACGCGCATGCCCTGGCGATCAGACTCGTCGCGGACTTCGGCGATGCCTTCGAGTTTCTTTTCATTTGCCAGTTCGGCAATGCGCTCGATCAGTCGGGCCTTGTTAACCTGGAAGGGAATCTCAGTGATGATTACCGCATCGCGTTCCTGTGTGCCGCGGCCGACGCGATCAATTGAAGCCCGGGCGCGCATTTGCAGGATGCCGCGTCCGGTGAGATACGAGTTGCGAATTTCTTCGCGGCCACAGATAAAACCGCGGGTGGGAAAGTCAGGGCCCTTGACGATCTTCAGTAAATCTTCGATATCGATTTCCGGATCGCGCAGGACGGCGATGGTCGCGTCAACGATCTCGGTCAAGTTGTGTGGGGCGATTTTTGTCGCCATGCCTACGGCGATTCCATCCGAACCGTTAATCAAAAGACTCGGAATCCGCGCCGGCAGGACGGTGGGCTCGCTCAGGCTTTCGTCATAGTTCGGTTGGAAGGTGACGGTTTCTTTCTCAATGTCGGCCAGTAATTCATTCGCCAGTTTCGACATGCGCACTTCGGTGTAACGCATGGCCGCGGGCGCGTCGCCGTCAACCGAACCGAAGTTGCCTTGCCCGTCGACCAATGGATAGCGCATCGAAAAGTCCTGCGCCAGGCGGACAATCGTGTCATAGACCGCGGTGTCGCCATGCGGGTGATACTTACCAATGACGTCGCCGACCACGCGCGCGCTCTTCTTGTATGCCTTGTTGTAAGTATTGCCGAGTTCATTCATGGCCCAGAGCACGCGGCGGTGCACCGGCTTCAGACCATCACGAACATCGGGGAGCGCGCGGCCGATAATCACCGACATGGCATAGTCCAGATAGGACCGGCGCATCTCGTCTTCGATACTTATATGTTGTCGTTCAGTCGTTTCCATTAATCAGACCTTTCCGTTACAATCCGCGCTGCCTGCGCGACGCACCTCACTCGCTGGCTTTTGGTTGATCCGGCACGAATTTTCGAAGGCTTTGTTGGCTTTCTCGGGGTTCGGGCAAGAATAATTCATGCAGTTAAATTGCTCGTGCATTTTAACCTGAAACCCGCTACTTCGCCAAGCCAGAAAAGTGCGTAAAGGCTAATAAAATCAGGCTCTTTGCCCCGGCGCCCGGGCGCAACGGCAAACTCTGGATCAGCCGGTTGAGGGAAGGCGAATTTATTGGCGAAAGAGGGTCCCAAAGACGGAGAGAAATCGCGGCGACTCCGCGAGCGAATGGTGCTGGCGCTGCCAGTGCGCGTGAGCTGCCGCGAAGCTCTGGATCACGAATGGATCGAGATGTCGCGCCTCGAGGATGTCACGCCTTTCGGAGCGCGGCTGCGACTGAAGCGGCCGACTGAAGTTGGCCGGCTGCTGCTGTTAACCCTGAAGATGCCGCGGCCGTTGCGCTGTTTCGATCATGTGGAAGATCAGTACAAGGTCTGGTCGCTGGTGCGCAACGTGAAGATTCTGGATCCAGTCAGAGAGAAGGGCGCGCTGGTTGAGATCGGGGTGGCATTTGTCGGCAAGCGTGCGCCGCGAAGCTTTGAGGCTGATCCGTCGCGGCGCTACGAGATCGCGAAGTCCAGTGCTGAGATCGGCCTTTGGGCTGTCAGAGAAGAATCCGGCGAGTCGATCTCCGAAGTCTCGATCACGGATAAGCGAAAGGATACTCGCCACCATATCCCGGTTGAAGTATTGATTGAAGTGTTTTCAAAAGATGGGGGGTTCTCGCAGAGTGAGAGTACCGTCACTGAGAATATCAGCCGGCAGGGCGCGGCGATTTTCACCACTCTCGATCTTTCACCGGGCCGGTTTGTAAAACTAAGCAGCCCCCAATATCAGTCTTCGCTGCTCGCGGTAGTCAGGAATCGTCATACCGCTCCGGATGGCATTGCGCGGCTGCATCTGGAATTCCTGGGCGACGAATGGCCGCTGTGAGAACCGTGCGGGAACTCAGGGTGGTACGAACCGGGAGCGGTAGCGACCGGGTGCAAGTTGCTCAGCGGAGATCATCTTTTGTGTCGCTCAAACCTTAGAATAGACCTCGGCGCCTTTCTCGACAAACTCGGCTGCTTTCTCGGCCAGGCCGATCTTCAACGCACTCTCTTCGTCGATCTCTTTCTGCGCCGCGTACTCGCGGACGTCCTGGGTGATCTTCATCGAGCAGAAGTGTGGGCCGCACATTGAGCAGAAGTGGGCGAGCTTGGCGCCTTCCTGCGGTAGGGTTTCGTCGTGGTATTCGCGGGCGACTTCGGGGTCGAGCGAGAGGTTGAATTGATCTTCCCAACGAAATTCAAAACGTGCTTTCGATAAGGCGTTGTCGCGATACTGGGCGCCGGGGTGGCCTTTGGCGAGATCGGCGGCGTGGGCGGCGATCTTGTAGGCGATGACGCCGTCTTTCACGTCTTTCTTGTTGGGCAGGCCGAGGTGTTCTTTCGGCGTGACATAGCAGAGCATCGCCGTGCCGTACCAACCAATCATAGCCGCGCCAATTGCGGACGTGATGTGATCGTAGCCGGGCGCGATGTCGGTTGTCAGTGGGCCGAGGGTGTAGAACGGCGCTTCGTGACAAGTCTCGAGTTGTTTGTCCATATTCTCTTTGATCAAGTGCATCGGCACATGGCCGGGGCCTTCGATCATCACCTGGCAGTCGTATTCCCAGGCGATCTTTGTCAACTCGCCGAGGGTTTCGAGTTCGGCAAACTGCGCTTCGTCATTCGCATCGGCAATTGAGCCGGGACGGAGACCGTCACCCAAACTAAATGAAACGTCATAGGCAGCCATGATCGCGCAGATGTCGCGAAAGCGTGTGTACAAGAAACTTTCTTCATGATGAGCGAGACACCACTTGGCCATGATCGAGCCGCCGCGGCTGACGATCCCCGTGGTGCGCTTCGCAGTCATCGGAATGTAAGGCAGTCTTACGCCAGCGTGTATGGTGAAGTAATCAACGCCCTGCTCGGCTTGTTCGACGAGAGTGTCGCGAAAGACTTCCCAGGTCAGGTCTTCAGCTTTGCCTCCGACTTTTTCCAGCGCCTGATAGATCGGCACGGTGCCGATGGGCACGGGCGAGTTGCGGATGATCCATTCGCGCGTGGCGTGAATGTTCTTCCCCGTAGAAAGATCCATCACGGTGTCTGATCCGCACTTGATGCTCCAGCGCATCTTTTCAACTTCGTCATCAATCGAAGAGAGCACCGCCGAGTTGCCGATGTTGGCGTTGATCTTCACCAGAAAGTTGCGGCCGATGATCATTGGTTCAGATTCGGGGTGATTGATGTTCGCGGGGATGATGGCGCGGCCGCGGGCGACTTCGTCGCGAACGAATTCGGGGGTGACGTACGAAGGGATCGAGGCGCCAAACGAGACGCCTTTGTGTTGATGAAAGAGAGAGTCACGCGGAGCTTCATTTGGAGTGCGCCGGCCTTGACGGCGCTTTGGATCGGCGGTTGGAGTTGGAGCAAGCGAATCCAAAGCGGCGTCGTTGCCGCCGCACTCCAAATATTGTTCGCGTCCCAGGTTCTCTCTAATCGCGATGAATTCCATTTCGGGGGTGATGATGCCTTGCTTCGCGTAGTGCATTTGCGTCACGCATCGACCAGGTTTCGCGCGCAGGGGTGTGCGGCGCAGCGCGGGAAAATCTTCCAGGCGGCCTTTCTCTTTCGTGCGAGCCTGGTTCGCGGAGTCAAACGTTAGATAGCCGTCATCGATCGGTTGCAAATCGCGGCCTTCGTATTCTTCCACGTCGCCTCGGCCAACAATCCATTCACGCCGCAATCCTCCCAAGCCGTCGCGCACATCGCAAACGATCGCCGGGTCACCCCACGGACCGCTGCTGTCATAGACGCGCACCGGCGGATTCTCTGCGAGTGTGTTGTCGAAGTTGCGGGTAGGATTCTGATCGATCTCGCGAAACGGCACACGGACTCCGGGCTGTTGGCCGTCGATGTAAATGCGGCGCGAGTTGGGTAGCGAGTTTTCGATCTTCGTTGGTTTGATTGCGGCACTCATGATGTTTCTCCGTTTGGAGTGCGCCGGCAGAGCGGAGCGGCGACGGCGCTTTGGATGCAATCTTATCCAAAGCGGTGTCGCGCTACGCTTGCCACCGCACTCCATAAAAAAAACCGCTCCACCTGGAATCAAAAAGGATGGAACGGTCACGTTTGGCTGTTTCTCCCTTCGACGGTGTTAACCGTATCAGGTTCAAGGGGTCTCACGTGAAGTGACTCTCAGTCCCGATCTCGTGATCGGGACTCCCCCGAAACTTATTTGATTTTCAATCGGTCGATGGGATTCTAGGACTAGAACGCGCCGACTGCAAACTGAAATGAATGTGCTAATGAGGTTACTTCGCTGATTTCCCGTTGAGCAAGTATAATCCCGCTGCTTTATCACCCCAGAACTCTCCGGAGACCAAACCCATGCTAAGAGCCCGCGTCATCGCGCTATGCCTGATCACATCGCTGTTCTGTGTGCCGCTGCTCGCGCAGAGTCCGGCTGAAAAAGACCTGCTCGAACGCATCCGCAAAGAAGAGAAAGACAATTCGCAGATCATGAAGACCGAGCACATGCTGGCGGATATATACGGTCCGCGGCTGACGGGCACGCCGAATCATAAGGGCGCGGCCGAGTGGGCCATCAAGCAAATGACGGCGTGGGGCCTGTCGAATGGACATCTCGAGCCGTGGGATTTCGGTCACGTGGGCTGGCTGAACCAGCGTCTGACGGCGCACATCATTGCGCCGGTGCAGGATCCTTTGGTTTGCGAAGTGCTCGCGTGGACGCCCAGCACGCGTGGGCCGGTGCGCGCCAACGCTTACCAAATAATTCTGCCGGACAGACCGACACAGGATCAGTTGAACGCGGTTTTTGAAAAAGAAAAGGCAAAGGTGCGCGGGCGGATCGTGATGACGGGAAGCACATCATAGTGCCGGTGAATCTGAATCCGCCGGCTAAACGCATTACGGATGAGCAAGCACAACAAAGATTCGGGCCGAACGCCAGGCCGGGCGGTGGGTTCCCGCAGCCGTCGCCGACACCGACCCCTGTGCCTGGTGCGCCGAAGCCGCTTACGAATAGACAAATCGATGAACAGATCGACGGGTTTCTGAAAGCCAACGGGGCCCTGATTCGCGTCAACGATTCCGGAAGAGAGTTCCGCCAGATTCGAGCTTTCAATAATAGAACCTTTGATCTCACTAAGGCCTTGCCAACCATCGTAATGAGCAACGAAGACTATGGCCGCATTACGCGCATTTTGGCCGACGGCACGGCAGTGACGCTCGAGTTCGACATCGTCAATCGCGTCTATCCCGAAGGCACGACCTCATTCAACACCGTCGCGGAAATTCCCGGGACTGACAAAGCGGACGAAGTGATCATGCTGGGCGGGCATCTGGATTCATGGCACGCGGCGACGGGCGCGACCGACAACGCGATTGGCTGCGCGATCATGATGGAGGCCTTGCGGATTCTGAAGACGCTAGGCGTGAAGCCGCGCCGCACCATTCGCGTCGCACTATGGAGCGGTGAAGAAGAAGGCTTGCTGGGATCGCAGGCTTACGTCAAACAGCATTTCGGTGCTTTTGAGAATCCCAAACCCGGCTATGAAAAGTTTGGCGGCTATTTCAACATTGATTCCGGCACCGGCCGCGTGCGCGGCGCGAGTGTGTTCGGTCCGCCGGAAGCGGCCAACATCATGCGCAAGATTCTGGAACCATTCAAAGACGATGGCGTAGCCGGCGCGGTGGCGTCACGCAGCCGCAATCTCGGCGGCTCCGACAACACTTCGTTCAGCCAGGCCGGTTTGCCCGGCATCGGCATGGGGCAGGATCCGATTGAATATCAATCGCACACCTGGCACACGAACCTCGATACTTACGAGCGCATCCTGGAAGGTGATGTGAAGCAGGACGCGGTCACGGTCGCGTGGTGCATCTATCAACTGGCGCTGCGCGATGATCTGCTACCGCGCTTTCCGAGAGCAGACATGCCGCCGTTGCCGCCTGCGCCACCGGCTGAGCCGGTGCCAACTCCAGCTAAGGCAGTATCCAAATCAAGGCCCAAACCCATGACTCCGCGTCGCAAGTGAGTGGGATTAGACTTGCTTGACGGGCCAATTCTCCGTAATTACAATGTAATCCATGAAGACCCGCATAGTTAGAATCGGCAATTCTCAAGGGGTGCGCATTCCGAAGTTATTGCTCGAGCGCAGCAATCTCCCCGACGAGGTGGAGCTTGAGGCTCACGACAATCAGATCGTCATTCGCTCTGCCAAGCAACCACGCGAGAATTGGGAGCTTGCGTTTCAGGCAATGGCCCATCGTGGTGATGACGACTTGTTGGATCAACGCCCTTTGCCTCAATCTCGCTGGGACGAGGATGAGTGGGAATGGTAGTTAAGCGATTCGACGTCTTCCTGATCAATCTCGATCCGACACTCGGAAGCGAAATCAAAAAAACGCGGCCTTGCCTGGTAATTTCTCCTGATGAAATGAATCGCTTCATCCGAACTGTGATCGTGGCTCCAATGACCACCCAAGGTACTTCCTATCCGACTCGCATCCCGTGCCGGTTCCAGGGAAAGCAAGGGCAGATAGTGCTGGATCAGATTCGGACGGTTGATAAAGCCCGGCTCGTGCGCAAGCTTGGGCGGGTCGGGGAACAAATCCAGGAGCGGGTGCTGCTCGTCGTGAATGAGATGTTTGCACCGTGAGGAACCGGAGCGGTGAAAAAGAAAAATTTCAAAGCGAAACTTCTCTCCGGTCACAAGGATGACGCAGTCGAGGTTCCTTTTGATCCGGCGAAGGAATGGGGCGTTGAACCGAAACCACTCTGGCGTGGGCGGCGCGGTCATTCGGTGAACGCGACGGTGAATGGCTTTTCATTTGCCAGCTCTATCGTGCCGCGCCAGAAAAAGTTCTACCTGATAATCGACGCTGAAGCTAAGAAAACCGCGAAAGTCGAAGCGGGAGCCGTAGTCCAGGTCACTCTAGAACCCCATGATAAATAATGAATTCGAAAATACGCTGGTAGTGCTGATCGGCTTTGCCGGCACGGGTAAGTACACGATCGGCCGCGAGCTGTGCGAACGCACCGGCGCCAAGCTGATCGATAACCACTTGATCGCAAATCCGATCTTCAAAGTAGTAAACGCGGACGGGGTGACACCGCTACCGCCGGGAGTTTGGGACAAGGTCAAGCAGATCCGGCGAACGGTTTACGAGGCCATCCGCGAAATGTCACCGCCCGAAATGAGTTTTGTCTTTACTGTGGAGTGGCGCGAGAGCAATCCTGCCGACCATAAAGCTTTTGGCGAGCTGGCCGGACTCGCCGCCATGCGCCAGAGCCGTTTTGTTCCCATTCGATTGATCTGCGGCGTGGAGGAACTTTGCCGGCGGGTGGTCGATCCGGCGCGAGTCGCCGTGCTCAAAGAGATCAGCCCGGAGCTGGCCAGAAAGAAATCGGCCGAAGAGGAAGTGCTTAACGTGCTGCATCCAAACCTGCGCACGCTCGACGTTACGAAGCGGTCGCCGAGCGGTAGCGTCGACGCGATTCTCGATGAAATGAGCTCGATCAAATCAACTTCAAGGCGGACGTTAGCCTCCGGGAAAACGTAGTGTCTGAGGCGGCTAATCGAGAGATCGTACGCGCCTATTCCCTCCCTTTTGGGAGGGGTTAGGGGAGGGTGCGAAGCTTAGAGCGAGGAGCCCTTTTGATCACAAGTCGTGCTTGCAAGGACGAGATGAAAACAAAAACGAGCTGTCGCTCAAGCCCTCACCCGGCCCTCTCCCAAAGCGAGAGGGTGAAAGAAATAAGAGTATGATGAGTTAAATAGAAGGGACAATAGTTATGGCAGCAGAAACAGGAAAGCGTTTTCCGGATTTTAGTTTGCAGAACCAGGACGGTAAGACCGTCACTTTGGATGATTTCAAAGGCACATGGCTGGTGCTTTACGTCTATCCAAAGGACGACACACCCGGCTGCACGGTTCAGGGAAAATCATTCACAGCGACGAAGCAGGAATTCGACGACGCCAATATCGCGGTGGTGGGCGTGAGCGCCGACGATGTTGAGTCGCACAAGGCTTTCTGCAACAAGTTTTCGTTTACGATCGATTTGCTGGCGGACACTGATCACGCGTTGCTGAACGGAGCCGGCGTGGGTCAGAGCGATTACAAAGGCACGATGTATTGGAACCGCACTTCATTCGTGATCGATCCTGAGGGCGTGCTGCGTAAGGTTTACGAGAAGGTAAGTCCCGAAGGTCACGAGCGCGTGTTGCTGGATGACATCAAAGCGATGCAGTAAGGAACGGGCGCCCAAAATAGTGAGGTCAGTACCACCTGCGTTAGCGGGTGGGCCCATCGGTCAACTCGGAAGTGTGTAATTGACCCACCCGCTCACGCAGGTGGTACTGACTCCGCACCACAGAAGTCCTTATTCCTCCGCCGGCTCGGTCACGACCCGCGCATTTAGATACTTCGCGAAAAACCTGACGTATCGCCGCACGCGATCCAAATTGTGGCGCGGTTCAGTAAAGCCGTGGTTCTCTCGCGGGTAAACGACAAATTCGACCGGCACTTTACGCTCGACCAGAGCCTGATAAAACTCCTGGGCCTGGGCGATCGGCACGCGCGTGTCCACCTGCCCGTGCATGATCATCGTGGGCGTCTTTACGTTGCCGACGTATTTCATTGGCGAGCGGTCCCAATAGAGATCCTGCGCTTCCCAAGGTGCTTTGTCGCTGTAGAACCAATTGAGATACCGGTGAATGTCGGTCTGTGAATACATCGAGTAGATGTTCGTTAAGCCCGCGCCCGGCGACACTGCTTTGAAGCGATCCGTCTGCGTCAGGATCCAGAACGTCATGTAACCACCGTACGACCAGCCAAACGCGCCCAGCCGATCCGGGTCGGCGATGCCGCTGGCGATCATGGCATCAACGCCGGCCATGCAATCTTCGTAGTCACCTTTGCCCCAGGTATTCTTGTTTGCCTGAGCAAACGCCAATCCCTTGCCGGTCGATCCACGGAAGTTTGGTTGCAGCACGGCAAAGCCATTCGCCGCGAGTACCTGAACGGTGCCACTGAAGTTGTTAAGCGAAGCGCCGGTCGGACCACCGTGAGGATTTAGGAGGAACGGTATTTTTTTCCCGGCTTCATAGCCGGCGGGTTTTGTCAGTAGCCCTTCGACTTCGGTGCCGTCTTTGCTCTTCCACTTGACGACCTCAGTCTCGCCGAGCGTGTAATCCCGTAACCAGGCGTTTTGATCGGTCAGCGGCTTTAGCGAAGTGTAATCCGCGTTGGCGGTGTACAACTCCGTCGGTTGTTTGGCCGACGACATGGTGCCCACAATCTTTCCGTCGCGGCTGATTTCGGTTATGCCGGTCGATCCGCCGCGCTTTGAGAGTTGCTTGACTGCTCCGGTCGCTACATCAGCTGAGTAAACTTCGATCGCTTCCAGCACATTGGTGCTGAAGTAAATCGTCTTACCGTCGCGCGACCACACGGGCGTGCCCACGCTCAAATCAAATTTCGCGGTCAGTTGTTTTGGGGTCCCGCCTGACGCAGGAAGCAAATACAAAAAAGCGGTCGAGGGTCCCGGATCGCGATCGATACTTCCGGTGTAAGCGATCCACTTTCCGTCGGGCGACCAGCGTGCGTTATCGCTCGAGCCCGCGGCGACCAGCTTTTTCTTTTCTGCGGACGCCACGTTGAGAATCCAGAGATCGCTCAAGGCGCCGTCGTCGGCTCTGGGTGTAGGCCGCGTGGTGTAAGTGACGTGCGTTCCATCCGGCGCCCACTGTGGATCGCTTACCGTGAAGTTACCTTCGGTGAGTCGCTTCTCATCCTTCTTCTCGAGGTTCCAGAGCCACAGGTGAGTCATCTTAATGTCGTGATCGATCACCATCGTGTCGTCTTTGACCTTCTTCCGATCTTCTTCGTCTTTGCTTGGCTGATCCGTAGCGCTCAGCAATAGTTGTTTCCCGTCGGGCGAGAAGCGAAAGCCGGTGACTCCTCCCTTGTGCGTGGTGACCGCCCAGGCTTCGCCGCCGTCGCTGCGGATCATCCACACCTGCCGCTCGCCGTCTTTCTCTCGATCGCTGAGAAACCCGAGCATCGTGCCGTCAGGTGACCATTCGGGCGCGGTCGCGCTCTTGTCGCCGCGCGTGTACTGCTGCGGTTTTCCAACGGCTGTGGGAACCACCCAAACCTGCGTGACGGTCTTCCACTCTTTGTCCTTCTCCATTTTCGTTTCGCTGGCGGTGTAGGCGACATGAGTTCCATCTGGAGATGTGCGCGGTCCGCCGACGGCGGATATCTTCAACAGGTCGACAGCAGTCAAAAGCTTCTTGCCGTCTTTGGCTCGCGGTTCGGGGTTCTTGGCCGTCTTGTCCTGGGCCAGTATCGCCGGAGCTATTAAGCAAAGAAGAATAGCCAGCACGATTGAAAAGCGTTTGGGGTTCATCAAGCGATCCTCCAGAAAGAGAAGTTAGGTTTTGGATTCCGAAACCGAAGAGGCACAAATTATGTCCGACAAACTTCAGTTTGTCGATTGGTAGCATAGACCTTAGTCTGTGTTACCGGCCCCATTTGCCTACGATCTCGCCGATGATGGCGCCGCCCAATGCCCCCAGGACGAGGATGGGAACATAGGCCTTCGTGATAATCGCGTCAGCTAGGCTGAGCAGTAAACCGAACACCAGGCCACTGGCCCAGCCGGGGAGCGGCAGGCGCGCGGCGCCGATTACGAGCCAATTGAGAAGCGGTTGAAAAACGCTCCGGCGAGGGCCGCCCGTTTGTCACTGAATTCAAGCGGAATCATGGAAGCGGCGGACAGCGCTCCGTAGATCACGCCGCAAATAGTACCAAGCATTAGTCGTGGCATGTGTGGTTACCTCGATATGTATGATCAGCACGAAACTCCCAGCCCGGGTCTTCGCTTTGTCATGCTCTTAGTCCAAAAGATCAGCACGGCACTCACCAAAAAGTAAATCGCGCCGCCGCCGATGAAGATGACATTGTTCATGATTTCGTTGGACTGCGTCGTGTTCACCGGATAAGAAAAAGTTGCCATGAAAAAAGCCGAAAGGGTGGCGATCGACAGGATGGTCCAGATAACCAAAGCGGCCGCCACTTGCAGAATGTTCACACCCTGCTGCAGTTTTTCCCGCCTGAAATTCACGATGCCCAGCACCACAATTACCAGCGGCGTAATTGCCATCACGGCGAAGTAGAGGATGAAAAATATCTCGCCGATGATATTGCTTAGCTGTCTGGACAATGTTTGGTGCTCCCCTCAACCGCCAATGAAACTCATTGAACGGGAAGGCGCGACAAAGGTTGGTTCGTTGATGTAGTGCCGTGGTTCTTTCTTCAACACTACGCCTTGAATGAAGTCGATGATTTCAGCTCTCGACGCGCCGTCGCGAACGACATCGCGCAAAGAATGTTCGACCGTCGAGAACAGGCAAGTACGAATCTGGCCATCGGCCGTAAGACGAATGCGAGAGCAGGCGCCGCAGAATGCTTCGGTCACCGGCGCAATGATGCCAATTTCTCCGGGGGCGCCGTCGGCAAAGCGAAAGCGCGAAGCAGTTTCGGAGCCGCGAGCCGCGTTAACGGGTTCGAGTAGGAATTGGGCTTCGATGCGCTCGCGAATCTCGCGACCTGACACGACATCGTCGCGCGACCACGCGTGCCCGGAATCGAGCGGCATGAATTCAATGAAGCGCATCTTCACGTCGTGCTCGCGCGCAAACGCTGCGAAGTCCGCCACCTCATCTTCATTGTGACCGCGCACGATGACCGCGTTAATCTTAATTGGTTGCAAGCCCGCTTTCTTTGCAGCGTCGAGGCCCTGGAGAACTCGGTCCAGAACATCGACGCCGGTCATCTGCTTGAACACGTCACGTTTCAAACTGTCGAGACTGATCGTGATGCGATCCAGGCCAGCATCTTTCAAACCCTGCGCGCGACTGGGCAGATAGTAGCCGTTGGTCGTCAGGGCTAGATCAAGCAATCCCCTCGGTTTCAGCTTTGCCAGTTTGCCTATGATCACTTCGATATCCTGGCGCATCATCGGCTCGCCGCCGGTCAGCCGAATCTTTTCAATCCCCAGCTCGACAAAAATCTCGCACACGTAATCGATCTCTTCATAAGAGAGCATCTGCTCTTTCGGAGCAATCGGCGGCTCGCCGTGCGGCAGACAATAGAAACAGCGGAAATTGCAGCGGTCCGTCAAAGACACGCGCAGATCGCGGATGGGGCGGTTGTAAGAATCTTTGAGAGAGTCTAGCATTTCTCTGTAATGATAAGCGACGGACGATCGAGTTCCAAGGCACGGGGCTGTAGCCCGACCGTGAGGGAGGGCTCAGGGTACAGAACCGGGAGCAGGTAGCGACCGGTTCTATTCGCGGAAGGACCTTCCTGGTGCAGGCCGACCCACTCGCTACCGCGAGCGGTTCCGTACCGAGATTCCTTGTTTTGAGCCCTCCCTCACGGTCGGGCTACTGCGGCTTTGTTTGCCAGTGATCTTCGAGCCCACAAATAATACACCGGCAGCCCCAGCGCAACGATTCCCAATCCAATCAAACTCTCGCGTGGTGCCGAGACAATCTGGTTCGCAACAATGAAGAACGAAGCGAGGATAAAGATCGCCGGCAGGAATGGATAACCCCAAGCGCGATAGGTCGGGGCGTAGCCAGGTTGGCGGCGCAGCAGAAACAGTCCCAGCACCATCAAGCCGAAGAAGATCCATTCGGTGTAGATAACGCGGGTGAAGAGCGCGCGGTAGGTCCCCGTTGCGACGAGGACCGAGGACCAGATCGCTTGTAAGACGATCGCCCGGTGCGGTGTTTGGAAGCGCGGGTGCACGGCGGCCGCCCAGCGAAACAGCAAACCATCGCGGGCCATCGCGAAGTAAACGCGCGGTCCCACCAGAATGATGCCGCTCACGGCGCCAAAGGTTGAAAAGATCACCACGGCCGAGATCGTCGCACCACCCCGTCGTCCGATCACTGCTTCGGCAGCATCCGCCGCAACGCGTGTCGAAGACGCCACCTTCTCGAGTGGTAGCGCAGAAAAATAAGCGGCGTTGAGCAAGAGGTAGCAGGCGGTCACCGTGAGCGTGCCGATCAAAAGCGCGAGCGGAATAGTTCGTTTGGGCCGCCGAGTCTCTTCCGCGGTGTAGGTCACCATGTGCCAGCCGCCGAACGCGAAGAGTCCGGCGGCGACGGCCAGCGCGAATTTGGCTACAGAGATTTGTTCGACTACCGTTGGGTTCGTGCCAGCCATCCCAGGCGATCTCAAGACGACAACCAAAACCAGAATTGCTATGATCGCGATAACTTTTCCGAGCGTGAGGATCGTCTGCAGCGCGCTGCCCTGTTTCGCGCCGAGATAGTTGACGCCTGAGAGCAACAGAATTGCCGCGATCGCGACGAGACGAATGCCGGTGTCCGTGAGCGGCACAAAGTAAGCGACATAGCGCGCGAATACGACCGCGATGGCTGCGATGATGCCGGAGTGCATGCTCCAGAACATCGCCCAGCCCCAGAGAAATCCTACCGCCGGCGAGTATGTCTCCTTAAGAAAAACATAGACGCCGCCCGCGCGCGGAAACGCAGACGCCAACTCAGCACAGCAAAGCGCGCCAGAGAGAGTCAACAAACCGGCGACGATCCAAACGGCGAACACGCCCGGGACCGACGGCACCAGCCGCGCAATTTCCGATGGCTGCACAAAGATCGACGCTCCGATGATGATCCCGACCACCATCGCCGTCGCTTGCCCGAGACCAATCGAACGTTTGAGTTCAGTCACATTCTTTGGTCACGGCTTCGTTCCCGGTTTGGCAATCACCAGCGGATCGGTTTCCATTTCTCGGCGATAGAAGACCCGTGGGCGTTGCACGCCGCGTTTGTCCGGGTCAGCGATCTTCTGCTCGCCTTCGGTGAACGCGATGTCCAGCCCGAGGCCGCGGCTTTGCTTCATCTTCTCTTCCTGCATTTGCGGCACACGCTCAGTGGCGAAATCGAGCCACTCACGGGCGCTCACGATCCCGTCCTTCGGCTGGTTATCTGCGACCCCGGTTTTCAATCCTTCTTCGACCAAAGCGTACGTGAGCAAGCCATGACCGAACTGCGCGGCTTCGAGCGCCGCCTGATAACTCTGCGCCGCTGTGAGAATGTACATGCCCTTTTCATAAGCCAGTTGGGCCAGGCCTTTCGAGTTCATTGGGCCGCGGCGTTTCTCTTCCGCTTCGAGCGCCTGGCCCGAATTGCAGGCGTCAATGACCATCAACAGAGATCCGGCCGCCAAACCTTCGACCGAATCTTCCAGCTCTAAATCCGAGATGCTGTGCGAAAGAATCGTTTTGAGTCCGCTTTCATCCAGCGCGCCGCGATTGCCGGTGTAGCCAAGATCGTGTGGAATTAGATAGAAGCGTTGTCCCTGCGCCGTGCCATGACCGGCGAAGTAAATGATGACCGCGTCTTCGGGTTCTGCACGTTTGATGCGATCGAGGGGCCCGGCTTTCAACGTCGGCGGTTCTAAGGCCATTGAAGCACCCGCCAATCTGTGCAAGGCCGAAAGAATATTTGCCTTGGTAGCGTTCTCGTTAAGCAGCGGGATGACTTCGACGTGATCGAAGCGCGCGACTTGCATCTGTTGACGACGCAACTCTTCGGCAAAACTCTGGGCGTCGGCCACTGCGTACTTCAAGTTGTATTGCGAGTTCGTGTATTCATTGACGCCGACGGCAATTACCCAGGCGGTGCCGGCGCGCTTCAGACTGTCGGCACCCGTCAAGAACAAATTAGCGTCCTTGCTTTTGACGTTGTCCTGGTTGAAAGCGTAAGCGGTCAGACGGTTTGGTCCAGCGATGAGCGTAACTTCCTGCTCAAGTGTGACCGCAGTCTGTCCTTTCAAAGCATCGCCGTGCCAGACCTTGATCAGCGAGCCATTGCGGAACAGACGCACGTCGCGCGCGCCGCTGCCCTGTGGATGATCTTTGTCGGCGGCGGCATCAGCGATGTCGATCTTAACCTTAACTGTGCGAGCGGCGATTCCGCCGGCGGGCGCAGCATCACCTGCAAGTGAAAGCTTCGCGATCGGCTGACGCCGATCTTTCTTTGAAACATCCTGGGCGACGCGCGGGCGCTTGCCCGCGAAGATATCAGCGAGCAGCCCGGGATAATAAAACTCGTTGAAGAACCATTCGATCGGAGCAACATTGAAAGTGTCCTGGTTGTAACGCCAAAGGATCTGGTTCCAGGACGCGGGCGTGCCATCGAACAGGCCTTCGGGCGTGACGACCATCCACTCGCCGCCATCATCAAGCGAGACTAGCGTCAACAAATGTTCGCCCGTGTTTGTGTCCCAAAGAAAAGTGCTGCCTTCATCACTGGCCGAGGCGAGCAGACGCCCGTCAGGACTGAAGTCCATCGACTCAATATTCGCTGAGTGACCGACGAGCGTGCGCAGCTCGCGCTTTGACGCCACGTCCCAAATCTTGATCGTGTTGTCGGTTGCGCTCGATGCCAAAAGTTTGCCGTCACGACTAAACACTACTGAGTTGACGCCTTTGGCGTGTCCCTTGATGACTCCGAGTTGTTGCCCGGTCGCCGCGTCCCAGAACAAAACCTGGCCGACCGCTTCAACCTTGAGATCCTTCAGGAAATCCTGAGGATCCTGGGGCTTCTTACTTTTTGAACTCTTCTGACTGTTAGCGACGGCGGTGGCGAAATCGAAGTTGGATTTTGACTCGACTCCACCGGTTGCCACCACGTGGCCGTCGGGACTGAAAGCGACGGAGGTGACGCTGCGCCCCAACGTCCCGGCAGCCATCGTTCCCAGCATGTTATTCATCATTGCGGTCATGTCAGCCAGGTTCGGCATATTCGCAATGTTCGGCAGTGAACCTGGCTTGATCTTTCCCAGGTTGGGAATCGACCCTGGATTTGGAAGCGGGCTCGTTGGTCCCGTCTTGGGCGTACTGAGCTCGCGCAAGCGAGCGCCCGACGTCACATCCCACAGCACTACTTCGCCCGGAGAGGCGACGGTCGCCAGCACGCGGCTGTCAGAGCTGAATCCTATTTCATGCGGACTCGAACTCAGAGTGAGAGTCTGTAGCTCGCGCCCGGAGGTTACGTCCCAGACCTTGACCTGATTTTGAGGTGGAGCGAGCCGTCCGATTTGCTGCGCGCTCGGCGACTCCATATAGATCGCCACCAGCGAGTGTCCATCGGGGCTGAATCTGACTTTGTTAACTCCGTCAGTCGTGTTGGTTCGCGTCAGTGCTTGCAGTTGGCGGCCACTCGGAGTTTCCAGGATCGTGATGGTGCTGTTGTTGGGCGTGAACATCGCGACCAGTTTGCCGTCGGGGCTCGGCCATCCCAGCAATTTATCCGATGGCGAAGCAGTCAGGCGCAGGCCCCGACCAGCGCGCAAATCCCAGCGCGTGCGGCCGCCCGCCGAGAGCTGATTGCCGTCGGCGCTGAAGGCCACGGCATAAGGCAGGTTGCTGCGGCCTTTCATTGTTTGAATTTGCTTCCCGGTTTCCGTGTCCCAAAGCAGAGTCTGTGTGCCAAAGCCTCCGGTCGCGACTCTTTTTCCGTCGTTGCTGAAACCGACAAAGGCCCCGCCCGTCTCAGCAAAGACGCCGTTGTTTGGCACGTTGAGCGTGGGTAACTCACGGCCCGAGGCTGTCTCCCAAAGTTTGACCGCGTAATTCTCTGAGAGTGCGATCAGACGACCATCGCGACTGAATCTGATCGGACTGTAATCCTTCGCGGTGGGCCCCAGGTCGCGCTCTGTTGCTTTAGTCGTGATGTCCCACACCTTCAACTTCTTTTCCACTATGCCTGCGGCAACCAGGTGGTTGTCGTCTACAAAGCACAGTTCCAGGTTGTCGATTTGGTCGTGCGGCAAGTTCACTGAGCGCACTTCGGTTCCGGTAAGCAAATCCAGAAAGCCAATCTTTGTTTTTGAGCCGTCGGCCTCCACGCGCGCCAATTGGTTGCCGGCCGGACGAAGCGCGACTCCGCCCTGTCCTCCGGTAAAGCTCGACGCACTCAGGTTGGTTGTAGGGATGGTGATCATTTCGCGCCAGGTTCCGACATGCCAAACTCTGATCGCGTCGCTGATCGTCACCAGCAAGGTACTGTCCGCGCTGAAGCCGATGAAAGAAATGCCGAGCGTAGCCATGAATGAAGTTTGTGCGCCGGAAAGCGTAGCTACTTCACGGCCATTCGTCACTTCCCAGACTTTTACGGAGTTATTGCCCGCGGCTGCGGCCAGCAGGCGGCTGTCGGCACTGAACGCGACGACGAGAGATTGAGCGTTCGAGTTCTGACCACCAGTAGACAGGTCGCGCAGCTCGCGGCCCGTCGCTGTCTCCCACAATTTGATCGTGCTGCTCCGGAAGGTGGTAGTGGCGAGGAGACGACCATCGGGACTGAAAACCAGGCCTGTGGCCCCAAAGAAACTGTTGTATCCAGTCTGGAGCACGAGCTCAGGCTTGGCTTCTTTCGACTTTGACTGATCGGTTTGTGCGACGGCGGCCGGAGTGTTTGAATCGATCCCAAGCCCGCGTTTGTCTGTTGGAGTCGGCGTTGATGATTGGGCGACCACCAAACTTCCCGATGAAATGAGAACTACTATGGCGAGTCGCCAGACTATCCATAAACTCTTAAAGAATTCTTTCATAGCGCGGGACAAAGCGTAGTGGTTGAGAACGGGCACTGTCAACGAGAACCGTTTGCGCGCAGATTCACTTTCGAGTCTCAGAGGCTCCGTTTCACTGGGAGCGCGGGCGCCCCCGCCCGCAAGTCTGGGATAAAGACTCTGCACCTGGGTGGTGCGGGCGAGGGCGCCCGCGTTCCCAGTCGTACAAGTGAGAAAACCTGAAGCTCTAATCTATCGCAAGCGGTTCCGCGTCTATTTACGTGGAAGCCAGAGATGCGCGAACGAAAGGGAAAGACCTGACAATGCAAGAACATAGATTCGATTCCAGAGGATATACCTTGCACCTCCCCCAAGACTCGCGTAATCCCAAATTTGAACCAGCAGCGGATTGTAGAGCCAATGATTGTGGCCCTGGCTGTAGAGATAGAAAAGGCCGGAACAAATGCCGATGGCCAGGGCGTAGGCCAGATAACGATCGCGAGCCACGACGTTGAGTAGTAGCGCGGCGGCCGCCATGAAAATCGCATTCGGCGTCACGATCACGAAATAGATCCGCGCGTACGCCAGGAGTTCGATCGGCCCGTTATGCTTTACGACTTGTAGAATGATCGCGATCACTGCGACCAGGAGGACAAGGGAGAGAGTCAGCAGTAGCGTCGCCAGAAACTTTGAAAGCAGTAGCGCATAGTTTGTCACCGGCGCGCTCCACAGAATCGGTTCAATCCTTTGATCGCGGTCACGGTGCATGACTTCGCCCGTGTAGAAGACCGCGATGCCCAGCATAAACAGCAGCAGAGATTTCGCCGTGTTCCCGGCATAGCCGGCCGAGTAAGTTGGATCAGGAGCGACGTGCCAGAACGCAACCTCGAGCGTTGAGATCAGAACTGCCAGCGGCATGATCACGACGACGCTTCGCTCAGAACGAAGCAGCCGAAACTCGACGCCCAGAACTGCAATCAGTCGGCTTAGGTTCGCGCGAATTCCTTCGGTCAGCCTGGTGACTTCAGGGATCACGAGGCTGACCCTGTCCTGGCCTTCGTGCGTTTCAGACGCGTGCGTAGCCGGCTGGACGTCCGGGTAATAGACTCCTTCCGCGCCGATCGAAAGGTTGAGCGCTGAAAACTTCTCTGTGTTCTCTGGTCGGTCGGCGAATGTGAAGCGGACGTAAACGACGGTCAGGCAAATGGCGGCTATGAAAATAATCAACGCGCGGTTCGCGATCATATTCGCGCTGTAACTGTAGACAAACGAATTGAGAAAATCCGCGCTGTTCCCAAATCCGTTGCGGCTTGGACCCGAATTAAGCAGAAAAGGATCGAGCAGGTCTCTCATACCCGGAGTCTGGTCCTTTATCATTAAGACCCCGTACGTAATGAACAGCGGATAAAAACAGACTGCTAAGGCGTAAACGATCTTGCTGCTGCGGGTAAGCGTTCCGACGGTAAAGTAAAGGGCTGCCAACATTAAGTGCGGCATAACCACGAAAAAAAAAGAAGTGTTTGAAATAGGGTGACACTCGTACCGGTTGGACAATCATCTCCGACGTGCGAAATGCCTGCAGCACCAGCAGCGTCAACGGGAAAGCAAGCTGACAGGAGACGAGGACAAAGAAGTTTCCGAGGAATTTTCCGAACAGGTACTCGGCGCGATTGATAGGCTTTGAAAAGAGCAGCGGGTCAATGCCGAAGCGGAAGTCCCTGATCACGGGGTCTCCCATAATGACGGCGTTGAAGATCGGAAGTCCCAATAAGAATGCAAAGCCCTTGAGGTTCCTGACAATGTAAAAGTCGCTGTTTGTAGCCCAACCCGATCTGACGGCTGACCCCCAGGCCCACCAAAGAATCGCATTGGCGGCGAATAGCATCATCAACAAATAAGGCGCAATGCGCTTTGAGTTGAGCAAAACCTCGGCGCTGAAGATGGCCGCGAACGGTGACTTGAAAGGGTTTCTCATTTCTATCATCGTGACGAGGTCAGTGCCGCGAGTGGTAGCGACCGGGTCCTTTGTCGCGACCTGGCTCGTGATGAGCATTGCGACCCGGTCGCTACCGCTCTCGGTACTGACCTCATCTCGTCATCCGGTCACCCGTTCGACTGACTCACCAAACTGAAATAGTAATCTTCCAGACTCGGAGTGGCCGGACTAAAGTCCTCGGTGGGCCGCCCGGCTTTGGAAATTACTCGCACGCGCACCAGACCGTCGGACATCTGCGATGACACCACGTTCAGGTTCGCCTTCAGAGCCGCGAGTTGCGCGCGCGACACGTTCGCTTCCCAAACCGAGTCAGCCAGCTCACTTACTGCCTGGCGAGGTGTGACGAAGGTCAGGATCTCGCCGCGGCGAATAATGGCCAGGTGGCTGCAAAGACTGGAGACGTCGGCAACAATGTGAGTTGAGAGAATAACGACGACGTTTTCGCTCGCCATTTCGGCCAGCAGGTTGTGAAAACGATTTCGCTCCTCGGGATCCAGTCCCGCGGTTGGCTCGTCGACAATAATGAGTTGCGGCTGACCGATGAGCGCCTGCGCGATGCCCAGACGCTGCCGCATTCCTCCTGAGAATCCGCCGACTCTCTGCTTCCGGGACGCAGAGAGATTCACTCGATCCAGTAACGCGTCAACCAAGCGAGCCCGCTCTGTGCGATCGATCACGCCCTTGAGCTTCGCAAAATAATCGAGCATCTGTGACGCCGTGAACATTGGATAAAGGCCGAACTCCTGCGGCAGATAGCCGAGCATGTTGCGGGTGCCCTGCTTGTCTTTTATTAAGTCGATGCCGTTCATTTCGGCAGCGCCCGAATCGGGCTCAAGCAACGTCGCCAGGATTTTCATGAGAGTGGTCTTGCCCGCGCCGTTCGGTCCAAGCAGCCCGAAGACTCCGGGCGGAACATTAAGCGTGATTCCTCTCAGCGCCTGTACACCGCCGGAAAAAGTCTTGTGGAGATCGGTGATTTTCAGCATGGCTCTTTCTCGCTCTCCCTTTGGGAGAGCTTGACGGCTCTAACCCCGTTAGACACGCTGGGCCGTAGTCTTGTTCCCGCGGGAGCATCAATCTGGTGCCGGGACCGCGGACGTCTCGTCCGCACCGACGGACTTCCGAGCATCTTAGAACTTTATCGGGCTGTTCGCGCTATGCGCTCAATGCGGACGAGACAGTCCGCGCTCCCAGTAACACGGCGTCTTCGGGATCCTAAAGGCTCTGATTCGCCATGAAGAGTGCCGCGGGCAGGCGCTGCTCAGTTCCCGGAATCTTAAGAGTGCGCTTCAAAACAAAGTCGAACAGCAGCGGGTTGTAATCGTAAATTTCATTCAACCAAACACGTTCGTCAGTCGTAATATAGCCCAACTTCCGCAGCGCGCCGGTCCGGACCAGCACATTGATGGCCGGCAGGGGGTAGTCGCTGCCGTTGACCAGCCGTTCGTGCAAATCTTCGCGCTGCAGGATCGTATTGAGCGGTCTTCCGCAGCGATTGAATTGCGTCATTGCCGAGATGTCGGCGAATAGTAAACCTTCGTAACGCCTCTCGTTCATAAGGCGCAGGAACAAATCAAAGTTGGGCGTTCGCTTTCGTTGAGGGTCGTCAAGATCTTCGTTGTCGCCGAGCCCGGCGCAATGCGCCACGATCACTTTCACCCCGTATTCCAGCGGCCGCCGCAGCGAAAGCGGATTGCCGAGCTTTTGATCTTCTTCCGCCTCGACCGCCTTCTCTTCGCCGCCGTGGCTCAGCAAAACCAGGTCCAGCTCTTTCATCTTTTGATAGAACGGGTCGCAAGCCTCATCCGCGGGATCAATGCCCATCGCGTTCGGCAGCCACTTAACTATTCGCGCCCCGCGCCTGGCCCCACGATCCAATTCTTCCAGCGCATCGAGACGATATGGATTGACGGAAATCACCGGCACAAAAAAATCGGGGTGCTTCTCAGCGAGCGAGAAGACATAGTCATTGGGCACATGGAAATCAGTTTTCGCGAGGTCCACCGTGCCGTCGCGATGGTAGTTCTGGTCAAAGGCGAGCAGGCAATGCCGGCCGTGGCCCGCGATGTTTTCGATTAACCGCGCGAGGCGATCGACAAGTTGTTGGTCGGCCTGCGCGGCATCGTGGACGCCGACGGCGCTGAGATAGACCTTGAATTTGAGACGATGAAAGGGATGACGCCAGCTCAGCATCTTCGGACTAACGAAGGCGCCGGTGCCGCCGGCACCGAGGCCGGCTATGTGTGTGTGATAGTCGACGAGGCGCGCCGGATCTATGTCGTCAAACGAGCGCTGGATGAGATCGCCCGCTTTCGCGCTGATGGTCGTGCGCAGACTTTCGGGTGGTTGAGTGAAAGCGCCGGCGATTCGATGGAGGAGGCACATAGTGACGAGTCTTTATCCTGCGAACACCGGATCCGGTTCGATTTCTCTCAACCATGATAAGGCGTTGACCTCGCCCGACAATCGAGGATCTTTCACGCGTCGCCATCCGGCTTTCTGGTTAAATGAATTTGCGAAGGTTTCTTTGGTTTCGACTTGCAAATAAACCACGTCATAGTCCTGGTCGTCCTCTGGAACATAAAAGATGGCGCTCGTTCCCAACAGCGAATTGGGAATGCCGGCAAACGACGAATTCAACGTCGTCTTTCCAGCGACGGTTATCTCGCGTTCAGGCGAACCGAGATTGATTGGATAGTTCAAATAGTTAACCAGCGCAATGAAGTCCAGAGCTGAGATGTCTTCAGGAAACGTAAGCTCATAGAGGGTTTCAAACCGCTCATGCATGTCGATCTTTGGCGGCGAAGTCGAACTGTCCCGTCTGGCGAAGTCGGCGAGCGCCTGGCCCAGTTCCATTGCGTTCCAACCACTGACGATGATTGCCTTGTCGTTGTTCGGATCAGGAGTAAAGTGCGGCCGTCCGCCTTGCGCAGTGACTGCCGGCACCGGTCTGGCAAACAGCATGATGGGCAATGGCATCAGCACGAGCAGTGAGGAAATGATGATCCATTCGGGAACCAGAGGATAGAGGATTACAAAATCAAGGAACAGCAGCAGCGCCGTGGCTAGCAGAGTTAGAAACTGGCCCGAGCCGGAATTGCAAACTAAGCCGCCGCAGTTTCTGCACGCCAAAGGGTCGGAATAAGCAAACGTCAGCTTGCAGAGGTCCCACAACCCAAAGTCATCGACACCACAGTGTGGACATTCTTTGCTCACTTCGAGGCAACGTCCCGGGATTAACGTTTACGAGCGAGCTAATCATAGCGCAGTCCGGCGTCACGTCCACTATTTCGCGGCGAGTTTCCTATTGAGTGTGCCCCTCGATCCTGGCGTTGAGCGACCTGTCGGCAGCCATCCAGAATAATTCTTCGCGGAAAATCGCGCTGAACGGCTGGTTTTGAGAAAGGCAGCAGAACTCAAATCCTGCTGCCTTTCAAGTCTTCCTGCTATTGCTTCGGGCCCACTACCGGCCCGTCACCCACGACGAAGTATCCGGGAGGCGGCGCGCCATTGTGCGTCTCGCAATAAGATTTCGCGGCGGCGGCTTGCGAGTTGACCGAATTCTGCGCCGACTGGCTTTGACTTTGCGGTACGACGACCGTGAGACAGACGCGGCTGACGTTGTTCGAAGAATCGGTTGCCGTCACCACGATCAAATAAACGCGGCCATCGCCTCCGCCACTCCGCTCAGAGCGCAAACGCAGAGTGCCGGGCGCGATGTTCCTGGCATCCGGCGAGAAGTTTCCGGAGTCAGGCGCCAGGTCATCTTCGTCGCTGAAAACAACAACCTGAGTCGTGACCGGTCCACCGCTATTGTCAGAGGCGGTGACCGAGAGTCCAACATTCTCGAGGTCATGGTTCGGCGGCCAGAGCGTCGACTTGGCAACCGAAGCGCTTAAGGTGGGCGGTACCGTATCGATCACGTTGATGTTCACCGTGACCGTATTTGAAAAGGCAGCCCCATCGAACGCTTTGTAAGTGAAGCTGTCGGGACCCGCATAGTTGAACGTCGGGGTGTAACTGAACGAGCCGTTGCCATTGAGTGCGAAGGTCGCCGCATGTGAAGGCCCGCTGACAAGCTGAGCGGTCAGCGCATCACCATCGACATCGCTGTCATTACCGAGCACACCCGGCGGCGGCACGTTCAACGGCGTGTTCGAGTTGGTACTGTAGCTGTCGCCAACTGCGACCGGCGGATCGTTAACGTTGGTGACCGTCACGTGCACGGTGGCCGTGTCGGTTCCTCCGTGGCCGTCACTAATGGTGTAAGTGAATGTGTCCGGGCCGAAGTAATTCGGATTCGGGGTGTAAGACACAGAGCTGCTGTTGTTGGCGACTGAGCCGTGGAGGCCCTGAGTCACGGCAGTGACCGTGAGCGAATCACCATCGACGTCGGTGTCGTTGGCAAGAACATAGATCGAGTTTGCCCCGCTGTCTTCGGCAATCATAGTTGAATCGTCAACCGCGTCGGGAGGATCTTCGACATTGGTAACCATCACATTAACAGTGGCGGTGTCGGTATGACTGTGACCATCATCAATCGTGTAGGTGAAAGAGTCAGGGCCGAAGTAGTTTGCATTCGGAGTATAGGTAACGTTCGTTCCGCCTCCGCCGATCGCAACTGAACCATGGGCGCCTTGCGTGACCGCGGTGATGGTCAAAGTATCCATGTCCGGATCGCTGTCATTAGCGAGGACATTGATTGTGTTGGCGCCGCTGTCTTCCGCCACCGTCGCCGAATCATCAACCGCGTCAGGCGGTGATCCAGTGGAACATGATCCCTGTACCTCAAATGGACCGACGTCGGCGCCATCGCCTCCAACAGCATTCGTGATCGCAGCTTGATCGCACGGTCGAATTTGTCCGCGCTGATCGGTGGTCAAAGTGAAGCTGTTGCCTTGATCAATCGCGATGCTGCCGGCTCCCAACGCATGTGTAGCCGTAGGGCCAACATTGTTTTGTAACGGGCCAAGTTGGACGGCGGCGTCGCTAGCTCCGACCTGATCGCCGGGTCCGTGTATGGGGATCGGATCGAACGCGTTCGTGCCTAAACTGCCAATAATGTTGTAGCCGAGGCTGATGGTAGCACCGGCAAGGTTAGGGTTATCCACGCCGGCGTTACCCGCGATGATCGTGTTTCCTATCGTCAGCACTCCCTGGTTCAAAACTCCGGTAACCAGATTGGTGAAGCTACTGGTGCTGCCGGTGACGAGGCAACTCATCATCGTCATCGTTCCTTCGTTTTTGATTCCTCCGGCCAGCAGTAAAGCGTGGTTGCCGCTCACGGTGCAGTTCGTCATGTTAAGAATGCCGCCGGTGAAAACGTAGACGCCGCCACCGTCGTCGGCCCACGACGTGGAATTCGAAATCGTGCAGTTGTCGATATTGACCGTGGCATTCTCGGCGATTCTGACTGCTCCTGATTGGTTCTGGTATCCATTGGTCATCGTCAGCGTGTTTATGTGCACTATGATTACCGGTCTGGGCGTTATTGGGTCCTGGTCGACGTCTGGATTGATATCAAAAATGCGATCGATGTGGGCGCCTCCGTCGATCACTGTTCCCGCCGCCGCGCCGTTGATGTTGATTGAACTGGTAATGTCGAGGTCACCCGTTACCGAAGAGTCTTCGGCTGCGAATTGGCTGGGCGAATTTGGGATGGTCAGCGTAATCGTGCCCGCAGGCAGAACAATCGTGTCGGTTCCGGAGCCGGCGGCACAGTCGGCCCAGGTGGCCGCGTCGTTATTCGCGTTGATGATCGCTTCGCGAATTGTGCAGACACCGTTGTTGCTCAGCGTGTCGCCGAGACCGTTAACGGTGATCGTGGCCGCCTGGGCCGCTGAGCAAAACATCGCGATCACCGCGAAAAAGAGCACTGCGGCAAAGCCGCGAGCGAAGAAACCGGAAATTGGAATTGAGAGTGAACGCAGCGCCTTCACACCAGAGAAACTGTTATCGGGAATCATTGGCCATGACCTCCAGAAAGGATCTTAAATTTGGAGACGAGTGAACTCGCTAGTTTTTGCGGTTGTCAAAACAGAGGGGATGTCGGAGACATCAGGGCGGAGCCTATCACAAGCTACTTTAAAGGGTCAAAGAAAAGGGTCAAAGAAATTTTGTGTTACGGGCTTTCGCTCGCCAATGCCTTACAGGCAACGGCGGCGCCATGATCGACCGCGACGATTAGTTTCAGACGCCGGTGCTTTCTTTCTTGATCACCTGCCCGGCGCCGCTGATTTTCTTGCTTACCTTGGGATTGCCGCCGTAGGTCACTCGTCCGGCTCCTGAGACAGTGACGTCCAGTTGATCGCTGGCGTAGACGTCAACGCTGGCGGCGCCGGTGACGCTCACGTCAGCAGCGCTGGCGCGCAGATCGTGCGCATCGATTTCGCCGGCGCCGGTCGAGCTAATCTTTACGGACTTAGTCTGACCGGAGGCCACCATCGTCGCGGCGCCGGTTGAATGCATCTCGAAGCTGTCGTTCTTCACCCCGGCGATGTTGAACTTGCCGGCGCCTGTGCTTTTCACACTGATGAGATCGGGAGTCGTGATCCGCACGACGATGCCGCCACTCGACGAGTAACCTTTGATGGTGCTGATGCGCAGCACACCATCTCGAACTTCCGTTTGCACCAGCGGCAGAAGGTTGTCATCGGTCTCGATCGCCACACTGGCAGGCTGTTGGCAACCCACCTTTACGTCAAAAGCCCCGGAGGTTTCGATCGAGGTAAAGGCCGGCAGGTCTCGCTTTTCGGTCTTGCGGACGCCGGAACCGTGCACTCCCATGCAAGCAGAGAGCGCCAACACCAGTGACAAAGCAACGATCAAACTAATCGTGATTCTCTTCATTGGATCTGATTCCTCCGTTTTGTAGCGCAAGCTGGCGGCTTGCGTTTTCCTATCTCAAATACGACGTGAGCTACTCGAATTGTTTCCTGAACTCTTCAAACTGGCGGCTCAGATTTTCGATCTCAGCAGAGAGCGCTTCGACCCGCGCCTCGAGTCCGGCAATTCGCTCGGAGTCATTCGCGCGACTCAGGCGCTGCGCGGCTTTGTGCGCGACCGGTTCTTCCATCATCTGCTCGAGGTTCACTTCGCCCGCGAGGAGATGCGCAAAGCGCGCTTCTTTCTGCCCCGGCTGGCGCGGCAATTTGATCACCATGGGCTCGGGGTCTTTGGCGCTCAGTGAATGCAGCGCTTGTTCAACTTCTTCCAGGCCTGAGAATTCATAGAGGCGTGTGCCCCGCGTGCGAATCTCACCCACCGTCTGCGCGCCGCTGAGCGTGAGCACGGTAATCGCGGCCAGCTCAGCTGCGGTCAGGTGCAGATTGTCCGCGACATGTTTGTACTTCGGGACGCGGCTGGTGCTGCCATAGAAAACATAAGCCAGGTTCTTTTCGCGCAGGCTGTCGAGCGCCTGCTCGACTTCACCTTCGGAAAGTGAAGTGACTGGGTTCCGATTGTTCTTCTGATTGCACGCCAGCGTCAGCGAGTTGAGCGTCAGCGGATAATACTCAGGCGTCGTGATCTGCTTTTCGATCAGCGTACCAAGGACGCGGCATTCGGTTGCGGTTAGTGTCGGCACGAGGGGATTATACTGTCAGAAGTGTAGATGCGCATCACGGCGCTACGTCTTGTCTTCGCTCCGTAGGAAGCAAGATGTTTATAGCTGGCCGAGTTCCGTCTGATCATCGTAGCTCCAGAGGAGCGCCACGACGTCTTGCTTCTGCGAATGAAGTAGTACCGGGAGCGGTAGCGACCGGGTCTCAACACTCCGGCCCGTTCTCCCGAGAGCGAGACCCCGTCGCTACCGCTCCCGGTACCGACTTCATTGGTTCACTTGATCCACTTGTCAGTTCCGGCGACTTCGTCGATCTTTCGATCGAGGGCGAAGAGGGCCTTCACGACCTCAGAACCGAAACAGCCCTGGTAATGCGAGACGCTCTTGAGCTTGCCCTTAAGCTGAATTGAGCTCCGGTTATAGGGCATGTCGGTGGCCGTGGGACCACACGTTGGCGTGCCGGGTTCGTACTTATCGTCCAAAGAAAAATATTTTATCTGCTCAAACTCCTTGACGAGCTTTTGGAAGTCTTCCGGCTTGATCCGCGCAGTGGCCCGGCCCTTCGTTTTCACGAAGTTGAATCCCTCAAAAGTCACCGAGCCATCCGACGCCACCGTCACTTTATAGATGGGACAGGTGCCAAAGCACGGACCGCGTACCAGTGTGATGAGATCGGTTTCTTTCCCCTGGCCCGCGACGAATATTGATTTGGGAATCATCGCATGCACGCCTTTGTTGCCGTCGACGAGTTGCGTGATGTCGAGGTCGGCAGCGACGCTCGAAAGCATGTAAGCGTCATCGCGCGTCAGATGCTTTTCGGTGACCAGGAAATCGATCATCTCGCGCAGCGCGCCCTTGGTCGCTTCGGTAAGATCTTCATGCAAACCCATCGTGATGTAGTGCGTCGGCGTCTCAGCCCGCGGCCAGCGCAGGTGCATGTCTTTGCGCACGATCAACTGAAACGTTCCGATCAGCGAGGTCTCCATCGCGGTGATGTCTACTTCGCCGTTGCCCTGGCCGGCATGTCCGTCGCCGGCCAAAAACAACGCCCCGCGCGCATGTATCGGAATGAAAAGCGTCGTGCCCGCAACCAGCTCTTTGTTGTCGAGGTTGCCGGCGTGAATCCACGGCGGGGCGCTCGAGATGCGCCCCGAAACATCGGGCGGCGCCACGCCGATGCTGCCAAAGAAAGGATGCAAAGGAATCTCGATCCCGTCGGCAAAGTGCGCGATCATCCGTTGCTCATCAAGCGGAATGATGCGCATCTTCGCGTACGGAAAGTCTTCCGGCAGAAACCCTCGCCCCGGACTGAACGCGTTGTAGGCATAAGGAATCGCCAACTTGATCGACTTGATCCTGACCTCGAGCACATCGCCCGGCTCCGCGCCTTCGATAAAGATCGGCCCGGTCAAAATGTGCCCACCCGGTCCTTTGTTCGTTACTTCCTTGACGATGTCTCGCAAAGACTGCTCCACATCCTCCGGCTTCACCCCCGCGCCTTCCAATCTTGCCGGAGTGGATGTAATCAGCGTCTGCACCTCAACCGTGTCACCCGATTTGATCCGCAAAACCGGCGGCGTGCTGGCGTCGTAGTAGCCCCAGGCAACGGTTTTCGGCGTGGGTTTGAGTTGGTAGGTTGGCTGTTGAGCGTTGGCAGTTAGCGCGAACAACAGACATGCAGAGATAATTGAAATCAGTTTCATCGTCCCTCTTCTTTTTCTATCGAGTCGCTGGTCGACTGCCACTCGGAGGTTTGGCTGGTCTCCGAGCTCAATTCTGGCGGTATCTTGTCGGGATTATTCGCGAAGTAAATTATTTGTTGAATACGCCGGGTCAGTTCGTTTTCAACTGCTTGGATACGTTGAAGTCTTTGAGTCAATAGCGTTCGGATCGTGTTTTCGCTGGCCCGGTCTTCCGTAACCGCTCCAAGTCGTGTTAGTTGTTTGACAAGGTTATTGATTTTCGTCTGGAGTGCGTTCGAGACTTCCTTACACTTGGCGTCATGAAGAAAATAGGAGTCCTTGTCCAAAACAAATTGCTTCGCCTTTTGGTCTTTTGTCTCCATCGGGTCGTTTTGACGAGGAAGTTCTCTTAGCAATTTTTCGATTAAGGCGCCCATGTTGGAATGAGCATATTCAATCAGATTCAGGTCATTGACTATCTCACTCAGCTCTTTCTTTAGAGCGTCGGGCAACGTTTGGCCTTCTGAGAGTGTTTCGTAGCGCCGGAGCCCTTCGTCAATATTTACCCGCAGGAAAATTATGTCGTTTCTTAGATCTTGCAGATTGGAAAGCAACCTTGAAGGAGCCACCATAAATACGAGTTGACCTATTAACAGTATCTCAACCAGAATCAATCCGGCGAGAATGAAAGGCAGAGTTGCAATGTCGCCTATCGGAAATTGGATTCGGTTTACGAGCAATACTACTGCCACAGAACACAAAATGAGAACAACCCACGATATCCCTAACGCAGATTTCTTCGATAATCGGTTATTGCCAAATGGAAAACGAGATTTTGAAAGAACTAGCAATGACCCCGTCAACAGCATCCAGAGAGCCAAAGCCGCTATCGTTGTAGCTTTGGTATGAGTCGGCAGCGGTACCCTTATCGCAACAAAGATCGACAGTGTAAGGATTAGAAGACTGTATACGGCGGATGGAATGAAAGAGAAGTAAGCTTCATTACTCCAGCGTAGATGTAACCCTCCCCAATTTAGGACCAGTCATAAGTAGAGACTTCGGGTTTGTGACCCTCTCCCCTTTTCAGTACCAGCCTAAAGTCGAAAATTCCGGGTTTTGGGGGTGCCCTGCGAGCACCTGATTCGGGGTCAGACCGCACAGCGAGCTGTGTGGTCTGAAGCCGTTGTAATCGTCCTTGAACGCCTCGA